>NZ_JAJHUO010000047.1 GCF_020859565.1 Saccharothrix luteola | reverse complement strand
GGCCGCCGCCGCCGCCCCGGCCCGCGCGGGGCGGGAGGCCGCCCGGCGCGCCGGTGGGGAGAACACCGGCGAGCGGGCCGGTGAGCGGCGTCGGCGGGGCGCCCCCGAGCAGGCCGTGGATCGGCCAGAGGACGCCGGTCACGGCGTCGAGCGCAACGCCGTCGGCG
This sequence comes from Saccharothrix luteola, assembly GCF_020859565.1. Taxonomy (GTDB): domain Bacteria; phylum Actinomycetota; class Actinomycetes; order Mycobacteriales; family Pseudonocardiaceae; genus Actinosynnema; species Actinosynnema luteola. The sequence goes on along the minus strand of NZ_JAJHUO010000047.1, from coordinate 77,645 downwards.
AGCGGTGGCAGGGCGCCGGTCAGGTCGGGGACCAGCGGCAGGCCGTCGACCAGCGCGCCGAGCCCGGCCAGCAGGGCGCCGATCGCGTCCACGTCGCACGGCGGCCGGGTCGGCGGTGCGGTCGGCGGCGTCGTCGTGGTGGGCGGCGTGGTCGGGTGGGGGTCGTCGCCGGGGTGGGCCGGTTCCGGGTGGCTCGGGTCCGGGTGGCTCGGCCGGGGGTGGACCGGATCGGGATGCGGCACGGCGGTGCCCTGGTTCCGCTGCGGTTGTCCGACGTGGACGGCGGGCGCCGGGTCGGTCGTGCCGGTCACGTGGTCCGACGGCGGGTGCGCGGTCGACGGCCGGTCCGCCGCCACGGTCGGCGCGCGGCCGAGCCCCGAGGCGAAACCCAGGACCACGACCACCGTGCCGACCAGGCTCGCCGCGACCACCTGGTCCCTGTTGAACTTCATCTCGATCCGCCCCCGAGTCCGGTAATAACCCGGAATGAGCGAATCAGTCCTGCGTGAACAGGCGTTTCGTAATGGTCAAACGCCAGTTAAGTGGACCGCCACGTGATTCGCCGCGAACCGCGAGAACTGCGCAACACCACGTTAAATTGCACCCACAACAAGCCGTTCACCAGCACGGATGATGTCGATCTTAGACTGTTCAGGCGACCCGCCATATCCATTGTTGAAATGGCTCGTTAGTCATGGTTCGCCATTCGGTCAATTCCGATCGCGCACCGCCCTGATGCGGGCCAGCAGCTCGTCCACCTTCGCCCGGCCCGAGGTGAGCTCGGCGAGCCGGCGCGTGACGGACTGGAGCGCCTTGGTGCGTTCACCCGCCTCCATGCGCAGCGCCTTGTCGACCTCGCGCAGTTCCGCCTCGATCGCGTCGACCCGCTTGCCCAGCGCGTCGTCCAACGCCAGCGACAGCTGCTGCTCGGCCTCGATCAGCTGCTCGGCCACCAGCTGGTCCACAGTGGACCGGGCGTCCGCGATGGCGTCCGACAGCCACTGCTTGAGGTGCTGCTTGTCGGCCGAGTGCTTCCTCGTCCGCGCCATCCACCAGCCCGCGCCGAGCCCCAGCGCGATGGTCACCGGCAGCACGATCGGGTTCAGCGCCGCCACCCCGAGCCCGGCCAGCGGCAACGCGGCCAGCCGGCCCGCGCCCAACCCGCCGGACACGCCCATGAACACCAGCAGCTTGTCCTCGGCGGTCGGCGCGCGCTTCTCCGGTGGCCGCAGCACGACCGGCGGCGTCACGCCGCGCGCGAACTGGCCCCGGATCACGGCCAGCTCCTCGGGCGAGAACAGGTCGGCCAACGCCGAGTCGGCGACCCGGGACAGCCGCACCGCCAGCCCGGCGCTGATCCGCCCCGACACCACCTGCAACGCCGTGTCGACCTCCTGCGGCAACGCCGCCAGCCGCTCGCGATCGGCCGAGTCGATGGCCGTGCGGAACCACGTCTGCACGTCCCGCATCTGGCGGCTGACCTCGTGCGCGCCCTCCACCCGGGCCCGCTGCACCTCGCCGCGCAGCCGCACCTGCCAGCTGCGCGTCGACGAACGGCGTTGCGAGTTCAGCTCGTCGCGCCGCCCGCGCAGCGTCTCCGCCTCCTCCTCGCCCGACGACAGCGCCCGCTTGTCCGCCTCGTTGCGCGCGATCAGCTCGTCCAGCACGGTGGCCAGCGCGCGCAGCCCGTTGGCCTCGCCGAGCATCGCCGCCCGCCCGACCACCAGCTCCTGCAACGCCTCCTGCAACGCGCCGATCCCGGACCGGTCGCGCAGCATCGCCGCCGCGTCGGGGTTCGGGGCCTTGGCCGCCAGCTCGAACACCCGCGACGACACCGGGTGGAACACCGCGCCGCGGAACCTCGGCGCGTGCTCGGCCAGCAGCGCCTGGTCGGCCTCCAGCACCTGCCTCCAGCCCCGGTACTGGTCGACCTTGGTCAACGCGAACACCACGGTCTCGACGCGTTCGCCGACCGCGCGGAGGAAGTCCAGCTCACCGCGGGTGAACGGGGCCGAGGCGTCGACCACGAACAGCAGCGCGGTCGCGGTCGCGGCGGCTTCGGCGGCCAGCTCGCCGTGCACCGAGTCGAGCCCGCCGACACCCGGCGTGTCCACCACGGAGAGGCGTTCCAGCAGCGGGATCGGCGCCTCGACCTCGACGTAGCGCGGCGGCAGCATGCCCTCCGGCAGCTCGTGCGCCGCCGACACCCAGTTCACGATCTCGGACCGCTCGAACGGCACCGGCGACATCGACCCGGCGTAGCAGGCGCGGGCCGACCACTCCTGGCCGTGCCGGAACACCAGGTAGGTCGCGGTGGCCACCTCGGCGTCCACCGGTGACAGGTTCGGCGTCGCCAGCAGGGCGTTGACCAGCGAGCTCTTGCCCCGGTTCGTCTCGCCGACGACCACGACCGACGCAGGCCCCGCCCGCCGGGTCTCCACGAACGACGCGGCCGACGGGTCGAGCGCGCGGACCAGGGTGGTCAATTTCTCCCTGGTCTGCCGGACCGCCTGCGGCAGGCCGCTCATCGCGCGGTGTAGACGGTGACGACGGGCGCGCGCAGCGTCCGGCCCCGGTCGGCGAAGCCGACCACCTCGGTCTCGGCCACCACGCCGTCCAGCGACGCGTCGTTCGTCGGCACGGTGCCACCCGCCTCGTGCCGCGACGGGTCGAACCGCTCGCCGTCGGGCCGCAACGGGGTCACGCCGATCGCCGCCAGGCCCTCTTCGAGCCGTTCCACCACCCCGGCGCTGCGGGCGCGGTCCAGCGCGTAGAGGCACAGCTGCACCAGGGCACGCCGTTCGGCCAACGCCTGGTCCAGCAGCTCGTCGGCGATGGTCGTCTCCAGCGTTGCCGCTCCCGCGTGCGTCTCCACAGCGTGGTCGGACGCCGTGCCGCCCTGTTCCGTTCCGCTCATCGCCGTCCCCGCAGTTGTTGCCAGATCAGGAAGTACGCCCGGTGCACCACGTGCGCCACCCGGCTCTGCGCGGGCGTGGCGCCGAACGACGCGAACGAACGCCACCAGCCCGCCCGTTCCAGGGCGTAGGCGACGAGCTCCTGCGGCGGTCTGCCGCGCAGGCCGAGCTGCTCGGCGAGGTCCGGCGAGCTGCCGAACCGCAGCACCTCTTCCACCAGGTCGTTCGGCATGGCCACGGCGCCGGACGCGACCAGCGTCAACGCCTCCAGCAGCCGCAGCTGGTGCGCCTCGGGCTTGGCCAGCAGCACCTCGATCGCGTCGTGCACGCGCTGCCGCTCGTTCGGGTCGCCGGAGGCGGCGGCCAGCGAGGTCACCGACGCCAGCGCGGCGGCGGCCTTGATGCCGTCGGCACGGGACCGGAACACCGCGTTCAGCTTGGCCCGCACGCCGTCCAGCCCCGAGGCGTCGAGCAGCTTGCGGCGCAGCGCGCCCGCGGTGATGCCCGGCTCCGCGTCGATCGCTTCGAGCGCTTTGCCGACACCGTAGAGGTCGAGCTTCTCCAGCAGCCGGGTGCGGGTGCCGACCGGCACGTCGCACTCCCAGCTCACGAACAGGTCGGCGGAGATCAGCATGGTCTCGCGGGTCGCGTCGTCCAGGTCGGCCAGCCGGCGCAGCGCGTCCGCGTCGGCCGAGGTGAAGCCGCCGGTCTCGGTGGACTCGGCGACCAGGCCGATCACCGGCAGCACGTCCGCGACCCGCGGCTTGAGGGTGAGCGCCTGCCGTTCGGCGAGCAGCACGGCCGCCTGCCACGTGTCGCCGTTGGAGCCCTCCACGGTCTCGGCGGCGATCGTGTCGGCCTTGTTCAGCACCGCGATCGCGTTGACCGGTCCCGCCTCGCGGCTCGCGGTCGCGGCGGTGAACGCGGCGAGCGCCTGCTGGTCGTCCGCGCGCACGCCCTGCGTGACCACGTACAACACCGCCTCCGCGCCGGCCACCGCGCTGCGCGACACCGGGTCGAGCTCACCGCCGAGCAACGCCTCGGTGCGCGCCACGGACGCCGCGTCGAGCGAGCCCAGGCCGGGTGTGTCGATCACGGTCAGGTCCCGCAGCACCGCGTTGGTGAGGTAGGCCTCGATGTGCGACACCCGGTCGACGTCGACGCCCAGGTCGGGCGGGATCGAGCCGTTCGCCTCGAACGGCAGCACCTGCTTGCGCCCGTCGGCGAACACCACCTCGATCCGGTCCACCGTGCCGTACTGGAAGCGGGTCACCAGCCGGGTGCACTCGCCGACGTCCGTCGGGGCGACGCGGCGCCCGATCAACGCGTTGACCAAGGTCGACTTGCCGGACTTGATCCGGCCGGCGACGGCCACCTGCAACGGCGCGGACAGCCGCCGCAGCACCTCGCCCAACCCCGCCGCGGTCGCGGGCGAGACCTGGGGGCGCAGGCCGGCGCAGAGGTTCGCGACCGCCGCCGAGAGCGGACCGGCGAGCTGCTTGGCCTGCGTCGTCACGCCGGAGATCGTGCCACGTGCGGGTGGCGCGCGGTTTGCGAACGCGGCGACCGGGGTATTTCCGCGACCGACGAGGGAGGTCACCCATGGAACAGGGATATGCGGTGTTCCTGCTGCTCGGGGTGGTGCTGGTGATGATCGACGGCCAACTCATCTACCGCAGCGGCAAGGGCTACATGAGCCGGGCGTACGGCGACCCGGAAGCGGCCAGGTCGATGACCCGGCTGGCGACCGTGCTGTTCCACCTCGTGGTGCTCGGGCTGCTCGCCATCGTGTCGATCATCTCGGTCAACACCGGCGACCCGGTCAAGGACGTCGTGGTGAAGCTCGGCGTCATGCTCCTGGTCCTGGCGCTGGTGCACGCATTGACGATGATGATCCTCGGCCGCATCCGCGACCGGCAGCTCCAGCAGCAGCTGGCCGACGAGATGTCCGAGGAGCACCGCCAGTACGAGCAGCAGCGGTCCGTGCCGCCGCAGACGCGGGTCGAGCCCGTGCACGGCGCGCCCGCGCCGCGGGTCGAGGCCGAGGTCGAGGTCGACCCCAGGCAGATCAAGACCACCAGGTAGGACCCCGGGGTTTCATCCGCCTGGAGGACTAGGCGGGGGTCAACCCGTGGCGCGACGCGCGGCGTCGCGACCCCTACCTAACCTGGTCACGTGCGGCGGCTGAGCCTGTGGATGCGAGCGCACCCGGTCTTCGGGGATTCCCTGATGGCCGGGGTGCTGCTCGTGTTCGAGCTGGGCGTGCTGGCGGCCAACCAGTCGGCGGTGAGGGTCTCCACGCTGCTGTTCGTGGGCGCGATGATGATCGTGCCGGTCGTGTTCCGCCGCAAGCACCCGCTCGGCTCGTCCTACGTGATCCTGTTCGGCGGGGCGATCCAGCTGCTCACCCACGGCGACCTCCAGACCGGGCTGCCGATCCGGTTCGCGGACTTCTCGCTGGCGATCGCGCTGTACACGATCGTCGCCTACGTCGGCAGGCGGCAGGGCCTGCTGTACGCGATCTGGCTGGCGATCGGCACGTTCGTGTGGGCGCTGTGGCCCATGGGCGCGGGCGTCGAGGCCGCGTTCATGGTGTTCGTGATCGCGGTGGTGTTCGGGTTCAGCTGGGCGATGGGGGAGTTCGTCGGCGCCCGCCGCGCCTACAACCGGGAGCTGGAGCAGCGGCTCAAGCTGCTGGAGACCGAGCGCGACCAGCAGGCGCGGATCGCGGTCGGCGAGGAGCGGTCCCGGATCGCGCGCGAGCTGCACGACGTGGTCGCGCACGCGGTGAGCGTGATGGTGGTGCAGGCCGACGGCGCGAGCTACGCGATCAGGAGCAACCCGGACCTGGCCGAGGCGGCCGTGCGGACCATCGCCGACACCGGGCGGCAGGCGTTGACCGAGCTGCGGCGGCTGCTGGGCGTGCTGCGGTCGGAGGACCAGTCCGGCACGCAGTGGGTGCCCCAGCCCGACGCGGGCGACCTGCACGAGCTGGCCGAGAACTGCCGGGCCGCCGGGCTGCCCGTCCGGCTGGAGACGCTCGGCGACCTCTCCGCGCTGCCCGCGGGCCTCGGGCTCGGTGTCTACCGGATCGTCCAGGAGGCGTTGACGAACACGTTGAAGCACGCGGGCGCGGGCGCCTCGGCGGTCGTCCGCGTCACCCAGGCGGGAGACCGGGTGGAGGTGGAGGTGGCCGACGACGGGTTCGGCACGCCGCACGACCTGGTCGCGGTGTCCGGCGGCAACGGCCTGATCGGCATGCGCGAGCGCGCCGGCGTGCTCGGCGGCACGCTGGAGGCGGGCCCCAACCCCGGCGGCGGGTGGCGGGTCCGGGCCGTGCTGCCGTGGGCGCCGTCGTAGGGTGCCGGTCTGGCTGGGAAAGGTGATTTCGTGATCCGGGTACTGCTCGTGGACGACCAGGAGCTCATGCGCATGGGCTTCCGGATGGTGCTCGGCGCGCAAGAGGACGTCGACGTGGTCGGTGAGGCGGCCAACGGGCTCGACGCCGTGCAGCTGGCCGAACGGCTGCGGCCGGACGTGGTGCTGATGGACGTGCGCATGCCCGTGCTCGACGGGGTCGAGGCGACCAAGCGGATCGCCGAGGCGGGCACCGCGAAGGTGCTCGTGATGACCACGTTCGACCTGGACGAGTACGCGTTGTCGGCGTTGCGCAACGGCGCGTCCGGGTTCCTGCTCAAGGACACGCCGCCGGGCGACCTGGTGTCGGCGTTGCGCGCGGTGGCCAGCGGCGACGCGGTGGTGTCGCCTTCGGTGACCAAGCGGCTGCTGAGCCGGTTCCTCGGCGAGGGCGGCGGCGAGCTGCGCGACGCGGCGGTGCTGGAGGCGCTGACCGAGCGGGAGCGCGAGGTGCTCGTGCTGATCGCCAAGGGGCTGTCGAACACCGAGATCGCGCGGAAGCTGTTCCTGTCCGAGGCCACGGTGAAGACGCACGTCGGGCGGATCCTGGCGAAGCTCGAACTGCGCGACCGCGTGCAGGCCGTGGTGCTGGCCTACGAGACGGGACTCGTCCGACCCGGCGACGTCTGACCGGGCCGGACGCGTCCCGTGCCGGTCACCGGTACTTCGACACGTCCGCGGTCGTCGGGTCGACGCCCGCCTTGAAGACCTCCTCGTACCAGCGGCCCCAGTCCGGCTGCGAGCCGTCCAGGTCGGTGAACCCGTACTCCCGCATGAGGGTCCACGAGGCGAGCGCCTTGCCGGTGAACCGGTGGCGGTCCGGGTCGGCGGCCAGCGCCGCCACGCCGCGGCCCACGTAGCGCGGCGTCTCCGACATCGCGTAGTGCGGCTCCTTGGCGATCGCGTCGCGCCAGTTCTCCTCGGTCACGCCGAAGTGCTCCAGCATCTGCTCCGACCGCAGGAAACCCGGCGTGACGGCGACCGACGTGCCGCCGAACGCCGCCAGCTCCTTCGCCATCACCGTGCCGATCCGCCGGATCGCGACCTTCACCGAGTCGTACGCGAGCGACTCGCTGTAGAAGTCGTCGCTGTCGCCGTCGGTCACCTCGACCAGCAACCCGCCGGGCTTGCGGACCAGCAGCGGCAGCAGGCGGTGCAGGGTGACGAAGTGCGCTTCCATGCTGTTGCGCCACATCCGCAGCTGGCGGTCGAGGTCCTGCTCCCAGAACACCTTGAACTCGGTGTCCGCCTCGCCGCCCCAGACGTCGTCGACCAGGACGTCCAACTGTCCGTCCACTTCGGACTCGACGCGGGCGCGGAACGCGTCCACGTCCGCCGGCACGGTGAAGTCGCACCGCACCGGGATGCCCCGGCCGCCCGCCGCCGTGACGAGCTCCGCCGTCTCCTCGATCGTCTCGTCCCGGCCGATCGGCGACTTGTGCCCGCGCGTCGACCGCCCGCCGACGAACACCGTCGCACCGGCCGCCCCCAGCTCGACCGCGATGGCGCGCCCCGCGCCCCGCGTCGCCCCCGTGACCGCCGCGACCTTGCCCTCCAACGCCGACATCATCTCCCCTTCCACGCGTCCAGCACCGCGTCCACGTCTTGTGCCAGCCGGTCGGCCAGCTCGCCGCGCGGCCGGACGGACCAGTCCATCGACACGCCGTAGAGCAACCCCGTGAGCACCCTGGCCGCGCGTTCCGGTGACGGGCCGTGCGGAAGATCCACCCGTCGGGTGAGTTCCACCACGGTCCGCTCGGTCGCCGCGTACAGCTCGGCGAGCAGCGCCCGCAGCTCCGGGTCGATCAGGTCGACACCGAGCTGGGCCAGGTGGTTCTGGGCCTCGGCCGGGTCCACCATGCCCTCGAACCAGGTCAGCAACGCCGCCCGCAACCCGTCGGCCGGGTCCTGCGCCGAGGCCGCCGCGGCGTGCATCCGCCGCACGTTCCCGTCCATGGTCTGCCTGGTCAGGGCCTGGAGCAGGCCGCTCTTCGAGCCGAACCGGCCGGCCACCGTGCCCACCGAGACGCCCGCCCGCTCGGCCACGTCGGCGATGGTGAACCCCGGCCCCTTGCGGCCGATCACCTCCGCCGCGGCGGCCAGCAGCCGTTCGTCCGTGATCGTCTTCGGTCGTGCCACGGCATTATTGAACCACGGTTCAGTAACCGTCGCCCAGTAGGGTGACACCAGTGACCTGGAGACCACGCCTCATCGCCCTGGACATCGACGGCACGATCACCCCCGTGGGCCGCGAGGACGTCGCACCGGCCGTGCGCGCGGCCATCGGCCGGGCCGTGGACCACGGCGCGCACGTCGTCCTGTCCACCGGCCGCAGCCTGGTCGGCACCCGGCCGATCATCGACGACCTCGGCCTCAGGGACACCACGGCGATCTGCTCCAACGGCGCGGTCTGGTGGGACACGACGACCCGCGAGGTGATCCGGAAGGTCGAGTTCGACCCCGGGCCGTCGGTCGAGCGCCTGCGCGCCCTGCTGCCCGACTCGGTGTTCGCGGTCGAGCTGACCGGGGTGGGGAACCTCTCGTTCGGCCGGTTCCCGGACGGCGACCTGTGGGGCGAGGTGCGCGAGGTGTCGTACGGGGAGCTGGTGGCCACGGCGACGTCCCGGCTGGTCATGCGCTGGGTCGGCCGCACGCCGGAGGAGCTGGCGCTGCGGATGCTCGACGTCGACCTGCCCGGCGTGACGGCGTCGTGCGACCACAACGAGCCGTGGCTGACGCTGTCGCCGCCCGGCGTGACCAAGGGCGCGGCGCTGGAGGACCTGCGGGCCAAGCTCGGCGTGCCCGAGGAGGACACGCTGGCCATCGGCGACGGCTCCAACGACGTGGAGATGCTGCGGTGGGCCGCGCACGGCGTCGCGATGGGGCAGGCGCCGGTCGCCGTCCGGGAGGTCGCGGACGCGGTCACCGGCACGATCCTCGACGACGGCGCGGCGGCCGTGCTGGACCGGTACTTCGCCGCCTAGTGGTGGTGGCGTACCGGCACGGCCTGGTCCAGCCGTCCTGAGCGTTGAACTCGGGGGTCCTGAACGTAGGACACGCGGGACCTGGAGGTACGACACGCGCGATTAGTCGGTTATGCCCGATTTGGCGACGATGGCGGCGTCGCGGACGCGGACGACCACCTCGCCCGGCCCGCCGTTCAGCTCGGCGAACTCGTTCGCCCGGCCCGCGCCCATGTACCGGGCGCCGATGCGGCCCGCCCAGTAGCGCACCTGCTCGGGGTCGTCCTCGACCTCGGCGCGGCCGGACACGGTGACGAAGGCGAACGGCGGCCGTTCGTCGTCCAGGCAGACCGAGACCCGGCCGTCGCGCCGGATCGCCCTGCCCTTGATCGACTCCAGGTTGGTGGTGAACACGAGGGTGCCGGCGTCGAGGTCCACCCAGACGGGCGTGACGTGCGGCGACCCGTCCGCGCGGACGATCGCGAGCTTGCCGGTCCGGGCGGGCGCGGCCGACACGAACTCGCGCCACCAGCCCTCGGGTGCGTCGGTGTGAGCCATGACCGCACACCGTAGAGGCATCCCATCCCTGAGAACGAGGCGGTGAACGCCTAGGGGACAACTCAGGGTGAACACGGATTACTACGACCGAGGTAGCTACCACGATAAGACTGAAGTCGCACAGACGAGTCAACTACAGACCGATGTGCTCGACCCGGTGGACCGGGCAAGGTTCAGCCCAGTCCGGGGGATGTGTCGTCCAGGGGAGAAGTCATGATCGAGGCTATCGGCCTCACCAAGCGCTACGGGAAGACGGTGGCGGTGGACGACCTGTCGTTCACCGTCGAGCCCGGCAGGGTCACCGGGTTCCTCGGTCCGAACGGCGCGGGCAAGTCCACCACCATGCGCATGATCCTCGGCCTCGACCGGCCGAGCGCGGGCAAGGTGCTGATCGACCGCAAGCCGTACGCGCAGCTCGACCGCCCGTTGCGGACCGTCGGCGCGCTGCTCGACGCCAAGTGGGTGCACCCCAACCGCTCCGCGCGGGCCCACCTGCAGTGGCTGGCGAAGTCCAACGGCCTGCCCGACCGCCGCGTCGACGAGGTGCTGGACATGGTCGGCCTGACCAAGGTCGCCAAGCGCCGCGCCGGCGGGTTCTCCCTCGGCATGTCCCAGCGCCTCGGCATCGCCGGCGCCCTGCTCGGCGACCCGAAGGTGCTGCTGTTCGACGAGCCGGTCAACGGCCTGGACCCGGAGGGCATCCTCTGGATCCGCCAGTTCATGCAGAGCCTGGCCGCCGAGGGCCGCACCGTGCTGGTGTCGAGCCACCTGCTCTCGGAGATGGCGCTGACCGCGCAGGACCTCGTGGTCATCGGGCGCGGCAAGCTCATCTCGCAGTCCAGCACCACCGAGTTCGTCGAGCGGTCGACGGAGAACACCGTCCGGGTGCGCAGCCCGCACGCGGACAAGCTGGGTGCGATGCTCATCGACAAGGGCTTCACCGTGCGTGAGGACTCCGACGGCTCGCTCACCGTGTCGGGTGCCGTCAGTGACGAGATCGGTGACATCGCGGCGGGCAGCGGCGTCGTGCTGCACGAGCTGAGCCCGCAACGAGGTTCGCTCGAACAAGCGTTCATGCAGCTCACGGGCGATTCTGTCGAGTACCACGCCGAACTCGCCGAGACGGGGAAGTGACCACCGATGACTCTGCTCGCCGTTGAACGGATCAAGCTCTTCTCCACCCGCTCGCCCTGGTGGTGCATGCTGCTGGCGCTCGGGTTGACCCTCGGCCTGACCGCGATCATCGCCGCCAACTGGGACAACGCCCCGATGCCGGTGATCGGCGCGGTGTTCACGCACACGTTCGGGCTGTACGTGATCATGGTGATGGCCGCGCTGGCGGTCACCACCGAGTACCGCTTCGGCACCATCAAGTCGACGTTCCAGGCGGCGCCGGACCGCACGTCGCCGATGATCGCCAAGGCCGTCGTCGTGGTGCTGCTGTCCGCCCTGGTCGGCCTGGCCGCCTCGTTCGGGTCGTGGGGCCTGAGCTGGGTGCTCGCGTCCGACAACTCGCAGCTCGCGATCAGCTCCGGCAACGACTGGCGCCACGTCGCCGGCGTCGGCCTGATCTACGGCGCGGGCGCGCTGCTCGCCCTGGGCATCGGCGCGCTGGTGCGCCAGACCGCGGGCGCCGTGTCGATCATCCTGGTGTTCGCGCTGGTGCTCGAGAACGTGGTCGGGCTCATCCCGAACATCGGTGACGACATCCAGAACTGGATGCCGTTCCTGGTGGCCCAGAAGTTCATCCTGGGCGACCCGGACGCCAGCGGGATCCCGGACGGCGCCGGCCCGCCCGCCATCGGCGAGCTGAGCCCGTGGGGTTCGTTCGCGTACTTCGCCGGCATCGCGCTGGCGATCTACATCATCTCGCTCGTCGTGGTGAAGCGGCGGGACGCGTAACGGGGAGGCCCGCGCCGCAGGCATTCGGGGGCCGGCGCGCGGGCAGCCGGGGGAAAGGGGGAGCTCGGGTCACCTTCGGGGGGTGGCCCGTGCTCTTCTGCCTTGGGTTTCGCCACCAGCGTTTGATCGGACGGGAGATGTCATGATCGAAGCGACCGGCCTCACCAAGCACTACGGCAAGACCGTGGCCGTGGACGACCTGTCGTTCACCGTGCAGCCGGGCCGGGTCACCGGTTTCCTCGGCCCGAACGGCGCGGGCAAGTCCACCACCATGCGCATGATCCTCGGCCTCGACAACCCCACCCGCGGCAAGGTCACCGTGAAGGGCCAGGACTACCGGTCGCTGCACGAGCCGCTGCGCGTGGTCGGCGCGCTGCTCGACGCGAAGTGGGTGCACCCCAACCGCTCCGCGCGGGCCCACCTGCAGTGGCTGGCCCGGTCGAACCGGATCCCGGACCGGCGCGTGGACGAGGTGCTGGACATGGTCGGCCTCACCCAGGTCGCCAAGCGCCGGGCGGGCGGGTTCTCGCTGGGCATGTCCCAGCGCCTGGGCATCGCGGGCGCGCTGCTCGGCGATCCCGAGGTGCTGATGTTCGACGAGCCGGTCAACGGCCTGGACCCCGAGGGCATCCTCTGGATCCGCCAGTTCATGCACCGGCTCGCCGACGACGGCCGCACCGTGTTCGTGTCGAGCCACCTGCTGTCGGAGATGGCGCAGACCGCGCAGGACCTGATCGTGATCGGGCGCGGCAAGCTGATCTCGCAGACGAGCACCGAGCAGTTCATCTCCGACGCCACCGAGGACACCGTCCGCGTCCGCTCGCCGCAGCTCGACCGGCTGCGCGAGCTGCTCGACGGACGGGCCCGCGTCGCCGAGGCCGCGGCCTCCGACGGCGCGCTCGTCGTGCACGGGGTGGAGCCCGCGTTCATCGGCGAGCTGGCCGCGTCGAACGGCATCACGCTGCACGAGTTGAGCCCACAACTCGGTTCGCTCGAAGAGGCCTTCATGCAACTCACGAAGGAATCTGTGGAATACCACGCGACCGAGTGATCGGTGCGCCACCGGGGTACCGGAAACCGATTCGCGCCCAGGGGTCAGAACCGGTCGTTGCGCCAGAAGTCGTCGGACGGCGGCGGGATTTCGGTGACGACCGGCGCCGGCGCGCGCCGGATCCGACTGCGGCGGGCCAGCAGCACGCTCACCGCCGCCACGACGACCCCGACCGCGGTCAGCCCGCCGAACGCCACCAGCAGCCGACCGCCCCCGTCCACCTCGGACGGTGGCGCGGCGGCGTCCTCGCCCGACGGGGGAGCGGGTTCGGCGGAGGTCGTGCGCGGCGGCGGCGCCAAGGGGTTGCGCGGCACCGGCGGCACGTCGGCGGTCAGCGCGGCGACCGGGTTGACCTGGCCGAACCCGGTCACGTTGTCCCGGCCGGGCGCGAGCAGGTCGGTGGCGGTGGCGATGAGCCGGTTCACCACGTTGCCCGCGTCCAGGTCGGGGTAGCGGGCGCGCACCAGCGCCGCCGCGCCCGAGACCAGCGCCGTCGCCGCGCTCGTGCCGTCCACCTCGGCGTAGCCGGTGTCGACGACCGACACCGGCACGGCGGTGACGATGCGCTGCGCGGGCGCGGCCAGCACGGTCTCCGGGCCGGTGTTGGACTCCGGCCACGGCCCGTTGCCCTCGATCGTGCCGGAGACCGCGATGACGCCCTTGATGTTGGCGGGCGCGCCCACGTGCTCGTCGCCGTCGTTGCCGGTGCCGGCGACCACCACGGCATCGTTGTCGAACGCGTAGTTGACCGCGCGCAGCAGGTCCGGGGTGAGCGTCGCGAGCGAGGTCAGGGACAGGTTGATGACGTCGGCGCCCTGGTCGACGGCCCAGGTCACGCCCTCGGCGACGGACGCGGTGGTGAACTTGTCGCCGTCCGCGCCGACCGAGATCGGCATGATCATCGCGCCGGGCGCGACGCCGAGCGCGCCGCCGTCCACCGCCCGGCCCGCGATCAGCGTCGCCATCGCGGTGCCGTGGCCGTCGTTGTCCTCGGTGCCGTCCGTGCCGCTCGCCGAGCCGAACCCGGTGCCGGGCAGCAGCGCCCCCGCGAGGTCCGGGCGGGTGTCGTCCACGCCCGAGTCGACCACCGCGACGACCACGCCGTCACCCCGCGTGGTGGCGTGCGCGGCGGACACCCCCAAGGCGGCCAGGTGCCACTGCTGCTCCTCGATCGTCTGCGCCCGCGCCACGCCCGGCACGACCATCGCGATCAAGACCGCGGCGGCCACCGCTCTCCCCGTCACCAATTCCCCCTGTGTTCGGGATCACAGATATTCCAAGTCAATCATGTTTCACAGTTCTCGATTCGGGCAAGCGGAGTAAGCCGTTCGTTAAGACGTCGTGAACTCCGGCACAGCCCCATGACAAGCGGATCTGAACCCGGTCAGATGGAAAGCGCGAATCGTGAGGCAGGCGCCTGCCCGCACACGAATTCGGATACCCCCCGTCAAGGAACCCCCCGGAGGTGAACCCGTGACGGTGCTCGATCCGAACCTGAACGCCGAGAACTCGGCGACCGGGTCCAAGGAGCTGCCACGGCAACGCGACCACGCCCTTCGCGTCGAACCGATGTTGGCGTTGGAATGGTCGCACGCGATCGAAGCCGCGGGAGGGGTCGGTGTCGCCGACTCACCCGCACAGACGCGTCGGGCCTGGATCCACCGGGCCGACGAACAGCAAGTGCTCGCCATGTTCCGCGCGGTGGGCCCCGACGCACCCGCACCTTGGTGGCTCAGGGCCCTGGACCGGGGCCGCATCGCCTCGCGCGCGGCGGCGTTCGCCCTGGAGGACGAGGTGACCCGGTTGCTGGGCAGCCGACCGGGTTGGGTGTTCGTCCCGTGGGCGACCGAGGGCGAGGTCGGCTACTGGGAGTTCGTGCCGTCCGAGAGCGGCGTCTACGGCCCCGCGGAGCCGACCACCGTGCAGTTCACCGACCGGCACCCCGGTTTCGTGGACCTGCTCCCCGCGCACCGGGGCCCCGGTCAGCGCCAACCCATCGAGTTCACCCCCGCCGAGCTGCGCGAGCAGATCGAGGACCTGGAGAACATCGCTTAGCGCACCACCTAGGCTGTACGCCCGTGACGTCCAGCCGCCAGCGACCGCCGCACCACCGATCCGTCGTCAGCTACGTCCAACGCGGCGAACGGATGACCGTGGGGCAGCAACGCGCATGGGACCGCCACTGGGAGCGCTTGGGCCACGAGGTCAAGGCGCTCCCGGCCGGTCCCGTGCACTTCGACGAGTGGTTCGGGCGCGAGGCGCCCGTCGTGCTGGAGATCGGTTCCGGGATGGGCGAGACCACGTCGCAGCTGGTCGCCGCCGCGCCCGACGTGAACTACGTGGCCGTCGAGGTCTACAAGCCCGGCCTGGCGCAGCTGCTGCTGCGCGCCGAGGCGCTCGACGTGACCAACCTGCGGGTCCTGCGCGGTGACGCGGTCGACCTGCTCACCGAGCACGTGGAGCCCGCCTCGCTCGCCGAGGTGCGGATCTACTTCCCCGACCCGTGGCCGAAGAAGAAGCACCACAAGCGCCGGCTCGTGCAGCCGGAGTTCGTCGCGCTCGTGGCGTCGCGCCTGCGGCCCGGCGGCACGCTGCACCTGGCGACGGACTGGGAGGAGTACGCCGAGCAGATGCTCCGGGTGTGCTCGGCCGAGCCGCTGCTGCGCAACCGGTTCGACGGGTGGGCGCCGCGGCCGGAGTGGCGGCCGGTGACGAAGTTCGAGCAGCGCGCGGTCGAGGAGGAGCGGATCAGCCACGACCTGATGTTCGAGCGGATCGAACTCACCTGACCGTGGCATGAAGTCGCGGTCCCTGGCGACCGATGCGACGACTGCGCGTGGATTCGTCACCGGATCGGGTGGGATTTGTCGATCACCCGATGTGCCCCGTCTGGCAGTGACGTGTGACACCGATCCGCAACTACGGTTGCCGCCCGTGACCGCAGTAAGCCACGAACCGATAACGTTCGACGTGGACGCGGCGGAGGGCTTCCTCCGCATGTTCCACATCGCCCACCCCGAAGCCGGACCCGTCGGGCCGCGCCTGGCCCGGGTCCGCGACGAGATCGCCGAGACCGGCTCCTACCGGCACACCGCCCACGAGCTCGCCTACGGCGCGCGGATCGCCCTGCGCGACTCCGGCTGGTGCACCAGCGGCGTGCCGTGGCGCCGGCTCAAGGTCCGCGACCTGCGCGGGCTGCGCAACGCCGCCGCCGTGGCGGCCGAGTGCGTCGAGCACCTGCGCCAGGCGACCAACGGCGGCGAGATCCGCCCGCTGGTCACGGTGTTCGCGCCGGACACGCCGACCACGCCGGGGCCGTGCATCTGGAACGAGCAGCTGATCCGGTACGCGGGCCACGCCGACGGCTCGGGCGACCTCCGCTACCGCGGGTTCACCGACGCCGTGCGCGCGCTGGGCTGGCAGCCGCCCGCGCCGCCCGGCCGCTTCGACCTGCTGCCGCTGGTGGTGGAGACCGCGCACGAGGGCGTGCGGCTGTTCACGGTGCCGCCGGACGTGGTGCACGAGGTGGCCCTCGAACACCCGGAGCTGCCCTGGTTCTCCCAGCTCGGCCTGCGCTGGCACGCGGTGCCCGTGATCAGCAACATGCGCCTGACCATCGGCGGCGTCACCTACCCCGCCGCACCGTTCAACTCGTGGTTCGTCGGCTCCGAGATCGGCGCCAGGAGCCTGGCCGACGAGAACGCCTGCGGCGTCGCCCGGTCCGTCGCCGAGGCCCTCGGCCTGGACACGTCCACCGAGCGCTCGCTGTGGCGCGACCGCGCCGTGGTCGAGCTGAACCGGGCCGTGCTGCACTCCTTCGACCGCGCCGCCGTCACCATCACCGACCACCACGCCGAATCACGGCACCGGCTGTCCTGGCTGCGCTCGCGCCAACGCCACTCCGGCAACCGCCCCGCGTTCCGGCTCGATCCCGCGGCGGCCCGCCGTGCCCGCACCGGCGGACCCGCCCGCTTCTCCCCCGCCCCCGCGGAAACGACCCGGCCGCACTCACCCGTACGCCTCGCCGAACTGCTCCGGCGCCGCGTCGGGGGTTTCGACGACTGAGCAGTCGCCCACCCCCGGCTCAGCGCTGGGAATCGATCAACACGCCGGCCAGCGCCATCAGGACCAGCACCAGCAGGCCGAGCACCGCACCCGCCCAAGTAGCGACCACTCCGAACATGGTGTTCCTCCCGTTCCCCGACTCACCGCTCAAGAGTCACCCCGGGATTCGTCATCCGACATCGGCCACTGGTGTGTTTAACCGGGCGTTCGGGTCAGCCTCGCGGTTGACGCCCCACCCGACCGGGGTCGGACGCGCCCCGCGCCGCGACCACCTACGGTGAGGTCCCGTGGAGAGCACTCAGCTCGGGTGGCGGGCCCTGCTCCGCCGCCAGTGGCCGCTGGCGTGCGCCCTGCTCTTCCTCGTCGGCGGCGAGTTCCTCGGCGAGGTCGGCTGGTGGCACCTGCCCGGCGCGCTCGTGGTGTGCGCGCTGGCCGTGCTCGCGCCCCGGCGCCCGTTCGACGCCGCGCTGACCGCCGCGACGGCGGTGGTGGCGAGCTCGACCGTGCTGCGCGTGGCGGGTGTCGCGCCCGTGACGCCGATGATCGGCGGCCTGGTGGTGGCCGAGGTCGCGGCGCTGATGGCGATCGTCGCGGTGGTGGTGCGGCACGTGCCGCCGTTGCGGGCGGTGGCCGGGGTCGTGCTGCTCGTCGCGGTGTCGGCGTTGGCCGCCGTCGTGCGGCCCGAGTACCGGTCGCCGTACTGGTCGGGCGACTACAGCGGTCCGGGGTTCTGGGCGCAGGCGGTGTTCGCCGGGGTGCTGCTGGCGCTGTCGGTCGGCACCGGGCTGTACTTCCGCGCCCGCGACCGGGAACGCGCGACCGCCGTGCGGGCCGAGGTCGCGGCGGCGCAGCACACCGAGCGGATGGCGCTGGCCCGCGAGCTGCACGACGTGATCGCGCACTACGTGACCGGGATGGTCGTGCACGCGCAGGCGGCGCAGGCCGTGCCGTCGGCGGCGCAGGAGGCGTTGCCGATCATCGTGCGCAGCGGCAACGAGGCGCTGGCCGAGATGCGCCGCCTGGTCGGCACGTTGCGCGACACCGAGGCCGACGCGCCGACCGCGTCCAGCGACCTGGCCGACGACGTGCGCGGTGTGGTGGAGCGCTCCGGTCAGCACGTGCGGCTGCACGTCGACCTGCCGGTGTCCGTGCCGCCGTCTTTGGGGCGCTCGGTGCTGCGGTTGGTGCAGGAGTCCTTGACCAACGCGCGCAAGCACGCCGAGGACGCGTCCTCTGTGGACGTCTCGGTGTCCGTTTCGGACGGTGTGGTGCACGTGCTGGTGGCCGACGACGGGCGGGCGCGGAAGACGCCGCCGGTCGGCGGGTCCGGTGGTTACGGGTTGGTGGGCATGAAGGAGCGCGTCGAGCTGCTCGGCGGGCGGTTCAGCGCGGGCGCGCGCGCCGGTGGGGGCTGGGAGGTGCGCGCCGCCCTGCCCGTGGTGCGGTGACCGGTTCCGCGACCGCACCACCCCCGCGCCCGCTCGATCCGCGTCGGACGCGCCCGTGACCGGTCAGCCGGCGGTCGGGTGCGAGGCGGGCAGTTCGGCGGGCAGCGGGTAGGTGAAGGACCGCGCCGGCTCCTCCGGGGCGAGGTGCCGGTCGACGACGGGACGGCGGCGGGCTCCGCGGTCCTGGTCGGGGATCGTCGGCCGGTAGTCACCGAGCCACGTGGTGACGTCGCCGGAGAGCCGGGCGTTCTCCTCGTGCAGCTGTCGCACCTGGTGCTCCAGTTCGGCGATCCGCGCCTCCGCGTCGCGGTGCACCCGGACCACCGTCCACAACATCTCGTACGCGCTCGACTCCCGCTTCGTGGGAGCGCCACCGTCGGCCCGGAGGTCGTCGGACGCCGCGTCGTCGGGTGCGGCGAGGCCGTGCTTGCGCGCCCACTCCGGGCCGCCGATCATCGCCGTGGTGATGTCGTCGACCGCCAGGTCCAGCCAGCGCGGACGCGGGTCGCCGGTCTCCACGCCGGTGACGAGACCGTGCAGGTAGCGGGCCGTGGCCAGCACGTCCGGCACGAGCGTCGGGTGCACGGCCGCGTGGACCAGGCTCGCGACCCGGTCCCACGGCGGCACGCAGTCGGGCCGCGCCTGCACGCCGATCCAGCGCGTCACCTCGGCCCGGACGGCGCCGAGCGACCGGCCGTTGGCCCAGTGCCCGGGTGTTCGCGCCGCCCGGCGCAGCACCCGCCGGTACGCGGTGCTCATCCGACCGTTGTCGTCCACCAGGTGCACCAGCAGGAACAGCGCGAGCCATCGACGTTCCCGGGACAGGTCCGGCTCGGAGAAATCAGCCTCCGATCGCAGGACCGCCGCCGCGGGTTCCCCCCTGCCGCGGCGCTCGCCGGGTTGAGCACTTCCACCGTTACGAGCCACTGTCACTCCTTCGCCGGATCAGCGGGACCACCACCTCTCCCAACGTTTCGGAGATTACGTCCACCCGGCGGGTGAACACCGCCCGAGAAGGTCAAACCCACTGTTCGGGTTACGGGGTGAGGCGTGGGCCGCCACGTTGTGTGTCGCTCGTTCGAGTGCGGCAGGATCGGGGTATGTCGCTGCGCCTGCACGCCCCCGTCGTCCTGCCCTGCGATCCCGCCTGCACCGTCCTGCGCGACGCCGTCGTCGACGTCGTGGACGGCCGGGTCGCGTACGTCGGCGCGGAGGCCGACGCCCCGGAGTTCGCCGGCGAGGTGCGCCGGTTGAGCGGGATCCTGCTGCCCGGCCTGGTGAACGCGCACGCGCACAGCCCGATGGTGCTGCTGCGCGGCATGGGCGGCGACCTGCCGCTGCTGCGCTGGCTGCGCGAGGCGATGTGGCCGGCCGAGGCGAAGATGAAGCCGTCCGACATCCGGGTCGGCATGCTGCTCGGCGCGGTGGAGATGCTGCGCAACGGCGTGACCACGAGCGCCGAGATGTACTTCCACGGCGAGCACCTCGCGGACGCGGTGCTGGCCGCCGGGTCGCGCGTGCTGTTCGGTGCGGCGATCATGGACCTGCCGGGGATGCCGTGGCGTCCGATGACCGACGAGATCACCCGGTGGATCGACGCCGACGGGCTGCGGTTCGGGCCGGACGAGCGGGTCGAGCTGAGCTACGGGCCGCACTCGGCGTACATCCTGTCGCCGGAGGCGCTCGGCGAGATCGGCGGCGAGGCGCGTGACCGCGGCGCGCTGGTGCAGGTGCACGTGGCCGAGTCGGCGGAGGAGGACCTGGAGCAGCGGGCGTCGCACGGGTCCGTGCCGCGGTTGTTGGAGCAGGCGGGCGTGCTGGGCGGGCGGGTGCTGTCGGCGCACTCCGTGCACCTGTCGCCGGAGGACGTGGCGATCTACGCCAGGCACGGCGTCGGCATCGCGCACTGCCCCGGCTCGAACACCAAGCTGGCGTCCGGCATCGCGCCGGTGCGGTCCTACCTGGACGCGGGCGTCGCGGTCGGGTTGGGCACGGACGGGCCGGCGTCCAACGACGACCTCGACCTGTTCGAGGAGGCCAGGTTGGCGGCGCTGTTGGCGCGCGTGACGACGCAGGACGCGACCGCGATGCGGGCGGCGGACGCGTTGCTGCTGGCCACGCGCGGTGGTGCGGCGGCGTTGGGCCGTGAGGACCTCGGCGCGCTGGAGCCCGGCCGGTGGGGCGACGTGGTGCACGTGGACGTGGACGACCCGGCGTTCGCCACGGGGTTGGACGCGCCGGACGAGCAGGTGCTGGCGAACCTGGTGTGGGCCTCGGGCACGCGGCGGGTCAAGGACGTGTGGGTGGCGGGCAAGCAGGTCGTGGCCGACGGCGAGACCACGAACGTGGACCGGCGTGAGGCGCAGGCGGGCGTGCGCGAGGTGGCGGCCCGGCTGCGGTAGTCCGTCGCGGTGGGTCAGCGGGGGCGGGGGCGGACCACGATCTCGGTGAAGTGGGCGTCCTCGCCCGCGTTCACGGCGGTGGCGACGGCCCGGGCCACGGAGTCCGCGTTCAGGTAGAGGTTCGGCTGGTAGTCGCCGTTCTCCTGCTCGCGGACGCCGCGCTGCATGTCGGTGTCGACGCGTCCGGGGTGGACGGACGTGACGCGGAGGTCTTCTTCTTCGGCGCGCAGGGCGTCGCCGAAGGCGCGCAGGGCGAACTTGCTGGCCGCGTAGACGCCCCAGTCGGGGTTGGCGCGCAGCCCGGCGCCGGAGTTGATCAGCACGACGTGGCCCCGGTCGGCGCGCAGGAGCGGCAGCGCCAGCCGGGTGAGCTCCGCGACCGCGACCACGTTGACGTCGAGGGTGCGGCGCCAGACGTCGGCGGTCGCGTCGGCGAGCGGGCCGAGTTCGGCGATGCCCGCGCTGTGCACGAGGACGTCCAGGCGCGTGAGGCCGGCCGTGGCGTTGGCCAGCGCGTCGGTGTCGGTCAACTCGACCGGCCACGGTCGGGCGGACTCCAGCGTCGCGGCCAGTCGGGCCAACGCGTCCTCGTCCCGGCCGCCGAGCAGCAGGTCGTGCGTGGGCGCGAGGGCACGGGCGACCGCCGCGCCGATGCCTCGCGACGCTCCGGTGATCAGCGCAACGGGTCGACTCATGCCGAAACCCTAACCGCGGGTCGAACCCCCGGCGCCCGCTGGAGGTCCGACGCGCGAGGTGTGGAGGGCTCGGGCTCGGCGCGAGCCCTCCACCTCGGGGTCAGCCGCAGATGCGGCCCTTGTCCTTCTTCCACACCGCGACCACGGACGGGCGCGGCTGGGAGGTGCCGCCGTCCGGCCAGTGCGACAGCGGGTTGGCGGCCGACGCGCCGTCGATCTCGCCGGGGTGCTGCACGGCGACGAGCACGAAGTCGTCCTCGACCACCGGGCCGCACGTCTCGGCGCCCTTCGGCACGGTCAGGAACTGCTTCACCCGGCCGCGGTACGGGCCCTCGACCGGCACCGCGAACAGGCCGTCGTTGGACTTCAGGGCGTTGCCGTCGGTGGAGATCCACAGGTTGCCCCGCGCGTCGAACGCCACGTTGTCCGGGCACGAGATCGGCGAGACCTGGGTCTTGTCGTAGCCGCCGAAGTACGTGTCGGCCGACGTCGGGTCGCCGCACACCAGCAGCAGCTTCCACGAGAACGACGTGGCGGTGTTGTCGCCGCGGCGCTCCTCCAGCTCCAGCACGTGCCCGTGGCGGTTGTTCGGGCGCGGGTTCGGCTCGGTCGGGCCTTCCTTGCCCGCCTTGCCGCGGTCGGTGTTGTTGGTCAGCGCCGCGTACACCCGGCGGTTGCGCGGGTTCGGCTCGACGTCCTCGGGGCGGTCCATCTTGGTCGGGCCGACGGCGTCCGCCGCGAGCCGCGTGAAGACGTAGACCTCCTCGGCGGTGAAGCCGGGCACGAACGAGCGGTCGCCCGCGGCCAGCGGAATCCACTCGCCGGAGCCGTCGAACCCGCCGTCGGCGGGCAGCTTGCCGGAACCGTCGATCTCGGCGACCGGGCTGTCGCCGGTGAACTTGGCGACGTACAGCGTGCCCTTGTCCAGCAGCTTCTTGTTGTGCTCACGCGCGTGCTTGCTGTTGCCCGGCTTGTACTTCTCGTCCGAGACGAACTTGTACATGTAGTCGAAGCGCTCGTCGTCGCCCATGTACGCGACCACGCGGCCGTCCCGGGCGATGATCACGTTCGCGCCCTCGTGCTTGAAGCGGCCGAGCGCGGTGTGCTTGACCGGGGTCGAGTCCGGGTCGAGCGGGTCGATCTCGACGACCCAGCCGAACCGGTTGACCTCGTTGGGCTCCTGCGCCACGTCGAAGCGCTTGTCGAACCGCTCCCACTTGCGGGTGGACGCCGCGCCGGACAGGCCGTAGCGGGCCAGCCGCGCCTTGGCGACCGGGTCGGTGACCGAGCCCGCGTTGGCGAAGTACTGGTTGAAGTTCTCCTCGCCCGACAGGATCGTGCCCCACGGCGTGACGCCGCCGGCGCAGTTGTTGAGCGTGCCCAACACCTTCGTGCCGGTCGGGTCGGCGGAGGTCTTGAGGTGCTTCGAGCCCGCCGCCGGACCGGTGACCTTGAACTCCGAGGTCGCGGTCAGCCGCCGGTTGTAGCGCCGGTCCAGCTTGGGCACGAGCTTGCCGCTGCGCCGGTCTCGCTCGACCAGCACCACCGACGCGCCGTGCGCGGCCCAGGCGATCTCGGTCTGCTCGCGGGTCGGGTTGGCCGCGTCCCAGTTCTTGAACAGGAACTCCTCGGAGGTGTACTCGTGGTTGGCCACGAGCACCCACTGGTCGTGCCTGCCGACCGGGACCAGGCCGAGGAAGTCGCAGTTGTAGCCGAACTGCTTCGCCTGCGCCGCCGGGGTCTGGCGGTCGAAGTCGAACGCGGGCGCGCCGGGCACCACCGGGTCGCCCCAGCGCAGCACGATGCCCTGCTCGTAGCCCTCGGGCGTGACGACGCGGTCCTCGGTGTTGGGCGCGACGGCGGCGAAGTTCAGGCCGTCACGTCGACGACCACCGCCGAGGTCGGTGTCGACCTCGACCTCGGGCTTCGCGGCGGCGCTGCCGGCACCGACCAGCCCGACACCCGCGCCCGCGACGGCGAGCACCGCGCCCGCCTTCAGCAGGCCGCGCCGGCGCACGACCTCGCCGACGACGTCACCGAAGTAGGCGTTGTCGGACGTGTTGGGCGCCTCGTGGGCGCAGGCGTCGCCGCAGCGGTACTTGCAGGTGATCGCCGACCGCCCGAGGGGGTGGTTGGGCAGCAGGGGCAGCAGGCGCCGCCCCCGATCGGTGGATGAGGACACGCGGACCTCCGAAATCGCTCAGTGGGAACCGGGCGACCGTAAGAGGGCAACCACTCCGCCAGCGGACGTCGAGGTGAACGCGAGGCGAACACCTCGATCGTTAACCGCCCGATACCAGCAGCTCACACCGCGTGTCGTCGGGTGGTCACTCACCGATGCGGTGGTGCTCGCGCCACACCGCGACGACCGCGGAGCGCGGCTGCGAGTCGCCGCCGTCCGGCCAGTGCGAGACCGGGTTGTCCGCACTGGCGCCGTCCACCTCGCCGGGGTGCTGCACGCACACCGTGACCACGCGTTCGCCGATCACCGGCCCGCACGTCTCCGCGCCGCGCGGCACGGTGAGGAACGCCTGGAGCCGCCCGCGGTGCGGCCCGGCCACCGGCACCGCGTACAGGCCGTCGTTGTGGCCGTCGAGCGCGCCGGCCGAGTCGCTGGAGATCCACAGGTTGCCGTGCCGGTCGAACGCCACGTTGTCGGGGCTGGAGATCGGCGACACGCGGGTCTTGTCGTAACCCGCGAAGTAGGTGTCCGGTGACGCCGGGTCGCCGCACACCAGCATGAGGTTCCACGAGAAGGTGAGCGCGAGGGCGTCGCCGCCGCGCTCGGCGAGCTCCAGCACCTGCCCGTGCTTGTTGGCCACCCGCGGGTTGGGCTCGGTCGCGCCCTCCTTGCCCTCCTTGCCGCGGTCGACGTTGTTGCTCAGGGCGAGGTAGACGACGCCGGTGCGCGGGTGGGTCTGGATGTCCTCGGGGCGGTCCATCCTGGTCGCGCCGACCTTGTCCGCGGCGAGCCGGGTGAAGACGTAGACCTCCTCGGCGGTCATGCCCGGCACGAACGACCGCGTGCCGCTGACCAGCGGGATCCACTCGCCGTGACCGTCGAACCGGCCGTCGGAGGGCAGCTTGCCGGAGCCGTCGATCTCGACGGGCGGGCTGTCGCCGGTGAAGCGGGCGACGTACAGCGTGCCGTCGTCGAGGAGGGTCATGTTGTGCCGGCGGGCGGCTTTGCTGTCGCCGCGACGCACCTTGCCGGTGGAGACGAACTTGTAGACGTACTCGAACCGCTCGTCGTCGCCGGAGTAGGCGACCACCCGGCCGTCGCCCGCGACGCGGACGTTCGCGCACTCGTGCTTGAAGCGGCCGAGCGCGGTGTGCTTGACCGGCGTGGAGTCGGGGTCGAGCGGGTCGAGTTCGACGACCCAGCCGAACCGGTTGACCTCGTTGGGCTCCCGCGCGAGGTCGAACCGCTCGTCGAACCGCTCCCACTTGCGGGTGGTGGCCGTGCCGGTGATGCCGTAGCGGGTCAGTCGCGGGTCGGCGAGCGCGTCGGCGTTGCCGAAGTACTGGTTGAAGTTCTCCTCGCCGGACAGGATCGTGCCCCACGGCGTGACGCCGCCCGCGCAGTTGTTGAGCGTGCCCAACACCTTCGTGCCGGTCGGGTCGGCGGAGGTCTTGAGGTACTCCGAGCCCGCCGCCGGCCCGGTCAGCCGGAACGGTGTCGTGGCCGTGATCCGGCGGTTGTAGCGGGAGAACCGCGTGCTCAGGCGGCCGTCGCGGGACTGGTGGACCTGAACGACGGACAGGCCGTGCGCCGCCCACGCGATCTCGACCTGCTCGCGGGTGGGGTTCTCGGCGTCGTAACCGCGGAACATGAACGGCTCGCCGGTGTACTCGTGGTTGGTCACCAGCAGGCTCGTCCGGCCCGTCGGGTCCAGCGGCAGCAGCGCGGCGAAGTCGCAGTTGAACCCGAACTGGCGGGCCTGCGCGGCGGCGGTCTGGTGGTCGAAGTCGAACTCCGGCGCGTCGGGGAAGAGCGGGTCGCCCCAGCGGATCACGACTTCGTGCCGGTAGCCCTCGGGGACGACGACGGCGTCCAGCGCGTTCGGCGCGACCGGTTCGAAGTCCAGGCCGGCGGGACGAGGTCCGGCCGCCGCGCTGCCCGTGCCGGCGACCGCGCCACCGCCGAGCGCGGCCACGACCAGCGCCGCTTTGACGGCCGTGCGGCGGTCGACCAGGTCGCCGAAGGACGGGTTGCCCGAGGTGTTCGGCACGTCGTGGAAGCACGCGTCACCGCAGCGGTACTCGCAGGTGACGGCCGCGCGGCCGGCGGAGTGGTTGGCCAGGAGCGGAAGGTGTCGCACCACGTCGCGGACCTCCTACGGATCAGTGCGGGACCAACCGACAGTAGGCCGGCGTTCACCTGTTGTTAACCCGTCATTCCCTGATCGGCGCGAATTCCTTCGGGGTCCGGTCGGCGGCCGGGCGCGACGATCGCACTACGGTCATGGGTGTGGATGCGGTGGTGTTCGACCTCGACGGCGTGCTGGTGGACTCCGAGCGGATGTGGGACGAGGTGCGGCAGGCCTTCGCCGCCCGGCACGGGGGCACGTGGCGGCCTGCGGCGACCAGGGCGATGCAGGGCATGAGCACACCCGAGTGGGCGACGTACCTGGTGACCGAGGTCGGCGTGCGGCTGACCCCGGCCGAGGCCGCGGCGGGCGTGATCGGCGAGATGGCCGAGCGCTACGCCGAGGGCCCGCCCGTGCTGCCGGGCGCGGTGGACGTCGTGCGCGAGGTGGCGGCCCACTACCCGGTCGCCATCGCCAGCTCCTCGCCGCCGGTCCTGATCAAGTCGTTCCTCGCGGCGACCGACCTGACCGACGTCGTCCAGGTGGCCGTCTCCAGCGAGCAGGCGGGCGCGGGCAAGCCGGCGCCGGACGTCTACCTGCTGGCCACGTCGAAGCTGGGCGTCGACCCGACCCGCAGCGCGGCGGTGGAGGACTCGACCAACGGCCTGCGCGCGGCCCTGTCCGCCGGCATGACCGTCTACGCCGTCCCGAACGAGCACTTCCCGCCGGATCCGGCGGTGTTGGCCCAGGTCACGGTGTTGCCCCGACTCTCGGACCTGCCCGCCGCGCTGCGCACGCCCTAGCGTTGCCCACCATGGAGCGACGAGTTGCGGTGGTCACGGGGGCGGCGCAGGGGATCGGGCTGCGGGTGGCCGAGGTGCTGCGCGGGGACGGGTACGAGGTCATCGGGTTCGACCTCACCGAGACCGACGGTGGCGTGGTCGGGGACGTGTCGTCGCCGTACGACGTGGCCAGGGTCCTCGAGCGGGTCGGCGACCGGGTCGACGTGCTGGTCAACAACGCCGGGATCGCGGGGATCGTGCCGTTCGAGGACACGTCCCTGGAGCTGTGGGAGCGGATGGTGGCGGTCAACCTGACCGGGCCGTTCCTGCTCACGCAGGCGTTGGGCCGGGTGATGCTGGCGCGCGGGCAGGGCGCGGTGGTGAACATCGCGTCCGTGGCCGGGTTGCGCGGTGTCGCCGACCGGGCCGTCTACAACACCACCAAGCACGGGCTGATCGGCATGACGCGCACGCTCGCCGTGGAGTGGGGCGGGCGCGGGGTGCGGGTCAACGCGGTGTGCCCCGGCTGGGTGAAGACCGAGATGGACGTCGAGTCGCAGGCCGGCGGGCACTACGACGACACCGACATCACCGACCACGTGCCGATGGGCCGGTTCGCGGTCCCGGACGACATCGCGCAGGCCGTCGCCTTCCTGGCCGACCCGGGCCGGAGCGGTTTCGTCAACGGCGTCGCGCTGCCGGTGGACGGCGGCTGGACGGCCGACGGTTCGTGGCAGTCGCTGCGGCTGTCGAAGCGCTGACGTGCGAACCGACCCCCCTGCACCGGGTGCGGGGGGTCGGTTCGCAGCAGGACTCAGCGCTCCACGTCGCCGCGGATGAACGCCTCGACCGCCTCGTGCGCCTCGGAGTCCGAGTACTGCACGGGCGGCGACTTCATGAAGTACGACGACGCCGACAGGATCGGGCCGCCGATGCCCCGGTCGAGCGCGATCTTCGCCGCGCGCACCGCGTCGATGATGATGCCCGCCGAGTTCGGCGAGTCCCACACCTCGAGCTTGTACTCCAGGTTCAGCGGCACGTCGCCGAACGCGCGGCCCTCCAGCCGCACGTACGCCCACTTGCGGTCGTCGAGCCACGCCACGTAGTCCGACGGTCCGATGTGCACGTTGCGCTTGCCCATCTCGCGGTCGACCTGCGAGGTCACCGCCTGCGTCTTGGAGACCTTCTTGGACTCCAGCCGCTCCAGCTCCTTCATGTTCAGGAAGTCCATGTTCCCGCCCACGTTGAGCTGCATCGTCCGGTCGAGCTGGACGCCGCGGTCCTCGAACAGCTTGGCCAGCACGCGGTGCGTGATGGTGGCGCCGACCTGCGACTTGATGTCGTCACCGACGATCGGCACGCCGGCCGCGCGGAACTTCTCCGCCCACTCCGGGTCGGAGGCGATGAACACCGGCAGCGCGTTGACGAACGCCACACCGGCGTCGATGGCGGCCTGCGCGTAGAAGCGGTCCGCCTCCTCCGAGCCCACCGGCAGGTAGGACACGAGCACGTCCACCGACGCGTCGCGCAGCGCCTGCGCCACGTCGACCGGCTCCTCGTCGGACTCCTCGATGGTCTCCCGGTAGAACCGGCCGAGTCCGTCGAGGGTGTGACCGCGCTGCACCGTGACGCCCAGCGGCGGCACGTCGGCGATCTTGATCGTGTTGTTCTCGCTCGCCCCGATGGCCTCGGACAGGTCCGAGCCGACCTTCTTGGCGTCCACGTCGAACGCGGCGACGAACTCGACGTCGCGCACGTGGTAGTCGCCGAACCGGACGTGCATCAGACCGGGCACGCGGGTGCTCGGGTCGGCATCGCGGTAGTAGTGGACGCCCTGCACCAGCGACGCCGCGCAGTTGCCGACCCCGACAATGGCCACTCGAACGGTGCGGCGGTTGTCGCCCATGCCGAGTCCTCCTTAGTTCTTCCGTGCTCGTATTCCGGGGGTTATTGGTCCCGCTCGCGCTGTTCGGCCTGTTCATGGGCGATCAGCTCGTTCAACCACCGCACTTCGCGCTCGGTGCTCTCGAGCCCGAGCCGGTGCAGCTCCCGGGTGTACCGGTCGATGCGTTCACTGGTAGCCGATAACGAGGTGCGCAGCCCCTCGCGGCGCTCCTCGACGCGACGCCTGCGGCCTTCGAGGATGCGCATCCTGATCTCGGCCGGAGTCCGGGAGAAGAACGCCAGGTGCACGCCGAACGAGTCGTCGTCCCAGGTCTGGGGCCCGGCGTTGACCAGCAGTTCGGCGAACCTCTCCTTGCCCTCCGCGGTGAGCCGGTAGACCTTGCGCGCCCGACGGCCCCACCGGGCCGAGTCGTCCTCGGGCACCTCCTCGACGATGAGGCCCCCGCGTTGCAGCTTGCGCAACGTGGGGTAAAGCGTCCCGTAGGAGAACGCGCGGAACGCACCCAGCAACTCGTGCAGGCGCTTGCGCAGCTCGTAGCCGTGCATTGGCGCCTCGTGCAGCAGGCCGAGCACCGCGAACTCCAGCACGAGCACCTCCTCGCTCCGGTGAGCGCCGATGGGTGCGGTCAGTATATCGGTGCGATACATCCGCGCACGCCGACGCTGTGTCACGTCGCACACAGCGACCCCTGCCTTCGGTCCACTGCCCTGAACGGCCCATCGACGCGGTTGGGGCGGCACGTACTCTGGTCGTCGTGTCGACCCAACGCCAGGTCGTGGACTACGCCTTGCAGCGCCGTGCGCTGCTGGCGGAGGTCTACGCGGGCCGAGTGGGCACGATGGAGGTCTGCGACGCCAGCCCGTACCTGCTGCGAGCTGCGAAGTTCCACGGCCGACCGAGCGACGTGACCTGCCCGGTGTGCCGCAAGGAACCGCTCACCCACGTGTCCTGGGTCTACGGCGACGAGCTCAAGCACGCGGCCGGGTCCGCGCGCACCACCGACGAGCTGGCCCGCATGGCGACCCTCTTCGAGGAGTTCACCGTGTACGTGGTCGAAGTTTGCCGCACATGTAGTTGGAACCACCTGGTGCAGTCATACGTCCTGGGAACGCGCGGCCTGAACTCTCGCAAGCCGCGCAGGAGGACCGCGGCGGAGTGAACCTGCTCCGACCACGGGCGCCGCTCCGGCGAGGAGCAGCGGCGTACGACCAC
Source organism: Saccharothrix luteola (assembly GCF_020859565.1). Lineage (GTDB taxonomy): Bacteria > Actinomycetota > Actinomycetes > Mycobacteriales > Pseudonocardiaceae > Actinosynnema > Actinosynnema luteola. The sequence goes on along the minus strand of NZ_JAJHUO010000047.1, from coordinate 48,019 downwards.
CGAACCGCGTGCAACGGCACGCCGGTCTGGGAGGCCATTTCGTGAACGACCAGCATGACGACAGGCATCGTGGCGCGGAGCCGCAATGGCCGACCGGGGAGGACCCGGACGGCGGCGGGCACCCACCGCGCCACGGAGCCGGGGATCAGCCGGAGCGTCCGAACACCCCGCCAGGTGGTTTCGCGCGCTCCCCGCTCGACGGCCCCGGCCCTGGGCACGGCACCCCGCCGGGCGGGTTCGCCCGCCCCGGCACGCCGCCCGGCGGAGGCCGGCCGGCAGGGGGCACGCCTCCCGGCGGCATCCCCCGCGGTGGCCCGCCGCCGCGGCGACCCGCCGGTCCCGGCGCACCCGGCCCCGGCGGCAGGCCCGGTGGCCCGCCGACCGGTCCCGCCGCCGCGGGCAGCGTCCCCGGCGGCCCCGGCCAGCGCCCGAACACGCCTCCCGGCGGCCTGCGCGGCCCCGGCGGTCCCGTGCCGCCCGGCGGCCGGCCACCCTTCGGCGGTCCAGGTGGTCCGAGTGCTCCGGGTGGTCCGCGCAGACCCGGCGGTCCCGCCGGCCCGGGCGGTCCGCAGCGGCGTCCCGGCGAGGAACCGACGGACCTGCTGCCGCCCGTGTACCAGACCACGCCGCGCGAGCCCGAGCTCCTCACGCACCGCGAGGACGAGGTCGAGCTCGAGCCGTTCTACGACGACGAGTACGACGAGGAGCTGACCGAGGAGGAGGCTCGCGCCGTGCGTCGCAAGAAGATCTGGCGCCGCGTGCGCCGCACCACCTACGTGGCCTTCGGCCTGATGCTGCTGGCGCCGGTCGTCGCGTTCGCCATCGCCTACCAGGTGGTCGAGGTCCCGAACCCCGAGGCCCTCGCGGCCGAGCAGGGCAAGGCGATCACGATCCTCTACGCCGACGGCTCCGTGATGACGAAGTACGCCCCCGGCGAGGCGAACCGGACCATGGTCAAGTACGAGGACCTGCCGGAGTCGATCAAGCACGCCTTGTTCGCCGCGGAGGACCCGACGTTCGAGACGAACGTCGGCTTCGACCTCAAGGCCATCGCCCGCGCGGCCTACTACCAGCTCAAGGGCGAGCAGAGCGGTGGTTCCGGGCTCACGCAGCAGTACGTGAAGGAAGCCACCGACCAGACCGACATGACGCTGTCCCGCAAGTTCACCGAAGCGGTCACCGCGTACAAGATGTCGCAGCAGCAGGACAAGAAGGACATCCTCACCGCGTACTTGAACACGATCTACTTCGGCAAGGGCGCGTACGGCATCAAGACCGCGGCGAAGGCGTACTTCGGTCACGACGACCTGAAGAACCTGACCTACTCGCAGGCCGCCCTGCTGGCGGGCATGGTCCAGAACCCCGGCCGCGACTGGCAGCCCGCGTACCAGCAAGAGCGCTGGAACTACGTGATGGACCAGATGCTCGAGTACAAGTGGATCGAGCCGTCCTACCGCCAGAGCGAGCCGTTCCCGACGCCGGTCGAGCAGACCGACGACTCGGGCCTGGAGGGCCCGCGCCTGCACATCCGCGACCAGATCCTCAAGGAGATGGACAAGGTCGGGTGGGACGTCAAGAAGTCCCAGTCGGTCGGCGTCACCGTGCACACCACCATCGACCCGCCGAAGCAGCTGGCGGCCGAGAAGGCGGTGCAGGACGTGCTCGGCAACCAGCCCAAGGAGCTGAGGTCCTCGCTCACCGCGATCGACCCGCAGTCGGGCGCGGTGCGCGCGTACTACGCGGGCTCCGACGGCACGGGCCTCGACTACGCCACCGACACGCTCCAGGAAGCGGGCTCGTCGTTCAAGGCGTTCGACCTGGTCGCCGCGCTGAAGGCGGGCAAGGGCCTCGGCTCCACCTACGACGGCCGGTCGCCGAAGACGTTCAACCTCGGCGGCACCCAGATCACGATCCGCAACGCGTCCGACCCGAACGACACCTGCGGCGAGAAGTGCCCCATCCGCAAGGCGATGGAGCTGTCGCTGAACACGGTGTTCTACGAGATGGTGATCGAGGTCGGCACCCAGCCGGTCGCCGACGCCGCGCACGCCGCGGGCATCCCGAAGTCGGTCGAGGTCCAGGGCGCGAAGAAGGACCTGCTGGTCAACGAGACCGGCGGCCCGCCGAACGTCGGTATCGCGATCGGCGGCGGTGAGGCGCAGGTCCGGCCGTTCGACATGGCCTCGGCCTACGCCACGTTCGCCGCGCGCGGCATCTACCACGAGCCGTTCTTCATCTCGAAGATCACCAACTCCGAGGAGAAGGCCGTCTACCAGCACGTCGACGTGTCGCGGCAGGCGTTCGACCCGGACCCGCAGAAGAACCAGGACATCGCCGACAACGTCACCGAGGCGCTCAAGCCCGTCGTCAAGCCGTCGACCGGCCTCGCCTGCGCGGGCCGCGAGTGCGCCGGCAAGACCGGCACGCACGAGCTCCCCGACCACGCCGACCAGAACTCGAAGGCCTGGATGGTCGGCTACACGCCGTCGCTGGCCACGTCGGTGTGGCTGGGTCGCGACGAGGGCAACGTGGCGTTGAAGGACGCGCAGAACCGGCCGATCTTCGGTGGTGGCCTGCCCGGTCAGATCTGGAAGAAGTTCATGGACCGGGCCTTGGAGGGGACGCCGCCGGAGCCGTTCCCGAAGCCGAGGAAGTTGAACCAGTTCGACGACCCGAAGCCGACCACCACGACCACCACCACGACCACCACGCAGAAGCGGGACGAGGACAACCGGTCGACGACGACCGACCCGACCTCGACCAAGCCGACGACCACCAAGCCGACGACCTCGACCCGTCCGTGCGTGGGCCTGGCCTGCCCGCCCACCACCACCACGACGACGCCGGAGAACGGCCCCGACCCGATCGGCGGCGGCGGTAGCAGACCAACGGGTTAGCGCCCGCGGTCGACGCACGTGAAGAGGGGTCCGGCAACGCGCCGGGCCCCTCTTCGCGTGCCCGTCCCCCAGCGGGGTCGCGACGAACCGGCGCGGGTTCGCGAAGACCTCACAACTTCCGTTGACGCCGGCCCGTAGCATCCGTCACCGTGGCCAGCCCATCGCAGCACTCGCAGGCGACCCCCGACGGCGCGCAGGCGAACGCCGACGACACCGACTCGCTCGGCCCCGACGAGCGGGTCAACCCGACGTGGACCGAGCCGTTGGCCCGGGCGGCGAGCAAGCCGCTCGGCGGACCGGTCGGTCGGCACGCGTCGGTCGGGCGGCAGTGGTTCTGGACGCCGCTGCGGGTCGTGCTGCTGTTCGCGGTGGTGACGCTGGCGCTGGCGTGGTTCCAGAAGTCGCCGTGCGTGCAGCAGTACGTGGACGACAACGGCGTGGTGCAGCTGGACTGGCGCGGCAGCAAGCAGTTCACCGCGATGTGCTACTCCGACACCGTGCCGCTGTACACGGCGGAGCGGTTGGACAAGCCGGACACGTTCCCCTACAAGACCTCGTGGGTGGACGACGAGGGCAAGCCGACGGCGCACGTGCGGTACATGGAGTACCCCGTGCTGACGGGCATGTTCCAGCTGCTCAACGCGCGCATGGCGCAGGGCTGGACGGTGATCGCCTCGTCCGGGTGGTTGCCGAACCCGATGACCGTGATCGTGTACTTCAACATCACCGCGATCTGGCTGGCGCTGGCGTGGCTGGTGACCGCGTTCGCGGTGGCGCAACTGGCCAGGCGACGGCCGTACGACGCGGTGCTCGTGGCGGTCTCACCGCTGGTGGTCGTGCACGCGTTCACCAACTTCGACACGCTCGCCACGGCGTTCGCGACGGCGGGCATGCTCGCGTGGGCGCGCAAGAAGCCGGTGCTGGCGGGCGTGCTGCTCGGGCTGGGCGGCGCGGCGAAGCTGTACCCGCTGTTCCTGCTCGGGCCGTTGCTGCTGCTGTGCTGGCGGGCGGGCAAGCTGCGGGCCGGGTGGACCACGCTCGGCGCGACGCTGGCCACGTGGGGGTTGGTGAACGCGCCGATCGCGTGGCTCTACCCGGACGGCTGGCGCGAGTTCTTCCGGCTCAACACCGAGCGCGGCGTCGACCCGGACTCGCTCTACAACGTGGTCGCGCAGTGGACCGGGTGGCAGGGCTTCGACCCGGGGCTGGCGCACGGGCAGGCGCCCGAGGTGTTGAACACGGTCAGCGCGGTGCTGTTCCTGGTGTGCTGCGCGGCGGTCGGCTTCGTGGCCATGTCCGCGCCGCGGCGGCCGCGGTTCGCGCAGCTGGCGTTCCTCGTGGTGGCCGCTTTCCTGCTGACGAACAAGGTGTGGAGCCCGCAGTACTCGCTGTGGCTCGTGCCGCTGGCCGTGCTGGCGCTGCCGCGGTGGAAGCTGCTGCTGGCGTGGATGGCGGTGGACGCGCTGGTCTGGGTGCCCCGGATGTTCTTCTACCTGGGCGTGGACCACAAGGGCCTGCCGATCGACTGGTTCCTCGGCGCGGTGGTGGCGCGCGACATCGCGGTGATCGTGGTGTGCGGGTTCATCGTGCGCGAGATCTACCGGCCGGCCCTGGACAAGGTGCGCCAGACCGGCGACGACGACCCGTGCGGCGGATTCATCGACGGCGCGCCGGACCGGTTCGCGCTGCGGTTCGGCCGACGGCGCCGGGACGACGCGCCGGTGCCCGCCGGCGTGGGCGGCTGACCTACGCGGAGGTCGTGGGCGCCGGACGTCGGCGGGTCGGAGTCCGGTCGGTGAAGGTGACCTCGGAGCGCAGGAAGACGAAGAACAAGGCCACCAGCAGCGCCGCCCGGCCCCACACCCCGATCACCACGGCCTGCGCCGCGAAACCGTCGTAGATCCCGGACGGCTCGCCGAACTCGATCGCGTAGAACCAGCGGAAGATGCCGACGCCCATGGCGAAGTCCGCCACGAAGTACGCCGCCACCCAGCCCCAGTCCACCCGCAGCAGCACGAACATCGGCACCAGCCACAGCGTGTACTGCGGCGAGTGCACCTTGTGCAGCAACAGGAAACCGCACAGCATCGCCGCCGACACCGGCACCCACGGGTAGCTGCCCTCGCTCAGGTACCGCCGCCACCCGATCCGGCACGCCAGCCCGAACGACAGCAGGATCCCGATCGGCGACAGCACGGCCACCAGCGACTGCATGACGTCGTCGGGCATGAACGGCCGCATGGACCAGAACCAGATCGAATTCGTGGTGATGTCGACCCGCCGCAGGCCCTGGAACGCGAACGACGCCTTCCAGCCCTCCGGCCCCGCCACCGCGAACGGCAGGTTGACCAGCACCACCGTCACCACGGCCGCCAGCGCCACCTTCACCGCGCCGGCCAGGTCGTAGCGGACACCGCGCGGCAGGGAACGGCCGCCGGGACCGCCGGTCAGCACGTACAGGCACAGCGGCAGCACGAAGATCGCCGGGTAGATCTTGAACGCGAACCCGAGGCCCAGCAGCACGGACGCGACCACCGCGCGGTCGACCAGCGGCCGTTCCCGCCGTCCCCAGCCCCGGTGCACCACGTACACCGCCGCGACCGCGCAGAGCACGACCGGCAGGTCCCAGTTGTGGAACGCGTACAGCACCACCGGCGGGCCCAACGCCCAGATCAGCGCGCGCCACCGGCTCAGCTTGCCGAGCAGCCACCCGGTGACCAACCCGAACGGCGCCATCAGCAGCGCCGAGAACAGCAGGAACGCGGCGTCGTTGTCCGCGAGGATCGCGCCCGCCCAGATCGTCAGCCCGGTCAGCACCGGGTACTCGACCACGCCGCCGACCAGCACGCCCTTGCTGTTGATGCTCCCGTTCACGTACGGGAAGACGTGCCGGTCGATGTCACGGCCGATCCACAGGTGCTGGATGTCGGAGTAGCAGACCTCGGCCTTGTTGCGCCGCTCGTAGTCCGGCGCGCTGCGGCCCCACTGGTCGAACTCCGGTCCGGTGCAGCGGTCCTTGTTGAGGAAACCCGCGAACATCGTCAGCCCGCACAGGAGCACGACCGCGGCCAGCGCCACCCGGCCGAACCGCGACGGGGACGACCCGGCGTCCGCGCGCTCAGGCACGGCCACCACCTCCCGGGTCACGCTCAGCGGCCCAAGTGCTCGCGGAGGAACGCGATGTCCGCCGCCTGCCCTTCGTCCGGTGTCTCGACCAGCACCGGCGAACCGGCGGCCGCGGCCACCGCGACCAGCTGCTCCGGGTCGATGGTGCCGGACGCGATGTTGGCGTGCCGGTCCCGCGAGGAGCCGAACTCGTCGCGGGAGCTGTTCAGGTGGACCAGGTCGACGCGCCCGGTGATGGCCTTCACCCGGTCCACGACGCCGACCAGGTCCTCGCCCGAGGCGAACGCGTGGCAGGTGTCCAGGCAGAACCCCGCGCCGAACTCGCCGACCGCGTCCCACAGCCTGCCGAGCATGTCGAACGTCCGCGCCATGGCGTTCTCGCCGCCCGCGGTGTTCTCGATCAGGATCGGGACCGCGAAGCCACCGCTGTCGGCCTGGCGCTCGAACATCTTGCGCCAGTTGGCGATGCCGTCGTTCGGGTCCTCGCCCTTGGCGACGTGCCCGCCGTGCACGATCAGGCCCTTGGCGCCGACCTTGGCCGCGCCCTCGGCGTGCTGGAGCACCATCTTCCGCGACGGGATGCGGATGCGGTTGTTGAGCGACGCGACGTTGGCCAGGTACGGCGCGTGGATGAAGACGTCCAGGTCGGAGGCCAGCAACCCCTCGGTCTGGGGGTGCGGCTTCGGCGCCTTCCACCCCTGGGGATCGGCCAGGAAGAACTGCACGACGTCGGCGCCGCGGTCGACGGCGGCGCCGAGCGGGTCGTCGTCGCGGACGTGGGCCCCGATGCGCATGGGTGTGGAGGGTAGTCGGGCGCCGAAACGCATCGCCGCCCGCCGCCGATAGGAAATTTGTCGTCGAGGGGGATGGCCCACGTCACGATGAGCACCTACGCTCGTTACTTGCAAGTAGGAAACGGGAAGCGCGGCCGGCACGCCAGGGGGGCAGACATGCGGATCCGGCTCATTCGGCTGGTGAGCGCGGCGGCCGTCGTGCTCGCGGTCGGCACGGCCGGCGCCGCCGCGGGCTCCGGTTCGGCCGTGGCCGCCGAACCCGTCGTGGTGGGCAGCTGCGCGACCACCGTGCAGGGCGCGCCGGGCACACCGGTGGCGCTGAGCCCGGCCGCGGTCCTCGACCCGATCGTGCAGCTGATCCGGGCGATCCCGTTGCTCGGCCCGCCGCTCGCGGAGCCGTTCCGCCAGGCGTTCTCGGCGCTGCCGCCCATCGCGATCGGCGCGATCCCCACCGGGTCCGGCGTCATCACCGGCGGCGACATCGCGAACAAGGTCAACGCGGAGCTGGTCAAGCTGCCGCTGCTCGGGCCGATCATCGTCACGCTCTCCAACGGGGTGCGCGCGGAGCTGACCAAGCTGTGCGGCGTCACCGTGCAGGGCGTCAACGCCGCCGCCGCGCCCGTCCAGGACGGGTCGAAGGCGCTCGCGGACGCCTCTCAGCAGGCCACCGGCCAACTGCCGGGCCTGCCCGGCGACAAGCCGTCGCCGAACCAGCCGCCGCAGACCGGTCAGCCGGGCGCGAACCCCGGCACCTCGAACCCCGGTGCCGCCCCGAACGAGCAGCAGCCGGCGAACAGCCCGGTCGGCGGCGTCGGCGGCGGGCTCGACGTGCCGCTGTACGGCTCGAACCCGTGGGGCGGCAACTTCGGCCGCGTGCCGCTGTTCAGCTACGGCGCCCTGCCGTTCGCCGTGCCCGGCCAGTACGCGCCGTCGCCCGGCGTGCGCTACGGCGGCGGCGTGAGCGGCTACCGGCCCGGTTACGGCGTGCCGAACGCCGACGACTCCGACGGCGTGCAGACCGCGGGCCGGGCCCAGGCGCTGCCCGGCTCCGGCCGGATGGGCGGCGGTGTGGCGGCCCCCGTGCTGCTGGCCGTGCTGCTGCTGTCGTGCGTGACGGGCGCTCTCGTGCGCACCTGGGTGCTGCGCCGCGCCGTGGCCTGAGTCACGTAAGTCCCCCTAAGGGCGAACCGCGGCCGCGTTCTCCGCCCACAACAGCGGCTGCTCCGCGTCCTGCGCGGTGGCCATCCACACGTACGGCTACACGTCCCACAACCGGGGCACGCGGATCATCGAAGAGGTCCGCCAGGACCTCCTCAGCCGGGGCCTCTGACCTGCTCGAACAGGCCGCCGGGAGGTGCGACCCGGCGGCCTGTTACCCTTCACGGGTTGCTGACGCGACGACCCTCCTGCCACGGAACGTCCGTGGCCGCCGAGTCCACAGGAGGTGAGTGGTCTTCATGCGTCATTACGAAGTGATGGTCATCCTCGACCCCAGTCTCGACGAGCGCACGATCGCGCCGTCCCTTGACACGTTCCTCAACGTCATCCGCACCACGGGTGGCAACGTGGAGAAGGTCGAGGTCTGGGGCAAGCGCCGGCTGAGCTTCGAGATCAACAAGAGCGCCGAGGGCATCTACGCCGTCCTCGACCTGATCTCGACCCCCGACGCGGTGAAGGAGCTGGACCGCCAGCTCGGCCTGCAGGAGACGGTGCTCCGGACGAAGGTCATCCGGCGCGACCCCGCCAAGGCCGCGAAGACCGCGGCGAGGATCGCCGCCAAGGCCGCGGCCAAGGCCTAGGAGCCCAACCATGGCAGGCGAGACGACGATCACGGTGGTCGGGAACCTGACCGCCGATCCCGAACTCCGCTTCACCCAGTCCGGCGCCGCGGTGGCGAGCTTCACCGTGGCCTCCACCCCCCGCACGTTCGACAAGAACAGCGGCGAGTGGAAGGACGGCGAAGCGCTGTTCCTGCGGTGCAACGTGTGGCGGCAGGTCGCGGAGAACGTGGCCGAGTCCCTCACCCGCGGTTCGCGCGTGCTCGTGTCCGGGCGACTGCGCCAGCGTTCCTTCGAGACGAAGGAAGGCGAGAAGCGCACCGTCATCGAGCTTGAGGTCGACGAGATCGGCCCCTCGCTGCGCTACGCGACCGCGAAGGTCAACAAGGTGAGCCGTGGAGACGGCGGCGGCGGCTTCGGCGGCGGCGGTCAGTCTCGCGGTGGCGGTGGCGGCGCACCGGCCGACGACCCGTGGGGCTCCGCGCCCCCGGCCGGCTCCGGTGGCTTCGCCGACGAGCCCCCCTTCTAGACCCGGCACCGGTCCACTCCACACTTCACTGCGTAATACCCAGGAGTTCACACATGGCCAAGCCGCCTGTGCGCAAGCCCAAGAAGAAGGTCTGCGCGTTCTGCAAGGACAAGAACGCCAACCTGATCGACTACAAGGACACCACCCTGCTCCGGAAGTACATCTCGGACCGGGGCAAGATCCGCGCCCGCCGGGTCACCGGCAACTGCTCCCAGCACCAGCGCGACGTCGCGGTCGCCGTCAAGAACGCCCGCGAGATGGCGCTGCTGCCCTACACCTCGACGGCTCGCTGAGAAAGGGGACGGCATCGTGAAGCTCATCCTCACCGCTGACGTGACCGGCCTCGGTGGCCCCGGCGACATCGTCGAGGTCAAGGACGGCTACGGCCGCAACTACCTGCTGCCGCGCGGCCTGGCGATCGTCGCCACCAAGGGCGCGACCAAGCAGGTCGAGGTCATCCGCCGGGCGCAGGACACCCGCCGGGTGCGCGACCTGGACCACGCCAAGGAGATCAAGGCCACGCTCGAGGGCCTCGGTTCCGTGACGTTGAAGGCCAAGTCCGCGGCCGGCTCGAAGAAGCTGTTCGGCTCCGTCACCTCGTCCGACGTCGTGTCGGCCGTGCGCGCGGCCGGCGGCCCGACGCTGGACAAGCGGTCCGTCGAGATCGCGGGCCACATCAAGACCCTCGGCAAGCACTCGGTGAACGTCCGGCTCCACCCGGAGGTCACCGTGTCGCTCTCGGTCGAGGTCGCGAGCGCGGTCTGACGTTTTCCCCGGAAGCGCCGTTCGACCAGGTGTTCTGGTCGGGCGGCGCTTTCGCACGTCCGGCTGTGGACAACTCTTGTGACACGTTGTGCGCGACACGCCGTGCCGCTGGTTACACGCGACACGCCGAAGGTGTGACGCACTACTTTTCCACAAACTTATCCACAGGCCTTGACCTGCGCGAACTTTTGTCTGGGCCCGAGTTGTACCCAGGTTGTCCACAGGTTTCCCCAGGCCTGTGGTCAGCTGGGCGCGGCCATCCCCAAGCTGTCCACCGAGTTGTCCACAGGTGGGTTTGCCTACGCCATCCAGGTGGCTCTAGCGTCGCTGGACCACGGGGCGTGGCGTGGCGGACATTGTCGGACCCACGAGGTACAACATCCGCACGGCAGCAGATTGGGGTGAGCTCACGGTGGCGCTGGTGGACGACCGGGGCATGGCCGAGCCCGGCTTCGAACGGCAGCCGCCGCAGGACCTCGCCGCCGAGCAGTCGGTGCTCGGCGGGATGCTGCTGAGCAAGGACGCGATCGCCGACGTGGTCGAGGTCCTCGCGCCCAACGACTTCTACCGGCCCGCGCACCAGGCCGTGTACGACTGCATCCTCGACCTGTACGGGCGCGGCGAGCCGGCCGACCCGATCACGGTGTCCGCCGAGCTGGAGCGCCGGGGCGAGCTGCTGCGCGTCGGCGGCGCGCCGTACCTGCACACGCTGATCGCCACCGTGCCGACGGCGGCCAACGCCTCCTACTACGCCGAGATCGTGGCGGAGAAGGCCGTGCTGCGGCGGTTGGTGGAGGCGGGCACGAGGATCGTGCAGCTCGGCTACAACGGCGCCGAGGGCGCGGACGTGGACGAGGTGGTCGACCGGGCGCAGGCGGCGATCTACGAGGTCACCGAGCGCCGCACCACCGAGGACTACGTGGTGCTGGAGGAGCTGCTCCAGCCGACCATGGACGAGATCGACGCCATCGCCTCGCGCGGCGGCTCGTCGCTCGGCATCCCGACCGGTTTCGCGGACCTCGACGAGCTGACCAACGGGCTGCACCCGGGTCAGATGATCATCGTCGCGGCCCGGCCCGGTGTCGGCAAGTCGACCCTGGGACTGGACTTCGCCAGGTCCTGCTCGGTGAAGCACGGGCTGACCAGCGCGATCTTCTCGCTGGAGATGTCGCGCACGGAGATCGTCATGCGCATGCTCTCCGCCGAGGCCCGCATCCGGCTCGGCGACATGCGCGGTGGCCGGATGAGCGACGACGACTGGACCCGGTTGGCGCGGCGGATGAGCGAGATCAGCGAGGCGCCGCTGTTCGTCGACGACTCGCCGAACCTGACCATGATGGAGATCCGGGCCAAGGCGCGGCGGTTGAAGCAGCGCCACGACCTGCGGCTGGTGGTGGTCGACTACCTCCAGCTGATGTCGTCGGGCAAGCGCACCGAGTCCCGCCAGCAGGAGGTCTCCGAGTTCTCCCGGAACCTGAAGCTGATCGCCAAGGAGCTCGAGGTGCCGGTGATCGCGATCAGCCAGCTCAACCGAGGCCCCGAACAGCGGACCGACAAGCGCCCGCAGCTGTCCGACCTGCGTGAGTCCGGCTCGCTGGAGCAGGACGCGGACATGGTGATCCTGATCAACCGCCCGGACGCCTGGGAACGGGACGACCCGCGCGCGGGCGAGGCGGACCTGATCATCGCCAAGCACCGCGCCGGCCCGACGGCCACCATCACCGTCGCCCACCAGCTGCACTACAGCCGCTTCGCCGACCTGGCCCAGGGCTGACGGCGCCCGTCCAGGAGCTCGGCGGCCACGGTCAGCGGGTGGGGCGGACCGCACGGCGCAGGGCGTCGACCGTGGTCTCCGGTGAGGTGTTGAAGCAGAACACGATGCCGGGCACGAGGTGGTTGAGCAGGTTCACCAGGCGTTCGAACAGCACGGTGTGCTCCGGCGCCATCCGCACGCCCGCGCCGATCATCACGACCCCGACCGGGTGGTCGGCCACGCACGCGCGGACCTCGCGCTCGGCCTCGTCCGGGTCGGCGGTGACCTGGCACGGCACGATGTCGAACCCCTCCGCGCGCAGCGCCGCCTCGCCCGCGGCGATCCGGGCCGTCAGCGTGTCCTCGTCGAGGCCGGGGTACCGGCTGTAGTCGATCGCGCCCGGGTGCAGCCCGAGCGACAGGATGCCGGTCTGCACGGCACCGTCCCCTTCCGGTCGAAGAAGCCGTCGGTCGGCCCGAGGCCGGCTGGTGATCATGTCAGGCGCCGCCGTGCACGCGAGGCGATCACGAATCGAGAAGCGCAGGTCAACAGGCGTGCTTAGGCTGACCGCCATGGACCTCACGATCAACACGAGCTTCCTCCCGCACGACGACCCCGAGGCGTCCCTCGCCTTCTACCGCGACACCCTCGGCTTCGAGGTCCGCAGCGACGTCGGCCAGGGCAGGATGCGCTGGATCACGGTCGGTCCGGTCGGCCGGCCCGACACGTCCATCCTGCTCGCGCCGCCCGCCGCCGACCCCAACGTCACCGACGACGAGCGCCGCACCATCACCGAGATGATGGCCAAGGGCACCTACGGCTGGATCCTGCTGGCCACCCGGGACCTCGACGCGACGTTCGAGAAGGTGCAGGCCGGCGACGCCGAGGTGGTCCAGGAGCCCACCGTGCAGCCGTACGGCGTCCGCGACTGCGCCTTCCGCGACCCCGCGGGCAACCTGATCCGCATCCAAGAGCTCCGCTGAACGGGGAGGTCCACGCCATGTGCCACCCCGCGTGGGCGCGCGCACGCGCCGAGGCGAAGCGACTCGAAGACCTCGCGCGGTTGCGCCGCGTGCGCGACCGGATCGACCGCGAGCACGCGCGGCCGTTGGACGTCCTCGCGCTCGCCCGCGCCGTGGACCTGCCCGCCGGACTCCTCAGCCGCGAGTTCCGCGACGCCTACGGCATGTCCCCGTACTCCTACCTGGTGGCGCGGCGCGCCGAGCGGGCGCGAACCGCTCCGCGTCAGCCGCCCATCGCGGTCAGGACGGTCACCAGGTCCGCGACCAAGGCCTCCTCGGACGGTGCGACCAGGTCACGGCCCTTCTTGACCCTGCCGGCGAGCTTGACCAGGACGTGCGTCGTGCCGTCGACCGCGTAACCGGCCTGCACGTAACCCGAGCTGCTGCCCCCGCCACCTTTCACGGTGTAGTAGACGGCGTAACCGGTGTCGCCCACCGGGAGGTCGTACACCTTCCCGAAGGTGTACGTCCCGTCGGACGTCCGTCCCAGCAGGCTCCTCAGCTCCCTCGCCAGCTCTTCCTCGGCGGGGGTGTTGGAGTCCTCCTCCTCCACTCCGACGGCGATCTCGACGGTGCGGTGCACGGAACCTTCGCCGTAGGACGCACCCTCCGGCGGGTCGTACGCACAACCACCGCGTTTGGGCACGGGGGCGACACCCAGTCGGCCGGCCGCCGCGTCGAACTTCCCGCACACGTCCCCGGTCGTGGTCCCACCGGCAACCGGGTTCGCCTTCGTCGCGGCCAGGGTCGGGTGCTGCGCCAGTTCCGGCTTGGTGATCCGCGGCTCGCCCGGCTGCCCGTCGCCGCTGAGCGACTTGACGATGTCGGAGATCTCCCCGTAGGTGACCTCCTCGGTGAGCGGGTCGGCCGGCACGCGCTCGCCGTCCTTCGCGGCACGGTGGACGTTGCCCCACAGCGCGACCCACATGAGGTCCTCGCCCGACCGGAACACCGCCTCTGTGTCGGTCCGCGCGCCGTTGGCGCCGACCGCCTTCGTCACCCGGTGGAAGACGTACCCGCCGTCGCCGGCGGGGAAGTGCTCGATCTTGCTCGACGCGTAGCCGGGGTTCTTCAGCTGCGCGTCCCGCTGCCGCACGGCCAGGTCGAAGAAGCGCCGGTAGCGGTCGTCCGCGTCGCCTCGCCAACTGGCGATGTCGGAGCTCATCATGATCGCGCCGTCGGTCAACAAGGACAGGCCGGGCGTGATGAAGCGGCAGTTGATCCCGCCTTCCGTCTCCGCCCGGGAGATCGGCCGGTAGCCGCGGCCGGTCATCGCCCCCTCCAGCGCGCCGCACAGCGCGTCGACCCCCTCGCCGTGCCGGAGGGCGCCCAGGTCGGGGAACGCCAGCTGTCCCAGCGCCGAGTTCTTCGGGAGGTCCTCGCCCACCGCCGACGAGCCCCCACCCGACTGCCGGAACCACACGCCGCCGGCGCCACCGAGCACCACCAGCACGACGATGATCACGGCGACCAACCGGCCCGTGCGCTTCTTCGGCGGGCCGGTCGGCGCCCCGGTCCACTGCGCCGGCGGCTGCGGGTGGTGCGGTGGCGGGAACTGCGGTTGCGGGTACGGCGGTTGCGGGCGGTGCTGAGGACGTTGAGGCTGGTAGGACAAAGCTGCGATCCCCCTGGGATTCACGGCGTGCGGGTAGGGCAGCCGGGCGACTTCGGCACCATACGATCTCCGCGACGGCCGCGATGTCAGGCGAACTACCGACACCGCGGTCGGCGTTCCGGGTGCTCCGAGGCCACCGGTTGCGCCCGTGGTGAGTCATTCCCCCACCATCGAACTGCGCATACGATCGAGGGATGCCACCCGACGCGGCGCGGCGCAGCGACCGTTCGAGGCGGGCGATCCTCCTGGCCGCACTGGAGTTGGTCGAGGCGCTCGGCCACTCCCGGTTGACCATCGAGGCGGTGGCGGCCCGGGCCGGGGTCGGCAAGCAGACGATCTACCGGTGGTGGCCTTCGAAGGGGCCGTTGCTGTTCGACGCCTTCCTGGAGTTCGGGCCGGCCGGCACGGACGAGTTGCCCAGCGGCGTGCTGGCCGTCGACCTCAAGCGGGAGTTGCGGGCCGCGGCCGAGGAGCTGGCCGAACGGCGGTTCGACCAGGTGTGCCGGCTGTTGGTGCACGAGTCCCGCACGGACCTGGTGACGTTGCTGCTGATGCCGCGCCGGATGGCGCTCGAAGAGCGATTACACGCGGCCCGGCGGTTGGGGGACGTACGGCCCGACGTCGACCTGTCGGCGGCGGTGGAGTTGTTGTTGGGACCCGTCTACCAGCGGTGGTTCTTGCGGACGGCGCCGTTGACCGAGGACTTCGCCGACGCGGTCGTCGATCTCGTGCTCCGCGCGCTGCGCACGTGACCATGATCGGTAGGGTTCGTCGATCATGGGGTACGCGGTGGTCGACGTGGAGACGACCGGGTTCGCCGCGCGCGGTGCGGACCGGGTGGTCGAGGTGGCCGTCGTCGGGCTGGACGACGCGGGCCGGGTGACCGACGAGTGGTGCACCCTGCTCAACCCCGGGCGCGACCTCGGGCCGCAGCACGTGCACCGGATCCGCGCGGCCGACGTGTGGCACGCGCCGACGTTCGCGCAGGCCGCGGGCGCGCTGGCGGCACGCCTCGCCGAACGGGTCGTGGTCGCGCACAACCTGTCGTTCGACGCCCGGTTCCTGACCGCCGAGTTCGCCCGCGCCGGGGTGGACCTGCCGGTGACGGGCCTGTGCACGATGCGCCTGGCCGACCGGTACCTGCCGGGCCGGGCCGGTCGATCGCTGGCGGCGTGCTGCGAGGCGGTCGGCGTGGTGCTCGACTCGGCGCACTCCGCGTTGCACGACGCCCGCGCCACGGCCCGGTTGTTCGCCCACTACCTGAGGTCCGGCGTGCCGGAGGCCGAGCCCGTGCCGCGCGTGCCGCTCGCCGGCGACGTGGTCGAGGTGCGTCGTGGCACGGCGGCTCCGGTGTCGCGGCGGCCGGAACTGGTGACGTTGGTGCGCGGTGACCGGGTCGTGTTCACGGGTCGGATGCACGCGCCGCGCGAGGAGTGGGTCGACCGCGCCGCGTCGGCGGGGCTGGTCAGCCAGGGGCACGTGACCAAGGCGACCCGCCTGGTCGTGGCCGCCGACCCGTTCACGCTGTCGAGCAAGGCGCGGCGGGCGCGGGCGTACCGGGTGCCGATCGTGTCCGAAGAGGACTTCGCCGGGATGCTGGACCTGCTCGGTGTTACACCGCCGGTCAAAGATCACCGGACCGGGTGGCGTCGAGCCTATTGAAAAGCCCGCTACCTGCGGGGAGGCTCTTCACGGACAGGCCATGCCTCAGCGGAAGGCACGAGTCCTATGAGTACCGTGCAGACAACGGCTTCCCGTGCGGTGTGGGACGAGTTCGTCTCGGAACTGCCGGTCGGGGTACTGCTCCAGGACGAGAACGGCGTGGTGCTCGCCGCGAACCCGATGGCGTCGTCGCTGCTCGGTGACGCCTGCGCCCGCGACGACTCCGGCGCCCCGCTGCCCAGCTGCGCCGAACTGGCCGCGCAGGTGCTGCGCACCGGATCACCGCTGACCATCCCGGTGGTGCTGCCGCACGCCAAGGTGTGGGCCGAGTACTACCCGATCGGCGCGCGCGGGCAGGTGTTGGTGCTGCTGCGGCCGGTGCAGGCGGACGTGCCGCACAGCGCCGGGCTGCTCGACGCGCTGACCGGGCTGCCGGGACGGGTGCTGCTGCTCGACCGGCTGGACCAGGCGTTGATCCGGGCGCGCACCCAGGGCACGCTGGCGTCCCTGGTGCTGGCGGACGTGCACCGGATGGCGGCGGTGAACGCGGCCCACGGCTTCAAGCGCGGCGACGAGCTGCTGGCCGTGCTGGCGAAACGGCTGCGCCAGGGTTTACGGGCCGACTACACGGTCGCGCGGTACGGCGGCGACTCGTTCGCCGTGGTCGCGGAGCACCCGAACGGCAGCGGCGAGGCGGTCGCGGCACGGGTGCGCGAGCTGACCGGGCGTGCGGTGCGGCTCGGCGGCGAACGCGTGCGCACCGGGGTCCGGGTGTGCTGGGTGACCAGCGACGGCGAAGCGCCGCTGCACTCGGTGATCGCGCACGTCGAGGAACGCCTGCGGCGGTGAGCCGCCCCCCGCGAACGGGACCGGGCCCCCGGCACTGAGGTGCCAGGGGCCCGGTCGCGGGAGGTGCGGATCGGTGGATCAGATCCGCGGCATCACGGTGGTGTCCTCGAGCGGGCTGAAGACGCTCTGCGCGTCGATGCCGGCCAGGGCGGGCGCCTGGGCCTCGGTGAACCGCGTCGGACCGACGCCACCCTGCACCGGGTTGACGTTCAGGCCGCTCAGCGCCAGCGGCGGCACCGCCGGGGACGCGCTGCGGGGCTGCGCCACACCGGGCACGGGCAGCACGAACGGCAACCCGGCCGGCGCCGCGATCGGCAGCGACGACACGGCGCGACCGTCCGGGGTGAGACCGGCGGGCACCTCGTGCACGGGCAGGCTCTCCACGACCGGGAGGCCCTGGGTCGCGGTGAGGTCACCGACCAGCGGCAGGCTGCCGCCGAACGAGCGCTCGTCCGACTCCGGCTGCACCGACCGGGTCAGCACACCCGCGAGGGGTGCCGCTTCGAGGGCGGCGCGGGTCGCCTCGGCGACCGGGGGCAGGCCGTAGTGCAGCGCCTGCACGATGTTGTCGAGCCGCGGCAGCTGCTGGGTCGGCAGCTCGGCCTGTGACAGCGCGCCGAGCGGCCTGGCGGCCTCGGGCAGCCGGGCCTGGGACAGCGCGCCGATCGGTGCGCTCGCCTCGGGCAGCTCGGCCTGCGACAGCGCGGCGACCGGGGCGCCGGCCCTCGACAGCTCCCGCTTGCCCAGCGCGGGCTTCGGCAGGCCCACCTCGGGCGCGTCCAGGTCGGGCGCGTCCAGGTTGGGCGCGTCCGGCTTCGGGACCGCCCTGGCCAGCAGGCCGCTGCCCGGCAGCTGGACCTGGTGGAGGCGGTCGAGCGGCAGGCCGCGCAGCTCGCCGATCCCCGGCAGGCCCACCGGCACCGTGTACCCGGCCAGCCCGCTCACGAGGTCCAGCGTCGGCAGCTCGGTGACCCGCAGCAGGCTGTCGAGGCTCGCCGGGAGCTGGATGCCCCGGTTCGCGTCGGCGACCGGCTTGGTGTCGCCCCGGTCGTCGCCGGTGCGCACGTCGTTGCTGTCCTGCGCGTTCGTGGTGGCGGTGCCGAGCACGTCCACCGGGATGCCGAACAGGCGGGCGAACGCCTCGGTCGGCGCCTCGACGTCGTAGGAGGTGACCGAGCCGCTGCCCTTCGTGGTGGTCACGCCACCGGACTTGCTGCTCGACCGGCTGGCGGTCGCGGCGTCCGCGAGACCGGCGACGGTCACGGCGTCACCGTGCACCGACGGCGTGACCGCGGCGGGCGCGGTGAGCAGGTTGCCCGACCACGCGCTGTCCTCGGCGGAGGTCAGGTGCCCGCCACCGGCGATCAGGCCGGTCCGGTTGTCCGTCCGGGACTCGCCGTTGCCCGCGGCGGTGACGGCGTCGCCGAACACCTGCAGCGGGATCGACGGCTGCGCGCCGATGCCGTTGCCCGAGAACGACGCGTCGTCGCCGGAGGTCTGCACGTCGCCGCCCGAGTGCGAGCCGAACTGGTTGCGGCTCTCCGACTCGACGTTGCTGCCCGCGCCGATCGCGCTGCCGAACACCTGCGGCGAGGACGCCTCGGGCAGCGACAGCACGTTGCCCGACAGGGAGCCCTCGTCACCGGTGGTGGTGGCGGCGCCGCCGGAGCGGGAGTCGAGCTTGCTGTCGGTCTCGGACGAGCCGTTGCCGACCACGACCGCGGAGTCGCCGAAGACCTGGGCCGGGTTCGAGGTGGGGACGTGCACGATGTTGCCCGAGACGGAGCCGTGCTTGCCGTTGGCCGTCGGCGCGTTGCCGAGGTCGATCTCGGTGTCGCTGTCGGTCTTCGACGTCGGGTTGGCGACCGCGCCGCCCGAGTTGCCGAACACCTGGCCGCCCAGCGCGGTCGGCGTGGACACCACGTTGCTGGAGCCGGTGCCGTTGTCGTCGACGCTGGTCGCGACCTTGCCGGAGCGCAGGGTCTTGTTCTCGGTGGCCCGGCCGGTGGGCGTGCCCGCCGCGCCGACGCCGTTGCCGAACGCCTCGGCGGGCGCGCCGAGCGGCACCTGGCCGACGTTGCCCGAGCCGACCGCGTCGTTGCCGGTCGTGCCGTTGTAGCCGCCCGAGTCCGCGACGACGTCGTTGTGGCAGTCCGCGTCGGCGATGCCGCCGCCGGCGACGCCGTTGCCGCACAGGTCGGCCGCGCCGGCCGGCGGCAGGTTCGCCGAGTTGGCCGACAGCACGGAGCGGTCGCCGTTGGTGTAGGTGTCGCCGCCGGAGACCGCGGTGGCCTCGTTCGCGTGCCGGGCCGACGTGGTGCCCACGCCGGACAGCGCGTTGCCCGCGCCGGAGACCGGCAGGGCGACGGGCGCGTCGGCGAACGTGCCGGACAGCACCGCGTCCTGGCCGGAGGTGTAGCTGTGGCCGCCGGCTTCGGCGTCGTGCGCCATCGCGTTGGCGACCTGCGCGTTGCCGCCGCCGGTCAGGGCGTTGTCGCCCGCGGCGACGGGGCCGGCGAACGCGGGCTGGACCACGTTGCCCGCGAGGGTGCCGTCGTTGCCCGAGGTGGACGACCACATCGGGAGGTCGGTCCGGTCGCGCTGGGTGGTGCCCGCGTCGGCGGACGCCCGGTTCTCGGTGGCGGTGTCCGCGTTGCCCGCGGCGCCGATGCCGTTGCCGGTGACCGCGAGGACCGGTGCGACCGGTGCGCCGAGGACGTTGCCCGTGGCGGTGCCGCGCTCGCCGGTGGTGCTCAGCGAGCCGGTGGCCTGGGCGTCGTTCGACGACGAGGCCGCGCTGAAGGCGTTGCCGCCCGCCGCGACCGCGTTGTTGGTGACCTGCGCGGGCACCGCGCCCTGCACGGCGGCGATGTTGCCCGACAGCGAGCCGTCCTCGCCCGAGGTCCGGACGCTGTCGCCCGCGACCGCGCGCTGGTAGGACGCGGCGTGGGACTCGGCGTTGGCCAGGACCGCGACGGCGTTGCCGTTGGCCTGGGGCGAGACGGCGGCGGCGGCGTGCGCCACGTTGCCGGCCAGCGTGCCGCGGGAGCCGTCGGTCCTGATCTCGCCGGCGCTGGTGGCCGACTGGGTGCACACGCCGTCGCTGTAGGCGTTGCCCCCGGCGGCGATCGCGTTGCCGCAGACGCTGACCGGCACGACCACGTCGGCGTCGGCGGTGTTGCCGCGGGTCAGGCCCGTGGCCTCGACGCCGGCCGCCCTCTCCTGCGCGGTGCGGACCAGGGGGTTGGCCGGGACGGCGACGTCGCGGACGGGTAGGTCGGCCGCGCTCGGCGTGCCGATCTCCTCGTGGATCCTCGGCAGGTCGTGGTTGCCGACCAGGGTGCCCAGGTTGTTGTGGTCGACGTCGACCGGCACGCGCACCTTCGCGTCGAGCGGGTTCGGTTTCGCGTCGGGGTTGACGTTCTCCTGGGCTGAAGCGATGCCCGTGCCGAGCATCAGCAAACCACCAGTGACAAGTGCGGTCTGGAGACCGCGCTTGGCCCAGGTTTGCATGGGTTCTCCTTCTTCCGGTGTCCCTTGCGGGAGGTGAGGGGTGGTCGGACGCGGCGACCGCGTCGGGGACGACGACCACCCGGGTCTCTTCTTCAGGGGGAGCGCGGCATCTCGACCGGTGTGGGAGCGCACGCGAGCGGCGCGACGGTCGAGTACCGGGTCAGCTCGTCGATGAGCTGCCGCGGACCGCGCGCTGTGGTCAGTCGGGCGTGATGCCGGGCTGCTTGCCCGGCGTCACGGTGTTCCGCTCGGTGGCGGGGAACAGAGCCCGGGCCACCGCGGAGTCGATGCGGTCGGCGGAGACGGCCGTGAACGGGCCGTTGCCGCCGCCGGAGGAGCCGGAGCCGTCGCCACCGCAGGAGCAGTGGGCCGGCGCGCCGAGCGGCGCGAACGGCATCGACGGCAGTCCGGACGGGTCTCCCGGCAGGGAGGGCCCGTCGTCGCCGGACGGCGCGACGACCTGCGGCCGCGGCGCGTCCAGCCAGGACCGGCTGAGCTTGCCGAACACCCCGTGCACCACCGGGGTGCCGGCGGGAACCGGCACGGCGGTGGCGGCCGGGGTGGTCTCGGTGACGTGCCGCGTCACGGCGCCGTCGACGACCACGTCGACGGGCGCCTGCTCGGACGCGGGGTGCCGGAACCAGTCGCGCACGCCCTCGACGGCGCCGCGGATGTCCTCCGCGACCCGACGCAGGTCGGGCGGGCTCGGCTCGGGCACCCGCGGGGTGCTCAGCGCGGTGTCGAGGTCGTGCACGGCCCGGCCGACCGGGGCCAACGCGGCCTCGACCGGGCCCTCCGCCGCACGGGGCGGCAGCGAGTCGTGCGCGATCCCGGTGACCGGGTCGACGACCGGGATCTGCGCCGACGCCGCCGTGGCGGACAACGCCCAGGCCGCGGCGGTGCCCGCCAGCGTGCCGCCGACGACCAGCAGGGCGCGGGAGAGCAGCCGCCGAACGCGGCCCGCCCCCGTTCCCACTCGCTGGTCAACGCACGACATCGCTGGAACCTCCGCCGAAGAGCACTGGGATTGCCGAAGAGCACTGGGATTCGCCGGCGACGTGATCGAGGTGATCAAGCCGACGACGAGAGACTGCCAGCAGGCGGGGCGCGGGCGCACTCCATTCACACCTGGTTCGCCGGATCGTGTGACGAACACTCTGTGCTTCCAGGCGTGACGGTGGGTGATCAGACGCGCTTGAGCACCCTGGCCGCGCCGGCGGCGGCCGTGGACGCCAGGATCCAGCCGACCGCGATCAGGGTGCTGGAGATCCACTGCGAGGCGCCGCTGAACTTCCACTTGCCGTCCTGGCCGAGGTCCACGATCGGGATCAGCAGGTCCATCGACAGCAGCCAGGCGTTCCAGGACGGCGACTCGTCCTCGTTGAGCTTCGGCATCTCGTGCCCGAGGAACCAGCCCGCGCCCGCCAGCCAGAACGCGGTCAGCCAGGCGATCGCGAGCCACGGCCGGTAGCCGTAGCCGACCGTCCAGCGCTGCAGGAAGCCCCAGACCCGGCCGGCGACGCCGAGCTCGGAGTAGCGCCGGTGCTGCTTCTCCAGCTGCACGAGCTGCGCCAGCTCCTCCTCGCCGCCGTCGCGGTACACCGCCGCCAGCTGCTCGTAGGGCCCGGGCGCGAAGTCCGGCTGCACCTCGCGCAGCCAGCGCAGCCGGGTGCGCACGTCCACGTGCGGCGTGGACGAGATCGAGCTGAAGGTGAAGTCCTCCACGTCGACACCGCCGGTGGCGGCCCACAGCCCCGGCCCGTCCATCACGGTCGTCGCGCCGACCCGCGTCAGCACGACCCGGCCCACCGGGATCCGGTCCTCCGAGAGCCGCAGCACGAGCTGGCTCACCGTGAGCCCGTAGGCGTTCAACGCGATGTCGCTGCCGGGACCGCCCAGGCGCGCGCCCGCGAACGTGGCCATCTTGCCGACCTCGGCGAGCCGGATCCGCACGCCGCCCGCGGCGGTGAAGCCGTGGCTGCACAGGAAGTCCTTGCCGACGGTGGCCACGCGGGCGTCCAGCGACGGCTTCACCGTGCCGTCGGGACGGCGGCGCGGCGAGAGCAGGGACGCGCCGGAGCAGTCGAGGGTGGAGCCGATCTCGGCGTTCTGCAGGCGCAGCGAGCCCCTGGCGCGCAGGTCGCGGAGGAACAGCGTGCCGCCGACGCGCAGCCGGTCGGCGAACAGGACGTCGATGCCCGGCCCGTGCAGCTCGACGCCGGACAGGGACGCGCTGCCCCGCACGTGCGCGTCCACCAGGCGCACCTGGCCGTAGGCCTTCAACGCGGCGTCGCGTTCGCCGTCGCCGTGGAAGCCGCCGTTGACCGCGCCGCGCGCTTCGAGGTCGCCGCGCACCTGGATGCCGTCCGCGTGCAGGGCGACCGGGATGCGCTGGACGGCCTCGCCGGCGTGCTCCGCCGGGTCCTCCACGGCGTCCCGGCGGCCGATCACCGCGCCGGACAGCCGCAGGTAGCCGCCGATGTGGGCGTTGGGCAGGCGGACCGTGCCCGAGGAGGTGAAGCCGTCGTCCAGCTCGACGTTGCCCTCCACCCGCATCCGGTCGGCGACGAGCGCGGCGGCCTCGTCGGCGGTGCCGCGCGGGATCACCAGGACCGGTCGGTCGACCACGCTGGCGTGCAGGCGGGCGCCGGAGAACACGGCGCTGCCGCCGATCCGCGCGCCGTCGAGCAGGATGCGGCCCTCGGCGGTGAACCGACCGCCCTCGGCGTCGCAGAACAGGGTGCCCGCGATGGCGACGCCGGTGGCGTCCAGGGCGTTCCGGCCCGCGTTGAGCAGGCGCGCGCCGCCGAGGTGCACGTTGCCGCCGACGTCCGCGCCGCGCAGCCGCACCTCGCCGCCCGCGCGCAGCGCGACGGCCTGCAACGAGCCGGACAGGCGGATGCGCGCGGCGAGCAGGGCGTGGTCGCCGCCCTTGTTCCGCAGCACGGCGCCCGCCAGCCGGAACGTACCGTCGACCGAGGCGTCGGTCAGGTCGACCACGCCGTCGCTGGTGAAGCCCGCCTCCAGCACCAGGTCGCTGCCGACGCGCAGGTTGCGGCCCCACAGGCCGGGCACCTTGCAGCCGCGCATCCGCAGGCCGACCAGGCGGGCCATGCGCAGGTCCGGCGGCCGTTCGAAGGTGCAGTCCAGGAAGTCGACCACGTGGTCGACCCGCGCGCCCTCCAGCGCGAACGAGCCGACGACGTTCGCGCCGACCAGCCTCAGCGCGGCGGTCCGCGTGGCGCCGTCGGTGAGCAGCGCGGACAGCAGCTCGCCGCGGACCGTGCGCTCGCGCTTGGGCGTCCTCGGGTCGAACCGCAGCGGGCGTCCGGCGGCGAACGCGGCGCGGACGGCGTCCTCGACGGTCTCCTCGGCGGTCACGCGTGCGATCCGATCACCCGCCGTGCCGGTTCCGCCAGGGTTTGCCGCAATCCGAAACGTGGGGTTCGACATGCCCGCCGCCGTCTCCGACCGGCCCACTCCCGGCTGCCGGCCGGGCTACCGTGATCGGCGTGACGCGGAGTGATGAGATCAGCGAGAGGGTGCCGCGGCTGCTGCGCGTCTCGGCTGCCCTGAGTTGGCGGTTCGTGGCCGTGGTCGCGGCGCTCTACGTGGTGTTCCACGTGGTCGGGTTCATGGCCACGATCGTCATCCCGACCGGGGTGGCGCTGCTGCTGGCCGCGCTGCTGTCGCCCGCGGTGTCGCAGCTGAACCGGGCGGGCATCCCGCGCGGCCTGGCCACCGGCGTGGTGCTCGTCGGCGGCATCGCGGTCGTCGGCGGCGTGCTGACGTTCGTGATCACCGAGTTCTCCAAGGGCCTGCCGCAGTTGCAGGAGCAGGTCAGCGCGAGCCTGGACACCATCCGCGGCTGGCTCAAGGACGGGCCGCTGCACCTGAGCGACGTCCAGCTCCAGCAGTACCTGGACCGGGTGGTGGAGACGGTCAAGGAGAACCAGACCGAGATCACCTCGGGGGCGCTCACCACGGCGGCCACCGTCGGCGAGCTGCTGACCGGGCTGATCCTCGCCCTGTTCACGCTCATCTTCTTCCTGCACGACGGCGACGCGATCTGGCGGTTCCTGATCCGGATCGTGCCGCGCGACGTGCGCGGTCGGGCCGACGTGGCGGGCCGGCGCGGATTCGCCTCGCTCGTGTCCTACGTGCGGGCGACCGCGCTGGTGGCGGTCGTGGACGCGGTCGGCGTCGGCATCGGCCTGTGGATCGTGGACGTGCCGCTGGTGGTGCCGCTGTCGGCGCTGGTGTTCCTGGGCGCGTTCATCCCGATCGTGGGCGCGGTGATCACCGGCGCGGTGGCGGTGCTGGTGGCGCTGGTGGCCAACGGACCGATCGAGGCGCTGATCATCCTGGCCGTGCTGATCGGCGTGATGCAGCTGGAGAGCCACGTGCTCCAGCCGCTGCTGCTGGGGCGCGCGGTGAAGCTGCACCCGCTGGCCGTGGTGCTGGCGATCACCACCGGTCTCGTCGTGGGCGGCATCGCGGGCGCGCTGCTGTCCGTGCCGCTGCTGGCGGTGCTGAACTCGGGGATCAGGTCGTTGCTGTCGGAGTCGGACCGCGACGTGGAGCCGCGCCAGGTCGACGTGCTGGAACCGCAGGAGAGCGGTCCGGTGGACACCGGTGGGGATCGGGTGGAGGACATCGACGACCGCGAGGACCCGACCGCGGAGCACAGCGGCAGGCAGTAGCGGTCAGGCCATCTCGACCAGGTTGCGGCCGTAGCCCTTGGCCGCGAGCAGCGCGGCGTCGGCGGCCACCAGCAGGTCCGGCAGCTCGTAGCCGAACCGCTGGGTGGTCGCCACGCCGATGCTCACGGTGAGGCCGGTGAGCAGGTGCTCCCGGCCGTCCGTGCCGACGGTGGGCACGGCCAGGCCGGCGACGGCGTGCCGCACGCGTTGGGCGACGGACCGGGCGACGGCGGGCTCCGCGTCCGGCAGGAGCACGACGAACTCCTCGCCGCCGAAGCGGCCGACCAGGTCGCCGCGCCGGACCGTGCCGGTCAGCAGCAGGGCGACCGCGCTGAGCGCCGAGTCGCCCGCCAGGTGGCCGACCTCGTCGTTGACGCGCTTGAAGTGGTCGAGGTCGAGCAGCATCACGGCCATCGGCCGCTCGCGCACCCGCGCCTTGGACAGCTCATACCTGGCCCGGCCGTCCCAGTGCACGGCGTTGGCCAGGCCGGTCTTCGCGTCGCGCTGGGCGGAACGCCGCCACTGCGGCAGCTGCGCCGCCCGTTCCAGCAGGGCCAGCGGCGGTCCGGCCATCAGCGCGTGCACCGGGGTGGTGAGGGCGACGAAGCCCATCAGGCCGCCGATGCTCACCGCGACGATGCCGAGCACCACGTCGATCGGCTCGCCGATGACCTCCTCGCCGCGGGCGCGCGGGCTGCGCAGCTTCAGGCCGATCGCGATCACGCCGGCGCGGAGCACCAGCAGCACAGTCGCGCCGAGCACCATGACGACGAGGTCCGTGCGCGGCTCGGCCCAGCCGATGACGTAGCGGGTGGTGAACACGGCCAGCGTGGTCGCGGACAGGGTGAACACCCAGCGGTGCGACTCGGGGCGCTGGGTCAGCACGCCGTGCAGGGCGGGGCCGAAGAGCAGCAGGACGAGCAGGTTGCACGGCAGGGCGACCAGGCCCGCGGTGAGGTAGCACAGGTGGGCGGCCCACGGGTTGCGCGCGGCCTCGCCCACCCGGTGGCTGTGGATCGAGCTGCCGATGATCACCGCGCCGGCGGTGCCCGCGATGGCCGCGAACCGGCCGATCTCACCGGGCGTGGGCTGCGGCGACGTGACGATCGCGCAGACCACGACGGCCAGCGCGAGCAGGTCCACGAGCAGCCAGTAGGCCAGCGCGGGGCGCTTCAGCGTCCACAATGGCCAGTGGCGCACGCTCGGCCCTCCCTCGCCGCAGCCGTCCACGGACGTGATCTTCACCCCCGGAGGCGACGAGCCCCGTGAGATCACGCTCGGTGACTCCCGTCAGCCTTCCACAGGTGTCGGTATCGGAACAGACGGCCACCTGGGGGTTAGCTGCGCCACTCCGACACGGCAAGATTGGGCGTGAAGGGAGCACACCGTGCACACAAAGCCATCCGACCAGGGGACAGCGGCCATGGAGGACCCGGTCGCGCACCTCTGGCGGGGAACGGTAGCGCTACGCGTAGTGACGTTCCTGTTCGCTTTGGGCAACGCGATCGTCCAGCACAACTACTACGAGCGGCAGTGGCTGGCGTGGGCGACGATCGCGGCGATGGCCCTCTGGTCGGTGTTCACCATCCAGGCGTACAGCCGGGAGGACGGGCGCCGGCCGTGGATCGTGGTGGCGGACGTCGCGATCACGTGCGGCCTGATGTCACTGTCGCCACTGATCATGACGGATGCTCAGTTCCTGTTCGACGTCCCGCTGATCACCACGATCTGGGCGGCCGGACCGCCGGTGGCGGCGGGCGCGCTCGGCGGGCAGGTCGCGGGCGCGGTGTCCGGCTTCGTGGTCGGGCTGAGCACCTACCTCAACCGGGGCGGGCTCACCGTGGACCTGGTGCGGGACGTGGTCCTGTTGGCGGGCGCCGGTTTCGTGGTCGGCATGGCGTCGTCCACGGCGCGCCGCTCGGCGGTGCGGCTGGCGCAGGCGTTGCGGACCGAGGCCGCCACGGCGGAGCGCGAGCGGCTGGCGCGGTCCATTCACGACGGTGTGTTGCAAGTGCTGGCGCGCGTGCGCAAGCGCGGCACGGAGCTCGGCGGCGAGGCGGCGGAACTGGCGGAGCTGGCCGGTGAGCAGGAAGTCGCGCTGCGGTCCCTGGTGGCCGCCGCGCCGACCGAGTCCACCGTGGACGGCGACGCGGACCTGCGGCCGGCGTTGCAGCTGCTGGCCACGTCCCGGTTCCAGGTGTCCACACCGGCCACGCAGGTGATGGTGCCGGCCGCGACGGCGTTCGAGCTGACCGCCGTGGTGCGCGAGGCGCTGTCCAACGTGGACAAGCACGCCGGCCCGGACGCGCGGGCGTGGGTGCTGCTGGAGGACCTCGGCGACGAGGTCGTGATCAGCGTCCGCGACGACGGCCCCGGCATCCCCGAGGGGCGGCTGGCCTCCGCCGAGGCGGAGGGGCGGATGGGCGTCGCCCAGTCCATCCGGGGCCGGGTGGAGGCGCTGCGTGGCACCCTTGAGCTGCAGACGGGGCCGGGGGAGGGCGCCGAGTGGGAGGTGCGGGTCTACAGATGAGCGTTTCCGTGATGGTGGTGGACGACCACCCGCTGTGGCGCGACGGCGTGGCGCGCGACCTGGCCGAACGCGGTTTCGAGGTGGTCGCGACCGCGGGCGACGCCGCGTCGGCGGTGCGGATCGCCCGCGCGGTGCGGCCCGACGTGGTGCTGATGGACCTCAACCTCGGTGAGACGACGGGGGTGGAGGCGACCACGTTGATCACCGGGTCGCTGGAGGGCACCCGGGTGCTGGTGCTGTCCGCGAGCGGCGAGCACAGCGACGTGCTGGAGGCGGTGAAGGCGGGCGCGTCCGGTTACCTGGTGAAGTCGGCGTCGGCCGAGGAGCTGGTGGAGGCGGTGAACCGGACCGCGGCCGGTGACGCGGTGTTCACCGCGGGGCTCGCGGGGCTGGTGCTCGGCGAGTACCGGCGGATGGCCGCCACGCCGGACGACGACAAGCCGCAGCTCACCGAGCGCGAAACCGAGGTGCTGCGGCTGGTGGCCAAGGGGCTGACGGCGCGGCAGATCGCGAACCGGCTGGTCATCTCGCACCGCACGGTGGAGAACCACGTGCAGTCCACCCTGCGCAAGCTGCAACTGCACAACCGCGTCGAGCTGGCGCGGTACGCGATCGAGCACGGGCTCGACGTCGAGCCGGAGGGCTGACCCATGACCGACCCCAAGGACTTCCGGGTGTCCGACGCCGAGCGGGAGCACGTCGTCGGCCTGTTGCAGAAGGCGATCGGCCGCGGCCTGATCACGTTGGACGAGTTCACCGAGCGCACCGACACGGCGTTGGCCGCGCGGACCCGCGGCGAGCTGAACGCCGTGCTGCTGGACCTGCCCGGCATGGTGCACAACGAGCAGGTGCTCGCCATGCCGGCCGACCGGCAGGAGCTGAAGGCCACCATGTCGACGGTCAACCGCAAGGGCAACTGGACGGTGCCGCGGCAGCTCGTCGTGCGCAGCCGGATGGGGACGACGGACCTGGACTTCCGCGAGGCGTCCATCCCGCACGCGGTGGTGGACATCGAGCTGGACGTGACCGCCGGTTCGGTGAAGCTGGTGCTGCCGGAGGGCGCGACGGTCAACGCCGACGGCGTCGAGCTGGCCGCGAGCAACCTGAAGGACAAGGTGGGCACGGGCGTGAACGGCCGACCGCACTTCGTCGTGCACGGCCTCGTGCGCGCGGGCAACGTGGAGATCAAGAAGAAGTCCCGCTGGTTCCGGCACGCCTGATCCCGTCGTGCGGTCCCGCCGTCGCACGGTGAGGATCGTGGTGTGCACTGCCTCGTCACCGGCGCGACCGGCTACCTCGGCGGACGGCTCGTGCCCCGGTTGGTCGCGGCGGGCCACCGGGTCAGGTGCCTGGTCCGCGACCCGCGCAAGCTGCGGGACGTGCCGTGGGCCGGGCAGGTCGAGGTCGTGCGCGGCGACGTGCTCGACCCGGCCTCCCTCGACGCGGCGATGCGCGATGTCGACGTCGTGCACTACCTCGTGCACTCGTTGAGCGATCCGGACTTCGTCGACGCGGACCGGCGCGCCGCGGAGAACACCGCGCGCGCCGCGGCGGACGCGGGCGTGCGGCGGATCGTCTACCTGGGCGGACTGCACCCACCGGGTGCGGTGCTGTCACCCCACCTGGCCTCGCGCAAGGAGGTCGGGGACGTGTTCCTGCGCGGCCCGGTGCCCGCGGTGGTGCTCCAGGCGGCGGTGGTCATCGGGTCCGGCTCGGCGAGCTTCGAGATGCTGCGCTACCTCGCCGAACGGCTGCCGGTCATGGTGACGCCGCGCTGGGTGCGCAACCGGGTCCAGCCGATCGCGGTGCGGGACGTGCTGCGGTACCTGGTCGACGCGGTGGGGCTGCCGGCCGAGGTGAACCGGACGTTCGACATCGGCGGCCCGGACGTGCTGACCTACCTGGAGATGATGCTCCGGTACGCGGAGGTGGCCGGGCTGCGCCGGCGGCGCGTGCTGCCCGTTCCGGTGCTGACGCCACGCCTGTCCGCGCACTGGGTCGACCTGGTCACGCCCGTGCCGCGGTCGATCGCCTCGCCGCTGATCGAGTCGCTGGTGCACGAGGTGGTGTGCCGGGAGCACGACGTCGAGGCGTGCCTGCCCGGCGAGAACACCGGCTACGACCGGGCGGTGGCGCTCGCCCTGGCGAAGGTCCGCGACGCGGACGTGGAGACCCGCTGGTCGGGCGCGTCGGTGCCGGGCGCGCCCGCCGAACCGCTGCCGTCCGACCCAGACTGGTCCGGCGGCTCGTCGTACGTCGACGTGCGGGAACGGTGGACCGCCGCCTCGCCGGAACGGCTGTGGCAGGTCGTGGAGGGCATCGGCGGCGAGCACGGCTGGTACTCGTGCCCCCTGGCCTGGGCGGTGCGCGGGTGGCTGGACCGGCTGGTCGGAGGTGTCGGGCTGCGGCGCGGGCGGCGTGATCCCCGGCGGCTGCACGTCGGCGAGGCGCTGGACTTCTGGCGGGTGGAGGAGCTCGACCGCGGCCGGCTGCTGCGGCTGCGCGCGGAGATGCGGGTGCCGGGCCTGGCCTGGTTGGAGCTGCGGGTCTCGGAGGCGGACGGCGGCGGGTCGACGTACCGGCAACGGGCGGTGTTCGTGCCGCGCGGGCTGGCCGGGCACGTGTACTGGTGGCTGGTGTGGCCGTTCCACGGGCTGGTGTTCGGCGGCATGGTGCGCAACATCGCCAATGAAGCTGAACTTACGAGTGAATTCAGAAAGTCCTGATGGACTGCACAAGGGGGTGGGAGCACACTCGCCCGCATGAAGGCACTGGTCAAGGCGACCGCCGGGCCGGGGTTGTCGTTGACCGACGTCCCGGACCCCACCCCCGGCCCCGGTGACGTGGTGGTCCGGGTCCTGCGCACCGGCATCTGCGGCACGGACCTGCACATCGACTCGTGGGACGAGTGGGCCGCGCACAACATCAGCGCGCCGCTCGTGCTCGGGCACGAGTTCGTCGGCGAGGTGGTGGAGACCGGCGCGGCGGTGACCGGGGTCGAGGTCGGCGACCTGGTCAGCGGCGAGGGCCACCTGGTCTGCGGCACGTGCCGCAACTGCAAGGCCGGCCGCCGGCACCTGTGCGCCAACACCCGCGGCCTCGGCGTGCACAGCGACGGCGCGTTCGCGCAGTACGTGGTGCTGCCCGAGCAGAACGCCTGGGTGCACCGCGCGCCCGTCGACCTGGACGTGGCGGCGATCTTCGACCCCTTCGGCAACGCCGTGCACACCGCGCTGTCGTTCCCGGTCATCGGCGAGGACGTGCTGATCACCGGCGCCGGCCCGATCGGGATCATGGCGGCGGCCGTGGCCAAGCACGCGGGCGCGCGCAACGTGGTCATCACCGACGTGAGCGCGCACCGGCTGGACCTGGCCCGCAAGGTCGGCGTCGACCTCGCCCTGGACGTCACCGAGCGCACGATCGCCGACGCGCAGGCCGAGCTGGGCATGTCCGAGGGCTTCGACGTCGGCATGGAGATGTCCGGCAAGCCCGTCGCGTTGCAGGAGATGATCGGCAACATGGCGCACGGCGGCCGGGTCGCGATCCTCGGCCTGCCCGCCGAGGGGTTCGCGGTCGACTGGAGCAGCGTCGTGCTGAAGATGCTGCAGATCAAGGGCATCTACGGCCGGGAGATGTTCGAGACCTGGTACTCGATGTCCGTGCTGCTGCAACGCGGCCTCGACCTGACGCCGGTGATCACGCACCGGTTCGACCACGCGGACTTCGGCGAGGCGTTCGCGACGGCGCGCGAGGGCAAGTGCGGCAAGGTCATCCTCGACTGGACGGGAGCTCACTGATGTACGGCGCGATGCGCGAGGACCTGCGGACCGGCTTGGACGAGATCCGCGCGGCCGGGCTCTACAAGGCGGAACGGGTGATCGGCACACCGCAGAACGCCGCCGTGCGCGTCGGCTCCGGCGCCGAGGTGCTGAACTTCTGCGCCAACAACTACCTGGGCCTGGCCGACCACCCGCGGCTGGTCGAGGCCGCGCACGAGGCGTTGGACCGGTGGGGCTTCGGCATGGCGTCGGTGCGGTTCATCTGCGGCACGCAGGAACCGCACAAGGAGCTGGAGCTGCGGCTCTCACAGTTCCTGGGCACCGAGGACACGATCCTCTACAGCTCGTGCTTCGACGCCAACGGCGGCCTGTTCGAGACCCTGCTCGGCGCGGACGACGCGATCATCTCCGACGAGCTGAACCACGCGTCGATCATCGACGGCGTGCGCCTGTCGAAGGCCCGCAGGTACCGCTACAAGAACCGCGACATGGACGACCTGGAGCGGCAGCTCAAGGACTCCGCCGACGCCCGCTACCGGCTGATCGCGACCGACGGCGTGTTCTCCATGGACGGCTACCTCGCGCCGCTGGACGACATCTGCGACCTGGCCGAGCGGTACGACGCGCTGGTGATGGTCGACGACTCGCACGCGGTCGGCTTCACCGGCCCGAACGGTCGCGGCACGCCCGAGCTGTTCGGCGTGCGGGACCGGGTGGACATCGTCACCGGCACGCTCGGCAAGGCGCTGGGCGGCGCGTCCGGCGGCTACACGTCCGGGCGGGCGGAGATCGTGGAGATGCTGCGGCAGCGGTCGCGGCCGTACCTGTTCTCCAACTCGCTGGCGCCGTCGATCACCGCCGCCGCCATCGCCGCGCTCGACCTGCTCACCTCGTCAGGCGAGCTGCTGACCAGGCTGCGCGAGAACACCGCGCTGTTCCGCTCGCGGATGACCGAGGCGGGCTTCGACCTGCTGCCCGGCGAGCACCCGATCATCCCGGTGATGATCGGCGACGCGGCGGAGGCGTCCCGGATGGCCGACCTGCTGCTGGAGCAGGGCATCTACGTGATCGGCTTCTCCTACCCCGTCGTGCCGCACGGCAAGGCGCGGATCCGGACCCAGATGTCGGCGGCGCACTCGACCGACGACGTGAACCGCGCCGTGGACGCGTTCATCGCGGCCCGCGACCGGATGTGAGACCTCACCTCTTGCCGCCGGGGCCCCAGATGCCGGCGAACACGAGCAGGATCGCGGACACCAGGATCGAGAGGGTCACCACGACGCCGTTCATCTCCAACTCGCCCGCTCGGGCGCTGGGCACGACGAAGCCGAAGACGACCAGCACGAGCAGGCCGAGACCGGCGATGACCGATTCGGTGGCGCGGAGCGAACGCATGGCTCTTGTTACCGCACGCGGGCCGGGCGTGCACGTCGTGACGACGGGCCCGTGATCGACCCCCGACGGCTGCGGGTGCTGCGCGCGCTCGCCGACCACGGCACCGTGACGGCGGCGGCGCAGGCCCTGCACCTCACGCCGTCCGCGGTGTCGCAGCAGCTGGCCGCCCTGGAGTCCGAGGTGGGGCACGAGCTGCTGCGGCGGCGAGGGCGGCGGGTGTCGTTGACCGCCGCCGGCGAGCTGCTGGTCCGGCACGCCAACGCGGTGGCCGCGGAGCTGGAGCGGGCGCAGGCGACGCTGGCCGCGTTCACCTCCGGCGCGACCGGTCGGGTCGAGGTCGGCAGCTTCGCGTCGGCGATCACGCAGGTCGTCGCGCCCGCGCTGGCCGCGCTGCGGGTGTCCGCGCCGGACGTGACGCTGCGGGTGCGCGACGTCGAGGGGCACGCCAGCGTGCCGTTGCTGCTCGACGGCGAGATCGACCTGGCGATCACCGAGGAGTACCGGCTGCGCACCGACGACCGGCGGCTGACCCGGTTCCCGCTCTACACCGAGCCGTTCGACGTGGTGCTGCCGCCCGCGCACCCGTTGGCCGGTCGGGCGGAGGTGGACCTGGCCGACCTCGCGGACGACGACTGGGTCGTGACGCTGCCCGGCAACCCGGTGCGCGACGTCGTGCAGCTGGCGTGCGAGCACGCCGGTTTCGCGCCCCGGATCACGCACACGTCCGACGACTTCCGGGCCATCGGCGCGTTGGTGCGGGCGGGCG
This sequence comes from Saccharothrix luteola, assembly GCF_020859565.1. GTDB lineage: Bacteria > Actinomycetota > Actinomycetes > Mycobacteriales > Pseudonocardiaceae > Actinosynnema > Actinosynnema luteola. The sequence goes on along the minus strand of NZ_JAJHUO010000047.1, from coordinate 14,543 downwards.
CGGGGGTGGCCCTGGTGCCCCGCAACGCCGTGCGCGGTGTGCCCGTGCGCGGCACGGCGCCGTTGCGGCGGGTGGTCGCGGCGGTGCGCGCGGGCAGCGAGGGCCACCCGTTGATCGAGCTGGTCCGGGACGCGCTGCTGGACGCCGTCGGTCAGTGAGGGGCGCGGGCCGCCAGCTTCGCCGAGGCCGGGTCCGCCGCCGCCACCGCGCCGCGGGCCGCCAGCTGGCACAGGTCGAAGCTGGTCGAGGCGAGCTTCGCGCCGACACCCGCGAGCGCCGTGTGGTTCATCGACAGGCTCGTGACGCCCAACCCCGTCAGCACGCACGCCAGCAGCGGGTCGGCGGCGGCCTCACCGCAGACGCCCACCGGCTTGCCCGCGGCCGTGCCCGCGTCGCCGACCAGCTTGATCAGCCGCAGCAGCGCCGGCTGCCACGGGTCGTTGAGCGCGGCCACCGCGCCGACCTGCCGGTCCGCCGCGAACACGTACTGGGCCAGGTCGTTGGTGCCGATGGAGACGAAGTCGACCGCGGCCAGCACCTCGTGGGCGCTCAGGGCCGCCGCCGGCACCTCGATCATCACGCCCGCGCGCCGGATGCCGGCCGCACGCGCCCGTTCCGCGAACCACGCGGCCTCGGCGGCGGTGGCGACCATCGGCGCCATCACCGACACGTCGGCGTCGGTGTCCGCGGCGGCGAGCGCGATCGCTTCGAGTTGGCGTTCCAGCACGTCGGGGCGGTCGAAGGCGACGCGGAGGCCGCGCACGCCCAGCGCCGGGTTCGGCTCCGGCTCGGGTGCCAGGAACGGCAAGGGCTTGTCCGCGCCCGCGTCCAGCGTGCGGACCACCACGGGCTTGCCCGCGAACGGCGCGAGCACCGCCGCGTACGCCTCGCGCTGCTCGGCGACGGACGGCTCGGTCGCGGCGGACAGGAAGCAGAACTCGGTCCGGAACAGGCCGACGCCCTCCGCGCCGCCCGCCGCCGCCGCGACCGCGTCGGCGGGCGAGCCGACGTTGCCGAGCACCTTCACCCGGTACCCGTCGCGCAGCGCGCCGACGCCGTTCCACTCCGCCCGGCCCGCGACGTGCGCCGCGCGGACCGTGCCGTCCGACGCCTGCACCACGCCGGTGTCGCCGTCCACGAGCAGGGCGGGCACGTCGAGGTCGAGGACGCCGCGGCACGCCACCACGGCCGGGATGCCGAGCGACCGGGCCAGGATCGCGGTGTGCGAGGTGGGTCCGCCCTCCTCGGTGACCAGCGCCAACACCTTGGCCGGGTCCAGCCCGGCGGTGTCGGCGGGCGCCAGGTCGCGGGCCACGAGCACGGACGGCGAGGCGAGCGGCGGCACACCGGGCGCGGCCACGCCGAGCAGTTCGGCGACCAGCCGGTCGCGGACGTCGCGGACGTCGCGGGCCCGTTCGGCCATGTACCCGCCCGCCGCTTCGAGCGCGGTGATGAAGCCGCCGGCGGCCTGGTGCACGGCCCGCGCCGCGGGCAGGGAGTCCGACGTCACCAGCTTCTCGGCCTGGGACAACAACGCGGGGTCGGCCGCCATCGCCGCGGTCGTCTCCAACACGTCCCTCGCGTCACCGCTCGCCGCGGCGGCCCGTTCCCGCAAGCGGGCCACGACGACGTCCGCCGCGGGCCTGATCCGCGCCGCCTCGGCCGCCGGATCCGCCGGCGCGGGCCCGGCCGGCGGTTCACCCAGGGGCTCGGCGACCCGGACCACGGGCCCCGAAGCCCGCCCGGAACTCACCCCGACACCACTCAGCCGCGCACTCGACATGGTCTAGACCATACCCTCAGGTCGACGGGACGTGAAGGACAAGCCAACGCCACCGGCCTCGAACCCGCTACCCGGCCGGCGACATCGGCAGCCCGTGGCCGTGGCGGCCCACCGACGCGTGGACGCAGCAGTGCCGAGTCGCCTCGGCACACGCCCCTGCTCCCACCCGGCGGCCCGGAAAGGCTGTGCAGGGGTCCCCGCCAAGGGGATCCCTTGCTTTTATTCTGCCGGCGAGGTCCGACAATTCCGGGTGGTCGGCGGTGCGGGTTCAGCCGGGCGGCACCTGCGCCAGGGTCGGGTAGGACGGTTGGGCGCCCGCCGATGTCACGGACACGGCGGCCACGCGGGCGGCGAAGGCGGCGGCGGCCGGCAGTGGCGAGCCGGACGACAGGGCGACCGCCAGCGCGCCGGCGAAGGCGTCACCGGCGCCGGTGGTGTCCACAACGGACACTTCGGGAGCACCCACCTCGACCACACCGGACGGCGTGACGACGGCCGCGCCGCGTGCGCCCAACGTGACCACGGCGGACTTCGGGCCCAGCGCCAGCAGACCGTCGAACGACGCCGCCAGCGACGCCGCCTCGTGCTCGTTCACGATCAGCGGGTCCAGCAGGGCCATCGTCTCCGCGGGCACCTCGACCACCGGGGACAGGTTCAGCACCGGCCGGACGCCGCGGGACGCCGCCACCCGCACCGCGTGCGACACCGTCGGCACGGGCACCTCGAGCGAGCACACCAGCACCGGCACGTCGTCCCAGGTCAGCGCGTCCACATCGGACACACCCAGGTCGGAGTTCGCGCCCGGGGCGACGACGATCGAGTTCTCACCGTCCGGCGTCACGGTGATGTAAGCCAACCCCGTCGGCCGGGACGACGTGCGCACGAAATCGGTCCGCACACCCGACGACGACAGGGAGGCCAACAGCAGCTCCCCGTACTGGTCCGCGCCCACCGCGCCGACGAGCGCCACCGACGCGCCCAGCCGAGCGGCGGCCACGGCGGTGTTCGCGCCCTTGCCGCCGGGCAGGACGACGGTGTCACCGCCGAGCACCGTCTCACCGCCGGCGGGTCGGCGTGGCACCGAGACGACGAGGTCCGCGTTGGCCGAACCGAGCACGAGAACAGTCACGGTGGCACTGTGCCAGGTCCCGGCGTGACCGGTTCGGTACCGGGTTGAGTAGTGGTACGGATTCCGGATACACCCGATCCGGGCGACGCTGGTCACATGACCGGTACTGGGCTGGACCCCCTGATGAGGCTCGCTGACGAACTCGGGCACCTCGGCCGCCGCCTGGAGGCGGTGGGTCAGGAGCTGCACCGGGTCGGCAGCACCCAGGCGGTGGCGACGTCGACCGCACCGCCCGCCACCGGCACGGCGGCCGAAGCGACAGCCGGAACACCCGCGAGTGAGCCGATCGCGCCCGCCGCACGGCAGACCGAGCCTGCCCAGCCGGTCCCCGCCCAACCCGTCGCCCCTCGGCCCGCACTCGCCCAGCCCGTTGCCGCGGCGGCCCATACCGTGCAAGCCCCGACCCCGCCGCCCTACCCGACCGCACCCCGTCCGACCGCCCACCCGAACGGCCCGGCGGCCTACACCGCGCCCCATCCCGGCTACGCGCCACCACAGGGCCCGCCGCCGGGCGCCCCGGGCTGGGGCCGACCAGCCCCGTACTGGCCGCCGACCCCTCCGCCGCCACCCGGCCCGACCCTCTTCGACCGCCTCGCCAAGGACGGCGCGGGCAGCAAGCTACTCGCCTGGGTCGGCGGCGCGGTCACGCTGCTCGGCGTCGTCCTCCTCCTGGTCCTGGCCGTCCAACGCGGCTACCTCGGCCCCCTGCCCCGCGTCCTCGGCGGCGCCGCGCTCGGCGGCGTGCTGGTCGGCCTCGGCCTGTGGCTGCACCGCACCCCGGCCGGCCGCACCGGCGCGTTCGCCCTCGCCGCCACCGGCATCGCCGTGCTCTACCTGGACGTCATCGCCGCCACCTCGATCTACGAGTACCTGCCCGAAGGCGGCGGCCTGGCCGCGGGCCTGCTCATCGCGGGCGGCGGGCTGCTGCTGGCCCTGCGCTGGGACTCGGCCGCCCTCGCCATCGGCGTGGTCGCGGCCTGCGCCGTGTGCGCGCCCGTCCTCACGCAGGGGTTCACGCCGCTGCTCGTGGCGTTCCTGCTGGTCCTGAAGATCGCGGCGAGCCCGGTGCACCTCAAGCGCGACTGGCCCTGGCTCGCGGTCACCGCGGGCGTGCCGCCGCTGCTCGCCTCGGTCCTGGTGATCGGCCGCACGGACGAGTTCGCGCTGGCCGGCATCTCCCTGCTGGCCGCCGTGATCGGCGTGGCCGCCGCCGTGCTCACGATCCACGCCCGACCCGGCGACGTCACCGCGCTCGCCCTCGCCGTCGGCTCACCGCTGCCGGCCCTGCTCACCACCGCTGTCCTGGACCGCACCCTCGGCGCGGGGGTCGCGGGCGTGGTCGCGGTGCTGATGCTCGCGTTGTGGGCGGCCGGTCGGCGCTCGTTGCCGAAGAACTTCACCGCGGCGGTCGGCGCGGTCGGCGTGTTCGCGTTGTTCCAGGCCACGACGATCGCCCTGGACGGCAGCACGCGGGCCGCGGTGGTGCTGGCCGAGGCCCTGGCGCTGGCGTTCCTGGCCAAGGTCCTCGAGTCGCGCGGCCCGCTGCTCGGCTCGCTCGTGTTCGGCGCCATCGGTTTCCTGCTCACCACCGCGCACGCCGTGCCGCCGCGCCTGCTGCTGGACGAACCGTGGCGCGTGGACACCACGGGGTTCCTGGCGTCCGGCATGCTCACCGCGCTGGTCCTCGGCGTGCTCGTGGTCGTGCTGCCGTGGGTCGCGTCGGGCCTGGGTGTCCTGGGCAGGCACCCGTTCCCGTGGATCGTCACGGGTCTCGTGCTGCTGTACGCGGCGGCCGGTGTCGTGCTGTGCGGTGCGCTGCTGGTGTCGCAGGACGTGACCGGATTCCTCTTCGGTCACTCGATCGTGACGGTGTCGTGGACGGTCGCCGCGCTGGTGCTGCTGGTGCGCGGCATCGACCGGAAGTCCCTGCGGGTGGCCGGGTTGGTGCTGGTCGGCGCGGCGGTGGCGAAGTTGCTGCTGTTCGACATGTCCGCGTTGGACGGCATCGCCCGCGTGCTCGCGTTCATCGGCGCCGGCCTCGTCCTCCTGACGGCGGGCACGCGTTACGCCAAGCTGGTGGCAACTCGACGAATTTCGGCTGATTCGTAGCTCTCGGGATCCAAAACGGCCCGGACTGCGTCAACCTGGTGTAGAGGTCTACGTCGTCGGGGTAGGACCACCGGTGCTCCGGCACCGGCAGGGGTCCGGCGTCGGTCGTTTCGCCCCCCGAGCGACCGGCGCCGGGCGCACCGCCGCCGAGGGCGCCGCCGCCGTTGCCGCCCGTCCCGCCGCCGCGGGCGGCAGCCAGACCCATCACCCGGTCCGGCACCAAAAGGCACACGTCCGTAGGACGAGGGTGGAACCCGACCGCGCGGCGGTGTTCCCATCCAGCCATGTGGGGACGACGAAGCACCGCAGCCCTGGGCACCGCAGCCGTCCTCCTCGCCGCCGCGCTCTCCGCCGCCGGCCAGGAGCGGTCGCACGTCGTCACCGCCGCCGGCACGCCCGCGCCCAAGGCGTACGTGATCACCCACAACGGCCGGGTGCAGGTGCTCGACACCACCGACGGCCGGCTCGTGGCGACCGCCAACACCGGCGCGTGGACCACGGGCGCGGCGGTCGGGCCGGGTGGCCGGCGGGTGTACGTGGTCAACGGCTGGGCGGGCGTGATCACGGCGGTCGACCCGGTGGCGGGCAAGGTCGTCGGCCGCATCGACGCCCGCGCGCAGCTGGCGCAGGCGGTGCTGCGCCCGGACGGCCGGCGCCTCTACGTCACCGGCAGCGGCGCGGTCGCGGTGGTGGACCCGGTGACGTTCCGCCTGGTCGCGGCGATCAGGGCGGGCGGTCAGCCGCAGGGCATCGCGGTCACCCCGGACGGCCGCCGGCTGTACGTCGCCAATGCCCAGGACGGCACGGTGAGCGTGCTCGACACCGAGACCGCGAGCCCCCGGACCACGATCGACGTCGAGGGCATGCCGCAGCACGTCGCGGTCAGCCCGGACGGCAATGCGGTCTACGTCAGCTCGGTCGACGTCGGCGAGGGCACCGGCACGGTCTCCGTGATCGACGCGCGCACCGACGAGCTGCGCTGGTCGGTGCCGGTCGGCAAGGGCGCGGGCAGCATCGCGGTCACCCCGGACGGTCGCCGCGTCTACGTGGCGCTCAACCGCCGCGTGGTCGTCGTCGACACCGCCACCCGCGCCGCGAAGACGTTGCGGCTCAGGGCGAAGGCGCTGGCCATCGCGCCCGGCGACCGCCGCGTGTTCCTGTCGAGCGGCAACACCGCGACCGTGCTGGACAGCGCCGACAACCGGGTGCTGAACACGTTCCAGCTCAGCGGCTTGGACGACGGCGGCCGCGGCGTCACGGCCACCGTCATCGCGTTCGAACCCGTCGACCCCTCCTGAAACGACGACCGGCTAGACGGGCTGCGGCAGCCGCTCGTCCTCCACCGGCGCGTCCTCGTGGATCGCCATCCGCTCCTGGATCCGCCGCAGCGGGCCCGGCGCCCACCACGCGGCGTCGCCGAGCATCTTCATCACGGCGGGCACCAGCAGCATCCGCACCACGGTGGCGTCCAGCGCGAGCGCCAGGATCATGCCGACGCCGACGAACCGCATCATCGTGATCTGCGAGAACGCGAACGCGCCCGTCACCACGATCAGCAGCAGCGCCGCCGCCGTGATCACCCGGCCGGTCTTCGCCAGACCGGCGGTCACCGCCTCCTCGGTCGACGCGCCGCGACCGCGCGCCTCGACCATCCGGGACAGCAGGAACACCTCGTAGTCCGTGGACAACCCGAAGACCACGGCCGCCATCAGCACCACGATCCCGGACTCCAGCGGCGCGGGCGTGACGCCGAGCAGCGACGCCCCGTGCCCGTCCTGGAACACCCACACCAGCACGCCGAACGTGGCCGACAGGCTCAGCGCGCTCATCACCACGGCCTTGATCGGCAGCAGCACGGACCCGAACGCCAGGAACATCAGCACGAACGTCGCGCCCACCAGCAGCAGGACCATCAGCGGCAGCTTCTCGCCGATCGCGTCGAGGCTGTCGGTCACCATCGCCGTGCTGCCGCCGACGAGCACCTCGTCGCCGGGCCCGTCGAGCGCCCGCACGTCCCGCAGCGCCTGCTTGGACTCGTCGCTCAACGCGTCCTGGTCCAGCCCGGCGTTGAGCAGCCACACGCCGTTCGCGGGCTCCGCCGCGATCTGCGCCTCGCCGACACCGGGCACCGCGCCGACTTCGCCGATGAACTCCTGCACCTCGGCCTGCGACGGGTCACCGGTGATCACGATCTTGAAGCCGGAGTTGGACAGCGCGGCGAAGTCGTGGTTGACCGTCTCGGCGGCGACGCGCGCCGGGTTGCCCTCGGGCAGCACCTTCTCGGTGACCTCGCCGAACTTCACGCCGAGGAACGGCGAGCCGAGCGCGAGCAGGACCAGCACGATCGGCAGCGCGAACAGCACGGGGCGCTTCATCACCCGACCGGCCAGCCTGCGCCAGCCGCCCTCGGACGGCTCCTTCTTCTTGCGCCACGGCATGGCGAGCTTGTCCACGCGGTGGCCGAGGACGGCCAGCAGCGCGGGGAGCAGGGTGAGCGACACGATCGCCGCGATGGCGACCGCCGACATGCCGCCGTAGCTCAAGGACTTCAGGAAGCCCTGCGGGAACAGCAGGAGCCCGGCGAGCGCGATCACCAGCAACGTCGCCGAGAACACCACGGTGCGGCCCGCCGACATGACCGTCCGGCGCACGGCGTCCGGCGTGCTCCGGCCCGCGGCCAGCTCCTCCCGGAACCGGCCGACCATGAACAGGCCGTAGTCGATCGCCATGCCGAGGCCGAGCAGGCTGGCCACGTTGACCGCGAACGAGTTCACGTCGGCGACCAGCGAGACGGCGTGCAGCACGCCGAGCGAGCCCATGATCGCGAGCCCGCCCACCAGCACCGGCAGCGACGCGGCGACCAGGCCGCCGAAGATGATCACCAGCAGGATGAGCACGATCGGCAGCGAGACGGCCTCGGCCTTGGTGAGGTCGGAGGCGGACATGTCGCTGATCGCCTTCTGGGTCGGCACCAGGCCGCCCACCTGCGCGTCCAGCCCGTCGACCTGGAGCCGGTCGGCGATCTGCTCGTACTGCTTGAGCTGCGTGTTCGAGTCACCGGAGGTCAGCGTGATCACGACGAGCGACTTGCCGCTCTGCGGCGACGGGAACGGCGGCTGCACCTTCAGCACGGCGTCGGTCGGGAGGTCGGCCAGCTCGCCGGCGATCTGCTGGAGCTTGGCGGGGTCGGTGGTGTTGTAGACCACCAGGACGTCGCCGCCCTGCCGGCCGAACGCGTCCTGCGCGACCTGGTTCGCCCGCGCGGCCTCGCTCGTCGGCGCTTCGTAGCCGCCCTGGCTGAGCCGGTCGAACACGCCGAGCCCCCAGATGCCGCCGACCACCGCGAGGGCCACCGTCGCGATCAGCACCACCCATCTGCGGCGGTACGCCAGCGATCCCCACTTCGCGAACACGCGTCCTCCCAGGCAGATGGGTTACGGTTGGGTGAATGGCGTCAACTTCGTGAACACTGTTCACTCACCCATCCCGAAGTTATACCCGGGTGAACAGCGTTTACAACCTGATTGGGTGACTTATGACCGAGGCCACTCGCCGTGAGCGGCTACGCGCTGAGACCGAGCGTGACATCCGGCGACAGGCCCGTGCCCTGCTCGTGGAGCACGGCCGGGACGCCGTCACTCTACGTGCGATCGCACGTGAGGTCGGCATCACCGCCCCCGCGCTGTACCGGTACTACGACTCGCGCGAGGACCTCCTCCGCAGGCTCGCCGAGGACATCTGCACGGACCTGGCCGCCGAGCTCGACGCCGACCTCGACGGCATCGACCCCGACGACGTCAGCGCGCAGGTCTACGCGGTGTGCCGGGGCTTCCGGCGCTGGGCGCTCGCGCACCCGCAGGAGTTCACGCTGGTGTTCGCCTCCACCGAGGACGCGCTCGGCTCCTGCGCCCCGGACGACCGCGGCCAGGTCGGCGACCAGTTCGGCCGGGTGTTCCTGGAGGTCGCGGGCAGGTTGATCGCGAGCCACCCGCTGCCGGACGACCTCGGCCACGACGCGCCGGAGAACCTGCACGCCGACCTGGCGGCGTTCCAGCGGGTGCTGCTGGCCACCGTGAACGACCGCGGCGTCGCGGTGGACGAGAGCGTGCTGCCGCTCGGCGCGGTCTACCACATCACGCAGTCGTGGGTGCGGATCTACGGCCACGTGGCCCTGGAGGTCTTCGGCCGCTTCCCGTTCGCGGTGTCCAACCCCGAGCCGATGTTCGACTCGATGCTGGCCCAGATCCTGGGAGAGATGGGTTTTCGTCACCTGGCGCGTCCGTGAGCTGCGACTTCCGGGCATACCTGCTGGGCCGTTCGAGGGCTTTTCGCGTTCGCGGCGCAACCAGGGGCACCCGGGCGGGGTTGCATGTGGTGGCCGCACGGCGAGAACGTCTCGGGGCGGGGGGATGGTGGCGGGGAAGAGTTCGGACAAGGGATCCGGCGGCGTGGCGTTAGTGGCCGCGGTGCTCGTCGTCCTCGCGGGCGCGGGCGGGGCCGGTGGCGCGGCGCTGAACTCCGGCGCGAGCGGCGGTGGCGGGGCGGCGGCCCCGGTGGAGAGCATCGGCGTCCGCAAGTGGGACGCCAAGCGCGCGGCGCGCGGTGGTGACGCCGAAGGCGCGATGAGCCACCTCGGCGTCGGGATCAGCAAGCAGGCGGTCAAGCAGGAGCTCGACTGCGTGGAGAACTCGTTCGGCCAGGTGCGCGACTTCCTCGCCCAGAACCCGTGCACGTCGCTGGACCGCCTCCTGCTCGCCGTCGGCGACCAGGCGGGCAACGCGGCCGTGGTGTCGGTGGTGTGGGTGACGTTCCCGGGCCGCAACCAGGCCCGGCAGTTCGACCGGGTCGTCGACGTCGCGGGCTCCGGCGACGTGAAGCCGCTCGCCGGCGGAGTGGTCGGCATGCCGGACGTCCGGTTCACCGCCACGCACTACTGGTCGGAGATCAAGGACACCACGATCACCATCGCCGAGTCCGAACCGGCAACCGGGCACGTCGAGCCTGACCTGCTCGACGCGATGACCGAAGTGGCCGCCCAGTTGCCCCGTCCGTAGGTCGGATCGGCGACTCCGCGCGGCGGACCAGCACTATTGCGGAAGATCGCTGCACCTTTCGAGCGGTACCCGTCGGTATCCACGACACCTCGGGCCGATCCGCGCTTGCATGGTCGATCTCCCACGACGGGGGTGACCAGGAGGCAGCATGGCGCGCAGGATCGGTGGCCGCGGCGGAGGCTCGGACCCGGCAGGGGGCAAGGGCGGCGCGGTGGTCGCGGCGGCCGTGGTGGCGCTCGCCGGTGCGGCAGGCATCGGGGGTGAAGCAGCGCTGTCCGCGAGCACGGCGACGAGCGGGTCGACGCCCGGTCTCCAGGCCCGCAAGGCGGACAGCAAGAAGAACGCGCGCGACGGTGACGCCGACAACGCGTTGAACCGCCTGGGCATGCGGATCCGGAAGAAGGCGGTCAAGCAGGACCTGGAGTGCCTGACGAACTCGTTCGGCCAGGTCCGCGAGTTCTTCCTGCACACGCCGTGCACCGCGCTCGACCGCTGGGTCCTCGCGGTCGACGACGGCGCGGGCAACGTCGCCGTCGTGTCGGTGGTGTGGGTGTCCTTCGGCGACCGTGCCCGCACCAAGCGGTTCGAACGGCTCATCGACGTCTACGGCACCGGCGACGTGAGACCGCTCGGCGCCGCGCTGCTCGACCTGGCCGACATCCGCTTCACCGCCGCCCACTACTGGTCCGAGACCAGGGGCAACACGATCACCATCGCCGAGTCCGAACCGGCAACCGGGCACGTCGAGCCGGACCTGCTCGACGCGATGACCGAAGTGGCCGCCCAGTTGCCCCGTCCGTGAACCGCCGTCCGTGGACCCGCCGTCGGTGAACCCCGCTACAGCACCACGTTGACCAGCCGGCCCGGCACGACGATCACCTTGCGCGGCGTGCCGCCGTTCAGCAGCTCGGCCACCTTCTCCTCGGCCAGCGCCGCCGCCTCGACCTCGGCCGCCGACGCCGACGCCGCCACCACCACGCGCGCCTTCACCTTGCCGTTGACCTGGATCGGGTACTCCACCGTGTCCTCGACCAGGTACTTCTCGTCCGCCACCGGGAACGGGCCGTGCGCCAGCGAGTCGGTGTGGCCCAGCTTGGCCCACAGCTCCTCGGCGACGTGCGGGCTCAGCGGCGCCAGCATCAGCGCCAGCGACTCGGCCAGCACGCGCGGCGCGCCGCCCGGGAAGTGCTTGGTGACGTGGTTGTTCAGCTCGATCAGCTTCGCGCCCGCCGTGTTGTAGCGCAGGTTCGCGAAGTCGTCGTGCACGCCCGCGATCGTCTTGTGCAGCAGCCGCAGCGCGTCCTCGCCCGGGTCGGAGTCGGTCACGCGCAGCTCACCCGTGGTCTCGTCGACCAGGTTGCGCCACAGCCGCTGCAGGAACCGCTGCGCGCCGACGACGTCCTTGGTCGCCCACGGCCGCGAGACGTCCATCGGGCCCATCGACATCTCGTACAGCCGGAACGTGTCGGCGCCGTACTTCTCGCACATCTCGTCCGGCGTGACGACGTTCTTCAGGCTCTTGCCCATCTTGCCGTACTCGCGGCGCACCTCCTCGTCCTCGAAGAAGTACTTGCCGTCGCGCTCCTCCACCTCCTCGGCGGGCACGGGGGTGCCGCGCGAGTCGCGGTAGGCGTACGCCTCGATGTAGCCCTGGTTGAACAGCCGCCGGTACGGCTCGTCACCGGACACGTGGCCCAGGTCGAACAGCACCTTCTGCCAGAACCGCGCGTACAGCAGGTGCAGCACCGCGTGCTCCACGCCGCCGATGTACAGGTCCACGCCGCCCGGGTCGGACGGGCCGTGCTCGTCGGTGCGCGGGCCCAGCCAGTACCGCTCGTTCTCCGCGTTGACGAACCGCTCGGGCTCAGTCGGGTCCACGTACCGCAGCTGGTACCAGCACGAACCCGCCCAGTTGGGCATCGTGTTGGTCTCGCGCCGGTACCGCTTGGGCCCGTCGCCCAGGTCCAGCTCGACGGTGACCCAGTCCTCGGCGCGCGACAGCGGCGGCGACGGCTCGGAGTCCGCGTCGTCCGGCTCGAACGTCCGCGGCGAGTAGTCGTCCACGTCGGGCAGCTCGATCGGCAGCATCGACTCCGGCACGGCGATCGGCGTGCCGTCCTCGTCGTACACGATCGGGAACGGCTCGCCCCAGTACCGCTGCCGGGAGAACAGCCAGTCCCGCAGCTTGAACTGCACGGTGCCCTCGCCGCGGCCCTGCTCCTCCAGCCACGTGATGATCTTCTTCTTCGCCTCGTCGACGTCCAGGCCGTCCAGGCTGACGCTGCTCTCGTGGCTGGAGTTCACGGCGGGGCCCGCGCCCGTGTACGCCTCGCCCTCGAAGTCCGCCGGCGGCTGCACGGTCCGGATGATCGGCAGGTCGAACGCCTTGGCGAAGTCCCAGTCGCGCTGGTCCTGGCCGGGCACCGCCATGATCGCGCCGGTGCCGTAGCCCATCAGCACGTAGTCCGCCACGTACACCGGGATCCGCGCGCCGTTGACCGGGTTGGTCGCGTGCGCGCCGGTGAAGACGCCGGTCTTCTCCTTGTTCTCCTGCCGGTCCAGCTCGGACTTGCGGGAGACCTCGGCGCGGTAGGCGGCGATCACCTCGGCCTGCTCGGCGGACGCGATCACGTCCACCAGCGGGTGCTCGGGCGCCAGCACCATGTACGTCGCGCCGAACAGCGTGTCCGGCCGGGTGGTGAACACCTCGACGTCCACGCCGTCGTGCCCGGCCACGGCGAACTTGACCCGGGCGCCGTGCGAGCGCCCGATCCAGTTGCGCTGCATCGCCTTGATCTTGTCCGGCCAGTCCAGCCGGTCCAGGTCGTCGATCAGCCGGTCGGAGTAGGCGGTGATCCGCATCATCCACTGGCGCAGCGAGCGCCGGAACACCGGGAAGTTGCCGCGCTCGCTGCGGCCGTCCGCGGTGACCTCCTCGTTCGCCAGCACGGTGCCCAGCCCGGGGCACCAGTTCACCGGCGCCTCGGACAGGTACACCAGGCGGTACCGGCCCAGCAGCGTCTCGCGCTCCGGGCGCGTCATCCCGTCCCACGGCTTGTCCGGGGTGGCCCGCTCACCCGACGCGAACTGCGCCTCCAGCTCGGCGATCGGCCTCGCCCGGCCCGCCGCCGGGTCGTACCAGGAGTTGAAGATCTGCAGGAAGATCCACTGGGTCCACTTGTAGTAGTCCGGGTCGATGGTCGAGATCCGGCGGCGCTCGTCGTGGCCCAGGCCCAGCCTGCGGATCTGCCGCAGGTAGGTCTGGATGTTGTCCTCGGTGGTCTTGCGCGGGTGCTGCCCGGTCTGCACGGCGTACTGCTCGGCGGGCAGGCCGAACGCGTCGAAGCCCATCGTGTGCAGCACGTTGCGGCCGTTCATCCGGTGGTACCGGGCGAACACGTCGGTGCCGATGAAGCCCAGCGGGTGGCCCACGTGCAGGCCCGCGCCCGACGGGTAGGGGAACATGTCCTGCACGAACAGCTTGTCCGCGGGCACGTCGCCCTTGAGCGGTCCGACCGGGTTCGGCGCGTGGAAGGTGCCGTGCTCCTCCCAGTGCTGCTGCCAGCGCCGCTCGATCTCGCCCGCCAGCTCGGCGGTGTAGCGGTAGGCGGGCGTCGCGTCCGCCGCGTCGGTGCTCATCGGGATGTCCCTCTCCATCGGTACCTGCCCCTGACATGACGAAACCCCCCAGCCCGGAAGGGCATGAGGGGTTGCCGCGCGGACCCGGTCGACGAGGTCTGCGCGGCTAGCTAAGGAGCAGGCGGGCCTTGCTCATGTCGTCAACGGTATCAGCGCAGCGCAAGCCCGTTGCACCGGGTGAACTCCCCGGCTCGCCGACCGGCCCGATCACCCGTGCGGCCACGACCGGGTGAACCCGGGGCCGGCCCGACCAAGATCGGAGGACCGGCCTACCCTCGTCAGGGTGAACATCGTGCTGCCTGTGGTGCTGGGTCTGATCGGTGTCGCGTTCGCGACCATCGGCTTCCTCGGCGTGCGTGGCCGGCTGCGGCGCAACCGCTTCTTCGGTGTGCGCACCAAGGCCACGCTGCGCGACGACGAGACCTTCGCGCTGGCCAACAAGATCGCCGGCGTGCCGACCGCGACCGCGGGCGCGATCGCCCTCGCGGCGGCCTTCGCGGCGGCCGTGAACCCGGCGTTGGCGCTGGTCATCGGCCTGGTCGGGCTGGTCGGCAGCGTCGTGGTCGCGAGCGCGGGCGGCGTGCTCGGCCACCGGGCCGCCGAGGCCGTGCCGGAGCCCGCGGCGCCCGCCGGTTGCGGCGGCTGCGCGTGCGGTGGCGGCGGCTGCAGCGTCCTCACCCGTGCCTAGGTCACCGCACTAGTTGTTGCGGGTCATGACGTTGGTGACGGCTGGTAGGGCCTGAGACGAGGGACGGGTCTTTCGGCGGCAGGATGAGAAGTGCGACCAACTCGTCCGCCGAGCAGAAAGACCCGTCCGTGCTCCACCGTA
>NZ_JAJHUO010000046.1 GCF_020859565.1 Saccharothrix luteola | reverse complement strand
GTGTCCATCGCCGACTCCGCGATGGAGATCCCCGTCGCCCACCCGTTGTCACCGGTACCGGCGTTGAAGAACGACCCCGACTCCGCCGGCGGCGCCTCGACCAGCGGGTTCTCCCCCGCCATCAGTCACCGGCCTTGAAGCTGTCGCGGATCGCCTCTTCCATCTCCCGGTACTGGTCGACGGTGCCCTTCACGGCCTTGCCGGCGGCGTCCATCGCCTCCACCGCGCCCTGGAGCGCGTCCAGCCCGTACTGCTCGACCGGGTCGAGCATCATCCGGAACGGCTGGCAGATGATGCCGTAGGCGTCGGTCGGCATGCTCACCGTCTTCGCCGCGTCCACCGCGCCCTGAAGCCGCGAGCCCAGGTCGTCCAGCTGCTTGCCGTGCGCCTCGAGCGTGTCGGCGACGATCTCGAAACCGGCCATGTGATCCCCCTGGAAGGCTGGTCAGGAAAGGAAGGACTGTCCGCCGAAGTCGTCGTCCTCGTCCGGCCTGCGCGCGGGCCGGCGCGTGGGCGGCGGGGCGGACGGTGGCGTGGACGGCGGTCCGGGCCGCGAGGCGGGCGGCGCGGGCGTGTCGTCGTCCTCGATCCCGAAGCGCATCTCACGGCCCACCGGCGGCGGCGCGGGCTCTTCGTGCGGCGGGCTGGGGAAGTTGCGCTTGGCCTCGTTGAACAGCACGTTGGCCGTCTCGTCCTGCGTGCCGATGGTCTCGGCCATGGCCTGCTGGAGCAGTTCCGGGATGCGCGCCTGCGCGCGTTGCAACGTCCTCATCACCTCGGCCGACACCTCGGCCATCCGCTTGTCCCGCGCGGATTCGGCGATCTCCAGGTTGGTCAGGATGCCGTTCGAGCCGATGGTGAGCTTCACCGAGCCGTCGCGCGACGCCTCGGAGATGGTCATGCCCTGCACGCGGGCGGCCATCTCCTGGTAGCGCTCGGCCTTCTGCTCGATGCTCTGCTGCCACTGGCCGAGCATCCGCTCGGACGCGCCGATGTCCTCGGGCACGACGGCTCTCCCCCTCGAAGATGACGCGCGGTTGGTCCACACAGGATGACGCAATCGGGAACGGCCCGGTTCCGACCTCGGGTCGAATGCTCCGAACGGAGCAGAGGTCGCAACCGGGCCGTGCCGGGTACTAGTTCACGCCGAGCAGGTCCACAACGAAGATCAGCGTCTCGCCGGGCTTGATCACGCCGCCCGCGCCGCGGTCGCCGTAGCCCAGGTGCGCCGGGATGACCAGCTTGCGCCGGCCGCCGACCTTCATGCCCGCGACACCGCGGTCCCAGCCGGCGATGACGCGGCCACCGCCCAGCGGGAAGCTGAACGCCTCGCCGCGGTCCCAGGAGGCGTCGAACTGCTCGCCGGTCGAGTGAGACACGCCGACGTAGTGCACGTGCACGAGCTGACCGGGGGCCGCCTCGGGCCCGTCGCCGACGGTGATGTCCTCGATCACCAGGTCGGCGGGCGGGGCGCCCTCGTACGGCTCGACCTCGGGCTTGCTCGGGGCCATTTGACTCTCCTGTGGTCGCTCCGCCCCCGGACGCGAGGGCGTTGGGCAATCGGTCCTGCCCTACTCAATCATGTCGCCCCGGGTGCGGCCGATCGGCCTATGCCCGGGCCGCAACCGAGGCCGCGCAACCCTTTGCCCCGTCAGTCCCGTCCTGGGTGCATGAGGCGATGGTCCTGGGGTACGCGTGCGGCGCTGTTCGGCGGCGCGGCACTGGTGGTGGGGGTGAGCGCGGCCTCCGCCGTGCCCACCGAGGCGGAGGACTGGCGGATCGTGCCGCCGATCGAGGCCGTGCCGGTGGAGCTCGTGGCGTTCGACACGTGCGACACCGCGCTGGCCGAGCTGCGGCAGGCGATCTCGCCGCACGTCGGCGCGCACGGGGTGGGTGGTCACACCTTCCTGGCCAAGACCGACGGCGACGTCGCGATGGAGAGCCAGGCGGGCACGCGGGTGGGCGGCACGGCGCGCGACGCCGCCGCCGTGCCCGAGCACTCCAAGACGAACGCGCACGAGGCGGGCGTCGACGAGCCGGACCTGGTCAAGACCGACGGCAAGCGGGTCGTGACGGTGGCCGACGGCAAGCTGAGGGTGCTGGACGTGGCCACCCGCCGGCTCACCGGCACGCTCGACGTGCCCGGCGGCCACGCCTCCCAACTGCTGCTGCACGAGGACCGCGCGCTCCTCATCGGCGCCCGGCACGGCGTCGCGGAGCGGGCGGTCGAGTTCGACAGCCCCACCGAGGTGTACGCCGAGGACTCGTCGGTGACGTTGGTCGACCTGTCCGCCGCGCCGCGCGTCCTGGGCACGCTCAACGTGGACGGCCGGTACGTCGACGCGCGGCAGGTCGGCGGCGTGGTGCGGGTGGTCGTGCACTCGGGACCGCGGCTGCCGTGGGTGTACCCGACGAACGGCCGCAGCGAGGCGGAGTCCCTGATCGCGAACCGGGAACTGGTCGCCACCGCACCGATCGAGTCGTGGCTGCCGCGCTACGAGCTGTCCGACGTCGACGGCTCGCGCTCGGAGGGCGCGCTGGTCGCGTGCGACCGGGTCAGCCACCCCCAGGAGCACTCGGCCACGTCGATGCTCTCCGTGCTGACGTTCGACTTCCCGGGCGAGCTGGGCAACGGCGACGCGGTGACGATCGTGGCCGACGGCGACACCGTGTACGGCACGGGCACGTCGCTGTACGTGGCCGACGACCACCACCTGCGGCCGATGACGCGGTCTGCGCCGACCACGCCCGCGACCACGGCGATCCACCAGTTCGACGTGTCGCAGCCGGGCCCGCCGAAGCACGTCGCCTCCGGGCAGGTCGCGGGCACGCTGCTCAACCAGTACTCGCTGTCCGAGCACCAGGGCCACCTGCGCGTGGCGACGACCTCCGGTGACGCGCCGGGAGTCCCCTCTCGAACGCCCGCGACGCAGAGCGCGGTCACCGTGCTCAAGCGGGACGGCGCGAAGCTCGCGGAGGTCGGCAAGGTCGACGGGCTCGGCGTCGGCGAGCGGATCTACAGCGTCCGGTTCGCCGGGCCGGTCGGGTACGTGGTGACGTTCCGGCAGGTCGACCCGCTCTACACGCTGGACCTGTCCGACCCGGCCGAGCCGCGCAAGGTCGGCGAGCTGAAGATCACCGGCTACTCCGCCTACCTGCACCCCGCCGGTGACGGGAAGCTGATCGGCGTCGGCCAGGAGGCCACGGAGCAGGGCCGCGTCACCGGCACGCAGGTGTCGCTGTTCGACGTGTCGAACCCGGCCACGCCTGCCAAGGTCGCGGGCCACCACCTGCCGGGCGCGAGCTCGGAGGTCGAGTTCGACCCGCACGCGTTCCTGTACTGGCCGGCCCGCGACCTGGTGGTGCTGCCGGTGTTCGGGTCGGGCGCGAGCGGGTCGGCGGCGGGCGGCCTGCTGGTGCTGCGGCTCGGTGACGGCGCGTTCTCCGCGCTGGGCACCGTCCGGCACGAGCAGTCGACCTACGACCCGGGCATCCGCCGGGCGCTGGTGATCGGCGACGACCTGTGGACGG
The DNA here is from genome assembly GCF_020859565.1 of Saccharothrix luteola. Lineage (GTDB taxonomy): Bacteria > Actinomycetota > Actinomycetes > Mycobacteriales > Pseudonocardiaceae > Actinosynnema > Actinosynnema luteola. Next base: position 76,857 of record NZ_JAJHUO010000046.1, on the reverse strand, counting down.
TCTCCGCCGTGGGCGTGGGCGTCGACCGGATCGACGGGTTGGCGCGGCAGGCGTGGGTGCCGTTCACCTGATCTGGTCGTGGAGCAGGCGGTGCGCGAGGACCGTGCCGCCTGCCATCGCCGCCGGCAGCACCACCAGCGCCGCCAACGGGATCAGGCACAGCAGGTAGGTCGGCACGGCGAAGCCGAGCGTGACCGCGCGCCGCTTGCGCAGCGTCCGCCTGCGCACGTCGAGCTTGAGGCCGCGCCGGGTGAACGGGATGCCGGTCAGCTCGATCGCCAGCAGCGACGCGTTGACGAGCACCGCGACCACCGGCACCACCGTCTGCCCGACGACCGGGATGAACCCGGCGGCGAACAGCGGGATGGCGAGCAGGATCGCGATGCCGACGAGCACGACCGCGTCCCGCACGCCGACCGCCGCCGACTTCAGCCAGCTCACCTGCTCGGCCTCGGGCACGCCGCCGAGGTGGGTGTCCTCGACGGTCTCCGCGATGTGCTCGTAGAACGGTCCGCCGATGATCAGCGTGATCGCGGTGAACAGCAGCAGTCCGATCGCGACGAACGCGCCGATGATCGAGAAGCCGGCGGCGAACCGGGTGGCCGCGCGCAGGCCCTCGTTCCAGTCATCGGCGAACGGCGTGACCCAGGCGGCGATCTCGTCGATCCACAGCGCGAGCCCGACCAGGCCGCCGATCAGCAGCACGGTCGTGATCAACGCCGGGATGGCGCCGATGAGCAGCAGTTTCGGCGAGCGGAACACCAGCGAGAAGCCCTGGCCGAGCAGTCCGACACCGGTCGAGAAGTCCCGCAGCACCCTGATCACCGGCGGAGCATATCCACCGTGAGGCCCGTGAAGTCGAAAAACGGTGGTCGCGCGGTTCTGGGAGCGGTGCCAGACTGAGGGTCTCTGGGGAGAGGACGTTTCGTCATGGCACTGGATCACACCGAGCCCGTCCTGCTCGTGCGCAAGCGCGGTGACCTCGTCGGCGAGTGGGAGCGGAGCTGCCACCTGGCGCCGTTACCGGACGACGGCACGCGGTCGACGCTGCTGACCCTGTGCGGGGAGCAGCTCGACCTGGACATGGCGGAGCTGCTGCCGGAGCCCGAGGGGATGCCGTGCGTGGCGTGCCTGCTCACGGTGCCGCCACCGCACCGCTGAACCGCCGTCGTCGTCCACCCGCCGTGTCGTCAGCCGACGTGGCGGGAGAGGGCGCGGAGGTCCTTGCGGAGGTTCGCGCGCACGAACCGCGCCACGAGCGGGCCGACCAGCCGGTAGTGCCGGCCCGCGTCGCCGCGCACGCGGATGGACACCATCGTGCCGCCGGCGTGGGCGGTGTCGAACCGGTAGGTGTCGAACCGGTAGGTGACGTGCATCGGGAACGGCCCGGCGACCGACTTCATCTCCAGCAGCGTCGGCGGCTCGTGCGCCACGACCCGCAGCACGTAGTCGATGCGCCTGCCGAGGAAGTGCGCCGTGCGCGTGACCTCCGCGCCGACGCCGAACCCGCCGCCGGGCGCGGGCGCGCTCAGCTCGGCGCGCTTGATGCCCCGCGTCCACTCGTGGTCGTGGCGCCAGTCCATCGCGTACCGCGCCACCACTTCGGGCGGCTGGTTGACCAATCGGCGCGCGGACACGTCCACGCGCCGATTGTCCATCCGGGACGGCCCCCGCACCGGGCGGGGGCCGTGCTCTCCTAGCGGGCTCTCCTAGCGGCGACGGCGGAAGCTCAGCGCCCGCGCGCCGGCGCCGACGCCGGCCAGGTGCAACGCCACGCACAGCAGGCCCGCCAAGAGCAGCGTCCCGCCGTCCAGGACCGAGCCCAGCGAGGCGTTCGCCAGGTCGAGCAGGAGGGCGAGGCCGAAGATGACCGCGGCGATGATCGCTAACACGGGAAACCTCCCTGGTGAGGTGGGTGACCACCAGTTACCCCGCCGCACGGTCCCCCAAGCGCGCGTTCGGCCGCACTTCGAGGCCCGGGTGGGTCAACGGCCCCGCGTTCGGCGGCGTGGACGCCGAGCGTGATCAGGACGTCACGAATCCCCGGTCAGCCGCGGTACGCCGGCGCCCGTGGCGGCCCAGGCGACCAGGCCCGCCACGTCCACCCCGTGCGGCGGGTCGTCACGGTAGGGCGTGATGTTGCGCGCGCCGCGGTTCAGCAGCGCCGAAGCGCCCGAGGCGTTGCCGCGCGCGGCGTGGGTCATGCCCACGGCCAGCTGCGCCAGGCCGCGCCAGAGCTCCCGCTCGGGTTCGGGCGCGGCCTTCCACGCGTCCTCCAGCACTTCGTGCGCGTGGAACGGCCGGCCGAGGTCGAGCAGGCGCTGTGCTTCGACGAGCGACTCCTCGGGCGTGCGCGGCACGCCCTCGGGCTGGCGCTCGACGCCCTGCAGTCCGTAGGGGAGCGGGCGGCCGAGCCCGTCGCGGGGGCGCGCGTTGCGGGCGCGGCCCTGCTCGTCACGGTCGCGTGGGCTGGTCGACACGCCTTGATCGTGTCACGGACCAGGCCGCCGCGACACCGCGCGGCTCAGCCCTTGAGCGGTCCGGAGAACCTCAGGTGGTTGGCCGACGGGTCGCGGAACGCGCGGTCGCGCACCCCGTGCACCTGGTCCATCGGCTCCTGCATGACCTCCGCGCCCGCCGCGCGGAGCCGCTCGAACGTGGCGTCGCAGTCGTCGACCCGGAAGATGGCCGCGCCCAGGGAGCCCTTGGCCGGCAGCTCCATCATCGCGGTCGCGTCGTCCGCGGGCCTGCCCATGCGCGGCTCCTCCAGGACGATCTCCACGTCGGTCCGGCCGGCCGGACCGACGGACAGCCGGCGGAACCGCTCGATCTGCGCGTCGGTGCGCACGTCGAGGCCGGCACGTCGCGGTAGAAGACGAGCGCCTCTTGCTGGTCGCGTACTTGCAGGAACGTGTGCGAGATCTTCATGCCCATGCCGGGAACCTGACCGCGCTGGTCAGGCTCGTGCTTCTCGGAATCTGCTCGGGCGGGTGACCATTTTGGACCAGCACGCGGGCACCGCGGCGACCTCGTCGTGGCGGCGTGCCCGGTAGGCGCTGGGCGTCTCGCCGACCAGCTCGGTGAACCGCGAGCTGAACGAGCCGAGCGATGTGCAGGGCGTCTCGCCGTAGGCCGGCTTGAACTGCCGGGCGAAGTGGGACGGCGACATGAGCGCGGCGCGCGCCATGGCGGGCACGTCCGGCGGACGGGCGTACTCGCGGTCCATCAGGTCCCGTGCCCGGCGAAGGTGGGCCAGTTCTTCCGGTCGCACGGTCGCAGCCTCCCACGGCGATACTGGCGTGGTGTCCGGATCGGACTGGGTCCTGCACGTCGACCTCGACCAGTTCATCGCGGCGGTCGAGGTGGCGCGCCGGCCCGAGTTGCGCGGCAGGCCCGTGGTCGTCGGCGGAGCAGGCGACCCGACGCAGCGCGCCGTGGTGGCCACGGCGTCCTACGAGGCGAGGGAGTTCGGCGTCCACTCGGGGATGCCGTTGCGGCTGGCGAAGAAGAAGTGCCCGGACGCGGTGTTCCTGCCGTCCGACGCGCCTGCGTACGAGGAGGTGTCCGCGCACGTGATGGACGTGCTGCGGGAGCTGCCCGTGGTGGTCGAGGTGCTCGGCTGGGACGAGGCGTTCCTGGGCGCGCGCACCGACGACCCGGAGGCGTTGGCCGACACCGCGCGCCGTGCGGTCAAGGAAGGGACCGGGCTGGAGTGCTCGGTCGGCATCGGCGACAACAAGCTGCGCGCCAAGCTCGCCACCGGGTTCGCCAAGCCTGCCGGGGTGTACCGGCTGACCAGGGACAACTGGGTCGAGGTGATGGCCGGACGGCCGGTGACCGCGTTGTGGGGCATCGGGTCGCGGACCGCGGCCAAGCTCGCGGAGCTGGGCATCGGCACGGTCGAGGAGTTGGCGCGGGCCGAGCCGGAGGTGCTGGCGGCGCGGTTCGGGCCGGCGATGGGGCCGCACTTGCGGCAGCTGGCGCTGGGCGCGGGCGACACGACCGTGACCGCGACGCCGTGGGTGGCCAAGTCGCGCAGCCGGGAGACGACGTTCCAGCGGGACCTGACCGATCCGGCGGAGATCCGCGAGCAGGTCCGGCTGCTCGCGCGGCGGGTGGTCGAGGACGTGCGGGCGGAAGGGCGGCCCGCGATCCGGGTGGTGGTGAAGGTGCGGTTCGTGCCGTTCTTCACCTGCACGCGGGGTGTGTCGCTGGGGGAGCCGACCATGGAGTCGGAGCAGATCGAGGACGCGGCCGTGGCGGCGTTGGCAAGATTCGAGGACGCCCGTGCCGTGCGCCTGCTGGGGGTGCGCGTCGAGTTCGCTGGAGGACCACCGTGACGAAGGTCGTGCTGAACGGCTCCGTGTCGCTCGACGGCTACAGCGCCGGGCCGAACGTGGGCGAGGAGCACCCGATGGGCGAGGGCGGCGAGCGGCTGCACGAGTGGCTGTTCGCCGAGGGGGCGGACGGCGACGCGGCGTTCGCGGCGACGGTCGGCGCGGTCGTGCTGGGCAGGCGGACGTTCGACCTGGGGCTGAAGTACTGGCAGGACACGCCGTTCCCGGTGCCGAGCTTCGTGCTCACGCACGAGCGGCGCGCGCCGTTGGCGATGAAGTCGGCGGCGTTCACGTTCGTCGCCGACGGCCCGGAGAGCGCGATCGCCCAGGCCCGTGCCGCGGCGGGGGACAAGGACGTGCTGGTCATGGCGGGCGCGGAGTCGGCTCGGCACGTGCTGCGCGCCGGGCTGGTCGACGAGATCCGGCTCCAGTTGGTGCCCGTGCTGCTCGGCGGGGGCTCGCGGCTGCTGGACGGCCTCCCGGCCGCCGAGCTGGAGCGGATCGAGGCGACCGAAGCGGACGACGTCGTGCACCTGCGGTTCCGCGTGCTCCGCTGACGCCGGTGGTCTGCTGACAACGGTCCGCTGACGCACGGCGTTCCGGCAAGGCCGGGTGTCGTGCGGTGCGGCCGGGTGGTCAGGCCAGGTCGAGCGACGAGATCAGGTCGGCCAGTTCGGCCCGGTAGACCTTGCCCGGCTCACGGGTCTGCGAGCGCAGGTGGCCGTACACCTCCAGCGCGACCAGGCCGTGCATCCGGCCCCACACCCGCAAGGTCAGCGCGAGGGCCGCCGGCGGCAGGTCCGGGTGCTCGGCCCGCGCGAGCTCCACGGCGTGCGGGTCGAAGTCCGACCACTCGTGCCCGCCGTGCGACTGCCGTCGGGCGGCGTTCGGCCAGGCGTCGGCGACCAGGCCGAGCAGGGCCGCGCACGCCCGCTGCTCGGCCTCCACGCCCTCGGCCGGCGGCTGGTAGCCGGGCACCGGGTCGCCGTAGATGAGCCGGAAGCCCTCCGGGTTGGCCAGCGACCAGGTGCGGAGGGTCTGCGCCCACGCCAGGATCCGGCCCGCCGCGTCGTCGGCCGGCCGGGCGTCGCGGGCCGCCTCCAGGTGCCGCACGAGGTCGGCGTAGACGTCGTTGATCAGCGTGGTGACCAGGTCGTCGCGGGTGGCGTAGTAGCCGTAGATGGCGTTGGCCGTCATGCCCATCTCGCGGGCGATGGCGCGCAGCGAGATCGCGTCCGGGCCGCCGGTCGCCATGAGCTTGAGCGCGATCGCCTTGATCTCGGCCGACGTCTCCGCGCGCAGCCGCGCCCTCCGGTTGGGCACTCGGTCTCCCACGGTTGACACTCTACAGCGTTGCTGTACTGTCCGCCGTGTTGAAACTATACGCCGTGCAGTAAAAATACGGGGTGAATCACGCGTGGACACCACAGTGGCCCCGGCACGCACCCGTGCCGGGCTCGCGATCGCGTTGCTGGCGTTTGCCCAGTTCATCGTGGCCGTGGACTACAACATCGTGTACGTGGCGCTGCCCGACATCGGACGTGCGCTCGGCTTTTCCAGCCAGTCCCTGCAATGGGTGGTCAGCGCCTACGCCGTCGCGTTCGGCGGGCTCCTGCTCTGCGCGGGCCGGGTGGTCGACCGGCTCGGCGCGCGCCGGGCGTTCGTAGCCGGGCTGGTGGTGTTCGGGCTGGCGTGCCTGATCGGCGGGCTCGCTACGACGCCCGGTGTGCTGGTCGGGGCGCGCGCGGTGCAGGGCGTCGGTGGCGCGTTGCTGACGCCGGCGACGCTGGCGTTGATCAGCACGACGTTCGCCGAGGGTCCGAGCAGGACCCGGGCGTTGTCGGTGTGGGGAGCGGCGGGCAGCGGTGGGTTGGCGGCGGGCGCGTTGCTCGGCGGCGTCCTGACCGACGCGTTCGGCTGGGAGTGGACGTTGTTCGTGCTGGCGCCGTTGTCGTCGGGTGCCGCCGCGCTCGCGGTGTCGGTGCTGCCGGCCGACCGGGTCGCCGGTGAGCGGCGGCGGTTCGACGTGCCGGGCGCGCTGCTCGCCACCGCCGGGTCGGTGCTGGTGGTGTTCGGGCTGGTCACCGGCCCGGAATCGGGCTGGGTCCGCGGCGGGCTCGCGGCGGCGGGCGGGGTGGTGGTGCTCGCCGTGTTCCTGGCCGTGCAACGGCGGACCCGCGATCCGCTGGTGCCGCTGCGGCTGTTCGGCAACCGGGCGCTGGTCCGCGCGATCGGCGTGGTGCTGGTGTTCCAGAGCTCGCTGGGCGGCGCGTACTACCTGTTCACGACCTACTTGCAGGACGGGCTGGGCTACCGGCCGCTGGCCGCCGGGTTGGCGTTCCTGCCGCTGACCCTGGTGTCGATGACCGCGTCGCTCAAGGGCACCGGCGCGGCGATCGCCCGGTGGGGCGTGCGGACCACGCTGGTGGTCGGGATGGTCGTCAACGGCCTCGGCCTCGCGCTGCTGGCGGGCGCGATGGCGTGGGACGGCGGGTTCGCGCTCCTGCTGCCGGGGCTGCTGGTGTGGGGCGTCGGCGGCGGGCTCACGTTCCCGGCGATGTTCGTGGCCGCCTCGTCCGGGGTGGCCGACGCCGAGCAGGGCGTGGCGTCGGCGTTGACCACCACGTCGCAGCAGGTCGGCGGCTCGATCGGGCTCGCGGCCCTGATCGCCCTGGCGGGCACGGGGTTCGGCCCGGCGGGCGCGTTGGCCGCCGGCGGGCTCGCGACCGTCGTCGGCGGGGTGGTGCTCGCCGTCGTGCCGCGTCACCGCGCCGAGGCGGTGATGTCCTCCAGCACGGCGTAGAGCCGGGCGGCGGTGGCCCGGTCGAACTCGGGCCTGGCCAGGTCGACCGGCGCGCCCGCGCGGGACGCGGTGAGGGCGGCGGTGGGCGGGTCCGCCAGGAACCGGTGGACCTGGCCCGCCGCGTCGGCCGTCGACCGGGCGAACAGCCGGGCCAGCAGGTCCAGCGCCCGGCCGAGCGGGCCGCCGACCTGCGCGCCGAGCCCGCTGTCCACGAACATCGGGTTGTGCAGCACGTACCGCACCGCGCTGCCCGGGTGCCGGTCGGCGAACCCCGCGCCGAGCAGGTCGGCGGCCCGCGCGCCCTGGCTGACCGCCCCGAACGCCCGGAACCGGCGGCTCAGCGCCAGGTCGTCCCACTGGATGCCCGGACCGCGCAGCCCGGCCACGCCGCACAGGCTCACCACCACCGGCGCGGCGGACCGCTCCAGCACCGGCAGCAACCGTTCCACCAGCGCGAACCGGCTCACCGCGTAGAGCGCGAACGAGTGCTCCAAGCCGTCGGCGGTGACCACGCGGCGCGGGGTGAACCGGCCCGCGCCGAGCACGAGGTGGTCGACCACGTCGAACCGCGCCGTCACCTCGTCGGCCACCGCCGTCGTGCCGGCGACCGTGCCGAGGTCGCCGCGGATCAGCTCGACACCGTCCGGCGCGGCGGCCGACCGGCCCACCACCGCGACGCGGTGCCCCTCGTCCGCGAGCCGTTCCGCCAAGGCCCGGCCGATGCCGTTCGTGCCGCCCGTGATCACCGCGTTCGCCATAACCTGGAGCCTGGTGCGCACCGCGACGACCCGGAAGAAGGCACATCCATGTCACTGGTCCCCGCGCCGGTCACGACCGCCGACCGCGCCGCCTGCTCGGTGTCCGGCGTGCTGGCCCGGGTCGGCGACAAGTGGAGCCTGCTGGTGCTGGCCCTGCTCGTCGAACGGCCCTACGGCTTCAACGAGCTGGACCGCGCGGTGCACGGGCTGAGCCGCCGCATCCTCACCCGCACCCTGCGCACCCTCGAGCGCGACGGCCTCGTCAGCCGGGACGTGCGGCCGGGCAAGGCCGCCGGCGTGACGTACGCGGCGACCGCGCTCGGCCGTTCCCTGCTGGACCTCGTCGTCCCCTTGGGACGGTGGGCGCTGCGGCACGAGGACGAGATCGAGGCCGCGCGATCGGCCTACGACAACGCTTCCAGCACCCGCCGCGCGGTGTCCACACTGGACTGAGGGTTCTGGCCGGTGACCAGGTTGCCGTCCACGACGACCGTGCTGGACCACGCCGGACCCGGCTGCGGGACCGCGCCGAGCTCGCGCAGCCGCGCCTCCACGAAGTACGGCACCGCCAGGCCGCCCTGGCGTTCCTCCTCGTCGGTGAACACCGCCAGCCGCCGCCCGGCGAACGCGAACGAGCCGTCCTCGCGCACCGCGGACAGCAGCCCGGCCGGGCCGTGGCACAGCGCGCCGACGACCTTGCCCGCGTCGTCGAACGCCACCAGCAGCCGGCCGAGGTCCGCGTCGGACGCCAGGTCCGCCATCGGGCCGTGCCCGCCGGGCAGCAGCACGCCGTCGTAGTCGGCCACGTCGACGTCCGCCAGCCGCAGCGGCGCCGCCAGCTCGTCGTCGATGGACGCCAGGTACGCGCCGAACCCGTCGGTCAGGCTGACCGCGTCCACGGTCGGCCGCACGCCGCCCGGCGTGGCGATGTCCACCCGCACGCCCGCGTCCCGCAGCACGCGCACCGACTCGACCACTTCCTCCGCCCAGAACCCGGTGGGGTGGCTCGACCCGTCGGCCAGCACCAGCCGGTCGGCCGCCGAGACGACCACGAGAACCCTGCTCATCCGTTTCGTTCCCTTCGAGAAGTCGCTGTACTGCTCGGACAACGACCACCCCATCACGTTTCATCCGGTAGCGTTCGGCCGGCCATAAGCGTCCTTATAGCTCTGGAGTTGCGGTGGCCGACCTCGACCTGCTGGCCACGTTCGTGGAGATCTACCGGTCCGGCTCGCTGAGCGCCGCCGCCGGGCGCCGCGGCCTCACCCAGCCGGCGGTGAGCGGGCACCTGGCCCGGCTGGAGCGGGAGCTGGGCGAGCCGCTGTTCGTGCGCTCCAGCCGCGGTGTCACGCCGACCGCGCGCGCCGACGCGCTGGCCCGCCGGGTCGGCGCGCACGTGGACGAGCTGCGGTCGGCGCTGTCCGAAGTGGACGATCGGGAGGCGTACGCGGGCACCGTTCACCTGGCGGGCGCGGTGGAGGTCGTGGCCGCACGGGTGCTGCCCGCGCTGGCCCCGTTGACCACGCGCGGGCTGCGGCTGCGGATCACCCTCGGCCTGGCCGACGACCTGCTCGCCGCGCTCGTCAACGCCAGGCTGGACCTGGTGGTGTCGGCGGTGCGGCCCGCGGACCGGGCGGTGGTCGCGACACCGTTCGTGGACGAGGAGTTCGTGCTGGTCGGCGCGCCGACGCTGGTGCGCACGATCGACCGCGCGCTGCTGGCGTCCGACCCGGTGCGCGCGTTGGCGCACCTGCCGCTGGTCGCGTACGCGGAGGAGCTGCCGATCGTGCGGCGGTACTGGCGCAGCGAGTTCGGCCGCCGCCCGCCCAACCCGGTCGCGGTGGTGGTGCCGGACCTGCGGGCGGTGCTGGCGGCGGTCGTCGCGGGGGCCGGCGTGTCGGCGCTGCCGCGGTACCTGGCCGACCCGGCGCTGGCGGCCGGGTCGGTGGAGTTGGCGCACCAGGCGGTCGTGCCGCCGTTGAACACGCTGTTCCTGGCCACCAGGGTCGGCGGGCTGGCGAACCCGTCGGTGGCGCTGGTGCACGGCCACCTGATGGCCCGCTCGCGGGACTGGGGCGTGCTGTGACGCCCCAGCCCCGCGCGGGGGATCAGACGCCCGCGATGGACTGGATCCAGGACCGGTACCGCGTCACGTTGGTGTAGGCGGTGGTGGTCTGCCGGTCGCTGGTGGACGCCACGCCGACCTGCACGCCGCCGGCCATCATCGGACCGCCCGAGTCGCCGCCCGCGGTGATGCCGTCGCCGCGCCGGGCGCAGATCGCGTTGCCGCCGTAGGCGTCGGTGCAGCCGCCGGTGACGGTCACGTTCGCGACCTTCAGGTACTGCGACTGGCAGTTGATCTCCGAGCCGCACCGGGACGTCGCGCCCCAGCCGTAGACCTGCACGTTCTGGCCCACGGTGACCGAGCCGGGCTGGCCGAGCCGGGCGTAGGTCGCGGACACGGAGCGGTCGAGCCGGACCAGCGAGAGGTCCGACGAGTGGTTGTGCGTCTGGACGCCGTTGGCCATCGTGCCGCCGGAGGTCTGGTCGAGGCTGCCGATGCGGAACGACAGCCCGCCGCCGCTGACGCAGTGCTTCGCGGTCAGGATCCACGTGGGCGCGATGATGGTCGCGCTGCACGTCTGCCTGCCGTTGGAGAACAGCCGGGCCGCCCACGGGGCGTTGCTCGCGTAGCTCCCGCCGATGATGTACGGCGTCACGCCACCCTCCGCCGCCGGCGTGGCCGACGCGGACGGCGCGAGGGTGAGCAGGGAGAGCAACGCGGCCGCGAGCGCAGGGATCAACCTGGTGATTCGCAAGGTTCCTCGATTCCGAAGACACGCGATTACTCGCGCACAGGGTGTCTTGGGTCACGAGATTCGTACCACTCGACCGGGTGAAAAGGGATATATCGAAACAGTTATAACGCGCTATACGGTGTGGTTCATGCTTGTCGAACTGGCCATCGGGGACGCGTACGGCGCGGGCTTCGAGTACGCCGACCCATCGCTCGTGACCAGCCACAACACCCTCGCCGGGTACGTGCGGCACCCGCGGCACCCGGGCATTCGCCCCGGCGCGTACACCGACGACACGCAGATGACGCTGGCGTTGGCGGAGTTGCGGGTCTCCGGCGAGCCGTGGACGCCCGAGTCGGTGGCGTCGGCGTTCGTGACGGCGTTCCACCGCGATCCGCGCGAGGGCTACGCGCGGGGTTTCCAGGCTTTCCTGGAGAGCGTGCACACCGGCGCGGAGTTCCTGGCCCGCATCCGTCCCGACAGCGACAAGAGCGGGGCGGCGATGCGGGCCGCCCCGGCCGGGCTGCTGCCCACCGTGGCCGACGTGCTGCACCACACCGACGTGCAGGCCAAGGTCACCCACGACACGCCGGACGGTGTGGCGTCGGCGCGGGCGGCGGCGTTGGCCGTGCACTACTGCCACCACGGGCTCGGTCCGGTGGCGGAGGTCGGCTCGTGGATCGCCGCACGGCTCGGCTCCGACGTGTGGGCGCGGCCGTGGCGGGGCAAGGTCGGGTCGAAGGGCGTGATGAGCGTGCGCGCGGCGTTGACCGCGTTGGCCGGCGGCGGCTCGCTGAGCTCGGTGCTGAGGGCGTGCGTCGCCTTCACCGGTGACGTGGACACGGTCGCGACCGTCGCGCTGGCCGCCGCGTCGCGCTCCGCCGAGATCCGCGCCGACCTGCCCCCGGTGCTGGTGGACGGGCTGGAGAACGGGCCGTTCGGCCGCGACCACCTGGCCCGCGTGGACGCTCAGCTGCTGTAGTGGCCGACGAGCTCGGCGACCCGGTCCGCCGGCCACGGGCGGACGTCGCCGAACGTGGCCGCGAAGAACAGCTCCAGGTGCGCGTGCCAGGCCGCGAGCGCCCGCGGGGCGAACGCGGGGTCGGCGAGCGCGTGCGTCAGCTCGACCGTCGTGCCCCGGTCGGGGTCGTGCCGGAACTCCCAGCGCACCCGGCCGGTGGGCGAGTCGAACGCCAGCACGCGCGGCGGCGTCCGCTCGACCAGCGGGCCGGCCGGCACGTGCGGGTTGGACGCCCGGGTCGGCACGCCGTCCTCGCCGTCGGTGAGCAGCGCCCACACCTCGTCCAGCGGGCGCCAGACGAGGTCGCGGACGAACCGCACCACGCCCTCGTCCACCCGGCCCTCGTCCAGCCCGAACTCGCGGATGTAGTGCTCCATCGGGCCGCGCACGTCCGCCGGCGGCTCGAACGGTCGGTCGGCGAGCCGCGCCTCCAGGCCCGCGAGGCAGGTGTCCCAGCCGGCGGCGTTGCGCCCGGCGCCGTGCTCGTCGCCGAGGACGTGCGTGAACACCAGCAGGCAGCCGCGCTCGTGCGGCAGCAGCTCGAACCGCAGCACGTCGGTGTTCCAGCGGAACGCGAACACCTTCGGCGGGTCGGACTCCAGCACCTCGCCGGTGGTGACCTGGTCGGGGAAGGAGAACGTGATCTCCCGGCCGTCGATCGCCACCGCCGCCGGGAACCAGTGCGCCAGCTCGGCGGGCTCGGTCACCGCCCGCCACACCTTGGACGGCGGGTGCGCGAGCACCCGTTCGAACCTCAGCACGGGCTTGCCGTCGATCCGCCTCAACTCGGTGCTCACGAGTCCCTCCCGTCCGATCCGTCGATCGCGTCCAGTCGCCGTTCCAACGCGTCCAGGCTGTCCTCCCACATCCGCCGGTACGGCGCGAGCCAGGCGTCGACCTCGGCCAGCGGTCCCGGCCGCAGCCGGTAGAGCCGCCGCTGGGCGTCCCGCCTGACCTCGACCAGCCCGGCCTCGCGCAGCACCTTCAGGTGCTTGGACACCGTCGGCTGGCTCACCGACAGCCCGTCGACCAGGTCGTTGACCGGTCGCTCGCCCCCGCGCAGCACGTCGAGGATCCGGCGCCGGTGCGGGTCGGCGAGCACGGCGAACGTAGATGCCATGGCAGAAATATAGCTCCGTCGGCATATACGCTGTCAACACGAGTCGGAAAGGTAGGATGGGTTCGGCGCCTCGACCCCAGTGCGGCCTACCTCATGCGTGGCACAACCGCGTGAACCCTTCCGCTCGACCTTTCGAGGAGCCCTCCCATGCCGCGCACGTTCGCCGGCTCGCCGGTCCGCGACCTGCTCGCCCTCACCTCCCGGCCCGAGGTCATCTCGTTCGCGGGCGGCCTGCCCGCGCCCGAGCTGTTCGACGTCGAGGGCCTGCGCACGGCGTTCGACCAGGCCCTGTCACGCCGATCCCTCCAGTACGCGCCCACCGAGGGCGACGTGGACCTGCGCGGCCTGGTCGCCGACCGGCTGACCCGGCGCGGCCTGCCGACCGCGGTCGAGGACCTGCTGGTCACGTCCGGCTCGCAGCAGGCGTTGACGCTGGTCGTGACCGCCCTGCTGGAGCCGGGCGCGGTCGTCGCGGTGGAGGAGCCGACCTACCTCGCCGCGTTGCAGTGCTTCCAGCTCGCCGACGCCCGGATCGTGCCCGTCGCGGGTGACGAGCACGGCATGGACCCGGCCGCGCTGGCCGAGGTGATCGAGCGGGAACGGCCGGAGCTGCTGTACCTGGTGCCGACGTTCGCGAACCCGACCGGCCGGACGTTGACCGCGCGGCGGCGGACCGAGATCGCCGCGGTGGCCGACCGGCACGGCCTGTGGATCGTCGAGGACGACCCGTACGGCGAGCTGCGCTACCGGGGCGAGCCCGTGCCGTCGCTGGCCTCGATGAGCGACCGCGTGCTGCACGCGGGCAGCTTCTCCAAGGTCGGCGCGCCCGGCATGCGGCTGGGCTGGCTGCGCGCGCCCGCGTCGATCATGCGCACGCTGGTGATCGTGAAGCAGGCGGCGGACCTGCACACGTCGACCATCGACCAGGCCGCGGCGGCGGCGTACCTGAAGGCGAACGACCTGGACGAGCACATCCGCGGGCTGTGCGCGGCCTACCGGGAGCGGCGGGACGCGATGATCGGCGCGCTGCCCTCGACCGTGCCCGCCGGCACGCGGTGGAGCGACCCGGACGGCGGCATGTTCGTGTGGGTGGAGCTGCCGGGCGAGGTGGACACCTCGTCGTTGATCACGGCGGCGTTGGCGCGGGACGTGGCGTTCGTGCCGGGCGCGCCGTTCTACGCGACGACGCCGGACCGGTCGACGCTGCGGCTGTCGTTCACCACCAACGCGGTGGACGAGATCGTCGAGGGGATGCGGCGGCTGGCGACCGTGCTGCGCTGACGCATGGTCGGACCATGCGTTTCGCACGGGTTCTTCGTGACACCGCGGGGGTGGGGCTTGTGCGCGGCCGGCCCCAACGTGGTGGCCATGAGACGTTCTTCGATCCTCTCCTTGGTGATCTCGACGGCGTTGGGCATCGCGATCGTGTCCGACGGCGACGACGACTGGACCGGGTTCGGCACGTGGGGCCTGGTCGCGTGCGCGTTGGTCTACCTGGTCGCGGGGCTGCTGCGCGCCGAGGTGCGCCGCACCCGGCTGGTGTGGGCGCAGGTGGCGGGTGTGGTCGGGTTCGGCGCGGTGGCGGGGATCGCCCTGCTGGTCGACCCCGAGGTCGGCCGCTACCTGGTCGCGGCGGGCTGGTTGGCGCACGCCGGCTGGGACCTCGCGCACTTCCGCGCCAACCTCGTCGTGCCGACCTGGTACGCGCTGGCGTGCGCCGTGGTCGACGCGTTCGTCGGCGTGTCGCTGGCATGGTGAGCGCGTGATGCGGCAGGCGAGGGTGCTCACGCTCGTGTCGCTGGGCGTGGCGTGGTCGACCAGCCTGGTCGGGCCGGGTGTCGGCGTGCTGCTGGAGACCCGGCCGGCCTGGGTGGTGGCGGGGCTGGTCGGCGTGGTGCTGTTCGGCGCCACGCACGCGGGCGTGCTCTACGCGGCCGTGACGCCGGGTGTGGCGCGGGGCCGGTGGGACGTGGCGTTCGTGGCGGCGTCGCTGCTGTCGGTGCCGTTGCTGGCACCCGTGGCCGTGGGGCGGTGGGACACGTGGGCATGGGTCGGCGCGGCGCTCGTCGCCACGGCGCCGGTGCTGGTTCGGCGGCGGTCGTGGGCGGTGGCGCCCCTGGTGGTCGCGGTGGCCGCGGTGGTGTCGCCGGATCCGTTGCGCGCGTTGGTGGTCGCCGGTGGCGTCGGTGTCGGGTTGGCGCTGATGCACGTGCTGCCGGTGTGGTTGTGGGACCTGGTCGTGCAGGCGCAGCGGGGGCGTGAGGCGCGGGCGCGGCTGGCGGTGATCGAGGAGCGGCTGCGGTTCGCCCGGGACGTGCACGACCTGCTGGGGCACCGGTTGACCGTGATCGCGCTGAAGGCGGAGCTGGCGTCGCGGCTGGCGGTCGTGGACGGTGAGCGGGCGGCCGCGGAGGCGGACGAGGTGCGCGCGCTGGCGTCGGTGGCGTTGTCGGAGCTGCGGGAGGCCGTGCGCGGGTACCGGACCGTGGAGCTGGCCGAGCAGGCGTCGGCGATCGAGCAGGTGTTGACCTCGGCCGGGGTGCGGTGCACCGTGTCGGTTCCGGCGGAGTTGCCCGCGGCCGCGCGCGAGCTGTCGTGGGCGTTGCGGGAGGCGGGGACGAACGTGCTGCGGCACAGCCGGGCGCGGTGGTGCTCGGTCGACGTCGTGGCGGGCGCCGACGAGGTGCGGCTGACCGTGGCGAACGACGGCGCTGCCGGCGGCGCGCGCGGGCCGCGCGGGTCGGGGTTGAGCGGGCTGGCCGAGCGGCTGGCCCGGGTGGGCGGGACGGTGCGCACCGGGGAGGAGGACGGGGTGTTCACGCTGGTGGCGACCGTGCGGACGTGATACGCGTGCTGCTCGCCGACGACGAGGAGCTGATCCGCGTCGCGGTGGCGGCGTTGCTCGGGCTGGAGCCGGACATCGAGGTCGTGGCGCAGGCCGGTGACGGCCGGGAGGCGGTGCGCGCGGCGTTGGCGCACCGGCCGGACGTGGCCGTGGTCGACCTGCAGATGCCGGAGCTGGACGGGTTCGAGGTGACCGCGGCGCTGGCCTCGTCGTTGCCGGGGTGCGCGGTGGTGATCCTGACCGGGCGCGGCAAACCGCCCCACCTGCAACGCGCGCTGTCGACCGGCGCGAAGGGCTTCCTGCCGAAGGGGTCGCCGGGCGGCACGCTGGCGGACGTGATCCGGCGGGTGCACGGCGGCGCCCGGTACGTCGACCCGGAGCTGGCGGCGGACGCGCTGACCACGCCGCCGTGCCCGTTGACGCCGCGTGAGCTGGAGGTGCTGCGGCTGGCGGAGTACGACACGCCGGTGGCGGTGATCGCGCGCCGGACGCACCTGTCCGCCGGGACGGTGCGCAACCACCTGGCCGCGGCGGTGGCCAAGCTCGGCGCGGCGAGCCGGTCGGAGGCCTACGTCACCGCGCACGACAACGGCTGGCTCTGAGCGACCCCGGATCCGGCGGACCGGCCCGGTCCGGGGACGGGTTGCGCGCGGTCCCCGGCAGGTAGCGGAAGTTTCCGGCGGCCCGACACTTGGCCGGTGACCCCCGGTGTCCCTACTTTCGTGGCATCTCAAGGGAACAAGGGGGCCACATGACCGACCACGCGCTGTCGATCCCGTCACCGCCACCACCGCCGCGGCCCCGGCCACGTGCCGCCGTCGTGCTGCTGGGCCTGCTCGCCGTGGTCCTGGTCGGCGCGTCCGTCCTGGCGATCGTGCTGTACGCCGGGGCGAAGGAGGAGCACGGCCTGGAGGTCCAGCGCCTGGACCAGACGAGCCGGTCGCTCGCCGAGGCCGAGGAGCGGCTGGAGGAGACCGAGTCGGCCAACGACACCGTCATCGGGCGGATCTCCACGCTGGAGGCGCAGAACGCCGAGCTGCACAAGTGCGCCGACCCGGCCAGGGACTCGATCATCGCGGCGCGGGACGACGATGACGCGGCCCTCGGGCCCGCCGTCGACCGCGCCTCGGACAACTGCTGAGCCGGGGAGCCGACATGACCACGCCAGAACCCGACCGGGCGTTCACGCCGCCCTCGTCGAACCCGCCCGCGCCGACCTCGTTCGCGCCGACCCCGCCGACCCCGCCGAACGGCGTGTCGATGCAGCACCAGCCCACGCCGCCGCCACCCGCGCGCCCCAGCCGGGCGCCGATCGTCGCGCTGACCGCGCTGGCCGCCGTGTTCGCCCTCGTGGCGGGCTTGTTCACCGTCCTCTACCTGGGCGAACGCGCCGACCGCAACGCGCTCGCGGCCACCAGGGCCGACCAGGAGCGCACGCTCGCCGACGTGTCGGGCAAGCAGGAGGAGGCCGACGCGACCCTGGAGACCAACCGGTCCCGGGAGTTCACCCTGTCCACCGAGCACGACCTGCTCACCCGGTGCGTCGAGGCCGCCAAGGGCTACTTCGACCTGCCGCCGGAGCAGAGCCCGGAGTCCTCACGCCTGTTCCGCATCATGTACGACGTCTGCCCGCAGATCTGACTCCATCGCCGCCCGGACGCCGCGGACCGCCAGCCGGTCCGCGCGTTCGTTCTCCGGGTGCCCGGCGTGCCCCTTCACCCAGTGCCACTCGACCTCGTGGGGCGTGGCGGCAGCGTCGAGGCGCTGCCACAGGTCGACGTTCTTGACCGGCTGCTTGGCCGACGTGAGCCAGCCGTTGGCCTTCCACTTGGCCATCCACGACAGGACGCCGTTGCGGACGTACGTGCTGTCGGTGTAGATCCGCACGACCGACGGCCGCTTCAGGGTCTCCAACGCGCGGATCGGCGCCATCAGCTCCATCCGGTTGTTGGTGGTGGCCGACGACTCCCCGCCGAACAGGTCGCGCTCGTGCGCCCCGTACCGCAGCACGGCGCCCCACCCGCCCGGTCCGGGGTTGCCGCTGCACGCGCCGTCGGTGTAGATCTCCACCACCTGCTCCATGCGGGGAACATACCGACCGGTTCGAGCCGCTCGGGACACGGCTTGCGCTGCGGGATCAGGACATCGGCCCGCGCGTCACACGCCAGGTGGACGTCGTTCCGCCGTGAGCGCAATCGCTTCCGCCCGTGCGGCGGGCGTGGGCACGCTGTCCGGCATGGCACAGGGCTTCCGGGGTGACGTGGCCGAGTTCTACCACCGCTACCGGCGCGGGTACCCGCCGGCGGTGTTCGACGCGGTGGTCGACGTGTTCGGGCTGACACCGGACGACGTCGCGGTGGACCTCGGCTGCGGCACGGGCCAGGTGACCGTGCCCCTGGCGGCCCGGGTCCGCGCCGTGATCGGCGTCGACCCCGAGCCGGACATGCTGGCGCACGCCCGCCGCGCGGGGGAGGAGCGGGGTGCGGCGAACCTGGCGTGGGTGGTGGGGACGGACGCGGACGTGCCCGCGGTGCGCGCGGTGCTCGGCGACGGGTCGGTCGGCGTGGTCACGATCGGTCAGGCGCTGCACTGGATGCGGCACGACGAGCTGTTCCGGGCGGTGCACCCGCTGGTCAGGCCGGGCGGTGGGGTGGCCGTGCTGACCAACGGCACGCCCCTGTGGTTGCAGGACGAGGACTGGTCGCGGGCGTTGCGCGAGTGCCTGGAGCAGTGGCTGGGCACGCCCGCCGGCAGCGCGTGCGGCACCGACGAGGAGAGCCAGGCGCGGTACCGGGAAAGCCTGGCCGCCGCCGGGTTCCGGGTCGACGTGCACGGGGTCGACTACACCGACACGCTGGACCTGGAGTCCATAGTGGGCGGTGTCCTCTCGGCGCTGCCCGCCGACCGGCTGCCGGCGGACCGCCGGGCGTTCACCGACCTGGTCCGCGACGCCCTGGAGCCGCACGCGCCGTTCACCGAGCACGTCCACGTCACCGTGCTGACCGGGCGGCGGTGACGGTCCGCACCGCGTCGCGGCCGAACTCCGCCCAAGGTCTACCGCGAGATCGCCCGCCACCCCCCACACCTTGCCGCGGGCGCTCGCGCCCTGCCTGCGCGACCACCGCCGCGAACCCGTCGCTGCCGCGTGCCGTGATGGCGGACCTGCCGACGTCCGGGAACGGGTGAGGATGGTCGGGTGAAGTGGTCACGGGCGGTGCGGCACGTCGAGGAGTTGGCGGCCAAGTGCGGCGAGTTGGCGAGCCTGCCGGGTTCGATCCACCCGTTGCGGGCGGTGCGCCTGTGGGCAGTGGGGGACATCCTCGGTGCACCACGTGATCTCGAACAGGTGACCGTCGCAGTGGTGGTGGATCTGCCGGTCGACGACGTTCCGTGGTTGAGCGAGCCGCACGGCTCGGAGCACTGGGCCAACGCGACGCGAGTGGCCAGGAACCCGGTCCGAGCGCTGTGGCGCTCGGCGCGCGCACCGGTCTGGAACCACCACGTCGACCGGCCCGCCCTGGTCTGGGACGCGGCGGACGGGCTGGTGGAGGAGACGGTCGCCGCGCTCGCCGACGGGCGTGGCGAGCAGGTCAGGCTGCCTGCCCCGGGAGCGGACGAGCTGCGGTCCCGGCTGCGCGACGAACTGGCGGTGAGCCTGCGGGCACTGCGCCGCCAGACGCGTGCCTACGAGGACAGGCGTTGGAGCCCCGGCAAGCTCACGACGGTCTCGGACGCCCTGTGGCGGGTGAGTGACGGCTACCTCGACGTGCTCGACGCCGTGAACCGGATCGGGTGATCCTACGATCGTGAGGTGGACGAACCGAGCGGCCCCGTGGCCGGCATGACGATCAGCGTGCGAACCCGCCGGGACGTCGTGGTGGTCGACCCGGAGCGCTTCATGGCCGCCGCACGGGCGGCGTACCGGGAGCTGAACCCGGGCCTCACCGACGCCGAGGTGGCCGAGGCGGTCGCCGACGTCGCCGACGCCGCGTACGCGTTGATCGACCGCGACGGCGACCTCGTCCCCGACTCCGCCCGCGCCGGCGACCCGCCACTGCCCGGCGCCCGCGTCCCGGACCGCCCGGACGGCCTGTCGCCCGCCGGCCGCGTCCAGGAACTCGTCCTGGACGAGCCGCAGCCGTTGCAGGACTACGGCTGCTTCCTCCCGGAGGACGTGTTCGCCCGCCCCACCGCCCCCGACGAGCAGTCACGCGCCGAGGGCTCGTCCTCGTAAGATCGGGTGCGTGCAAGTCTTCCTGCTCTGGCACGTCCGCCACGCCCGCGACCTCGACGGCTCCCCGGTCGAGCACGTCGACGGAGACGGCGAGCTGACCTGGGACGAGTGGGACGGCGACGACCTGAAGTTGCTGGGCGTCTACTCGACGGAGAGCCGTGCCAGGGAGCGGATCGAGCGCGCGAAGTCGACGCCCGGCTTCGCCGACGAGCCGGACTGCTTCATGGTCGACCCGCACGAGATCGACGAGGACGCGTGGACCGAGGGGTTCATCACGATCGTCGAGTGACCACGGCCGGGGCCGCTGCTCGACCCCGTCCGCGTGCCCTCCGTCACCAACCCCGCGCGCGCCACTCGGCCAGGTGAGGTCGCTCACGCCCCAGGGTGGTGTCGTCGCCGTGACCCGGGTAGACCCACGTGTCGTCGGGCAGTTCGGCGAAGATCCGGGTCTCCACGTCGTCGATCAGCGAAGTGAAGGTTTCGGGCGACGTGGTTCTGCCGACCCCTCCCGGGAACAGCGAGTCCCCGGTGAAGAGGTGGGGGTGTCCGGTTGGGTCGCGGTACAGCAGGGCGATCGAGCCCGGCGTGTGGCCGCGCAGGTGGATCACCGTCAAGGGGACTTCGCCGACGTGCACCGTGTCGCCGTGCGCCACCAGGACGTCCGGCGGGATCGGCAGCACCTCCGCGTCCGCCTCGTGCGCGATGGTGTTGGAGCCGTTCGCGCCCGCGACCGCGCCGAGGGCGCCCCAGTGGTCCTGGTGCCGGTGCGTGGTCACGACCGTCTTCAACCTCGGCCGGTCCACCTCGTGGCCGACCACGTCCGACAGCCGCTCCGGGTCGGCCGCCGCGTCGATGAGCAGACCCTCGTTCGTCGCGCGGCAGACCAGCAGGTACGCGTTGTTGTCCATCGGGCCGACCGAGACCTTCGTGATGGTCAGCGCGTCGAGGGTCCGCCGCGCCGCCGGGCCGCCCGGCGACACGTGCCCCTTGTAGTCCTCTAGTACGTCCACAATGGCCGACCGTATCCGACCGGGCACCCTTCAGGGCTCCCACAGGTCGACCCCATAGGGTTGGTAACACTCTCCGCCGCTCCGCCGATAACGTCTGATTAGGGTTCTTCTTCCTCGTGCCTACCAAACGTCGGATCAACTGGGACGTCCTGCGCATCCTCGCCGTGCTGTGCGTGCTCCTCCAGCACGCCACCCGCGTCGGCCCGGCCAACCACCCGGAGCTCAGCCGGCCGTCGTTCGTCTTCGGCTTCGAGTTCGGCGCCAGCACGCTCGTGGTGATCTCCGCCTTCTTCGCCTGCGCCTCGCTGGCCAAGGGCGAACCCGGCCGCTTCCTGCACAACCGCCTGGCCCGCCTGCTGCCCGCCTACGTGGTCGCCGCCGTGTGCACCTACACCGTGCTGCGCCACCTCACGCCGGACGGCTGGAGCGAACTCGAACCGCGCGACCTGCTCGTCAACGTCCTCATGCTCCAGAGCTGGTTCCCCGACGCACGCCTGGTCGACGTCTCCTACTGGACGCTCCCGATCCAGGTCACGGGGTTCGTCGCGGGCGCCCTGCTGGCGTCGCGGATCCGCGGCCGGGCGGTCAAGGCGCTGCTCTGGGTCCTCATCGTCGTCCCCCTGGCCATCAGGGACTGGACGGCCGACCCCGGCCTCGTCCACACCCTGTACAACGGCCTCGGCGCCCAGCGCGCGCAGCTGTTCGCCATCGGCGTCGCGATCTGGCTGTGGTCCAAGGGACGCCTCGGCGACCGGCACCTGTTCGCCCTGCTCACGGCGACCCTCCTGGTGCAGGTCGGGCACAGCGGCGACCTCGCGTCGACCGTCGGCTTCGGCGTCCTGCTGATCGGCGTGTGCGCGGCGGCGGGCGGCCCGGACTGGGACGTCGCTCCCGTGCGCCTGCTCTCCCGGCCGATCAAGTGGCTGGCAGGCATCTCCTACGGCGTGTACCTGGTGCACCAGGAGCTCGGCTACGTCGTCATGGCCAAGGTCTCACCCTACGGCGGGCCGTGGCTGGAACTGGCGTTCTTCACCGGGTCGGCCGTCTTGCTCGGCTGGCTGCTCACCAAGTTCGTGGAACGCCCGGCGCACCGGGCCCTGACGGCGAGTCGGCCGACCCTGGCCGGCCTGCTGCTCACCGCCCGCCTGCACGCCGCTCAGAGCCACTTGGGCAGCGTCGGCACCGTCCCGTTCAGCCGGGCGCCGCTGTGGCGTCCGGTCAGCCACCCGAGCACGTCCGCCGCCGGGCCGCCGACCGCGGGCGACGTCGCGCTGTCCGCGGTCAGCGCCCAGCCGCGCTGACGGCCGTCCGGGAACACCACCTCCACCCGCGCCGACGGCGTGTCGGCCCGGTCGGCGTACTGGCCGACGGCCTCCTCGAGGAAGTGCTCCAGCAGTTCCGGCGGCAGGTCGGCGAACCCGACGCCCCGGTCCAGGTCGACCAGGTGGAACCACACCTCGCGCAGCCGCAGCCACGGCACCCGGTGCGCCAGGAACGGACCCGACGTCGGGTGCACGACCTCCGCCTCCCACGCCGTGGCGGGCAGCTCGCGGGCGGCCGTGGCGAACCGCTGGCACGCCGCGTCCAGGTCCGCCCGCAGCAGCTGCGGCAACCGTCCCGCGCCCTCGGCTATGTCGGCGTCGCGGTCTGCCGCGCTCGGGTACATCTGGTGCTCGACGCCCGTCTTCGCCCACATGAGCAGGTTGACCAGGGCGTCGGCGTTGCGTGCGAGGTGCGTCACCACGTGCGCCCGGCTCCAGCCCGGCAGCAGGCTCGGACCGCGCAGCGCGGAGAGGTCCAGGGCCGCCACGACCTCGTACAACGCGCCTGTCGCCCGTTCGACCTCGGCGAGCCCGGCGACCGCGTCCTGGACCGCGGCCGACTGCTCGCGGGGCGCGGGTACGCTCGTCTGGGCGGATCGGACCTGGGCGGCATCAGCGAAGCTCATGGGCACCTCATCCCGGCGTTTGCGGCCGAACGGCCTATCACCCCAGCGTAGGGGCGTTGACTACCGACCGGTAGAGCCGTTGGCGCACGATCGTGGGAGTGTGCCCGTCACGATTTGTCGGTACCCGGCCCTAGCATGGTTGACGCCCTCCCCGACAGGGCCGACGCGGTGGCAGGGCCGGCGTGGTGGTCCGATACGCTTTTCGAACGTCTGTTCGGGGGAAGGTCAAGAACCGAAGGGAACCGTTGTGGCCGACCGGCTTGTCGTTCGCGGGGCGCGCGAGCACAACCTGCGAGGGGTGGACCTCGACCTGCCGAGGGACAGCCTCATCGTGTTCACCGGGCTGTCCGGCTCGGGCAAGTCCAGCCTCGCCTTCGACACGATCTTCGCCGAGGGCCAGCGCCGCTACGTCGAATCGCTCTCGGCCTACGCGCGGCAGTTCCTCGGTCAGATGGACAAGCCGGACGTCGACTTCATCGAAGGCCTCTCGCCAGCGGTGTCGATCGACCAGAAGTCGACCAGCCGCAACCCGCGGTCGACCGTGGGCACCATCACCGAGGTCTACGACTACCTGCGGCTGCTCTACGCGCGGGCCGGCAAGGCGCACTGCCCCACGTGCGGCGAGGCGATCAGCAAGCAGACGCCCCAGCAGATCGTGGACCAGGTGCTGGCCATGGAATCGGGCACCAAGTTCCAGGTGCTCGCGCCGGTCATCCGCGGCCGCAAGGGCGAGTACCTCGACCTGTTCTCCACCCTGCAGTCGCAGGGCTACTCGCGCGCCAAGGTCGACGGCGTGGTCCACGCCCTCGGCGAGGTGCCGAAGCTGAAGAAGCAGGAGAAGCACGACATCGCGGTCGTGATCGACCGGCTGAGCGTGAAGGCGAGCTCCAAGCAGCGGCTGACCGACTCGGTGGAGACGGCGCTGCGCCTGGCCGACGGCCTGGTCGAGCTGGAGTTCGTGGACGTGCCGGAGCACGACCCGGGCCGGGTCCGCGGCTTCTCCGAGAACCTGGCCTGCCCGAACGGCCACGCGCTGGCGATCGAGGACCTGGAGCCGCGGTCGTTCTCGTTCAACTCGCCCTACGGCGCCTGCCCGGCGTGCACCGGTATCGGCGTGCGCAAGGAGGTCGACCCGGAGCTGGTCGTGCCGGACGACGAGCTGTCGCTGGCCGAGGGCGCGATCGCGCCGTGGGCGTCCGGCCAGACCGCCGAGTACTTCACCCGGCTGCTGGAGTCGCTCGGCCTCGCGATCGGGTTCCGGATGGACACGCCGTGGCGGCAGCTGCCCGCCAAGGTGCAGAAGGCCGTGCTGCACGGCGTCGACGAGCAGGTCAACGTCCGCTACAAGAACCGCTACGGTCGTGAGCGCTCCTACTACGCCAACTACGAGGGCGTGATCCCGTTCCTGGAACGGCGGCAGGAGCAGACCGAGTCCGAGTACATGCGGGAGAAGTACGAGGGCTACATGCGGGAGGTGCCGTGCCCGACGTGCCAGGGCACGCGCCTCAAGCCGGAGATCCTGGCCGTCACGCTGCACCACGGGCGCAAGGGCGACAAGTCCATCGCCGAGGTGTGCGCGATGTCGGTGTCGGAGTGCTCCGAGTTCCTCGACGGGCTCAAGCTGGGCAAGCGCGAGTCGATGATCGCGGGCGCGGTGCTCAAGGAGATCCAGGCCCGGCTGCACTTCCTGCTCGACGTCGGCCTCAACTACCTGTCACTGGACCGGGCGTCCGGCACTCTTTCGGGTGGAGAAGCTCAGCGGATCAGGTTGGCGACGCAGATCGGCTCCGGCCTCGTCGGCGTGCTGTACGTGCTGGACGAGCCCTCGATCGGGTTGCACCAGCGTGACAACCACAAGCTGATCGAAACCCTCGTCCGGCTGCGCGACCTGGGCAACACGCTGATCGTGGTCGAGCACGACGAGGACACCATCCGCACCTCCGACTGGGTGGTCGACATCGGCCCCGGCGCGGGCGAGCACGGCGGCAAGGTCGTGCACAGCGGCCCGTACCG
The DNA here is from genome assembly GCF_020859565.1 of Saccharothrix luteola. Taxonomy (GTDB): domain Bacteria; phylum Actinomycetota; class Actinomycetes; order Mycobacteriales; family Pseudonocardiaceae; genus Actinosynnema; species Actinosynnema luteola. The sequence goes on along the minus strand of NZ_JAJHUO010000046.1, from coordinate 51,970 downwards.
GGAGCTGCTGAAGAACAAGGAGTCGATCACCGGCGCGTACCTGGCGGGGCGCAAGGAGATCCCCATGCCCGCCACCCGCCGCAAGGTCGACAAGAAGCGGCAGCTCACCGTGGTCGGCGCGCGGGAGCACAACCTGCGCGGCATCGACGTGTCGTTCCCGCTCGGCTGCCTGGTCTCGGTCACCGGTGTGTCCGGCTCGGGCAAGTCCACGCTGGTCAACGACATCCTGGCGACCGTGCTGGCGAACAAGCTCAACGGCGCGCGGCAGGTGCCGGGCAGGCACACGCGCGTGCGCGGGCTGGACCAGGTCGACAAGCTGGTGCAGGTCGACCAGTCGCCGATCGGCCGCACCCCGCGGTCCAACCCGGCCACCTACACGGGCGTGTTCGACCACATCCGCAAGCTGTTCGCGGCCACCACCGAGGCGAAGGTGCGGGGCTACCAGCCGGGTCGGTTCTCGTTCAACGTCAAGGGCGGGCGCTGCGAGGCGTGCGCGGGCGACGGCACGATCAAGATCGAGATGAACTTCCTGCCGGACGTCTACGTGCCGTGCGAGGTGTGCAAGGGCGCCCGGTACAACCGCGAGACGTTGGAAGTGCACTACAAGGGCAAGACGATCTCCGAGGTCCTCGACATGCCGATCGAGGAGGCGGCGACGTTCTTCGAGCCGATCAACGCGATCCACCGGCACCTGCGCACGCTCGTCGACGTCGGGTTGGGGTACGTGCGGCTGGGGCAGCCCGCGCCCACGTTGTCCGGTGGTGAGGCGCAGCGGGTGAAGCTGGCGGCGGAGCTGCAGAAGCGGTCGACCGGCAAGACGGTCTACATCCTCGACGAGCCGACCACGGGGCTGCACTTCGAGGACATCCGCAAGCTGCTCGGCGTGATCAACGGGTTGGTCGACAAGGGCAACACGGTGATCGTGATCGAGCACAACCTCGACGTGATCAAGACGTCGGACTGGCTGGTGGACATGGGGCCGGAGGGCGGGTCCGGCGGCGGAATGGTGGTGGCGGAGGGCACGCCGGAGCAGGTCGCGGACGTGCCGGACAGCTACACGGGACAGTTCCTGCGCGAAGCCCTACCAACCGCCGCCGCCGTCGGCTGACCGTTGGAGCGGCTGACCCGGCCGGGCCGCCTCGACCTGGCCGGTCAGCCGCCCCAAGATCACCCAAAGGCGTCACGGTCTCCGGGTATGAATGGAAAGCCGGATAGCGTTGCCGGAAATGATGGGGAGACGCGGCGGCCCCGGTCACCCACCATCCCCGCGGCCACGGGTGCTCGCGCACACGACCGGTGTACGTGACTATGGCGCCATGTCGAACACTGGCGTCATGTCACCGAACACGTACCGCTTCCGCAGCGTCTGGTCGGTGGACAGCACCCCCGAGCGGACCTTCGACGTCCTCGCCGACCTGGGCAGCTACCCGCAGTGGTGGCCGCAGGTGCGCACGGCCCGCCGGGTCGCCGACGACGTGGCCGAGCTGCGGTGCCGCTCGGCGCTGCCGTACGACCTGGTGTTCCAGGCCCGCCACAACGCCCGCGAGCCGGCGGCGGGTCTGCTGCGCGCGGACCTCGTCGGAGACCTCGACGGCACGGCGAGCTGGCGGATCTTCGCCGAGGGCCGCGGTTCGCGCCTGGTCTACGACCAGGAGGTGGTCGTGCGCAAACCTCTGCTGCGCCGCGTGGCCCTCCTCGCCCGGCCGCTGCTCCTGGCCAACCACGAGCTGATGATGCGCAGCGGCCAGCGGGGTCTGCGCACCTACCTGGCCGGGTTCCACGCGGCTCTGGGCAACTGCTAACCGAGCTGCCGGCCCGCTGAAGCACCCACCCGAACCCGAGCCGCGCCGCCGCCCGCTCGAACCCGAGCCACGGCCGCCCGTCGGAGCCCAAGCCGCGCCGCCGTCCGCCGGAGCCCAAGCCGCGCCGAGAGTTTGAGCCTCGCCTGAGCTGCACCCGAGCCCGAGCCGCGCGAGAGCTAGCCGAACTGTCGGCCGAGCCCGAGCCACGCCGAGAGTTTGAGCTGTCGTCTGAGTCCGAGCCGAGCGCCGCCAGAGCCCGAACCGCCGCCGGAGCCCAAGCCATGCCCGAGGCCGAGGGGGAGTCGCCACCCGAGCCCGTGTCGCGCCCGAGGAGCGCGAGAGCCGCGAAAGGCGAACTCAGGCCGCAGCTGGTCGAGATCCCGCCCGATCCATCCCGCCCGATCCATCCTGCCCGAGCCGCGCGAGAGCTTGATCGAGCCGGGCCGGCGCCAGTCGAGCGTTCGCCCGGGGCGGTGCCGGCTGAAGGTGGTGGCGGCCGAAATGCCGCTCAAGTCGGAGCCGGTCCGAGCCGCCCGAGAGGCCGAGCCCGCGCCAGTCGAGCGTTCGCCCGGGGCGGTGCCGGCTGAAGGTGGTGGCGGCCGAAATGCCGCTCAAATCGGAGCCGGTCCGAGCCGCCCGAGAGGCCGAGCCCGCGCCGGTGGAGCTGGCTGAAGTGCAGCCCGAGCCCGCAGCGCGCTGAGCCGCGGCGCGCCGGAGTGCGGGCCGGTCCCGGAGATGGTCGAGGTGCGACACCAGCCCGCGCCGGAGCCGGTCGAGGTGTCGGAGCTAGCCGAGGTGTCGGACGAGTCGGGCCAGTTGCTCGGCGTAGCGCTCGGCGAACTCGTCCGACTCCGGGTCCTCCCCGGTGATCCGGCGCACCATCCGCGGCATGAAGACGGTCGCGCTCGCGGCTGCCGTCAGGGCCAGCAGCAGGCACGCCGGGTCGAGGTCGGTGGGGAGCTCGCCGGCCTCCTGCCTGGCCCGCAGCGCTTCCACCTGCGCCCGCAGGAACTCCGTGTCCCCCTCGTCCGGCGTGTCGTCGCCGGACACGTTCTCCCACACCATCAGCCGCGCCCAGTCCCGCTGCGAGCGCGTCGACAGCACGAACCCGCGCACGACCTCCGCCAACGGGCCGTCGGTGAGTTCCCCGCCCTGCCGCTGCCACCGCCCGGACAGCTCGCGGTAGAGGCCTTCCTTCCCACCGAAGTAGTACGAGATCAGCTGCTTGTTCACGCCCGCGCGGTCGGCGATGGCGCTCACCCGGGCCGCCGCGTAGCCCTTCGCGCCGAACTCGGCCGTCGCCGCTTCGAGGATCCGGGCCTTGGTGCGCTCGGGGTCGCGCTTGCGTTCGGTGGCGTCGGGTGAGCGGCGGGGCACGCGGTCAACCGTAGCCGATCACGCACTATCAGCCGTCTGGTTGACTTAATCAAACGTTTGGATGATAGTGGGCCGCATGAGTCTTCACGTGGCGGTCGTCGGTGGCGGTGTGGGCGGGTTGTGCCTGGCCCAGGGGTTGACGCGGAACGGGGTGAGCGTGTCCGTGCACGAGCGGGACGTGACGTCGACCGACCGGTTGCAGGGATATCGGCTGCACATCAGCCCTATCGGCGCACGCGCGCTGCACGAGTGCCTGCCGCCGGAGCTGTGGGAGCGGTTCGTCGCCACCACCGGCCGTGGCGGCGGCGGGTTCGGGTTCCTGGACGAGCGGCTCCGACGGCTGCTCACCGTCGAGAACCCGGCGGACGTCCCGGCCCGCGCCCACCACTCGGTCAGTCGCATCACGCTGCGGGAGATCCTGCTGACCGGCCTGGACGACGTGGTGGGGTTCGGCCGTCGGTTCACCCGCTACGAGCACGAGGACGGCCGCCTCACGGTCCACTTCGCCGACGGCACGAGCACCCGGTGCGACGTGCTGGTGGGCGCGGACGGCGCGAACTCGGCGGTGCGAGCCCAGTACCTCCCGCACGCCGAACGCGTCGACACCGGCATCACGGCCGTCGCGGGCAAGCTGCCGCTGACCCCGCGCACGCGTGCCTGGCTGCCGCCGGAGCTCGTCGCACACGCCCACTCGGTGATCCCGCGCGCGGCGGCTGGGATGTTCCTCGCGCCGCACGAACTGGCCGAGGACGGCTACCTGATGTGGGCCTACGCCGCGGCCGGCCTGGTGCTGCCCGCGAACCGGCCGCTGCGGGACGTGGTGGCCGACGCGATCACCGGCTGGCACCCGGACCTGGTGCGGGTGGTGCGCGAGTCGCCGCACGACTCGGTGTCGCACTAGCCGATCCGCACGTCAGTGCCGGTGGACCCGTGGCCGACGACCGCCGTGACGCTGCTCGGCGACGCGATCCACAGCATGACGCCGATGCGCGGGATCGGGGCGAACACCGCGTTGCGCGACGCGATGACGTTGTGCCGCAACCTGGTCGAGCGCGAGCCGTTGGACGCGATCGCGGACTACGAGCGGCGGATGCGGGAGTACGGCTTCGCGGCGGTGACGGCGTCGTTGCGCAGCGCGCGGCAGTTCGTGTCGGGCAACGCGGTCGGCCGGGTGGCGTTCAAGTCGGTGTTGCGGCTGTTCGAGGCGGTGCCGCCGCTCAAGCGTGCGGCGTTCCGTGATCACGGCCTCGATTGAGCGCACAAAAAACCACCGAATCCGGTGAACCGTTCGGGTCCGCTGTCCGTGTGGGTGGCATCCGGTCGCCTCAGGGAGGTCCGCCATGACCCGCACGCGTGCAGCCGCCGTCGCTCTCCTCGGCATCACCCTGCTCGGCGCTTGCGGCACCACGCCGCACACCGGCGCCGCACGGCCCGCCGCTCAGGAGCAGGGGGCCGGTCCCCTTGGCGCACAACCGGAAAGGGCCGGCAACGAGGTCGCGCCGCAAGAGTCCGCCGACATCGCCACCGCCGTGGTGCCGGGCCTGGGCACGGTGTTGACCGACGGCGACGGCCTGACGCTCTACCGGTTCGACCGGGACTCGGCGAAACCCTCGCTGTCCACTTGCGACGGTGGCTGCGCGGAGCAGTGGCCGCCGGTGCCGGCGACCTCCGGCGACGTGCGGGTGCAGGGCGTCGACCAGTCGCTCGTGGCCACGCTCGACCGCCCCGACGGCGTGCGGCAGGTCACCGTGGCCGGCTGGCCCGTGTACCGGTTCGCCCAGGACACCGCACCGGGCCAGGCCAACGGGCAGGGCGTCGGCGGCACGTGGTTCGTGGCCGCCCCGGACGGCAGGAAGGCCGCGCCCGCCGCGGGCCTGGTGCTGACGACCGCGTCGGTGGGCCGGCTCGGCACCGTGCTGACCGACAAGGACGGCATGACGCTCTACCGGTTCGACGAGGACCGCGCGAACCCCTCGGCGTCCAACTGCGACGGCGACTGCGCGACGAAGTGGCCGCCGCTGCTGGTGGACTCGCCGCGGTTCGAGGTGCGGGGCGTGGACCAGGCGCTGGTGGGTTCGGTGACCCGCGCGGACGGCACGCGGCAGGCCACGGTCGCCGGGTGGCCGCTGTACCTGTTCGCCGACGACGTGGTGTGCGGCGACGCGAAGGGCCACGGCGTCGGCGGCGTGTGGTTCGCCGCCAGGCCGGACGGCACGAAGGCCGGCGCCTGAGAGGCGGCCGGGGGAGACGGCGGGAGGCGCCCGCTACACCACCAGGCTCAGCAGCGCGGCCACCACGAAGCCGACCACGGACAGGATCGTCTCCAGCACGGTCCACGTCTGGAGGGTTTCCTTCACCGACAGGCCGAAGTAGCGCGACACGATCCAGAACCCGCCGTCGTTGACGTGCGAGGCGATGATCGAGCCCGCCGCGATCGACATGACCAGCAGCGCCAGCTGCGGCTGCGAGTAAGTCCAGGTCCGCCACGACGGGCACGACGATACCGGTCGTGGTCACGATCGCGACGGTGGCCGAGCCCTGCGCGATGCGCATCCCGCAGCTGATCACGTACGACAGCGCGATCACCGGCAGCCCGACGTCGGCCAGCGACGTGGCGAGCACCTTGCCGACGCCCGTCGCGGACAGCACCGCGCCGAAGAAGCCGCCCGCGCCGACCACCAGCAGGATCATCGCCACCGGCCGCAACGACGCGGCGGACAGCTCGGTCACCTGCTCGCGCGTCATGCCCCGGCGGAAGCCCAGCAGCCAGAACGCCACCAGCACGGCGATCGTCAACGCCACCGCGGGGGTGCCGAAGAACGTGAACACCCCCAGCGCGGTGGACCCCTTGGGCAGCAGGATGCTGCCGAACGTGCCCGCCAGGATCAGCACCAGGGGCACCGCGATGATCCCCAGCACCAGCGACAGCGGCGGCTCGCCCTTGGCCTGCTCGCCGCGCGCCTTCTCCGCGGCGGCCAGCATCTCCTCCGGCACGGGCACGTGCAGCCGCTTGCCCATCCACGCCGAGAACAGCACGCCGCCGATGAACCACGACGGGATCGCCACGGCCAGTGCCATGACGATGATCCAGCCGAGCTCGACGCCGAGCATGCCCGCCGCCGCGACGGGGCCGGGGTGCGGCGGCATGAACGCGTGCGTCACCGACAGCCCGGCCAGCAGCGGCATGGCGTACAGCACGATCGACCGGCCGCTGCGCTTCGCGGCCACGTAGACCAGGGGAGCGAGCACGAAGATGCCGATGTCGAAGAACACCGGCACGCCGAAGATCAACCCCGACAGGCCCATGGCCAGCGGGGCGCGGTTCTCGCCGAACGCCCGCAGCAGCGACCGGGTCAGCACCTCCGCGCCGCCGGAGGCCTCCAGGATCGAGCCGAGCAGCGTGCCGAGGCCGATGATCGCGGCGACGTGGCCGAGGATGCCGCCGAAACCCTTCTCCACCAACGAGTCCGAGGCCTTCTGCGCCGAGCCGACCAGCGTCTCCACGGGCAGGCCGGCGGCGAGCGCTACCAGCAGGCCGACGACGAGCAGCGCGATGAACGGCTCGACCTTCCACCTGATGATCATGGCCAGGAGCAGGGCGATGCTGAGCGCGGACAGCGTCAGCAGCCCTCCCGCGGTGTGCTGCAACCAGTCGATCACGAACGGCTCCGGTGGTGTCGCAGGGAACGGCCGGGCAGCGCGTCGGTCCGCACGCCGTCGTCGAGCACGGGCACCCCGTTGACGACGACGTGGGTGATGCCCGCGGCGGCCTGCCGGGGCTCGTCGAACGTCGCGGTGTCGGCGATCGCGTCGGGGTCGAACAGCACGAGGTCGGCCGCGTGCCCCTCGCGCACGAGCCCCCGGTCGGCGAGCCGGAGCCGCCGCGCGGCCCGGCCGGTCAGGTGCGCCACGCACTCCTCCAGGCCCAGCACGCCGAGCTCGCGCACGTACCGGGCGAGGTAGCGGGGGAACGTGCCCCACGCGCGCGGGTGCGGCCGGTCGCCCACCAGCAGGCCGTCGCTGCCGCCGGTGTGCGCCGGGTGCCGCATGATCGCGCGGACGTTGTCCTCGTGGCCGACGTGCATGAGGCACGAGGTGCCCAGCCGCTCGGAGAGCAGGACGTCGAAGTACAGCTCGGCGGGCGGCCGGCCGGCCCGGCGCGCCGACTCGGCGACCGAGTGCCCGACCAGGTGCGCGTTCTCGGCCTTGCGCACGCCGTTGACCTCGATGGTCGACCAGTCGACCGGCACGCCGTGGCAGCCGTCGGAGCCGGTCTCCTCGACCTCGACCCGGATCCGCTCGCGGGTGTCCGGATCGGACAGCCGCGCCAGGGTCGCCTCCGGTCCGCCCGCGCCCGCCCAGCTCGGCAGCAGCGCCGACAGGTACGTCGCGCCGGGCAGGTAGGGGTAGGTGTCGAGGGTGATGTCCGCGCCGGCCGCGATGGCCCGGTCGAGCAGGTCGAGCAGCTCGCCCGCCCGACCCCGGTTGACCTCGAAGTTCATCGTGGCGTGCGCGAGGTGCAGGGGGCAGTCGGCGTCCCGCGACACGCGCACCATCTCCGCGTACGCCTCCAGCGCGCCCGCGCCGTAGCTGCGGTGGTGCGGGCTGTAGAACCCGCCGTGCTCGCCGACGACCCGGCACAGCTCGGTCAGCTCGGCGGTGTCGGCGTACATGCCGGGCGTGTAGGTCAGGCCGGACGACATGCCCATCGCGCCCTCGCGCAACGACCGCGCCAGCACCTCGCGCATCCGGTCCAGCTCGGCGTCGGTGGCGGGCCGGTCGTCGTAGCCGACGCACAGCATCCGCAGCGTGCCCTGCGGCACGAGGTAGGCGGCGTTGACCGCGATGCCCCGGTCGAGGCGGTCCAGGTACCCGCCGACGGAGCGCCAGTCCCAGTCGAAGCCGGGCGGGTCGTCGTTCCACCCGGCCAGTTGCGCGCGCAGCACGGCCAGCACGTCGTCGTCCACGGGCGCGTAGGACAGCCCGTCCTGGCCGAGGACCTCCGTGGTGACGCCCTGCGACACCTTGGCCAGGTGGCCGGGGTCGGCCAGCACCTGGAGGTCGGAGTGGGAGTGCATGTCGATGAAGCCGGGCGCGAGGACCCGGCCGTCGGCGTCGACCACCCGCCGCCCGTCGAGCCGGTCGCCGATCTCGGCGATGCGCCCGTCGCGCACGCCCACGTCCGCCCGGTAGGAGGGCGCGCCGGTGCCGTCCACGACCCGTGCGCCCCGGAAGACGATGTCCACGCCGAACCCCCTAGAAGTAGGTGCGCACCAGGTCGACCACGGTGGTGCCCTCGACCACCGGGATCAGCGGCCACTTGTCGAACACCGTGCAGGGGTGCGACAGGCCGAGGCCGACCCAGTCGCCGACCTCGACCTCGTCACCGGACAGCCGCACGAACGCGTGCTGGTCGTTGAGCGCGGTGACCTCGGCGGCGAACGGCCGCTCGACGCCGTCCCGGCCGCGCACCACCTGCGGTTCGGGCAGGCCCTCGTCGAACGACGCGTCCCGCTTGCCCAGCGTCAGCAGCGCCAGGTCGGGCTGCGGGCGTGAGGTGACCTGCGCCCACGCGCGCAGCGCGCTGCGGAACGGTTGCGCGCCGGGCGTGCGGCCCAGGGGTGAGATGCCGCGGTAGAACCCGTCGTCGTGGGTGATGTACGCGCCGCTGCGCAGCACCGGCCGCACCGGGAACGGCCACGGCTCGGTGAGCTTCGCCGCCACCTGGTCGAAGTACGCGCTGCCACCCACCGTGACGATCGGCTCGTCGACCTCGAACACGTCCCGCAGCGCGATCGCCAACTCGCGCACCGAGTCCAGGTAACCGTCCACGACGGACCGCGCCGCCGGTGACGCGTCGTGCGCCAGCGCGCCCTCGTAGCCGCCGACGCCGGCCAGGCGCAACGCGGGGCTCGCGGCGGCGGCCCGCGCCACCTCCAGCGCGGTGGCCTGGTCACGCGCGCCGGTCCGCCCGCCGCGCGCCCCGAGCTCGACCAGCACGTCGACCGGCCGTTCGACCGCGCCGAGCGCCTCGGTCATCCGCGCCACCCCCGCGACGGAGTCCACCCAACAGGTGAACTCGAACGTGTCGTCGGCGGCCAGTTCCGCGGCCAGCCACCGCAGCCCGGCGGGGTCGACGAGCTGGTTGGCCAGCACCACCCGCTCCACCCCGAACGCCCGGTACACCCGCAGCTGGCTGGTGTTGGCCGCGGTGATCCCCCACGCGCCGTGCGCCAACTGGCGGGCGAACAGCTGCGGGGCCATGGTCGTCTTGCCGTGCGGCGCCAGCAGCACGCCGCGGTCGGCGCACCAGCGGGCCATGGTGGCGAGGTTGTGCTCCAGCGCGGCGGCGTCCAGCACGACCAGGGGGCCGACGAACCCGTCGGCGAACAGGTCGAGCCGGCGGGCCGCGACCTCGCCGATCGTGGCGCCGAACGCGTCGGCGGGCAGGCCCTTGAACCGCCAGTCGACCCGCTCGTCGCGGATGGCGGCCACAGCGTCGAGATCCACGTCTCCCGCTCCTAACGTTGCGTATATTGCAACGGCTATTGCGCGATGTGCTGCTGGAGTGTGTAACATTCGGTCGCCTGCCCGTCAATCAGCCGACACCGTCGATCAAGGAGTCCGGATGCGGTTCGACCTGCCGGGCGGCGTGGTGTGCCTGGGCGAGACCATGGCGGTGCTGGTGCCCGCCGAACCCGGCCCGGTGCGCGCGGCGCGCACGTGGACCAGGGCGATCGGCGGCGCCGAGTCCAACGTGGCCATCCACCTGGCCCGGCTCGGCGTGCGCAGCCGCTGGGTGAGCGCGGTCGGCGACGACGCGTTCGGCGGCGCGGTCCTCGACGCGGTGGGCGGCGCGGGCGTGGACGTCACCGGCGTGCGCGTCGACCCCGACCGGCCGACCGGCCTCTACGTCAAGGAAGCCGACGCCGCCGGCAGCCCGGTGCGGTACTACCGGCGCGGCTCGGCGGCGTCCGCGATGGGGCCGGCCACGCTGGACCGCCTGCGCTGGGACGACATCGCGCTGATCCACGTCAGCGGCATCACCGCGGCTCTCTCGGACAGCTGCCTCGAACTGCTGCGCGCCGTCCTGCGCCGGCCGCGGTCCGCGCCGGTGTCGTTCGACTTGAACTGGCGGCCCGCGCTGTGGCGCGACCGCGACCCGGCCGTGCTGCGGGGACTCGCCGACGCGGCGGACATCGTGCTCGCCGGCGCCGACGAGGCGCAGGCCGTGTGGGGTGTCGGCGATCCGGCGGAGCTGAGGGCGTTGCTGCCCGGACCGACGACGCTCGTGGTCAAGCACGGCGCACGCGGCGCGACCGTCGTCGAAGGCGGTGCGTCGACGTTCCAGCCGGGACTGCGGGTGGACGTGGTGGAACCCGTCGGCGCGGGCGACGCGTTCGCCGCCGGCTACCTCGCCGCGCACCTCGCCGGCGAGCCGCCGACGCGCCGACTGCGCGCCGGGCACCTCCAAGCCGCCTCCGCGCTGCTCACCAGGGAGGATGTCGGCGAGTCGCTGCCGCCCGCGGTGACCGTGCCACTGCTGGACGCCGATTCCCGCACGTGGGCCGCCGCACACCTGAGGAGACGTCGATGAGCCAAAGCCTGGACCGGGCGCTGACCCTGGTGGGGGAACTGGCCACCGGGCCGAAGACGCTGGACGAGCTGTCGGGCGTCATCGAGGTGCACAAGTCGACCACCATGAGGCTGCTGCGCACGCTGGAGTCGCACCGGTTCGTGCAGCGCGAGGGCGTGCACCACTACCGGCTGGGCACCGCCCTGTTCGACCTGGCCAACCGGGCGCTGGAGGAGCGGGACGTGCGGCGCAGCGCCGAGAACGCCCTGCGCGACCTCAACGCCCGCACCGGCTACACCGTCCACCTGGCCTCCTACGAGGACGGCGAGGTCATCTACATCGACAAGTACGACAGCACCCACCCGATGCGGATGTACTCGCGCATCGGCAGACGGGCCCCGCTGCACTGCACCGCCGTCGCCAAGGTGCTGCTGGCGGACCTGCCCGAGCCACGCCGCCGCGAGGTCGCCCGGTCCATCGACTACGTGCCGCTGACCGCGAACACCATCACCACGCCGGACGCCTACCTGGCCGAGCTGGACCGCGTCCGCGCCGCCGGCTACGCCGTCGACAACGCCGAGCACGAGGACTTCATCCACTGCGTCGCCGCGCCCGTCCGCGGCGCCCGCGGCGAGGTCGTCGCCGCCGTGTCGATGTCCGTGCCCAAGGTGCTGCTGGACTTCGACGGGCTGCTCGGCCACGTGCCCGACCTGCTCGCCACCGCGCGGGCCGCCTCCGTCGAGTGCGGCTGGACGCCGCGCGACTGACGAACCGTCACCGCCGCCACGCGGCCGACGGACCACCAGAGAGAGGAACGCACGACCCATGGCGAAGACCGAGATCAGGACCGCCGACGCGCCCACCCCCGTGGCCGCGTTCTCCCAGGGCGTCCGCAAGGGCCCCGTGCTCCAGGTGGCGGGCCAGGTCGCGTTCGACCCGGCCACCGGCACCATCGTCGGCGACACCGCGGCCGAGCAGACCAGGCAGGCGATGCGCAACGTGATCGCCGTGCTGGCGGCCGGCGGCGCGACCCTCGCCGACGTGGTGATGCTGCGCGTCTACCTCACCGACACCGCGCACTTCGCCGAGATGAACGCCGCCTACGGCGAGTTCGTCACCGAAGAGCCGTTCCCCGCCCGCACCACCGTCTACGTCGGCCTGCCCGACAAGCTGCTGGTCGAGATCGACGCGCTCGCGGTCGTGGAGTAGCCGTCAGGGAGTCGGGGCGTCCGGGGGCAGCTTCGCCTGCCCCACGTCCGCCCCGCTCAGCTTCGCCCCCCTCAAGTTTGCGTCTGTCAGGTCGACGCCACGCAGACTGGCGCCGCTGAGGTCCGCGTGTGCGAGCGACGTGCCGACGAACACGGCGTTGCCGAGGTTCGCGCCGACGAACCGCGAGTTGCCCAGCTCGGCTTGCACGAACTGCGCGCCTTCGAGGTCGGCGCCGCTGAAGTCGGCGCCGACCAGCTGCGCACGGAGCCACGAGGTGCCCGACAAGCAGGTGTTCCGCAGGTCAAGGGCGCTCGTACTGTCGTAGACCGCCAACCTGGTGAGCGTCGAGACCGCTACCCTCACGTCGTCGGCCGAATCGCAGGGGCGTGCCTGCCGCTGTGCCGCGGACCGGATGAAGGCCGCGAGCAGCCCGGCCGCGATCCCGGCCTCGCCGGGGGAATCCATGGCCACCCGTTCCAGCGCCAGGATGCCGCCGACGCGAACCTCCGGCTTGTCCGAGGCGAGCTGCCCCACCGCCTTGTCGTACCGGTCGTTCACCTGGCCCCGCGCGGCCAGCTCGACCTGTTCGCGGGTGGCCTGCACGGACAACGCGGTGACGGCCAGTGCCACGACCGCGGTCACCGACGTGATCAGGGACGTCCGCTCGGAGACCGACATCGACGCCCAGGCGGACCTCTGCCCACCGCTCGCCGTGCGCTCGCGGAAGCGCCGGGCGGCCAGCCACAGCAGCACACCGGCGACCGAGGCAACCACCATCAGGGGCACCATGTCGCGGCCCCAGCCGGTATTCGCCCACATGAAGGCCGACAGACCCACAATGAAGTGAGCCAGCAGCGCGAGGAGCGGCGGCCCGGCCGCGACGGCCAGCGCGAGCAGGGCCAACGCCAGCAGTGTTCGCCGCGCGACCGTCCGCAGCCTCTTCCTCTGCTCCGCGCTCCTGAGCTTCCGTGACCAGGCAGGGTCGACATCCCTCATGCTGGACACACTGCCAGTCCCACCGGCACTTGCCCGAATGGGCGGCCAACCGCACCGGCAGTTGCCCGAACGGGCGAACGCACGTACTTCTGCCGGTTGTTCTGCGTGGTGCCGGGATGGTGCAGGCGATTGACTGGGTGCACCCCCAAGTAGCACGCAGGCAGGGAAGGACCCGGCGATGGCTAGGAACGCATCACCGATCGGCTGACTCCACGGCCGCGGCCCGGTCGCGGGACACCCCAGCCTCGACCGGGTCGCCCAGGGCCTCGTGGACATCGGCCAACGCGCCGAGCACCACCGCCAAGCGCGGGTGCTCGTGCTCCTCGGCCACCGCCACCGCCCGCACCAGCTCGGCCCGCGCCCCCACCGCGTCACCCAGCTCGCGCAGCGCCAACCCCCGCAGGTACAGCGCGTCGCACAGGCTCGAGAGCGCGGTCGTCGCCCGCAGCAGCTCCAGCGCCTCGTCCACCGCCGCCAGCACCTCCGGCCACCGCTCCAACCGGCCCAGCGTGTCCGCCGTGCGCACCAGCAGCGTCGCCGACATCTCGCTCGCCATCACCGGCGCCAGGTCCAGCTTCCCCGACCGCACGTTCGCCAGCAGCTCCCGGTGCACCCGCACCGCGTCCTCGTACCGCGCCAACCCGTCGAGCACCAACCCCAAGCACGACAACGAGATCTGCTCACCCAGCGGGAACCCCGCCTGCCGGAACAGCTCCTGCGCCCGCACCGCGCTGACCTGCGCCTCCTCCAACCGCCCGGTCCGCAGCTCCGACACCGACCGGTAGTGCACGGCCCAGCCCTGCTCCGTCACGTCACCCGCCGCCACCGACGCGCGCCACGCCTCCTCGTACAACGCCAACGCCTCCGGGTACCGGCGCATCAGCACCGACAGCGTCCACGTCAGGAAGTTCAGCTGCACGGCCTCGTCGCGCACGCTGCCCAACGCCCGCGCCGCCGCCACCCCCGCGGTGAACACCTCGACCCAAGTCTCGGCCCGCCCGCGCTGGTCCGAGTACCAGTGCATCGCCGTGGCCAGCCGCAACACCTCCGCGTGCAACCCGTTCGAGCCCGCCCACCGCAGCGCGCCCAACCAGTTCGCGGCCTCCGCCGTCAACCACGCGTCCGCGTCCTCCTGGTTGCTCAACGGCCCCGACGGCGTCGTGCGCGCGTCCGGTCCGAAGAACCCGGCCGCCGTCACCGCCGTGCCCAGCAGCCAGTCCGCCATCCGCCGCCACCCCTGCGCCACCACCGGCGCCGGCTCCTCGTCGACCAGCCGTTCACCGGCGAACACCCGGATCAGGTCGTGGAACACGTACCGGCCGGGCACCTCCGCGGTGTCCAGCAGGCTCATGTCCACCAACTCCTCCAACGTGTCCTCGGCCGCGAACCGGTCCACATCGGCCAGCACCGCGGCCAGGTCCGGCCCGAAGTCCGCGCCCGGCACCAGCGACAACCGCCGGAACAACACCGCCGCCTTCGCCCCGAGCTGCCGGTACGACATCTCGAACGCCGTCCGCACCTGGAGGTCACCCGCCGTCAACGCCGACAACCGCCGCCGTTCGTCCACCAGCTGCCCGGCCAGGTGCCCGATCGTCCACTTCGGACGGCTCGCGAGCCGGTTGCCCGCGATCCGCAGCGCCAGCGGCAGGTGACCGCACAGCTTCGCCACCCGCGCCGTCGCCACCGGCTCCGCGCCCACCCTGGCCCGCCCGGCGATCGCGCCGAGCAGGTCGAACGACTCGACCGGGTCCAGCACGTCCAACCCCAGCCGACGGCCCGCCTCCAACCCGCCGAGCACCAACCGGGACGTCACCAGCACCAACGACCCCGACCCCGTCGCCAACAACGGCCGCACCTGAGCCTCGTCGGACGCGTTGTCCAGCACCAACAACGTCGACCGCTCCCGCAACCGCGCCCGGTACAGGTCCGAGCGCTCCGCCTCACCCGCCGGGATCTCCTTCTCCGGCACGCCCAGCGCCAACAACATCCGGTGCACGACCTCCGACGGGTGCACCGGCCGCACGTCCATCCCGCGCAGGTTGAAGAAGAAGCACCCGTCCGCGAAACGAGACGCCAACCGGTACGCCGCCCGCACCGCCAACGCCGTCTTCCCCGCGCCCGGCGGACCGTGCACCACGACCAACGACGTCGTCCGCGTCCCCTCCGCCACCGCCGCCAACTCGGCCAGCTCGCCCTCGCGACCCGTCAGGTCGGCCACGTCCGGTGGCAGCGCCGACGGCGTCGCGGGCGACGGCGCGCGCCGCGCCCGACCCTCCTTGGCCGCGTCCAGCAACTCCCGGATCTCGTGCTCCGCCAACGAGAGCACACCGGCCAGCGCCTCCACCGTGCGCCGCTGGGGCCCCTTCGCGCGACCGCGCTCCATGTCGCTGATCGCCCGCACGCTGACCCCGGAACCCTCCGCCAGCTCCTCCTGCGTCAACCGGACCCGCAGCCGGTGTGCGCGCAGCAGCTCACCGAACGTCATCCCCACGCTTGCGACATTAGTGCCACCGGCCGCGACACCGACCCGCGGTCGCGGCGACGACCGTCACGTCGGTTTCCCGTAACGCCCGCGTGGTAAGACCACACCTCATGAAGTGGTACGCGGATCGCCCGCCCCGGCTGGTGTGGCAAGTGGTCGCCGACCTGCTCGCGGTCGCCTGGACGTGGTTCTGGGTCGACGTCGCCAGGGCGGTGGGCGACGCGGTCCGCGCGTTGCGCGCGCCCGGCGACGGCCTGTCCCAGGCCGGGCAGAGCCTGGCCGACACGTTCGGCGACGCCGCCGCCAAGGCCCGCGAGGTGCCGCTGGTCGGCGGGAAGCTCGCCGACGCGCTCGAACGCGGCCGGTCCGCGGGCGGCACGCTGACCGACGCGGGCCAGGCCCAGGTGCAGGCCGTCGAGTCCACCGCGCTGTGGCTCACCACCGCGCTCATCGCCATCCCGCTGGCGTTCGTGCTGATCACGTGGCTGCCGCTGCGGCTGCGGTTCGCCCGACGGGCCGCGGTGGCGCGGCGGCTGCGTGACCAGGAGCGGTTCGACCTGCTCGCGCTCCACGCGTTGACCACGCTGTCGCTGCGCGACCTGGCGGCGTTCCCCGGCGACCCGGTGGAGGGCTGGCGGCGCCGCGACCCCGGGACCATCAAGGCACTGGCCGACCGGCGGCTGCGGGCCAGCGGCGTCCGACCGTGACGCCGGGGCCTCCGTCGACCCCGGCGTCACCTCGCGATCAGGCCAGGCGGTGCCAGAAGACCTGGCCCGTCGGGCCGTAGAGGACCACGTTCGAGTCGTTCTGCACGATCAGCCGGTCGGCCGCCGTGCCGTGCGTGCTGGTGTGCCACACCGGCTGACCGGCCGCCGTGTAGATCACCAGGTTGCCGTCGTGCTGGAGGACCACCCGGGCCGCGCCCGTGCCGTGCGTGCTGGTGTGCCACAGCGCCTGACCGGCCGCCGTGTACAGCACCAGGTTGCCGTCACCCTGCATGACCAGCGTGAACCGGCCGTCCTGGGACACCTTGGCCTGGCCCGCGCCGAGGCTCTCGCCCCGGACCAGCGTGTCGGCGCCCGGCTGCGGCGGCGGCGCGGAACCGGTGAACAGCAGCGCGTTCGGCGAGCCCGTGCCCGGGTTGCCCACCTTGTTCGGCGTCGCGGCGGACACCAAGGCGTCCCGGACCTGCTGCGGCGACGCGCCCGGGCTGCCCGCCAGCACCAGCGCGGCGGCGCCCGCCACGTGCGGCGACGCCATCGACGTTCCGCTGATCGTGTTCGTGGCGGTGTCGCCCGTGCTCCACGCCGACGTGATGCCCACGCCCGGCGCGAACACGTCCGTGCACGTGCCCCAGTTCGAGAACGTCGCCCTCGCGTCGGAGCTGTCCGAGGCGTTGACCGTGATCGCCTCCGCCACCCGGGCGGGGGAGTACGAGCACGCGTTGGCGTTCGAGTTGCCGGACGCGACGGCGTACGTGACGCCCGACGCGATGGACCGGCGCACGGCCGCGTCCAGCGTGTCGTTCGCGCCGCCGCCGAGGCTCATGTTCGCCACGGCGGGCTTCTGCGCGTTCGCCGTGACCCAGTCCACGCCCGCCACGACGCCCGCGATCGTGCCCGAACCGGAGCACGTGAGCACCTTCACGCCGTGCAGCCGGACGGCCTTCGCCACACCGTGCGCCGTGCCGCCGACCGTGCCCGCGACGTGCGTGCCGTGGCCGTTGCAGTCCGTGTTGTTGCCGTCACCGGTGGTGTTGGCGTCGAAGGTGGCCCGACCGCCGAAGTCCGCGTGCGTGGCGCGGATGCCGGTGTCGATGATGTAGGCGTGCACGTTGCCCGCCGTGGTCGCGTAGCCGTAGTTCGCGTTCAGGGGCAGGTCGCGCTGGTCGACGCGGTCCAGGCCCCACGACGGCGGGTTCGGCTGGTCGGCCAGGACGTCCACCCGCTGGTCCTGGGCGACGTAGGCCACCTCCGGGTCGGCCGCCAACCGCTTCGCCGCCCGTTCGCTCATGGTGGCGGCGAAACCGTTCAGCGCCGACCGGTAGCGGTGGGTGACGCGGGCGCCCACCTTCGCGGCCAGCACGTCCGTGCCGGCGCCGTCCTCCAGCACCACGATGTAGCTGCCCGGAACGGCCGTCGGGCCGCCGGCGTCGCGGATCTGCGGTTCGGCGGCCTGCGCGGGCGTCACGGCCAACGCCGCCGCCAACACCACCGCCGCACCGACACCGACCGCTCGGTCTGATCGAATCCAGGGCGCGCGGAACTCTCCCATGTCGGGTTCTCCCTCGTGCAGGGTCGAGGATCAGGAGTTCGCGCGAACCCCTCCGACCCTGGCACGCCCGCGTGTCGAACCTCCAGGTCCCGCGTGTCGAACCTTCGGCACCCGTGTGTCCTACGTTCGGAACACCTGAGTTCAACGCTCAGTACACGGGGCCGGTGTACTTCTCGCCCGGGCCCTGGCCCGGCTCGTCCGGGTACGCCGAGGCCTCGCGGAACGCCCGTTGCACGGACTGCAACCCCTCCCGCAGCGGCCCGGCGTGCGGGCCCAGGTACTCGGCGGACGCGGTGACCAGGCCGGCCAGCGCGGTGATCAGGCGGCGCGCCTCGTCGAGGTCGCGGCGGGGGCTGTGCTCGGGGTCCTCGTCGGCCAGGCCGAGGCGTTCGGCGGCGGAGGAGAGCAGCATGATCGCCGCCTTGCTGATCACCTCGACGCTGGGAACATCGGACAGGTCGCGGACGTTGTTCGAAGGCAGGTCGGTCACGGGAGCCATTCTCGCAACCGCCCCCGACCGGTCGCCGATTCGGGGGTTGACAAGGCCGTCTGCTACTATTCTCCGCGCGACCAGTCCCCACACGTGTGGGGACGGCAAGTGGAGCCCCGCTCCCACCCGAGTCTGCCGCTTCGTGCAGGTGGCCGGGTCCGGTCCATCGAAGGGTCGACTGCGCCCTTCGTTGTGCGATCGGTAGGAAGCGGGCCTCACACCGGGCAGGTGTGGGGCCTCTTGTCTTTGGCGCACAACGAGTCACAAAGGACGTGAATGACAAGTCCCTCGAACCGAGGTGCTCCGGTGAGCACCGAGCCGCGCATCAACGACCGCATCCGCGTGCCCGAGGTTCGTCTGGTCGGGCCGAACGGCGAGCAGGTCGGGATCGTTCGCATCGAGGACGCGCTCCGACTCGCCCAGGAATCGGATCTCGACCTCGTCGAGGTCGCCGCACAGGCTCGGCCGCCGGTCTGCAAGCTCATGGACTACGGCAAGTTCAAGTACGAGAGCGCGCAGAAGGCCCGTGAATCGCGCCGCAACCAGCAGCTGACGGTCATCAAGGAGCAGAAGCTCCGGCCGAAGATCGACCCGCACGACTACCTGACGAAGAAGGGCCACGTGGCCCGCTTCCTGTCGCACGGGAACAAGGTCAAGGTGACCATCATGTTCCGCGGCCGTGAGCAGTCCCGGCCGGAACTGGGTTACCGACTGCTGCAGAGGCTCGCCGAGGACGTCGCCGAGCTGGGGTTCGTCGAGTCGAACCCGAAGCAGGACGGCCGCAACATGATCATGGTGTTGGCGCCGCACAAGACCACGAAGACCCGTCCGATCAAGAACGACGGCGCCGACGAGGCGACGGACGAGTCTGTCGAAGAGTGATCTCCCGGCCTCCGGGCCGGGAGCAAGCATGGCCGCCCCCATCCCCGGTGGCTGCACGAGACTGAGGACGGAAATGCCCAAGAACAAGAGCCACAGCGGGACCTCCAAGCGCGTGAAGGTCACCGGCAGCGGCAAGCTCGTCCGCGAGAAGGCCGGCAAGCGCCACCTGCTGGAGAAGAAGTCCAGCAAGCTGACGCGCCGTCTCGCCGGCACGACCGAGGTCGCGAAGAACGACGTGCCACGGCTGAAGAAGCTGCTCGGCCTCTGAACGTCCGAGGCCGTCCGAGCCTCCGAGGCCTAAGACCTTCACCCCCTTGAACACCGGGGTCGGCCCCCACCGGCCCCACGAGATCGACAGGATGGACCCGTGGCACGCGTCAAAAGGGCAGTGAACGCCCAGAAGAAGCGCCGTACCACCCTTGAGCTCGCCAGCGGCTACCGCGGCCAGCGTTCGAGGCTGTACCGCAAGGCCAAGGAGCAGGTGCTCCACTCGCTCAACTACGCCTACCGGGACCGCCGCGCCCGCAAGGGTGACTTCCGGAAGCTGTGGATCCAGCGCATCAACGCCGGTGTCCGCGCCAACGGCATGACGTACAACCGCTTCATCCAGGGCCTGCGGCTCGCCGGCATCGAGGTGGACCGCAAGATCCTCGCCGAGCTGGCCGTCAGCGACCCCGGCGCGTTCACCGCGCTGGTCGAGGCCGCTCGCGCCGCTCTGCCGAGCGACGTCAACGCGCCCGTCGAGGACAAGGCCTGAGCGCGGACGATCGCGCACCACGACCCGGGGAAGCTCCGTTCACCGAACGGACTCCCCGGGTCGTTGCCGCTAGGCGGCTGACCAGGCGTTCCGGCCGCGACCGCGCCGAACGGTTCCTCGCCGAGGGTGCGCAGGCCGTGCGCGAGGCCCTGGCCTGGGCGGCAGCCGGGCGCGGCCGGGTGCACGAACTCTTCGTGACCGCCGACGCCACCACCCGCAACCGTCCGCTGGTGGATGCCGCGGTCGACGCCGGTGTGCCGGTCAGCGCCGTGACCGACAAGGCCGCCGCGGCGCTGTCGGAGACCGTGACGCCGCAGGGCATCGTTGCCTTGTGCTCGTTGGTGGACGTGCCGGTGGCGGAGGCGCTCGCGCCGGGCGTCCGGCTGGTGGCCGTGCTGCACGGCGTGGCGGATCCCGGCAACGCGGGCACGGTGGTGCGCGTCGCGGACGCGGCGGGCGCGGACGCGGTGATCTTCGCGGGCGACACGGTCGACCCGCACAACGGCAAGTGCGTGCGCGCGTCCACGGGCAGCGTGTTCCACCTGCCGATCGCGCGGGTGCGGGACGCGGGTGCGGCGTTCGCGGCGTGCCGGGAGGCGGGGCTGCGGCTGGTCGCGGCGGACGGGTACGCGCCGGAGGACCTGGTGACGGCCGACTTGCGCGGTGATCTCGCGGCGCCCACGGGGTGGGTGTTCGGCAGCGAGGCGCACGGGTTGCCGGATGAGGTCGTGGCGGGCTTGGACGCTTCGCTGAAGGTGCCGATCTACGGCGGGGCCGAGAGCCTCAACCTCGCGACTGCCGCGGCGGTGTGCCTTTACGCTTCGGCTCGCGCTCAGCGGGTCTGATAGCTCGTGGCTCGGCGGGGTCTGTCTGCTGGGGGCTTTTCTCGGGGCTTGTGCGGCCTGGTGGTGAGGGTCGGTGGCGGGTGGGGTGGGGCACGTGGTGCTGGTGCCTTGGCCGGCCTCCTTTCTTGTTCTAGGCGACGCACGAGTTCGATTTGGTTCTCGCCGGGACGGTGTTTCGCTCGATCTGGTGATCATGCTTGACATCCGTCCTTCGGCGGTGGCGGCGTGCTGACCAGCGGGTTTGATGGTCAGCACGCCGGATTGTCAGGTGTCCAGGCGGCTGGTCAGGGTGCGGAGCAGGGGGTCGCGCGAGGTCGGCTTGGACTGGGTTCGGAGGGCTTCTTCGAGCACGTTCGCGATGTCGCCGAGGATCTGCGGCGGCGTCTCGTCGGTGATCAGGGTCCCCGCGCGGCGGGCTTCGGCTTCCGCGTTGGTCGGGTCGCCCGATTCCAGGAGGAACCTGGCACCGCGCGCCACCAGGAACGTCTGCCAGTCCAGGTCACCCAGCTGGGCGGCCAGTTCTTCGGCGATGCCGTTCTGCTCGATCGCCGCCGCGTGTTCGCCAGCCTGGACGTGCAGGAACGCCCGGATCGCGGCGATGCGCGCGGTCAGGTGGGTGCGGTGGTCGGGGTCCTCCACGGCGGGCAGGAGTTGTTCCGCCGCGGTCAGGGTGGTCGCGCACTCGGCGGCCTCTTCGTTCGGCAGCGCGGCGGCGGCTTCGACCAGGGAGCCCGCGGCCTCGGCCGGTTCCGACACCTCCTGCCACGCCGCCGCGGCGCCCTGGTAGGCGGACGCGGCTTCCAGCGGCAGGTCGAGGCGGCGCAGGACTCCCGCCAGGACGTCCAGGACCATGGCACGCCGCCACGGCTCGTCGGCCGGCACCAGGCCCAGGGCGACTTCCAGGTGCCGACGGGCGGCCTCGGTCTCGTCCAGCCGGGCGCACACCTGACCCAGGCGGTAGCGGACGGGGACGATGACGTCCGGGTCCACCTCACCGCCGTCGATCACGCGCACGGCCTCTTCCAGGGCTTCGGCGGCCTCGACGAATCGGCCCGCCTTCAGGTAGCCGCCGGCCAGCGCGTAGCACGCCTTCGCCACGTCGTCCGGCACGCCGACCTCGTGCCCGATGGCGACCGCGTCACGCAGTTCCACCAGGTGCTCGGCCTCCAGCCCCAGCCGTTCGATCGACGCCACCCGCTGCCGGTGCGTCTCGGCCGTCCACGGTCCGCGCGGCGTGCTGAACGCGCCGACGAACTCGGCGGCGACGCGCACCGCGTCCTCCTCACCGCGCACGGTCCGGATCTTCAGCTGCAGGCGCAGCGCGTCGAACCGCACCGAGGACGACGGCGCGTCCGCCAGCACGGCCACGACCTCGGCGTGCGCCTCGTCCAGGTGACCCGTGGTGGCCAGGTGCTGGGCCCGGTCGCAGCGCGCCCGCGCCACCAGCTCCGGGACCTCGGCCCGGGCCAGCTCCAACGCCTCGGCGGTCAACGCGTCCAGCTCGTCGGTCTCGTCCTCGTCCGCCAGCAGGTCCGCCAGCAGCAGCCTGGTCAGCACCCGCGTGTACGGGGTGCCCGCGACCTCCGCCTCGGCCAGGCACGTGCGCGCCACCGCGATGGACGCGGCCGGCCCGTCGTCCTCGACGCGCAACCCCGCGCCCCGCGCCCGGAACCGGTTGGCCAGGTCGTGCTCGCCGCACGTGACCAGCCGCTCGACCGCCGCGTCCAGCTCGACCAGCACCTCCGCCTTCGGCCGCACGTGCGCGCTCACGATCGCCCGCCGCGCCGCGACCAGCGCGCCCAGGGACTCGGGCAGCAACGGGTCCATGTCCTCCGGCAACGACCTCAGCAGCCGCATGCCGGTGATGAACTCGCCGCTGTCGAACGCGTCGCACAGCTGTTGCGCCAGCTCCACCGGGTCGGCGACCGTCACCGGGTCTTCCTCGTCCACGACCGGAGCGGGCGTGGACGGGATCGGCACGGCCAGCGCCACGGGGATCGTGTCCGGCGCGGCCAGCGTCCGCCGGATGCGGGTGCTCACCGCGTCACTGCCGTTGCGCGCGTCGAACCTGGCCGCGATCTCCAGCGCCTGCGCCTGGAGCAGCTCGCGCAGCTCCGGCGCGGTCAGCACGGTCGTCCGCCCGTCCCGCGGCACGGCGAACTCCTCGTCCGCCGACACCCGGCTGAGCAGCAGCGCCGCGCCCGCGGCGAAGTGCATGGCCCGTGACGGGCTGGTGGAGTGGTGCACCCGGTGCAGGTGGCCGCGCAGCAGCTCCACGCCGCGCCGCACGTTGCCCGACGTCGCGCAGAACTCCAGGTGGTCGTCCAGGTAGCCGCCGACCAGGTCGTCGCGCACCAGCCGGTACGCCACGACGTGCGCCTGCCGGGCCCGGTCCACGTCGCCGAGCGCCACGAACGCGGGCGTCAACGTGGTCAGGATGCCCTGCGGCTGGGTGGCGCAGCCGGTGTCCTGCTCCAGCTGGTGCTCGGCGTGCGCGACGGCCTCGGCGTGCCTGCCCTGCCGGATCAGGTGCCCGGCCTGCTCCTCGACGACGCACGCCTCGCAGTCGCTCATCGGGCCCCGGTCCATCGCCAGGTACTTCGCGAAGTGCTCCCGGTAAGCCTCGTCGTCGCCGACGTGCGCGGCCAGGTCGGCCCGCGCGCCGTGCACCGGCTGCATCGAGTACCCGAGCCGCTGGTAGCGCTCGGCGAGCTGGTCGACGAACGACCCGATCTGCGCCAGCGTGAACCGCGGGTCCGCGATCAGGCCGCTGACGATCCACTTGTGCGCCCAGTCGTAGCTGTGCGTCTCCCACTCGTCGAACGCCGTGGGGTCGCGCTGCTCGGCCGTGCCGCACCAGGCGAACGGGGCCAGCATCAGGTCGTAGCGGCCGAGGTCGTAGGCCGAGCGGATCAGGGCGATCCGACAGCTCACGGCCAGCGGCAGGTGGTCGAGCGCGTCCGCGGCACGGGCCGCGCGCTCCAGCGCCTCGTGCCGCGCCATGCCCTCCGGCATGTGGTAGGCCTCGACGAACTGCCGCTCGGCGGCTTCCTTCTCCTCGTTCACAGGTGATCCCCCACAGCGCGGTCCAGCAGTTCCAGGAACGAGCGGTTCAGCGCCGCGGTGTCCTTCGGGCGCATCGGACGCCGTGCCTGCAGCAGTGCGTGCACGTACAGCGACTCCACGGTCAGCTCCACCAGCGCCGGGTCGGTCAGCTGCGCCAGCCGCCGCACCAGCGGGTTGCGGCAGTTGAGCACGAGCCGCTGCGCCGCGTCCGACGTCGACTCGACCAGGCTGCCCAGCAGCTCCGCCCACAGCGGGTCGGCCTGCTCGCCGACCTGCTGCGCGTCCCGCTTGCGCTCCGCTTCCACGTTCGTGACCAGCAGCGCGGGCAGCGAGCCCGGGTCGAAGTCCCGCGGCACGGCCTCGCAGTCGTGCCGTTCCAGCACGTCCTTGGCCGAGGTGAGCCGCTCGCGCAACGCGCGCTCCAGTTCGGCGTCCGGGTCGCCCAACGCGGCCAGCACCTCGCTCGGCGCGACCCGGCGCGCGGCGGTGGGGCCGTCCAGGGCGACCAGCCGTTCCATGATCTCCGCGTCGTAGGCGTAGCCCGCGTTGACCAGGCCCATGCCCTGCGCGTGCGCGACCGGCGCGAGCTGGCGGAACTCGTCCACGTCCGGCACGTGCGCGATGACGCCGTGCTTGCGGCGGAACTGGCGCAGCGACTGCGGGCCGTCGGTGGTCTCGAACGGCAGCCACCGCTCGACCAGCCGCAGCATCTCGTCGTCCACCCTGGCCAGCGACTTGATGCCCAGGTGGTGCGCGTCGAGCAGGGCCCGGGTGCGGTCGGGGTCGGTCGCGTCGAGCCGGACCAGCCAGTCGCGGACCTGGCGGCCCAGCTCCTCGCGCACGGCGAGCAGCGTCTCGTCCTGGTAGAGCGACTCGCGGCTCGCGGTGGGCCGCAGCGACGTCGAGTCGACCACGCAGCGCACGAAGTACGCCCACTCCGGCAGCAGGCCTTCGATGGAGTCGCCGACGAGCATCCGCTTGAGGTACACGCGGTGCGACTGGCGGGCGCCGGGGTGCACGCCGCGCGGCAGCACGTAGGCGACGCCCTTGAGACCGACGGTCGGGACCTCGACCGGGATCGCGTCGAACGGCTGGACGCCCAGCACCTTCTCGCCGTAGGCCAGGGCGTCCTCGACCCACGGCAGCTCGCCGTGGGTGACGACCTCGTCACCGACGCGGACCGTCACCGGCAGGAGTGCGCCGTACTCGGTGACGAGCGCCTTGACCACGTCGTGCTCGAGCCAGTGCTCGGAGTCGCGGTGCGGCACCAGCTCGATGGTGGTGCCGACCGGAATGTCGAGGTCGGCGGCGTCGGCTGAAGTCGGATTGTCGGCTCCGCCGACGACCTCCACCTCGTAGTTGCCCGCCGCGTCGGCCGTCCACCGCACGGCCGGCCCGCCCTTGACCGAGCGGCTGACGAGCCGGATGCGCTCGGCGACCAGGAACGCCGACAGCAGGCCGACGCCGAACTGGCCGAGGAAGCCCTGGCGGGCGAAGCCCAGGTCGTCGCGCTTGGACGTGCGGCCGAGCGTGGACAGCAGGTCGTGCACCTCGCGCTCGGTCAGGCCGATGCCGGTGTCGGTGATGCGGAGGGTGCCGCCGGAGGACCCGACCGGCTCGATCACGACCTCGCCCGGCGCGTCCGGTTGCAGCGCGCGGCGGGCGGTGATCGCGTCCACCGCGTTCTGCAGGAGCTCGCGCGCGTACACGCGGGGGCTGCTGTAGAGGTGGTGGCTGAGCAGGTCGATGATCCCGCGCAGGTCGACACCGAAGGTGTGTGCCATGGGAGTGGAGTTCACCTCGGGTCAGGTCACGGGGGAGGGACGATTCTAAGGGCGTGCCGGCGGCTTGTGACCCGGTTTTCCGCTGATCGCCCGCCGGGGTCCTGCTCGCGCGGTAGAGACTGCCACGCCCCACCGACAATTCCCGGAACCGAAGAGCCGGTCGGCCGCACGCCCGGCCGTCCGAGCCGCCGGTGCGTGGCGGACACAGCGGGTGGTCGGTCGACCCTGCTCGGTGTGACGCGGTCCGTCCTGCCGGACGAGTCGTCGCCCGGGCTTACGCCGCGTGATTTCGAGGTTCATACTCCAAATGGACCTATTGGAGCGCCCGGTCGGGTGGTGGGCGCTGCTCCGAGAGGGCTGTCATGCGGTTTCCGCGATTTCGTTTCTTCACGTGGTTCATCCTCGCGATCAACCTCTTGTTCCTGATCTGGATCATCGCGGGTGTGAGTGGGAGCGCCGACACCCCGTGCGAGGGCCTCGACCAAGAGGCGTGTGACGCGGCCAGGGCCGTGGGCACGGGCATCGGCGTGTCCCTGATCGTGGCATTCTGGCTCGCTGCGGACGTCATCCTAGGCGTGCTCTGGCTGATCACCCGGCGTAAGACGCGCGATTGCCCGGTCTGCGGCCGTTCGGTCAAGCGCGGTGCGACGGCGTGCGCGGGTTGCGGCTACGACTTCGCCGCGGCAGCGGCCCATGGAATGCGCACGCGGCAGTCGCCGCCGAATCCGGATGCGCAGACGTAGGGCTGGCGATTCGAGCGGAACGCCTGCGCCGGACAAGGGGCCCGTCGGTCATGTGACGGCGTCATCGTCATTCGGCGAAACGGCGGAATTGCCACGCCGGTGGTTCACGACGTCGCGTTCCGATCACTCGGTCGCGGGATGGACGTCACGGAGAACGGCCCGAACGGGCGGTGCCGCAGGCCGGTCGGGGCCGATCACCTAGGATCGACCCGCCGCTCCGCATGCCGTGCGGAGGGCTGACCACCAAGTTGTCCGTGACGGGAGCTGTCCACCAACCATGTCCGGAGCCAACGACCCGTACGACCCCAAGCAGGTCGCGGCGCTCTCCCCGGAAGCGCTCGACGCGGCGGTCGAGCAGGCTCGTGA
Source organism: Saccharothrix luteola (assembly GCF_020859565.1). Classification (GTDB taxonomy): domain Bacteria; phylum Actinomycetota; class Actinomycetes; order Mycobacteriales; family Pseudonocardiaceae; genus Actinosynnema; species Actinosynnema luteola. Next base: position 25,321 of record NZ_JAJHUO010000046.1, on the reverse strand, counting down.
GGCGTTCGCGAAGGCGGCCGACCTCGACGAGCTCGCCGCCGTGAAGCCGAGCCACCTGGGCGACCGCTCGCCGGTCCTGCTGGCCCGCCGCGAGATCGGCGCGCTGCCACCCGCCGCGAAGGCGGAGGCGGGCAAGCGGGTGAACGAGGCGCAGAACGCGGTCAAGGCCGCGTTCGAGGAGCGCCGCGCCCGGCTGCAGGCCGAGCGCGACGACCGGGTGCTGCGCGAGGAGACGGTCGACGTCACGCTGCCGTGGGACCGCGTGCCCCGCGGCGCCCGCCACCCGATCTCCACCCTCGCCGAGCGCATCGGCGACGTCTTCGTGGCCATGGGCTACGAGGTCGCCGAGGGCCCGGAGCTGGAGACGGAGTGGTTCAACTTCGACGCGTTGAACTTCGGCAAGGACCACCCGGCGCGCTCCATGCAGGACACGTTCTACGTGGCGCCCGCCGACTCCGGCCTGGTCCTGCGCACGCACACCAGCCCGGTGCAGGCCCGCACCCTGCTCGACCGCGAGCTGCCCGTGTACGTGGTCTGCCCCGGCCGCACGTTCCGCACCGACGAGCTGGACGCCACCCACACCCCCGTCTTCCACCAGGTCGAAGGCCTGGCGGTGGACAAGGGCCTGACCATGGCGCACCTGAAGGGCACGCTCGACGCGTTCGCCCGCGCCATGTTCGGCGAGGACTCCAAGACCCGCCTGCGGCCCAGCTTCTTCCCGTTCACCGAGCCGTCCGCCGAGGTGGACGTCTGGTTCCCGGAGCGCAAGGGCGGCGCCGGCTGGGTCGAGTGGGGCGGCTGCGGCATGGTCAACCCCAACGTGCTGCGCAACTGCGGCGTCGACCCCGACGTGTACTCGGGGTTCGCGTTCGGCATGGGCCTGGAGCGCACGCTGCAGTTCCGCAACGGCCTGCCCGACATGCGGGACATGGTCGAAGGCGATGTCCGCTTCACCCAGCCATTCGGAACGGAGGCCTGACCGGTGCGCATTCCGGTTACCTGGCTGGTCGAGAACCTCGAGTTCGCCGAGACGCCCACGCCCGAGCAGCTCGCCGAGGCGTTCGTCCGGATCGGCATCGAGGTCGAGGACGTCCACAAGCTCGACTCGGTCACCGGCCCGCTCGTCGCGGGTCGCGTGGTGGAGATCGAGGAGCTGACCGAGTTCAAGAAGCCGATCCGCTACTGCCAGGTCGAGGTCGGCCCGGACCAGATCAACGGCATCGTCTGCGGCGCGTCGAACTTCCAGGAGGGCGACACCGTCGTGGTGGCGCTGCCCGGCGCGGTGCTGCCCGGCGACTTCACCATCTCGGCGCGCAAGACCTACGGCAAGACCAGCAACGGCATGATCTGCTCGGCCCGCGAGCTGGGCCTCGGCGACGACCACGCGGGGATCATGGTGCTGCCCAGCGGCACCGCGCAGCCCGGTGACGACGCCCTGGAGCTGCTCGGCCTGGGCGACACGGTGATCGAGGTCGCGCCGACGCCGGACCGCGGCTACGCGTTCTCCGTGCGCGGCCTGGCCCGCGAGATCGCGTGCGCGTTCGACGTTCCCTACCGCGACCCCGGCACGGCCGAGGTGCCCGAGGGCGAGGGCGAGGTCCTGCCGGTCACCATCGAGGACGAGCGCGCGTGCCCCCGGTTCGTGGCCCGCCGCGTCAGCGGGGTGGACCCGACCGCGCCGACGCCGTGGTGGATGCGCCGGCGGCTGATGCTGGCGGGCATCCGGTCGATCTCCCTGCCGGTGGACGTCACCAACTACGTGATGCTGGAACTGGGCCAGCCGCTGCACGCGTTCGACGCGCAGTCGGTCAAGGGCGGCCTGGTGGTGCGGCGCGCGGCGGCCGGCGAGAAGCTGACCACGCTGGACGAGCAGGTCCGCGTCCTGGACCCGGACGACATCGTGATCGCCGACGACACCGGCGTGATCTCGCTGGCCGGCGTGATGGGCGGCGCGAGCACCGAGGTGTCCACGACCAGCTCGGACATCCTGCTGGAAGCGGCGAACTGGGACCCGGCGTCCATCGCGCGCACGGTGCGCAGGCACAAGCTGCCCAGCGAGGCGGCGAAGCGGTTCGAGCGCACGGTGGACCCGGCGCTGGCGCCGGTCGCGCTGGAGCGCGCGGCCCGGCTGCTGGACATGTTCGGCGACGGCAGCATCAAGCCCGGCCGCACCGACGTCGGCACGCCCGCGCAGCCGTTGCCGGTGTCGATGCCGATCAACCTGCCCGACCGGGTCGCCGGCGTGAACTACGCCCGCGGCGTGACCGCGCGCCGGCTCGGCCAGATCGGCTGCCTCGTCGAGGTCACCACGGGCGACGACGGCGCGACCATGGTCACCGCGGTCCCGCCGACGTGGCGCGCGGACCTGACCCAGCCCGCGGACCTGGTGGAGGAGGTGCTGCGGCTGGAGGGCTACGACACGATCCCGTCCACGCTGCCGCCCGCGCCCGCCGGCCGGGGGTTGACCGAGCAGCAGCGCCGTCGCCGCACGGTGTCGCGCGCGTTGGCGGAGAACGGGTTCGTCGAGGTGAAGCCGTTCCCGTTCGTCGCGCCGTCGGTGTTCGACGAGCTGGGCCTGCCCGAGGGCGACGTGCGCCGCAACACGGTGAGCGTGCTGAACCCGTTGGAGTCGGACAAGCACGCGCTGGCGACCACGCTGGTGCCGGGGCTGCTGGAGACCGTGCAGCGGAACCTGGCGCGCGGCCAGAAGGACATCGCGCTCTACTCCATCGCCCAGGTGACGTTGCCGCGCACGCAGCAGGTGCCGGTGCCGCAGGTGGGCGTGGGCGAGCGGCCGTCGGACGCGCAGGTGGCGTCGTTGCTGGCGGCGCTGCCGCAGCAGCCGGTGCACGTGGCGGCCGTGCTGGCGGGCCACCGCGAGCGGGCGGGCTGGTGGGGCAAGGGCAGGCAGGCGGACTGGGCGGACGCGGTGCAGGCCGCGCGGCTGGTCGGCCAGGCCTACGGGGTGGAGCTGACCGTGGTCGCCTCCGACCTCGCGCCGTGGCACCCCGGCCGGTGCGCCGAGCTGCGCGTCGGCGACTGGCCCGTGGGTCACGCGGGCGAGCTGCACCCGAAGGTCGTGGAGGCGCTGGGGCTGCCGAAGCGGACCGTGGCGATGGAGCTGGACCTCGACGCGCTGCCGTTGAGCGACAACCGGCCCGCGCCGGTGGTGTCGGCGTACCCGCCGGTGCTGCTGGACGTGGCCGTGGTCGTGCCGGTGGACGTGCCCGCCGAGCAGGTGGCACGGGTGCTGCGCGCGGGCGGTGGGGCGTTGCTGGAGGACATCCGGCTGTTCGACGTCTACACCGGCGACCAGGTCGGCGACGGCAAGCGGTCGCTGGCGTACTCGCTGCGGTTCCGCGCGCCGGACCGCACGTTGACCGTGGAGGAGGCGACGGCGGCGCGTGACGCGGCCGTGGCCGCCGCGGCGGAGCGCTTCGGCGCCGTGCTGAGAAGCTGACGCGGGTGTCCCGGATCCGCACCACTGCGGGTCCGGGACTACGCCGCGCGGGTGAATCACCCGGTGGCGGATACCGGAGAACGTGCAGTTCACGCGCGGTCGCGTGACGTGTCAAGAGGTCCAAAGGCCTGTCTTTCCGGGTCGGCCAGGTCCTTGCGCACAGGTTGAACGTTCTCCAAGATTGGCTTCGCGGCCCGCTGGGCCGAGGGGCGAAGCGATGAACCGCCGGGCGAGTCTGGTCGCCGGTCCGACGGGGAGCTAGCGGCGAACCCACCGCCTGGAGCAGCAATCGAGTGAGGTTGCCTCATGCGCAGCTTGGGCCCGCGGATGGAAGTCGCCGTCGCCATGACCATCCTCGGCGTGGGTGCCGCCGTGGTGGCTGCCATGCACCTGACCTGGCCCGAACCCGAACTGCCCGCGATGGCGTACTCGGTGAGCGGCGGCGAGGTGTCGAACCTGGAGCCCTTCGAGATCAACGACGTCTCCGGCGGCGCGGTCGAGTTGACGCCGGGCAGCGAGGGCTTCCGCCTGGTGCGGCTGTCGAACCCGAACACCGTGGACATCGTGGTGCTGACGCTGGAGGCCGAGCCGGGCCAGCCGTTGGACGCCGCGCGCAACCGGGTGCCGGACTGCCCGTCCGGCGTGCTGACCGTGGTGCCGATGGCCGAGCCGGTCACCATCCCGCCGGCGGGCGAGGTCGAGGTGGAGATGGTCGTGCGGATCGCGCACGACGTGCCGGGCGCGTGCAAGGACCTCGTGTTCCCGCTGACCTACTCGGGTCGGGCGGCGCGCACCTGACGGGTGCCGGCTTCCCCGGGAGCGCCGCCGACGCCTGCCGGATCGCCGACACGGGTGAGCACGTCCGCGGAGCCGCCACCGCGGAGCGGCGGTGTGTGCGACGCTTCGGCGTATGACTGCTGCGGGCGCACGCGAGTACGACTACGACCTGTTGGTGATCGGCTCGGGCCCGGGCGGGCAGAAGGCCGCCATCGCGGGCGCCAAGCTCGGCAAGCGGGTCGCGATCGTCGACCGCGCCGACATGGTGGGCGGCGTGTGCGTGAACACCGGCACCATCCCGTCGAAGACGTTGCGCGAGGCCGTGATGTACCTGACCGGCCTGAGCCAGCGCGACCTGTACGGCGCGAGCTACCGCGTGAAGCAGGACATCACGATCAGCGACCTGCTCTCCCGCGCGCAGCACGTGATCGGCCGCGAGGTCCAGGTCGTGCGCGCGCAGCTGCACCGCAACCAGGTCGACCTGCTCACCGGCACCGCCCGGTTCGTCGACCCGCACACGGTCGCGGTGGACGGCGGGCACCGCGGCGAGCACCACCTGATCACCGCCGGGCACGTCGTGATCGCCACCGGCACCCGTCCCGCCCGACCGGACCAGGTGGACTTCGACGAGATCCGGGTGCTGGACTCCGACGAGGTGCTGGCGCTGGAGGAGATCCCGTCGTCCCTGGTCGTGGTGGGCGCGGGCGTGATCGGCATCGAGTACGCGTCGATGTTCGCCGCGCTGGGCAGCCGGGTCACGGTGGTCGAGCAGCGCGACCGGATGCTCGACTTCTGCGACCCGGAGATCGTGGAGTCGCTGAAGTTCCACCTGCGCGACCTGGCGGTGACGTTCCGGTTCGGCGAGAAGGTCGTCAACGTCGACGTGTCCGACTCCGGCACGGTCACCACGCTGGCCAGCGGCAAGCGCATCCCCGCCGCCGCGGTGATGTACTCGGCGGGCAGGCAGGGCAACACCGAGGCGCTCGACCTGGACAAGGCGGGCCTCGAAGCGGACCACCGCGGCCGGCTGACCGTGGACGAGCACTACCGCACGCCCGTCGAGCACATCTACGCGGTCGGCGACGTGATCGGCTTCCCGGCGCTGGCCGCCACGTCGATGGACCAGGGCCGCCTCGCCGCCTACCACGCGTTCGGCGAGCAGGCGCGCGAGCTGTCCTCGTTGCAGCCGATCGGGATCTACACCATCCCGGAGATCTCCTACTGCGGCGCCACGGAGGCCGAGCTGACGTCGTCCGCCGTGCCGTACGAGGTGGGGCTGGCGCGGTACCGCGAGCTGGCGCGCGGCTCGATCGTCGGCGACGCCTACGGCATGCTCAAGCTGCTGGTGTCCACTGTGGACCGCAAGCTGCTCGGCGTGCACCTGTTCGGCACCGGCGCGACCGACCTCGTCCACATCGGGCAGGCGGTCATGGCGTGCGGCGGCACGGTGGACTACCTGGTGGACACCGTCTTCAACTACCCGACGCTGTCCGAGGCGTACAAGGTGGCCGCGTTGGACGCCACGAACAAGATGCGCGCGCTGGAGCGCTTCGGCTCCTGATCGCGAGCCCCGATCACGCGAGCAGGGTCGTGACGAGGTGCAGGCGGGCGTCGTCGACGTCCCGCAGCGGCGGCACGAGCAACGTCGGCAGGCCGACCTCGACGCCCGCGCCGTCGTGCGTCGAGCGGTCGCCGACCATCAGCGTCTCCTCGGGCGCGGTGTCGAGCTCGCGCAGCGCGAGGCGGAAGATCGCCGGGTCGGGCTTCACCACGCCGTGCTCGAAGGACAGCACGAACGAGTCGACCGGCAGGTCGGCGAACGCGGGCCGGATGTCGAAGTGGATGTCGCTGAGCACCCCGATCCGCACGCCGGCCTCCCGCAGCGCCCGCAACGTCGGCCCGGCGTCCACCGCGAACGGGGTGAACGCCGGGTCGGACTCCACCGCGTACAGCGAGTCGGCCAGCTCCTGGTCCAGCCCGGCCGCCCGGAACGCCCCGTAGTAGGTCTCCCGGTGCAGCGCGGCGTCCGCGTCGACGCCGGGCGCGTCCAGCCCGGTCACGTCCAGCGCCGCGATCACCTCGGCGGTCCGGTCGGTGCCGCGGCCGATCCGGCGCAACGCCTCCGCCACCCACCCGCGGAACGTGGGCGTGAGCACGAGCGTCCCCCGCCAGTCGAAGATCACGGCCCGCAGGCGTCCGGCCATCGGCGGCACGCTCCTCGTCATCACGGTGGGTAGTCGGCGACTCACTCGTGCGAAGGCTCGCGCACGACCGCGCCACGTCGCTACGTTTTTTCGCAGGACCCCGAGGGTTGGAGGCGGCATGGCCGCGAAGCCGACGACGCCCCTGATCTACCGCCGGGTGGGGTTCGACCCCCACCCCGACCTGACGGAGATCCGCGAGGACGGCGGGGTGCGCCGGATCGACTCGCCCGCGCTGGGCACGTCGGTGTGGGTGGTCACCCGGATCGAGGACGTCCGGGTGGTCTACAGCGACTCCCGGCGGTTCGGCATCTCGGCCCACCACCTGGTGCCGGGCGCGCCCGCGTTGACCGACGAGGAGCTGGCCGCCGTGCGGCCGGGCAACATGCTCGCGTTCGACCCGCCCGAGCACACCCGACTGCGCCGGACGCTGGCGCCGGAGTTCACCGCCCGCCGGATGCGCCGGCTGGAACCGCGCGTCCACGACATCGTGCGCGACCACCTCGACGCGATCGAGCGCAAGGGGCCGCCCGCCGACCTGGTGGCCGACTTCGCGCTGCCCGTGCCGGCGCTGGTGATCTGCGAGCTGCTCGGCGTGCCGTTCGAGGACCGCGACACCTTCCAGGACCGCTACACGAGGTTCTTCGACGCGGCGCTGTCGTTCGAGGAGCGGCTCGCCCTGCAGTACGAGACCAAGGCGTACCTGGCCGACCTGGTCGCGCGGGCCAGGGTCGAGCCGGGCGACGACCTGCTCGGCATGCTCGCGCGCGACGAGGCCGCCGCCCTCGACGACCGCGAGATGGTCGGCATCGCGGACCTGCTCCTGCTGGCCGGCCACGAGACCACGGCCAACATGCTCGGCCTCGGCGTGCTCGCCCTGCTGCGCCACCCCGACCAGCTCCGGCTGCTGCGCGACGAGCCCGAGCGCGCCGACGCGGCCGTGGAGGAACTGCTGCGGTGGCTGACGGTCGTGCACACCGGCGTGCCGCGGATCACGACCGCCGAGGTGGAGCTCGGCGGTCACACCCTCGGCCCCGGCGAGCTGATCCTCTGCTCGCTGCCCACCGCCAACCGCGACCCCGATCTCGTGCCGGACCCGGACGGGCTGGACATCACCCGTGACGCGGGCGGCCACGTCGCGTTCGGCCACGGCGTCCACCACTGCCTCGGCGCGCCGCTGGCCAGGATCGAGATGCGGATCGCCTTCCCCGCCCTGGCGCGCCGGTTCCCCGGTCTGCGCCTGGTCGGGCCGGAACCCGACTACCGCTCCCAGCGGATCGTCTACGGCCTCGGGGCACTGCCCGTGACGTGGTGACGGCGGCGCGGCGAGCGCCCGAGGCCCGCGACGGCCGCGAGCGCGAAGCCGCCGAAGACCAGGCCGATGCCGAAGCCCGCGTCGCCGGGTCGGGCCGGCCTGCTCCCGGCGGCCGGGTCGCCGGCGGGGATCGGGGCGCCCGGGAACGGGTCGCGGCCCGGGAACCCGTCGGAGTGCACCGAGCCGACGGGTGTCGGCGCGGAGTCGCACACCACGTCCAGGCCGATGACGGTCATCCCCACGATCGCGGTGAGCACGCCGAGCCAGGCGAGCAGGTTCAGCCACGGCCGTCCGGCGAGCGGACCCGGATAGCCGTCGCGCGGACGTCGTGGTCCGGGTGAGAAGTGCCCCCGTGCGTGGTCGTGCGGATGGTGTATCACGATGAACCCCCCAGTTCCCGTACAGGAAAGCATGACACCGGCACCCGCGCCGCTCCATTAGCCGAACCGATTTGAGTACCTTTGCATCAGCGTGCATACTTATCCGCATGACGGTACGGATCGCGGTCGCCGGGGCCAGCGGGTACGCCGGGGGTGAGGTGCTGCGCCTCCTGCTCGGTCACCCGGACGTGGAGATCGGCGCGCTCACCGCCGGCGGCAACGCGGGCTCCCCGCTGTTCGCCCACCAGCCACACCTGCTGCCACTGGCCGACCGGGTGCTGGAGGAGACGACCGCCGACACCCTCAAGGGCCACGACGTCGTCTTCCTCGCCCTGCCGCACGGCCGCTCGGCCGAGATCGCCGCGCAGCTGGACGACGACGCGCTCGTCGTCGACTGCGGCGCGGACCACCGGCTCACCGACCCCACCGCCTGGGACCGCTGGTACGGCGGCGCGCACGCGGGCAGCTGGCCGTACGGCCTGCCCGAGCTGCCCGGTCAGCGCGACGAGCTGCGCGGCGCCCGCCGCGTCGCCGTGCCCGGCTGCTACCCGACCGTGTCGTCGCTGGCCCTGGCGCCCGCGATGGGGCTGGTCGAGCCCGAGGTGACGGTGGTGGCCGTGTCCGGCACGTCCGGCGCGGGCAAGGCGCTCAAGCCCCACCTCCTCGGCTCCGAGGTGATGGGCTCGCTCAGCGCCTACGGCGTCGGCGGCGCGCACCGGCACACCCCGGAGATCACGCAGAACCTGTCCAAGGTCGCCGACGAGCCGGTCCGGGTCTCGTTCACGCCGGTGCTGGCGCCGTTGCCGAGGGGCATCCTGGCGACCTGCTCGGCGACGCTCAAGGACCCCGACGCCGACGTCCGCGCCGCCTACGAGAAGGCCTACGCCGACGAGCCGTTCGTGCACCTGCTGCCGGAGGGCCACTGGCCGACCACGGCCGCGGTGCTCGGCTCGAACGCCGTGCAGCTGCAGGTGGCCGTCGACCGCGACGTGAACCGGCTGGTCGTGGTGGCCGCGATCGACAACCTGGCGAAGGGCACCGCGGGCGCGGCGGTGCAGTGCATGAACCTGGCGCTCGGCCTGCCGGAGACCACCGGCCTGTCCACCGTGGGAGTCGCACCGTGAACCGCGACAAGGGCGTGACCGGGCCGAAGGGCTTCAAGGCCGCGGGCGTCGCGGCCGGCATCAAGGAGTCCGGCGCGCTCGACCTGGCGCTGGTCGTCAACGAAGGACCCGGCCAGGCCGCCGCCGGCGTCTTCACCACCAACCAGGTGAAGGCCGCGCCCGTGCTGTGGTCCCAGCAGGTGCTCAAGGAGCGCAAGCTGCACGCCGTCGTGCTGAACTCCGGCGGCGCGAACGCGTGCACCGGTCCCGAGGGCTTCCAGGACACCCACGCCACCGCCGAGAAGGTCGCCGAGGTGCTGGACGTCGGCGCGATCGAGGTCGCGGTGTGCTCCACCGGCCTGATCGGCGAGCGCCTGCCGATCGACGACCTCAAGGCGGGCGTGGAGGAGGCGGCCCGGGCACTCGCCGCGGGCGACCAGGCGGGCCTGGACGCCGCCACCGCCGTGATGACCACCGACACCCACCCCAAGCAGTGCTGGCAGGATTACCCGGACGGGTGGTCGGTCGGCGGGTTCGCCAAGGGTGCGGGCATGCTCTCGCCGAACATGGCCACGATGCTCAGCGTCATCACCACCGACGCGGTGATCGACGGAGACGCCCTCGACGCGGCCCTGCGCGCGGTCACCGCCAAGACCTACGACCGGCTCGACGTGGACGGCGGCACGTCCACCAACGACACAGTGCTCCTCCTCGCCTCCGGCGCCTCCGGGGTCACGCCGACCGCCGAGCAGTTCGCCGACGTGCTGACCGCCGTGGCGCACGACCTGGTCAAGCAGCTCCAAGGCGACGCGGAGGGCGTGACCAAGGAGGTCGCCATCACGGTCAACGGCGCGCTCACCGAAGCCGAGGCGGTCGTGGTCGCCAAGACCGTCGCCGAGGACAACCTGGTCAAGACCGCCCTGTTCGGCTCCGACCCGAACTGGGGCCGGATCGCGATGGCCGTCGGCCGCTCGCGGGCCACCGTCGACCAGCACAAGCTCGGCATCGCGATCAACGGCGTCACGCTGTTCGCGGACGGCCACCGGGCCGCCGACCGGGGCGAGGCCGACCTGTCCGGCCGCGACGTCGCCATCGTGGTCGACCTGAACCTCGGCGACGGCACGGCCACCGTGCTCACCACGGACCTGTCGCACGGGTACGTCGAAGAGAACAGCGCGTACAGCTCATGATCACGCCACAGGCCAAGGCCGGGATCCTGATCGAGGCGCTGCCGTGGTTGCAGCGCTTCCGCGGCGCGATCGTGGTCGTCAAGTACGGCGGCAACGCCATGGTGGACGACGAGCTGAAGCGCGCGTTCGCGCAGGACATGGTGTTCCTCAAGCTCGCGGGCCTGCACCCGGTCGTGGTGCACGGCGGCGGGCCGCAGATCGCCGCGATGCTCAAGCGGCTCGGCATCGACAGCGAGTTCCGCGGGGGCCTGCGCGTCACCACGCCCGAGGCCATGGACGTGGTCCGGATGGTGCTGGTCGGCCAGGTGCAGCGCGAGCTGGTCGGCCTGATCAACTCCCACGGCCCGCTCGCGGTCGGCCTGTCCGGCGAGGACGCCCACCTGCTGACCGCCGCCCGGCGACCGGCCATCGTGGACGGCGCGCCGGTCGACATCGGCCTGGTCGGCGACATCGTGGACGTCAACCCGGACGCGGTGCTCGACATCGTGCGCGCGGGCCGCATCCCGGTCGTGTCCACGGTCGCACCGGACGCCGACGGCGTGGTGCACAACGTCAACGCCGACACGGCGGCGGGCGCGGTGGCCGTGGCGCTGAAGGCCGAGAAGCTGGTCGTGCTCACCGACGTCGAGGGCCTGTACGCGGACTGGCCGGACAAGAGCTCGCTGCTGCACCGGGTGGACGCCGAGCGGCTGGAGAAGATGCTGCCGGACCTGGACAGCGGCATGGTGCCGAAGATGGAGGCCTGCCTGCGCGCGGTGCGCGGCGGCGTCCCCGAGGCGCACGTGATCGACGGCAGGCTGGCGCACTCGGTGTTGTTGGAGGTCTTCACCTCCGAGGGCGTCGGAACGATGGTGACCGAACGGACTGGGGCGGGCGAGGCATGAGCGAGAGCCAGAATCAGCAGCGGTGGCAGGCCGCGATGATGAACAACTACGGCACGCCCGGCCTGACCCTGACCCGAGGCGAGGGCGCGCACGTCTGGGACGCCGACGGCAACCGCTACCTGGACCTGCTGACCGGCATCGCGGTCAACGCGCTCGGCCACGCGCACCCGGCGATCGTGGCCGCGGTGACCGAGCAGATCGGCAGGATCGGCCACACGTCCAACCTCTACATCAACGAGCCCGCGCTCAAGCTCGCCGAACGGCTGCTCGACCTGTCCGGTGTGGACGGTGACGGCCGGGTGCTGTTCTGCAACTCCGGCGCGGAGGCCAACGAGGCCGCGTTCAAGCTGAGCCGCCGCACGGGTCGCACCAAGGTCGTCGCCACCGACGGCGGTTTCCACGGCCGCACCATGGGTGCGCTGGCGCTGACCGGCCAGCCCAGGAAGCGCGAGCCGTTCGAGCCGCTGGTCCCCGGCGTCGTGCACATCCCGTACGGCGACGTGGCCGCGCTGGAAGCCGCGGTCGACGACGAGACCGCCGCGTTCATCGTGGAGCCGATCCAGGGCGAGAACGGCGTCGTCGTGCCGCCCGAGGGCTACCTCGAAGCGGCCCGCCGGATCACCACCGAGCACGGCGCGCTGCTCGTCCTCGACGAGGTGCAGACCGGCGTCGGGCGCCTGGGCACCTGGTTCGCGTTCCACCAGGTCGGGATCGTCCCCGACGTGATCACGCTGGCCAAGGGCCTCGGCGGCGGGCTGCCGCTGGGCGCGTGCATCGCGGTGGGCCCGGCGAAGGACCTGTTCGAGCCCGGCCAGCACGGCACCACGTTCGGCGGCAACCCGGTGTGCTGCGCCGCCGCGCTCGCCGTGCTCGACACGATCGCCGCCGACGGCCTGCTGGAGCACACCGCCGCGGTCGGCAAGGAGATCGCGACCGGTGTCGAGGCGCTGGACCACCCGCTGATCTCCGGGGTGCGGGGCGCCGGCCTGCTGCTCGGCATCACGCTGCGCGAGGCGGTCTCGGCGAAGGCCGCGGCGGCCGCGCAGCAGGCCGGTTACCTGATCAACCCGATCCAGCCCGACGTCATCCGCCTGGCGCCGCCGCTGGTGCTGGACGAGGCGGACGCCCACCGACTGGTGGCCGACCTGCCGTCGTTCCTCCCCACCCCAGGCCAGGAGCCGTGATGGTGCGCCACTTCCTGCGTGACGACGACCTGACCCCGGACGAGCAGGCCGCGGTCCTCGACCTGGCCGACGGCTACAAGGCCGACCGGCTGACCGCCAAGCCGCTGGCCGGGCCCAAGTCCGTCGCGGTGATCTTCGAGAAGAACTCCACCCGCACCCGGCTGTCGTTCGAGGTCGGCATCGCCCAGCTCGGCGGCAACCCGGTGATCATCGACGGCCGGTCCATGCAGCTGGGCCGCGAGGAGACCATCGAGGACACCTCCCGGATCCTGTCCGGGTACGTGGACGCGGTGATCTGGCGGACGTTCGCGCAGAAGCGCATCGACGCGATGGCGTCGGTGTCCCGCATCCCGGTGATCAACGCGCTGACCGACGAGTTCCACCCGTGCCAGGTGCTGGCCGACCTGCAGACCATCCGGCGCGTGCACGGCGAGCTCGCCGGCCTCACCGTCACCTACCTCGGCGACGGCGCGAACAACATGTCCCACTCGATGCTGCTCGGCGGCGTCACGGCGGGCATGCATGTGCGGATCGCCGCGCCCGCGCTGTTCCAGCCGCTGCCGTGGGTGCTGGACGACGCGCGCAAGCGCGCCGCGGACACCGGCGGCTCGGTGACCGTGGTCGAGGACCCGCGCGAGGCGGTGGCCGGCGCGGACGTGCTGGTCACCGACACCTGGACGTCGATGGGCCAGGAGAACGACGGCCGCGACCGGATGCGCCCGTTCCGGCCGTACCAGCTCAACGCCGAGCTCGTGGCCGCGACCGGCGTGAAGACGACCGTGCTGCACTGCCTGCCCGCCCACCGCGGCCAGGAGATCACCGACGACGTGCTCGACGGCCCCGACAGCGCGGTGTGGGACGAGGCCGAGAACCGGCTGCACGCCCAGAAGGCGCTGCTCGTGTGGTTGTTGGAGCAGTCGCGATGACCCGGACCGCGCGGCAGGCCCGCATCGTCGAACTGGTCGCCCAACGCGCCATCCGCAGCCAGTCGGAACTGGCGAAGACGCTGGCGGTGGAAGGCATCGAGGTCACCCAGGCCACGCTGTCGCGCGACCTGGACGAGCTGGGCGCGGTCAAGCTGCGCGGACCCGACGGCGGCGCGCCCGTCTACGTCATCCCCGAGGACGGCAGCCCGGTGCGCGGTGTGCAGGGCGGCACGTCCCGCCTCACCAGGGTGCTCGCCGAACTGCTCGTGTCGGTCGACCACTCCGGCAACCTCGCCGTGCTGCGCACCCCGCCCGGCGCGGCCCAGTTCCTGGCCAGCGCGCTGGACCGGGCCGCGCTGCACGACATCGTCGGCACCATCGCCGGTGACGACACCATCCTCGCGGTGGCCAGGGAACCGCTCACCGGCGCGGACCTGGCCGCCAGGGTGACCGCGCTCGCCGCGGGCGACCACGAGGCGCAGCCGGGGGAGCCCCATGAGTGAGCGGGTCGTCCTCGCGTACTCCGGCGGGTTCGACGCCCCGGTCGCCATCGGCCGGCTCGCCGAGGAGACCGGCGCCGAGGTCGTCGCGGTCGTGGTCGACCTCGGCCGGGGCGGGGACGACCTGGAGACCACCCGCCGCCGGGCGCTGGACTGCGGCGCGGTCGAGGCCGTGGTCGCCGACGCCCGCGACGAGTTCGCCGACCAGTACTGCCTGCCCGCGCTGCGCGCCAACGCCCTGCACCCGGCCTCGGCGCTGGTCGCGCCGCTCGTCGCCGGGCACGTGGTCGAGGCCGCCCGCCGGCACGGCGCGACGACCGTGGCGCACGACCGCGCCGGCGCCGACCGGATCCGCTTCGAGGCCGGTGTCGCCGCCCTGGCGCCCGACCTCGCGGTCGTCGCCGTCGCAACGGCCGACGCCCCGGCGGAGGACCGCCCGGTGGGCCGGATCGAGCCGGGCGACCCCGAGGAGCTCGTGCTCGCGTTCGACCGGGGCACGCCGGTCGCCATCGACGGCGAGACCGTGACCATGCCGCAAGCCGTCCGGGAGCTGAACCGGAGGGCGGGCGTCTCGGGGGTCGGCCGCCTCACCGGCGTCCGGGCCTACGAGACGCCGGGCGCGAGCGCGTTGACCACCGCTCACCAACAGCTGGAGGACGTCACCCTGGAGCCCGACCTGCTCCGCTTCAAGCGGCAGGTCGAGCGGCGCTGGGGTGCACTGGTGCACGAAGGTCTGTGGTTCTCCCCGCTCAAGCAGGCGTTGGACAGCTTCATCGACACCACCCAGCGGCACGTGTCCGGCGAGGTCCGGCTCGTGCTGCACGGTGGCCGCGCGGTCGTCACCGGCCGGCGCGGCGAGGAGTCGCTGTCCGACTTCGCCGTGGGCTCGGGAAGATCGCGGAACCTGCCGGACAAGATCGCCGCGACGTAGGGATTCGATCACGTGAGCTCATTGTGGGGTGGCCGGTTCGCCGGAGGACCGGCGGAGGCGATGGCGCGGCTGTCCGCGTCGACGCACTTCGACTGGCGACTCGCCCCGTACGACATCAGGGGTTCCCGCGCGCACGCCCGCGTGCTGAACCGGGCCGGTCTGCTGACCGCCGACGAGCTGGAGCGCATGCTCGCCGCGCTGGACGCGCTGGAAGCCGACGTGGCGGCCGGGTCGTTCACCCCGACGGTGGCCGACGAGGACGTGCACACCGCGCTGGAACGCGGCCTGATCGAGCGGGCCGGACCGGAGCTGGGCGGCAAGCTGCGCGCCGGCCGGTCCCGCAACGACCAGGTGGCCACGCTGTTCCGGATGTGGCTGCGCGACGCCGCGCAGCGGGTGTCGGCGGGTGTGCTCGACGTGGTCGAGGCGCTGGCCGACCAGGCGTCCGCGCACGCCACCGCCGTCATGCCCGGCCGCACGCACCTCCAGTCCGCCCAGCCCGTGCTGCTGGCGCACCACCTGCTCGCCCACGGCCAGGCGCTGCTGCGCGACGTCGACCGGCTGCGCGACTGGGACAAGCGGACCGCCGTGTCGCCGTACGGCTCGGGCGCGCTGGCCGGCTCGTCGCTGGGCCTCGACCCGGCCGCGGTGGCCGAGGAGCTGGGCTTCGACGGTCCGGTGGAGAACTCCATCGACGGCACCGCGTCGCGCGACTTCGCCGCCGAGATCGCGTTCGTGCTGGCCATGATCGGCGTCGACCTGTCGAGGATCGCCGAAGAGGTGATCATCTGGACCACCGCCGAGTTCCGCTTCGCCGTGCTGGACGACGCGTGGGCCACCGGCAGCTCGATCATGCCGCAGAAGAAGAACCCCGACGTCGCCGAACTGACCAGGGGCAAGTCCGGCCGGCTCATCGGCAACCTGACCGGGTTGCTGGCGACGCTGAAGGCGCAGCCGCTGGCCTACAACCGGGACCTCCAGGAGGACAAGGAGCCGCTGTTCGACTCGGTCGAGCAGCTGGAACTGCTGCTGCCCGCGCTGGCCGGGATGATCGCCACCACGCGGTTCGACACCGAGCGGATGGCGGCGCTGGCGCCCGCCGGGTTCACCCTGGCCACCGACATCGCCGAGTGGCTGGTGCGGCAGGGCGTGCCGTTCCGGGTGGCGCACGAGGCGGCGGGCGAGTGCGTCCGGGTGGCCGAGGGGCGCGGCGTCGGGCTGGAGGACCTCACCGATGAGGAGTTCGCCACGATCTCTCCCGCGTTGACGCCCGAGGTGCGTAGCGTGTTGACCGTGGAAGGGTCCATCGCGTCACGGGACGCGCACGGCGGCACCGCGCCCGACCGGGTCGCCGAGCAGCTGAAGAGGTTGCGCGACAAGGTCTCCGTTGCCCGCAACGCCTAGGCAGCTCACCGAGCGGGAGCTCGCGGTCGACCCCGTCGACGCCGCGCGGCTCCTGCTCGGGAGCGTCATCGAGTCGACCACCGACGAGGGCGTGGTCGCGCTGCGGATCGTGGAGGTCGAGGCGTACCGGGGCGGCGACGACCCGGCCTCGCACTGCTACCGGGGCCGCACGCCGCGCAACGACGTGATGTTCGGCCCGGCCGGTCGGCTCTACGTGTACTTCGTCTACGGCATGCACTTCTGCGCGAACGTCGTGTCGCTGACCGACGGCGTGCCCGGCGCGGTGCTGCTGCGCGCCGGCGAGGTGGTGACCGGGTCGGCGCTGGCGCACGCCCGCCGCCCGACCGCGCGCAACGCCGCCGAACTCGCCAAGGGCCCGGCTCGGCTGACCGGCGTGCTCGGGCTCGACCGCGTGCACAACGGCGTGAACCTGACCGAGCCGGGCGCGACCGTGCGGCTGCTGGCCGGCGAGCCGGTGGACGAGGCCGACATCCGCACCGGCCCGCGCGTGGGCGTGGCCGTCGCGGTGGACGTGCCGTGGCGGTTCTGGATCGACTCGCCCGCCGTCAGCACCTACCGCCGGGGCACCCGCCGGACGCGCGTCGTGACCTGACACCCTTTTTCCGGGGGAGTCACGGTGGACGAAGAAGAGCTGCTCGCACGCCTGTGCCAGGACGTGGTGGACCGCTGTGACGGCGCGTGGCGGGCGATCGGCCGCCGCGCGGAGTTCGGCGAGGGCTGGTTCTCGCGCCACGAGGACGTGGACGGCGAGGGCCGGGTGCGGGGGCGGCCCGAGCACGGCTTGAGCGAGCGGCCGGCGACCCACTTCGGCCGCACCGACCTGGAGCTGCGCATCAACACCGACCGGTCTCCGGTGGTGCGACGGTCGAGGTGCCGCCGTGGCCGCGGCTGGTCGAGCTGCACCTCGGCGGCGCGGTCGTGACCAACCTCGACTCGTTGCCCGAGGCCGCGTTCCTCACCCTGCACGCCGACCAGTGGCACCGGTTCGACGCGCCACCGGCCGGCCTGGCCGCGGCCGGGCTCCTCCGGCAGGACTCGCCGGCTCACGCGGCCGAGTGGGCGACGTGGTTCGGCGCGCCGGTGCCGGTGCGGTTCGTGCGCGGGTCCTTCTAGACCTCGCCGAACACGTGGGCGCCGGGCGCGTCCGCGTCGTCGCCCGCCCAGAACTCCACCCAGTGCTGCACGAACTCGGACTTCGAGATCGAGCCGTCGCCGTCGAGGTCGAGCCGGGCGAAGACGGCGTCGGTCGGGGCGTCGTCGCCGGTCCAGGCGTGGATCATCCGGCCGTACTCGGGCGCGGAGACCAGGCCGTCGCCGTCCTCGTCCACCGCCTCGAACATCGACTCCGCCGTGGCCACCACCAGGTCGAGCATGGTGCCGAGGTCCTCCACCACGGTCAGCACCTCGTCCACCGTGATCTTGTCGTCGCGGTCGTGGTCGGACGCCGCCCGCAGCGCGTCCCACCAGCCCATCATGATCTCCCGCAACCGTTCCGGGTCGGCCGCGCCCCGGAGGTGCACCCACCGGTCCGTCAACGCCTCGAAATCGGCCCGCTCGAGGAACCCGTCACCGTTCGAGTCCATCGCGGTGAACACGATGGAGGTCTTCTTCCGCTGCAAGTCGCTGGCCACGCAAGCAAACTTGGTCGGGGAACGCGACGAGGACAATTGACCAGCCGGGGCAAACCTCTGCGCGCCCGAGTGACATCGCGGTGACGGTCGGTAGTGCCTGGTCGGGCGCAAGCAGGCACGCCGCCCGACCGCCGTCACCCACACCGGCGGGGCGGACTAGCGCACCGTGCGGCGGTACCAGACGCGGCGCTCGTGCGCGGGCAACGCCACCCGGCTGATCACGCTGGTCAGCACCGCGCCGATCAGCAGCCACAGCAACGCGGCGAGGCCGTCGTTGAACAACGTCCGGACACCGACGTTCGCGGGCGTGAACAGGTCGCGCAGGCCCAGGGACACCGCCGCCGACCACGAGTCGATCAGCTGCGCGAACCCGTTCGCCGGGTTGGCGCCGCCGATGACCAGGAAGATGTGGATCGCCAGCACGATCGCGAACAGCCAGCACAGCACGTCGATGACGGCGCACACCACGCGCACGGCGCGCACCCGGCCGTCACCGCGCTCGACGACCTCCTCCTCGCGCTGGTAGGGCAACTCCTCCCGGTACGCGGGCTCGGTCGGGCGCAGGTGCTCGGTGGGACGGTCGGCGGGACGTCTGTCGCGGTTCGGGTAGGTCATCAGCCGTGGTCCTCTCAGTAGAGCCCTCGGGTCGACTACCCACCGGCGGCACCGCCTCAAACTGAGGTGACCAGGCAGCGGGGGAATGGCTGCCCGTGAGCGAGCACATCCTCGACGAGCTGTCCCGGCGCGGCGTCCGAAAGAGTTGTTCCATTTCCCACCGCCGTGGAATAAGTGCAGTTCGCAGTTCGTCCGTCCCGCTGATTGATACACCCCTGCTGATCCTGTCTTGACCGATTCTGGCGGCTGTGCCTAGACTCGCCGCGGGGTGTTAACCGAGGGGGCGGTTCACGGTGCCGGTAAGTCGCGGCACCGGTACCGGGTGCCCCCAATTCCTTGGGGGGAATTAATGTTGTCCAACCCATCCGGGTACGACCGTGCGCGCCATGGCACGCACAACCTCGGCCGTGCCGCAGTGGTGGCCGACCCGTTGATCTACATCGACGCCGTCACCGAGCTCGGTCCGCTGTTCTACGACCAGGTAGGCGGCGTGTGGGTGTGCACGGGCTACGCCGAGGCGGCCCGCGTCCTCACCGACCACCGGCGGTTCTCCTCGGCCCGCACGCGCAAGGCATCGGCACTCGACGAACGAGGCCTGGACGCCGCTTCCAGCGCCGCCGGCATCGTCTCCGAACAAATGCTCTTCATGGACCCGCCGGAGCACGCCGCAATTCGCGCGCGCATTCGGGACCAATTCACGAAGGCCCAAATCCGGGCACGTGACGACGTCATGCGTCGAATGGTGGACGAGGCGCTCGCGGATCTGCCCGAGGAGGGCGTGCTCGACCTGGTCGGGGACTACGCCGCGAAGCTGCCCGCCAAGCTCGTGGCGCACCTGCTGGGCATGGAAGGCGACGAGGAACTGCTGACCCGGTGGGCGGACGCCTACGAACGGCTGCTCGGCAGCCTGTCCAGCCTCCCCGACGTCCGCGACCGGGAAGTGGTCGCCGTGCTGGACGAGGCCGTCGCCGGCTTCCGCGACCAAGCCCGCCGCCGCATGGCCGACCCCGGCGACGACCTGGTCTCCGCGCTGGTCGACGGCATCGACGGCACCGACGAGGAGCTGTTCTCGGTGGCCGCGAACTGCATCGTGCTGGTCGGGGGCGGCTACCAGACCCTCACCCACCTGGTGACCACCGGCCTGCTCCAGCTGCACGACCACCCGGACCAGCTGCGCGCCCTGCGCGAGGAGCCGGAGCTGATCGAGTCGGCGGTGGACGAGTTCATGCGGCGCAACGGGTCGAGCCAGTACCTGGCCCGCCTCGCCGTCGAGGACGTCGACCTGGGCGGCGCCACGATCCGGGCCGGGCAGACGGTCCTGGTCCACCTCGCCGCGGCCAACCTCGACCCGCGCGTCTTCGACCACCCGCGCGACCTCGACATCCGGCGCAACGGGACGCGCCACCTCGGCTTCGGCATGGGCCGCCACTACTGCGTCGGCGCGCCGTACGCGGAACGGCTCGGCGGGTGGGCCATCCGCGGCTTCCTCGACCGGTACCCGCACTACCGGCCGGCGGGCGAGGTGCGGTGGGGCCACCACGCGAACACCCGCTGCCCGGCGCACGCCCCCGTCGAGGTGCGGACCGCGCCGCCCGCCCTCTCCGACGTCGAACGCCACCGGGTGACCGTCGAGTTCAACGACCACTCCGCCCCGCTGGGCCCGCACGCGGGCTGGCACCAGGTCTTCGAGCACCGCGCCCGGCTCGCGCCGGACTCCGTCGCGGTGGACGACCAGGGCCGCGAGCACACCTACGGCGAGATCGACCGGCGGGCCAACGCGCTCGCGCACGACCTGCGCGCACGGGGCGTGCAGCCCGAGTCCGTGGTCGGCGTCGTCATGGAGCGCACGGTCGACTTCGTCATCTCCGTGCTCGCCGTCGCCAAGGCGGGCGGCGCGTTCATGCTGGCCGAACCCACGTGCCCGCCGGAACGGCTGCGCGCCATGGTCGAGCAGTCCGGCGCGCGCGTCGTGCTGACCGAGGTCGACACCTCCGCCGAGCGCGACGACCCGCCGATCACCGGCGTCACCTCGGGCAACACGGCCTACGTGGTGTTCACCAGCGGCACGACCGGGCGGCCCAAGGCGATCGCGATCAGCCACGAGGGCGCGGTGAACCTGCACATCGGGCAGCGCCGCATCTTCCGGCTCGCACCGACCGACCGCGTGCTGCAATTCCTGTCGCCGAACTTCGACGGCTGCTTCGCCGACCTGGTCCTCGCGCTGCTCAACGGCGCCACCCTCGTCGTCGCGCCGACCGCGCGACTCGTCGTCGGCCCGCCCCTGGTGCGCCTGCTCGCGCAGCGGAGGGTCACCGCCGTCATCCTCACCCCGTCGGTGTGGCTCGCGCTGCCGGACGGCCCGCTGCCGGACCTGCGGGTCGCCGCGGCGGCCGGTGAGCGGCTCACCACCGCGGTGCTCGCCCGCTGGCTCGTGCCCGGACGGCGGTTCCTCAACCTCTACGGCCCGGCCGAGACCGCGGTGATGGCCACCTGGCACGAGTGCACCGACACCGGCACCACGCCGACGATCGGCCGGCCGGTCGCCAACAAGCAGGTCTACGTGCTGGACGCCGACCTGCGCCCGGTGCCGGTCGGCGAGCCGGGCGAGCTGTGCGTCGGCGGTCTCGGCGTCGGCCGCTACCTGGGCCGCGACGAGCTGATGCGCGAGCGGTTCCGGCTGGACCCGTTCGCCGCCGAGCCCGGCAGGCTGCTCTACCGCACCGGCGACCGGGCGCGGTGGCTGCCGGACGGCTCGATCGAGTACCTCGGCCGGCGCGACCGCCAGGTCAAGATCCGCGGCCAGCGGGTCGAGCTGGACGAGGTCGAACGGGTGCTGGAGGCCTCACCGGGCGTGGAGGCCGCCGTGGTGTCCGAGCGCGCCGGGCGGCTGGAAGCGCAGGTGGTTGGCGACCTCGACGAGACGGTCGTGTGGAAGCACCTCCGGATGCACCTGCACAGCGGCATGGTCCCGGCGACGCTCACCGTCGTCGCCGAGCTGCCCAGGAGCATCACCGGCAAGGCCGACCGGACCGGAACGCCCACCGAGCCCGCAAGGCCACAGCCCGCAAGCCCAACCCCGGAGCCCGTCGCGGCGCTCCCCGCACCGACACCGGAACCCGCACGGACGTCCGCACCGCCACCCGTGCCGACGCTGGGAACCGCACCGGAGCCCGACCGCAGGCGCGCCCGGCTCACGTGGCGCATCGCCCAGTTCTTCGCGACCTGCGTCGGCATCCGCCAGGCCGAGGTCAAGGCCGATTCCGACTTCTTCGCCCTGGGCGGCGACTCGCTCGCCGTCGCGACCCTGCTGACCAAGATCGAGCAGGAGGTCGACCACGTGCTCGACGTCGAGCAGCTGCTGGCCGACCCCACCCCCGCGCGCATCTCCGACCGGATCCTGGCGACGGCATGACCACGCGAACCGGACGCCGACCCACGATCGTCAAACGCGCGGGCGGACCGGACAAGGTCGTCCTCGTGCACGGCTCACTCGACCGGCACACCAGCTTCCGCCAGGTCGCCGCGCACCTGTCCGAGTGGACGGTCATCGGCTACGACCGACGCGGCTGGGGCGGTTCCCGAGCCCTGGGCGACGCCACCACCACCCTCGAAGACCACGTCGACGACCTGACCGCCATCCTGGCGGCACAACCGGGGTCCGTCGTCGCCGGGCACAGCTACGGCGGGCTCGTCGCCCTGTGCGCCGCGGCCCGCTCACCCGAGCTGGTCCGGGCCGTGGTGGCCTACGAACCGCCCGTGCGGTGGCTGCCGTGGTGGCCGCCGAGCGCGCCGTGGGAGCAGCTGGTCCGCGACACCGAGCCGAACGGCCCCGCGGCCGTCGCCGAGGAACTGCTCCGCGCCGTCACCGGACGGCCACCCGCGACTCCCCGGCACCAGCTGGAGGAGGACGGGGCCGCACTCGTCACCGAGATGGGTGACCGCAGCCTCGACACGCCCCTGTTCGACCCGATCGCGCTGGACGTGCCGGTCGTGGTCGGCGCGGGGGCGGCGGCGGATACGCTGCCGCACCACCGCGAGACGGCGCTGCACCTGGCCGCGCTGGCGCCGAACGGGCGTTTCCGGGAGATCCCGGGAGCCGGCCACGCGGCCCACGTCACCCACCCGGCGGCGTTCGCGGAACTGATCACTCTTTCTGGGGGACTCTCCACATGATCGGGCTCGGCACGGCGCTCAACGTCGGTGCCATCCTCGCCGGGGCGACCATCGGGTCGCTGGTCGGGCACAGGTTCCCGGAGCGGACCAGGGAGGTGATCACCCAGGGACTGGGCATGGTCACCCTCCTGGTCGCGGCGCTCAGCGCGGTCAGCGTGACCGACCCCGCGCTGTCCGGCGCGATGGGACGCGGCGTCCCGGTGCTCGTCGTGCTCGGGGCCATGCTCGTCGGCGGCGTGATCGGCTCCCTGCTCGGCATCGAGCGGTGGCTCGAACGGCTGGGCGGGGGCCTGCAGAAGCGGTTCCTCCGCGACGACGGCGGCGGCGATCACCGCTTCGTCGAGGGCTTCGTCTCCTCCTCGCTGGTCTTCTCGGTCGGGCCGTTGGCGGTGCTCGGCGCGCTGTCCGACGGCCTCGGCCGAGGCATCGACCAGCTCGCCCTGAAGTCCATGCTCGACTTCTTCACCGCGATCGCGTTCGCCGCCTCGTTCGGCTGGGGCGTGGCCGCCGCGGGCCTGTCTGTGCTGGTGGTGCAGGGGTTGTTCACCGTCGCCGGGTTCGCGCTCGGCGGCGTCCTGCCCGACCCGCACGTCGCCGCGCTCGACGCCACCGGCGGCCTGCTCCTGGCCGGAGTGGGGCTGCGCCTGCTCAAGCTCAAGGACTTCCCGACCGGGGACCTGCTTCCCGCGCTGCTGTTCGCCCCGCTGTTCACCGCACTGGCGGTCGCGGTGAGCTGACCCCACCTGGACGAAACCGCTGGACGCGGTAGGCGAAGATGGGAACCGTGAGCGAGCACATCCTCGATGAGCTGTCCTGGCGCGGCCTGATCGCGCACTCCACCGACCTCGACGCGCTGCGGAAGGATCTCGACGCGGGACCGCTCACCCTCTATTGCGGGTTCGACCCGACCGCGCCCAGCCTGCACGCCGGCAACCTCGTCCCGCTGCTCATGCTGCGCCGCTTCCAGCGCGCCGGGCACCGGCCGATCGTCCTCGCCGGAGGCGCCACCGGGATGATCGGCGACCCGCGCGACACCGCGGAGCGCGCGCTCAACCCGCTGGACACCGTGGCCGAGTGGGCCGGGCGCATCCGCGGCCAGCTGGAGCGGTTCGTGGAGTTCGACGACAGCCCGACCGGCGCGATCGTGGCCAACAACCTGGACTGGACCGGCCGGATGCCCGTGCTGGACTTCCTGCGCGACGTGGGCAAGCACTTCTCGGTCAACGTCATGCTCGCCCGTGACACGGTCAAGCGCCGCCTCGACGGCGACGGCATGTCCTACACCGAGTTCAGCTACCTGCTCCTGCAGTCGCACGACTACCTCCAGCTCAACCGGAGGTACGGCACCACGCTGCAGGTCGGCGGCTCCGACCAGTGGGGCAACATCCTCGGCGGCGTCGACCTGGTCCGGAAGGTCGACGGCAAGTCCGTGCACGCGCTGACCGCGCCGCTGGTGACCGACGCCGAGGGCCGCAAGTTCGGCAAGTCCACCGGCGGCGGCAACGTGTGGCTCGACCCGCAGATGACCTCGCCGTACGCCTGGTACCAGTACTTCGTGAACGTGGGCGACGCCGACGTGCTCCGCTACCTGCGGCTGTTCACCTTCCTGTCCCAGGAGGAGATGGCCGACCTGGAGCGGCAGACCGCCGAGGCCCCGCACCTGCGCGCCGCGCAGAAGAGGCTGGCCGAGGAGTTCACCAACCTGGTGCACGGCGAGCACGAGACGCAGCAGGTCATCGCGGCGAGCCAGGCCCTGTTCGGCCGGGGCGAGCTGCGCGAGCTCGACCTGTCCACGCTGGTGGCCGCGATGGCCGAGGCGCCGACCGGCGAGGTCCGCCTGGCCGACGCGCCGACCATCGTCGACCTGCTGGTCAGCTCCGGGCTCGCGGACAGCAAGGGCGCGGCGCGGCGCACCGTGAAGGAAGGCGGCGCGTACGTGAACAACTCCAAGGTCACCGACGAGGAGTGGGTGCCCACCAAGGAGGACCTCCTCCACGGGGAGTGGCTGGTCGTGCGGCGCGGCAAGCGCAACACCGCCGGCCTGCGGGTGCTCCTCTGACCTGCGCGAACAGGCTCTCCGAGCGTGACGTCGAAGGCCGTCGGTCCCACCCGGACCGGCGGCCTTCGCCACGTTTGAGTGTGATCGCGGTCACACTGTTGCCGGTGGACCGGGTCGGATAGCGTGGACTGGAGTGCGGCACGGGCTGCTGACCTGCGGTTTCAGCCTGTGGCGCGGTGCTGCGCCCCCGATTTGACCTCCGGTTCGGCTGCGTGTAACTTTCTCCATGTCAGCGCGGAACGGGCCGGGAACACCGGAACGGAGTGCGGCAGGTCACGAACCAAGCTCCCGCTAGCGTGGTAGAGTGGGTGACCGCGGAACGGAAGACCCAGTCGGGGCTCGTCTGAGCCGAGCGACCAGGGCGTCTTGTTTCCCAACACAAGCTTTAGCTGAATCACAAGCCTCGGATCGAACCGCGTCACAGCGGCGAGTGATGATGTGCGCGTGTTCTTTGAGAACTCAACAGCGTGCCGAATAGCCAGTAAATTTATGAACCTCGTCAAGAGGTTTCCTTTGAGATTGTTACTGGACAACTGACATTACTTGTCAGTGTTGTTCGGAGCGATC
>NZ_JAJHUO010000045.1:84666-87516 GCF_020859565.1 Saccharothrix luteola | reverse complement strand
TACGGTGGAGCACGGACGGGTCTTTCTGCTCGGCGGACGAGTTGGTCGCACTTCTCATCCTGCCGCCGAAAGACCCGTCCCTCGTCTCAGGCCCTACCAGCCGTCACCAACGTCATGACCCGCAACAACTAGCCGCCGATCCGGGACGGCGTGGAATCAGGTCTTCACAGCGCGTTTCCTTACCGTTACAGTTCTGGGAGCGCTCCCAGAACTGTTCCGGTCAGTGTGGACCACGGAACGGGCCTTCCTTCGCGGGCGGGTCGACGTGGTCCCGCACGCGAAGGAAGTGATGTGGATGACGGAGTTCCCGTCCCGTCTGGATGCGCCCGCGCACGCCCTGCGGACGTTGAGCATCCCGTTGCTGCGGGGCTCGCTCGGAGTGGTGTTCGTGTGGTTCGGCGCCCTCAAGGTGACCGGCACGACCCCGGTCGCCGACCTGGTCGCGCGGACCGTTCCGTGGCTCGACCCGGGCGTCTTCGTGTTCGCGCTCGGTGTGGTGGAGGTGGTGCTCGGCATCGCCCTGGTGGTGGGGTTCCGGTTGCGCTGGGTGGCGCTGCTGGTCGTGCTCCACCTGGCCGGCACGTTCTCCACGCTCGTCGTGCAGCCGTCCGTCGCGTTCCAGACGGGCAACCCGCTGCTGTTGACCATGACCGGCGAGTTCGTGGTCAAGAACCTGGTCCTGATCACGGCGGGCCTTGCGGTCATGTCGGCGGACGCACCCGTGCGGCAGCGGGTGGCGCGCGTCGACGTCGCCCGGCGGTGATCGCGGTGCTGCGGGGTCCCGACCGACCCCGCAGCACCATCACCCCCGGCGGGTCAGGTGCGCGGCCACGCCGTCGAGGTAGAGGTCGAGGCTGAACCGGAAGTCGGCCTCCACGTCCTGCTCGTCGAAGAGGTTGGGCTGGTCGAACACGCCGGCGTCGACCACCCGGCCGAGGGCGGGCAGCCGCCGCGGGTCGACCAGCTGTCGCAACGCCCGCGCGTAGGACGGTCCGAACGCCTCGGGGTTCTCCCGGAAGCTCTCCGCCAGCTCGGTGGTCATCCGCATCTCGCCGTGCACGAACGTCAGCAGGCCCATCACCACGCCAACCTTCTCGCCCTCGTCCAGCGGCGTGCCGGCGAGCGTGCCGAGCGCGCTGTCTAACCAAGCCAGGTTCTTCGGCCCGAGGGGCGGTCCGGCGAGCGGGATCCGGGCGTACCAGGGGTGCCGGCGGAGCACGGCCAGCACGGTGGTCGCCCACAGCGTCAGCCCGGCGCGCCAGTCGGCGGTCGCCGGCATCGGGGGCGGTTCCTCCAGCGCGGCGTCGGACATCAGCATGAGCAGCTCGTCCTTGCTCTTCACGTGCCGGTAGAGCGCCATCGTGGAGTTGCCGAGCTGCTGCGCCACCCGGGCCATGGACACCGCGCCGAGCCCTTCGGCGTCGGCGACCTCGATGGCGGCCCGGGTGATCTCGGTGACCGACAACGACGGCTTGCGGCCACGCCTCGGCGCCTCGCGCAGGCCCCACAGCAGGGCAACGTCCGCTGGCAGCTCGTGCTCCTCGGCCATCCATCACCCTCTCGTCACCGCCGTCGACCAGTCTAGGGCTACCGGAATTAACTGCGTATGAGCTACGCTCTTTAGCGTACCTAATACACAAAAGGGGGCGGCGATGATCGTCGAGGCCACCGGCCTGCGCAAGGCGTACGGGTCGACCGCGGTGCTGGACGGGATAGACCTGGAGGTCGCCGAGGGGTCGGTCTTCGCGTTGCTCGGTCCCAACGGCGCGGGCAAGACGACCACCATCCGGATCCTGTCCACGCTGTCGCGCCCGGACGGCGGCCGGCTGCGGGTGGCCGGGTTCGACGTGGTGCGCGAACCGGCCGAGGTGCGCGGCGTGATCAGCCTGACCGGCCAGTACGCGGCGGTGGACGCCGAGCAGACCGGCCGCGAGAACCTGGTCCTGGTCGGCAGGCTCATGCACCTCGGCCGACGGGTGGCGAAGGCGCGCGCGGCCGAGCTGCTGGAGCGGTTCGACCTCGTCGGCGCCGCCGACCGGCGGGTCAGGACGTACTCCGGTGGGATGCGGCGGCGCCTCGACCTGGCCATGAGCCTGGTCGCCGAGCCGAAGGTGATCTTCCTGGACGAGCCGACCACCGGGCTCGACCCGGCTAGCCGCACGACCATGTGGGACGCCATCCGCGACCTGGTCCGCACCGGCGCCACGATCTTCCTCACCACCCAGTACCTGGAGGAGGCCGACCGCCTCGCGGACCGGATCATGGTGCTGGACAAGGGGAAGGTCGCCGCGCACGGCACCGCGGACGACCTCAAGGCCAGGGTCGGCGGCCACCGGCTGGAGCTCCGCTTCACCTCGGGCGCGGCGCTCGACGTCGCCGCCGCGCTGCTCGGCGGCCTCGCCGACCGCGAGCGGCTCGTGCTCGGCGTCCCGTCCGACGGCACGGCCGCGCACCTGCACGCGGTGCTGGACGACCTGCGTGCCGCGGCCGTGGTCCCGGAGCAGGTCTCCTCGCACCGCCCGACCCTCGACGACGTCTTCCTCGCCCTGACCGCACGTGAAGGAGTGCCGGCATGAGCCACGCGATCGCCGACTCGATGACGATGATCGGCCGCAGCATCCGGCTCGGCAGGCGCAACGTCGACACGCTGATCATGTCCGCCGTCCTGCCGCTGCTGATGATGACCCTGTTCGTGTACGTCTTCGGCGGCGCGATCAACACCGGCACGGGGTACATCAACTACGTGGTGCCCGGCATCATCCTGCTGTGCACCGGTTACGGCGCGGGGGGCCCCCCCCGGGCGGGGGGGGCCCACCAGGAACGGCGGCCGGTCGACCCCCCGCGCCCCCA
>NZ_JAJHUO010000045.1:0-84656 GCF_020859565.1 Saccharothrix luteola | reverse complement strand
CCGCCCGCTGGGGGCGCGCCCCGGGGCGGGGGGCGCCGCCCCCCGGGGGGGGGGGGCCCCACGACATGAACGGCGGCATGATCGACCGCCTGCGCTCCATGCCGATCCGCAGCTCCGCCGTGCTGACCGGGCACGTCACGGCCAGCATCGCCCGCAACGCGCTGTCCACCACGATCGTGGTCGGCGCGGCGATCGCGATGGGCTTCCGCCCGTCCGCGTCACCGCTGGAGTGGGTCGCCGCGGTCGGGCTGCTCCTGCTCTACGTGCTGGCGCTGTCGTGGCTGGCGGCGGGGTTGGGCTCGGTGGCGAAGTCGGTCGAGTCGGCCAGCACGTTGAGCTTCCTCATGCTGTTCCTGCCGTACCTGAGCAGCGCGTTCGTGCCGACGCACACCATGCCCGCGTTCTTGCGGGGCATCAGCGAGCACCAGCCGATCACGCCGATCATCGAGACCGTGCGCGGCCTGCTCACCGGCACCCCGATCGGCGACCAGGGGTGGGTCGCCACGGCGTGGTCGGTCGGCCTGCTGGTGGCCTCGTTCGTCGTGGCCAACGCCCTCTTCCGGCGGCGCGTCAACGACTGAGGCGGTTAGCATCGCCCCATGCCGGACGACGCCGGGGCGCCGCGCAGGGTGTTCATCAGCCACACCTCCGAGCTGCGCCGCTACCCGGCGGGCACGTCGTTCGTGGACGCGATCGAATCCGCGATCACCCGGGCCGGCGACGTCGTGGCGGACATGCGCTACTTCGCCGCCCGGGACGAGCAGCCGGAGCAGGTGTGCCGCGACGCGGTGGCCGCCGCGGACGTCTACGTGCTGCTGGCGGGTTTCCGCTACGGCTCGCCGGTGCGCGGCCGGCCGGAGCTGTCGTACACCGAGCTGGAGTACGAGGCCGCGGGTGACGCGGGACTGCCCCGCCTGGTCTTCCTGCTGGACGAGGACGCGGAAGGCCCGGCCGGACTGTTCCGCGACCCGCGGCACGGCGCGCGCCAGGAGGGTTTCCGCGAACGCCTGCGCGACAGCGGCGTCACCGCGGCCGCGGTCTCGTCACCGGCGGAGGCGGAAACCGCCGTCTACCAAGCGTTGACCGAGCTGCGCCGCCCGCGGGGCCGATCCCCCCGCGTCTGGAGCGTCCCCGCGCGCCTGGCCCGCTTCACCGGCCGGGAGCGACTGCTGGACGACCTCCGCGCCGCGCTGTCGTCGAGGACGCCCGCTGTGGTCCAGGCCGTGCACGGCATGGGTGGCGTCGGGAAGACCACCGCGGCTCTGGAATACGCCCACCGGCACGCCGACGAGTACGACATCGCCTGGTGGGTGCCGTCCGGCGCGCCGGAGCTGATCCCGGACCGATTAGCCGAACTGGCCAGGGCCCTGCGCCTGGCCGACGGCGCCGACACCGCGGCCGTCGCGGTGGCCCGCCTGCTGGGCGAGCTCCGCACCCGCGACCGGTGGCTGATCGTCTTCGACAACGCCGAAGACCCCGCCGCGCTCACGGAGCACCTGCCCACCGGTCCCGGCCACGTCGTCATCACCTCCCGCAACCCCGACTGGACCGACATCGCGCACCCGCTCGGCGTCGCCGAGTTCACCAGGGCCGAGTCGGTCCGCCTGCTCCGCGACCGCGCGCCCAGGCTGACCGGGCCGGACGCGGACCGGATCGCGGAGGCGTTGGGCGACCTGCCCCTGGCCGTCGACCAGGCCGCCGCGCTGCTGGCCGACACCACCCTCACCGCCGAGACCTACCTGGACCTGCTCGCCGAGCGCGCCCACGACCTCCTCGCCCAAGGCCGAGCCTCCACGCCCGCCTCGTGGACGGTGGCGCTCGACCGCCTCGCCGCCGACGACCCGGCCGCGCTCCAACTGCTCGCGCTGATCGCCTGGCTGGCGCCCGAACCGGTGCCGTCGACGCTGATCGCCGACCACCACGAAGTCCTGCCCGACCCGCTGGCGTCCGTCGCCGCCGACCCGCTGGCGCTCGCCGCCACGCTGGCCACCATCCGCCGTCGGGCCATGGCCCGGGTGAGCCCCGACAGCGTGCACCTGCACCGGGTGCCGGCCGCGTTGCTGCGCGCCCGGGCGGAGCCGGGCCTGGCCACCGCCGCGTTCCAGGTCGTGTACGAGGCCGTGCCGGCGAAGTCGGCGGACGATCCGTCGGTGTGGCCCGCCTGGCGGCAACTCCTGTCGCACGTGCTGGTCGTCGTGGGCCCCGCCCGTGACCTCGGCGTGGCGACCGGCCGGACGATGCGGCTGGTGTGGCAGGCGGCGGTGTACCTGCGCGGCCAGGGCGAGGCCCGCCGGGCGCTACCCCTCTTCGAACGCACCCACCGGATCGCGCGCTCGGCGTACGGCGACGACGACCAGGTGACCCTGGCGGCGGTCGGCAACCTCGCCGCCTGCGCCTTCGACCTGGGTGAGCACCGACGTGCCCGCGAGCTCCAGGAGGCCGCGCTGGCCCGCAGCAGGGTCGTGCTCGGCGAGGACCACCCGCAGACCCTCACGTTCCTCAACGACCTCGCCGCCACGTCGTGGTCGATGGGCGAGGTCGAGCACGCGCGTGAGCTGGGGGAGGAGGTGCTGGGGCGGCGGAAGCGGGTGCAGGGCGAGGACGACTTCGGCACGCTGGCCGCGGCGGCCAACCTCGCGGGCTTCCTCACCGCGACGGGGGAGGTGGAGGCAGGCCTGGCGCTGCACGAGGAAACCCTTGCGCGCCTGCGCGGTCTCCTGGGCGACGACCACCCCAGTACGCTCGAATCCGCGGTCAACCTGGCGAGCGAGTTGTACACACTGCGCGAGTTCGAGCGCGCTCGCGAGTTGTACGAGGACTCGGTCGCACGCATGCGGCGAGTGCTGGGCGAGAGCCACCCGCGGACGTCGGCCACGGTCGTGCACCTGGTCGGCGTCCTGATCGCCCTGGGCGAGATCGAGCGGGCCCGAGCCTGGTGGGACGAGTTCGGCCTCTCGGAGCGCTACCCCTGAGCGCTACTCCTCCAACCGGTGCACGACCACGATCCCGCCGTGCAGCGGCAGGTGGCGGCGTTCGCCGTCGGTGGCCACGTACTCGTCCAGCACGGCGCCGATGCGGCTGCCGCACGTGGTGCAGCACGGTCCCGGGGTCGCGGCCCAACCGCTCGGCCAACTGCTTGTTGGTCGTCCTGCCGCTGGTCGCCGTCCAGACCACCCGCGAATCGACGCGGCCCAGGCGGCGTAGTCGTCAGTGCCGTCCCGACGCCGCGTCGATCACCTCGTCCAGCACGTCCCGCGACCGCACCAGCTCGCCGATCATCCGGTCGATGCGGTCGCGTTCGGCGGTGAGGTCGCCCACCAGTCGTGGCGTGGCGATCTCGGACGGCCCGCCGTCCGCGTCCCGCATGCACGGCAGCATCAGCGCGATCTTCTTGCTGCTCAACCCGGCGGCGAACAGCTCCTGGATGCGGATGACCCGGTCGACCGCGCGGTCGGGGTACTCGCGGTGGCCGCCGGTGGTGCGGTCGGACGTCAACAGCCCCTGCTGCTCGTAGTACCGCAACGAGCGCACGCTCACCCCCGTGCGCCCGGCCAGCTCACCGATCCGCATGCCACACCCCGCGCGACTCGAACCTGACACTGATGTCAACTCCTACCGCAGCCGCGCGACGCGCACAACCACCTCACCCGACGCGGACCGCCTCGTGACCCAGGGCGCGGAGGAACCAGTCGAACGCGGGCGCCGCGCTCTCCGGCGCCCGCCACCCGTTGACCACGGCCAGCAGCCGCAGGTACCGCTCGCGGCGGGGGTCGTTCGCGGTCTCCAGCAACGCCGTCAACCGGTCGACCGGCACGTGCGGCACCCGGGCCAGGACCTCGGCGACGACCCGACCGGCCTCGGCCGACGTCGGCTCGACCCCGGCGGCCAACGCCGGACCGACCGCGTCGCGGACCACCGCCGCCGGATGGGGGCGCAGGCCCTCGCGCACCAGGACGTGGTGCTCGACCAGCCGCCGCACGCACGCCTGGAAGTCCGGGTCCTGCGCGAGCCGCGCCAGCTCCACCCAGGCCTCGACCTGCGCGACATCCGGCTGCTCGGGCAACTCCGGCGTCATGGACCGCATGACGCCCGCGAGCGCCGGGTCGTCCGCCAGGTCGCCGAACGCGCGGTCGAGGAAGTCGTCGACGAGCTGCCGGCGCCCGTCTTCGGAAAGCTTGGCCAAGTTGTGCATGAGACTCATCTCCTCGGGGCCGGCACCGCGCTCCGCCACGACCGTCAGCACCGCCCGGCGCAGCCGGAGCACGCCGATCCTCGCCGCCAGCGCCTCCGCGTGCGCCGCCGCCACCTCGGCCAGCGTGAGCTCCCGGTCCAGGACCCGCCGGATCGTCGGCAGGTCGAGCCCCAGCTCGCGCAACGTCCGCAGGAGGTCCAGGCGTGCCACGGCGTCGTGGTCGTAGAGCCGGTAACCGGCCGGGCTGCGACCGGTCGGCGGCACGATCCCCTCGTCGGAGTAGAACCGGATCGCCTTGACCGTCAACCCGGTCCGCCGAGCCAGCTCACCGATCGGGAAGACCGCTTCGCCGTCCATGCCCACCACCCTCGCGTCTCCCCTTACCGGAGACTCAAGGCTTCCACCCCGTCCGGAGCGTCTCGACGCCGTTCACCGTGTGCCGCGGTGTGGGACACCCACCGCGACCGGTCCTGACCGCCTTCACCCGGCCAGGAGCTCGCGCGCCAAGACCTCGCCCCACCACCGCTCCACCCGGTCGGGGCGCCAGGCGCGCTCGACGGTCAGCGTCGTGTAGACGTCGATGTTGCACAGCGCCGCGTAGACGTCGACGGCCGACCGCACGTCCAAACCGGACCGCAGGGTGCCGTCCGGCCAGGACGAGAACACCTGGGCGCGGGTGTCGTCGCCACCCCGGCGGCCCGCCTCGTACGCCGCCGCCAGCGCGGGCTCGGTCCGGCCCGCCTCGCGCACGAGCGCGATGACGTCACCCGAGCGCTCGAACAGCCGCCGGTCGTAGGCCGCCATCGCGGCGAGCTGCCGCGCCGGACCGGCCGACGCGTCCTCCAGCACGGCCAGCGTCGCCACCGGGTCGGCGGAGATGTCCGCCGCGTCGGCGACGGCCCGCACGAGCCCCGCCTTGTCGCCGTACGCCGCGTACACCGTGGGAACCGAGACCTTCGCCTCCTCGGCCACCGCGCGCACCGTCGTCGCCGCCCACCCGTGCGCGACGAAGAGCCGGCGCGCCGCACGGGCGATCTCGGCCCGCGTCTCGCGCGCTTGCGCGACCCGTCGCAACGAGTCGTACCGGCGCTTGCCCGTCTCGCCCACGCTCACCTCTTGATGCTGGCTATATTGATTATATGTCACGTAAAGCCAAAGTGTCCGAACCGCCGCCGACCAGCGCGTTCGGGCGCATCGCGGGCTTCTCCGGCCTCGGCTTCGCCGCCCTGATCGTGCTGGCCAACGCCATCATGGTGCCCACCGGCCTGCCGACGACCGGTGCGGACACCGCGGACGTCATCGCCTACTTCCCGGCCAACCGAGGGGTCGTCGGCGTCGCATCCGCCCTGACGCCGGCGGCCTGGGCGCTGTCCACCGTCTTCGCCGCGGGCGCGGTGGCGGCGCTGTGGCGGTCCGACCGCGGGCGCGGCGAGGCGTGGTCCCTGGTCGGGTTCGCCGGCGTGCTGCTGCAGAACGGCGCGTTCGCCGGCGTGACCGCACTGCGCCTGGCCGTGGCCGACGACCCCGGCGGTGCCCTCTGGTCCCTGCACGACGCCTTATTCACCCTCAACGGCGTGTTCCTGGCGTCGGCACTGCTCGGCTTCTCGGTCGGCGGACGGCGCGCCGGCCTCATTCCGGTGTGGCACGCCCGGCTCGGCCTGCTGTCGGCCGCGTTGCTGTTCACCTCGGCCACCCTGACCCCGCTCGTCATCGGCGGCCCGGGAGCGCTCGGACTCCTGGGCCTCACCGGCTGGCTGCTGTGGGTGGCGTGGGTGGTCGCCTACTCCGCCGCCCTCATCCGTCGACGCGTGCCTGACGTCCGGTCGTCGCCGGCGCCGTGATGTCGTGCAACTAGTGGGTTGCACGACGATAGGTCGACGTGCAACCATTTGGTTGCACATAAACGCCGGCACCCGAAGGAGCTCCCTCATGAGCGAAGACCGGATCGAGCGCGACACGCTGATCGACGCCTCCGTCGAGCGCGTCTGGTCGCTGGTGTCCGCACCGGGCTTCTGGGTGGCCGACCCGGAGGGCTTCGAGGCCACCACCGCCGTCGAAGGCGCGTCGGTGGTGGCCAGGAACTCCGAGCACGGAGACTTCCCGGTGCGCGTGGTGAAGGTCGAGCCGCACTCGTACGTCGCTTACCGCTGGGCCCCGGCCTTCCCCGGCCACGAGCTGACCGAGGGCAACAGCACCCTGGTGGAGTTCACGCTGTCCGCCGAGGGCGGCAAGACCCGCCTCACCGTGGTCGAGAGCGGGTTCGCCGCGCTGGCGGTGTCCGACGACGTGCGCGCGCGGACGATCGACGACAACGCCGCCGGCTGGCCGCAGGTGCTCGACGCGTCGAGGAAGCGCGTCGAGGAGTCGACCGTGTGACAGCGCAACCGGGCGGCGAGGTCGGCGACGTCCTCGTCGCGCTGGCCGACCCCACCCGCCGCCTGCTGCTCGACCTGATCGCCGCGCGGGACGCGGTCACCGCCACGACGCTCGCCGGGCGGCTGCCCGTCTCCCGGCAGGCGATCGTCAAGCACCTCGCCGTCCTGGAGGCCGCCGGGCTCGTCGTCGGCCACCGGGTCGGACGCGAGGTGAGGTACTCGCCGCGGCCCTCCGCGCTGGACGCCACCACGCGGTGGATGTCCGCGCTCGCGGTCGGCTGGGACCGCCGGTTGGCCGTCGTCAAGCGGGCCGCCGAGGCGTGAGAACACCGCGTCGGCCGGGCGTTCGGACCCGGTCCCGCCCTGGACCACCCGAGCGGCCCGGCCGCGAATCACGGCCGCACCACGACCACCCCGGGGGACAACCCCGAGAAAGGGATCGCATCGTGACTGCCGAGACGTCCTCCCCGCCGCGGTTCAGCGGCAGGCAGCGGCTGGTCCTCCTCGTCCTGCTCGGCGCGGCCTTCGTGTTCGCCGCCGACTACTCCATCCTGAACGTCGCCCTGCCGCAGGTCGGCGCGGGCGTCGACATGGGCTTGACCCAGCTGCCGTGGATCGTGTCCGCGTACACGCTGCCCGCGGCCGGTTTCATGCTGCTGTCCGGTCGGTTGGCGGACCTGTACGGCCGGCGCAAGCTGTTCCTCGCGGGCCAGGTCCTGCTGGCCGCGGCATCGCTGCTCGGCGGTTTCGCGACCAACCCGGAGGTGCTGCTGGCCGCCCGCGCGTTGCAGGGCCTCTCCACCGCCATGGCCATTCCCGCGGGGCTGTCGCTCATCACCACGACGTTCCCCGAGGGCAAGGCGCGGGCCCGCGCCCTCGGCCTCAACGGCGCCATCCTCTCCGGCGGCTTCACCGCGGGCGCGCTGCTCGGCGGCGTCCTCGTCAGCCTGCTGAGCTGGCGGGCCGCGTTCTTCGTCAACATCCCGTTCGCCGTCGCCATCCTGATCGCCACGCCCCTGCTGATCGGCGAGAGCCGGACGCCGCAGCGGCAGCGGCTCGACGTGCCGGGCGCGGTGGCGGTCACCGGAGGTCTGCTGGCCGTGGTCTACGCGATCATCGAGAGCAGCCTCGTGGCCGCCGTGCTCGGCGTGGTGCTGCTGGGCGTCTTCTGGGTGGTCGAATCGCGGTCGTCCGCGCCGCTGGCGCCGGTGCGCTTCCTCAAGAAGCGCACGGTGTTGTGGGGCAACTACGCGGGACTGGTGATCTTCTCCATGGAGACCGGCATGATCTTCCTGATGACGCTCCACCTCCAGGACGTGCTGGAGTTCGACCCGGTGGTCACGGGCCTCGTCTTCGGCGTCCCCGGCCTCGCGGCCGTGTTCGCGGGTCCCGTCGCCGGTCGCGTCATCGGCAGGCACGGCGCCCGGAACGTGCTGACCACGGCGTTGGCCCTGCAAGCGCTGACGATCCTGCCGCTGGTGTTCCTCGGCGCGAGCCGGCTTGGGCCGGTGCTGCTGGTGCCCGCGCTGTTCCTCGGGTTCTTCGCGCACGTCGCGTGCATCGTGGCGTACACGGTGATCGGCACCTCGGGCCTGCCGAACGACGAGCAGGGCCTGGCGACCGGCCTGACCTCGATGACGCAGCAGGTGGCCATCACCGTCGGCGCGCCGATCATGGTCGCGGTCGCCGCCACGCAGGCCGACCGGTTGGCGGGCACCCACCTCGCGCTCGCGGTGAACGTGGCGGTGACGCTCGTGAGCGTGGCCCTCATCCGGTTCGGCCTGCGTCGCCGTGACGAGGAGGGCCGCACCCCGGCCCGGGCGACCGTGGCGGCGGTCGCCTGACACCCGGCGTCAGCTCTTCCACGAACAAAGGGGATTCGACATGACGACGCTCAAGCCCGGCAGCATGTTGCTCGGCACGACCCGTCCCGCCGAGCTGCGGGCGTGGTACGTCAAGGCGCTGGCGCCGGGGTCCACCGGTGACGGCCCGATCGACCTGGGCGGCTTCCTGCTGGTGGTCGACGGTCGCGACGACGTCGCTGCCGAGAACGACGAGCCGGGACGCGTGATCATGAACTTCCACGTCGACGACTTCGACGCCGCGCAGGCCCAGCTGAACGCGGCCGGCGTGGAGTGGATCTCGATCGCGGACCGGGAGGCGGGCAAGTTCGGCACGTTCGCCGACCCCGACGGCAACTACCTCCAGATCATCATGTGGAACGAGGACGCCTGAGGGCGGACGGCGCACGCGTGCCCGGCCGGCGGTGGTCGCCGACCGGGCACGCGTGCCGCCCGCGGGTCAGGCCGCCGGGTGGATCGAGGTCTCCGTGATGCTCGTCCAGTCGTTGCCGGTGTTGCCGTAGCCGACGACGCGCACGTAGCGGGCCGAGGTGTCGGGGATGTCGTAGGTCTCCGACTGGAGCGTCGTGCCCGCGCTGGAGCCGGAGAACCGGTCGGTCCACGCGGTCCCGTCGGTCGACGTCTGGATCCGGAAGTCGTGCCGCCGGGTGTCGCCCTTGTGCCAGGCCAGCTTCACCGCGCCGACCGCGCGGGCCGAACCGAGGTCGTACCGGATCCACACGCCGTCGCCCTCGTCCGACCACCGGGTGGCCAGGTCGCCGTCGAGGGTGTTGCCCGGCACGTTCCCGTCGTGCCCGCTCGCGGTGACCGCCGAGACCGGCAGCGGCGTGCCGGTCGGGGGCTCGGGCTGGGGGGTGCTGTCGCCCAACGCCACCTTGTGGATGATCGTCTCGCCGTAGTTGCCCGCACCGCACGGGCTGGAGTTGCCGCAGTTGGCCTGCGTGTAGGCGCCCGCCTTGAAGTAGCCGGTGCTGAACGAGGCGCTCAACGTGGCCGCCGGCGCGCCGTTGTAGTAGGCGTTGATCTTCCCGCCGGACACGACGAACTTGACCTGGAACCGCGTGTTCAGCCGGAAGTCGTCGGTCACCAGCTTGTAGTGCGCGTTGTCGCCGTTGGTGACGTAGAGCTTGCTGCCCTCGACCCGGAACACGGAGATGTCGTCGTCACCGCCGTGGATCTGCCCGACGACCAGGTGCGGCTTGTCGTTCGGCAACCGCGTGACGGTCTGGTCGACGGTCATCACGTGCGTCCCGGACGTGGACGACCAGGCCGCGTTCTGCGTCCCGTTCATCTCCCGCAACTCCGACCGCGGGTAGTTCGACCCGCTGGTGGTGACCCCGTTCACCGCTGCCCGGAACCGCACCCCGCCGCACCCGGCGTCGGCCACGAACCAGGGGTCGACCCGGTAGGTCGCCAACGCGGGCTGCTTGACCTCGTCCGGGTCCTCCTCCCCGCCGATCGGCAACTGGATCTTCCAGTTGCGCAGGTCCAACACCTGGGCCGGGAAGTCGCACGCCGCGGCCACCGACCCCGGCGCCGCCACGACCAACGCACCGGCCGCCACCGTGCCGGCGGCCAACAGTCCAAGAACTCGTCCCATGCCGCCATCGTGCTGACCCGGCCCCCGGCCGGACGGCCCTTGTCGCCTTCCTGCCACGGGTCCCGGCCGTCTCACGGCCGGCGGTGGAGGTCGAGCCCGGTCGTCCCCGGCGCCTCCGCGCCCGGCAGCAGCCGCATGTCGCGGTCGTAGTCGCCGACGAGCGACCGGAACGGGACCGGCTCGTCGGTGAAGAGCCCGTCCAGCCGACGCGCGTACTCCCGCCGCGCCGCCGCGTACTCGTCCGCCGGCAGGTCCACCGTGCCGTAGACCGCGAACGGCTCGAGCGGTGCCATGCCGGTGAACCACAGCACGCCGTGCTGGATCGGGAAGAGGAGGTCCGCCAGCGCGCCGTGGACGCCCCGGTCGGTGAACGCCGACGCACGGCCGCCGATCGTCACCGACAGCAGCGCGCGCCGTCCGCCCAGCGCGGCGCCCTCGGTGTAGGGCGGTGGGACTGCCGGCCCGTGCGCGAAGGCGTTGGTGAAGACGCGGTCGACCCAGCCCTTGAGGATCGCGGGGAAGGAGAACCACCACATCGGGAACTGCAGGACGACCGCGTCCGACCAGCGCAGCTTCTCCTGCTCGGCCGCGACGTCGGACGTCAGCCGACCCGCCAGCGTGGCGTGCTCGTGCGCGGCCAGCACGTCCAGCGGCCCGTCACCGGCGTGGTCGGGGACGTCGTCGGCGTCCACGGTCGACTTCCACTTCATCGCGTAGAGGTCGGACACCCGCACCTCGTGACCGGCGGCGCGCAGGTGCTCGATCGCGAAGGAGGTCAGGGCGCCGTTGAGGGACCGCGGTTCCGGGTGCGCGCTGACGACGAGGATCTTCTTCGTGCTCATGCCGCCACGTTCGCCGGTCCGTGGCGCGGCAGCCAGTACCCGGTCCGTCCGGCGGTCCGGCGATCCTGGTACCGCGAGGGCCAGGGAATACTGGGAGGCATGGACGGCGTGGACGACCGCACCGAGGACGTCGAGGGGATCGGCGACGCGCGGCGTGCGCTGGGTGCGTTCCTGCGCGCCCGTCGGGCACGTGTCGCTCCGGAGCACGTCGGCCTGGCCGGCGGCCGTCGGCGACGGGTCCGCGGCCTGCGCCGCGAGGAGCTGGCCCAGCTGGCGGGCATCAGCGTGGACTACTACGTGCGCCTGGAACAGGGCCGTGCCACCCAGCCGTCACCCGAGGTGCTGGACTCGCTGGCCCGGGCGCTCGGGCTCGACCCGGCCGAGCGGGCGCACCTGACCACCCTCGTCGAAGCCAGGCACGGCGCCGCGCCCAGCACCCGCGTGAGCCCGTTGCTGGGACGGATCGTGGCCGCGGTCGGCGACTTCCCGGCGTTCGTGACGAACCACCGCCTCGACGTGGTCGCGTGGAACAGCCTGGGCAGCGAGCTGTTCGGCGGCCTGTCCGACCCCACCCGCCGCGACCGCAACAACGCCAGGTACCTGTTCCTCGACCCGGCCTCGCGCGCCCTGTACCCGGACTGGGAGGCCCGGGCCGCGGAAGCCGTCGGCCAACTGCGGGTCGCCGCGGGCCGCTACCCGGACGACGGCGACCTGGCCGAGCTGATCACCGACCTGTCCGCCCGCAGCCCCGACTTCCGCCGGATCTGGGCCGGCGGCGAGGTGGTGGTCTGCGGTGCGGGCCGCAAGCGCCTCCGGCACCCGGAGGCGGGCGTCCTCACGCTGGACTACGAGACCCTCCACGTGCCCGCCACGTCCGGCGAGACGGGCCTGCTCGTGCACGTCTTCAGCGCCGAGGAGGGCACGGAGGAGTCCGCCGCGCTCGCCCACCTGGCCGCGGCGGTGTGACCCGACCTCCGCCGTCGGCGTGACGCCACGACCGGGCCCGAGGCCATCCGGGCGCGGCGCGCCGGCGGTAGCGCCGGTCACGCTTGTGAACGCTCACTCAGGTGACTAGTCCAGGCCAGGGCGCGTATCCAACACGGTGAACGATCTCTTGACGATCGTCTCTGTTAACGCTCACACTCCCCGGTGGAAACGCTGGCTTTTCCTACGGCGGTGGAACTCAGAGTGGAGCACCCCTCATGACGACAGCGCAGCGGTCGGTCGGAAGACCCGGCCGACGGTGGATCAGCGCCCTCGTGGCGGCGACCCTGCCGGTCACCCTCGGGGTCGCGCTCTCCGCGGTGACCGCCCCCAGCGCGGGGGCGGTCGAAGGGGAGACGTGGACCGACGACTTCGCCTCGACGACGCTGCGCCCCGAGTGGGAGATCGTCAACGAGGACCCGGGCGGCTGGTCCCTCGTCGACGGATCCCTGCGGGTCACCGGCCAGACCGGTGACACCTACCAGGCGGTCAACACGGCGCGGAACGTGTTCGTGGTCGACATCCCGGCGGGCGACTTCACCGCCGAGGTGACCGTGCGCGCCCCGGTCGCCCAGACCTACCAGGGCGCCGGGCTGATCGCCTGGCAGGACATGGACAACTACGTCCGCTCGGGCTTGACCTTCGTGGGCGCACTGGCCCCGTCCGGGATCGCGATCGAGAACGACGTCGAGACCGCCGCGTCGTTCCGCGCCGAGCGGTTCGTCGACCGGCCGGGCTCGACCGGCGAGACGCTGCAGCTGCAGCGCGTCGGCGACACCATCACCACCCGGTACAAGGACGCCTCCGGGACCTGGGTGGACGCCTCCGCGGTCACCGCCGCGTTCCAGACGACCCAGGTCGGCGTCTACGCCCTCGGCGCGCTCGACGGCACCACGCTCGCCGCCGCGTTCGACGACTTCCGGGTCACCGCGGCCGCGGGCCGGGACATCCAGCCCGACGGCACGTTCTCGATCAAGGACGCCGGTGGCGCCCACCTGGTCGAGACCGAGGCCGGACTGGCCCTCTCGCCCGAGCCGCCGCTGTCCGCCCTGGTCTTCACCGCTGCCGCCCAGGCCGACGGCACGGTCCACCTGCGCACGGCCGAGGGCGACCGCCCGGTCGTCGTCACGGACGGCCGCCTCGCGCTCGGCCAGACCGGCGGCGCGGCCTCGCCCGTGCGGCTGACCGACGCCGCGGGCGGCGAGCTGTTCCTGCGCGACGCCGAGGGCGCCGGCTACGCGGGCGGCACGGGCCCGCTGACGTTCGGTGACAAGGCCTCCGCCGTCCGCTTCAAGCTCTCCCGGGTCAGCACGTCCGACGCCGAGCTGGCCATCGACGGCGACGCCGCCGCCGCGCAGATCAGCGACACGATGTTCGGCATCTTCTACGAGGACATCAACTACGCCGCCGACGGCGGCCTCTACGCCGAGCTGGTGCGCAACCGGTCGTTCGAGTTCAACTCCTCGGACAACGGGAGCTTCACCGGCATGACCGGCTGGGAGGTCGTCAACGGCGGCGGCGCGGCTCCGCAGGCGCTCGTCGTCGACGACGACACCCGGCTCAACGCGATGAACCGCAACCACTTCAGGCTGGTCGCCGACGGTCCCGGCGACGGCCTGCGCAACCTCGGCTACAACCGCGGCTTCGCGGTCAAGGCGGGCGCGACCTACGACGCCTCGGTCTGGGCGCGCACCACGACCGCCCAGAACCTGGCCATCCGCCTCGTCAGCGCCGACGGAGCCGTCACCTACGCCGAGGGCGCCGTGGCCGTCGACGGCTCGGACACCTGGAAGCAGTACCCGGTGACGCTCACCGGCGCCGCCACCACCGACGCGGCCCGGCTCGTCGTCACGGCGGGCGTGGCCTCGGTGGTCGGCCTCGACATGATCTCGCTCATGCCGCAGGACCGCTGGGTCGGCCCGGTGAACGGCAAGTCGGTCCTGCGCAAGGACCTGGCCGAGAAGGTCGCCGCGATGAAGCCGACGTTCCTGCGCTTCCCCGGCGGCTGCGTCACCAACGTCGGCACGTTCCGCACCTACGAGGAGAGCGGCTACACCGACCGCCGCCGCACCTACCAGTGGAAGGAAACCATCGGCGCGGTCGAGGAGCGCCCGACCAACTGGAACTTCTGGGGCTACAACCAGACCTACGGCATCGGCTACCTGGAGTACTTCAAGTTCGCCGAGGACCTCGGCGCCGAGCCGCTGCCCGTGGTCTCGGTCGGCGCCAACGGCTGCGGCAGCACCATCCCCGAGATGAAGGACCCGGCGATGATCGCCCGCTGGGTCGACGACACCCTCG
This sequence comes from Saccharothrix luteola, assembly GCF_020859565.1. Classification (GTDB taxonomy): domain Bacteria; phylum Actinomycetota; class Actinomycetes; order Mycobacteriales; family Pseudonocardiaceae; genus Actinosynnema; species Actinosynnema luteola. The sequence continues at coordinate 70,500 of NZ_JAJHUO010000045.1, read as the reverse complement.
ACCTCATCGAGTTCGCCAACGGCGACGTCACCACCGAGTGGGGCGCCAAGCGGGCCGCGCTCGGCCACCCGGCGCCGTTCGGGCTGGAGATGATCGGCCTGGGCAACGAGGAGAACACCACGACCTTCGAGGCGAACTTCCCGGCGTTCCGGGACGCCATCGAGGCGCGGCACCCGGAGATCACCATCATCTCCAACTCCGGCCCGGACGACGCGGGCGTGCGGTTCGACACCCTGTGGGACTACAACCGCCGCCAGAACGTCGACATGGTCGACGAGCACTACTACAACGACCCCGACTGGTTCCTGCTGAACAACCACCGCTACGACAGCTACGACCGCAACGGCCCCAAGGTGTTCCTGGGCGAGTACGCCTCGCGCGGCAACACGTTCCGCAACGCCCTGGTCGAGGCGTCGTACATGACGGGTCTGCAGCGCAACGCCGACGTGGTCCGGCTGGCGTCCTACGCGCCGCTGCTGTCCAACGAGTCGTACGTGCAGTGGAACCCGGACGCGATCTGGTTCGACAACGACGAGTCCTGGAGCACCCCCAACTGGGAGGTGCAGAAGATGTTCGGCAACAACGTCGGTGACGAGGTCGTGCCGAGCACCTTCACCGGCTCGGTCAACCAGTCGGTCGTCAACGGCGGCATCTTCCTCTCCACCTGGAACACCGCCGCGGCCTACGACAACGTCAAGGTCACGTCCAACGCCAACGGCGAGACGCTGTTCTCCGACGACTTCGGCAACGGCGACCAGTGGAACCCGGTCGCCGGCAGCTGGGGCGTCACCAACGGCGAGTACGTCCAGTCGTCCGCCACGACCACGGACGCGCGCAGCATCATCGACGACGCGTACGCGAAGAACTGGACCAACTACACCCTGGAACTCGACGCCAAGAAGACCGCCGGCGCCGAGGGCTTCCTCATCGGGTTCGGCGCCAAGGCCACCAACGACTTCTACTGGTGGAACCTCGGCGGCTGGAACAACACCCGTTCGGTGCTGCAGAAGGCGTCCGGCGGCAGCGCGGTCGAGGTCAAGTCGGTCGAGGGCCACAGCGTGGACACCGGCGCGACCTACCGCGTGAAGGTCGTCGTCGCGGGCAACACCATCTCGCTGTACCTCAACGGCGAGCTGCAGATGACCTACGAGTCCGGCGCCGACGAGAAGCTGTTCCAGGTCGTCACGCGGGACGAGGCGAGCGGCGACATCGTGGCCAAGGTGGTCAACACCTCGGACGAGACCGTCCGCACGCGGGTCAAGGTCTCGGACGCGGGCGTGCTGCCCGACGGCGAGGTCACCCAGATGACCGGCGCGCCCGGTGACACCAACACCAAGGCCGACCCGACCAAGGTGGTGCCCACGACCCGGCAGATCAGCGGGCTGTCGAACGACTTCGGCTACGACTTCCCCGCGCAGTCGATCACGTTCCTGCGGATGCGCACCACCGACGCCGTCGCCCCGGTCGTCGACGACGTGACGCTGCGCGGCACGACCGTCAACGGCTGGTACGGCGACCCGGTCACGGTGTCGGCGACCGCCACCGACGACCGGAGGCTCGACCGGATCGAGTTCCGCGTCGACGGCGGCGCGTGGCTGCCCGGCACGGAGGTCCAGGTCAGCGGCGACGGCCGGCACACCGTGGAGGTGCGCGCCGTGGACGCGGCGGGCAACGTCGGCGTGGTCCGCCCGGTGACGTTCGGCATCGACGGCGTCGCACCGGTCTCCAACGCCACCGTGGACGCCGCCGCGCGCACCGTCTCGGTCCGCGCGGCGGACTCCGGGGTCGGCGTCGACCGGATCGAGACCCGGAGCGGCGCGGCCGACTGGCGGCCGTACACGGCTCCGGTCGTGGTGGGCGACGCCGAGACCGCGGTGCAGTTCCGCGCGGTCGACCGGCTGGGCAACGTGGAGCAGCCCGGAGCGGTCGTGGTGCCCGCGAAGCAGGCGCAGTTGAAGTCGACCACGACGACGGTGACGCCGTCGAGGCCGAAGGTCGAGAAGGGCGCCGTCATCCCGCTGACCGTGAAGGTCGGCAGCACCTCCGGCGGCACGACGCCGTCCGGCGAGATCCGAATCCTGGAGTCGTCCGTGCCCCTGGCCTCAGCGACCTTGACCAACGGGACCGCCACGGTGTCGCTCGACACCAGCGGCCTGAGCGTCGGTGACCACACCCTCGTCGTGCGCTACGTCGGCGACGGCGGGCACAGCCCATCGCAGACCAGCGTGGTCGTGCGGATCACCAAGCCGCGGAGAGGGTGAACGGGATGAAGATCGCACTGCGGAAGCGGACCGCCCTCGCGCTGCTGGGTGCCGCGCTCGTGGCGGGCGGGCTCACCGCCGCGCCCGCCCACGCGGCCGGACCTCGGGTGGCCTCGTACACGGTGGAAGAGACGGCACAGGCGGCGGTCGACGCCGTCACCCTGACCGACGTCGACGGCGTCCGGGGCAACCTCACCCTGCCCCGGACCGGGGCTCACGGCGCGGTGCTGGCGTGGCGGTCGGGCGACGAGAGCGTCGTGACCGGCACGGGCGAGGTGACCCGGCCCGCGCAGGGCAGCGAGCCGGTGACGGTGGACCTGACCGTCACCGCCACGCTGAACGGCGGCACGGCGACCCGCACGATCCCGGTCACCGTGCTCCCGATGCCCGCCCCGGCGCCGCACGAGGCGTACTTCTTCCCGTACTTCGTCGGTGAGAGCACCGACGACGGCGAGAAGATCTACTTCGCCGCGTCGAAGGGTAACGACCCGCTGTCGTGGGACGAGCTGAACAACGGCCGTCCCGTGCTCACCTCGACCATGGGGGAGCAGGGCCTGCGCGACCCGTTCCTCATCCGGTCGCACGAGGGCGACAAGTTCTACCTGCTCGCGACCGACCTGAAGATCTACGGCGGCAACAACTTCAGCGAGGCGCAGGAGTCCGGCAGCAAGCACCTCATGGTGTGGGAGTCCACCGACCTGGTGCACTGGTCGGAGCAGCGGATGATCAAGGTGTCGTCGGACTTCGCCGGCAACACCTGGGCGCCCGAGGCGTTCTACGACGAGGCGTCGGGCGACTACGTCGTCTACTGGGCGTCGAACCTCTACCCGACGACCGACGTCACCTCCCGCGACTTCCGGACCTCCTACAACCGGATGATGTACGCGACCACGCGCGACTTCCGCACGTTCAGCGAGGCGAAGCCGTGGGTGGACGTCAAGCGGGGCACCGGTCTGGGCATGATCGACGCGACCGTGGTGCGCGACGGCGACACGTTCTACCGGTTCATCAAGGACGAGGCGTCCATGACGGTCCGGCAGGAGAAGTCGACCGACCTGCTCGCCACGGTCACCGGGACGTTGCCGACCACGACGTCCTCGCCGTGGTCCCTGGTGCGCGAGCGCATCGGCGTCGGCCAGCCCAACCCGTGGGGCGGCACGTTCACCGGCGGCGAGGGTCCGACGGTGTTCCGCGACAACGTCGTGCCGGGGCGCTGGCACATGCTGATCGACCAGCCGAGCTACCACGGTGGTCAGGGGTACCTGGCGTTCCGGACCGACGACATCGCCTCCGGTGTCTGGACGTCGGTGCCGGACTCGGCGCTGCCCCGCAGCCCGCGGCACGGCACGGTCATCCCGATCAGCCAGGCCGAGCTGGACGCGCTGCGCGCGGCGATGCAGCCGAACCTGCTGGCCAAGTCGGTCGCGTCGGTGTCGGTGCGCACCCGCGAGGGCGTCGCCCCGGCGCTGCCGTCCACTGTGGACGTCACCTACGCGGACGGTTCGACCCGTGCGACCGCGGTCGACTGGGCCGACGTGGACCCGGCGCAGTACGGGACGTGGGGCTCGTTCCAGGTCCCGGGCACGCTCGCGGGCCAAGCGGTCCGCGCGACGGTGACGGTGATCGTGACCGACCGCCTCGATCCGACGGTGTCGTTGAGCACGACGCCCGCGTCGCCGACCGGCGACTGGTTCACCGTCCCGGTCGAGGTGAAGGCCACGGCCGCCGACGAGACCGGCGTGCAGTCCGTCGAGCTCGCCGTGGACGGCGGCTGGCGGACCACCGACGTGGTCACGCTGACCGACGGCAGGCACACCGTGCAGGCGAGGGCCACCGACGTCACCGGGAACGTGTCGAGCCCGGTGACCAGGTCGATCAACGTCGACACGCAGGCGCCGGTCAGCCGGGCTTCGTGGAACGGCACGGCCCGGTCCGTGTCCATCGCGGCCGCGGACGACACCTCCGGCGTCGCACGGGTCGAGTACCAGGTCGGCGACTCGGCGTGGACGACCTACACCTCGCCGCTGCCGTTCGGCGACGTCGCCGCGACGGTGCGGTACCGGGCCGTCGACCAAGCCGGCCACGTCGAACAGGTGAACACGATCTCCGTGCCCCGGGAGACCTTCGACGCGAGCAAGACGACCGCCACCCTCAACCGTGACGCGGTCAGACTGGGCGGCGACGCCTACGCCCGCGTCGAGGTCAGGGGCGGCCCGCACACCCCGACCGGCAGCGTCCGCATCATCTCCGGAGGAGACCTGGAAGTCGGCCGCGGCACCCTCGTGAACGGCCGCGCGACCATCGCCATCGACACGGCCACCCTCGGCACGGGCCGCTGGCCCCTGACCGTCGTCTACGACGGCGACGCCAACCACACCTCATCCACCACGACCGTCACCCTGAAGGTCAACAAGCGCTAGGTGCTCGCCGAAGCGGTCGTCCCGGGCCCGTCCCGGGACGACCGCTTCGCCATGTCCTCGGACCCGACCCGGTCGGTAGGATCGTCGGCGTGGATCTGGACGACACCGCCGCCCGACTCGGGGTCGCCGTCGAGGACGTCGACCGCGTGCACCGGCTCGCCGGCGACCTGCCGTCGGCTCCGCTGCCCGCCAAGGCCGACGCGCCCGCGATCCTCGACCGGCTCGCCGTGCGGCCGGACGACGCCGCCGAGATCATGGCCGGCTGGCCCGACCCCGACTCTCCACTGTGGACCCCGGAGCTGCGCTGGCTGCTCGACCGCTCCATCGCCCTGGTCCGCGCCGATCTCGGTGGCCACGGCTGGCTGCCACCCGGCCCGGAGCTGCCGCGCGACCGCGGCCCCGCCTGGCGGCACCTCTACGTGTACGCGTACCTGGCCCTGACCGACGTCGTCCGGGGTTACCACCGCGACCACGGCATCGCCGACGCCGTCTCGTGGACGACCCTCGCGGACCTGGGTCGGAACCTCGCGATCGACCGGCGGATGCGCGGCGAGGGCTGGCCGGTCATGCAGAGCTGGTTGACGCTGCACGCGCGGGGCAGCGTCTACGAGCTGGGCCGGCTGCAGCACCAGCGCGCTGACGGCACCATCGACCTGCACATCCCCGAGTCGGGCCCGATGACCCCGGAGGCGGTCACGGCGTCACTCGACGAGGCCCGCGCGTTCTTCCCGCGCCACTTCCCGGACGAGCACTTCACCGCGTTCGCCTGCGGTTCGTGGCTGCTCGACCCGCAGCTTCGGGAGTACCTGCCGGAGGACTCCAACATCGTCCGGTTCCAGCGGAGGTTCGACCTGGAGCCCTACGAGGAGCCTGAAGGACTGGACGCCGACGTCGAGGTGCTGCGCTTCGCCTTCCGAACCCTGACCACCCCACTCGACCAACTACCCCGCCGCACAGCGCTCCAACGCGCGATCGTCGACCACCTGAAGGCCGGCCATCACTGGCAATGGCGCCGCGGCCGCTTCCCGATCTAGCCGCACCTGGCTCGTGTCCAGCAGCCGCCGATGGCAGTGGCGACCGCGCTGCCGACTCCGCTCCGGACACGGCCGGATGCACGAGTAAGGCCCTTGACCGCGTTCGCGCTGGTCAAGGGCCTTTTCGTGCTGTTCATGCGATGTGCCCCCGGCAGGATTCGAACCTGCGCTCCCGCCTCCGGAGGGCGGTGCTCTATCCCCTGAGCTACGGGGGCCGCAGCTACGGGTGGAAGCTTAGCGCACTGCGGACGGTTGGTTTCACCCCCTACCCTCTTCGGTTGTGGAGTCAGGGCGCGAGGGTGTGGTTCGGAGCGGTGACCTGCGGATTCGGGTGGTGCAGGGTGGGGTGGTCGGGGCGGTTCCCGTGGTGTTGGTGCACGGGTTCCCCGACACGTCCGAGGTGTGGGACGGGGTGGTGCGGGAGCTCGAGAAGCGGTTCTGGGTGGTTCGGTATGACGTGAGAGGGGCCGGGGGGTCGGACGCGCCGCGTGGGGGTGGGAGTCAGGGGTACCGGCTGGAGCGGTTGGTCGAGGACCTCGTGGCGGTGGTGGGGGCGGTCGGTGGGCCGGTTCACCTCGTCGGGCACGACTGGGGGTCGTTGCAGGGTTGGGCGGCGGTGGTGGCTCGGCCCGAGTTGTTCCTGTCGTTCACCAGCATCTCCGGGCCAGATCTGGGGCACCTCGGCGACTGGGTCGGGCGCAATCGCTTGCGGCCGGTCGCGGTGGCGAGGGTGTTGGGGAAGTCCTGGTACATCGCGGGGTTCAAGGTGCCCGGTGCGGCGGAGCTGGTGTGGCGGGTGCCCGCGGTCCGGAAGTGGTTGCGGGCGGGACGGCGGGAGTTGGTCAACGGGTTGGGGATGTACCGGGCCAACGTGGGGCAGGGGCGGAAGCCGGAGAAGGTCTCGGTGCGGGTTCACCAGATCGAGTTGACCAAGGACCCGTACGTGCGGCGGGAGCACCTGGAAGCGGCGGAGCCCTGGGTCGAGCACCTCACGCGGAGCAGGGTCCAGGCCGGGCACTGGGCGCCGCGGACGCACCCGGAGCTGGTCGCACGGCACATCGCGGACGCCGTCGACGGCAAGCGGCGGAAGCGGCTCGTGGTCATCACGGGGGCGGGGAGCGGGATCGGCAGGGCCACGGCGGCGGCCTTCGCGGAGCAGGGCGCCGAAGTGGTCGTGCTCGACGTCGACGACGAGAAGGCGCGGGACACGGCCGAGCTGGTCGGCGGACACGCCTACCGGGTCGACGTGGCGGACTCGGCGGCGATGCGGACCGTGGCGGACGAGGTCATGGCGCGGCACGGGGTGCCGGACGTGGTGATGGCGAACGCGGGCATCAGCGTGGTCGGCTCCTTCCTCCGCACGTCGGAGGAAGACTGGCGACGGGTCGTGGACGTCAACCTCTGGGGCGTCGTGCACACGCTGAGGGCCTTCGCCCAGCGGATGGTGGACCGGGCCGAAGGAGGGCACCTCGTCGTCACGTCATCGGTGGTCGGCTACCTGCCGAACGCCGCGCTGCCCGCCTACTCGACCACGAAGGCCGCCGTCCTCATGCTGGCCCAGTGCCTGGACGCCGAACTGCGGCGGCACGGGATCAAGGTGACCGCGCTGTGCCCGGGCGCCGTGCGCACCGACCTCACCAAGACCTTCACGTTCGCCGGCGCCACACCGGCCGAGCAGGAGGAACGACGCCGCCGGGCCGACGCCACGGCACGCAGGCGCGGCTTCGGGCCGGAGAAGGTCGCGGCCGAAGTGCTCAGGGTGGTGGACGACCCCAGGGTGGTGGTACCCGTCACGGTGGAGGCGAAAGCCGTGCACCTGGCCAACCGGATCGCACCCGGCCTGGTCCGCGCCCTGGGCCGGTTGTGGCGCCCCTGACACTCGAGTTGCACTCATGCGCATGTGACTATATGTTCCGCTCATGGGTCACGGACACGGCCACGGTGTGCCGTCGGGGAGCGCCAAGCACCTCGGCCGGCTGTGGATCGCCTTCGGCATCGGCGCGGCGTTCATGGCGCTGGAGTTCGTCGTCGGCATCGCCACCGGCTCGCTGGCCCTGATCTCCGACGCGGCCCACATGCTCACCGACGTCCTGGGCGTCGGCATGGCGCTGGCCGCCATCATGCTGGCCCGCCGCGCGCGAACGGGCGGCAGCCGCACGTTCGGCCTCTACCGGGCCGAGGTGCTGGCCGCGCTGGCCAACGCCGTGCTGCTGTTCGGCGTGGCCGGTTACGTCGTGTACGAAGCCGTCGGGCGGTTCGGCAACCCGCCCGAGGTGCCCGGCCTGCCCGTCGTGCTGGCCGCCACCGCGGGCCTCGCGGCCAACGTCGTCTCGTTCTTCCTGCTCCGGCAGGGCGCGAAGGACAGCATCAACGTCCGCGGCGCGTACCTGGAAGTCCTGGCCGACCTCATCGGGTCGGTCGGGGTGCTCGTCAGCGGCGTCGTCACGCTGGTCTTCGGCTGGCGCTACGCCGACCCGATCATGGGTGTCGCGATCGGCCTGTTCGTCCTCCCGCGCACGTACAAGCTGGCCGCGAGCGCCCTGAGGATCCTCTTCCAGCACGCGCCGGAACGGCTGGACGTCGCCGAGATGCAGGCCGACCTGAGCCGCCTGCCCGGCGTGGCCGAGGCGCACGACCTGCACGTCTGGACGCTCACCTCGGGCATGGAGGTCGCCTCCGCGCACCTCACCACCCGTGACCAAGTGGACCCGGCCGACGTGCTGCGCGCCGCGCAGGCGCTGCTGGCCGAGCGCTACCACATCGAGCACGCCACGCTCCAGGTCGAACCAGGAGATTCCGCGCGCCGGTGCCGCGAAATCTCCTGGTGACCCTCAAGGACCTACAGCCCGGCGCACTGACCCGTCTTGGGCCCGCTCGCCGAGTTCACCCAGCCGTTGTTCACCGGTGCGGGGTTGCTCCCGGTGCACGACATCGGCCCGCCGACGGTGTTGCCCGCGACGACCGTGCCGCCCTTGTTGTCCACCAGCCGCACGGGCCCGCCGACCGACACCCGTTCCAGTGACACCCGGCCGGTGGTCCCGGTCACGTTCACCGGCCCGCCGACCGACGTCCCCACCAGCACGACCGCCGCCGCGCCGGTGGCGTTCACCGGACCGTCGACCTTCCCGCCGAACACGTACAGCGACGCGCCCGCCGCCACCGTCACCGGACCGGTCACGGAGCCGCCGTCCACGCACGTCACGCCCGACTCCACGCGCAACGCCCCGACGTGCTCACCGGTCACCGTCGCCGAGCACGTCACGAACGGCTTGGCCAGCAGCTCGAACTCCGCCACCGTCACCGAGCCCGGGAACTCCAGCCGGTAGTGCTGGTAGTGCCCCGGCCGGGCGATCTTGAACGCCCGCGTCTGCTGCCGCCACGCGAACGCCTCACCGGACCGCTCGTCCACCGAGGTCCAGTTCGTCCCGTCGTACGAGCCCTTCAGCACCCACGAGGCCGGGTTACCCGCGGCCTTGCCCGACGTCAAGGTGTAGAACGTCGCGTCTTCCTTCTTCGACGGCAGGTCCACCTGCAACCACGACAGCGCGCCGGACGTCTGGGAGGTGTTGTCCACCACCGACGCGGGCGCCCCGGTCACCGTCCCCGACAGCGTCACGTCCCGCAGGGGAGCGGGAGCCGAGGAACCCGTGGTCAACGACGGCGGCGCGGCGTCCGGACCGGTGGCCCACCGCGACGGCGACGACCCCATCTCGAAGTCCAGCACGCCGCCGTTCGCGATCTCCGCGTGCGGCAGGTGCGACTTGTCCCACTTCTTCCCGTTGACCTTCAACGACTGCACGTAGACGTTCTTCGCGGAGTTGGCCGGCGCGTTGACCACGAGCGAGCGCCCGTTGTCCAGCCGCACGGTCATCTTCTCGAACAGCGGCGACCCGATCGCGTACGAGGCGTTGCCCATCTGCAGCGGGTAGAAGCCCATCGCGCTGAACAGCCACCACGCCGACTGCTCGCCGTTGTCCTCGTCACCGGGGTAGCCCTGGCCGATCTCGCTGCCCAGGTAGAGCCGGGACAGGATCTCGCGCACCTTCTCCTGCGTCTTCCACGGCTGACCGGCGTAGTCGTACATGTACGTGATGTGGTGCGACACCTGGTTGGAGTGGCCCAGCTGCCCCATCCGCACGTCGCGCGCCTCGGTCATCTCGTGGATCACGCCGCCGTACGAGCCGGGGAACTTCGCCGTCTCCGGCGTGGCGAAGAACTCGTCGAGCTTCTTCGCCAACCCGTCCCGGCCGCCGTACAGGTTCGCCAGGCCCTGCCCGTCGTGCGGCACCGAGAACGCCATGTTCCAGCCGTCGGTCTCGGTGTAGTCGTGGCCCCACTCCCGCGGGTCGTACTCGTCGGTGGGCACGCGCCACGTGCCGTCGGGGTTGCGGCCCTGGAAGAAACCCGTCGACGGGTCGAACATGTGGATGTAGTTCTGCGCCCGGTTCGAGAAGTACTCGTACGACGCCAGGTACTGCGCCTCACCGGTCTTCTCGTGCAGCGCCTTCGCCATGTTCGCGATGCCGTAGTCGTTGACGTAGCCCTCGATCGCCCACGACATGCCCTCGCCGGTGGCGGTGGACGTGTAGCCGGTGAAGATCGAGGTGTCCAGGCCCTTGCGGCCGACGCCCGCGTTCGGCGGCGCGACCGTCGCGTTCTTCACCGCCGCGTCGTAGGCGGCCTTGGCGTCGGGCAGCGGCACGCCCTTCACGAACGCGTCCGCGAACGCCACGTCGGAGCTCGTGCCGGTCATCAGGTTCGCGTAACCGGGCGAGGACCAGCGCGAGATCCACCCGCCGTCCCGGTACTGCTGCACGAACCCGTCCGCCAGCTCGGCCGCCTTGTTCGGCGTCAACAGGCTGTACGCGGGCCACGTGGTCCGGTAGGTGTCCCAGAAGCCGTTGTTGACGTAGACCTTGCCGTCCACGACCTTCGCGCCGGTCTTCGTCGGCGTGGACGGCCCGGAGGGCTGCACGGGCGACGCGTACTGGTACTTGGGCGCGTCGGCGGTGCCGGTGTTCTCGAAGCCCGAGTTCGGGTAGAGGTAGAGCCGGTAGAGGTTGGAGTACAGCGTGGTCAGCTGGTCCTCCGACGCGCCTTCCACCTCGACCATCCCCAGCACGCGGTCCCACGCCTGCTGCGCCCGGTCGCGCACCGAGTCGAACGTGTCCGAGGCGGACACCTCCAGCTCCAGGTTGCGCTTCGCCTGGTCGACGCCCAGCAACGACGTGGCGATCTTCATCGTCACGGTCTTGTCGCCGGACGTGTCGAACCGGAAGAAGCCCGCCACGTCGTCGCGGCCCGCGCCGGTCAGCCGACCGCTGGAGACGACCGGCTTGTCCACCACGCCGTACACGAACAGCCGCGTCGCGCCGGTCGACAGGCCGCTCTTGACGTCGGAGAAGCCCGTCACCACGCCGGTCGCCGGGTCGAGCGTGAGCCCGCCGCTGTTGTTGACGTTGTCGAACACCAGGTTCGCGGTGTCGTCCACGAACGTGAAGCGGAACAGCGCGGCGTGGTCGGTCGGCGCGATCTCGGTGCGCATCCCGTTCTCGAACCGCACGCCGTAGTAGTGCGCCTTGGCGATCTCGTTCTCGTGCTTGAACGGCAGGGCGCGCTCGGCCCGGTCGGCGGTCGGCGTGCCGACGGTCGGCATCACCTGGAACGTCTGCCGGTCGCCCATCCACGGGCTGGGCTCGTGGCTCGCGGTGAACGCCTGCAACGTCGGCAGGTTGTCGCGGTTGTTGTTCTTCGCGTACTCGTACAGCCAGCTGATCGAGCCCGCGTTGGTCATGGGCGACCAGAAGTTGAAGCCGTGCGGCACCGCGGTGGCCGGGAAGTTGTTGCCCCGCGAGAACGAGCCGCTGGAGTTCGTGCCGCGGGTGGTCAGCACCCAGTCGGACGGGCGCGGCCGGTCGACCACGACCGGCGCGGACTTCACCGCGATGTCGTCGACCCAGCCGTTGAACCCGGCCGGTCCCTTCGGGTTGTCGTACGCCAGGAGGATCCGCTTGATCGTCTTGCCCGCGGCCACCGAGCCGATGGCGGAGGCGATCCGGTTCCACTGGTTGGTGTAGAGCGACTTCGCCGCGCCCTGGCCGCGCGGTGACAGCTCGAAACCGTGCTGGTCACGTGCGCCGAGGTCGCTGAGGTAGGTGCCGTCGGCGAACGCGAGGTCGAGCGAGACGAACGTGGCCGGATAGTTCAGGTCGTCCGTGGTGAACGACGGGAAGATCAGGTACGACAGCTCGGTGGTCGACGTGACGGGGATGTCGACGTCGAAGACCTTGTTGTACGAGTAGCCGCGGCCCTCGACGGTGTGCGTGCCCTGGTACCGCAGCGCCTTCACGCCGGTGAACCCGGCGCCCGCCTTGGCGTTGTACCCGCCGTTGGCCCCCTTGCCCACGGTAGTGCGCATGTTCTTCGCGGGCGGGGTGGTGGAGCCGTCGGAGAACTGGACCTCGGCCAGCTGGATGAGGTTCACGCCGCCCGCGGTCGCGGAGATGTCGAGCTGGTAGTGCTTGAACGCCCCGGTGTTGGCGAGGTCGTAGACCTTGGTCTGGAACCGCTCGGCGAACGCCTCGCCGGTGCGCGCGTCGACCGGGGTCCACGTCGTGCCGTCGTTCGAGCCGCGCAGCGTCCAGTCCTTCGGGTCGCGCTCGGGCGCGTCGTTGGCCGACGACATCGCGTAGCGCTTGACCGCGACGGGCTCGGCGAAGGTGAACCGCGCCCAGCCGGTGGGCGTGAAGGTGAGCCACTTCGACGCCACGTTGGCATCGACCAGGTTGGCCGCGACCTCGCCGGCGCCGGAGTTCTCGGAGTTGGCCACGACGTCGACCACGCGGTCGGTGACGTTGCCGGGGATGCCGGTGGAGTCGGAGCCGTCGACGCCCGACGTCTTCTCCTTGCCGTCCGGGCCGGTCTCCACGGTGCTCGTCCAGGTCGGCAGCGGCTGCCCGTCCTCGAACGACGTGGCGAAGAGCGTCTCGCTCACGGTTGGCTCCCCCGGTGCGGCGGTCGCGGAGGTCCAGCCTCCCACGCTCCCCAGCGCCAGTGCGATGGTCGAGACGACCACCAGCGATCTCCTGCCCCGCATGTGCCCCATTGCGCACGCCCTTCGCCCATACCGACCCGATCTTTAGCGAAGCAAAGGGGCAGCTGACATCGTTGTCAAGTGCGGCCGCGCAACTTGTCCGCAAGCCTGTCCGGAAGCTGCTCCACCCGATCTACACTCACTCACCGTGACGGCCCCGAACCCGCCCCAGGTGGGCACCCCCGCGGGGATGCGCGTGCTCAACCAGCGCGCGGTGCTGGACCGCTTGCGGGACGGCGGTCCGGCGACGAGGCCGCAGCTCGCCAAGGACACCGGCCTGTCGAAGCCGACCATCGGCCAGGCGTTGCTCGACCTGGAGCAGCACGGCCTGGTGCGCCCCATCGGCCGCACGTCGGCGGGACCGGGCCGGTCGGCCGTGGTCTACGAGCCGAACCCGGCGGCGGGGCACGTGCTCGGCGTCGACATCGGCAGGCAGCGGATCCGGGTGGCGGTGGCGGACCTGGCCGGTTCGGTGATCGCGCGGTCCGACGAGCGCAACCGGTGCCGTTCGGCGACGGCCCTGGTCCGCACGGTGCGGGAGCTGGTCGAGCGGACGGCGTCCGACGCCGGGCTGTCGCCCGCCGACCTGGTGGTGAAGGTCGTCGGCACGCCCGGCGTGCCCGATCCGCGCGACCGGACCCTGCGCCACGCGCCGAACCTGCCCGGTTGGGAACGGCCGGGCCTGCTGGACGACCTGGAGGCCGAGCTGGGCGCGGGTCTCGTCGTGGAGAACGACGCGAACCTGGCCGCCGTCGGCGAGCAGGCCTACGGGGTGGCGCGCGACGTCGACGTGTTCGTGTGCCTCACCGTCGGCACCGGGATCGGCATGGGGATCGTGGTGGACGGCCGGCTGTTCCGCGGCGCGCACGGGGCGGCGGGCGAGGTCGGCTACCTGCCCTACACCGGTCAGTCCGAAGAGGACGGACGGCAGCGCGGCCAGGTCGAGGCCGCCGCGGCGGCGGAATCCGTGGTGGCGCTGGCGAAGCGGCGCGGGCTGGCGGCGCGGTCGGCGCGGGAGGTGTTCGCGGCGGCGAAGGCCGGTGACGGACGGGCGCTGCTCGCGGTGCGCGACGAGGCGGAGCGGCTGGCGTTCGTGGTGGCGTCGGTGGTGGCGGTGATCGACCCTGAGCTGGTGGTGCTCGGCGGCGGCATCGGCAGCAACACCGACCTGCTCCAGGAGCCGATGGAGGCGGCGCTGCGGCGGATGACGCCGCTCGTGCCGCGGATCGTGGCGGGCGAGCTGGGTGACGGTGCGGTGCTCAGCGGTGCCATCGCCATGGGGTTGCGGTCGGCGCGCGAGCTCGTGTTCGACCGTCGAGGCAGCGTGACTCTCTGAGAGTAGTCGAGTGACTCTCACCTGCTGATTCACCCGAAAGTCGTAGGTCTCAACTCGCCAGTAACGACGTAGCGTGAGCGGAACCTCCTCCTGGAGGGTGTGTTTGTTCCTTCCGCTAGTTAGGGGAGTCGAAAGGGGAGTACGGGGGACGTGGTCCCCTTTCGACCGTGCCACGGGGCAGGTGCCGCGCCCGCAAACACCTGCCCCGTGCAACTATGTCGAGCGGTGGACGTTCTGCGCCGTGGACGCCCGGTGCGTCGAGTCCGCGATCCACGGTCCCGGGCCGGACGGGTCCAGCACCCCCTCCTCCAGCCAGGTGAACCGGCCGTCCAGGACGTGCCGCGCCACCTTCGCGTCCGAGTCGTCGCAGTTGCGCCACAACCGGTCGAACAGCTCGTCGACCCGCACGCGCGCCTGCGCGGCGAACGCGTCCGCCAGCTCGACCGCCCGGTCTCCGTCCGCCGCCGCCTTCACGCACGCCGCGCTGATGGCGAACAGCTCCGCGCCGATGTCCACGATCCGCGCCAGGAACCGCTGCTTGCGCTCCAGCCGGCCCTGCCAGCGCGACATGGCGTAGAACGTCTGCCTGGCCAGCTTGCGGCTGGACCGCTCGACGAACCGCAGGTGACCGGCCAGCGGCCCGAACTCGGCGTAGGCGCGCGGCACCTGGCCCTTGCCGACCACCAGCGTCGGCAGCCACTTGGCGTAGAACCCGCCCGCCCTGGCCAGCGCCTGCGCCTTGCGCTTGGTGTCGGCCTCCGGGTCGATGAAGTCACCGGCGACGGCCAGGTGCGCGTCCACCGCCTCCCGTGCGATGAGCAGGTGCATGATCTCGGTCGAGCCCTCGAAGATCCGGTTGATCCGCAGGTCGCGCAGCACCTGCTCGGCGGGCACGCCGCGTTCGCCGCGGGCCGCCAGGGACGCCGCGGTCTCGTAGCCGCGCCCACCGCGCAGCTGCACCAGCTCGTCCGCGACCAGCCAGGCCATCTCGGAGCCGTAGAGCTTGGCCAGTGCCGCCTCGATGCGGATGTCGTGCCCGCCCGCGTCGGCCAGCTCGCTGGACAGGTCGAGCACGGCCTCCAGCGCGTAGGCGGTGGCCGCGATGTAGGCGATCTTGCCCGCGATGGCCTCGTGCTCGCCGATCGGCCGGCCCCACTGCACGCGGTGCGCCGTCCACTCGCGGGCGATCTTCAGGCTCCACTTCGCCGCGCCCGCGCACAGGGCGGGCAACGACAGCCGGCCGGTGTTGAGCGTGGTGAGCGCGATCTTCAGGCCCGCGCCCTCCTTGCCGATCAGGTTGGCCTTGGGCACGTGGACCTGGTGGAACCGGGTGACGCCGTTCTCCAGGCCGCGCAGGCCCATGAACTCGTTGCGGTTCTCCACCGTGATGCCGGGCGAGTCGCCCTCGACCACGAACGCGCTGATGCCCTTGCCCGGCACCTGCGCCATCACCACCAGCAGGTCGGCCACCACGCCGTTGGTCGTCCACAGCTTCACGCCGTTGAGCACGTAGCCGTCGTCGGTGGGCGTGGCCGTGGTGCCGAGGCGGGCCGGGTCGCTGCCCACGTCCGGCTCGGTGAGCAGGAACGCGCTGATCTCGCCGGTCGCGCAGCGGGGCAGGTACTGCCGCTTCTGCTCGTCCGTGCCGAACATCGCCAGCGGCTGCGGCACGCCGATGGACTGGTGCGCGGACAGCATCGCGCCCAACGCGGGGCTGACCGAGCCGACCATCATCAACGCCCGGTTGTAGTAGACCTGGGACAGGCCGAGGCCGCCGTACTCGCGCTTGATCTTCATGCCGAACGCGCCGAGCTGCTTGAGGCCGGTCAGCACGTGGTCGGGGATGAGGGCGTCGCGCTCGATCTCCGCGCCGTCCACGGAGTGCTCGCAGAACTCGCGCAGGGCGGCGAGGAACGTCTCGCCGCGCTCGCGGTCCTCGGCCGAGCCGCTGGGGTGGGGATGGATCAGGTCGAGGCGGAAGTGGCCGAGGAAGAGCTCGCGGCCGAAGCTCGGGTGGCGCCACCGGGTCTCGCGGGCCTGTTCCGCGACCTTGCGCGCGGTGCGCTCGTCAACGTGCTTGTCGGGATCCACTGCGGTCATCGCTGACCTCCAGGATGGGGCCTCCCACGTTACTACTCGCGGGTAGCCCCGTCCGGGTGACCATGTGCCCGGTGTTCGCCAGATGATCACCCGTTCGGTTGATGTGGATGCGCTCGTGCGCACACCACTGTTGGCGCGTAACTCGTTCGCGGATAAACCCCAGGTATAGGGAGCGCCTCATGGTGGACCGAATTGTCACCACCGGAAAGTGGATCTCGGTCGATCCGAACACGCCCGAGATGAAGCTCAACGGTCTGGACAGCAATCACATCAAATGGGGCACCCCGGCCCCGGGTGACGAGAACGCCGGGCGGAGCGAGTACGAGTTCACCGGTGCCCTCGCCCACACGAAACACGACGGCAGCAACAGCTTCCAAGTCACGCTGGGTACGTTCACGCACCACAACTACGTGATCTTAATGGGGGAGGAAACGCAGTTCCAGGCGACTCTCGAGATCGACATCGAGTTCAAGGACGATGGCACCAAGCACAAGTGCACCGTAGTTTTCTCTCATGTCGAAACCATCAATTCGCCTGGTTACCAGGACGACAAGGTCAAACTGCCGAAGGTCTCCGGCAACGAGATCGTGCACATCGAAGGCGTCAAGTACGAAGTGTCGATCATCGGCTTCCTGATGGACGGCACGGTCGTTCCCCAGTTCCTCAGCCCTGAGGGCAAGCACAACGAGGCCGACATCGTCGCCAAGTTCGAGCGGACGAACCCGTTGGTCGGTGGCTGAACCACGGATGGGGCCGCCACGCCAGTGCTCGCGGGTAGCCCCGAGCGGGTGAGGCGAGAACGGCGGGTCCTGCTGTGCCGAGGGCTCATCGGCGGTGCGACGGGGTCTTCCACTCCGGCACGTCCGCCCGGCCGACCCGGTCGGGCGCGATCCGGAACCGGTGGTCGGTGTGGGTCGACTTGACGCCCGCCGCGGTGCGGCTGACCACCCGCAGGTGCTGCTCCTCGGCGTGGGTGGGGGTCCAGCGGATCGTCGCGGTGCCGTCCGGGCCGATCGGGACGGTCGTGGTGACGCCGTCGACCGTGTACTCGAACGCCGTCGCGTCGGCCTGGTTCGCGGTGAACGTAAAGGACCCCTCGCGCCACTTGCCGCTGGAGGCGGCGGGGAACTCCGCCGAGCTGACGGTCGGGTTGTCCTGGACCCGCCAGTTCACGCCGCCCTGGGCCGACCAGGTGCCGGCGGCGTTGCGGACGCGGGCGCGCAGCACCAGCGTGCCGACGCGGTCGGCGGTGTGCCGGACGGTGGTCGTGCCGTCGGGGTCGGCGGGCGCGGTGTACTTCACCGAGGGCGCGTGGTCGAACCAGTACTCGTACTCGACCGGCGCGACCATGCTGGTGGTGAAGGTGACCGCGGCCGGCCGGGCAGGCGTCCCACCGGTGATGGTGATGGCCGGCGCGGCGCCGTCCACGTCCAGGTTGACCGTCCGCGTCACCGACAGCCGGCCCGACCCGTCGGTGCTGCGCACCCGCAGGGAGGCGAAGTCCAGGTCGGTGGCCTGCGGCACCCAGGTGAAGCGGGCCGTGCCGTCCGCCTCCGCGGGCGCCACGACGCGTTCGGTCGTCGAGACGTCGTGGCGCACGAAGTAGTAGGTGTAGGACACGGCGCCCGCTTGGCGGGGCTGGATCTCGAACTCCACCGACGACCCGACGACCTCGTTCCCGCGCTGGGTGACGACGGGTGCGTCGTCCAGCACGAACCGGAAGATGCGCTCGGCCGACGCCACGCCGGCCGCGGACGTGCTGTGGGCCGTGAGCACGTTGAGCCCGCTGTGGGTCGGCGCGTACATGACGCTCGCCTTGCGCTGCGCGTCGGCGGCCACGGTGATCTCCGGGCCGTCGTCGACCTGGAAGGTGTAGCTCACCACGTCGGTCAGGTTCGAGGAGAAGTCGAACCGACCGGGCACGCCCACGCCGCCGTTGGGGCTGCCGTGGATGTCGTACCGGTCCGACACCACGATCGGGCGATTGTCGAGGACTTCGAACGGGTACGAGCTGTCCGACGAGCGGTTGCCCGCGCGATCGACCGTGCGCACGACCGCGACGTCGTAGCTCGCGCGCGGGGGCGTGCGGGTGATCGTCACCTGGCCGCCGGGGGTGGCGGGGGTGGCGGTCTGCCACTCCGATTCGGCGAAGAACCGGTACTCGTACGCGACGACGTCGTCGGAGCTGGTGGAGAAGGTGAAGTCACCGGGCACGCCGAGACCACCGCCCCGCTGACCGGGCCCGCTCGGGTAGACCTCCGAGAAGATGGTCGGCGCCGAGGGCGCGGTCCGGTCGATGGTGAAGTAGCAGGGCTCGGTCTCCCGGGAGGCGGACGTGGCGTCGAGCGCGCGTACCGTCCACGCGTGCGTGCCGTCCTGCGGGAACAACCAGGCGTTCGCCTGCGCGACGACCGCGCCGTTCGCGTCGGCCGGCCACTGGAGCGTCTCGCGGGCGGGAGGGTCGGCGACGGGCCAGTGCGCGAACTCGGCCGTCAGCGCCTCACCGGGGTCCGGGTCGCTCAGCGTCGCGGTGAACACCAGGCGTTGGGCGTCGTTGAGCCTCGCCGGGTTGAGGTGGGTGCCGGGCGCGGTCGGCGCGCAGCCCCGGTCCGGCCAGACCTGGTGCGCGGTCGGCGTCGCCGGCGGGCTGTTCTCCGCGGTCGCGGCGGGCGCGTCGCCCCTCGGCTCCTGGTAGGCCGAGGCCGGTGCGGCGGTGGTGAAGGCGGTGCTCAGCAGAGCGATCGCGGCGACCGCGCGCGCGGATCTTCGCCACGGTGTCATGGTGTGTCCCCCTGGGGTCGGCACGTCGCGAGGATCATGCCAGGAAATCGCCCGGAAAACGCCAGGTGGGAGCACTGTTACCGGCGGTGCGCGGCCGATCACGCGACCGGGTCGGCCAGAGGGGGTCGGCGGCCCGAGGCCCGGCGAAGCGGCGTTCGCCGGGGGATCGGCCGGGCGGGTGGGCTGGATGGCCGAGGCCTGGTGGGCCGGCTCGGCGGGGTGGCCAGGTGGCTCCGCCAAGGGGCGTCGGCCGGGTGGGGCCGGCCAGACGGCGGCCGAGCGGCGTCGGCTGGAGCGCCGGCCAAGCGGCGTCGGCCGGGTGAGGTCGGCCAGGTGAGGCGGCTCGGCCGGGTCAGCTCGGCAGAGGGGCGGCGCCGCGTTCCGTGATCAGTTGTTGCATGTACGTGCTCTCGGCGGTCTGCGACTTGAGCATGTTGTCCGCCAGCGTCCGCACGACCGACTGACCGGCGCGCGTGGCGGCGTACTCGGCCATCGGGGCGCCGCCCTTGTGGTGCCGCAGCATCAGCTGCAGGAAGTAGACGTCGAACTCGACGCCGGTCAGCGAGCGCAGCTTGGTGATCTCCTCGGACGACGCCATGCCGGGCATCCGCTCGGCGTCACCGGAACCCGAGCCCGAGGCGGCCGGGTCGTGCCCGTGCGTGCCGGAGGTCATCCACCACATGTGCACGCCGTCGACCGACTGCTCGGGGTAGCCCCAGAGGAACAGCCACCCCTTCATCCGCCCGACCTGCTCCAACTGGGTCGAGGCGATGTCGAAGGCGAGCTGCCGGACGGCGGGGTCGGCCGTCTTCTCCCGCGCGATGTTGGCCATCGTCACGCCCTGGAGGTGGTGCGTCGACATGTCCTGCGTGAACCCGACGTCGACGGAATCGCGCGCGGGCGTCGAACTGGTGTCCGCGCCCGGCAGCTTGATCAGCAGACCGACGGCGGCGCCGAGCAGGAGGACGGCCACGACCGCGATGGTCACGACGACCGTCCTGGTCGCGGTCACCCCGCGTGACGGGGGTGCCTCGTCCTGCTGCCCGGCGCCTGCCACAGGTCAGCTGCTCGCGGTCGTGGTGGCCGCGGGCGCGTCGGTCGCGGCCGGCGCCGACGGGTCGGTCTCCGTGCCGTCCGTCTTGCCACCGTCCATCGGGACGGCGTCGGCGCCGGGCGCCTCCGCCACGAACGGCGGCGGGTTGGTCACGTCGAACTGGGTCGCGTCGCACGTGGCGCCGACCTCGGGGTACGTGTACTGGTTGCGCCGCAGCGACTGGATGAACTGGTCGATCCGCTCGTCGTCCGCGCTCTCCAGCTTCAGCTGGTGGCCCCACGACTGCAGCGAGATCGGCTTGTCCAGGCCGGGGTAGGGCGACAGCATGGTGAACGGCTGGCCCTCGGCGCGCGCCTTCAGCTTGTCCAGCGCCTCACCGGTGATCTGGTCCGGGTTGTACGCGATCCACACCGCGCCGTGCTCGAGCGGGTGGACCATGTTCTCGTTGCGGACGGCCTTGTCGTACACCGTGCCGGTGCAGTCGGCCCACACGTTGTCGTGCGGACCGCCGAACGGCGGTGACTGGTCGTAGGCGACCCGCTGCGTGGCGTCGACGTGCTTGCTGGCCTCGTACTCGACCTTGACCACGCCGGGGATCTGGTCCGAGGGGTCCTTGTTCTCCTCGGTCGGGTTCCACTTCGCGAGCGCCTGCTCCTTCGCGTTGCGGTCCGCGATCTGGCTGTACGCGTAGCCGAACACGGTGCCGGCCAGGGCCAGCACGGCCACCACCGCGATGATGGTGCCCCACGGCTTCGGCTTCTTGGCCACCACCGAGGAGCGCGCCGCCGCAACGCTGGAGCGCGCGGCCTTCGTCTTCTTGCCGCTGGTCATGTCCGCCTCAGTCTCGTCATACGCCCATGCCGCGGGCCAGTGTAGGGATACCGTGTCTGATCACCGTCAACTGGCCGTCACAGCGGGTGGCCGCCACCGGTTGCCGTTCCCACTTCGCGGGACGCGCATCCCGGTCGAGACCAGCGAGAACGCTTCCCTAGACTTGTCGGGTGACTCCCGCTGCGCTCGCTGAACTGGTCCGTGCGACGGCCGTGGACGTGCTGTCCACCCGCGGCCTCGACCCCGCCGCCCTGCCCACAGCGGTCACGATCGAACGCCCCCGCAACCCCGAGCACGGCGACTACGCCACCAACGTGGCCCTCCAGACCGCCAAGAAGGTCGGCGTGACGTCCCGCGACCTGGCCGGCTGGCTCGCCGACGCGCTGACCGGCACCGACGCCATCTCCTCGGTCGAGGTCGCGGGCCCCGGCTTCCTGAACCTGCGGCTCGCCGCGGACGCCCAGGGCGCGATCGTGCGCGACGTGCTGAAGGCCGGTGACGCCTACGGTCGCGGCGACCAGTTCGCCGGCACCCGGATCAACCTGGAGTTCGTCTCGGCGAACCCGACCGGCCCCATCCACCTGGGCGGCACCCGCTGGGCCGCGGTCGGCGACGCGCTCGGCCGGGTCCTCGCCGCCAACGGGGGCGAGGTCACCCGCGAGTACTACTTCAACGACGCGGGCGCGCAGATCGACCGGTTCGTCCGGTCCCTGATCGCCGCCGCGAAGGGCGAGCCCGCGCCGGAGGACGGCTACGCGGGCGGCTACATCGGCGACATCGCCGCCGAGGTGCTGCGGCAGGAGCCCGGCGCGCTGACCGCCGAGGACTCGCACGAGGTGTTCCGCCGCATCGGCGTGACCCTCATGTTCGAGGAGATCAAGAAGGACCTGCACGACTTCGGCACGGACTTCGACGTCTTCTTCCACGAGGACTCGCTGCACAAGTCCGGCTCCGTCACCAAGGCGGTCGAGCAGCTCAAGAACTCCGGCGCGCTGTACTTCGACAACGGCGCCTGGTGGCTGCGGTCCACCGAGTTCGGCGACGACAAGGACCGCGTGGTCATCAAGAGCGACGGTGACCCGGCGTACATCGCCGGTGACATCGCGTACCTGGTCGACAAGCGGTCGCGCGGCTTCGACCTGTGCATCTACATGCTCGGCGCGGACCACCACGGCTACATCGGCAGGCTCAAGGCCGCCGCGTCGGCGCTGGGCGACGACCCGGCGTCGGTCGAGGTGCTGATCGGCCAGATGGTGAACCTGGTCAGCGAGGGCGTCCCGGTGCGGATGAGCAAGCGCGCGGGCAACGTGATCACCATGCAGGACCTGGTGGACGCGGTCGGCGTGGACGCCGCCCGGTACGCGATGACCCGCTCCTCGGCGGACTCGTCCCTGGACATCGACCTGGACCTGCTGCGCAAGCGGAGCAACGACAACCCGGTGTTCTACGTCCAGTACGCGCACGCGCGGCTGTCGTCGGTGCTGCGCAACGCCGCGGACCTGGGCGTCACGCCCGGCGAGGCGGTCGAGGAGCTCACGCACGACCGCGAGGGCGACCTGATCCGCACCATCGGCGAGTTCCCGCGCGTCGTCGCCACCGCCGGTGAGCTGCGCGAACCGCACCGCGTCGCGCGGTACCTGGAGGAACTGGCCGGCACCTACCACCGGTTCTACGAGGCCTGCCGCGTGCTGCCGAGGGGCGACGAGGAGACGACCGAGCTGCACCGGGCGCGGCTGAGCCTGTGCGCGGCGACCCGCCAGGTGTTCGCCAACGGCCTCGCGCTGCTGGGCGTGTCCGCGCCGGAGCGCATGTGATGCGCGCGCACCCGGCCGGTCCCCGGCACGCCGACGTCATGGTCCCCGCCAACACCGCGGGCAACCGGCCGTCCTCCACCGAGCAGCTCGACGCCCTGCACCCGCGGGTGTGGCCCCGCAACGCCGGGCGCGGCGACGACGGCGCGGTGCGCCTGGCGGGCGTGGACGTGCGGCAGCTCGCCCAGGACCACGGCACCCCGCTGTTCGTGATGGACGAGGGCGACTTCCGGGCGCGGTGCCGCGAGCACGCCGAGGCGTTCGGCGACCCGACCAGGGTCCACTACGCGTCCAAGGCGTTCCTGTCCGTCGCGGTGGCCCGGTGGGTCGCCGAGGAGGGCCTGAGCATCGACGTGGCCAGCGGCGGCGAGCTGGCCGTCGCGCTGCGCGCCGAGTTCCCGCCGGAGCGGATCGCGCTGCACGGCAACAACAAGTCGGCGGCCGAGCTGACCGCCGCGGTCGAGGCCGGTGTCGGCGTGGTCGTGCTGGACTCGTTCTACGAGATCGCCCGGCTCGACCAGGTCGCCCGCGAACGCGGACGCGTGCAGCCGGTGATGATCCGGGTGACGGTCGGCGTCGAGGCGCACACGCACGAGTTCATCGCCACCGCGCACGAGGACCAGAAGTTCGGCTTCTCGCTGTCCTCGGGCGACGCGGCCGAGGCGGCGCGCCGGGTGCTGAAGTCCGACGGGCTGCGGCTGATCGGCCTGCACAGCCACATCGGCTCGCAGATCTTCGACGCCAGCGGCTTCGAGGTCGCGGCGCGCCGGGTCATCGGGCTGCTCGCGGAGCTGCGCGACGAGCACGGCGCCGGGATCCTCGACCACGTCACGACGGTGGACCTCGGCGGCGGCCTCGGCATCGCCTACACCGCCGACGACGACCCGCCGCCGCCGGCGGAGCTGGCCAGGCAGCTGCGCAACATCGTGGCCAAGGAGAGCGAGCACGCCGAGCTGCCCGCGCCGAAGATCGCCGTCGAGCCGGGCCGCGCCATCGTCGGCCCCGGCACGGTGACGCTGTACGAGGTGGGCACCATCAAGGACGTCCAGCTCGACGCGGGCGTGGTCCGCCGGTACGTGAGCGTGGACGGCGGCATGAGCGACAACATCCGCACCGCCCTCTACGACGCGGTCTACGACTGCAAGCTGGTCTCGCGCGCCGCGGGCGAGGACGCCCGGCCCGTGCTCTGCCGCGTCGTGGGCAAGCACTGCGAGTCCGGCGACGTGGTCGTGCGCGACTGCTGGCTGCCCGACGACCTCGCGCCCGGCGACCTGATCGCGGTCGCCGCCACCGGCGCGTACTGCTACTCCATGGCCAGCGGCTACAACCGGCTGCCCCGGCCCGCGCTCGCCGCGGTCGTGGACGGCCAGGCCCGGTTGCTGCTGCGCCGGGAGACCGAGGAAGACCTGTTCCGCCTGGAGGTATGAGAAGTGGCAAGCCACGAGGGCAAACCGATCAGGGTCGCGCTGCTGGGCTGCGGCACGGTCGGCACCGAGGTGGTCCGGCTGCTCACCGACCAGGCGGCCGACCTCACCGCGCGGGTCGGCGCGCCGGTCGAGGTGACCGGCATCGCCGTGCGCCGGCCGAACAAGCACCGGGACGTGCCCGCCGAGCTGCTGACGACCGACGCGGCGGCGCTGGTGGCCTCCGACGACGTGGACGTGGTCGTGGAGGTCATCGGCGGCATCGAGCCCGCCCGGACGCTGCTGCTGGCCGCCCTGCGGGCGGGCAAGTCGGTGGTGACCGCGAACAAGGCGCTGCTGGCCGAGCACTCGGCCGAGCTGTTCGAGGCCTCCGACGCCTCCGGCGCCGACCTGTACTTCGAGGCGGCGGTGGCGGGCGCGATCCCGCTGCTGCGCCCGCTGCGCGAGTCGCTGGCCGGCGACCGCATCACGCGGGTGATGGGCATCGTCAACGGCACCACGAACTTCATCCTCTCGGGCATGGACTCCACCGGGGCCGGTTACGCCGAGACCCTGGAGGAGGCGACCAGGCTCGGGTACGCCGAGGCGGACCCGACGGCCGACGTGGACGGGTTCGACGCCGCGTCCAAGGCCGCCATCCTGGCGTCCCTGGCCTTCCACAGCCGGGTCACGGCCGCCGACGTGCACCGCGAGGGCATCGCCTCGGTCAGCGCCGCCGACATCGCCGCCGCCAAGGCGCTCGGCCGCACGGTGAAGCTGCTGGCGATCTGCGAGCGGGTGCCCGTCGGCGGAGCCGAGAATCAGACGACCGTCGGCGGAGCCGAAGACCAGGCGACCGTCGGCGGGAACGGTGGCCGGACGTCCGCGGACGGCGCCACCGAGGGCATCTCGGTGCGGGTCCACCCGGCGATGATCCCGACCTCCCACCCGCTGGCGAGCGTGCACGGCGCGTTCAACGCGGTGTTCGTGGAGGCCGACGCGGCCGGCGAGATGATGTTCTACGGCCAGGGCGCGGGTGGCGCCCCGACCGCCAGCGCGGTCCTCGGCGACCTCGTCGCGGTGGCCCGCAACCGGGTGCACCAGGGGCGAGGGCCGCGTGAGTCGGCCTACGCGGCGCTGCCCGTCCGGCCGATGGGCCAGACGCCCACGCGTTATCACATCAGCCTCGACGTCGCCGACCGGGCGGGCGTGTTGTCGCAGGTGGCGGCGGTGTTCGCGGAACACGACGTGAGCATCGCGGCCGTGCGGCAGGAGGGCCGGGTCGACGACGCCAGCCTGGTGATCGTCACCCACGCCGCGACCGACGCGGCACTGCGGTCGACCGTGGACAAAATCGGCGGGCTGCCCGTGGTTCGGGAAGTGGTCAGCGTGATGAGGGTGGAAGGCGAAGAAACATGACGATCCAAGCAGGCGTGCGACCGGGGTGGCCCGGCATCATCCACGCCTACGCGGACCGGATCGAACTCCCCGAGGGCGCCAAGGTCGTCACCCTCCACGAAGGCGGCACGCCGTTGGTCGCCGCCGGGCACCTGTCGGAGCTGACCGGCTGCCAGGTCTATGTCAAGGTCGAGGGCGCGAACCCGACCGGCTCGTTCAAGGACCGCGGCATGACCGTGGCCATGACGCACGCGCTGGCCAGCGGCATCCGCGCGGTGATCTGCGCGTCGACCGGCAACACCTCCGCCAGCGCGGCGGCGTACGCGGCCAAGGCGGGCCTCACCGCCGCGGTGCTCGTGCCGCGGGGCAAGATCGCGCTGGGCAAGCTGGCCCAGGCGGTCGCGCACGGCGCGCGGATCCTGCAGATCGACGGCAACTTCGACGACTGCCTGGAGCTCGCGTCCAAGACCGCGACCGAGTACCCGATCACGCTGGTCAACTCGGTCAACCCGGTGCGGCTGATCGGCCAGAAGACCGCCGCGTGGGAGATCTGCGACGTGCTCGGCCGCGCGCCGGACATCCACTGCCTGCCGGTCGGCAACGCGGGCAACATCACCGCGTACTGGCGCGGTTACTCGGACTACTTCAAGGACGGCGTCACCGACTCCACGCCCCGGATGTTCGGGTTCCAGGCCGCGGGCTCCGCGCCGCTGGTGCTCGGGCAGCCGGTGGCGAACCCGGAGACCATCGCGACCGCCATCCGGGTGGGCAGCCCGGCGTCGTGGACCGGCGCGGTGGCGGCCAAGGAGGAGTCCGGCGGGCTGTTCGAGGCCGTGACGGACGAGAAGATCCTGGAGGCCTACCGGCTGCTGGCCTCGACCGAGGGCATCTTCGTCGAGCCCGCGTCCGCGACCAGCGTGGCGGGCCTGCTGGCCACGGTCGCCGACGGTCGGCTGCCCAAGGGCTCCACGGTCGTCTGCACGGTCACCGGCCACGGCCTGAAGGACCCCGACACGGCCCTGCTGGGCATGTCCGAGGTCGAGCCGGTGCCGGTGGACCCGGGCGCCGTGGCGACCGCGCTGGAGCTGGCGTGAGGGCCCTGGCCGCCCGCTGCGTCCGCGTCACCGTGCCCGCGTCCACGGCGAACCTCGGCTCGGGGTTCGACGCGCTCGGCATGGCGCTGGGCCTGTACGACGAGCTGGACTTCGCCGTGACCGGCGGCGGCCTGGAGGTCGAGGTCTCCGGTGCGGGCGCCGACGGCGTGCCCACCGACGACAGCCACCTGGTCGTGCGTGCGTTCCGCAGGGCGTGCGAGCTGGTCGAGATCGAGGTGCCGGGGCTCCGGCTGACGTGCCGCAACACCATCCCGCACGCCCGCGGTCTCGGTTCCTCCGCGGCGGCGGTCGTGGCGGGGGTGGCGGCCGCGTTCGCCCTGGCCGGTACCGAGTTGGACACGACCGCGTTGCAACTCGCCGCGAACTTCGAGGGCCACGCCGACAACGCCGCGGCCAGCATGTTCGGCGGCGTGGTGATCACGTGGACGCAGCGTTACAGCTTCCGTGCGGCGCGTGTGCGACCGCACCCCGGTGTGATGCCGGTCGTACTGGTGCCCGAAGCGGAATCGTCGACCAAGACGACGCGGGGTCTGCTGCCGGACGAGGTGCCGCACGACCACGCGGCGTTCGCCGTCGGCCGGGCCGCGCTGGCCGTGCACGCGCTGTCCACGGACCCCTCCCTGCTGCTCGACGCGTTGGACGACGTGCTGCACGAACCGTATCGGGAACCCGCCTGGCCTGCGACGACGCGGCTGGTCCGGTCCCTGCGGGAGGCCGGGGTGCCGGCGGCGGTGTCCGGGGCGGGACCCACGGTCCTGGCCCTGCCACCTGACGGTGTGCTGCCGCCCCGGGTGGACCTGACCGGGTTCGAGGCCCGTCAGGTGCCGGTCGACCTGGCCGGAGTCCGGGTTGCGCCACTCGGCTGAGTGATGCGACGCGCCGTGCCCCGGTTGTTGCACCCGGCCGGACCGGCGTCTACCCTCGGGGCCATCAGTCACCGCGCGCACGGGCGCCGGTGTGGTGCCCGGACGTTCGTTCCGGGTCGCATTCCTCCAGTGACCTGGCTCTGTGCCGTATGGACGGGGCCGACGCTGGAAGGCACCCGCTCGCCGTGTGACCGAAGTCCCGCACCGGAGGACTCCGCTTTCGTGCGCGTTCCGCGCCGTCGCCAGGTCCGCCTGAACCGGGACGAAACTGCCGCACCGCATTCCGTCGGACGGCAGGTCCGCTGGAACGCGTAGGAGGCGCGTTCCGGTCAGGAAGGACATGTGTGACCAACACCGATGTACTGAGCAGCCAAGCTCCTGCTGCTCCCAACCCCGCTGCCAGTTCCGGAGCCGAGGAGAACGCTCTGACCACCCCTTCGAACGGCAGCGCCACGCCGCGCAAGCGCGCGGGCCTCTCTGGAATGGTGCTGGCCGAACTCCGTGAACTCGCAGGTCAGCTGGGTATCACCGGCACGGCCGGCCTCCGCAAGGGCGACCTGATCGCCGCCATCAAGGAGCGGCAGGGCGGCACCTCCGGTCGGGGCAGTGCCGCGACGCCGCCCAAGGCCGAGAAGAAGGCCGAGGCTCCCAAGGCGGTCGTCGAGCAGGCGCCCGTGGTGGAGAAGAAGACTTCCGCGGCCCCCGCCCCGGTGGACAAGCCGACCCAGCAGCAGCTCGACGTGACCGACCGTCCCGCCGAGGAGGAGGGCGGCCGTCGCGGCAACCGCCGCCGCCGTTCCTCCAACCGCCCGGCGGGCAGCCCCGAGGCTCCCGCCGCGGACGCCCAGCAGGCGCAGGCCCCGGTCGAGCGACCCGCTCAGGCGGACCGCGTCCAGGCCGACCGCCAGCAGGGCGACGGCCGCCAGCAGGGCGAGCGCGCCGAGCGGCCGGACCGGGCCGAGCGGTCGGACCGGGGTGACCGGCCCGACCGCGGTGACCGGCAGGACCGCTCCGAGCAACGCGAACAGCGCCAGGACCGGGGCGACCGCGGCAACCGCGGCGACCGGCAGGACCGGGGCGGGCGTGACGACCGCGGCGACCGCGGTGGCCGCGACCGCGACCAGAACCGCAACCGCCAGCAGAGCGGTCCGGGTGACGACGACGAAGAGGGCGGCCGTCGGGGTCGCCGCTTCCGCGACCGCCGCCGGCGCGGTGGCCGCGGGGACGAGGGCGGTCCGGCCACGGACACCGAGGTCCGCGACGACGACGTGCTGCTGCCCGTGGCGGGCATCCTCGACGTGCTGGAGAACTACGCGTTCGTCCGCACCTCGGGCTACCTGGCCGGGCCGAACGACGTGTACGTCTCGTTGTCGCTGGTCCGCAAGTACGGGCTGCGCCGCGGCGACGCCCTGATCGGCGCCGTGCGGCAGCCGCGCGACGGCGAGCAGCAGCGGCAGAAGTTCAACCCGCTGGTGCGGGTGGACAAGATCAACGGCCTCGACCCGGAGGAGTCCCGCAACCGGCCGGACTTCACCAAGCTGACGCCGCTGTACCCGAACGAGCGCCTGCGCCTCGAGACGGAACCGCACATCCTGACCACGCGCGTCATCGACCTGGTGATGCCGATCGGCAAGGGCCAGCGGGCCCTGGTCGTGTCGCCGCCGAAGGCGGGCAAGACCTCGGTGCTCCAGTCGATCGCGAACGCGATCACGAAGAACAACCCCGAGTGCCACCTGATGGTGGTGCTGGTGGACGAGCGCCCCGAAGAGGTCACCGACATGCAGCGGTCGGTGAAGGGCGAGGTCATCGCCTCCACCTTCGACCGCCCGCCGTCGGACCACACCACGATCTCGGAGCTGGCCATCGAGCGGGCGAAGCGCCTGGTCGAGATGGGTCACGACGTGGTCGTGCTGCTGGACTCGATCACCCGGCTGGGTCGTGCCTACAACCTCGCGGCCCCCGCGAGCGGCCGGATCCTGTCCGGTGGTGTCGACTCGACCGCGCTGTACCCGCCGAAGCGGTTCCTGGGCGCGGCCCGCAACATCGAGGGCGGCGGCTCGCTGACCGTCATCGCGACGGCCCTGGTCGAGACCGGGTCCG
This sequence comes from Saccharothrix luteola, assembly GCF_020859565.1. GTDB lineage: Bacteria > Actinomycetota > Actinomycetes > Mycobacteriales > Pseudonocardiaceae > Actinosynnema > Actinosynnema luteola. The sequence goes on along the minus strand of NZ_JAJHUO010000045.1, from coordinate 40,897 downwards.
CGGGTGACAGCGTGATCTTCGAGGAGTTCAAGGGCACCGGCAACGCCGAGCTCAAGCTCGACCGCAAGATCGCGGACAAGCGGACCTTCCCGGCGGTGGACGTGGACTCGTCCGGCACCCGCAAGGAAGACCTGCTGCTCTCGCCGGACGAGCTGGCGGTCATGCACAAGCTGCGCCGGGTGCTGCACGCCCTGGACAGCCAGCAGGCCATCGACCTGCTGCTCGACCGGCTCCGCAAGAGCCGGACGAACATCGAGTTCCTGATGCAGGTGGCCAAGACCACGCCGGGCGGGGACAACGACTGACCCCGTCCGACCACCGAAGGCCCGTCCGGCACCCACGCCGGGCGGGCCTTCGGGCTTGCGGGGTGTTCAGGTCGTGGGCGTTCCGGTGTCCGTCAGCAGGGCGGCGCGGGTGAGGCGGTGCCCGCCTCGACGAGCGCGGCGGTGCGGCGGCGTTCGAGGAAGTAGTCGGCGACCAGCAGCACGACGACCGGCACGCCGAGGCCGACGACGGCCGGCACGGGCACCCGCACGCCGTCCAGCAGCACCCCGACCACCAGCACGGACGTCAGGTACGGCCAGCGCAGCCACGTGCGCTGCCACCGGGCGGTCCACCCGACCGAGCCCGACGTCGCGACGCCGACGGCGACGCCCGCGCCGAACACGGGGCTCGACAGGGCCAGCTGCCCCGGAGCGCCCACCAGCAGGCCACCCAACCCGGTGAGGCCCAGGACGGCGATGCTGAACAGGAACGGCACGGCCAGCCACGAGGTCAACGACAGGGGACGCCCGACAGTGCAGAACACACCGACAGTGTTGCGTCCGCGCAGCGTGGACCGCTGCTGTCTGTAGTTCAGCGGTTACCTCGTGCGCCAAATGGTCGACCACGATCGGCGAGCGGTTGTGACCCCGGCCACCGGGAACAAGCGCGCGAAGCCGCGCGTTGCAGCACGTGACGGCCGATCTGGCACACTGTCTGGTCGAGCCCGGCTCCGGTTCACCTCGAAGGATCGAGGACCCGGCGGCCACTTTCAGGAAAGGGACAAGACGTTGAAGACCGGCATTCACCCCGAGTACGTGACGACCGAGGTCACCTGCGGTTGCGGCAACACCTTCAGCACCCGCAGCACCAAGACCTCCGGCGCCATCCACGTCGAGATCTGCTCCAACTGCCACCCGTTCTACACGGGCAAGCAGAAGATCATGGACACCGGTGGCCGGGTCGCGCGCTTCGAGGCCCGCTACGGCAAGCGCGCCAAGTAGCCGCCCCAACGGCGTCCACCCCGAATCCGCGGGTGGGCGCCGTTGTCGTCTCCACACCCCGAAGCACCTTGAGACCGGAGCGAGATCGTGACGCTGGACGCCCTGCTGGCCGAGCACGCCGAGCTGGAAGCCAGGCTCGCCGACCCCTCGGTGCACGCCGACCAGGCGGGGGCGCGGAAGCTCGGCAAGCGCTACGCCGAGCTGACCCCGATCGTGAAGACCGCCCGTGAGCTCGAGCAGGCGAAGTCCGACTTGGAGACGGCCCGCGAGCTGGCCGCCGAGGACGCGGTGTTCGCCGAGGAGGCCGAGCAGCTGGCCAGGACGGTGCCGGCGCTGGAGTCGAAGCTGACCGAGCTGCTCCTGCCGCGCGACCCGCACGACGGCGCGGACGTCGTGCTGGAGATCAAGTCCGGTGAGGGCGGCGAGGAGTCGGCCCTGTTCGCCGGCGACCTGCTGCGCATGTACCTGCGGTACGCCGAACGGCACGGGTGGAAGGCCGAAGTGCTCGACGGGACGGATTCCGACCTGGGCGGCTACAAGGACGTCACGGTGGCCATCAAGAGCCGCGTGGAGACCCCGGACGGCGTGTGGTCGCGGCTGAAGTACGAGGGCGGCGTGCACCGCGTGCAGCGGGTGCCGGTGACCGAGTCGCAGGGCCGCATCCACACCTCCGCCGCGGGCGTTCTGGTGTTCCCCGAGGTCGACGAGGTCGAGGTCGAGATCGACGAGAACGACCTGCGCGTCGACGTGTTCCGCTCGTCGGGCAAGGGCGGGCAGAGCGTCAACACGACCGACTCCGCGGTGCGCATCACGCACCTGCCCACCGGCATCGTCGTGTCCTGCCAGAACGAGCGCAGCCAGCTGCAGAACAAGGCGCGCGCGATGCAGGTGCTCCAGGCGCGGCTGACCGCGTTGGCCGAGGAGAAGCAGCAGCAGGAGGCGTCGGACGCCCGGCGCACCCAGATCCGCACGGTGGACCGCTCCGAGCGGGTCCGGACCTACAACTTCCCGGAATCGCGCATCTCCGATCACCGGGTCGGGTACAAAGCCCATAACCTGGACCAAGTGCTCGACGGCGACCTGGACGCGGTGCTGGACGCCCTGGCGGCGGCCGATCGCGCGGAGCGACTAGCCGCCGGGTGAGGCGACGATGAGGGGGCGCTCGATGGCGGAGATCCTGGTGAACCCGCGGCGAGCCCCTCTCGACGCCGTCCTGGGGATCCGGGTGGCCGACCTGCCACCGGACGAACGGGTCGTGGTGCGCGCGTCGACGGGCGACTGGTCGTCGTCCGCGGTGTTCCTGGCCGACGAGCGCGGCGTGGTGGACCTGACCCGGCACGCGCCCGTCGAGGGCGACTACTCCGGCGTCGACCCGATGGGGTTGTTCTGGTCGATGACCCGGACGGGTGAGCCGAGCGGCCCGACGTTGATCGAGGTCGTCGGGGTCGGCAAGGTGGAGCTCGACCGGCTGACCGTGCCCGAGGGCGTCAGGCGGACCGAGGTGCGCGAGCACGGCCTGGTCGGCGTGCTGTTCGAGCCCGACGACGACGAGGTGCACCCCGGCGTGCTCGTGCTGGGCGGGTCCGAGGGCGGGTTGCACGAGCTGGACGCGGCACTGCTCGCCGGGCACGGGTTCGCGGCGCTGGCGCCGGCGTACTTCGGCGCGCCGGGCGTGCCGGACGACCTGGTCGAGATCCCGCTGGAGCACTTCGGGACCGCGCTGGAGTGGCTCGGTGCGCGGGCGGGCCGGCTGGGCGTCGTCGGCGGGTCGCGCGGCGGTGAGGCGGCGTTGCTGCTCGGCGTGCACTTCCCGCAGGTCGAGGCCGTGGTGAGCGTGGTCGGCAGCGGCGTGGTCACGCAGTGCATCGGACCGGGGACGCGGTTGTTGCGGAAGCTGGACCACGAGGCGGCGTCGTGGACGTGGCAGGGCAGGCCGCTGCCGTACCTGCCGTACTCGATCCCCGACGAGCTGCGCGAGCGGGTGGTCTCGGGCGAGCCGGTGCGGCTGAGCCTGGCGTTCGACTTCTCCGACGGCATCGGCGAGGACGCCGAGATCCCGGTCGAGCGGATCGGGGGCGGTGTGTTGCTGCTCTCATCCGGGCAGGACGAGTCGTGGCCGTCGGTGGCGCTGAGCGAGGTCGCCTGGCGCCGGCTGACCGGGCACGGGCACGCGCACCGGCACGAGCACGTGGTGTACCCCGAGGCAGGGCACCTGATCGCGGGGCCACCCCACCGGCCGGTGGAACTGGTGGTGCCGGGCCCCGGCGTGAACTTCTCGATGGGCGGCACGCCCGCCGCCACGGCCGCCGCCCGCGCCGACGCGTGGCGTCGGACGGTTGAGTTCTTGTCGGACCAACTGGGCACCTAATGTGTCGCTCATGAGCGCACACTTTGACGTCGTGGTCCTCGGTGCGGGGCCAGGCGGGTACGTCGCCGCGATCCGGGCGGCCCAGCTGGGGCTGAAGACGGCGGTCATCGAGGAGCGTTACTGGGGCGGGGTGTGCCTGAACGTGGGCTGCATCCCGTCGAAGGCGCTCCTGCGCAACGCGGAGCTCGCGCACCTGTTCACCCACGAGCAGAAGACCTACGGCATCCAGGTCGACGGCACGGTGAAGTTCGACTACGGCGCCGCCTACGACCGCAGCCGCAAGGTCGCGGACGGGCGTGTCAAGGGCGTGCACTTCCTGATGAAGAAGAACGGCATCACGGAGTACAACGGCCGGGGCACGTTCCTCGACGCCAACACCATCCAGGTGGGTGACGAGAGGGTCACGTTCACGCACGCGATCATCGCGGCGGGTGCGACGACCCGACTCCTCCCGGGGACGAAGCTGTCCGAACGGGTGGTGACGTACGAGGAGCAGATCCTGTCGCAGGACCTGCCGGAGAGCATCGTCATCGCCGGCGCGGGCGCCATCGGCGTCGAGTTCGCGTACGTGCTGCACAACTACGGCGTGAAGGTCACCATCGTCGAGTTCCTCGACCGGGTGGTGCCGCTGGAGGACGCCGAGGTGTCGGCGGAGCTGGCCAAGCGGTACAAGCGGCTCGGGATCGACGTGCGGACGTCCACGAGGGTCGAGTCCATCGACGACTCCGGGCCGCGCGTGCGGGTGACCGTGTCCAAGGACGGCGCGCAGGAGGTCCTGGAGGCCGACAAGGTCATGCAGGCCATCGGCTTCCAGCCGCGGGTCGAGGGCTACGGGCTGGAGAACACCGGTGTCCGGCTCACCGAGCGCGGCGCGATCGCGGTCGACGGGCGTGGGCGCACGAACGTGGAGAACATCTTCGCGATCGGCGACGTGACGGCGAAGCTGATGCTCGCGCACGCCGCCGAGTCGATGGGCGTCATCGCGGCGGAGACCATCGCGGGCGCGGAGACCATGGAGCTGGACTTCGTGATGATCCCGCGGGCGACGTACTGCCAGCCGCAGATCGCGTCGTTCGGGTGGACCGAGGCGCAGGCGCGCGAGCGCGGGTTCGACGTCCAGGTGGCGAAGTTCCCGTTCACCGCGAACGGCAAGGCGCACGGCATCGGCGACTCGGCCGGGTTCGTGAAGCTGATCAGCGACGCCAAGTACGGCGAGCTGCTCGGCGGCCACCTGATCGGACCGGACGTGACCGAGCTGCTGCCGGAGCTGACGCTGGCCCAGCAGTGGGACCTGACCGTCCACGAGGTGGCGCGCAACGTGCACGCGCACCCGACGTTGGGCGAGGCGGTCAAGGAAGCCGTGCACGGGCTGGCCGGGCACATGATCAACTTCTGATCCCCCTACCCTGGACGCATGACCCGACACCCGTTGCGGCTGGCCATCAACGAAGCGGAACGCCTGCTGGCCGCGGCGGGTGTCGACAGTCCCCGGGTGGACGCCGAGCTGCTGGCCGCCCACGTGCTCGGCGTCGAGCGCTCGCGCCTGCCGCTGATCCCGCTGGTCGACCCGCCGGTGGTCGAGGCGCTGCACAAGGTCGTGCGGGAGCGCGCGACGCGCGTGCCGTTGCAGCACATCACCGGCCGGGCGCACCTGGGCGGCGTGGACCTGGAGGTCGGTCCGGGCGTGTTCATCCCGCGCCCGGAGACCGAGCTGGTGCTGGAGTGGGCGCTGTCCACTGTGGAGTCGAAGGACCCGGTGGTGGTCGACCTGTGCACGGGTTCCGGCGCGTTGGCGCTGGCGGCGGCGCACCGGTTGCCGGACGCGTCCGTGCACGCGGTCGAGCGCGATCCCTCGGCGTTGGCCTGGGCGCGGCGCAACGCGGACGCCCGTGCCGCCGCGGGCGACACGCCGATCACGCTGCACGCGGGCGACGTGACCGAGCCGGGCGTGCTGTCCGACCTGGACGGACAGGTGGACCTGGTGCTGTGCAACCCGCCGTACGTGCCGGACGGCACCGAGGTGCAGCCGGAGGTCGCCGACCACGACCCGAGGCACGCGGTGTTCGGCGGGCCGGACGGGCTGGAGGTGATCCGGCACGTCGTGGCGGTGGCCGCGCGGCTGCTCAAGCCCGGTGGGCACGTGGCGATCGAGCACGACGACAGCCACGGCGCGGTCGTGCCGTCGCTGCTCTCCTCGCGCCGGGTGCTGACCGACGTCGCGGACCACCGCGACCTGGCGTGGCGCCCCCGCTTCGCGACCGCGCGCCGGGTGTGAGCGACGCGGCCGGCGCGGGTGCCGGTGACGACCGCGCGCCGGGCTAGGGGGTGGCGTGCTCGACCATCGCGGCCAGGCGCGACCGGGTCAGGTCCCACTCCTCCGGTGGGCCGGCGGAGTAGAGGACGTATTCGACGCCGCCGGATTCCCAGAACGCGGTGGCGACCCGTTTCGCGCCCGACGCGGTGCTCTCGTCGAATTCCCAGGTGACGGCCGGGTGGGTGCGGATCGTCGTCGGGGTCAGCGTGACGCGGCGGTGGCCAGGTTCGCGTTCTCGGTCCGCGGCGGCTCGCGCGATGCGGTCCAGGAGCGGTGTCGACGGGTCGGTGACCGGGGCGCCGCCGAGTCGGAGTTCACGGCGCGGTGACGTCGGGTCGGTGGCGACGAGGGTGGTGGCGACCGTGCCGGTCGCGACCGCCCACCCGGCCGGGATCACGGTGGTGAGGCCGCCCGGCGCTTCGACCCGCCGCAGGTCCGGCGGGAGGGCGGCGGCGGTCGTGGTGGTCGGGGGCGGTGGCGTGGTGGTGGTCGTGGTGATGACGGGCAGGGTGGGCGGCGCCGCGGCGGCGGTGGTGCCGGGTGCGGGCGTCGGCGGGTGCCGGTCCAGGGTCAGGTAGCCGGCGGCACCGGCCAGGACGGCGTAGACGGCGGCGGCCGACAGCGCCAGGGGGAGGGCGCCGATCGGGTTTCTGGCATTCACCGGACGCCTCGCCATCGGGATAATCTGGACGTCAACGCTCCGCCGAGTAAATCGGAGAACCCGCGATGGCTGTCAATGAGCCGAACGAGTGGAGCGGATTGCGGGAATGGCTGGCGGCGCGCATCACCCGCGTCGACCTGACCGATTTCGCCGATCCCGACCGGGTGCGCCTGTCCCGCGCGCTGACCGCGCTGACGTCGGCGCTGGGCGAGGGCCACGACGGCGAGAGCCACCTGGCCGCCGCCGTCGTGCGCGCGGAGCTGGGACGTGGCGGCGCGCCCCGCGCGGACGACGTGCTGCGCTCGCACCTGGCACTCGCGCTCGCGGCCCGCACCGCGGAGGTGCGCAGCGTCACGCCGGAGGGCGCGCTGGTCGTGACAGGTGCGCGCCAAGCGGCGGAGTGCCGGGCGCTGGCCGAGGAGATCCTGGCGCTGAGCCCGCACCCGGAGCTGATCGCGTTCGCGACCGACCTGTCCCGGAGGGTGGACGAGGCGCGGAGGTGGCGGTGGGTCGAGCCGGACGTGTGGACCGCGGCGGTGGTGGGGCTGGCCGTGCTCGTGCTGCCGTTCGTGGGTGGCGCGATCGGCGACCCGGCCGTGACGGTGGCCGGTGTGCTGGTGGGCGCGGTGCTCGTGTTCGGGTTCGTGATGGCGCACCGGAAGCGGAAGTGGGCGGTCGACGCGGACGCGGCGTTCGGCCGCGGCCGTCCGTGAGCGGGCCGCCGAACGCGCCCGCCGCACCGCGCCCGCCGCTCGCCGTCCGGGTGTGACCTCGACCGCTGGGTCCGGTCGCGCTGTGCTTGGATCAGCGGGGTGAGCACGATCTACGATTGTGGTGTCCAGGCCGATCGCGCGGCGGGCCTCGAGGCCGCCGCGGGAGCCGTGCGGGCCGGGCGGCTGGTCGTCCTGCCCACCGACACCGTGTACGGCATCGGGTGTGACGCGTTCGACGCGGCGGCCGTTCGCGCCCTGCTGGAGGCCAAGGGGCGCGGGCCGGACATGCCGGTGCCCGTGCTGGTCGGCTCGTGGACCACGATCGACGGGTTGGTCCTCGGGGTGCCCCGGCAGGCTCGGGCGCTGATCGAGGCGTTCTGGCCGGGCGGGCTGTCGCTCGTGCTGCCGCACGCCCCCTCGTTGGCGTGGGATCTCGGTCACACCCGCGGCACGGTGATGCTGCGGATGCCGTTGCACCCGGTCGCGCTGGAGCTGCTCCGCGACGTCGGGCCGATGGCCGTCTCCAGCGCCAACAAGTCGGGCTTCCCGCCCGCGGGCACCGCCCAGGAGGCCTGGGACCAGCTCGGCGAGGAGGTCGGCGTCTACCTGGACGGCGGACCGGCCGCCGAGAACATCGCCTCCACCATCGTCGACCTGACCGGACCCGACCCCGTGGTCCTGCGGGAGGGCGCGGTGCCGGTCGGCGAGGTGTCGAAGGCCCTCGGCGTCGAAGTCGAGGTCGCCCGCTAGTGGATCTTCCCGATCGGAGTAGCGTGGTGCTCCCGTCGCACGAACCGCCCCGACGGGATCCAATGCAGCAAGATCCACCCGACACCCCATCGCCGAGGGGCTAGCCTGCCGTGGGCCAGTTGCCTGCCGTGTCCAACGTCCTCCCCGTCCGGGAGTACCTGCTCGTCGCGCTGACCGCCGCCGTCGTGACGTTCCTGCTCGTCGGCCTGGTCCGCGCGCTGGCGTTCCGGATCGGCGCGGTCGCCTACCCCCGCCAGCGCGACGTGCACGTCCAGCCCATGCCGCGGATGGGCGGCCTCGCGATGTACGGCGGGGTGCTCGGCGGGATGCTCCTGGCGCACCAGCTGCCGGTGCTGCGCTCGGCGTTCGACTTCTCCTACGACCCGTACGCGGTGATCGTGGGCGGTGGCGTGATCGTCCTCGTCGGTGTGCTGGACGACCGGTTCGAGCTCGACTCCCTGACGAAACTCGCCGGGCAGGTCACCGCGGCGGGCATCCTCGTGCTGTTCGGCCTGCAGTGGCTGCTGTTCTGGGTGCCGTGGGGCGACGACGGCGAGGGCACCGGCTCGCTGCTCTCGCTGGACCAGAACCAGGGCGCGATCCTGAGCGTGCTGCTGGCCGTGACCATGGTCAACGCGATGAACTTCGTGGACGGGCTGGACGGCCTGGCGGCCGGCATCGGGCTGATCGCGGCGGCGGCCACCTGCGTGTTCTCCATCGGGCTGCTGGCCAACAACGGCGGCGACGTGGGCGCGTACCCGCCCGCGCTGATCGCGGCCACGCTGGCGGGCGCGTGCCTGGGCTTCCTGCCGCACAACTTCAACCCGGCGCGGATCTTCATGGGCGACTCGGGGTCGATGCTGATCGGGCTGATGCTCGCCGCGGCGACGATCTCGGCCTCGGGGAAGATCAACTACGAGTCGGTGCGGGCCACCGACGTCCTCGGCCTGCTCTCGCCGCTGGTCGTGGTGGCCGCGGTGCTGTTCGTGCCGCTGCTGGACCTGCTCATGGCCGTGGTCCGGCGGACCCGGCGGGGCGAGAGCCCGTTCTCCGCGGACAAGATGCACCTGCACCACCGGCTGCTGGAGATCGGCCACTCCCAGCGCCGCGCGGTGCTGCTGATCTACTTGTGGGCGGGCGTGCTGGCGTTCGGCGCGGTCGCGTTGACGTTGTTCGACGTCGTCGTCGTGGTGTGGTGCCTGGCCATCGGACTTGTTCTCGCGCTGTTGGTCTCCGCGATACCCAGACTTCGCGAAGTGCGCCGCACATGACCCCCGATGGTGGGGTGAGGACCAAGGCTTCTTTACACTCGGTCTCGACCAGTGGACGGTGTTGGACCCTTTGGGGGTGACATGAGCCAGGACAAGACGGAGTGGACCCACGAAGCCGTCGTGCAGCGACTCGCGGGCGAGATGTACCGCGCGGCGCTGTGGGCGGCGCTCGCGACGGTGGTCGCGGCCGCGATCCTCTGGACTGTGCTGGCGGGGGTCCCCGGCCTGGTCGCCGCGCTGATCGGCGGCGCCATCGCGTGCCTGTCGTCGGCCGGGACGCTGCTGCTCATGCACCGCACGGCCGCGATGCCCCTCCAGGTGATCATGGTGGCGGCGTTCGCCGGGTTCATGGGCAAGCTGATCCTGCTGTTCGCGGTGATGCTGCTGCTGCGCCAGTTCCCCGTGCTGCACACCAACGCGCTGGCCCTGACCATGGCCGCGACCATCCTGGTCGCCACCGCCATGGAGGTGCGCGCCTCCAAGCGCAGTCGCAGTCAGATCGTCATCCCGACCCCTGGAAACACCTGATCTACCGGCTGGTACGGTGCGCGCAGGACGGGACACCCAGGTAGGTGGGGTGCCTCTCGCGGGCGCTTGCGGTCCGTAAGGTACGTTAAGTCCCGATCGTGACGATTCCCCCGGCGGAGTGAACGCCGGCCGGGAGAACCGGAAGGAACACAGTGACCACGATGGTGCTGGCTGCGGGTGATGAGTTCGTCGCACCCGGCGTGAAGGACTTCTTCCTCCCACCGATCTTCGGTGAGGTCACCAAGCCCATGGTGCTTCTGGTGCTCTCGATCTTGATCATCGGTGCGTTCTTCATCGCGGCGACCCGCAACCTCAAGCTCGTTCCCGGCAAGTTCCAGTTCGCCGCCGAGTCGCTCTACGACATCGGTCGCAACTCGATCGCACGCGAGCAGATCGGCGCGAAGGACTTCAAGCCGTTCGTCCCGCTGATCCTCACGGTCTTCACCTTCATCCTGGTGAACAACCTGTTCGGGCTCATCCCGGTCGTGCAGTTCCCGACGATGTCGCACATCGGATTCCCGCTGGCCGTCTCGCTGTTGGTGATCTACCCGGTGTACCACTTCGTCGGGTTCAAGCGCCACGGTTTCGTCGGTTACCTGAAGCACCAGACCATGCCGCCCGGCGCGCCGTGGTTCGTGCTCATCCTGCTGATTCCGATCGAGTTCTTCCAGAAGTTCTTCCTGAACCCGCTCACGCTCGCGATCCGAGTTTTCGCGGCGATGTTCGCGGGTCACCTGCTCTTGCTGGTGTTCACCCTGGCCGGTGAGTACCTGCTCTTCGCCGGCGGCATCACCGTCGTGGTCGCGCCCATCGCGTTCGCCTTCGCCATCGCGTTGACGTTCCTGGAAGCGCTGATCATGGTCCTTCAGGCCTATATCTTCGCGCTGCTGTCCGCCAACTACATCGGCGCGGCGCTGGCCGAAGAGCACTGATAAATCATAAGCCTCCGATCCGCGAGCGTTCGCGGACCGAGTTGGAAAGGGAACAGCACAAGTGAGCGCTATCGTTCTTGCTCAGGAAGCCGCGAACGTCAACCTGAACCAGGGTCTCGCCGCCATCGGTTACGGCCTCGCGGCCATCGGCCCGGGCATCGGCGTGGGTCTGATCTTCTCCTCGGTCATCAACGGCACCGCCCGTCAGCCCGAGGCTCGCGGCGTGCTGCTGAGCCTGGCCTGGACCACGTTCGCCATCGTCGAGGTGCTCGCACTGCTCGGCTTCGTCGTGTACTTCCTCGCGACCGCGGGCTGAGTACCGGTTCATCGCGTCAGAGAGGTTTGTGATGAATACCCTCATCTTGGCGGCGGAGGAGCCGATCAACCCGGTTCTGCCGCACACGTCCGAAATCATCCTCGGCCTGATCGCGTTCCTGCTGCTGCTCTTCGTCATCAAGAAGTTCGTGTCGCCGCGCTTCGAGACGTTGTACGCGGAACGTGCCGCCAAGATCGAGGGCGGGATCGAGAAGGCCGAGCAGGCGCAGGCGCAGGCCCAGCAGGCGCTGGACCAGTACAAGGCGCAGCTGGCCGAGGCGCGCGCCGAGGCGGCCCGCATCCGCGACGACGCCCGCATCGAGGGCGAGCAGATCATCAGCGAGCTGCGCGCCAAGGCGCAGGAGGAGTCCGCGCGGATCGTCGCGCAGGGGCAGACCCAGCTCGAGACGCAGCGGGCGCAGATCGTCGCCGAGCTGCGCGGCGAGTTGGGCCGGCTGGCCATCGACCTGGCGGACCGGGTCGTCGGCGAGTCGCTGGAGGACGAGGTGCGCCGTCGGGGCACCGTCGACCGGTTCCTCTCCGAACTCGACGGCACGTCGGCTCCGGCCGCCAAGTGAGGGAACGCCGATGACGCTGCACGCCGCCAGCCGTGACGCCCTGGCCGCCGCCGAACTGCGGCTGCTGGAGGTCGTCGACGCCACGTTGGACAGTGCCGCCCTGGGCAAGCTGGGCAGCGAGCTGTTCGCGGTCGTGAGCCTGCTGTCGGCGCAGCCCGCGCTGCGCCGCGCGCTGGCCGACAACTCCTCGGGCCCCGAGGCCCGGGAGCAGCTGCTGCACGGCCTGCTCGACGGCAAGGTCGACGACGTGACGGTGCAGGTGCTGGCCACGGTCGTCACCGCGCGCTGGTCCAGCCCGCGCGAGCTGGTCGACGGCATCGAGTCGCTGGCCCGCACCACGCTGCTGGTGCGGGCGGAGCGGGACGGCAAGCTCGACGCCGTCGAGGACGAGCTGTTCCGACTCGGTCGCATCATCGCGGGCAACCACGCGCTCGAGCTGGCGCTGTCCGACCCGGTGGCCGAGCCCGCGGGCAAGGTCGCGCTGGTCGACAGCCTCGTCGCGGGCAAGGTCGACGAGACCACCAAGACCCTGGTGGACCAGCTCGTCCGCGAGCCGCGCGGCCAGGGAGTCGTCAACGGCCTCGGCGACCTCGCGTCGCTCGCGGCCAAGCGCCGGGAACGTTCCGTCGCCTACGTCCGTTCCGCCGTCGAGCTCGACGCGGCGCAGCAGGACCGCCTCGAGGCCACGCTGACCCGGATCTACTCCAGGCCGATCGCGCTGCACGTCGAGGTCGACCCCACGCTGCGCGGCGGTCTGCTGATCAAGATCGGTGACGAGGTCATCGACGGCAGCGTGGCCGGTCGCCTGGCGTCACTGCGCCGCGACCTCGCCGGCTGACCGACCGGAACCGCGGCCCACAAGCCCCTTTCCCAGAACGAAGTGAGAGCAGGAACGACATGGCGGAGCTGACGATCTCGTCGGACGAGATCCGCAGTGCGATCGAGAAGTACGTCTCGGCCTACTCCCCGGAAGTCAGCCGGGAAGAGGTCGGCGTCGTCGCGGAGACCTACGACGGCATCGCCATCGTCGAGGGTCTGCCCGGCACCATGACCAACGAGCTGCTGGAGTTCCCCGGCGGCGTGCTCGGCGTGGCCCTGAGCCTCGAAGTCCGCACCATCGGCGCGGTCATCCTGGGTGACTTCGACAAGATCGAAGAGGGCCAGGAGGTCAAGCGGACCGGCCAGGTGCTCTCCGTGCCGGTCGGCGACGGCTTCCTCGGCCGCGTGGTGAACCCGCTCGGCCAGCCGATCGACGGCCTCGGCGACATCGTGGCCGACGACAACCGCGCGCTGGAGCTGCAGGCGGCGTCCGTGCTGCAGCGGCAGCCGGTGAGCGAGCCGATGCAGACCGGCATCAAGGCCATCGACGCGATGACCCCGATCGGTCGCGGCCAGCGCCAGCTGATCATCGGCGACCGCAAGACCGGCAAGACGGCGGTCTGTATCGACACGATCATCAACCAGAAGAAGGCCTGGGACTCGGGCGACCCGCAGCAGCAGGTCCGCTGCGTGTACGTCGCCATCGGCCAGAAGGGCTCCACCATCGCGGGCGTCAAGACCGCGCTGGAGGAGGCGGGCGCGCTGGAGTACACCACCATCGTCGCCGCCCCCGCGTCCGACTCGGCCGGCTTCAAGTGGCTCGCGCCCTACACCGGCTCGGCCATCGGCCAGCACTGGATGTACCAGGGCAAGCACGTCCTGATCATCTTCGACGACCTGACCAAGCAGGCGGAGGCGTACCGCGCCATCTCGCTGCTGCTGCGCCGCCCGCCGGGCCGCGAGGCCTACCCCGGCGACGTCTTCTACTTGCACTCGCGCCTGCTCGAGCGCTGCGCGAAGCTGTCCGACGAGATGGGCGGCGGCTCGATGACCGGCCTGCCGATCATCGAGACCAAGGCCAACGACGTGTCGGCGTACATCCCGACCAACGTCATCTCGATCACCGACGGCCAGTGCTTCCTGGAGTCGGACCTGTTCAACGCCGGTGTGCGCCCGGCCGTCAACGTGGGCATCTCGGTGTCCCGCGTCGGTGGCGCCGCGCAGACCAAGGCGATGAAGACGGTCTCCGGCTCGCTGCGCCTGGACCTGTCGCAGTTCCGCGAGCTGGAGGCGTTCTCCGCCTTCGCCTCGGACCTCGACGCGGCCTCCCGAGCCCAGCTGGACCGCGGCGCCCGCCTGGTCGAGCTGCTCAAGCAGGGCCAGTACTCGCCGGTCCCCGTCGAGGAGCAGGTCGTCTCGATCTACCTCGGCACCAAGGGCCACTACGACGACATCGCGGTCGGCGACGTCCGCCGCTTCGAGTCGGAGTTCCTGGACCACGTGCGGCGCAGCCACGAGGTGATCCTCTCCGACATCCGCGAGTCCAAGAAGTTGTCGGAGGACACGGAGCGGGGCATCGTGGACGCCGTCACCGCGTTCAAGCAGCAGTTCACCGCGTCCGGTGGCGCGAGCACCTCGGTCAACGAGGCGCCCGCCGACGCGATGGACGCCGACAAGGTCGGGCAGGAGTCGGTGAAGGTCAACCGGCCCGCTCCGACCGAGAAGTGACGTAGGCATGGCGGCACAGATCCGGGAGCTGCGCCAGCGGATCCGCTCGGTCAACTCGACCAAGAAGATCACCAAGGCGTACGAGCTCATCGCCACGTCCCGTCTCGCCAAGGCGCAGACGAGGGTCGCGGCGTCGCGTCCCTACGCGGAGGAGATCACCTCGGTCCTCTCCGCGCTGGCGACCGCGTCCGCGAACCTCGACCACCCGCTGCTGACCGAGCGCAAGAACCCCCGCCGCGCCGGCGTCCTGGTCGTGACCAGCGACAAGGGCATGTGCGGCGGTTACAACGCCAACGTGCTGCGTGCCGCGGAGGAGCTGCTCTCCCTGCTGCGGTCCGAGGGCAAGGAGCCCGTGCTCTACGTCGTCGGCCGCAAGGGCGTCGGCTACTACAAGTTCCGCAGGCGCGCGATCGCGGGCGAGTGGACCGGCTTCTCGCAGCTCCCGCACTACGTGAACGCGGTCGAGGCCGGTGACGCGCTGGTCAAGGCGTTCGTCGCGGGCAGCGACGACGAGGGCGACCAGCCCGGTCCGGACGGCGTGCTCGGCGTGGACGAGCTGCACGTGGTCTACACCGAGTTCAAGTCGATGCTGAGCCAGACGCCGGTCGCCAAGCGGATCGCGCCGATGGTGGTCGACTTCGACCCGGAGCCGCAGAAGCTCCAGTCGGTGTACTCGTTCGAACCGAGCGCGGAGACGCTGCTGGGCGCGTTGCTGCCCAAGTACGTCAAGACCCGGCTCTTCTCGGCGCTGCTGGACGCGGCGGCCTCGGAGTCGGCGGCACGGCGGACCGCGATGAAGGCGGCGACGGACAACGCCACCGAGCTGGTCCGCAACCTGAGCCGCCAGGCGAACGCGGCCCGCCAGGCCCAGATCACCCAGGAGATCAGCGAGATCGTCGGTGGCGCCTCCGCGCTTACCGGGGGCGCAGGAAGTGATGAGTGACATGAGTGCTACTGCCACCACCACCCGCACCGGCCGTGTGGTCCGGGTGATCGGTGCCGTCGTCGACGTGGAGTTCCCGCGCGACGCGGTGCCGGAGCTGTTCAACGCGCTGCACGTGGAGATCACCTACGAGGCGGTCGCCAAGACGCTGACCCTGGAGGTCGCCCAGCACCTGGGTGACAACCTGGTCCGCACGATCTCGATGCAGCCGACCGACGGCCTGGTCCGCGGCGCGGCGGTGACCGACACCGGCAAGGCGATCAGCGTGCCCGTCGGCGACGTCGTCAAGGGCCACGTCTTCAACGCGCTGGGCGACTGCCTCGACGAGCCCGGCCTCGGCCGCGACGGCGAGCAGTGGGGCATCCACCGCAAGGCGCCGTCGTTCGACCAGCTCGAGGGCAAGACCGAGATCCTGGAAACGGGCATCAAGGTCATCGACCTGCTGACCCCGTACGTCAAGGGCGGCAAGATCGGCCTGTTCGGCGGCGCGGGCGTGGGCAAGACGGTGCTCATCCAGGAGATGATCACCCGTATCGCCCGCGAGTTCTCCGGCACGTCGGTGTTCGCCGGCGTCGGCGAGCGCACCCGTGAGGGCACCGACCTCCTCCTCGAGATGGAGGAGATGGGCGTGCTCGGCGACACCGCCCTGGTGTTCGGCCAGATGGACGAGCCGCCCGGCACGCGCATGCGCGTCGCGCTGTCCGCGCTGACGATGGCGGAGTACTTCCGCGACGTGCAGGGCCAGGACGTGCTGCTGTTCATCGACAACATCTTCCGGTTCACCCAGGCGGGTTCCGAGGTGTCGACCCTGCTGGGCCGCATGCCGTCCGCCGTGGGTTACCAGCCGACGCTGGCGGACGAGATGGGTGAGCTCCAGGAGCGCATCACCTCGACGCGCGGCAAGTCGATCACCTCGCTGCAGGCCATCTACGTGCCCGCGGACGACTACACCGACCCCGCGCCGGCCACCACGTTCGCCCACCTGGACGCGACGACGGAGCTCTCCCGTCCGATCTCCCAGAAGGGCATCTACCCGGCGGTGGACCCGCTGTCCTCGTCCTCCCGGATCCTCGAGCCGTCGATCGTCGGCGAGGAGCACTACCGGGTGGCGCAGGAGGTCAAGCGGATCCTGCAGAAGTACAAGGAGCTGCAGGACATCATCGCCATCCTCGGCATGGACGAGCTGTCCGAGGAGGACAAGGTCCTCGTCGGCCGCGCCCGTCGCCTGGAGCGCTTCCTCGGCCAGAACTTCATCGTGGCCGAGAAGTTCACCGGTCAGCCGGGGTCGTTCGTGTCCATCAAGGACACCATCGAGGCGTTCGACCGCGTCTGCAAGGGCGAGTTCGACCACTACCCGGAGCAGGCGTTCTTCTCCTGCGGCGGGTTGGACGACGTCGAGGCCAACGCCAAGAAGCTCGCCGGCAAGTAAGTCGGGCTCGTCGAAGGGCCGTTCCCCGCTCGGGGGGACGGCCCTTCGGCCGTTGTCGGGGTCAGTGGGAGGCCCAGCCCAGGGCGCGGGAGATGGCCAGGCCGCACGTGCGCACGGCGGGCACGACGGTGTCCGTGCGGGTGCCCGTCGGCACGACGACGGACACCGCGGCCACCACGTCGCCGTCCGGGCCGCGCACGGGGGCGGCGACCGAGTAGGTGATCATCTCGATCTGGCGGTCGCTGATGGCATAACCCTCGCGGCGCACGCGGGCCAGGGCCTCCCGCAGCTCGGGCGCCGACCCGATCGTCCGGGGCGTGAACCGCTTGAGCGGCGCGGCCAGCACGGCCTCCTGCACGGCGACCGGCGCGGCGGCCAGCAGCACCAGGCCCACGCCCGTGCAGTGCGTCGGCATCCGGCTGCCGACCCGCGTCACCACGTTCACCGCGTCCCGCGCCGAGATCCGCTCCACGTACACGACCTCCGTGCCGTCGCGCACGGCCAGCTGCACGTTGTGCCGCGTGACCTCGTAGAGGTCCTCCAGGAACGGCAGGGCCCGGTCCCGCAGGTCCAGGCTGCCGGGCGACAGCGCGCCCAGCTCCAGCAGCCGCAGGCCCACGCGGTAGCGGCCGTCCGGCGCGCGGTCCAGGGCCCGCAGCTCCACCAGGGACGCCACCAGCCGGTGCGTGGTGCTCAGCGGCAGGCCGGAGTGGCGGCTCAGCTCGGACAGCGTGACCGCCGGTCGGTCCACGGTGAACACCGACAACAGCGAGAACGCCCGCTCCAG
Organism: Saccharothrix luteola; assembly: GCF_020859565.1. Taxonomy (GTDB): domain Bacteria; phylum Actinomycetota; class Actinomycetes; order Mycobacteriales; family Pseudonocardiaceae; genus Actinosynnema; species Actinosynnema luteola. Next base: position 23,496 of record NZ_JAJHUO010000045.1, on the reverse strand, counting down.
CAGCGACTTCGGTGTGGGCACGGGCCCAGTCTCCCAACGGCCTTCCGCTCATCGGAAACCGCCCTGCCCCCGTCGAGGTGACCCGCGCCACCCTCCCGGTATGGACAAACGGGTGCTCCCGCTGGGCTGGACGGCGGTACTGCTCGACGGCTTCGACCTCGTGGTGCTCGGCACCGTGCTCCCGGTCCTGCTCGACACGGGCCAGTGGGGCATCACGCCGGCGTCCGCGTCGGTCGTCTCCACGGCGGGCCTGGTCGGCATGATGCTGGGCGCGATGGCGATCGGCACGGTCACCGACCTGGTCGGTCGGCGCAAGGCGCTGATCGCCTCCGTCGGCGGTTTCTCCCTGTTCACGCTGCTGTGCGCGGCGGCGCCGTCGATCGAGGTGTTCGGCGGGCTGAGGTTCCTGGCCGGGCTCGGTCTCGGCGGCTGCCTGCCGACGGCCATCGCGCTGGTCGACGAGTTCGCGCCGGCGCGGCGGCGGGGGAGGGCCACCACGCTGGTCATGACCGGCTACCACGTGGGGGCGGTGCTGACCGCGCTGCTCGCGATGCTGGTGATCCCGTCGCCGGGGTGGCGGGCGTTGTTCGTCGTCGGCGCGGCGCCCGCGCTCGTGCTGGTGCCGTTGATGGTGGTGCTGCTGCCGGAGTCGCGGGCGTTCCGGGGGGGAGCGGGTGTCGGCGGGGCGGCTGGTCGGCTCGCTGTTCCGGCCCGGCGTGCGGCGGGCCACGGTGGCGTTCTGGGTGGCGTCGTTCATGGGGTTGCTGTTGGTCTACGGGCTGAACACGTGGCTGCCGCAGATCATGCGGGCGGCCGGGTACCCGCTGGGCGCGGCGCTGGGCCTGCTGCTCACGCTGAACGTCGGCGCGGTGGTCGGGCTGCTGGTCGCGGGCGCGGTGGCGGACCGGGTCGGCGTGCGGCCGTCGACCATCGGCTGGTTCGCCGCGTCGGCCGCGTTCCTGGGCCTGCTGAGCGTGCAGCTGCCGACCGCGGGCGTGTACGCGGCGGTGTTCGTGGCCGGGTGCTTCGTGTTCAGCTCGCAGGTCCTGGTGTACGCGTACGTGGGCCGCGTGTACGACGACGGCAACCGTGCCACGGGTCTGGGGTGGACGGCGGGCGTCGGCCGGATCGGGGCCGTCTGCGGGCCCGTGCTGGGTGGGGCGCTGCTCACCGCGGGCCTCGCGCACCCGTGGGGTTTCTACGCGTTCGCCTTGGTGGCGGGCCTGGGCGCCGTCGCGGTGACCGCCGTCGGAGCGGTCTCCGGGCGGGTCGCGGCGGGGCGTGACGGCGGCTGAGGGTGGCTGGTGCGGCGGGGTGAACCGGTCACCGTTTAGACTGCGGATGACTCCAGTCGACTCAGGGAGATGCGCGTGGCCGAGATGACCGTCCAGTTGGTCGCGGTGGAACGCCGCCTGTGGTCCGGCACGGCCACCTCGGTGGTCGCGCAGACCCTCGAAGGCGAGATCGGCATCCTGCCCGGTCACGAGCCGGTGCTCGGCCAGCTGGTCGAGGGCGGCGTGGTCCGGATCCGCACCGCGGACAACGAGCTGGTGACGGCGGCCGTGCACGGCGGGTTCCTCTCCGTGACCGGCGACGGGGTGAGCATCCTCGCCGAGGACGCGGAGCTCGCCCACGAGATCGACGTCGAACAGGCCCGCTCGGACGCGCAGAACGCGGACGACGTGCAACGGGCCCGGGCGATCGCGCGGCTTCGCGCCGCCGGGCACTCGGCCTGACGCGGACGAGCGGACGAACGCCGTGGGGATCGCCGAACTGGTGGGGCTGGTCCTGTTCGGCGCGGTGGTCGTCCTCGCGTACCTGGCGTGGCGGCGCGTCCGACTGCTGCGCGCGGGCGGCGTGCACGTCGCGCTGAGGTCCAGGCTCAAGGGCTCCGGCCGGGGCTGGCACCTGGGCGTCGGGCACTACCGGGGTGACGAGTTCACCTGGTTCCGCGTGCTGAGCCTCAGCTCCGGCCCGGACATGGTCATCTCCCGCGAGGGCTTCGAGATCGACGACCGCCGCGAGCCCACCCCACCGGAGGCGTACGCGATGCCCGCGGGCGCGGTGGTACTCCGCTGCCGCGGCAACAAGGGCGAGGTCGAGATCGCGATGGGCCCGGACGCGCTGACAGGATTCCTGTCCTGGTTGGAGTCAGCGCCTCCGGGCCGATCCATTCCCTGGGCCTCCTAGCGAACCCCGGTCAGGTCAGGTCGAGGCCGGTGAGCGCCGGCCGCACCGCGGTCGTCGCGCTGATCGCCTCGTTGTCCAGCGGGTGGTCGTCCCCGTCGGGCAAGGACGCCACCGCCCGGAAGTTCACCTTCCCGAGCGCGGCGTCGTCCGGGCGGAACGTGTAGCTGAACGGGAAGCCCACCGTGCCCGTAGCGCTCGCCGGCACGTACTGGGTGTAGTGGCCGACCTCGCTCCAGCCCGACGGCGTGCTGCGGTACAGCGTGACGGTCACGTCCTCGGCGTACCGCGTGTTCGCGATCCGGATGGTGACGGGTTTGGTGACGCCGACCGTCGCCGCGGCCGGTGTGGTGAACCGGGCGATGGCGACGTCGTGCGTGCGGACCTGGACCACCCGCGACGTGGTGGCCGACCGGCCGTCCCCGGTGGTGTGGGTCAGGGTCACGGTGTAGTCGCCGTCGGCTGCGTAGCGGTGCTGGGGTTCCCTGCCCTCGGCGGTCGTCCCGTCGCCGAAGTCCCACCGGATGTCCAGGTAGGTGGACACGTCCGGGACCTCGGTGTAGTCGTAGAACCGGACGTCGTCGAACGCGGACGGCGAAGCGGGGTCGTGCGCGAAGTAGGGCACGATCGGTTGGGCGACGTCGATGGTGAACCGCAGGTTCCCCGCGTTGTACTCGCCTTGGGCGACGCGCAGGTAGTACGTCGTGCCCGCGACCGCGCGGAAGGTCAGGCTCCGCGACGAGGACGCGCAGTCGACCTCGGTGAGGCCCCCGGGCGATGATCCGGTGAAGACCGACAGCACCGCGGTGCTCGGCTCCTGCGAGAAGGTGACCGGCGTGGTCTCGGGCAGCGTCACGGCGTACCACAAGGACCGCGTGGGCGCTTCGCACGTGCCCGCCGGCTCGTCCGGTTCCAAGGTCGCCGTCGACAGGGTGGGCTGCGCGGTGTGGGGCAGGGTGACCGGTTCCGCGTCGGCGAAAGCGTCGTTCGGGAGCGTGGCCGGCCCGGTCACCGAGAAGGTCAGCGACGGCGGCCAGGCCGGTCGCGAGGTGGACGAGCTGATCATGAAGTGGTAGCGGGCGCCGGCGACGACGGGCAGTTCGATGCGCGACTGGAGCGTGCCGTCCACGTCGTCGTTGCAGGCGAGCCTCGTCAGCGCGCCTCGGGAGCCGGTGTGCGCCGACAGGGCGGTGTCGTAGGTGCTGCCCGCGGTGGTCGCCGTGATCACGCCGGTCGCAGGTGCGGTGTAGGTGAACCAGACCGAGAGCTGGTACGCGTAGCAGTTGTCGGGGTCGTCGGCGGCGTGCGTCGCCTCGACGACCGCCTGGGTGGTGGTGAACGGCAGGGCGCCGATCGGCGTCGCCTGGCCGAAGTCGTCGTTCGGGGGTGGCGCGGCCTGCGCCACCCCCGGGACGAGCAGACCGAGCAGCGCGGCCACCACGACCACTCCGGATCTTCGTGTTCTGGGCACGGCGAAATCCCCCCTCGTCGTGTGGACGCCCCCCGGCGTCCGGACCCGACCGAGTGAACACAAAGACGATCAGTCGTGGTGGCCCGCCGATCACGCGGGCACTCGATCGGTCGAGTGATGTCACTCGAACGGAGGGTCAGGCCGGATTCTTGATGCTCTCGTAGATCCGCGCGAAGCCCTCCTTGCCGTGACCGGCGTCGACCTGCCGCCGGATCAGGTCCTGCACCACGCCGACCACCTCCGTGGAGATGCCCCGGGCGGCGCTCGCGTCGAGCATGTCGCCGAGGTCGGAGAACTCCAGGCTCTGCTGACCCGGCACGGTGTAGTCGCCGCCGTCGACCACGGCCGCGAACCCGGCGAACCCGCCGGTCATCGCGGCCAGCCACGGCGCGGCACGCCCGGCGAACTCGGTCGCCGTCACGCCCGCGTCCGCGACCATCGCCGCGCCGTGCAGGAAACCGGCGAACATCACGTACATGCCGGCGAGCAGGGCCAGGTCGTACAGCGACGCCAGGCCCGCGTCCTCGCCGAAGTACGCGCTCTCGCCCCACAGGTCCAGCAACGGGCGGTATTGCTCGAACGCGGTGGCCGAGCCGCTGTAGAGGACGGACGAGCCGGGCCGCCCGATCATGTCCGGCACGGCCATGATGCCGCCGTCGAGGTACACCACGCCGTGCGCCGCCGCCCAGCCGGCGATCTCCCTCGACTGGTCGGGCGTGGTCGTGGTGACGTTGACCAGCGTGCGGCCGGTGAGCAGGCCGGCCACCGGGTCGAGCACCTCGTGGACCGAGGCGGCGTCGAAGAGGCAGGTGATCACCACGTCGGACGCGGCCACGGCGTCGCGGAGGTCGTCGGCGGCCGTGGCGCCGAGGTCGACGAGGGCGTCGGCCTTGCCGGGCGAGCGGTTCCAGACCGTCGTGGTGTGCCCGGCGCGCACCAGGGCGGTGGCGAGGGCGGCGCCCATCGCGCCGAGCCCGAGAACGGTTGCCTTCGTGTTCGTCATGCCAAGATCGTCACCCGTACCGATAGGGTTGACCAGTACGGACTATTTTGTGCAGTACACACCTTTTGGTAAGCACCCCCGGGAGGGGCCGATGGCGGCTCGACGTGGTCCCTACTTCTGCGGCATCGACGCCGCGATGGACGTGGTGTCCGGCAAGTGGAAGTCGCTGATCCTGTGGGAGCTGGCCGAGCACGGCGTGCGCCGGTTCGCCCAGCTGCGCCGCGGCCTGCCGGGCGTGAGCGAGAAGATGCTGGTCCAGCAGCTGCGTGAGCTGGAGGAGGACGGCCTCGTGCACCGCGAGGTGTTCCCCGAGGTGCCGCCGAGGGTGGAGTACGCGCTGACCGGGCACGGGGTGTCGCTCAACGAGGCGCTCGCCGCGCTGGGCGTGTGGGGCGCCGAGCGGATCGAGCGCATCGGCGCCGAGAAGGTGGTCTACGCGTCCTGAGCGGGCACCCGCTCGGCGGGGCTCGGCCGGCGGAACAGGGTGCCCAGCCTGCGCAGGGCATCCTGGTCGCCGGAGGCCGAGGCGGCGCCGGAGGCGATCTTGTCCGCCAGGCTCGACCGGCCGTCGGCCAGGGAGGCGAAGACGTCCTCGTCGGTCTCGACCACCGCGTCGGGCCGCCCGGCGGGGCCGTGGCCCGCGTCCACCTCGCCGTCGTCCACGCGGACGTGGAACACCTCGTCGCCGACCCTGAACTCGTAGACGGCCCGCACGCCCGCGGCGGCGTCGGCGTCGAAGAACGCCTCCATCGCCAGCACGGCCCAACCGGGGTGGAACGCCTCGCCCGCCCGCCGTTCGCCCATGGCCCACCTCGTGCCCCAGCGGGCCAGGGCGAGCACCGCCGGCCCGAGCTCCAGGCCTGCCTCGGTGAGGGCGTAGGCGGGGGTCCGGGCCGGCGCGGGCAGCGTGACCTTGTGCGCGAGGCCTTCGCGTTCGAGGTGCTTGAGCCGCGCCGCGAGCAGCCCGGTGCCGAGGCCGCGCAGGCTCTGCTGGAGGTCGCCGAACCGCTTCGGCCCGGTCAGCAGCTCGCGGACCAGCAGGAGCGTCCAGCGCTCGCCGACGAGGTCGAGCGTCCGCGCGGTGGCGCAGTACTGGTTGTACGTCCGCTGGTCCACCGGCTCATCCTAGGGTCGGCGCCTCCCGGCCCACGACGGCGAGCAGCACGTCCGCGATGCGGCGCGGATCGGTCAGCGGCGCGTCGTGCGGCCCGTCCACGGGCACGGTCCGGTAGCCGAGGTCGGCGGCGAACCGGGCGAACGGGAACGTCTCCGGCACGCAGTGGACGCCGGTGCCGGGGATGCGGTCGACTGCGCCGGTGAGGCGGGTCGGCTCGGTGAACGTCCGCAGCGCGTGGGTGCGCAGCCGCTCGCCGAGCCACCGCGCGTCGTCGGGGTCGGTGACGCCGAACGACTCGGGCGCGGGCGGCGCGATCAGGCCGTCGGCGTTCGCGGCGGCGGTGACCGTGGCGGTGAACCAGTCCGGCGCCAGGTCGGTCAGGCTCGCGCCGTCGGGCCCGGCCCAGCCGTCGACCAGCACGAGGTGGGCCACCCGGTGCGGGCGGAGGTCGGCGGCCTGGCGGACCACCAGGCCCGCGTAGCTGTGGCCGACCAGCACCAGGTCAGGGTCCGTGACCGCGTCGACCGCCGCCACCACCTCGTCGACGTGGTCGGACAGGCCGACGTCGCGGTCGTGCGCCAGGTCGGGGGTGACGACGTGCGCGCCGGCCGCCGTGAGCAGGGGCGCGACCCGCTCCCAGGCCCAGCCGCCGTGCCACGCGCCGTGGACGAGGACGTAAGTGGTCATGGTCGACCTCCGGTAGGTGTGCTTCCTGTTTTTGAAGCTTAGACTTCAAAAACAGGAAGCGCTACCGTCGAGGTCAGGCGTTGGCGCCCGGCTGCCAGAGCACGTCGCCGTCCGGGTTGGCGACCCTGGCCAGGATGAACAACAGGTCGGAGAGCCGGTTCAGGTACTTCGCGGTCAGCGCGTTCGTCTGCTCGGCCTCGACCTCGATCAACGCCCACGCGCCCCGCTCGGCCCGCCGGGCGATGGTGCGGGCCTGGTGCAGCAGCGCCGCGCCGGGTGTGCCACCGTTGAGGATGAACGACTCCAGCTTGCCCAACCGGGAGTTGAACGCATCGCACCACGACTCGAGCCGGTCGACGTAGGCCTGGGTGATCCGCAGCGGCGGGTACTTGGGATCCGGCGCGATCGGCGTGCAGAGGTCCGCGCCGACGTCGAACAGGTCGTTCTGGACCTGCCGCACCACCTCGGCGACGTCGGGTTCCAGCGCGCCGAGCGCCAGGGCGACGCCGAGCGCGGCGTTGGTCTCGTCGACGTCGGCGTACGCCGTGATGCGGGGTGACGTCTTGGGCACCCGGGAGAAGTCGCCGAGGCCGGTGGTCCCGTCGTCGCCGACGCGGGTGTAGATCTTCGTCAGGTGCACGGCCATGCGAAGCACTGTAGACACCGCGGTGGCCGACCACGGACGGGCACGATTCAGACCGTACGTAGGATTGCGGCACAACGAGCAAGGAGTTCCTTACGTGAGTGAGCACTTCCGGGTTCAGGGCGGTGGGCGACTCGTCGGCGAGGTCGCCGTCGTAGGCGCGAAGAACAGCGTGCTCAAGCTGATGGCGGCGGCACTGCTGGCCGAGGGCACCACCACCATCACCAACTGCCCGGAGATCCTGGACGTGCCGCTGATGGCGGACGTCCTGCGCAGCCTCGGCTGCGAGGTGGCGATCGAGGGCCGGGTCGTCACGATCACCACGCCGAAGGAGCTCAACCACCGCGCCGACTCCGAGGCGATGGGCAAGCTGCGCGCGTCCGTGTGCGTGCTCGGTCCCCTGGTGGGCCGGTGCAAGCGGGCCGTCGTCGCGCTGCCGGGTGGCGACGCGATCGGCAACCGGCCGCTGGACATGCACCAGAGCGGCCTGCGCAAGCTCGGCGCGCACAGCGAGATCGAGCACGGCTGCGTGATCGCCGAGGCCGAGGGCCTGCACGGCGCGCAGATCTGGCTCGACTTCCCCAGCGTGGGCGCGACGGAGAACATCCTGATGGCGGCGGTGCTGGCCAACGGCACCACGGTCATCGACAACGCCGCCCGCGAGCCGGAGATCGTGGACATCTGCGTGATGCTCCAGCAGATGGGCGCGAAGATCGAGGGCGCGGGCACGTCCACGCTCACCGTGCACGGGGTGGAGTCGCTCCAGCCGACCGAGCACCGGGTGATCGGCGACCGGATCGTCGGCGCCACCTGGGCGTTCGCCGCGGCCATGACCCGCGGTGACATCACCGTGCGCGGAGTGGACCCGCACCACCTCGACCTGGTGCTGGAGAAGCTGCGGATGGCGGGCGCGGACGTGACCACGCTCGACGACGGCTTCCGCGTGGTGCAGACCGACCGACCCCGGTCGGTGGACTTCGTGACGCTGCCGTACCCCGGTTTCGCCACCGACCTGCAGCCGTTCGCGATCGCGTTGTCGAGCGTGTCCGACGGCACGTCGATGATCACCGAGAACCTGTTCGAGGCGCGGTTCCGGTTCATCGAGGAGATGGTGCGGCTGGGTGCGGACGCGCGCACCGACGGCCACCACGCGGTGGTGCGGGGCGTCGAGCGGCTGTCCAGCGCGCCGGTGTGGGCGTCGGACATCCGCGCGGGCGCGGGGCTGGTGCTGGCCGGGCTGTGCGCGGAGGGCGCGACCGAGGTCTACGAGATCTTCCACATCGAGCGCGGCTACCCGGGCTTCGTGGAGAACCTGCGCAAGCTCGGCGCGACCGTGGAGCGCGTCACCGCCTGACCGTCCCCTCATCCCCCTCGTCCGGTGTCCGGTGTTCACCGGACACCGCTTGATCAGCGGTTTTCCTGGAGTCGGAGCACGTTGTCCCGACTCCAGGGGGAGAAGACCATGCGGGGGATCGTCCGGCGGACGGGGTCGGCGCGGGACGGTGCCGACCCTGGTCGCCTTGGTGGTGGGGGCGGCGGCCATCGCGTTCTCCGCGCCCGCGTCGGCCGCGGAGCCGCCCCGGTGCACCGCGATGACGGAGATGGTGCGATCGGGTCGCACGATCGTGGTGCCGACGGCCATGGGCAGCCCTTCGTGCCAGATCGGCCGCGACTACGCGGCGAACGCGACGGTCGTGTCCCGGTTGCAGTCCTCCACGCCGACGGCAGCTTCGGGCCGCGCACCGAGGCCGCGCTGAAGGCCGTGCAGCGCTACATCGGCACCGACCCGGACGGCATCTACGGCCCGAACACCCGTGACCGGATGAAGTTCACAACGCCGGATCGCGTCCACTGCTACCGCCACTGATTCCAAGGGGGAGATCGGCATGACGAAGGGTTCAGGGTTGCGCCGGTTCGGCGTGGGTGTGGCGGCCGTGCTCCTGGCCGTGACCGGGGCGGTGCTGTCGGCGGGATCGGCGTCGGCGGCGACCGACCTGTGCGTGAAGATGGTGCCCCGCTACGTCGGCGCCAACGCCATCCTGGTGCCGGCCGGCTCCGCCAACAGCCAGACGTGCCTGATCGGCAGCGGTCTGGTGGCGAACTAGAAGATCGTGGTGCTGTTCCAGGCCACGATGGTCAAGTGCTACGGCGGTCTTCGACTGGCTTCGCCGTACGAAGACGAGCTGATCCGCGACCTCGACGCGGACGGCAGCTTCGGGCCGCGCACCGAGGCCGCGTTGAAGGCGGTGCAGAAGTCCATCGGCGCCACGGTCGACGGGTCCTACGGTCCCAACACCCGCGACCGGATGAAGTTCGTGGACGACCGCAGCCGCTACTGCTACGCCTACCGGAGCTGAGCCACGCCCAGCGGATCAGCGGGTGGTGCGGCCCGGCACCTCGTCGTCGGCGGGGAGCCGGGCCGGACCGGTGGTCAGGTGGCGCTCCGCAGCAGCAGCTTGGCGTCGGGCGCGTCGGCGGGGAACACCATCAACCGGTGCAGCCCGTCCCGGCGGACGACGGTCACCTTGATGCGCGCCGCGCGCAGGCGTCGGACGAGCACGTCGGCGGCCTCGGGGGTCGGCACGGCGGACACTTCGGTCAGCAGGCCGAAGTCGTCGCCGGTGTAGTCGGGCACGGCTCGCCGGTCGATTCCGAACGCCCAGAACAGCACCAGGCCGAGCAGGCCGAAGACGATCACCATGAGCAGGAACGTGGTGAGCGCGGTCACGCCGTCCATCCTCCCGCAGTCACGATTCAGTGAGCAACGGCACCTGCGGACCTTGTTACCCGTCAGTACGCTACGGGGAACCACCGCCTGCGACGCCGGAGGCGGCGCAGTTCGACACAGGAGGTTGCCGTGCCGTACCCGGCCGACCGAGAGCGCGACCGCCCGTGGGTGATGCGGACGTACGCCGGTCACTCCAGCGCCACCGCCTCCAACGCGCTGTACCGCCGCAACCTCGCGAAGGGCCAGACCGGCCTGTCCGTGGCGTTCGACCTGCCCACGCAGACCGGCTACGACCCGGACGACGAGCTGGCCAAGGGCGAGGTCGGCAAGGTCGGCGTGCCCGTCAGCCACATCGGCGACATGCGGCAGCTGTTCGACGGCATCCCGATGGGCGAGGCGAACACGTCCATGACCATCAACGCGACGGCCATGTGGCTGCTCGCGCTGTACGTGAGCGTGGCCGAGGAGCACGGCGCGGACCGCGCCACCCTCGCGGGCACCACGCAGAACGACATCATCAAGGAGTACCTGTCCCGCGGCACGTACGTGTTCCCGCCCGGGCCGAGCCTGCGGCTGATCACCGACATGGTCGCGTGGACCGTGTCGAACGTGCCGAAGTGGAACCCGATCAACATCTGCTCCTACCACCTGCAGGAGGCGGGCGCGACGCCCGTGCAGGAGATCGCGTACTCGCTGTCCACCGCGATCGCGGTGCTGGACTCGGTGTTCGACTCGGGCCAGGTGCCCGAGGAGCGGCGCGGCGAGGTCGTCGCCCGCATCTCCTTCTTCGTCAACGCGGGCGTGCGGTTCGTCGAGGAGATGTGCAAGATGCGGGCGTTCGTCCGCCTCTGGGACGAGATCACCCGCGACCGGTACGGCATCGCGGACCCCAAGCACCGCCGGTTCAGGTACGGGGTGCAGGTGAACTCGCTCGGGCTGACCGAGGCGCAGCCGGAGAACAACGTGCAGCGGATCGTGCTGGAGATGCTCGCCGTGACGCTGTCGCGGGACGCGCGGGCGCGCGCGATCCAGCTGCCCGCGTGGAACGAGGCGCTCGGCCTGCCCCGGCCGTGGGACCAGCAGTGGGCGCTGCGGATGCAGCAGGTGCTGGCCTTCGAGACGGACTTGCTGGAGTACCAGGACATCTTCGAGGGCTCGCACGTCGTCGGGGCCAAGGTGGACGAGCTCGTCGAGGGCGCGCGGGCCGAGATCGACCGCGTGCAGGCGATGGGCGGCGCGGTCGCGGCGGTCGAGTCCGGGTACATGAAGTCGGCGCTGGTGTCGTCGTTGGCGGACCGTCGTCGGCGGGTGGAGTCCGGTGAGGACGTCGTCGTCGGCGTGAACAAGTTCGCCACCACCGAGCCGTCGCCGTTGCAGGCCGAGGGCGCGAACGCGATCGAGCAGATCGACCCGATCGTCGAGGAGCACGCGGTCGAGGCGATCCGGGCGTGGCGGTCCTCTCGGGACGACGCGTTGGTGAAGTCCACTTTGGACGACCTGCGCGCGGCGGCGAAGACGGACCGCAACCTGGTCGAGGTCACGATCGCGTGCGCGAAGGCCGGCGTGACGACGGGCGAGTGGTCGCAGGCGTTGCGCGAGACGTTCGGCGAGTACCGCGCGCCGACCGGTGTCTCGGCGGCGTCGGCGTCCGGCGAGGCGGGCGTGGCGATCGCGCGGGTGCGCGAACGCGTGCGGGCGACCGGCGAGGAGTTGGGCGAGCGGCTGCGGATCCTGGTCGGCAAGCCCGGCCTGGACGGTCACTCCAACGGCGCCGAGCAGGTCGCCGTGCGGGCCCGCGACGTCGGCTTCGAGGTCGTCTACCAGGGCATCCGGCTCACGCCCGCGCAGATCGTGGCCGCCGCCGTCCAGGAGGACGTGCACGTGGTCGGCCTGTCGATCCTGTCCGGCTCGCACCTCGAGGTCGTGCCCGCGGTGGTCGACGGCCTGCGTGCGGCGGGCGCTGGTGACGTGCCGGTCGTCGTCGGGGGGATCGTCCCGCCCGACGACGCCGACGCGCTGCGCGAACGCGGTGTGGCCAGGGTGTTCACGCCCAAGGACTACGAGCTGACCCAGATCATGGACGAGATCGTGACCGTCGTGCGCCAGGCGAACGGCCTGGAGACGTAGCATCCACAGTGGACCGCCCGGGTCGCTCGTCCCCGGTCAGCGCGGCGTCACGGGGATGATGCCGTTGTCCTTCTCGAACACCAACAGGCGTGCGCCCAACGGCTTGCTCAGCGTCACCGGGTAGTACTGGAACCGGTAGATCGTGGCATGCGCGCAGTTGCCGACCGGCCCGGTCTCGCGCACGCCGATCACCACGGACGTCTCGGTCTCGGTCACCACGGGCTCCCTGACCACGGGCTCGTCACCCGGGCACGGCGGGTAGGGTGCGCCCAGCTCCACCTCCAGGTGCACGCCGTCCGACGTCTTGGCGTCCTGAGCGCCGGGGATCACCTCGCCCTGCTTCCAGAACGCGTCGGGCGTGAGCGCGGGCCACGCGTACACGCTGCCGAACGCCGACCGGAACAACCACGCCGGCAGTTCCAGGTCACCGCGGTCGGTCCTGAACGTCGCCCTGCCCAGTTCGGCGCTCACCAGCTCCAGCGGCTCGCCCTCGCGGGCGCCCGCGGACATCCCGGCCAGCGCGTCGCGCATGCCGACCAGCGGGAACGACGCCGGACCGTCGATCAGCACGACCTCCGCCGGCCCCGGCGTCGGCGGTTCGACGCCGGTGAACCGGTAGCCGTGGCCGTGGGCCAGCTTCTCCTCCCCGAGGCCCATCCACTCCACGGTCACCAGCTTCGGCGCGAACAGCACGATCGGCCGGGGGACGGCGTCGACCGGGAAGTCCACCCCGGCGGGAACGGGCGCCGTCGAGGTGGGCGGGTCGGACTCGAGCAGCAGCGGTGCCGCCGCGTGGTCGACGCGGGCGCAGCCGGCCGCCAGCACACCGAGGATCACGACTAACAGGCGAAGTCTCATGCCAACGGGACGGAAGTCCACCGGCGGGCGGTTGCACGGCCGGTTACCGTCGGGACATGGCCGAATACCAGCACATCCGCGTCGACCGCACGGATGACGTCGTGCGGATCACCATGGACCGCGCCGCCCGGCGCAACTCGCTGTCCGCCGAGCACCTGGCGGAGCTGCTGACCGCGTTCCGCGAAGTCGCCGCGTCGGACGCGGTGGGTGTGGTGCTCGCGGGCGAGGGCCCGGTGTTCTCCGCCGGGCACGACTTCGCCGACGTGTCGGCCCGCGACCTGGAGGGCGTGCGCGAGCTGCTGACGCTGTGCACGGACCTGATGCGCACGATCGAGTCCGTGCCGCAGGTCGTGATCGCGCGCGTGCACGGCCTGGCCACGGCGGCGGGCTGCCAGCTGATGGCGTCGTGCGACCTGGCGGTGGCCGCCGAGGAGGCCGGGTTCGCCCTGCCCGGTGGCAAGGGCGGCTGGTTCTGCCACACCCCGGCGGTGCCGGTGGCCCGCGCGATCGGGCGCAAGCGCCTGATGGAGATGGCGTTGACCGGTGACGTGGTGGACGCGCGGACCGCCGAGCAGTGGGGCTTGGTGAACCGCGTCGTGCCGCTCGCCGAGCTGGACGACGCCGTGGACGAGCTGATGCGCCGGGCCACCCGCGGCAGCCGGGCCGCCAAGGCGTTGGGCAAGCAGACCATCTACGCCCAGCTCGACCGGCCCGAGGCCGACGCCTACGGCATCGCGGTGGAGGTGATGGCGGCGGCGTCGCAGACCCCGGCGGCCAAGGAGGGCATGGCGTCGTTCCTGGAGAAGCGCCCGGCCGTCTGGACCGACTAGCCGGCCACCCCGAGCACGAGGGAACCGGCGGCGAGGGCGAGGAACGCGCCGGGAGCGGCGATGTTGTGCCACACCCGGTGCCGCGCGTGGAGCCCGACCGCGCCCGCGAAGAACGCCACGAGCCCGATCGCCGCCGCCGTCCCGACGACGGGCACCCCGAGCAGGCCGAGGAGCAGGCCGATCGCGCCCGCGGCCTTCAGCGCGCCCAGGGCGGGCACCCACGAGCCCGGCACGTGGACCTCGGCCGAGTTCGCCAGCACGAACCCGGCCTTCGCGAAGTCGGCGACGGCGACTGCGGCGTTGGCCAGGATCGCGAGGACGGTGACGACGACGTGTGCGGTGGACATGAACCCCTCCGGACGTGAGGTGAGCAGGCGGAGCGCCTACTCACCCGACGTGCGGGCGGCTTGGGAGGTGACCGGCCGCCCCGCCCTCGACCGCGGCCGTCACGGCTGCGCGTGCTCGTGCAGCAGGAGCAGCGTGTAGGCGGCGATCGACTGGGCGTCGGTGATGTCGCCCCGCGCGATCATCGCCTCGAACTCCGCGCGCGCGAACCACGCCGAGCGCATGTCCTGCTCCTCGTGCTCCCGCTCGTGGAAGCCCTCGCGCAGGTCGGTGGCCAGGAACACCCGGCCGCGCTGGCTGGACATGCCCGGCGCGACGTCCAGCACGCCGAGCTGCACCAGCCTGCCCGCCCGCAGCCCCGTCTCCTCCCGCAGCTCGCGCTCGGCCAGCACCAGCGGGTCCTCGGCGGCGCGTTCGGGCGCGGTGCCCTGCGGGAACTCCCAGCGCCGCATGCCGATGGGGTAGCGGAACTGCTCGACCAGCCGCAGCCGCTCGCCGTCCATGGGGATCACCAGCGCGAAGTCGGGCTTGTCCACCACGCCGAAGATGCCGGTGGTCCCGTCCGCCCGCCCGACGGCGTCCTCCCGGACCACCATCCACTGGTTCGCGTACACCTCACGCGATCCGAGGGTTTCCACGATCACTCTCCCTGTGCCGAAGGCTCCGGACCGCCGCGCGATCGGGCCACTGCCGATCGACGCCGCCCGTACGCGAAGTACACCACCGTGCGGCCGGCCGGACTCCGACCACCTCCGCGTGCGGGGGCGCTCCCTCGTCGGTGATCAGGGACGACGGGCTCGGCGCGCGGGAGCGTCCACCGGGTGACACGTCGGCCGACGGCACCTGCCGGTGCGCCGGGGTCCGCACCCCGTAGCCTGTCGGCCGTGCGCCTCGTCATCGCTCGCTGCCAGGTCGACTACGTCGGACGTCTCACCGCCCATCTGCCGATGGCGCAGAGGCTGCTGCTGATCAAGGCGGACGGCTCGGTGTCGATCCACTCCGACGACCGCGCGTACAAGCCGCTGAACTGGATGAGCCCGCCGTGCTGGCTGATCGAGGACCCGGACATGTGGGTCGTGCAGAACAAGGCGGGCGAGAAGCTGATCATCACGCTGGCCGAGGTGCTGCACGACTCCAAGCACGAGCTCGGCCCGGAACCCGGCCTGGTCAAGGACGGCGTCGAAGCGGACCTGCAGAAGCTGCTGGCCGAGCACGTCACCACCCTCGGCGACGGCTGGACCCTGGTGCGGCGCGAGTTCCCGACCCCGATCGGGCCGGTCGACCTGATGTGCCGCGACGCGTCCGGCGCCTCCGTGGCCGTGGAGATCAAGCGCCGCGGCGAGATCGACGGCGTCGAACAGCTGACCCGCTACCTGGAACTGCTCAACCGCGACCCGCTGCTGGCGCCGGTGCGGGGCGTGTTCGCCGCGCAGCAGATCAAGCCGCAGGCGCGGACCCTCGCCGAGGACCGCGGCATCCGCTGCGTCGTGCTGGACTACGACGCGCTGCGCGGGATCGAGTCGGACGAGTTCCGGCTGTTCTGATCGCCGGCCCGATCGCGTCGACCCGGAAAACCGGTTGATCGCCGCGTCGGGCCGATTACTCTGATGTGCGCACCCGGTGCGAAGTCCAGCGGCTACTTCTTCAGGTGAAATCACGCCGCCGGACGAACTGATCTCGGGAGCGCACAACTTCACACGTGCCCGGTGCGCAGGCGAGGGTTACTTCCACTGTAAATGGGGTGGTCGCGGGTTCGAATCCCGTCATCGGCGCAGCCGGTGTAGCTCAGTGGCCAGAGCGCCTGATGTACCTTCACCGATTTGATCTCGGGCACGTGTGGAGTTCGTGGTCGCTCCTCTCGGCAATTCGGCGGTTGAGGGGCGGGAAAATGAGCAAGTTCAACTTCGGTCGCGTGCGCGCGGCCGTGGCCGGCCCGGTGGTGTCCGAGGCCGTGGCGAGCGGGCGCACGCACGAGGGCGCTCCGGGTTATGCGCGGGAGCCCAAGTCTGAACTTTTCCTGCTCGCGGTCACCAACATGGTGGGCGAGCAGACGTTCTACGAGTCCGCCGGCGAGCGGGACGACCGCTACGCCGCGCTGGTGCGCGCCACGACCGCCGCCGACCCCGACTGGACGGCCCGGTTCCTGGCGTGGCTGCGCGGCGAGGCGAACATGCGCACGGCGGCCATCGTCGGCGCCGCGCACTTCGTCAAGGCACGGCTCGAGTCCGGCGCGCCGGGCATGTCCCGGCAGGTCGTGGACTCGGTGCTGCACCGGGCCGACGAGCCGGGCGAGCTGCTGGCCTACTGGACCTCGCGGCACGGCCGCGCGCTGCCGAAGCCGGTCAAGCGCGGTGTCGGTGACGCGGTGCGGCGGCTGTACGACGAGCGCGCGTCGGCCAAGTGGGACTCGGAGGCACGCGGCTTCCGGTTCGCCGACGTGCTGAACCTGACGCACCCGACGCCGCGCGCCGACTGGCAGGGCGACCTGTTCACCCACATCCTCGACCGCCGCAACAACCGCGCCGACGGCGTGCCCGAGTCGCTCGGTGTGCTGCGCTCGCGCGCGGAACTGATGGCGTGGCCGGTGGAACGGCGGCGCGCGCTGTTCCACGAGGACCGCGACACCGCGGCTGCGACGCTGCGTGCGGCGGGCATGACGTGGGAGTCGGTCGCGGGCTGGTCGCAGGGTCCGCTGACGGCCGAGGTGTGGGAGTCGCTGATCCCGTCGATGGGGTACATGGCGTTGCTCCGCAACCTCCGCAACTTCGACGAGGCGGGGGTGTCGGACGCGGTGGCGGAGGAGGTCGCGGCGCGGTTGGCGGACGCCGGTCAGGTGGCCCGGTCCCGGCAGCTGCCCATGCGGTTCCTGTCGGCGTACCGCGCGGCGCCGTCGTTGCGGTGGGCGTGGGCGTTGGAGCGGGCGATCACGCACTCGCTCGGCAACGTGCCCGAGCTGCCCGGCCGCACGCTGGTGCTGATCGACACGTCGTACTCGATGAACGCGCCCTTCGCCAAGGACGGCACGCTCATGCGGTGGGACGCGGCGGCGGTGTTCGGGATCGCGCTCGGGTCGCGGTGCGAGCAGGCGGACGTGGTGTCGTTCTCGAACAGCACGCGCCAGTTCCGGCTGAGCCGGGGCGAGTCGCTGCTGAAGGCGGTCGAGCGCTGGAAGTCCGACGGCTACTTCATCGGCAACGGCACGGCCACCGCCCACGCGGTGCGGTCGAGCTTCAAGCGCCACGACCGCGTCGTGATCATCACGGACGAGCAGGTGGGTGACGGCGACGTGCACCGGGCGATGCCCGACGACGTGCCGCTCTACACGTGGAACCTCGCCGGTTACCGGTTCGGCCACGCACCGAGCGGCGGCATCGGCGGCGCTCGCGACCGGTACGCGTTCGGCGGGCTGACCGACCAGGCCTTCCGGATGATCCCGCTGCTGGAGAGCGGTCGGGACGCCACCTGGCCGTTCTAGGCGAGTCGCGCCCGCCGGTCCGCACCACGCGGGCCGGCGGCGCGCCCGTCCTCGGTGTGGTTCGCGGGTCGGTGGCGTGGCCGTTCCCGCCGTGGTCCTCGGGCTTGCGGCGTGGCCGTTCTCGCCGCAATTCGCGGGGCCGGCGGTAAGCCGTTCGGGCGCGTGGCAGGCCGGATTTCGCGATATACGCTGACTTCCCCCTCAACGGGCTTGGAGGCGCGTGGTGCGAAGATCGCGAAGACGAAGATCCGGCACACCCCTGGTCCTGTCGGTTCTCCTGTCGGCCCTACCGGCGGCGGCGGGCTGCATGGCGCAGACGCCCGCGTTGTCGCCGCCCCTCGTCGCGGTGGTGAGTTCACCCGCCGCACCTTCTCCGGCCGCGCACCTCGCGGCACACCCCCTCTCCGGGCACGCCGGTGGCGAAGTCCTGCTCAGCGGCCAGGGTTACCCGGCACACGGTCGAGTGGTGTTCACCTTCCACGGCCACCGGATCGGCGACGCCACCGCGGACGCGGTCGGCCGGTTCGCCGAAGTGCCGGTGCGCGTGCCCGACTCGTTCGGGGATTCCGCGCCCGGCACGCCGTTCACCATCGGCGCCACCTCCGGACCCGTCTACGCCGAGACGCCGTTCGTCCTGACCCGCTGACGCGACGGCGCGCCCCACCAGAGGTTTAGTCCGGGGTAGTTCAAACCGGCGGAGCGCGTCGAGGTGCACTACCGTCGGCTTGATCGGCTGTGCGGTACTGCCTGGTCACGCGTGGTGGCGCGGGATCGTGTTCGGGGTTGTTCGAAAGCAGGGAGGTGGGCGGAGGTGCCCGTACTGGCCCAGGTGGACCTCAGGCTGGACGCCGGTCCGTTGGACTACACCTTGCTGGCGGTGTACTTCGTGTTCGTCCTCGGCATCGGCTTCATGGCCCGCAGATCGGTCTCGTCCAGCCTCGACTTCCTGCTCTCCGGCCGCTCGTTGCCCGCGTGGGTGACGGGCCTGGCGTTCATCTCCGCCAACCTCGGCGCGATCGAGCTGCTCGGCATGGCGGCCAACGGCGCGCAGTACGGCATGGCGACGGTGCACTACTACTGGATCGGCGCGATCCCGGCCATGGTGTTCCTCGGCCTGGTGATGATGCCGTTCTACTACGGCTCGAAGGTGCGCAGCGTCCCGGAGTTCCTGCGCCGCCGCTTCGGCAAGGGCGCCCACCTGGTCAACGCGATCAGCTTCGCCGTCGCCCAGGTGCTGATCGCGGGCGTGAACCTGTACGCCCTGGCGTTCCTGCTGAACCTGATGCTCGGCTGGCCGATCCCGCTGTCGGTGGTCATCGCCGCGGCGATCGTGCTGACCTACACCGCGCTGGGCGGCCTGTCCGCGGCCATCTACAACGAGGTGCTGCAGTTCTTCGTGATCGTGGCCGCGCTGCTGCCGCTGACGATCGTCGGCCTGCACAAGGTCGGCGGGTGGGACGGGCTGGTCGAGAAGGTCACCGGCGGTCCGGGCGGCGCCGAGCAGCTGTCGGCGTGGCCCGCGACCGAGCTGACCGGCATCCAGAACCCGGTGCTCAGCGTGATCGGCATCGTGTTCGGCCTCGGCTTCGTGCTGTCGTTCGGGTACTGGACGACGAACTTCGCCGAGGTGCAGCGCGCGTTGTCGGCGAAGAGCATGTCGGCCGCGCGGCGCACGCCGATCATCGGCGCGTACCCGAAGATGCTGATCCCGTTCGTGATCATCATCCCGGGCATCATCGCCGCGCTGGTGGTGCCGGAGATGGTCGCGCTCAAGGCCGGTGAGGAGAGCGGCGGCGTCGTCTACAACAACGCGCTGCCCGCGTTGATCGGCGAGCTGCTGCCCAACGGCATGCTGGGCATCGCGATCACGGGTCTGCTGGCGTCGTTCATGGCGGGTGTGGCGGCGAACGTGTCGTCGTTCAACACGGTGTTCACGTACGACCTGTGGCAGGACTACGTGAAGAAGGACCGCCCGGACGAGTACTACCTGCGGATCGGGCGGCTGGCCACGATCGGCGGCACGGTGGTCGCCATCGGGACCGCGTTCCTCGCCGCCGGCTACGGCAACATCATGGACTACATCCAGGCGCTGTTCTCGTTCTTCAACGCGCCGCTGTTCGCCACGTTCATCCTGGCCATGTTCTGGAAGCGGATGTCGGCGGCGGCGGGTTGGGCGGGCCTCGTCGCGGGCACGCTCGGCGCGGTGGCGGTGTTCGTGCTCGCCGAGACCGGCGTGCTGGACCTGCCGGGGCAGGGCGCGAGCTTCGTCGGCGCGGGCGTGGCGTTCGCGGTGGACATCGTGGTCAGCGTGGTGGTGACCACGTTCACCCGGCCGGTGCCGGAGGAGCGGCTGGTCGGGCTGGTCTACAGCCTCACGCCGAGGGAGGACCGCAGGCACTCCACCACGGGCGACGACGCCGGGTGGTACCGGTCGCCGCTGCTGCTCGGCATCGGCGTGCTGGTGCTGACCGCCGTGCTCAACATCATCTTCGGCTGAGGGAGGTCGTCGTGGCGCACAAGGCCGGTCTGTTCGACCTGCGACTGGTGATCGCGGTGCTGTTCGCCGTCTACGGCGTGGTGCTGCTGGTGGTCGGACTCGGCTTCACCGACGAGGCCGACCTGGCGAAGGCCGACGGGCTCAACATCAACCTGTGGACCGGCGTGGGCATGATCGCGCTGGCGGCGGTGTTCGCGGCCTGGGCGACCTGGCGGCCGGTCGTCGTGCCCGACGAGCCCGACGTGTCGGACCTGGCGTCCGGGCCTGCGCCGGGGACGGAGCGGTGACGCCCCGGTCGGCGCGTCGGGGTCAGCGCCTCGGGTAGACCGGGTTGAACGCCTCGACCGTCCAGGTGTCGAGCCAGCGGACGGCGCGGCGGATGCCGGGTCGGATTCGGTTGCGCATGCGGTGGTCCTCTCGGTCCGGTTCATCGGGGTCACCTGGTTCAGCGCGTCGATCTTCTGAATCGTTCCCGAAGGCCGTAGTGAGGACGGACACAGGGTTCGTGCCACGAATGGAGCACTCGGTCGCTACCGTGCACCACGTGCCCCGTCTCGTCGCCGTGTTGAGCTTGATCCTGCTGCTGGCCGGCTGCGCCGGGGCGGATCTGGCCAAGCAGAGGTTCCCGCGCACCACGATCCCGGCCGACGCCGAGAACGTCTCGGACCCGGGCGGGTCGAGCCAGAAGTCGCCGCCGCCCGCGAACGGCCAGCCGGTCGACCCGGCGTTCGCCGCGGACAAGCTGCGGCTGACCGACCCGTGCGAGCTGCTCGACGAGGACGTGCTCAAGCGGTTCGGCACGCCCGGCGACCGTTCGCGCAGCGGGTTCAGCCGGTGCTCGAACTTCATGAAGGACAAGGGCGGCAAGGACCTGGCCGTCACCGTCGAGGTCGGCCAGACCATGACCAGCGAGCTGAAGAAGGCGGACAAGCAGCTCGCCGGCCTGCGCAGCTACGAGCAGGTGCTGGAGAACAGCGCGTGCTTCGTCTCGGTGATCACGCAGGAGGAGCCGGGGCTGGGCCTGACCGTGCAGATCGGGTACGAGGACGGCGACGCGTGCGCGCCGGGGCGTGAGATGGCCGAGGCGGTGGTCAAGCAGATCAAGGAGCGTTCGGCGACCCGGACGCCCGCCAAGGGCTCGCTGATCACGCTCGACCCGTGCGCCGTGCCGGACAAGGCGGCGGTCGACGCGGCGGCGGGCGCCGATTACCGTGTGTACCCGTACGGGCTGCACAACTGCGCGTGGGTCGGCGAGGACCGCGAGCTGACGCTGGCGTTCCGCGAGACCTACATCCCCGACGACCGCTCGTTCGACGACAAGCAGACCGAGGTCGACCTGGGTGGCGGCGTGGTCGGCTACCAGGTGTCCAACAGCACGGCGTTCCCGTCGTGCGAGGTCAAGTGGGTGCAGCTGGCCGGCTCGGACAACGAGGGCGAGATCGTCCAGGTCAAGTCGGCCGCGCCGAAGGCGACCGAGTTCGACCGCTGCGCGGCGGCCGTGACGTTCGCCAAGTCGATCCTCGGCAAGATCCCGAAGGGCTGAACGGGGGCTGACATCACCCCCCGTTACCCGTTACTGTCGAGTAACCCCCGTGTTCGTGCTCGTGCTAGGAGGGTCCGATGACGCAGACCGTTCCCACCACTCCGGCGCGGGCCGACGACGGGCAGCGGAGGTTCGCCTCGCTCGACCCCCGCACGGGTGAGGTCGTCGCCCACCACGTGGTGAGCTCGGAGGACGACGTCCGGGAGGCCGTGCGGGTGGCCCGGGGCGCGGCGGCGTTCTGGGCGGAGCTGGGGTTCGACGGCAGGCGGGCGCGGTTGGACGCGTGGCGCAAGCTGCTGCTCAAGCGGTTGGACGAGTTCCAGGTGCTGATCAGCGCCGAGACCGGCAAGTCCGCCGACGACGCGCGGGCCGAGCTGGCGCTGGTGATCGACCACCTGCACTGGGCGGCGAAGCACGCGCCCAAGGTGCTGGGCAAGCGCAAGGTCGCGCCCGGGATGTTGATGTACAACCACGCGGCGACGTTGGAGTACCGGCCGTTGGGCGTGGTCGGCGTGATCGGGCCGTGGAACTACCCGGCGTTCACCCCGATGGGGTCCATCGCGTACGCGTTGGCGGCGGGGAACGCGGTGGTGTTCAAGCCGTCGGAGTTCACGCCGGGGGTCGGGGTGTTCCTGGCGTCGACGTTCGGCGAGGTGGTGCCGGAGTTCCCGGTGCTGCAGGTGGTGACGGGGTTCGGCGAGACCGGCGCGGCGTTGTGCACCTCCGGGGTGGACAAGTTGGCGTTCACCGGGTCGACGGCGACGGGCAAGAAGGTGATGGCGGCGTGCGCGTCGTCGTTGACGCCGGTGTTGGTGGAGTGCGGCGGCAAGGACCCGCTGATCGTGGCCGAGGACGCCGACGTCCGGGCGGCGGCGGACGGCGCGGTGTGGGGCGGGATCTTCAACTCCGGGCAGACGTGCGCCGGGGTCGAGCGGGTCTACGTGGCCGACGCGGTGTACGACGAGTTCATCGGGTTGGTGGTGGAGAAGGCGAAGAAGTTGCGGCCCGGTGGTGAGGCCGACGCGCACTTCGGGCCGATCACCATGCCCAAGCAGGTCGACGTGATCCAGTCGCACGTGGCCGACGCGTTGGAGCGGGGCGGGCGGGCGGTGGTCGGTGGGTTGGAGTCGATCCGGCCGCCGTACGTCGAGCCGGTGGTCCTGGTGGACGTGCCCGATGACTCGATCGCGGTGACCGAGGAGACGTTCGGGCCGACGTTGGTGGTGACGCGGGTGGCCGATGCGGACGAGGCGGTCCGGCGGGCCAACTCGCTGGCCTTCGGGCTCGGCGCGTCGGTGTACTCGCGCAACCGGGGCGAGGAGTTGGCGGACAGGCTGCGGTGCGGGATGGTGTCGATCAACTCCGTGCTGGCGTACGCGTCGGTGCCCGGGTTGCCGTTCGGCGGGGTGGGGGATTCGGGGTTCGGGCGGATCCACGGGGAGGACGGGCTGCGGGAGTTCGCTTATGCCCACTCCGTGACGCGGAAGCGGTTCGGGGCTCTGCTGAACCCGATGACGTACGACCGCGGGTCTCGCACGATCCGGCACGTGGTGCGGCTGGTCCGGGTCCTCTACGGCCGCTGACCGCGCGTGTCGAACGCTCAGGTCTCGCGTGTCGAACCTTCAGGTCGGGCGTGTCGAACGCTCAGCGCCCGCGTGTCGAACGTTCAGGACGGGTGAGTCCTACGTTCGGAGCTTGAGAGTCCTACGTTCAGGTACCCCGAGTTGAACGTTCGGGTCGGGGTCCTGTTCGGCTCGATTTGACAGGTGGATTCCAGCGGTCGTCGCATCACGGTGGTCAACTGCTGTCGGTGAGGAGTTTAGTGAGGCGCTCGGCTGGGGTGTCCCAGTCGAGTGTCTTGCGTGGGCGGCGGTTGAGTTGGGCGGCGACGGCGGCGAGGTGTTCGGGTGTGTGGACGGACAGGTCGCTGCCTTTGGGGAAGTACTGGCGGAGTAGGCCGTTGGTGTTCTCGTTGCTGCCGCGTT
>NZ_JAJHUO010000044.1 GCF_020859565.1 Saccharothrix luteola | reverse complement strand
TCATAGTGTTTCGGTGGTCATAGCGGTTGGGGAACACCCGGTCCCATTCCGAACCCGGTAGTTAAGCCTTCCAGCGCCGATGGTACTGCACTCGTGAGGGTGTGGGAGAGTAGGACGCCGCCGAACATTCTTCCCTGAAAGGGCTTGTGGTTGGGGGCACATTGATTTGTGCTCCAAACCACAAGCCCTTTCGGCGTGTCCATAGTAGGAGGAGCTAGTGCCCAGGTTCGGGGATCGACCCGGCGACCGTCAGCGTGGCCAGGGAGACCGACCGCGCCGATCCGATGACGGTGGCCGTGCCCAGGGAACTCGTAAGCCGACCGCCGGGAATGGCGGTGGCCGTGACGCCCGGGGGTCGGGTGACCGGTCGACCGGTGGTCCGCGTCGGGACGACCGGCCCGGCAACGACCGGTACACCAGTGGTGACAAGCCTCGCGGTGGCGACCGGCGGGATGACAACCGGGGCGAGCGCCCCCGCTATGACAAGCCCCGTGACGACCGTGGCGCAGCTCCACGACGGGATGACAACCGGAGTGGCGGCTTCCGCCGGGATTCCGGTGACCGGGCCGGCTACCCGCGCCGCGATGACCGCGGTGGCGCACCACGTCGCGACGACCGCACCGGTGACCGGGGCGGGTTCCGGCGCGATGACAGCCGTGGTGAGCGTCCCCGCCACGACCGGCGGGACGATCGCGGGTCCGACCGGGGCGACCGGCCGAGCTACCCCCGCCGGGACGACCGGCCCAGTGGTGACCGCGGTGGCTACCAGCGGCGCGACGATCGCTCGTCCAGCGGTGACCGGGGTGGCGATCGCGGTGGGTACCAGCGCCGCGACGACCGGCCCGGTGGCGACCGGCCGAGCTACCCGCGCAGGGACGACCGCGGTGGGGAGCGCAGCGGCTACCCGCGTCGGGACGACCGTTCCGGCAGCGACCGCCCGAACCGCTCCAGCGGTGACCGGCCCGGTGGTGACCGTGGCGGGTATCCGCGTCGGGACGACCGGGGCGGCAGCGACCGCGGTGGGTACCAGCGCAGGGACGACCGCTCCGGTGGCGACCGCGGCGGCTACCAGCGGCGCGACGATCGCTCGCCCAGCGGTGACCGGGGTGGCGAGCGTTCCGGCTACCCGCGTCGGGATGACCGGTCCGGTGGCGACCGCCCGAGCTACCCGCGCCGTGACGATCGGTCGAGCGGTGACCGTGGTGGTTACCAGCGCCGTGACGACCGGCCCAGCTACCCGCGCCGGGACGACCGGTCCGGTGGCGAGCGCGGTGGGTACCAGCGTCGGGACGACCGTCCGAGCGGCGACCGCCCCAGCTACCCCCGGCGTGATGACCGCGGTGGTGAGCGCGGTGGCGAGCGTCGTGAGTACCGGCCCCGTGACGACCGTTCCGGTGGCGACCGGCCGAGCTACCCCCGTCGGGACGACCGGCCCAGTGGCGAGCGCGGTGGGTACCAGCGCAGGGATGACCGCTCCGGTGGCGACCGCCCGAGCTACCCGCGTCGGGACGACCGGCCCAGTGGTGACCGGGGCGGTTACCAGCGCCGGGACGACCGGCCTCGTTACGACAAGCCTCGCCAGGACAAGCCGGGGTACGACAAGACCGGGTCCGACAAGCCCGGCAGTGACAAGCGGGACTCGCGCAGCCGTGATCGGGCCGCGCGGTTCCAGGAGCGCGTCGCCCAAACCGGTGAGCAGCAGGCTGCCGAGGACACCTCGGTCGAGGCGTCCTCGGTCGAGGCGTCCTCGGTTGAGGCGTCCGCTGTCGAGGTCGACGCGGTAGCGGTCGAGGCCGTGGCGGATGACGCGGTGGTCGTCGAGGAGTCGGTGGCGGCGGAGGCCGTGGTCGAGTCCGACGTCGAGCCGGCGGGCGAGAAGTCCGACGCCGTCGACGAGAGCGGTGACGACGAGAGCGGTGACGAGGCGGCTGTCGTGGCTGCGGAGGCACCCGGGTCGGCGGCTGTCGAGGCCGATGCGCCCGAGTCCCAGGCGGTCGCGGCCGGTGGAGGCGACTCCGAGGAGCGCGTGTTCACCCGGGCCCGGACGCCGGAGCTGCCCGAGGACGCCGACATCTCCATCCTCGACCCCGAGGTGAAGCAGGAGCTGCGCGGGCTGCCCAAGGGGCTGGCCGACATCGTGGGCCGGCACCTGGCGGCGGCGGGCATGCTGATCGACAGCGAGCCGGAGTTGGCGCTGGAGCACGCGCGGTACGCGCGGGCGAAGGCGGCGCGGGTCGCGGTGGTCCGGGAGGCCGCCGGGCTGGCCGCCTACCACGCCGGCGAGTGGGCCGAGGCGTTGTCCGAGCTGCGGACCGCGCGGCGCATGTCGCACGGCACCGGGCACGTCGCGGTGATGGCCGACTGCGAGCGGGCGCTGGGGCGTCCCGAGCGGGCCATCGAGCTGGCACGCGAGGCGCAGGTGTCGCTGCTGTCCCCGGACGAGGCGGTGGAGCTGCGGATCGTCGCGGCCGGTGCCCGACGGGACATGGGTCAGCTGGACGCGGCCGTGGTGGCGTTGCAGGGCGACGACCTGGACGAGAAGCGGCGTGACCCGTGGAGCGCGCGCCTGTTCTACGCCTACGCCGACAACCTGGAGGCCGCCGGCCGCACCGAGGAAGCCGTGAAGTGGTTCCTCAACGCCGCCCAGGCCGACGACGACAACGAGACCGACGCCGCCGAGCGCGCGTTCGACCTCAGCCCGCAGGACTGACGTACCGCAAGACCGCTGTCACATGACGGAGAGCACAGCTGAAGGCTCGGCGCCACCCGGCGTCGGGCCTTCAGACTGTTCCCGACCGGAGAACTCCCGAACGGAGACGCCTGTGCTGCTGGACCGTTACGACGCCCTGCTGCTCGACCTCGACGGCACGGTCTACCGGGGGCAGGAGGCCGTGCCCGGCGCGGTCGAGGCCGTGGCCGCCGCCCGCGAGCACGGCACCGGCATCCGGTTCGTCACCAACAACGCCTCCCGGTCGCCGGAGACGGTCGCCGAGCACCTGACCGAGCTCGGCTTCCACGCCGCGCTGGACGAGGTCAGCACGAGCGCCCAGGCGGGCGCGGCGATGCTGCTCGACCTGGTGCCGCAGGGCGCGCACGTGCTGGTCCTCGGCACGGACGCGCTGGCCGAGCAGGTGCGGCTGCGCGGCTACCGGCCGACCCGCACCGCCGAGCACGCCCAGGCCGTCGTCCAGGGCCTGTCGCAGGACCTGGGCTGGCGCGAGCTGGCCGAGGCGTGCGTCGCGATCCGCCAGGGCGGCGCGCACTGGATCGCCTGCAACGTCGACGCCACCCTGCCCACCGAGCGCGGCCAGCTGCCCGGCAACGGGTCGCTGGTCGCCGCGCTGCGGACGGCGACCGGCGTGGAACCGCTGGTGGCGGGCAAACCGGCCACGCCGCTGCTGGAGCAGGCGGCGAAGTCGGCGGGCGCGCAACGGCCGCTGGTCGTCGGCGACCGGCTGGACACCGACATCGCGGGGGCCGTCAACGCGGGCATGGACTCGCTGCTGGTGCTCACCGGCGTGTCCACCGAGGCCGAGGCGAACGCCCTGCCGGCGGACCGCCGCCCGACCTATGTGGCTGCCGACCTGTCCGTGCTCCATCGGCTACCTTGAATCCTGTGAGCTTCGAGGTTCCCCTCCCCGGTCCGCCGCGTGATCCCGTGGCCGGGATCGACGACGCCCTGGCCGCTCTCGACGGGCTGGACGCGCTGGACGTGGTCGAGCACGTGGCCCGGTTCGACGACGCGCACACGGCGTTGACGGCCGCGTTGTCCACCATCGACAAGGTCTGACCGGTGCCGCGCAGGGCTCGGCTGGACGCCGAACTGGTCCGCCGCGGGCTGGCCAGGTCACGGGAGCACGCGAGCCAACTCGTCGCCGAGGGCCGGGTCACCGTCCGCGGCTCCGTCGCCACGAAACCCGCCACCGCCGTCGAGCTGGACACCGCGCTGGTGGTCCGCGAGACCGACGACCCGAACTACGCCTCGCGGGGCGCGCACAAGCTCGTCGGCGCGCTGGAGGCGTTCGACGGGGTCGACGTCGAGGGCAGGCGGTGCCTGGACGCGGGCGCGTCCACCGGCGGGTTCACCGACGTGCTGCTGCGCGCGGGCGCGCGGCAGGTCGTCGCGGCCGACGTCGGCCGCGGGCTGCTGGACTGGCGGTTGCGCACCGACGACCGGGTAGTGGTCAAGGACAAGACGAACGTGCGTTCGTTGACGCCCGAGGACATCGGCGGTCCGGTTGAACTGGTGGTGGCCGATCTGTCGTTCATCTCGTTGAGGCTGGTGCTTCCGGCGCTGGCCGCGTGCCTCGACGAGGAGGGCGACTTGCTGCCGATGGTGAAACCCCAGTTCGAAGTCGGGAAGGAACGCCTCGGTTCGGGTGGCGTGGTGCGGGACCCGGAGCTGCGGGCCGAGGCGGTGCTGGACGTGGTCGCGTCCGCCGCCGGGCTCGGCCTGCGCCTGCACGGCGTCACCGCGAGCCCGCTGCCCGGTCCGTCGGGCAACGTCGAGTTCTTCGTCTGGCTGCGCCGGGGCGAGCCCCTCGACGCGGCGGACGCCACCGCGCTCGTGCGCGCCGCCGTAGCGGAAGGTCCCCAGTGAGGACGGGTCCAGTGACGAGGGAGATCCTGCTCGTCGTCCACACCGGACGGCGCAGCAACGTGCTGGTGGCGCAGGAGGTCGCGGCGCGGTTCGCGGCGGGCGGGGTGAAGCTGCGGGTGCTGGAGGACGAGGCGCCGGAGCTGGACCCGTCGTGCTTCACGCAGGTCGTGCTGGCCGACGACAAGGCCGCCGAGGGCACCGAGCTGGTGTTCGTGCTGGGCGGTGACGGCACGCTGCTGCGCGCCGCGGAGCTGGCGCGGGCGGCGGGCGTGCCGGTGCTGGGGGTGAACCTGGGCCGGGTCGGTTTCCTGGCCGAGGCCGACTCCGACGCGCTGTACGAGGCGATCAAGCACGTCGTCGACCGGGACTACGAGGTCGAGGAGCGGATGACGCTCGACATCACCGCGTCGGTCGACGGCGAGGTGCTGGAGGGCACGTGGGCGCTCAACGAGGCCAGCGTGGAGAAGAGCACCCGGGAGCGGATCCTGGACGTCGTGGTGGAGGTGGACGGGCGGCCGGTGTCGGCGTTCGGCTGCGACGGCGTGCTGGTGGCGACCCCGACCGGGTCGACGGCGTACGCGTTCTCCGCGGGCGGGCCGGTGGTGTGGCCGGACGTGCAGGCGCTGCTGGTGGTGCCGAGCAACGCGCACGCGCTGTTCGCCCGGCCCCTGGTGGTGTCGCCGGCGTCCGTGGTGGCGCTGGAGGTCGACCCGGAGGGTCATCCGGCGGTGCTGTGCGCGGACGGTCGCCGCACGGTGAACCTGCCGCCGGGGGCGCGGGTGGAGGTGGTCGGCGGTCGCACGCCGTTGCGGCTGGTCCGGTTGCGGCCGGGTCCGTTCACCGACCGGCTGGTGGAGAAGTTCGAGCTGCCGGTGCAGGGGTGGCGGGGTCCGTCGGCCAAGTGAGGCCGGCGTGATCGACACGGGGACACCCGCCCCCGAGCACACGCTTTGTCCGCGTCGCCCAGTAGTGTTCCGTGCGTGCTGGCCGAGATGCGCATCCAGGGCCTCGGTGTGATCGACGAGGCCACCCTTGAGCTCGATGCCGGTTTCACCGTGGTGACGGGTGAGACCGGCGCGGGCAAGACGATGGTCGTGACCGGGCTCCACCTGTTGAGCGGTGGTCGGGCCGAGGCGTCCCGCGTGCGCAACGGCGCGGACAAGGCGGTGGTCGAGGGGCGGTTCCAGGCGCCCGCGGGCAGTCCGGCGG
Organism: Saccharothrix luteola; assembly: GCF_020859565.1. Lineage (GTDB taxonomy): Bacteria > Actinomycetota > Actinomycetes > Mycobacteriales > Pseudonocardiaceae > Actinosynnema > Actinosynnema luteola. The sequence continues at coordinate 81,851 of NZ_JAJHUO010000044.1, read as the reverse complement.
CGAAGGTGGCCGAGGAGGTCGGCGGCGAGCCCGACGACGACGGCAGCGTGATCGCGATCCGCACCGTCGGCGCGGACGGGCGTTCCCGGGCCCACCTCGGCGGCCGTTCCGTGCCGGTCGGCGTGCTGTCCGAGCTGGCCGAGCAGCTGATCGCGGTGCACGGGCAGAACGACCAGCTGCGGCTGCTGCGGCCGGCCGAGCAGCGCGCCGTCCTGGACCGGTTCGCCGGTGACGAGGTCGCCGAGCCGCTGCGGTCCTACCGGAAGGTCCGCGACGAGTGGCTGCGGGTGGCGACCGAGCTGACCGAGCGCACCGCGCGGTCGCACGAGCTGGCGCGCGAGGCCGAGATGCTGCGGCACGGGCTGACCGAGATCGGCTCGATCGACCCGAAGCCCGGCGAGGACGAGGAGCTGGTCGCCGAGGCGCGCCGGCTCGCCGACGCCGACCAGTTGCGCGAGGCCGCGTCCGGCGCGCAGTACGCGGTGGCGGGCTCGCCGGACGGCGACCCGGACGTGCCCGGCGCGCTAGGCCTGATCGGCGAGGCGCGGCGGCGGCTGACGGCCTCGGACGACCCGAAGCTGCGCGACCTGGAGCCGCGGCTGGTGGAGGCGGAGACGCTGCTCGCCGACGTCGGCGCGGAGATCGCCTCGTACCTGGAGCACCTGGACGCGGACCCGGCGCGGTTGGAGCAGGTGCTCGCCCGCCAGTCCGAGCTGAAGTCGTTGACCCGCAAGTACGCCGCCGACGTGGACGGCGTGATCGCGTGGGCGCAGGACGCGTCGTCGCGGCTGGCCGGGTTGGACACGTCGGACGAGGCGTTGGCGGCGTTGGCCGCGCGGCGCGACGAGCTGGCCGTGGAGCTGGCCGGGTACGCGGCGCAGGTGACCGCTGAACGGGTCGCCGCGGCCGAGGAGCTGGGCAAGGCGGTGTCGGACGAGCTGACCGGCCTGGCCATGCCGCACGCCACGGTCGAGGTCGCGGTGCGGCCCAGGGTGGCCGAGCAGGGCGACTCGCAGGCGTTGAAGGTGGGCGCGCAGTTGCTGCACGCCGGCGCGAGCGGTGTCGACGACGTGGAGCTGCGGCTGATCGCGCACCCCGGCGCGCCCGCGCTGCCGGTGCACAAGGGCGCGTCCGGCGGTGAGCTGTCGCGGGTGATGCTGGCGCTGGAGGTCGTGCTGTCGCACTCCGACCCGGTGCCCACGCTGGTGTTCGACGAGGTCGACGCCGGTGTCGGCGGCCGGGCCGCGGTCGAGGTGGGCCGCAGGCTGGCCCGGTTGGCGCGCAGCCACCAGGTCATCGTGGTCACGCACCTGCCGCAGGTCGCCGCGTTCGCCGACCGGCACCTGGTGGTGGACAAGACCGCGGACGGCGTGCTCACCCGCAGCGGCGTGCGCAAGCTGGACGAGTCGCAGCGCGTGGTCGAGCTGGCCCGGATGCTCGCCGGCATGGACTCCACCGACACCGGCCGCGCGCACGCCGAGGAGCTGCTCGCGGCGGCGAAGGCCGACAAGGACACCGTGCCCGTGGTGAGGCGCAAGGCGAAGAAGAAGTGAGCAGACGGCTGCTCGGCGCGGTCCTGCTGCTGGTGGCCGGCGTCGGGGCCGTGGTCGGCACGTTCCTGCCGCTGTACCAGGAGGGCAACGACCACGTCGGCATGGCACCGATGGTCACGGCGACCTCGTGGGACTACGTCTTCACCAACGTGCCGGAGGGCATGGACTTCGGCCCCGTGCAGAGCCCCCAGTACGGGGTGCCGATCGTGGTGGCGGCCGTGCTGCTGGCCGTCGCGGTGGCCCTGGTGTTCCTGCCGGAGAGCCAGCGCCTGGCCTCCCGCTACCTCGCGGTCGGAGGGACCGGCCTGCTCGCCGGTGCGGTGTGGGCCGCGTCGGCGGTCGTCATGTCCGCGGCGGGCAACGCGTCGCGAGATCCCGACGACGGCGGCTACACCGTGGACGTCGGCGAGGGCATCGTGGTGCTGGGCGCGTCCGTGGTGGTCGCCGTGGTCGGCGTCGTGCTGCTGCACGCCCGGCGGCCCGAGCCGCGCCCGGAAGGACCCGTGGTCTACCGGGTGGACGGCGTCGAGGACGACGACACGGACACCCCGCCGTTCGGCATCCCGGTGGTCGAGGTCGAGGTCGCGCGGCTCCCGGACCCCCGGTACGACGACCGCCGCCAGTGACGGGCGCGGCGGGCCGGGACGGAAACCGCACCCGGTCGGCCGTTGGCGACGGCGCCCGTCCCGGCTTTGCTGGTAGGTGTGGAGTGGTCGGTCCGCCGGGCCGCGGTACGCCACCGAGCACGGAGGAGCAGGCCACATGACCCGGCGCGCGTTCGCCGTCCTGACCATCGGCGCGGGTGCGCTGATGGTGGTGTTGGGCTCGTTGTTCGAGCTGTACGGGGTGGAGACCTCCGTGCGGCCGGGGCTGGACGACTCGGTCCCGAACGGGATGCGCCGGCTGATGGCGCTCACCGGCTGGGAGTACGTGGAGGAACCGCAGTCGCGGAACCCGGACGGCGTCGGGTTCGACTTCCCCGTCTACGGCTACGGACTGGTGTTCGCCGCCGTCCTCGCCGCGGTCGGCGCGGTGCTGCAACTGCGCTCGCCGCTGCTCGCGGCGGTCGGCCGGTTCGGCGTGCTCGCGGCGGTCGGGGTGCTCGTCGGCACGCTGTGGGCCGCGGTGGAGACGTTGCGGACGCTGTTCAGCATCGACCCGCCGCCCATGGTCAGCCACAAGGAGTTCGTCGGCACGGGCACGTGGCTGATCGCCGCGTCCGCGCTGGCGATGCTCGTCGGCGCGGTGGCGGCGCACGACTGGCCGGCACGCGTGCCGCGGCCCACCGGGGTGTCGGTGTACCAGGTGGCGGACGACGACACGCCGCCGTTCGGCATCGCCATCCCCGTGTCCGAGCTCGACGTCCCTCCGGGTGAACCCGTCCCGCCGGCCGGTCCGGTGGCGCCCCCGGTGGCCGAGCTGCCGCCCGTGGCCGACCTGCCACGACCGCCCGGAGCGCCGGGAGCGGCGGCCGACCCACGACGTCACCCTACCGGGGGTAATCCGTCCACTGTGGATTAGTGGCGTCACTGACCAGCCCGGATCGGCTCGGCGTGTTGGCCGCCGACCGCGCGCGACGTGAGTCACCATCGGTCCATGAAGCTCTCCGGGTTGCTCGGCCGCGCGCACCACGAACTGCCAGGCGTCACCGGTGTGGCGCGCGTCGACCGCCGCTCGGGCGACCTGCTGCGCCGGCTGAGTCCCGGTGACGTCGCGGTCCTCGACCACGTCGACATCGACCGCCGCACCGCCGAGGCCCTCGTGCACGCGGGGGTGGTGGGCGTGGTCAACGCGTCCACGTCCATCTCCGGCCGGTTCCCGAACCTCGGCCCGGAGCTGCTGGTCGAGGCGGGCGTCCCGCTGATCGACGGCGTCGGCACGGCGGTGCTGCGCGAGCTCAAGGACGGCACGAAGCTGCGGCTGCACGACGGCGCGGTGTTCGTCGGCGACAAGGAGGTCGCGCGCGGCGTCGCGCAGGACGCCGAGTCGATCGCCGACGCGATGATCGAGGCGAAGGCGGGCATGGCCGCCCAGCTGGAGGCGTTCTCCGCGAACACGATCGAGTTCCTGCGCCGGGAGCGGGCGCTGCTGCTGGACGGCATCGGCGTGCCCGAGCTGTTCGTGCCGATCCGCGACCGGCAGGTGCTGGTCGTCGCGGGCGGTCCCCGGCACGCCGAGGAGCTGCGCAAGCTGCGCCGCTACATCCGCGAGCACCGGCCGGTGCTGATCGGCGTGGACGCGGGCGCGGACACCCTGCACGACGCCGGGTTCCACCCGGACGTGATCGTCGGAGACCCGGACGCCATCGCCACCGCGACGTTGCGGTCCGGCTCGGAGGTCGTGGTGCCCGCGCAGGTCGACGGCCACGCGCCCGGCCTGGAGCGCATCCAGGACCTGGGCATCGGCGCGGTGACGTTCCCCGCGACCGGCAACGCCGAGGACCTGGCGCTGCTGCTGGCCGAGGCGCACGGCGCCTCCCTGGTGGTGACCGTGGGGCTGCAGGCCGGCCTGCGGGAGTTCCTGGACCGGGGCAACGCCGGGTCGACGCCCTCGACGTTCCTCACCCGGCTCAAGCTCGGCAACAAGCTCGTGGACGGGCACGCCGTCGCGACCCTGCACCGCGGCCGGGTGTCGTCGGGGCTGGTCGTCCTGCTGGTGCTGGCCGCGGTGGCGGCGATGGTCGCCGCGCTGGCCGTGTCCGGGGTCGGCCAGGTCTACGTGGACCTCGCGGCCGACGCGTTCCGATCCGTCGTCGACTGGTTCAGGGGGTTGTTCGGGTGATCTCGCTGCGCTACCACATCGTCTCCATCACCGCGGTGTTCCTGGCCCTGGCCGTGGGGGTGGTGCTCGGCTCGACCGCGATCAGCGGCAGGCTGCTGTCCGGGCTCAACGAGGACAACGGCCAGCTGGGTCGGGAGGTCGCCGCGTTGCAGTCGGAGCGCAACGGCCTGGACGCCCGGCTCGCCGACGCGGACCGGTTCGCGAGCACCGTCGGGCCGCTGGCCGTGAAGGGGCAGCTGGCGGACCGGACCGTCCTGCTGGTCACCACCGCGGGCGCCGAGCCGGACGACCGGGACGCGGTGACGGAGCTGCTGCGGTCGGCGGGCGCGACGGTCACCGGCGAGCTCCAGCTCACCGAGTCGTTCACCGATCCGGACAAGGCCGACCAGCTGCTCGACCTGGTCGCCCGGCTCCAGCCGGCGGGCACCGTGCTGCCGACCGGCGGCGATCCCGGCACGAGGGCGGGCGGGCTGCTCGGCGCCGTGCTGCTGCTCGACAAGGACGACAGCCGGCCGCAGGCCACGCCGGACGAGCTGGCGGCGGCGCTGGGCGGGCTGTCCAGCGCGGGATTCGTCAAGGCGGATCAGGGGTTGCGGGCCGCGCAGCTGGCCGTGGTGCTGACCGGCGGCGCGGTCACGGGCGACTCGGCGGCCGACCGGGCGGCGGTGGTGGGGCGGTTCGCCACCCAGCTCGACCGGTCCGGGGCGGGTGCGGTGCTGGCGGGCGGCGACGGGTCGGCCGACGGCACGGGCGCGGTCGGTGTCGTGCGGGCGGACACGGCGGCGACCTCCGTGCTGTCCACCGTGGACCACGCGGGCACGGCGGCCGGGCGCGTGGTGGTGGTGCTCGCGCTGCGTGAGCAGGTGGAGGGCAAGGCGGGCCGGTACGGGGTGGCGGGCAACGCCGAAGGCCCCGCGCCGGGCGCGTCCGGCTGAGCCGCTGGGTCGCGGCGCCGGGCATCCGGCGTGCTCGGGCTGGTCGGGTGCGCTCGGGCTAATCGGCTGCGCTGGGCTGGTCGGGTGCTTTGGGCTGGTCGGGTGCTGCGGGGCTGGTCGGGTGGCCCGGAGGGAAGCCGCACTCCCGACCGGGTGGGCAGGCCGCCGTGCGGTTCCCGCCTGGCAGCCGGGCGTTCGCGCGTGTTCTCGCCTGGTTTTCGCCCGGTTCTCGTTCGGTTCTCGTCCGATTTCCGCCGGGTTCGCGGCGGCGCGGTCGCCTGTTCGAGCCACCCTAGGCCATCCGAGTGACAGGCTTGCCTGCCCGCCGGCGCGCTGGGTGACCGGCGGCGTGTTAGCGTTAGGGCCCGTGGACAGGGCGCTGAGCTGTGCGGAACCACCGCAGCCGGCCCCTAGCGGACATCCAGACCACGGGGAGCCTCCTTGGTGCAGCAGGCACGTACGACCAAGCACGTTTTCGTCACCGGGGGTGTCGCGTCGTCCCTCGGCAAGGGGTTGACCGCGTCCAGCCTCGGACAGCTGCTCACCTCTCGTGGTCTCCGGGTGACCATGCAGAAGCTCGACCCCTACCTGAACGTGGACCCGGGCACGATGAACCCGTTCCAGCACGGCGAGGTGTTCGTCACCGACGACGGCGCGGAGACCGACCTCGACATCGGCCACTACGAGCGGTTCCTGGCGCGCGACCTCTCCGGTGACGCGAACGTGACCACCGGGCAGGTGTACTCCGAGGTCATCGCCAAGGAGCGGCGCGGCGAGTACCTGGGCGACACCGTCCAGGTGATCCCGCACATCACCGACGAGATCAAGCGGCGCATCCGGGCCATGGCCGAGCCGGGTCCCGACGGCGTCATCCCGGACGTGGTGATCACCGAGGTCGGCGGCACGGTCGGCGACATCGAGTCGCTGCCGTTCCTGGAGGCGTGCCGGCAGGTGCGCCACGACGTGGGCCGGGACAACGTGTTCTTCCTGCACGTGTCGCTGGTGCCCTACCTCGCGCCGTCGGGCGAGCTGAAGACCAAGCCGACGCAGCACTCCGTGGCCGCGCTGCGCAACATCGGCATCCAGCCCGACGCGATCGTGTGCCGGGCGGACCGGGAGATCCCGGACGCGTTGAAGCGCAAGATCGGTCTGATGTGCGACGTGGACACCGAGGCCGTGGTGGCGGCGGTGGACGCCAGGTCCATCTACGACATCCCCAAGGTGCTGCACGGCGAGGGCCTGGACGCGTACGTGGTGCGGCGGCTCGACCTGCCGTTCCGCGACGTCGACTGGACCGTGTGGGGCGACCTGCTCGACCGCGTGCACAACCCGTCCGAGAAGGTCCGCGTCGGTTTGGTCGGCAAGTACGTCGACCTGCCCGACGCCTACCTGTCGGTGACCGAGGCGCTGCGGGCCGGCGGGTTCGCGCACCGCACCAAGGTCGAGATCGTGTGGGTGCCGTCCGACGAGTGCCAGACGCCGTCCGGCGCGGCGCACGCCCTGGGCGGGCTCGACGCGATCCTCATCCCGGGTGGGTTCGGGGTGCGCGGCATCGAGGGCAAGATCGGCGCCATCACCTACGCGCGGACCCGCGGCATCCCGCTGCTGGGCCTGTGCCTGGGGTTGCAGTGCCTGGTCATCGAGGCGGCGCGGAACCTGGCGGGTATCGCCGACGCGAACTCGGCCGAGTTCGAGGACACCGGGTCGCCGGTGATCAGCACCATGGCCGACCAGGAGGACGTCGTCTCCGGGCAGCGGGACATGGGCGGCACGATGCGGCTCGGCGCGTACCCGGCGTCGTTGCTGCCGGGCTCGCAGGTGGCGGCGGCGTACGGGTCGCTGGAGGTCTCCGAGCGGCACCGGCACCGCTACGAGGTCAACAACGCCTACCGCTCGAAGCTGGGCGAGGCGGGGTTGGTGTTCTCCGGGACGTCGCCGGACGGGCGGCTGGTGGAGTTCGTCGAGCTGCCGGCCGACGTGCACCCGTTCTTCGTGGCCACGCAGGCGCACCCGGAGCTGAAGTCCCGTCCGACCCGCCCGCACCCGCTGTTCGCGGCGTTCGTGAAGGCGGCGTTGGACTACCGGCTGGCCGACCGGCTGCCGCTGCCCGAGCCCGCGGGGGCCGCGCAGTGACTCCTCGGCACGAGTTCGGGACTGTTTCGTCGCGGGACGTGCACGTCGGGCGCGTCGTCGCGTTGCGGGTGGACGAGGTCGCCATGCCTGGTGGCGGTACGGCATCGCGCGAGGTGGTGGAACACCTCGGCGCGGTGGCGGTGGTGGCCTTGGACGAGGCCGGTGCGGTGAGGTTGATCCACCAGTACCGGCACCCGCTGGGCCGGCGGCTCTGGGAGCTGCCGGCCGGGTTGTTGGACGCGGGTGACGAGACGCCGCTGGCCGCCGCGGAGCGGGAGCTGGCCGAGGAGGTCGGGCTCGCGGCGTCGGAGTGGGTGACGTTGGTGGACGTTGCCGTGTCACCCGGGTTCACCGACGAGGTGGTGCGGGTGTTCCTGGCTCGTGGGCTCACCGAGGTCGATCGCGACGTGCAGGGCGAGGAGGAGGCCGACCTGGAGGCGAAGAGCTTCCCGTTGGCCGAGGCGGTGGACATGGTCCTGGCCGGGGAGATCGTCAACGGCCCCGCCGTGTCCGGGCTGCTCGCCGCGCACGCCGTGGTCACCGGCGGCGGAACGGGGCGCCCCTCCGACGCCCCGTTCACCGACCGCCCGACCCGCTTCGCGGCCCGCTCCAGCTGACCTGGACGTCGACCTCACCGACCCCGACCGTTCGACACGCGGGCTCCACCCGTTCGACCCACTCGCGTGTCGAACGCTCTGGTCCCGCGTGTCGAACGCTCAGGTCGCCTGAGTCCTACGTTCAGAACGCGTGAGTCGTACGTTCAGGTCGCCTGAGTCCTACGTTCGGAACGTGTGAGTTCAACGTTCAGGTGCAGGTCGGGCAGGGGCGGGTGCTCGTACTCGCGGTCGAACGGCGTGGTGCCGCGCGGTGAGCGCACGCCTCGCCGCTTCTCCTCCCGGCGGATCGCCGCGTAGTTCTCCACGTGCAGCTTCCACCGGCCTCGCAGCACCAGCAGCACCTCCAGCGCCGCCGCCAACGCCCGCTCGTCGCGCTGGAACGGACCCGCCACCAGCTCCAGGTAACGCATGGTGTCCTCGTACGGCGCCGCGTGGAAGCGCCGCACGCACGAGCGGAACGCCGACACGCGGTGCGGCAGGGGCAGGGTCGCGTCGCCTGCCCGGTGTGCGTACCAGGAGAAGCCCACGGTTGGTGAGTATCCGGGGCAGGGGGAAGCGGATAATGGCGTTCGTGGGTGTGAGAGGGCCGTTGGCGGTGGCCGCGGCGGCGGTGGGTGGGTGCGGGGTGCTGTTGTTCGTCGACCCCAACCAGCCCGGGTCGCTCCTGCCGCCGTGCCCGCTCTACGCGTTGACCGGCATCCAGTGCCCGGCCTGCGGGTCGACCCGGATGGTCCACGCCCTGCTGCACGGCGACCTGGTCGCGGCCTGGCAGTTCAACGCCGTGATGCTGCTGGTCGGGCTGCCGCTGCTGGCCTGGCTGTGGGTGCGGTGGTTCCGGGCGGCCAGGCGGGGACGGCCGGCGCCGCCGGTGTCGCGGAACGTCGGCGTGCCGGTGGTGGCGCTGGCCGTCACCTGGATGGTCGTGCGGAACCTAGTCGCGTAGCTTGCGGCCCTGGCTGTCGGTGCCGCCGTTGACCAGCAGGACGATCCCGTCGATCAACGACCAGATGCCGCACCCGCCGCAGGTCAGCAGCTGTGCGATGCCGATCGCCGTGTCACCCATGTAGAACCGGCCGATGCCGAACGGCAGCGCCAGCTGCAGCACGCCCGCCGCGATGCGCGACTTGTCCGACAACGGCTGCCCGGTCACCGGGTCGAAGCCGTACGGCGCGTTGGGGTTGAACCCGGGCGGGTAGCCGTACGCCGGGCCGTAGGGCTGGGACGGGTCCGCGTAGCCGGGCGGCGGGTAGCCGGGGATGCCCTGGCCGGGCGTGGCGGCGTAACCGGGCGGCGGCGGGGTCGGGTACGCGGCCGTCGGCGGGTAGCCGGGCGGCAGGAACACCGGGTGCGGCTGCGGCAGGTCGTGGAACAGCGCCGCCAGCTCCTGCGCGGACTGGGCCGCGGACGCGTAGCCGACGCGCTGCTCGTACTCGCCGATCTCCAGGCGACCGGCCGCGAAGTGGTCGTTCAGCGCGCTGATCGCCTCTTCGCGCTGCTGGTCGCCGATGCGCACCTGGTGTGGTTCCGACACACGTCAACGCTAACAGCCGCGTGCCGCTGATCGAGCCGGAACCCGCTGGTCGACCTACGCTTCGGGGGTGCTGGTCGGCGTTCCCCGAGAGGTGAAGAACCACGAGCACCGGGTCGCCATCACCCCCGCCGGTGTGGTGGAGCTGGTGCGCCGGGGCCACCGCGTGCTGATCGAGGCGGGAGCCGGCGGCGGTTCCTCGATCCCGGACCGCGAGTTCGCGGCGTCCGGCGCGGAGGTCGTGCCCGACGTCGACGACGTGTGGGGCGACGCCGAGCTGGTGCTCAAGGTGAAGGAGCCGGTGGCCGAGGAGTTCCACCGGATGCGGCCGGGGCAGACCCTGTTCACCTACCTGCACCTGGCCGCCGACGCCCGCTGCACGCAGGCGATCATCACCTCCGGCATCGACGCCATCGCCTACGAGACCGTGCAGCCGGCGGACGGCTCGTTGCCGTTGCTCGCGCCGATGAGCGAGGTCGCCGGGCGGATGGCCGTGCAGGTCGGCGCGCACTGCCTGGAGCGCAACCAGGGTGGGCGCGGTGTGCTGCTCGGCGGCGTGCCCGGCGTGCCGGCGGGGAAGGTGGCGGTGATCGGCGCGGGGGTGGCGGGCATGAACGCCGCCGCGGTGGCCGTGGGCATGCAGGCCGAGGTGGTCGTGCTGGACACCAACGTCAACCGGCTGCGGCAGATCGACTTCGCCTACCGGGGGCACCTGCAGACCGTGGCGAGCAACTCGTACGAGGTGGAGAAGGCGTGCCGGTGGGCGGACCTGGTGATCGGCGCGGTGCTCGTGCCGGGCGCCAGGGCCCCGACGCTGGTGGGCAACGAGCTCGTGTCGACCATGCGGTCCGGCTCGGTGCTCGTGGACATCGCCATCGACCAGGGCGGTTGCTTCGCCGACTCACGGCCGACCACGCACGACGACCCGACTTACCGGGTGCACGGTTCGGTGTTCTACTGCGTGGCGAACATGCCGGGCGCGGTGCCGCACACCTCGACGTGGGCGCTCACGAACGTCACACTGCCCTACGTGACGGCGCTGGCGGACAAGGGCTTTCGACGGGCGATCGGCGACGACCCGGCGTTGGCGAAGGGCGTGAACGCGGTGCGCGGCACCATTGTGCAGGCCGAGGTGGCGAAGGCGCACGGGCTGCGGCACGTTCCGCTGGACCTGCTGTGAGCGGTCGGCGGGGGAGCGGTCCGGTGGCGGCGGGCGGCGGGACGCCGGAATTGTCGGACCCCTCTGGGAGAATGAAAGCAGGGGACCCCCTGGCGGGGACCCCCGCGGGGCATGCGCCCGGGTCGACATCGGAGGCGGGGACTCCCGCGGGAGATGCTCCGGAAGCGCGGGCGACGGCGGCGGCGCGGGCGATCGGCGCGTACCTCGACCACCTGGCGGTGGAGCGGGGCACGGCGCGCAACACGCTCGACTCCTACGGCCGCGACCTGCGCCGGTACGTAGCCCACCTGGCGGCCAACGGGGTCGACGACCTCGCCGACGTCACCGAAGCCCTGGTCGGGGACTTCCTGGCCACGTTGCGCGAATCCGGGCTGGCCGCCTCCTCCGCCGCGCGCACCCTGGTCGCGGTCCGGGGGTTGCACCGCTTCGCGCACCTCGAAGGCATCACCGCGCAGGACCCCGCCCGCGCCGTCCACCCGCCGACCCCGCCGCGCAGGCTGCCCAAGGCACTGCCCGTCGACGACGTGCTGAAGCTCCTCGAAGGCCCCGCCGACACCCCCGCCCACCTGCGCGACCGCGCCCTCCTGGAACTGCTGTACTCCACCGGCGCGCGGATCTCCGAGGTCGTCGGGCTCGACGTGGACGACGTCGACGCCGCCGAACGCACCGTGCTGCTCGACGGCAAGGGCGGCAAGCAGCGCATCGTGCCGGTCGGCCGCCCGGCGCTCGCGGCGCTGGAGGCGTACCTCGTGCGAGCCCGCCCGACCCTGGCCAAGCGCGGCACGCCCGCGCTGTTCCTCAACGCCCGCGGCGGCAGGTTGAGCCGGCAGTCGGCGTGGCAGGTGCTGAAGACGGCGGCCGAACGCGCGGGCGTCGAAGCCGAAGTCTCACCGCACACGCTGCGGCACTCGTTCGCCACCCACCTGCTGGAAGGCGGCGCGGACGTGCGGGTCGTGCAGGAATTGCTCGGTCACGCCTCCGTGACGACGACGCAGGTGTACACACTGGTCACCGTCAACACCTTGCGCGAGGTCTACGCGACCGCCCATCCTCGCGCATCGGGTGGAACATGAGCGGTCCACGGGTACCGTGGGTGGGCCGCTCGCCCGACCGGGCGCCCACCCACGTCCGATGAGCCCGACGAGCTGGAGGTGCCGACCCGGTGCCGAACTTGGACGAGCCCGAGCGCAGCGCGATCGAGCTGGGCGCGGTGCTGCACGCGTTGAGCGACGCCACCCGGCTGGCGGTGGTGCGGCAGATCGAATCCGACGGCGAGCGCCTGTGCGGCGCGCTGATGGTGGAGGTCGCCAAGTCCACGTTGTCGCAGCACCTGCGCGTGCTGCGGGAAGCGGGCATCACCCGGACCAGGGCCCGCGGGAACCAGCGGTGGGTGTCGCTGCGGCGCGACGACCTCGACGAGCTGTTCCCCGGACTGCTCGACGTGGTGCTCCGCGCGGCCGAGCGGAGCTGCCGCGACGCCCGTGACCACGCCGCCGACCGGACCGGGGCGCAGGCGGGCGCGACGCCCTGAGCCCGCGCCGGGCCCTCGCGAAACGCGCTGAGAACGATTGACCGCGCTTCGGCGGGGCGCGTTGCCGGTGGACCCCGGTGTGCCTAGGCTGCGCCCAGGCAGAGGACTAGGAATCGGGAAGGCGATGTCGACACCGGAGCACGCGGGTCAGGCGTGGGGAGCACCTCCACCACCCCCGCAACCGTCCGGTGTGCCGCGCGCCTCGGTCGAGCTGAGCCTCGCCCCGCACGCCGCACCCGCGGACGAAGACACGACCGAGCAGGTAGCGGGCGACATCGGGCCGACCGGCCGTCCGTTGCGCTACGTCGCCGACCCACCGCTCATCGCCCGGCACGGTCCGGCGAAGATCCTCGCGGTGTGCAACCAGAAGGGCGGGGTCGGCAAGACCACGTCCACCATCAACCTCGGCGCGGCGCTGACCGAGTACGGCCGCAAGGTGCTGCTGGTCGACTTCGACCCGCAGGGCGCGCTGTCGGTCGGCCTCGGCGTGCACCCGCACCAGCTCGACCAGACCATCTACAACGTGATCATGGAGCGCGACGTCGGCGTCCGCGACGTGATCATGCGCACCCCGGTCGAGGGCATGGACCTGCTGCCCAGCAACATCGACCTGTCCGCCGCGGAGATCCAGCTGGTCTCCGAGGTGGGCCGGGAGCACACGCTGGTCCGCACGCTGCGCCCGGTCATCGAGCACTACGACTACGTGCTGGTGGACTGCCAGCCGTCGCTCGGCCTGCTCACGGTCAACGCCCTCGCGGCGGCTGACGGCGTCCTCATCCCGCTGGAGTGCGAGTTCTTCAGCCTGCGCGGGGTCGCCCTGTTGATAGACACCATCGAGAAGGTCAGGGAGCGGTTGAACCCGAAGCTGGAGATCACCGGGATCCTCGCCACCATGTACGACCCGCGCACGCTGCACTCCCGCGAGGTGATGGCGCGCGTGGTCGAGGCGTTCGGCGACGTCGTGTTCGACACGGTGATCAACCGCACCGTCCGGTTCCCGGAGACGACCGTCGCCGGCGAGCCGATCACCAGCTGGGCGCCCCGCTCGTCGGGCGCGAAGGCCTACCGCGCGTTGGCGCGCGAGGTGATCGCCCGGTGACCCGACGCCCATCACTGCCGGGCGCGTCCGAGCTGTTCCGCCTCACGACCGGCGCCGCCGCCGACGTGCCCGCTCAAGAGCAGTCGGCGCCGCGGCGGGGCACGGGGCGACAGAAGCACTCGACGAAGATCACCGTGTACGTGTCCGACGAGGAGCTGCTGGCGCTGGAGCACGCGCGGCTGGCGCTGCGCGGCGAGCACGGTCTCGCGGTCGACCGCGGGCGCGTGGTGCGCGAGGCCATCGCGATCGTGCTGGACGACCTCGAAGGGCACGGCGAGGAGTCGCTGCTGGTCCGTAGGTTGCGCGAGCAGTGAGCGGTGACGCACCCGAGACCGAACCCGAAGTCGCCGCGCCGGTCGAGGTGGTCGAGGCAGTCGAGGTGGTCGAGCCCGCGGCGCCGGACGACGGCCGGTTCAAGGTCAAGCTGACCAACTTCGAGGGACCGTTCGACCTGCTGCTCCAGCTGATCTCGCAGCACACGCTCGACGTGACCGAGGTGGCGCTGCACACCGTCACCGACGACTTCATCGCCTACATCCGCGCGTTGGGCGACCAGTGGGACCTCGACGAGACGACCGAGTTCCTGGTCATCGCGGCGACCCTGCTCGACCTGAAGGCGGCCCGCCTGCTGCCCTCGGGCGACGTGGAGGACGAGGACGACCTGGCGCTGCTGGAGGCGCGTGACCTGCTGTTCGCGCGGCTGCTGCAGTACCGGGCGTACAAGCAGGTCGCGGCGCTGTTCGCGGAGCTGGAGCGGGGCGCGTACCGGCGCTACCCGCGGTCGGTGGCGCTGGAGGAGCGGTACGAGGGGCTGCTGCCCGAGGTGATGCTGGGGGTGGACGCCCGGCGGTTCAGCGAGATCGCCGCGGTCGTGTTCCGGCCCAAACCGCCGCCGACGGTGTCGACCTCGCACATCCACCAGCACCGGGTGTCGGTGCGCGAGCACGCGGACATGCTGCGGGCACGGCTGGCGGAGCTGGGGACGGCCACGTTCGCCGAGCTGATCGCCGAGTGCACGGAGACCATGGAGGTCGTGGCGCGGTTCCTGGCGCTGCTGGAGCTGTACCGCGAGCAGTCGCTGGCCTTCGAGCAGCCCGATCCGCTGGGCGAGCTGCGCATCACGTGGGTCGGCGGCACGATCGAGCAGGCGCAGGCGCAGGCCCGCGACGAGGACGAGGAGTACGGGTGAGCGACCACGCAGCGACCGGCCCCGAGCCGAGGGCGGCCGTCGAGCCGGTGGTCGGGCCCGACGTGGCGGTGGAGTCGGTCGCGGCCGGGTTCGAGCAGGTCACAGGCCCGGACGGCGTGGCCGGGCCTGCCGCGGACGTGCCTGGACCCGCCGCCGTCGCCGAGCCCGGGATCGTGCCGGAGGCCGAGGACGAGGTCGAGGCAGGCGGGCTGCCGGACCTCTCCGACGACGCCGAGTTCGACGGCGCGCTGGAGTCGATCCTCCTCGTCGTGGACAGCCCGATCGCCGAGGAGCAGCTCGCGGGCGTCCTCGACCAGTCCGTGAAGCGCGTCACCGCCGCCCTGCGCCGGCTGGCCGACCGGTACACCGAGCAGGGCAGCGGCATCGACCTGCGTAGAATCGGGGACGGCTGGCGGTTCTACACGAGGGACCGCTACGCGCCATTCGTGGAGAAGCTGCTGCTCGACGGGCAGCGCGCCAAGCTCACCCGGGCCGCGTTGGAGACACTCGCGGTCATCGCCTACCGGCAGCCCGTGACCAGGGCGCGGATCGCGGCGGTGCGCGGGGTGAACGTGGACGGCGTCATCCGCACGCTCGTCGCGCGCGGCCTGATCGCCGAGACGGGCACGGACTCCGACACGGGTGGCATCCTTTACCGCACGACCGAACTGTTCCTGGAGCGGTTGGGGCTGTCGTCGCTGGGCGACCTGCCGCCGATCGCCCCCCTCCTGCCCGAAGTGGATGCGATCGACGATGTCTGACCAGGCCAACCCCGAGGGGATCCGGCTCCAGAAGGTGCTCGCCAAGGCGGGCATCGCCTCGCGGCGGGTCGCCGAGGAGCTGATCGAACTCGGCCGCGTCCAGGTCGACGGCGAGGTGGTCCGCGAGCAGGGCCGCCGCGTCGACCCGGACACCGCGGTCGTGCACGTCGACGGCGTGCGCGTGGTGCTCAAGGAGGACGTGGTCACCATCGCGTTCAACAAGCCGCGCGGTGTCCTGTCCACCATGCACGACGACGCGCACCGCCCGTGCGTCGGCGACTACCTGCACAACCGCAAGGAACGCCTGTTCCACGTCGGCAGGCTGGACGCCGACACCGAGGGCCTGCTGCTGCTGACCAACGACGGCGACCTCGCGCACCGGCTGATGCACCCGTCCTACGAGATCACCAAGACCTACCTGGCCGAGGTGCCCGGCCCGATCCCGAAGGACCTGGGCAAGCGCCTGCGGGCGGGCGTCGAGCTCGAGGACGGCCCGATCGCGGTCGACTCGTTCAAGCTGGTCTCGTCCATGCCGGGCAAGGCGCTGGTCGAGGTGGTCCTGCACGAGGGCCGCAAGCACATCGTGCGCCGCCTGCTCGACCACGTCGGCCACCCCGTCGAGCACCTGGTCCGCACCGCCGTCGGAGAGGTGCGCCTCGGCAACCAGCGCCCCGGCTCGATGCGGGTGCTCAACCGCCAGGAAGTCGGCTCCCTGTACAAGGCCGTGGGGCTGTAGCCGGGGCAGGGGGGGGGGGGGGGGGGGGGGGGGGGGCCGCCCCCCCCCCCCCCCCCCCCCCCCCTCCCCCCTGCGGGAACCACCTACCGGTTCCACCGCCATTCCTACGGCAGACGGGTTGTTCAGTGTCAGCGCGTGGACGCTGAACAGGCTTTTCTGAACAATCGCCCTCGTCGAAGGGGAGGGCGACGATGGCCAGACCGGAGGGCCCGTTACGGGCGGACAGCCGTGACCTGGGCGAGTTCGCCGGCGATCTGAGGGCCCTGCGGGAACGCGCGGGCAGCCCCACGTACCGGCGGCTCGCCCGGGACGCCCACTACTCCGCCGCGGCCCTGTCGGAGGCGGCGAACGGCCGGAAGCTGCCGAGCCTCGCGGTGACGTTGGCGTACGTGCGGGCCTGCGGCGGTGACACCGCGGCGTGGGAGTCGCGCTGGCGGGCGCTGGCCGAACGGGTCGCCGACGCGAACCCGCGCACGCCGCCGGAGGCGACCGGGGCCCCGTACACGGGGCTGGCGGCGTTCCAGGTGCGTGACGCGGACCGGTTCTTCGGCCGCGACCGCGTCGTGCGCGAACTGGTGGGCCTCGTCGCGCGACGCCGGTTCGCCGGGGTGTTCGGCGCGTCCGGCTCGGGCAAGTCGTCGGTGCTGCGGGCGGGCCTGGTGGCGAACTGGGACCGGCCCGCGGTCGTGCTCACGCCCGGCGCGCGGCCGGTGGAGGAGCTGGCGGTGCAGGTCGCCGCGCGCACCGGCCGGGACGCGCCGGCGCTGGCCGCCGAGTTCGCCGCCTACCCGGAGAACCTGCACCTGCGCGTGCGGCAGGCGCTCGTCGGCGGCGACGACGACCTGCTGATCGTGGTCGACCAGTTCGAAGAGGTCTTCACGCTGTGCCAGGAGCCCGCCGACCGGGCCGCGTTCATCGCCGCGCTGACCACCGCCGCGTCCGCGCCGACCAGCCGCACGCGGGTGGTGCTGGGCGTCCGGGCCGACTTCCTCGGCCACTGCGGCCAGTACCCGGAGCTGGTGGAGGCGTTGCGCGGCGGGCACGTGCTGATCGGGCCGATGGCCGCGGACGAGCTGCGCGAGGCGATCGTGTCACCGGCCGTCGCGGTCGGCTGCAAGGTGGAGACGGCGCTGGTCACGCGCCTGGTCGCGGACGCGGCGGGCCAGCCCGCGGTGCTGCCGCTGGTGTCGCACGCGTTGCTGGAGACGTGGCGCCGGCGGCGCGGTGTCGCGCTGACCCTGGCGGGGTACGAGGAGGTCGGCGGGGTCGAGCACTCGATCGCGCGCAGCGCCGAGCACGTCTACACGGCGATGAGCCCGGCCCGGCAGCTGATCGCCAAGCAGGTGTTCCTGCGGCTGATCGCGGTCGGCGAGGGCACCGAGGACACCAAGCGCCGCGTCGCCCGCGCCGAGGTCGACCACCACGTCGAGAGCGACAGCGCGGAGGTGCTGGCCGCGTTGGCGCAGGCCCGGCTGGTGGTGCTGGACCGGGACACGGTGGAGCTGGCGCACGAGGCGCTGATCCGCAACTGGCCGCGGCTGCGCGACTGGATCGCCGAGGACCGCGCGGGCCTGCGGGTGCAGCGGATGCTGACCGAGGCCGCGCACACCTGGGAGGCCCTGGACCGCGACCCCGGCGCGCTGTACCGGGGCACCCGGCTGGCGCTGGTGCGCGAGTGGGTCGACGGCACGCGGGGGCTCACGCCCGGCGAGATCCGGTTCCTGGAGGCCAGCATCGCCGCGGACGACGCGGTGCACGCCATCGAGCACCGCCGCACCCGGCGGCTGCGGCAGCTGGTGTCGGTGATGGCCGTGCTGCTGGTGCTGGCGTCCAGCGCGATCGTGTTCGCGTTCAACGCCGAGCGGTCCGCGACCGAGCAGCGCAACATCGCGTTGGCGCACAAGGTGATCACCCAGGCCGCCGCGCTGCGCGACGAGGACCCGGCGCTGTCGTTGCAGCTCACGCTGGCCGCGCACCGGCTCGCGCCGCTGCCGGAGACGCGGGACGCGTTGTTCGCCGCGTTCACCGAGCCCTACGCGACCCGGATCGGCGGGGTCCGCGCGGTGGCGGTCAGCCCGGCCGCCTCGCTGCTCGCCGTCGTCGACGACACCACCACCGCGGACGTGCGGCTGGTGGACATGACCGACCCCCACCGCCCGGAGCACCTCGGCGCGTTGGCCGGGCTGGGCGCGACCCGCGTGGTGGCGTTCTCCGACGACGGCCAGTGGCTCGCCGGTGCGTCCGAGGACTGCATCGTGGTGTGGCGGGTGACGGATCCCCGCCGTCCGGTGATCGTGCACCGGCTCACCGACCTGTCGAGCGAGCCGACGCTGGACCTGGCGTTCTCGCCCGACTCCCGCTACCTCGTGGCCGGGTTCGTCGCCGGTCGGGCGCGCGCGTGGGACCTGGCCGCCGGCGGTATGCGGGCGGACCTGCCGGTGACGGGCGAGTCGTCGCCCGAGGTGGCCTTCCTGTCCGGGCACGTGGTCGCGGTCGGTTCCGGCGACCGGGTGCACGCGGTCGACCTGGCCACCGGCGCGTCCGCCGTGCTGGTCGGCGGCGTCGGCGCGGTCACCGCGCTGGCGGTCGGAGACGGCGGCCGGGTGCTGGCCACGGCGGGGGAGGACCGGGTGGTGCGGCTGTGGGAGGTCGTCGACCGGGGTGGGCCCGCGCGGCAGACCGCCGCCCTGCGGCACGGCGGTGACGTGCGCGCCCTGGCGTTCAACGGTGACGCGCGGGTGCTGGCCACGGCGGGCGACGACCGGTCCGCGCGGCTGTGGGACGTCACCGACCGGCACGCGCCGCTCCAGTCCGCCGCGCTCGACGGGCACCTCGGCGCGGTCACCGCGGTCGCCTTCGCCGCCGAGGGGCGCAGCCTCGTCACCGCGGGGAGCGACCGGTCCACCCGGCTCACCGACCTCACCGACCTGCCGGTCGCGCAC
The DNA here is from genome assembly GCF_020859565.1 of Saccharothrix luteola. GTDB lineage: Bacteria > Actinomycetota > Actinomycetes > Mycobacteriales > Pseudonocardiaceae > Actinosynnema > Actinosynnema luteola. The sequence continues at coordinate 62,866 of NZ_JAJHUO010000044.1, read as the reverse complement.
CCCGCGACGGTGCGCGCGGTCACGGTCGCCGCCGAACGCCCCCTCGCCGCCACCGTGGACGTCGAGGGCGAGCTCCGGCTCGTCGACATCTCCGAGCCGCGCGGTCCGCGCACCGCCTGGGCCTTGACCGCGCACCCGGGCCCGGTCCGCACCGCGGCGCTGAGCCCGGACGGCGAGCACCTGGTCACCGTGGCCGAAGACGCCCGGGTGCGGGTGTGGCGGACCACCAACCTGGTCTCGCCCGACCTGGTCGGCGAGGCGGGGCGGGCGCACCTGGTGGCGTTCAGCCCGAAGGGCGGGTACTTCGCCACCGGCGGCCTCGACGACGGCGTGACGCGGCTGTGGGACGTCGTAACCACGACGAAGATCGCCGAGCTGACCGACGAGGCGAACCCGGAGCTCGTGGCCAGCGCGCTGGCGTTCGACCGGACCGGCGACCGGTTGGTGGTCGCCAAGTACGGCGGGGCGGTCGAGGAGTGGGACACGACCGTCCCGATGCGGCCCGAGCGGTTCCGCCGCGACGCGCTGGACTTCGCCACGTACGTCGTCGCGGTGCCGTCGGCGCCCGGCGGCGTGGTGACGGTGGAGTCCGACGGCAAGGCCGTGCTGTGGCGCCACCCCGAGCAGCGGCACGATCCCGACGACGTCGTGGCGGTGCGGTTCGGCTCGGCCGAGTCGCTCGGCTCGGCGGTGCGCGCGGTCGCCGTGTTCGACGACCTGCTGGTGGCCGCCGACGCCGACGGCACCCTGCGCCTGTACGACGTGCCTGCCGACGGGGCCCTCCGGCAGTCGGCGGTGTTCGCCGCGCACTCCTCGGGCGCGAACTCGGTGGCGTTCGCGCCCGAAGGGCGGACGTTGGTCAGCGCGGGCGATTCGGTGCTGCGGTTCTGGGAGACCGACCTGGACGCGGTGGTGGACCGGATCTGCGCCACCGCGCACCCCGGGATCACCGGGCGGCAGTGGGCGGGTTACTTCCCCGACTTGCCCTACGACCCGCCGTGTGCCAACCCCTGATTCCACTGAGCGGAAGGCAAGCCGATCGCCCCGCCACCTGCGGGCCGGCGTTGCAAGATCACATCATGAAGTTTTCCCGCCACTCATTGTGGCGGGGGACTTCACTCTCTAGATTGAGCCGGGTTGGCTGGGGTTGATCAACTGGGAAGAGGCGTTTGCGCGTGCGTGCGCTCACCCGAGGACTGCTCGGTGTGGCCGGGTTCCTCGTCATCTGGGAGCTGTTCGGCCGGTTCCGGCTGGTTCCCTCGGAGTACCTGCCACCGCCGTCCGTCGTAGCGGTGGAACTCGTGAAGTTGTTGGGGGATGAGGCTTTCCTGCGGGACGTCATCGCGACGGTCCTCGCCGTGCTCATCGCCGTGGCGCTGTCGGTCGGGATCGCCGTCCCGCTCGGCCTCGTCCTGGGCAGCGTGGCGCCCGTCCGGCACGCGACCCGCGCCGTCGTCGAGTTCCTGCGCCCCATCCCGTCGGTGGCGCTGATCCCGCTGGCGGTGCTGCTGCTCGGCATCGGACCGGAAACCAAGATCACCCTCGCCGTGTACGCGGCGATCTGGCCCATCCTGTTCAACACCATCTACGCGCTCGACGAGCTCGACCCCCTGCTGGTCGAGACCGCGCGGGCGTTCGGCTCCGGCCGGGTGCGCGTGCTGGCGTCGGTCGCCCTGCCCAGCGCCCTGCCGTTCGTGCTGACCGGAATCCGGCTCGCCGCCACGACGAGCCTGGTCGTGGTCGTCAGCGTGGAGCTGCTGGAAGGCGGGTCCGGCGGCATCGGGCAGTACATCGCGATCGCGCGCAGCGGCGCGGGGCGGATGGACATCGTCCTGGCCGGCACGGTGGTCGCGGGCGTCATCGGCTACCTGCTCAACGAAGGGCTGGAACGCGCGCAGCGCCGCTGGGTCGGCTGGAGCGCGGTCACCGGAGGTCGGTCGTGAGTCGATTCCTGCAGCGGTGGGCGGTGTTCGCGGGCCTCGTCGTGGTCTGGGAACTGCTCACCTGGTACGCCGACGACACGTTCTTCCCCCGCCCCACCGAGATCGCCGTGGCCGCGCACGACCTGTGGTTCTCCGGCCCGGCCGATGACCTGTTCCTGACCGACACGGTGTTCGACCACGTGTTCCCGAGCATCGGCCGGCTGCTCGCCGGCTGGGGCATCGCGGCCGTCGTCGGCGTCTCGCTCGGCGTGGCGCTCGGCCGCTCGGAGAAGGCCGCGGAGTACGCCGGGCCCCTGCTGACGTTCATGCGCTCGATCCCGCCGCCCCTGCTGGTGCCGGTGTTCCTGCTCTTGTTCAGCGTCGGCACCACCATGCAGCTCGCCACGATCGTCTTCGGCGTGCTGTGGCCCATCCTGCTCAACAGCATCGACGGCGCCCGTTCCGTCGACGCCACGAAGTTCGAGACCTCGGCGGTGTTCCGCATCCCCAAGCCACAGTGGATCCTCGGTGTCGTCCTGCCCTCCGCGGCGCCGAAGATCTTCGCCGGGCTGCGGGTCTCCCTGTCGCTGTCGCTGGTGCTCATGGTCGTGTCCGAACTCGTCGGAACCGACAACGGGATCGGGTCGCAACTCCTCGTCGCACAGCGGGAGTTCGACTTCCCCGACATGTGGGCCGGGATCATCCTGCTGGGTGTCCTCGGCTATGCCCTCAACACCGTGCTCCTCGGCTTCGAGCGCAAAGCCCTTGCGTGGCAACCGAAGCAGGAGCGCACCCCCGCGACGGTGGAGGAAAAAGCAGTATGACCGCGATGCTCGAAGTGGCCGACCTCGGCCACACCTACCAGGCGAAGGACGGCGCGCACACCGCGATCGCCGACCTGTCGTTCACCGTCGGCACCGGCGAGTTGGTCTGCGTCGTCGGCCCGTCCGGCTGCGGCAAGTCCACGCTGCTGCGCACCATCTCCGGGCTGATCCGCCCCACCCGCGGCGAGATCAGCCTGCACGGCAACGAGGTCCGCGGCGTGCCCGACGACCTCGCCGTGGTGTTCCAGGACTACAGCCGCTCGCTGTTCCCCTGGCTGACGGTGCAGAAGAACGTCGAGTTCCCGCTGCGCCGCACCCTGGGCCGCGCCGAGCGCCGCACGCGCGCGGCCGAGGCGCTGGAGTGGGTCGGCCTGTCGGCGGCCGGCCGCAAGTACCCGTGGCAGCTGTCCGGCGGCATGCAGCAGCGCGTCGCCATCGCCAGGGCGCTGGCCTACCGGCCCGCGCTGCTGCTGATGGACGAGCCGTTCGCCTCGGTGGACGCGCAGACCCGGTTCGAGCTGGAGGACCTGCTGCTGAAGGTCCGCACCGAGCAGGACACCACGGTCCTCGTGGTGACGCACGACATCGACGAGAGCGTCTACCTGGGAGACCGGATCCTCGTGCTCTCCACGTCGCCCGCGTCCGTGGTGGCGGACCTGAAGGTCGACCTGCCCGCCGAGCGCGACCAGATCACCACCCGCGAGTCCGAGGCGTTCGTCGCGCTGCGGGCCGAGGTGGCGCGGCTGCTGAACGTCGGCAAGACCTCCGAGGAGGTCAAGGCGCGGCGCAAGGCGAACGAGGAGCAGGCGGCGAAGTGGGCCGAGGCGGAGCGGGCGGAGGTCTCGCGCGCCGAGGCCGAGGAGCGCGCCACGACGTGACCGGCCTTTCCTAGGCCCAGGACGCCCGACGGGCGATCCGCGGCTTGTCGGCCCCCTCAGGGGCGCCGGCGCCGTGGGTCGCCCGTTGTCGTGTCCGGGCGCGCCGGCAGCGGTTTCCGGGCGCGGTTTCGACGGCGATCGTTCACAACGATTCGACATCTTTCCCGCCGCGGAAGACCTTCGGCGATGATCACCGCGCCGTCGTCGTGCGATCACGCGCCGTGCGCGTCGAGTGCTTTTCCGGCCGCCTCGCGGAATTGTCCGCCGATGATTTCCGCGCGCCTGGGGCGTCACCGACGGGGTGTCGTCGGGTGCGTCCGGGCGTCCAGCGGGTGGAATCGGCGGCGAATACATCGACCCGATGTCGTGGATGTCCGCGTGGATGTCCGCGCGTGACGACACTTCGAATGTGCCGGTAATTCGATCGGGCCATCGCCTTGTTCTCCGGGTCGAGCACGCCTGAATGCCGTGGCGGAGAACAAGGCGCCGGTGTTCCGGTGTCATTGCGGGGTGTTCCCCCGGTAATGGGGCCCGCTAATCGTAAGATGTTCTGCCTAGGGCCCCACGTAGTTTTGGGCGAAATAGCCGGCCGACGACCCGGAGGCGATGAGGTGTTCGAGTCTGGCTTGACCCAACCGGCTCAGGAACGGCTCCGGCGACCGGTGGATCATGAACACCATCCACTGCGAGAACTCCTGCGCACGCCACACGCGTCGCAGGCACACCTCGGAGTAGCTCCGCAACCCCGTCTCATCACCCGTTCGGTGGTAGCGCGCCAGGGCGTCGGCGAGCACCTCGGCGTCGTGCAACGCGAGGTTCATTCCCTTTGCCCCCACCGGGGTGATGATGTGCGCGGCGTCGCCGAGGAGGTACAGGTTGCCGTGGTTCATTGGTTCGACCACGTGGCTGCGCATGTCGAGGATCCGCTTCTCGACGATGCGCCCCTCGGTGAGCTTCCAGTCGGAGTCCCTGAGCGCCAACCGCTTGTGCAGCTCCGCCCACACGCGCTCGTCCGGCCAGTTGTCCACGGTGTCGTCCACCGGGACCTGGAGGTAGTAGCGCGAAACCGTCGAACTGCGGAGCATATGACCCGCGAATCCGTCCGGGTGAAGTGCGTAAATCACCTTGTGGGTGGACGGCGGCGCCTCGGCCAGGATGCTCAGCCACTCGATGCCGTGCTGGTGGCTGAACTCCTGCACCGCGCCCGCCGGGATGCTGCGCCTCGTCACGCCGTGGAACCCATCCGCGCCCGCGATGAACGAGCAGTCGAGCCGCTCACGGGTGCCGTCGGCGTTCGTCCAGGTCAGAGCCGGTTCGGCGGACTCGATGTCGTGCAGTTCGACGTCCGTGACCGACCACCGCACCGCGCCGCCGCGCTCGTCGACGTAGTGCCGCACGAGGTCCTGGACGACCTCCTGCTGCGGGTAGATGTAGTGGGTCTGCCCGTCGTACAGGGTGGCGTAGTCCACCTCGTGCGCTTCCCCGTTCACCCGGAATTCGCACGCGCCATGCCTGTCCGCCTCTTGGAGCAACCGGTCCGCGAGCCCGTGCTCTGTCAACATTTGCACCGCGCGGTGCTCCAACACCCCGGCGCGCGGCCGGGTCTCGATGTGCTCGCGGGTGCCTTTTTCCAGCACCACGCAGGGGATTCCGGCCTCGCGGAGCAGGTTCCCCAAGGTCAATCCCGCAGGGCCCGCTCCGACGATGCCCACCGGGCGCCGGTTGCTCTGTACGGCCCATTCCGCGTCAAGATCGCTCACCGCATACCCCAACCTCTGGACAGCCTGTGCAAAGATGCTCACCGAAGGTAGTGGATCAGCCTTCGAGTGTCGGTCGACTGGGGTCTTGTCGAACCACTCGTGTCACTTTGAGTGGTTCTGCAGCACCCTGTCGCTCGTGCATCCTGCCCCCGCAAAGTCTTCACTCCAACAGGAGATGCCCCCCATGACTCGAAGAGTCGGCCTCTCGGCACGAAGGATCTTCGGCGTTGTCTCCGCGGTCGCGATGCTCGCCGTCGTCTCCGGCTGCGGTCTGCTCGGTGGCTCCGAGGAGAAGCCCACCGACGCCGCCGCCGCACCGGGCAAGGTCGAAAAGGCCAAGATCACCCTTGGCCTGCTCCCGATCCTCGACGTCGCGTCGGTCCACGTCGCGATCCAGAAGAAGTACTTCCAGGAGGAGGGTCTCGAGGTCAAGATCGAGATCATCCAGGGTGGCGCCGCGGCCATCCCGGGCCTGATCAACGGCGAGCTCGACATCTCCTTCGGCAACTGGGTGTCGTTCTTCGGTGCCGAGGCGAAGGAGGCGGCCAAGGCCGTCGACGGCCTCAAGCTGGTCAGCGACGGCTACCAGGCCAAGCCGGAGATGTTCCTGATCCTCGCGAAGGCCGACTCGCCGATCAAGTCGCCCAAGGACCTCGAGGGCAAGACCATCGCGATCAACACGTTCCGGAACATCGCCGAGCTGACCGCGAAGGCGACCCTGGAAGCCAACGACGTCGACCCCTCCAAGGTGACGTTCAAGGAGTTCCCGTTCCCGGACATGGAAGCGGCGGTGCAGAACGGCACGGTCGACGCGGCCTTCATGGTGGAGCCGTTCATCAGCCGCGCCCAGCGCGCGAGCGGCCAGATCACCGTGCTCGACGCGGCGTCCGGCCCCACCGCGGACATCCCGATCGCGGGCTACGCCACGACCGGCAAGTTCGTGAAGGAGAACCCGAACACCGTCGCCGCGTTCCAGCGCGCGATGGCGAAGGGCCAGCGCGACGCGGCGGACCGCCCCACGGTCGAGCCGCTGCTGGTCGAGTACGCGAAGGTCGACAAGGAAACCGCCAGCCTCGTGCACTTCGGCGAGTTCCCGACCACGCTGGACGCCACCCGCTTGCAGCGCGTGGCGGGTCTGATGCGAACCTACGGCTTGCTGGAGAAGGACTTCGACGTCAAGCCGATGCTGGTCGCCCCGTCAGGTAGCTGACCCGACGGGGGAGCCCGTCGTCGGGGCCGGGCTCCCCCTCGGGTGTTTCCCGTTCGGGTCGAGGGCGTGAAAAAACCATGAACGCCGGTTAGCGATCGTTTAGCGCGTCCACGTGTGGTCCGCGCGACAATGGTTGATTTGCAAACTACCGGCTACCTCGTCCGAACGGCGGTATGACTCGGCGGTTTTTTCCACCAAGATCCACCGGGTTTGTAGGGAAGTGTCGTTTCACCGGGCTGGGGAGTGTGCTGACGGTGCGCGGTCACGACGACCACGCCTCCGGGAGAGATCCGGAGCGGATTCAACTCGACACGGGTGCCGCTGGAAGCGGTCCACCCGACTCGGGGCCCAGCACAGGCGCCGTGCCCGGCGACCGGGGAGTGTCCCGGTGGCGGCTGCGGAACTGGCGCTTGCGCAGCAAGCTGGCCGTGGTGCTCCTGGTGCCCGCGCTGAGCACGCTGACCCTCGCCGGGCTGAGGCTGAACACCCAGCTGGACGACGTGGAGCTGTTCGGCCAGGTCCAGCGGGAACTCCAGCTGTCCGCCCAGGTGGCGGCGGTGTCCGACGCCCTGCAGCTGGAGCGCGACGCCGCGGTCTGGTTCGTCGCGGGCGGTCGCCAGGAGAACGGCCCCGAGTTCCAGACGCGCTCGAGCAAGGTCGACACCGAGGTCCGCAGGCTGCGCGACGTCGCGGCCTCCACGACCGGTGTCGACGACGCGGTGCGCGAGGCGTTCCAGAAGTCGTTGCAGTCGCTGGACGGCCTCAACGCGCTGCGCAACACCGTGACCACCACCAAGTACCCCGACATCTCGGTGCACAGCGCCTACGGCCAGGTGCTGGCCGCGCTGGCGCAGGTGCACCGCGCGACCGCGAGCAGCCTGAGCAACGAGACGATCACGCCGCTGGCCGGCGCCAACCTCGCGCTCTACTCCGCGAAGGAGCAGCTGACGCAGCAGAACTCGATCCTGCTGTCGACGGCCAAGCGCGGCGAGTTCGCCCCCGGCCAGGCCAACGCGCTGCGCGCCGCGCAGTCCCGGTTGGACGCGGCGCTCACCGACTTCGCGGTCACCGCGAGCCAGGAGAACCGCCAGCTGCTGTCGGACACCGTGACCGGCACGCCGGTCGACGCGCGCAACAGCCTGGTGCAGCTGGCGCTGGTGCAGCAGGCCGACGCCGGCGAGGTGTCCATTTCGGACGGCGACGTCATGGCGGTCGGCGAGGAGACCGCGGCGCTGCTGCGGCAGGTGTCGCAGGACCTGGAGCGGCAGGCCGACCAGGCCTCGATCGACCTGACCGAGGCGGCCCGCGCGTCCGCGTGGCGTGACGCGGCGCTGGTCGCCGTCGCGCTGGTGATCGCGTTCGCCCTCATGGCCTTCGTCGCCCGCTCGATGCTGACGCCGCTGCGCGTGCTGCGCCGCACCGCGCTGGACGTGGCCCGCAACCGCCTGCCGGACGCGATCAAGCGGATCCGGACGCACCGCGACCCGGCACGTGCCGCGGAAGAGGCGCTGGTGCCCGTGCCGATCAACACGACCGAAGAGGTCGGCCAGGTGGCCCGGGCGTTCGACGCCGTGCAGCGCGAAGCCGTCCGCCTCGCGGTCGAGCAGGTGGCGCTGCGCGCGAACGTCAACGACATGTTCATCAACCTGTCCCGGCGCTCGCAGGCGCTGGTCGAGCGGCAGATCACCGTCATCGACCGGCTGGAGCAGGACGAGCAGGACCCCGACCAGCTGGCCAGCCTGTTCGAGCTGGACCACCTGGCCACCCAGATGCGCCGCAACAGCGAGAACCTGCTGGTGCTCTCCGGCACCACGGTCAACCGCCGCGTCACCCGGCCGGTGCCGATCTCCGAGGTGCTCGGCGCCGCGGTGTCCGAGGTCGAGAAGTACGCCCGGATCCAGATCGCGCCCGCGCCGGAGCTGAAGGTGCAGGGCCGCGTGGTCAACGACCTCGCGCACCTCATCGCCGAGCTGCTGGACAACGCGACCGCGTTCTCCAAGCCCACCACCAAGGTCACCGTGCGGGCGATCGAGACCCGGCGCGGCGAGGTGTCCATCCGCATCCACGACCGCGGCGTCGGCATGCAGGAGCAGGACGTCGTCGAGGCCAACACCAAGCTCGCCGACCCGCCCGAGGTCGACGTGTCGGTGGCCCGCGAGATGGGCCTGTACGTGGTCGGCCAGCTCGCCAAGCGGCACAACATCCGGGTCACGTTGAGCAACAACGACGACATAGAGGGTGGCGTCACGGCGCAGGTCGTGCTCCCGATGGACCTGCTGCACCGCGGTCCCGAGCCGCTCGCGCCCAGGCCGGCGCCCGCCGCGCTGCCGCAGCGCCAGGCCGCGCCGCAGCTGGAGGAGAGCGGCGTCGGCGTGCTGGCCGGCGTGCCCAAGTGGACGCCGGAGATCGCGCCCGGCGGTTACGCGCCGCTGGAACTGCCCGCCTCGACCGGACCGCAGGTCGTGCACACGCACGAGGCCGAGCCCAACGAGTACTTCCAGGTCGAGCAGACCCCGGTGGACGACCTGTTCACCGCCACCGTGACGGAGACCGTGCCGCCGCCCGGCGAGGAGGTGCCGGACTACTCGTACCCGCCGTCGGCCCCCCGGCGCCTGGCGCCCGAGCCGGTCGCGGAGGTCGAGCGGGAGGAGGACGACGCCTCCACCCAGCGGCTGCCGATCTACGAGGACGTGCTGTCGCGCTGGTTCCAGGGCGGCGAGGCCGAGGGCGGCGTGGTGCGCGGCGAGGTCGCCGACCACCCGGCGGCCGGCGTGCCGCCGGAGACCGCGTCCGAGCGGACGATGTTCGCCGACCGCGCCGAGCTGATGGGCACGGACGGCGGCCACGTCGGCACGGCGTCGGAGCAGACCGCGTACACCGACCGCTCCGACCTGATCACCCCGCCGCCCGCGCCGACGAGCAGGCCGAAGCCGCCCGAGCCGCGCGGCTCGACCCCGGCGGGCCTGCCCAAGCGCGAGCCCGCGCCGTCGGCGATCCCGTCCTCCGGCGCGTCGTCGGGACCCGGCTGGGGCGCGGCGGCGGACGACAGCTGGACGCTGGCGACCAGCGCGCTCAAGGCGCCGGTCGACGACACGACCACCGCGGGCCTGCCCAAGCGCGTGCCCAAGGCGCGCCTGATGCCGGGTTCGCTCTCCGCGCCCTCGCGCGGTTCGGCGCCGGCACCGTCGGCGGCGCAGCCGTCGGCGAACGGCGCCTCGTCGGCCGGTGTGGCGACCGCCGTGCCGCCGCGCAGGTCCGCCGACCGGTTGCGCCAGCGCTTCGCCACCTACCAGCGAGGCGTGCAACTCGGCCGTCAGGCGGGCGATGACGCCGGCATGCCGTGGGACGGCGTGTCGTTCGACGACAACACCCCCGCCAACGGCGGGAATCAGACCAAGGAGCAGAAGTGACCACCGCAACCGAGGAACTCGAAAACTTCAGTTGGCTGGTCGATGACTTCGTCGCCCGGGTCGCGGGCGTCGCGCACGCGATCGTGGTCTCCGCGGACGGACTGCTGCTCGCGTCCTCGGAGCGGTTGCCGATCGACCGCGCCGAGCAGCTCGCGGCCGTCGCGTCGGGCCTGGTCAGCCTGAACCTCGGCGCGGCGCGCTGCTTCGAGGCGGGCGACGTCAAGCAGACCGTGGTGGAGATGGAACGGGGCTACCTGTTCCTGATGTCCATCAGCGACGGCTCGTGCCTGGCCGTGCTCGCGGCGCCGAACTGCGACATCGGCCTGATCGGCTACGCGATGACGCGGCTGGTCGAGCGGGTCGGCGTCCAGCTCACCCCGGAGATCCGCTCGCAGCTGCACGTCGCCATGCGCGGCTGAGGTCCCACCACCCGGCGAGGTCCTACTACTAGGGAAAGCAGAGCAACATGAGCGGTGGCGCTCCCGACCGGCCGGGGTCACCCGCGGCGAGCCTGACCGTCACGTCGACGAAGATCGTGGTGGCCGGCGGGTTCGGTGTCGGCAAGACGACCTTCGTCGGGTCGGTGTCGGAAATCGTGCCGCTGACCACCGAGGCGGTGATGACCGAGGCCAGCGTCGGCGTGGACGACCTCTCGGCCACGCCCAACAAGATGACCACCACGGTGGCCATGGACTTCGGCCGGGTGTCGCTGGACAGCGACCTCATCCTCTACCTGTTCGGCACACCGGGTCAGCACCGGTTCTGGTTCATGTGGGACGACCTGGTGAAGGGCGCGATCGGCGCGGTCGTGCTGGTCGACACCCGCCGCTTGGCGGACGCGTTCGCCTCCATCGACTTCTTCGAGGACCGCGAGCTGCCGTACGTGATCGGCGTGAACTGCTTCGACGGCCTGCTGCACCACCGCATCGAGGACATCCGGGAGGCGCTGACGATCGACGAGTCGGTGCCGATCGTGCCCTGCGACGCGCGCAACCGGCAGTCGACCAAGCAGACGTTGATCACGCTGGTGCAGCACGCGATGCGGCAGCCGACGTTCGCCTGACCCACCCGCGCGACGGGCCGTGGCCGAAAATCGGTCGCGGCCCGTCGCCGTGCGGGCCACAATCGCCTGGGTGGCAGATTCCTTCGAGGACCCGGACCTGGCCGCCTACTACGACCTGATCAACCAGTTCGGCGAGGACGACCGCTTCTACCTCGAGCTGGTGCTGGCCGCGGACGCGGTGCTCGACGTCGGCTGCGGCACGGGCACGCTGCTCAAGGCCGCCCGCGCCAGTGGGCACGCCGGTCGGCTCGTCGGGCTCGACCCGGCCGAGGGCATGCTCCTGCAGGCCCGGCGCGACCCCGGCGTGGAGTGGGTGCGCGGCGACCTCGGCACGGTCGCGTTCGACGGGGAGTTCGACCTGGTCGTGATGACCGGTCACGCGTTCCAGGTCTTCCTCACCGACGACGAGGCGCGCGCCCAGTTCACCGCGATCCGCCGGGCGCTCAAGCCGGGCGGGCGGTTCGCGTTCGAGACCCGCAACCCCGGCGCGCGGGCCTGGGAGCGGTGGACGCCCGAGAACGGCACCGACATCGTCGGCCCCGACGGCGAGCGGGTGCGGGTCGAGCACTTCGTGGAGAGCGTGGAGAACGGGCTGGTCACGATGACCGAGACGTTCAGCAGCCCGGACTGGCCGCAGCCCCGCGTCGACCGCGGCGCGCTGCGGTTCACCGACGCCGACCACCTCGACGCGCTGCTGCGGGAGACCGGGTTCGACGTGGCCGAGCGCTACGGCTTCTGGGACCGCACGCCGCTCACCGACACCAGCCGCGAGATCATCACGATCGCACGACCAGGTCCGCGTCCGGCAGGCCACCGTCGCTGACGACCAGCGCGCCGGCCGCCCGCACCAGCGGCAGCACGGCGGCCAAGGCCTTGTGCGCCAACGCTTCCCCCGGCGGCACGGCCGGTTCCACGGCGTGCAGGCCGTGACGCTCCACAGCGGACAGTTCCGGCAGGCCGAGCGTGGCGTCGTGCAGCAGCAGGCGGACTCCCATGCCGCCCAACGCGACCAGGTTGTCCTCCACCGCGTCGAGGTCCTCGGCGGGCGCGGACAGGCACCGCGCGGACAGGCTCAGCCACAGCAGCTCCGGCGGCAGGCCCGAGGAGCGCAACGCCTCGGCGACCGGCGCGGTCAGGTCCGGGTCGCGCGACTGGTCCGGTGACAGCCGCACGAGCACCGGCAGCCGTTCGGCCGCGGCGTAGGCGCACGCCTCCTCCAGCACCCACTCGGCGAGTTGGCCGCTGAGCCCGAGCTCGTCGGCGAACCGCAGGCACTCCGCGTGCGACACCGGGCCGTACTCCGCCTCGTGCCACCGCAGCCGGGCCGCCGCCGCGACCGGTGCGCCGTGCCGGTCGACCGGCAGGTAGTCCAGCGCGATCTCGCCGTTCTGCAACGCGCCGGGCATGGTCGCGATCAACGACAACCTGGCGCGGTCGCGGGCGTCGCGCCCGGCGTCGTAGATGCCCCACTGGCCCTTGCCGCCGCTCTCCGCGCGGCGCAGCGTGCTGTGCGCCTGGCGCAGCAACGCCATCGCGTCCGACCCGCGCGCCGACGTGCGGACGAAGCCCATGCCCGCGGACACGCCGACGCCGTGCCCGGCCAGCCGCACCGGCTCGACGAGCGCGGCCTCGATCGCCTCGGCCAGCGCGGGGATGCCCGGCGTGGTGGGCGAGTCCTCGATCAGCACGACGAACTCGTCGCCGCCGATGCGCGCGACCGTGGCGTTCTCGTCCGCCACCACCGCGGTCAGCCGCCGTGCCACGACCCGGAGCAGCTCGTCGCCCGCCTCGTAGCCGAGGCCGTCGTTGACGATGGCGACGCCGTCCACGTCCAGGTAGCACAACGTGATGGAGCCCGGCCGGCTCAGCGCCCGCTCCAGCCCGGGCAGGAAGCTCTGCCGGTTCGGCAGGCCGGTCAGCACGTCGTGCAGGGCTTGGTGGCGCAGGTAGTCGCGCAGCACCCGCTGTTCCGTGGTGTCCTCGACCACGGCGACGTGCCAGCGCGGCCGGCCGTCGGCGTCGCGCACCACCGACAGCGCCACCTCGGTCCACAGCGGCTCGCCGGCCGCGTCGGTGAACTGCCGCTGCGCCCTGGTCACGCCCCCGGCGGACGGCGTGGCGGTGAACAGGGTCGCCAGCTCCGCGGGCGGCAGCATCGCCTCCAGCGCCGGGTTGGCGCCCACCAGCGCACCGTGGGCGTCGAAGATCGCGATGCCCGCCGTGGAACCGACGAAGACCTGCCGGAACAGCTCCGGCAGCGCCGACGCCTCGACCGCCGTGGGAACGCTTCCCCCGGCGGTGGTGACGCGGACTGGCTCGGTCATGAGTGGGTGTGCGGCGATGGGTGAAGATCAGGTCACCGCATCTTCGGACCACCGGCCACCGGCGTCAAGGTTTCACCGGATCGGGTTAAACACACACCCAGTCGGTCATGACCGTCGTGCCGCCGACCTCGCAGCGGAACCGGACGGGGCCCGACGGCGGCGGGCCGAGCAGGAACAGGCCCAGCTCGTCCAGCTCCGCCTCCTCCACCGGCCCGGTCGCGGTGACGAGCGCGACCCGGCCCGGCCCCGCCGGCAGCACCTGGCCCGCGACACCCGCCTCGGTCACCTCGACCTGCACGGACACGCCCTCGGCGTCGAACACGAGCTGCCGCGCGGTCTGCGTCGCCCGCGCCCGTGCCGCCAGCTCGTCGTCCAGCGCGGAGTCGTAGCTGGTCAGGGCGATCAGCTCGGCGTCGACCGTGCGCCACGCGAACGCCGCCCGCGCGGCTTCGAGCAGGTGCTCCGGCACGTCGCGCTCCTCGGCGAGCGCCTCGCCGAGCTCCCGCAGCAGCACCTCATCGCTGTCCCACCCCGGATCGTCCCTCAACACCGACCACACCTCCTCCGCCCACCGGCCGCGGCTCGACCAGCTCCATCACCGCGGGAGTCTTGCGCAACTTCTCCAGGCACCTGATCCGGGTGGGCCCGATGCTGCCCACCGGCATCGCGAGCTGCTCGGCGACCGCCGCGTAGCTCGGCGGCGGGTCGGCCATGAGCCTGGCCAGCAGCACCCGGCACGGCTCCGGCAGCGAGCGGAAGCCCTCCCGCAGCGCCTGCCGCCGCTGGGCGGCCTCCAGCTCCTCGTCCAGGTCCGCGACCGCGTCGTCCGGGCTCGCCGGCTCGTCCTCGGACCGCGGGTCGTACGGCAGGGTGCGCTGCTGGACCCGCAGGACGCGCAGGCACTCGTTGCGGGTGGTCGTGGCGATCCACCCGGGCAGCGCGTCCGCCTCCCGCAGGCTGCGCAGCTGCTCCACCAGCCGCAACCACACGGTCTGGTGCACGTCCGCGACGTCCGCGTGCCGCAACCGGTGCCGGTGCACCACCGCCAGCACCAAGGGCGTGAAGCGCGCGACGATCTCGTTCCACGCGCGCTGGTCGCCCTCCGCCGCCGCGCTCACGAGCGCGGCGATCGGGGAAGCAGGGGTCACGTCCCCTCCTCTGGTCCGGCGGGTGCCGCGCCTCCGCCCCGGCCTGCGCCGGCGCGGACCCCAGCCGGGTCACGGACTTCGGATTCTTCGCTGCCACACACTACGGAGCCGCGACCGCGCTGCGAGATACAAGCTTCGGACAGGCGCCTGTCAGGTCGCCGCCGTCGGCCGAGCAGCGCCGATCACACGAACACGCCGTAGCCGGGGAAGAACTCCGGTTGCCCCACCAGCAGGTGGTCGCGGGCCGCGACGGCGGTCAGGCCGTTCTCGGTCATCGTCGCGGCGATCCGCCCGGCCACGTGCGGCGCGGCGAACGAGGTGCCCAGCCAGTAGGCGAACCGGTCGTAGACGTCCACCGGCAGGTCCGGCAGCTCCCACCGGCCCTTGAGGAACGTGCTCGTCCGGTTGCCGACCGCGCACGCGTCGACCCAGTGCCCGTGGTTGGCGTAGCAGGCGGGCGCACGGCTGCCGTCACGCTCCTCGGCGACCGCCGACACGGCGAGGACACCGGGCAGCGCCGCCGGCCAACTCGGCCGGGTGGTGCCCTGGTTGCCCGCGGAGGCCACCACGACGACGTCGCGCGGCAGGCCCGCGAGCGCCCGGCGGATCGGTTCGGAGGCGGTGTCGTCCTGGGTGAAGCAGCCCATCGAGATGTTGAGGACCTGGACCTTCTCGTCGAACGACGACAGCGCCCGGGCGAACTGCTCCTCGGTGCCGAGGCCGTTGGGGTCCAACGCCTTCTCCGGGTCGAACCGCACGCCCGGCGCGGCCTGCCGGACCACGCCCGCGACGAAGGTGCCGTGGCCGCCTTCGAGGGCGAACACGTCGGAGTACCGGTAGGCGGCGTCGACCTCGTCCGCCTTGGGGACGAACGCGTCGCCGAGCCACCGCGGGTGGTCGATCGCGGCGGTCGCCGAGATGCCCGTGTCCACGATGCCGACGACGACGCCGCGGCCGAGGTGGGTGCGCGCCGGGTCCGGGTCCGCCAGCGGCGTGCCGACGCGCGGCGGCTCGCCCGGGTTGCCGTGCATGTTGCCGCCGTGCCCGACGAGCACGTGGTGCGGCTGCACGTACGGCGTGCGCTCGCCGGGCCACTGCGCCGGGTCCCGCAGCAGGCGGACGATCTCCGGGATGTCGTCGGGATTCCGGGACAGCACCAACCGCGCCATGCCGGCGAAATCCCGGCCGCGGCTGTTGCCGATGTTGTTCTGCGCGAGCTTGCGGGCGACCCGGTCGACGTCCTCGGGAATGGTCAGCAGCTCACCGGCGACGAAGAGGAATTCCCGGCCCCGCTCGGGGTGGAGGCGGTAGCTCTTGTGGTCGCGGATGGCCTGTCGGAAGGCCTCCTGGTAGAGCCCGGAGCGATTCGATGGTTCGGACACCGAGGCCTCACAGCGACGTCGACGGGTGCCGGGTGTGAGCAAGCTACCACAGCCCACTTGGTAATAAGGTGGGTTCGTGGCAGGGGTTTCCGCCGCCGCAGCGCTGGAAGCCCGGCAGCGGGATCCGCGGGCGGCCATCGAGATCGGCCGGTCCGCGCTGCGGGCGGCGCGGACTTCCGGCGACGACGAAGAGGCCTCCGCCGCGGAACGCGCGATCGGTCTGGCGTTGCGCGAGTTGCACGACTTCGACGCGGCGCTGCGCCACTTGCGCCGTTCCGTGCGCATCGCCGAACGGGCGGGTTCGGCGCGTTCGGCGGCCCTGGCCCGGATGAGCCTCGCGTTCGTGCTGTCGAACACCGGGCGGCACGCGCAGGCGTTGCGCGCGATCAACGCGGCGCTGCCGAACCTGCGCGGCGTGGACGCGGGCAGCGGCCGGATGCAACGGGGCCTGGTGCTGCACTACCTGTGCCGCTACGACGAGGCGTTGCGCGAGTACAACGGCGCGATCGAGGTGGTGCGCCGGTTCGGCGAGCGGCTGGTGGAGGCGCGGGCGCTGAACAA
This sequence comes from Saccharothrix luteola, assembly GCF_020859565.1. Classification (GTDB taxonomy): domain Bacteria; phylum Actinomycetota; class Actinomycetes; order Mycobacteriales; family Pseudonocardiaceae; genus Actinosynnema; species Actinosynnema luteola. The sequence goes on along the minus strand of NZ_JAJHUO010000044.1, from coordinate 46,384 downwards.
CCGCGGGCTGCTGCGCGCCTACACCGGCGGCCTGCGTGCGGCGGACGAGGACTTCGACCGCGCCGCCTCGCTCTACCGGGAGCTCGACCAGGCGCTCGCCGTGGCCGACGTGCGGTGGAACGCGGGCATCTCCGCGTCACGCGCGGGCGACGTGCCGCGGGCGTTGACGATGTTCGCCGAGGCCGAGCGGGAGTACCGGCGGCTGGCGGTGCCGCGGCCCGCGCTGCTGATCAACCGGCTGGAGCTGCTGGTGTCCGTGCCGCTGCTGGAGGAGGCGCGGGCGGCGGCCGACCGGGCGTTGGGGGAACTGGGCGGCGACCTGGTGCTGGCCCGGTCGGAGGCGCTGTTCTACCGGGCCAGGATCGCGTTGCTGGAGGGCGACCTGGACCGGGCCGTGGAGATGGCGGTGGCCGCGCGCAAGGGTTTCCGCCGCGAGAAGCGCGAGGTGTGGGCGGAAGGCGCGCGGCACGTGGAGCTGCGCGCCGCGTACCTGAGCGGGCAGCGGACCAGGGCCCTGGTGACGGCGTTGACGAGGGTGGCGACCCGGTTGGACGCGCTGGGCTGGCGGATGGCGGGCCTGGAGGCGCGGGTCGACGGCGCGCTGGTCGCCCGCGACCTCGGCGACCGCTCGCGCGCCGTGGCGGAGCTGACCGCGGCGGGCGCGGCCAGGCGCGGCGGACCGGCCGCGCACCGGGTGCAGGGCTGGTACGCCGAGGCGTTGCGGCGCGACCTGCTCGGCAACGCGCGCGGCGCGCAGATCGCGTTGCGGCGCGGGTTGGCGCTGCTGGACGAGTACCGGGTGTCGCTGGGCGCGACGGAGTTGCGGGCGTTGAGCGGCGCGCAGGGCGCGGCGCTGGCGTCGGAAGGCCTGCGCGCGGCGGTCGCGGGCGGCCGGGCCGGCCGGGTGCTGAGCTGGGCGGAGGCGTGGCGCGCGGGCGCGCTGCGGATGACGCCCGCCCGGCCGCCGGAGGACTCGGGGCTGGCCGACGCGCTGGCGGAGCTGCGGGCCGTGACGGCGGACCTGGAAGCGGCGTCCACGGCGGGGCGGCCGACGGCGGCGCTGCGGCAGCGGCAGGTGCGCGGCGAGCAGCGGGTGCGCGAGCTGACCCGGCGGACCGGCGGTGGTGGCGCGGTGTTCAAGCCTCCCGCGGTCGGCGAGCTGGAGCGGGCGTTGGGCACGTCGGCGTTGGTGGAGTACGTCGACCACGACGGCGAGCTGCTGGCCGTGGTGGTGGCGGGTGGCCGGGCGTCGCTGCACCGGCTCGGCCCGGCGGCCGGCGCGGTGCGCGAGCTGCGGCTGCTGCGGTTCGCCCTGCACCGGCTGGTGACGCTGCCCGACCACGTCGACCGCACGCCGGTGCGAGCGGGTGCGGAGCACGCGGCCCGGCTGCTGCAGAACCGGCTGCTGGAACCGTTGCGGCGACGGCTCGACGACCGGCCCCTGGTGCTCGCGCCGACCGGTCGGCTCGGCGGCCTGCCGTGGTCGGCGCTGCCCGCGTGCCGCGGCCGTGCGGTGACCGTGGTGCCGTCGGCGACGGTGTGGCTGCGTGCCGCCACATCCGTGCTGGTGTCGCACGATCGGGTGGTCTTGGCGGCGGGTCCGCGGTTGCCGGCCGCGCCGACGGAGATCACGGCCATCGCGGCGCTCGGCCCGGTCGGGGCTTCGGTGCTGGTGGGCGGCGAGGCGACGGTGGACGCGGTGGCGTCGGCGATGGACGGCGCGCCGTTGGCGCACGTGGCCGCGCACGGCTCGTTCCGCGCCGACAACCCGCTGTTCTCGGCGCTGGAACTGGCCGACGGCCCGCTGACCGTCTACGACCTCGAACGGCTGCGCACACCGCCCGCGCGGGTCGTGCTGTCGGCGTGCGACTCGGGCCTGTCGGCGGTGCGGCCCGGCGACGAGCTCATGGGGTTCACCGCGGCGCTGCTCGGGCTCGGCACGCGCACGCTGGTCGCGCCGGTCATCCCCGTGCCGGCCGAGGTGACCACACCGCTGATGGTCGACCTGCACCGCAGGCTCGGCGCGGGCCACCCGCCCGCGGTCGCGCTGGCGGGCGCGCAGCAGGCGCACCGCGACGACGGCGACGCCGCGTTCGCCGCGAGCGCCGGGTTCCTGTGCTTCGGTGCGTGAACGTCGAGTGGGGAGGACCGGGAGATGGCATACGACGAGCACCTGGCCGAACGGATCCGCGACGAGGTCGGCGACCTGCCCGGCCTGAGCGCCAAGCGGATGTTCGGCGGCATCGCGTTCCTGCTGCACGGCAACATGCTCGTCGGCGTGACCGGTGACGACATGATCGCCCGCGTCGGCCCCGACGCGGCGGAGGCGTGCCTCGCCCTGCCCGGGACGCGGGTCTTCGACATGACCGGCAAGGTGATGCGCGGCTGGGTCGTGGTGGACGGCTCGGCGCTCGACGAGGACTCCGGCCTCACCGACTGGATCGGCCGGGCGCGGGAGTTCGTCGAGACCCTGCCGCCCAAGTAGGTTGGCGCCGTGGACAACAGCGCGGACGCACAGGACATGCTCGCGGTGGCGGTGGCCGAAGCGCGCGCCGGGCTCGTCGAGGGCGGCATCCCGATCGGCGCGGCCCTGTTCGCCGCCGACGGCACCCTCCTGGGCCGCGGCCACAACCGGCGGGTCCAGGACGGCGACGCGTCCACCCACGCCGAGACCGCCGCGTTCCGCGCCGCGGGCCGCCGGGCGAGCTACCGCGACACCGTCATGGTCACCACGCTGTCACCGTGCTGGTACTGCAGCGGGCTCGTTCGCCAGTTCGGGATACCCCACGTGGTGATCGGCGAGGCCCGGACGTTCCACGGCGGTCACGACTGGCTCGCCGAGCACGGTGTCCGGATCACGCTGCTGGACGACCAGGCGTGCGTCCGGATGATGACCGACTTCATCGCCGCCAAGCCCGAACTGTGGTTCGAGGACATCGGCCAGGTGTAACGCGCCGCGCTGCACGGCGACACAATCCCGACACGAGCCGACGCCACCATCGGCGGGCATGGAACCGTGGCACGTGGACGAATCACTGGCATCCCTGGTGCTGGCCGAGGGCGCGGTGGCGGTGGAGGTGCCGGCCAGTTGGGGCGCCGAGGTCAGCACCCACCTCCGCTCCGCCGGACCGCTCGGGCCGATCCTCGCCGTGCCCGGCCGCCGGCTGCGCTGGCTGTTCCTCGCCAGACCCGACCCGGAACCCGTGGCGGGGCACGTGCCGCCGCCCGACGTCCGCTACTGGCACGGTCCGCGGCGCATCCCGGCGGCGCGATCCCGGTGGGTGGTCCCCCCGGCGGGCGCACTGCCCCCGGTGGGGGCGGTGCGCTGCGCCATCAGGACGGTCCGCCGGTTCTGGTAGGGCTGGTAGGGCGTCGATCCCCTGGAAGTCGAACCCCTAGAACCGGGTCAACGCCTCTTCCACGGAACCGACCACGGTGAACACCGAGCTGAGCCCGGTCGCCTCGATCGGCCGCTGCGTCGCCCGGCTGGTCGCCACCAGCACCAGCGGGACGCCGAGAGCGCTCGCCCGCTGACTGCCGACGACCAGCGACTCCAAACCGGCCGAACCGAGGAAGCGCACCCCACCGAGGTCCACCACCACACCCCGCACGTTCTCGACCAGGTGCTCCGTGAGCGGCCTGGTCAACTCCTCCGCGCTGCTCGTGTCCAACTCGCCCGACACGTGCAGCACAACTACGCCGTCCGCGGGTCTGTCGACCCGAACGGAAGCAAGCGTCGCCGCGGGTTCTGGCACGCCGGTACTCCTCTCACTCAGCGACGCCGGCGCGGCGTCGAATCCTTCACGGTAGACCTCAACGGCCGTCGTCGACCGTTTCGGCCAAGATCAGATCGACCAGCCCGCGCGCGTCGGGCGAGCCGCCCAACGCCCGGCGCTGGCGCGCGGCGCCGCTGCCGTGCGCGCCGAGCCAGGCCACGTGATCCTCCACAGTGGACAGCGCGGAGGCGTCCTCGAGCGCGTCGGCGCACCACGACACCAGTTCGGCCAGGCGATCCCGGGCCGGCACCAGGTTGCCCGTGCGCGGGTCGACCGCCAAGCCGTCCACGCCGTCGCGCGCGGCCCGCCAGTACGCGGCGCGCAACATCATGTCATCCACCCGTTCGGGTTCCCCCGACTCGGCGGCGGTGCGGGCGAACGCCCGGATGACCTCGGCGATGACGACCGCCTCGCGCGCCGTCATCGGGATGTCCGCTACCCGCACCTCGACCGTGGGGTGCTGCGCGGACGGCCGCACGTCCCAGTAGACCATCCCGCTGTCGAGCAGCACCTCCGTCGACTCCAGCGCGCCGACCAGCCGGTCGTACTCGGCGGCGGAACCCAGGTGCGGCGGCGGGCCGCTGATCGGCCACCGCGACCACACGATCGTGCGCCAACTCGCGTAACCCGTGTCCTCGGCCTGCTCGATCGGGGAGTTCGCGCTCAACGCCAGCAACGTCGGCAGCCACGGGCGCAGGGCGTTCGCCACGCGGACCGCGACGTCCCGGTCCGGCACGCCCACGTGGACGTGCATCCCGCACACGCCCTGACCACCGATGATCGCGCGGTGCGTGCGCTCCATCATGCGGTAGCGGCGGTCGTCCGTGCCCGGAGGCGGGCCCAGCGTGCCGATCGGCGGGATCGCCGAGGCCAGCAGCCGGCAGCCCGCCGCGTGCGCGGCCTTCGCCAGGTGGATGCGACCACCGATGACCTGCTCCGCCAGCTCCTCGGCGGTCCGGCACACCGGCGTGGCGACCTCGATCTGGAAGGGGGTCAGCTCCCGTTGCACGTCGTGGCCCGCGCCGGCGTGCTGCTCGACCGAATCGGCCAGCGGCACGGGTCGGCGCGACTCGGGGTCGACTAGGAGGAACTCCTGCTCGACGCCCACGGTCCACGGCTCCGTCATGCCGGTCCCATACCCACTCGGCCGCGGTTTCAACCACGGTCTTGCGAATCGTTCGGGGGACGGGCGTTTCACTCGGTCGCGGTCGGGAACCTGGCCGCTGTGAGATTGCGCCGCAGTGATCCGGCCCAGGCGGGCTGGCGTCGCCGTGCCCGGGGCCGGGGGTTCAGCTACGTCGACGCCGACGGCGAGCCGCTCGACGCCGCGTCGGTGGCGCGGATCAAGTCCCTGGTCATCCCGCCCGCGTGGCGCGACGTGTGGGTGTGCCCGCACCCGAACGGCCACATCCAGGCGGTGGGCACGGACGCGGCCGGGCGGCGGCAGTACCTGTACCACGAGCGGTGGCGGCAGGACCGGGACGAGGAGAAGCACGACCGGGTGCTCTCGCTGGCGCCCGTGCTGCCCGGGTTCCGGGCGGAGGTGGCGCGGGAGCTGAGCGGGCGGGGGCGGTCGCGGCGGCGGGTGCTGGCGGTGGCGCTGGCGGTGTTGGAGCGCGGTGTGTTCCGGGTCGGGGGTGAGACGTACGCGGCGGACAACGGGACGCACGGCGTGGCGACGTTGCTGTGCTCGCACGTGGCCGTTCGGCGGTCCACTGTGGAGTTCTGCTACCCGGCGAAGGGCGGGATCGAGTTCACCACGGTGGTGGAGGACGAGGCGTTGGCGCGGGCGGTGCGGGGGTTGCTGCGGGGGCGGGGCGGGGACGAGCGGCTGCTGGTGGACGCGCGGGGGTACGCGGTCGGGTCGGATGACGTGAACGAGAGGTTCAAGGAGATGGTCGGGGCGGAGTTCTCGGTGAAGGACTTGCGGACGTGGCACGCGACCGTGCTGGCGGCGGCGGCGTTCGCGAGGGAAGGCCGGCCGGAGTCCGCGCGGGGGCGGAAGCGGGTGGAGGCGGGGGTGATGCGGGAGGTGGCGGAGCACTTGGGGAACACGCCGGCGGTGGCGAGGAGGTCCTACGTCGACCCGCGGGTGGTGCGGCGGTACCACGACGGGGTGATGATCAGACCGAGGTCGGCTGATCGTGAGACAGTGGAACGGGCCGTGCTGCGGATGCTGCGGAGGTGAATCACGTCATGTCCACCGTTTCCGCAGGTCGGTCGGTCGTCCGGTCACACTTTCGAGTGATCAACGGCCAAAAGTGTACGGAAACACCGTTACCGCACCTCGGTTAAAACCATGAGGAGCCCTCGCCAACCACCCCCCCGTGCCACCCCATCCGCCTCACCCAGCCGACCATCCGCCGACCGTCCCGACCTCAGCCGCCGTCACCGCAATCACGTACCACCGCAATCACCAGCCGCCACCGCGATCGCCCACCACCGCAATTCCGTCACGACCGCAATCGTCGGCCGGGACCGGGCCCCGGCTGGGGTAGCAGTGGACGTCACCGGGCATCACCCGGCCTCAGTGGCCATCACCGGAGATCACCGGAGATCACTGGCGGAGCAGGGCGCCGACGTCCTCGTGCAGCCGAACCGCCCCGCCGACGAGCACGATCTCGGCCCCGCACTCGACCGCCCGCAACGGCAGCACCTCGTCGGCCCGGCCGTCGTCGACCTGCTGCGAGCCGACGAGCGTGTCGGTCAGCAGCAGCGTGTCGACCCGGCCCTCGGCCAACGCCTGCCGGACCGCGACCAGTCCGTGCACGGCGCGTCCGGTGAGCCGCGTGGACTCGTCCCGGAATCGCTCGACCACCGCGCGCCGGGCGTCCTGGTTCGCCCGTCCGGCCAGGTGGAGCACGGCCCGATCGGGTGGTCCCTCGACCTCGACCACCAAGTGGTGGTAGCGGGTCGGCAAGGCCACCCGCAGTGAGCGCCGCCCGGCCAACGGCCCGGCCAGCACCAGCAGCGGCGCGCCCAGCAGGTCGACCAGGGTGGCGGCTTCCTCGGCGACGTCGGCCAGTTCCTGGGCGTCGAGTCGCCGTCCGGGACGCCGCGCGCCCACGGTCGCCACCGCCACCGGGCGGCCGGTCGGGTCGACGCCGCGCAGGTCCGCGCCGTGCTCGCCGACCTGGACGACCACGTGCGGCAGGAGGGGTTCGGACAGGTCGACCAGCGGCAGGATGTAGGGGAGCGGGCCGGTTCGGGCGGTGTAGCCGGTCGGTGGGACCGGGACGTACTGGTCGACCAGCACCCGTCCGCCGCCCACGACCAGACCACGCCCGGCGAGGCCGCGCGGGGTCGTGCCGGACATGATCGCGTTGTGCGCCAATGCCACGAGGTACGGGTCGGCGGCCATGGCTTGGAGTTGATCGCGCATCGCCCGCCATCGCAGGTCCACGTGATCGCCGACGTCGAGGTACACGGAGACGAACGGTCCCTCGACGTCGACCAGGTTTTGCAGACTCGCCGTGTGCATCGGTTCGGTCCTCCCCGTTCGGGTTACACGGGTGGTACCCGAAAGGGGGTTGGTGCAACCGCGCTCACCGGCACGGGAAAACGCGCCGATGGCTGTGGGAACGGGCCTGAGATCGGTGTGGGAGCGGCCCTCGAAACGGCGCAGCAACGGCTGAGGGAAGAGAGCGGCGGGAACGGCGATGGGAATGGCGGCGGGAACGGCGGCGGGAAGGGCTGAGGGAACGGCGGCCGGACGGCTCGGCGAGTGGTGTGGCGAAGGCGGGTGGGGGCGAGGTGGGAGGAACAGGTGGAACAAGGAAGGGGAGGTCAGTGGGAGTCGGCGGCGCGGCGGGCTCGTTGTTCGCACCACGCGCAGCCCTCCGCGACGCCCACGGAGGCGAAGCCGATCAGCAGGTGCACCGCGTTGCCGATGAGGCCGGCGTCCATCGACCCACCCGACTCGCTCACCCCGAACGCGAACACGACCAGGTACACGACACCCGTCATCGAGCCGACCAGCCGCGCCACCCGGGTCCGCACCGCCGCCGCCCCGATCACCACACCGCTCACCAGGTGCAGCACCGCCCATCCCGGCTCGGACCGCACGAGGTCCGCCACGCCCCACGCGACCAGCAGCACGCCCAGGACCACGGCCGCCCGCTGCGGCCACGCCAGGCTCACCGGGCCCGCCACCACGGCGACCACCCCTTCCGTCCCGCGCGACCCAGGCTCGACGGCGCACGAGCGCTACTCATCATCGAGCAACGAGCGCAACCGGGCCAAGGACCGGCTCAACAGCCGCGAGACGTGCATCTGCGACACGCCGACCGAGTCCGCGATCTGGCTCTGCGTCATGCCGCGGAAGAAGCGCAGCACCACGATCCGCCTCTCCCTCTTGGGCAGCCCGCGCAGCATCGGGTCCAACGCGTGGTGCAGCTCGACGACCTCCAGAGCCGGGTCGTCGCTGATCAGCCGTTCGGCGTAGTTCAACTCCTCGCTGATCGACTGCTCGTCCAACGACAGCAGGTGGTACGCCGACGTCGCGTGCAGCCCCTCGTAGACCTGGTCCACCCCGATGCCGAGGTGCCTGGCGACCTCGCTGGGCGTCGGCGTGCGCCCGGACACGCGGGACAGCTCCACCCGCGCCGTGTCGATGGCGACGCACAGCTCCTTCAACCGCCGCGGCACGCGCAGCGCCCACCCCTGGTCACGCAGGTACCGCCGCACCTCACCGGTGATCGTCGGCACGGCGAACGCCAGGAAGTCGATACCGCGCGTGACGTCGAACCGGTCCACGGCGTTGATCAGCCCGACCGCCGCCACCTGCCGCAGGTCCTCCACGGACTCGCCGCGCTCGGCGAACCGGTCGGCGATGTGCCTGGCCATCGGCAGGTGCTCGGTGACCAACCGGTCACGCAGCCGCTGGTAGCGCTCGCCGTCCCGCTCGGCTTCCGCCAGCTCGTGGAACAGCGGCTGGTAGTCCACCGCGTTCATGCCCGACACCTCAGCTCGACCCGCAACCGACCCTCCCCGTCAACCCAGGTGGCCACCGCGTCGGTCACGGAGCTGACGACCCGCCAGTACAACGAGTCATGATCGGGCACGGTGACGGCCGATGACCGGACCTCCGCCCGGAAGCGGACGGAATCACCTTCCCGGGCGAACCGGCACCGCAGGACGGCCGACGGGTCCAGGGTCCGGGAGATCAGTGCGCTGCACGCCTCGTCGACGGCGATGATCAGGTCGACGGCCAGGTCGGGGGTGCGCCGCGCGACCGCGCCGGCGACCGCGCGGATGACCGAGAGGTGGGCCGGTCTGGCCGCCACCCTGAGCTCCACCTCCGAGCCGTCCATGTGTGGCGAACGCTCCTCACAACCCTCGTCGCAGTAGCCGGGGGCATACCCACGGACCCCTCCCGCTACACCAGTCCACACAGGACTGAGCAACAGAATCGTGAAAGCCGAACATGCCGTGGGCTGGTTCATCACGGTTTGCGAACAGCGGTAGGTAACCCTGTGATCGGAGTCATACTGATCGCCTCCCCGACATCCCCGGAGGCGCCTGGTGCTCGAGGCGAACAACCTTGAGGTGGTCTACGACGACGTGATGTTGGTGCTGCGCGGCGTGAGCCTGAGGGTCCCGGAGGGGCGGATCGTCGCCCTGCTCGGCGCGAACGGAGCGGGCAAGACGACGCTGCTGCGCGCGCTGTCCGGCCTGCTCGACGTGCACGACGGCAAGGTCACGCGCGGCGGGATCACCCTGGACGGCGATCCGATCCACCGCGCCTCGCCGACGCGCATCGCGTCGCTCGGCGTGAAGCAGGCGCTGGAGGGCAGGCGCATCCTGGCCGAGCTGTCGGTCGAGGAGAACCTGCGCATCGGCGGGCACAGCAGGCCGCGCGGCATCAAGCAGAACCTGGACCGGATGTACGAGTTGTTCCCCAGGCTGCGCGAACGGCGGCGGCAGAGCGCGGGCTACCTGTCCGGCGGCGAGCAGCAGATGCTGTCCATCGGCCGGGCGCTGATGTCCGAGCCTCGCTACCTGCTGCTGGACGAGCCGAGCCTGGGCCTGGCCCCGCTCATGGTCCAGCAGATCCGCGACCTCATCGTGAAGATCAACGCGGCCGGCACGACCGTGCTGCTGGTCGAGCAGAACGCGACCATGGCGCTGTCCATCGCCGACCACGGCTACGTGCTGGAGACGGGCAAGGTCGTGATGGACAAGCCGGCCGCCGCGCTGCTGGCCGACGAGGACGTGCGCGAGTTCTACCTGGGCCTGCGCGGTGAGGGCGCCGCGCAGTCGTTCCGCGACGTGAAGCACTACAAGCGGCGGAAGCGGTGGTTGTCGTGAGCCGAGCAGCGCAGAGCCGGGAAGCCGGGGCGAACGTGCTCGAAGTGCGGGACGTGCGGCTGGCGTTCGACGGCGTCACCGCCGTGGACGGCGTGTCGTTCCACGTCGCCGCGGGCGAGCTGTTCGCCATCATCGGGCCCAACGGCGCGGGCAAGACGTCGATCTTCAACGTGCTGTCCGGCGTCTACCGGCCACAGCAGGGGTCGGTGCGGTTCCAGGGCGAGGAGGTGCTGGGCAGGCGCCCGCACAAGGTCGCCGCCATGGGCATCGCCAGGACGTTCCAGAACATCGAGCTGTTCGCCCACCTCACCGTGGTGGAGAACCTGATGCTGGGCCGGCACAACCACATGCGGTACGGGGCGCTGGCCGCGTTCGCGTGGGTCGGCCGGGCCCGGCGCGAGGAGCTGGCCAACCGGGAGGCGGTCGAGGAGGTCATCGACTTCCTCGAGCTGGAGCAGTGGCGGCGCCTGCCGGTGGGCCTGCTGCCGTACGGCGTGCAGAAGCGCGTGGAACTCGGGCGCGCGCTGGCGATGGAGCCGAAGGTGCTGCTGCTGGACGAGCCGGTCGCGGGCATGAACGTCGAGGAGACCGAGGACATGGCGCGGTTCGTGCTCGACGTCCGCGACGAGCTCGGCATCGCGATGGTCATGGTCGAGCACGACATGGGCCTGGTGATGGACCTCGCCGACCGGGTGATGGTGCTGGACTTCGGCAAGCCGATCCGCACCGGCACGCCCGCCGAGGTGCAGCAGGACCCCGACGTCGTGCGCGCCTACCTCGGCGAGGCGCACCAGAGCGCGGGAGGCGCGGCATGACGACGGCCACCACCACCGGGCTCACCACCATCGTGACCCGCGTCCGCGACCGGGCCGCCCGCACGCCGGACGCGGTGGCGTTGCGGGCCAAGGACTTCGGCATCTGGCGCGAGGTGAGCTGGGCGCGGTACTGGGCGCAGGCCGAGCTGGTCGGCCACGCCCTGCTGGCGCTCGGCGTCGACGCGGGCGACCGGGTCGCGATCCACTCGGAGAACCGCCGCGAGTGGCTCTACACCGACATCGGCGCGGCGGCCGTGCGGGCGGTCACCGTGGGCCTGTACCCGACGAACCCGGCCGCCGAGGTCGCGTACCTGCTGTCGCACTCCGCGACCCGCGTGCTCATCGCCGAGGACCAGGAGCAGGTGGACAAGGCGCTGGCCGTGCTGGACGCCCTGCCCGACCTGGAGCGCATCGTGTACATCGAGCCGCGCGGCATCCGGCACCGCTACGACAACCCGAAGCTGCTGTCGTGGGACGACTTCCTGGCGATGGGCGCGGAGCACCGGGAGCGGAACCCGGACGCGGTCGCGCGCCGGATGCGCGAGGTCGAGGCGGACGACGTGATGACGTTGATCTACACCTCGGGCACGACCGGGCCGCCCAAGGGCGCGATGCTGACCGTGGCGAACGTCGAGTTCGCCGTCCAGTCGCTGGTCGAGGGCGGCGGGTTCACCGAACCGCCGCCGTCACCGAAGGACATCACGCTGTCCTACCTGCCGCTGTGCCACGTCGCCGAACGCATCTTCACCACGTGGTTCAGCGCGTCGGCCGGGGTGCAGGTGCACTTCGCCGAGTCCATCGAGACGGTGCAGGCGAACCTGCGCGAGGTGCAGCCGACGATCCTGTTCGGCGTGCCCCGCATCTGGGAGAAGGTGTTGGCGGCCATCACGATCAGCGCGTCCAGCGCCACCTGGCTCAAGCGGGCGACCACCCGGTTCTGGCTGCGCGTGGCCGACGGCCTCGGCGATCACCTGGTGCGCAACGGCGGCAGGCACACCGTCGGCACGCGGCTGAAGTACGGCATCGGCTGGCTGTTCTGCTTCCGCGCGTTGAAGGCGCGGATCGGGCTGCGGCACGTCCGGTACGCCGCGTCGGGCGCCGCGCCCATCTCGCCGCAGGTGCTGCGGTTCTTCATGGGCATCGGCGTGCCGATGCACGAGGTGTACGGGATGACCGAGAACAGCGCCGTCGCCACCGGCAACCGGCCCGGCCGGGTGAAGCTCGGCACGGTCGGCGAACCGCACCCCGGCGTGGAGCTGCGGATCGCCGACGACGGCGAGATCCAGACCAGGCACGCGGGCGTGTTCGCCGGCTACTGGCGCGACGAGGAGGCCACCCGGCGGGCGATGACCCCGGACGGCTGGCTGCGCACCGGCGACGTCGGCGAGTGGGTCGACGGCAAGCACGTGCGGATCACCGACCGGATGAAGGACATCATCATCACCGCGGGCGGCAAGAACGTGGCGCCGTCGGAGGTCGAGAACGCGCTGAAGTCCTCGCCGTACATCAAGGAGGCGATCGTGCTCGGCGACCGGCGCCCGTACCTGGTGGCGCTGATCGGCATCGAGTACGACACCGTCGGCCACTGGGCCAGGCAACGCCGGATCACCTACACCACCTACCGCGACCTCGCGGAGAAGGACGAGGTGCGCGAGTTGGTGCAGGGCATCGTGACCGAGGTCAACGGGCGGTTCGCCACCGTGGAGCAGGTCAAGAAGTTCCGCATGCTGCCGAAGGAGCTCGACCACGAGGACGGTGAGCTGACCGCGACGCAGAAGGTCAAGCGGTCGGCACTGGCCAAGGTGTTCGGCGAGCTCGTCGACGACATGTACGCCGGGGGGCGCGGATGACCGAGTTCCTGCAATCGCTGATCCGGGGCCTGGGCTCGGGGTCGATCTACGCGCTGCTGGCGCTGGGCTTCGTCATCATCTACAAGTCCACCAGGGTGATCAGCTTCGCCCAGCCGGCGTTCATGCTGGCGGGCGCGGTGCTGGTCAGCTACCTGGCCGCGGAGGTCGGGTTCTTCGCGGCCGTGCCGATCGCGGCGGTGCTGATCGCCGTGCTGGCGCTGGGCGTGGAGCGGACCGTGCTGCGGCCGATGATCGGCAAGCCGGTGTTCGTGGTCGCGATCATCACCATCGGCGTGGACGTGGTGGTGCGCGTGGTGACGAACGCGTTCATCGGGCTGGACGTGCGGCAGGTCGGCGACCCGTGGGGCCTGTCGACGGTGACGCTGCTCGGCGTCGAGGTGCAGCAGCGGTACCTGGTCATGTTCGGCACGACGGTGGTCGTGGTCGCGGTGCTGTTCGCGTTCTTCCGGTTCTCCCGGGTGGGGCTGGCGATGCGCGCGGTGGCCTACGACCAGGAGGTCGCGCTGGCGCAGGGCATCTCGGTCGGTTCGGTGTTCGCGCTGTCGTGGGCGATCGCGGGTGGTCTGGCGGCGTTGGCCGGGGTGTTCGTGGCCACCGGCGCGGGCGTGGACCAGCAGCTGTGGGTGATCGCGCTGAAGGCGTTGCCGGCGATCATCCTCGGCGGGCTGGACTCGCTGGGCGGCGCGGTCGTCGGCGGGCTGGCCGTCGGGGTCGTGGAGTCGCTGGTCGGCACCTACCAGGGTGACGTGGCGCCGTGGCTCGGGCCGAACTTCGCGCTGGTCGCGCCGTACGTGCTGATGTTGGTCGTGCTGCTCGTGCGGCCCTACGGGCTGTTCGGCAGCAAGGAGGTGGAGCGGCTGTGAAGGGTCGTCCGGAGCTTTACACCTCCTACGCGCAGGACATGGCGTTCCTCAACACGCGCCCCAAGCGGACGTGGACGGGGGCGTTGGTGGTGGTGGCGCTGCTGGTGCCGTTCGCCATCACCGACGACCTGCTGATGTTGCTGGCCACCGGGTTCGTGGCGGCGATCGGCGCGATCGGGTTGAACATCGTGACCGGGTACGCCGGGCAGGTGTCGTTGGGGCACGCGTTCTTCCTGGCCATCGGCGCGTACACCGGCGCGGCGCTCTCCGGGGACCCGGACGGGCGGGTGCTCGGGTTCGGGGTGACGTCGCTGCCCGTGTGGCTGCTGGCGTCCGGGCTGGTGGCGGGGCTCGCGGGGCTGGTCGTGGCGCCGATCGCGGTCCGGTTGCGCGGGCTGTACCTGGCGATCGTGACGCTGGGGCTGGTGTTCCTCGGCGAGCACGTGTTCCGCGAGTGGACGTCGTTGACCGGCGGTCCGGGCGTGGGCCGGCCGGCGGCGGTGCCGGAGCTGTTCGGCGTGCGGCTGGACCGGCCGTCGGAGTTCTTCAGCGGGCCGCAGCAGCTCTACCTGCTGATGTTCGTCCTGCTGGTGATCTTCGCGGTGCTGGCGCGCAACCTGGTGCGGTCGCGGATCGGGCGGGCGTTCGCGGCGGTGCGCGACCGCGACCTGGCGGCGGCCGTGATCGGCGTCGACCTGACCCGGTACAAGGCGCTGGCGTTCGCCGTGTCGTCGTTCTACGCCGGTGTCGCGGGCTCGTTGTTGTTCGTGGTCAACGGGTTCTTCGACCCCGGCTCGTTCGGCCTGCTGCTGTCGGTGCAGTACATCGCCATGGTGCTCATCGGCGGCGCGGGCACCATCTCCGGCGCGATCATGGGCGCGCTGTTCATCACGCTGCTGCCGCGCATCACCCGGGAACTCCCGACGGTGCTGCCGTTCATCAGCGCAGACGCGACCGGTGCGGTCACGGTGTTCCAGGTCGAGGCGGTCCTCTACGGGCTGCTGATCGTGGTGTTCCTGATCGTGGAGCCACGTGGCCTGTTCGGTATCTGGGTGCGCGTCCGCAACTACTGGCGCACTTGGCCTTTCTCGTACTGAAAGGGTGGATGGGATGGCAAGTCACAGAGCGGTGCTCGCGGTGCTCTCCGTGGTGGCGCTGGCCGCCGTCGCGTGTCGCGGTGGCGACGGCGCGGCGCCGCAGGAGGGCAAGGGCGGTATCAAGGTCGACTTCGGCGTGACCAGCGAGCCGTGCCCGGACACCGGCCACAGTGACCGGGGCTGCATCTACCTCGGGTCGATCTCCGACCTGACCGAAGGGCCGTTCAAGACGCTCGCGGTGCCGATCACGGAGTCGCAGAAGGCGTTCTGGAAGCGCGTCAACGACAAGGGCGGCATCGGCGGCTACGACGTCGACGTGACCACGTACGTCAAGGACAACAAGTACAACCCGCAGATCCACAACCAGGTCTACCAGGAGATGAAGGGCAAGGTCCTGGCCCTGGCGCAGACCCTGGGCTCGCCGACGACCGCGGCGATCCTGCCCGACCTGGAGAGCACGCAGATGGTCAGCGTGCCCGCGTCGTGGACGTCGCTGTGGGGCGTGGAGGAGGTCGTCCTGGAATCGGGCGCGAACTACTGCGTCGAGTCGATGAACTCGGTCGACTACGCGGTGGACGAGCTCGGCGCGAAGAGCGTGATGGCCGTGCACCTGCCCGGTGACTACGGCGACGACGCGGCGGCGGGCGCGAAGATCGCGGCGGAGAAGCGCGGCGTGGCGTACTCCAACGCGGTCACCCAGACCGGCCAGGACAACCAGGGCGGCGCGATCGACGCGGTGCTGGCGAACAAGCCGGACGTGGTCATCCTGACCACCGGTCCGACCGACGCGGCGGTGATCATCGGCCAGACGGCGGCGCGCGGGTTCAAGGGCAAGTTCATCGGCACGTCGCCGACGTGGAACCAGGGCCTGATGCAGAGCCCCGCGGCGCCCGCGATCAAGGCGCTGTACCTGCAGTCCGCGCCGTGGAAGTCGTGGGCGACGGACTCGCCGGGGCACAAGGCGCTGCGCGAGGCCCTGCCGAGCGTGACGCCGAACGACGGCTACACGGCCGGGTGGGTGTGGTCGTACCCGTTGAAGGCGGCGCTGGAGAAGGCGGCCTCGAACAAGGACCTGACCAGGGCCGGTGTGCTCGCGGCCGTGCGGCAGCTGAACTCGGTGGACTACGAGGGCATGCTGCCCCAGGGCGCGGGCAACTTCGCCGGCAACTCGAACGACGCCACGTTCCGGCAGACGTTGATCTACAAGCCGGACGAGCAGGCGGCGACCGGTGTCGGGCTGGTGGAGGACTTCTTCACGGGGCCGACGGCGAAGGACTTCAAGTTCGAGAAGCCCTGCTACGCCTGATGTCGCCCGGCTGCACCTGATGGATCGACGTGCCCCGGCCGCGGCCCCGCGCGGCCGGGGCACGTCGTCCCTCAGCCGGTCGTGGGGCGTTGTCCGTCAGCCGGCCGGGGTCAGGGTCGGGTCCGCCCAGACGCCCACGCGTTCCGGCCCCGGGCAGTCGCTCGGGTCCTCCGCCAACGGCTCGACGCCGATGGTCAGCAGGCGCGCGCCCGTGACGGGGAGGTCCACCGGTTGCGGGGTGGGGCCGGTGTTCGCGATCTCGGCCGCCCGGTGGTCGTCGACGAGGACGTAGAAGTCGAGTTCTTTCGTCGCCAATGAATCGTCCGCGATCGCGACCTGGGCGGTGAACCGGTCGTATTTGCCGTCCAGTGCGAATGTCAGCTGGGCGGACGAGCACCAGGCTCCGGTGGCGGAAACGGATTTGGGGTAGGTCACCTTCCGCACCTTCGCGGGGGCGGCCGTCCACGGGCTCTCGACGTACATGTCGTCGATCGAGCTGCTGTCGACCGGTGGCAGGTCGGAGAGCCAGATCGTGCCCGGTCTCGCGGCGGCGACGCTCTCCGTGGTCGAGGTCGTGGCCTGCGGTGATGTGGTCGGAAGGGCGGGGGCCGCGGTGGTGGCGGGCTCGGCGTCGAACGTGCTGCCGATGGCGATCCCCAGCGCCAGCACGGCCACGCCGGCCGCCGACAGCCAGAGCGCCGGTCCCGGTTTGCGGCGCACGTGAGCGGTGTTCAAGTCCTGGTCATCCATGTCGGCGACCCCTTCAGGTCCAAAGACGTGAGCCGAACTCGGGATAATGCCGGGTAATGCCTCGACCGGCGCAGCACGTTAACACCGGATCGGTCGGCACGCGCCGAAAACGTCAATTCGAGTGGTTTCGTGAGTTGTCCGCACAATTGCGGCGGTGGATCGGAATGCGCACCCTCGCGCGTCGCGGGACGGCGTCGGCGGGACGCTCGGCCGGGGGGCGGGCGGTGGTGATGAGCGGGCGTCGGGCGGGCCCCGGTCGCGTGCGGCCGCGAAGCGGGTTGACGGTTCGACGTATCACCGGGCCTCGTGCGTGCTCCATAGGGATGTCGAGCATCGCGGGAGGGTGGAATGGGCCAGACGAGTGGCCGGGCGGTTCTGCAGGTCCACCCGACCAGGCTGTGCAACCTGCGCTGCCTGCACTGCTACTCCAGCTCGGGCCCGGACGTCGCCGAGGCCATCCCGATCTCCGTGCTGTCGGCCGTGGTGCGTGACGCGGCCGCGCTCGGCTACGACGTGCTGAACGTTTCCGGTGGTGAGCCGTTCCTGTACCCGGAACTGCCCGCGCTGCTGCGCGCCGCCCGCGAGGCCGGGCTGCGGACGACCGTCACGACGAACGCGGTGGCGTTGACGCAGCGCCGCATCGGCCTCGTGCGCGGGCTGGTCGACCTGGTGGCCGTGTCGCTGGACGGTGATCGCGCCACGCACGACCGGATCCGTGATCGGGAAGGGTGCTTCGAGAAGGCGTTGGCGGGCATCCGCCGGCTCACCGAGGTCGGGCTCCCGGTCGGCGTGATCACCACGTTGACCCAGGGGAATGCCACCCAACTGGGTGAAGTCGCACTGGCCGCGGTCCAATCGGGCGCTCTGCTTCTCCAGGTTCACCCGTTGGAGCCGGAAGGCGCCGCGAACAGGTTGATGGCCGGTGAGCGCCCGGACGCCGTCGAGCTGGCGTACGCGGCGGTGGAGCTGGGCCGCATCGCCGAGGAACACGGCCTGGCCGTCCAGCTGGACGCCGTGCCGCGCACCATGCTGGCCCGCAAGCCGGAGGCGTTCATGGCCGCGCCGGTCGACGACGGGCAACCCCTCGGCCGCTGGCTCACCCCGCTGGTGATCGAGGCGAACGGCGCGGCGGTGCCGGTGTCGTACGGCTTCGACCGCCGGTACGGGTTGGGCAACGTCCAGACCCGCTCGCTGGCGGAGCTGGCGCGCTACTGGGACGCGGCGCCGTTCCTCGCCCTGTGCCGCGCCACGTGGCTGCGCCTGGTCGAAGGCCGGACCGGGCCCTTGATCCCGTGGTACGGCCACCTGGTCCGCGCGTCGAGGGCGCAGCGCCCGGCGACGGCTGGTCGTTGAGGGCCGGACGGTCGGCGCGGTTGGCGGTTGCGCGGTCGGTGGTCAGCGGGACAGGAGGTCCGCGGCCTCCAGGGTGTTGATCACCCGGTCGGGGGTGACGCCGCACTCCTCGGCACGCTCGCAGCCGAACGACAGCCAGTCCAGCTGCCCCGGTGCGTGCGCGTCGCTGTCGATCGCGAACGTGCACCCCAGCTCGACCGCCAGCCGCAGCAGCCTGCCCGGCGGGTCGCGGCGCTCCGGCCGCGAGTTGATCTCCACCGCCGTGCCGTGCTCGACGCACGCCGAGAACACCGCCTCCGCGTCGAACGTCGACTCCGGCCGCCCCTTGCCGACCACCAGCCGTCCCGTGCAGTGCCCGAGCACGTCGACGTGCGGGTTGGACACCGCGGCCACCATCCGCCGCGTCATCTCCGGCGCCGCCATCCGCAGCTTCGAGTGCGCGCTGGCGACCACGAGGTCGAGCCGCTGGAGCAGCTCGGGCCGCTGGTCGAGCGCGCCGTCGTCGAGGATGTCCACCTCGATGCCGGTCAGGATCCGGAACGGCGCCAGCTCGGCGTTCAGCTCCGCCACCACGTCCAGCTGCTCGAGCAGCCGGTCCGCGGACAGCCCGTTGGCCACCGTGAGCCGGGGCGAGTGGTCGGTCAGCACGATCCACGAGTGCCCGAGGTCGCGCGCGGTCTCGGCCATCTCCCGGATCGGGCTGCCGCCGTCCGACCAGTCGGAGTGCGTGTGGCAGTCGCCCTTCAGCAACGCCCGCAGCGCCTGCCCGCCCACCACCGGCTCGCGGAACCGGCTCAGGTAGGCCGGCTCGCGCCCGGCGACGGCGTCCGCGATCACGCCGGCGGTGGCCTTGCCGATGCCGGGCAGGTCGGTCAGGGTGCCCGCCGCGACCCGCCGCGCCACCTCCCCGTCCGGCAACGCCGCCAGCACCTCGGCGGCCTTGCGGAACGCCCGGACGCGGTAGGTGGGTTCACCGGCGCGCTCCAGCTGGAACGCCACCTGTCGCAGTGCCCAGAGCGGATCCACACCCCATTGTCTACCCGGACCGGCGCGGTGGTGCGCGTCGACGTTCTCGACTTGGCAGCGGTGCGCGCGAAAACCTTGCGGCCGAACGCGTGCGGAACCGAGGATGTCCGCCATGTCCCCACGTGCCGGCACGGTCGGGTCGCGACGCAGGCCCAGCAAGGGCGACCTCACCTCGCAGGCGATCCTCGACACGGCCGAGCGGCTGCTGCAGACCCGTTCCCTGGACGACATCGCGGTCGACGAACTGGCCTCGGGAGCGGGCATCTCGCGGTCGACGTTCTACTTCCACTTCGCGTCGCGGGAAGCGGTGCTGCACGCGTTGTCCGGTGGAGTCCTCGACGCCCTCTACGAGTCGGCGTCGTCGTGGCTGCGGCGCGGGAGCGAACCGCCCGAGGCCTCGATCCGGCGCGCGTTGGGCGCGAGCCTCGCGGTGTGGCGCGAGCACGGGCCGGTGCTGCGCGCCGCCGTACGGGCCCGTGACACCGACCCGTTGATGCGGGAGTTCTGGGCCGGCGTCGCCCACCGGTTCGTGGAGGCGACCGCGTCGCGGATCGAGCTCGAGCGGGAGGCGGGCGTCGCTCCGGCGGGCCCGGACGCCAAGTCGTTGGCGGCGGTGTTGGTGGCGATGAACGAGCAGGCCTTCCTGAGCCGTTCGCGGTCCCGCCGGTCGGCGGCGCGGGACCGCGAGCTGGTCGACACCCTGACGTGCGTCTGGTTGCGTTCGGTCTACGGCACCGGCTCGTAGGATCGCCGGTGTGCACGACGACCCCGAGCTGATCGCCATGGTCCACGACGCCCACGTCCGGGGGCTCGGGCACGAAGAGGTGTTCACCGCGCTCGGTGGACGTGGGGTGCCGAAGTCGGCGGCGATCGTCTACTACGCCAAGGGCGCCGGCGTGCCCGACGACGAAGCCCGCCGGTTGGTCGAGGGCAGCCCGTTGTGGGACCCGCGCGTGCAGGAGGATCGAGAGGCGTTCCAGGAGGACGTGGAACGCCTCTGGTTCCTGATGCTGCTGATCGCGTCGGTTGAGCCCTCGGCGTTGGACGATCCCGGTGACGACGAGGTGCTGCTCCGTCAGGCCCGTGCTCGCGCGCACCTCGTGGAGGTGGCCGCGTTGCTGCCCCGGGAGGCGTTGGCCCCGTACGACGGACACCTGGCCGACGGCCTGCACGCCGACGCGTTCGCGGACCTGGTGGCGGTGGCGCGCGAGCACGGCCTGCCCGACGACGGCTGGCGCGGGCTGGCGGAGGTCGCGGACCAGCTGTGCCTGCACGAGTGGGAGGACGGACCGGAGGAAGAGGAGTTCGTGGCCGCCGCCCGCTTCCTCCGCGCGCGCTGAACCGTCAGCGGAACCAGGTGCCGGTGAGGGCCTGGCGGTAGCCCAACGCGCGGTAGACGGCGTCCACAAGGGACTGGCCGCGGGCATTGACGCCCAGGCCCGGCCCCATCTTCGTCATCGCGTAGCCGAACGACATCCGCGCGCCGGGGTCTGCGAAGCCCAGCGAACCGCCCATCCCGGAGTGCCCGAACGCGTCCTCCGACATCGCCACCCCGCGTTCCACGGCGGGCAGGCGCCGGTTGGCCGCCGCCTTCATGAACCCGGCCGAGAACCGGGTCGGCGCGAGCAGCATCTCGTCGAACCCGGCCGACTCCACCCCCGACATGACCGGGAGCTGCGCCTCGTCCACCAGCCGCACGCCGTTGTACTCGCCGCCCGACGCGAGTGGCCGGTACATCTGCGCCAGGCCGCGCGCGTTGCTCATCCCGCCGACCGAGCCGTACTGCGCCGCGTGGGCCTCCCGGGTGTTCGACGCCGCGACGTAACCGCCGGTGTTGCCCAGCAGCAGCCCCTGCATCGACCCGGGCTCGGACAGCCCGGTCACGTACATGCCCGGCAGCGCCTCGCCGCGCTCGACGGGGACGGTGGGCGCGACCAGCGGTTCCAGGTCGTCGGGCAGCGTCAGCCAGAAGTCCAGCCCCAGCGGACCGGAGACCTCCTTCTCGAAGAACTCGGCCAGCGCCAGCCCGGACACCCGCCGGATCACCTCGCCGATCAGGTGCCCGAACGTCAACGCGTGGTAGCCGTGCCGCGTGCCGGGCGCCCAGAACGGCTCCTGCCGCGCCAGCAGGCCCGTCATCAGCTCCCAGTCGAGCATCCCGCCCGGCGGCACCGGCTCCCGCACCGCGGTCAACCCGGCCTGGTGCGACAGCAGGTGCCGCACCAGCGTGTCCGCCTTGCCGTTCTGCCCGAACTCCGGCCAGTACGCGGTGACCGGCGCGTCGAGGTCCAGCTCGCCCCGGGACGCCAGCACGTGCGCGCACAACGCGGTCGCGCCCTTGGTGCACGACCACACGTGCGTGATCGTGTCCTCGGTCCACGGCCGCCCGCCCGCGTCGCCGCCCCACAGGTCGACCACGGTCTCGCCGTCGAGCGTCACGTGCACGCCACCGCCGAGCTCGCCGCGTTCGGCGAAGTTGCGTTCGAACTCGGCGCGGACCTCGGCGAACTCGTCGGCGCAGGTGCCCTCGACCGTCATGGACCCTCCAGGTGCGGTTGTCTGCCGCCATGCCACCACCGTGAGCCACGCCACGTGAGTAGGGATTCCTCAGTGGGTAGGGTGGTGGCCGCTCCGACGGCGGGAGGTCGCCTGTTGTCGTCTTTCGTCGGCCGGTCCTTCTTCGGCCGGGAGGCCGAGTTGGCGGCCGTGTTCGACGCGGTCGAGCGCGTGCCCGCGGCCGGGTTGGTGGCTGTCGTCGTGTCGGGCGAGCCCGGGATCGGCAAGTCCAGCCTGGTGGCCGAGGCGTGCCGCCGGCTGCGCGACCGGGGGTGCGCGGTGGCCGCCGCCGAGTCGGACGACGTGAGCAGGCGCATCCCGTACGCGGCGGTGGCCACGGCGTTGCGGTCGGTGGCGGTCGCGCCGGGTGGGGCGGGGTCGCGTGAGGTGCGCGCCGCGGTGGAGGCGTTGGAGCTGACGGCGGCGCCCGACGCGACCTGGTTCGGCCGGTCGTGCGAGGTGGTGGCACGGGCGCTGGCCGCGCTCACCGCCGAACGGCCCGCCGCGCTCGTGCTGGACGACGTCGACCAGGTGGACGACGACTCGCTGGCCATGCTCGCCGTGGTGCTGCGCAGGGTCACGGCCGCGCCGTTGGTGCTGATCACGGCGGTGCGCGAGCACCACCGGAACCCCGGCGTGGAGGAGCTGCTCGACCGGCTCGAACGGCACGCCGACGTGGTGCGCGTGCGGCTGGCCCCGTTGAGCGGCGGTGACGTGGCGCGGATCGTGGAGACCGTGCTGGGCACGCCGGTGGACGACGGCCTGGCGCACGAGGTCCACCAGCGGGCGGACGGCAACCCGTTCTTCGCGGTCGAGATCGCCCGGTCGCTGCGCGAACTGGACCTGGTCGCGGTGGACGGCAACCGGGCCCGGCTCACCGTGTCGCCGTCGGCGATCCGGCTGACCAGGCGGGAAGCGGTGCTGCGGCGGGTCGCGCCGCTGGACCGGGACACCAGGGCGGTCGCCCGCGCGGTGTCGATCTTCCGGCGGGTGCGGCTCGACCAGATCGGGCTGCTCGCGCGGGTGTCGTCGCTGCCCGAGGAGACGGTGGTGGACGCGTTCGACGGGCTGCTGCGGGCGCACATCGTGGTGCGGGACGAAGATCGGGGCTACCGCTTCTCGCACGCGCTGGTCGGTGAGGCGTTGTACCAGGAGATCGGGCCCGCCCAGCGTCGGCACCTGCACAGCCTGATCAGCGCGCGGCTGCTGGACGACCGGGCGCGCGGGCTGGCGGTCGACGAGATGGAGCTGGCCTGGCACCTGGCCGAGTCCGCGCCGCCGGGCGACCTGCGCGCGGTGCGGGTGATGGCGCAGGCCGCCGCGGCGAACCGCGCGACGGCGCCCGAGACGGCGGCGGCGTTGTGCGCGCGGGCGTTGGAGCTGCTGCCGGTGGCCGCGCCGGAACGGGCCGGGCTGCTGGCCTCGCAGTGCCGGGCGCTGGCGCACGCGTCCCGGCCCGGTGCGGCGATCGAGCCCGGTCTGGCGGCGTTGGCGGCGCTGCCTGCCGGTGCGGAGCGGTCGCGGTGCGCGATGGTGGTGCTGACCAGCATGTTCCTGGTCGGGAGGTTCGCGGAGGCGTTGCGGCTGGTGGACGCGGAGCTGGCGGCTGCGGGGGTGGCGGGGGCGCCGGCGGCGTTGCACGCGCAGCGGGCGTTGTTGTTGGTGTTCACCGGGCGTCACGCCGAGGCGTTGGTCGCCGCGGAGCGGACCGAGGCGATGCCGCTGACGTCGGCCGCCGAGGGCGTGGTGGTGTTCGACCGGCTGGCGGTCGTCACGTCGATGCTGTTCCGGCACGACAAGACGGTCGACTACGCGAACCGGTCGCTGGCCGCGGCGGACGGACAGCCCGCGTTGGAGCTGCAGGCGTTGGCGGTGAGCGCGTCGACGGGCGCGTTGGCCGGTCTGGTGCACGACGCGTCGTGGCGGTTGCGGCGGGCGGAGGAGCTGCGGGAACGGGCGGGCGGGCACGCGTTCCGCGGTGAGCTGGAGATGGCGCGGGTGGCGCTGGACTGGTTCGGCGGTGAGTGGGACGCGTGCCTGGAGCGGGTGGGGCGGGCGGCGGCGGAGTTGGAGTCGCGGCAGGAGCTGATGATGCTGGACGGGCTGCGCGCGATCGAGCTGGAGGTGCGCACCTGGCGGGGTGAGCTGGACGTCGCCGCGCGGTTGGCCGCGTTCGGGGTGCCGAACAGCCCCAACATGTCCCGCCTGCACGCGTTGGCGATGTCCGGGTACCTGGCGGCGCGGGGTGACGTGGAGGGCGCGCGGCGGGTGCTGGTGGAGGCGGTCGACGACGACGGGACGTCGGCGTACGGCTGCGAGTTGCTGGGCCGGTTGGTCGAGCTGGACCTGGCCGGTGGTCGGGTGGACGACGCGCGGCGGGTGCTGGGGAGGCTGCGGGCCGTGGCGGCCGATCGGGTGTCGCCGTGGACCCGGACGACGGTCCGGCGGGTGGTCGGGCTGGTCGAGCGGGACGGTGCGGTGCTGCGTGAGGCGGTGCGCGAGGCGGAGGTCGGTGGGCTGGTGTTCGAGCGGGCACGGGGGCAGTTGGCGTTGGGGCTGGTGGACGGGGCGGCCGTGGACGAGCTGCTCGAGGCGTATGCGGTGTTCCAGCGGGTTGGTGCGCACGGGTTGCGTCGGCAGGCTGGGGCGAGGTTGAAGGAGTTGGGTGCGAAGGTGCCGCGGGCGCGCGGGCGGGGGCGGGCGTCCGGGGTGTTGACGGCGGCGGAGGAGAACGTCGCGCGGTTGGTGCAGCAGGGGATGCGCAACCGGGACATCGCGGCGGCGTTGCACTACAGCCCGCGGACGATCGAGGTGTACCTGTCGCGGATCTACGCGAAGTTGCGGGTGTCGTCGCGGTTGGAGTTGGCGCGGGTGTTGGACGGGGTGGGTGGGTTGGAGGGGGCGGACGGGCGGGGGTAGGGCTTAGTTGTTGTGGAAGCCGCACTGACTCGGTGGTAGGCCGGGCGTGTTGGGTCGGTGGTGTGGCGGGTGGGTCGGTGGTGCAGCCCTCAATGGTTCAACCCTCGGTGGTTCAGTCCCGGTGGTTCGGCCCCGGTGGGCAAGGCCGGCTCGATTTGACATGGGCCTCGGTGGGGTGTGGCGGGTCCGTTGTGGGCTCGTTGATAACACCAGCCTGCTGGTGGTTGTTGGGGTGAGGAGGGGTATGCGTACCGCGTTTACGACGTGTCCGTTGTGTGAGGCGACCTGTGGGTTGGAGTTGACGATCGAGGGGGATCGGATCACTGGTGTTCGTGGTGATCGGCAGGACACGTTCAGCGGTGGTTTCCTCTGTCCCAAGGGTGCGTCGTTGGGGGCGTTGGACGCTGATCCGGATCGGTTGCGCGGGCCGTTGGCGCGGCGTGGTGGGTCGTTCGAGGCGGTGTCGTGGGGTGAGGCGTTCGCGCTGGTCGATCGAGGTTTGAGTGAGATTATCGGTGAGCATGGTCGGGATTCGGTTGCCCTGTACTTGGGGAATCCGACGGTGCACTCGTTGGCCGGTGGGCTGTACGCGGGTGGGTTGAGGAAGGCGTTGGGGTCGCGCAATTTCTTCACCGCGGCGACGGTCGACCAGATGCCCAAGCACGTGTCGTCCGGGCTGCTCTACGGGGGGATGTATTCGATTCCGGTGCCGGATGTCGACCGGACGGACTTTTTGTTGTTGTTGGGGGCGGATCCGTTTTCGTCGAACGGCAGTCTGTGGACGGTTCCGGATGTGCCGGGGCGGTTGAAGGCGTTGCGTCGGCGTGGTGGGGCGTTCGTGGTGGTCGATCCGCGGCGCAGTCGGACGGCGGCGGCTGCCGATCAGCACTTGGCGATCGTGCCGGGCACGGACGTGTTCCTGCTGCTGGCGATGGTGAACGAGTTGTTCGCGGCGTCGTTGGTCGACCTGAAGGACCTCGCGCCGCACGTGAACGGGGTGGAAGGGGTGCGGGAGCTGTCCCGGCCGTTCACGCCGGAGGCGGTGGCGGCGCGGTGTGGCATCGGGGCGGAGGAGATCCGGGCGTTGACGCATCGGCTCGCGGCGGCGTCGCGGGCGGCGGTGTACGGGCGGATCGGCACGACGACGGTCGAGTTCGGCACAGTGGCCAGTTGGTTGGTGGACGTGCTGAACGTCCTGACCGGGAACCTGGATCGGGTTGGTGGGGCGATGTTCCCGATGCCCGCGCACATGCGGCGGGGGACGGGGTCGGGCAAGGGGTTCGCCACCGGGCGGTGGCGCAGTCGCGTGCGGGGGCTGCCCGAGGTGGCGGGGGAGTTCCCGGTCGTCACGTTGGCCGATGAGATCGAGACGCCCGGTGAGGGGCAGGTCCGGGCGTTGGTGACGGTGGCGGGGAACCCGGCGTTGTCGGTGCCCAACTCGGGTCGGTTGGACGCCGCTTTGTCCACTTTGGACTTCATGGTGTCGGTCGACCCGTACCTCAACGAGACGACGCGGCACGCGGACGTGATCCTGCCGCCTCCGCCGCCGAGCAGGCGTGCCCATTACGACTTGGCGTTCCTGTCGTTCACGGTGCGGAACGTGGCGAAGTACTCGCGGCCCCCCGTGCCGCTCGGAGCGGACGAGGTGGACGAGGGTGAGATCCTGTTGCGGTTGACCGGGATCCTGGCCGGGCTCGGGGCGGACGCGGATCTCGACGCGTTGGTCGGGCTGTCGGGGGAGTCCGGGTACAGCCGTGAGGAACGGCTGTTGGACGCCCGGTTGCGGGCCGGGGCGTACGGGTTGTCGGTGGACGACTTGCTGGAACGGCCGCACGGGGTCGACTTGGGGGCGTTGACGAGTCGGGTGCCGGAAGTCCTGCGCACGCCGTCCGGGCGGATCGAGCTGTGCCCGGAGCCGATCGCGGCCGACGTGCCGCGGGTGCTGGCGGCGTTGCGAAGGCCCGTTGACGGGTTGGTGCTGGTGGGGCGGCGACACCTGCGGTCGAACAACTCGTGGCTGCACAACGTGCCCGCGTTGGTGAAGGGCAAGCAGTTGTGCACGTTGCTGGTCAACCCGGCCGATGCCGCGCGGCTGGGTCTCGAGGACGGCGGGCCGGCGCGGGTGGCGTCGCGGGTCGGCGAGGTCGAGGTGACCGTGGAGGTCAGCGCCGACATGGCCGCCGGGGTGGTCAGCCTGCCGCACGGGTGGGGCCACGACCGGCCGGGCACGCGACTCGCCACCGCGCGCGCCCACCCCGGCGTCAACGTCAACCTGCTCACCGACGACCTGGCCGTGGACCCGCTGTCGGGCACCGCCGTGCTCAACGGCGTCCACGTGCGCGTCACCCCTTCCGCAGTCCAGTGAGGAGCACCGCCATGCCCGCGACCACGGCACGCGTCATCGCCGACCTGCCTTTCACCGCCGCCCAGGCGCACGACGACCGGGTGGCGTGGCGCCACTCGCGTGACGGGCAGTGGCACGACCTGACGTTCACCGAGGTCGCCGAGTGGGTCATGGAACTGGCGTCCGGGCTGGTGCACCTGGGTGTCGAGCCGGGGGACCGGGTGTGCGTGCTGGCGGACACCAGGGTCGAGTGGTCGGCGGCGGAGCTGGCGGTGCTCGCGGCGGGTGGTGTCGTGGTGCCGATCTACCCGTCGAGCGCGGCGGAGGAGTGCGCGTGGATCATCGGCGACTCGGGTGCGGTGCTCGTGATCGCGGAGGACGACGCGCAGCGGGACAAGGTCGAGTCGATCCGCGAGCAGGTGCCCTCGTTGCGGGACGTGATCGTGATCGAGGGTGGCGGGTTGGACGAGCTGCGGTCGCAGGGGCGCACGTCGCCGTTGCCGGACGAGCTGGACGACCGCCGTGCGGCGATCGACCCGGACGACCCGACCGTGATCATCTACACCTCGGGCACCACGGGTCCGCCCAAGGGCTGCGTGCTCACCAACCGGAACTGGCTGACGATGTGCCGGCTCAGCGAGGAGCTGTCGTACGTCCTGCCCGACGACGTGGCGTACCTGTTCCTGCCGCTGGCGCACGTGTTCGCGCAGATCGTGCACCTGGGCGCGCTCTACACGGGCCACGCGGTCGCGTTCTACGGCGGCGACACGTCGAAGGTCGTGGCGGAGCTGGCGCAGGTGCGGCCGACGTTCCTGCCGTCCGTGCCCCGGATCTTCGAGAAGATCTACACCGCCGCCACGGCCGGCGTGCCGGCGGAGCGGTTGCGGCAGGCGGTGGAGGTCGGGCTGGCGGTGCGCCGGGCGCAGGCCGCCGGCCGGCCGTTGCCGCCCGACCTGGCGGCCGCGTTCGAGCAGGTGGACCCGGTGTTCGCCAAGGTCCGGGCGATCTTCGGGGGCAGGCTGCGGCAGGCGTTGTCGGGCGCGGCGCCGATCTCGGTGGAGGTGCTGGAGTTCTTCACGGCCGCCGGCGTGCCCGTGCTGGAGGGGTACGGCATGAGCGAGTCCACGGGTGTCGGCACGGTGAACACGCTGGCGCGGCACAAGCTCGGCTCGGTCGGCACGTTCGGGATGGCGGGCCTGCAGCTCAAGGTGGCCGAGGACGGCGAGCTGCTGATGCAGGGACCGCACGTGTTCGCGGGCTACTGGAACAACCCCGCCGCCACCGCTGAAGTGCTGACCGACGGCTGGCTGCACACCGGCGACCTCGGCGAGGTCGACGACGACGGCTTCGTCACCATCACGGGCCGCAAGAAGGACATCATCATCACCGCCGGCGGCAAGAACATCGCGCCCGCGAACGTCGAGAACCAGCTCCGCCAGTCGCGCTGGATCTCGCACGCGGTGGTCTACGGGGACCTCAAGCCGTACCTGGTCGCGCTGATCACCTTGGACGTGGACGAGATCGTGCCGTGGGCGAAGGCCCGGGGTCTGCCGACCGACCTGCCCGCGCTGGCCCGCACGTCCGAGGTGCGGGACCTGATCCAGGGCGTGGTGGACGAGGCGAACTCCCACTTCGCGCACGTCTCGCAGATCAAGCGCTTCACCGTGCTGGACCGCGACCTGAGCCAGGACGAGGGCGAGCTGACCCCGACGTTGAAGGTGAAGCGGAAGGTCGTGCACTCCACGCACGCCGCGCTGTACGACGGGCTCTACAGCTGATCCACTGTCGGGCGTGGATCGGCGGCGGCCCGACGACGACGTCTGGTAAGTCGCGCGGCCGGGGTCCTGTGGCGGGTTCCAGGTCGACGCCCGGTCGTGCGGCGAGCCGCCGTTCCCGCTGCGGTGAGGGAGGTCGGGTGGTGGATCGGACGGCGTTGGACGTGCTCGTGACGAGCATGGCGGGTCGGGATGGCGAGCAGGTGTTCCGCGAGCTGCGGGAACGGGGGAAGTCGCCGGTCGAGACCACCTACGTCGCGTCACGCGTCCTGGGGCTCTCGACGGCGGAAGCGAAGGCCGCGCTCTTCGCGAGCGACGCGTGGCGTGACCGGCGGGAGGACTGGGTGCGGTTGCACGACGAGGTTGCAAAGCAGGCTTTGCAACGCTAGCTTTGCACCATGGTCGCACCGCGCGAGATCTCCGACGTCGACGAACTCCGCACGCTCGCGCACCCGTTGCGCCAACGGATCCTGCGCCACCTCGGGCAGCACGGTCCGGCGACGGCCAGCACGCTCGGCAAGGCGCTCGGCGAGAGCAGCGGCGCGACCAGCTACCACCTCCGGATGCTCGCGAAGCACGCGTTCGTGGAGGAAGTGCCCGAGCGCGCGCACGGCCGTGAACGGTGGTGGCGCGCGCCCGTGCAGGACTTGCGCGGGCCCCGGGCGCCGGCGGACCCGGAAGTGCGGACCCTCGTGGACCAGCTCAGGCAGCTCAAGCTGGCCGCCGACCAGGAGCTGTTCGACGAGTTCCTGGCCCGGCGGTCGGAGCTGGGCGAGTGGGCGGACGCGCTGCCCCACTCCCGCGGCTCGGTGCGGTTGACGCTGCCCGAGCTGCACGAGTTCTTCGACGAGTACATGGCGCTGCTCAAGCGCTACCAACGACCGGTGGACGAGACGCCCGCGGACGCGCGGCACGTCGCCGTGCGCTTCTTCGCGTTCCCCGTCCCCGGCCCCGCGGACCGCCCCTGACACGAAGCCCGGGCCGTCGAGCTGGCACTCGACGACCCGGGCGGGCGGAAGCCGCGGCACCACGCCGGAACCGGCGTGTTCCTCGTACGTGCGAACCTCCTCGGGAAGGAGAGCACCCGTGCTCCCCGAACGCAACTCGCGACTTCGTCGTGCCCTCGTCCGGTTGCTGGCGGCGCTGGTCGTCGGCACGGCGTCGGCCGCGCTGTCACCACCCGCCCAAGCCGCGCCATCCGGCCTGGTCGAGCAGGACATCACCTTTTCGAGTGGAGACCTGACGCTCCACGGCACCGTGATCGCGCCCGACACGGACTCCCCGCACCCGGCCATGGTCATGGTGCACGGCTCGGGTCGGGTCTCGCGGGACGGCTACCGCCAGGAGGCGGAGGCGTTCGCGCGGTCCGGCATCGTCACGCTGATCTACGACAAGCGGCCGAAGCGGTCCAAGTCCGACGTCGACTTCGAACTCCTGGCCGACGACGCGCTGGCCGCCCTGCGCGCGCTGAGGACCCAGCCGGGCGTCGACCCGGCCCGGACCGGCCTGTGGGGCGTCAGCGAAGGTGGTTGGGTGGCCCCGATCGCCGCGGCCGAGTCGGCTGACGTGGCCTTCGTGGTCACGGTCGGAGCACCCGGCACGGCGCCCGAACGGCAGCAGTCGTGGAACCTCGTCAACCGGCTCGCCGCCGCCGGTGTGTCCGGCTCCCTGGTGGACACCGTCTCGCGCACGACGCTCGGCCTGCTCGTCGGCGCCGGCCTGTTCCCCGAGTCGGGCTACGACCCGGCGCCGGTGCTGGCCCGGGTCACCCAACCGGTGTTGGCCCTGTGGGGTGATCTCGACCGGGTGATTCCCGGAGCCGAGAGCCTGCGCGTGTTCCAGGAGTCGCTCGACCGGGGCGGCAACGGCGACTACACGCTGCTCTCGGTGCCCGGTGCCGATCACACGATGCGGTTGTCCCCGGACGGCTTCCAGCGCGGTGACGAGATCGCGCCGGCCTATCTGGCGCGGGTCGCCTCCTGGGTGACCGGACCGCGCACCGCGGAGGTCGGGACACCGCCGGAGCAGGAGCGGCTGAGCACCCCGGTCGAGCCGGGATCACCGGCGGCGCAGGTCGTCGCGGTCCTAGTGCTGCTGGTCGCGTTCGCGGGGTACGGGCTGAGCGCGGCGGTCCGCCGGTTGCGCAGCACGCCACCCCTGCGTCGACCGGCGGGTCTGCTCGCCACGACCGGACTGCTGAGCGTCCTCGGCCTGGTCGGCTACCTCGGCCACCTGGCGTCGAGCGGCGCGAGGAGCCTCGGCCCGGTGGTGCTCGGCCGGCCGCTGCCGTGGCTCGGGCTGCAGGTCCTGGCGGTGGCGGTGGTGGTGGCCACCGCGGTCACCGGGGTGAGGGTGTGGCAGGCCAGGGCCGACCTCACGGCGGGGCACCGGGTGCGGCTGGGCCTGCTGGTGGCCGGTGGCGCGGTGTTCGTGCCCTGGGCCGTCCACTGGGGCCTGCTGGTGCCGTAGCCGTCACCGGCTCAGGGTCGTCTCCCGCGCCACGTGCGTCAGCTTCTCCGGGTTGCGCATGAAGTAGAGGCCGGTGACGAGACCGCCCTCGACCCGCGCCGCCACGACGCCGTCCAGTTCGCCGTCGAGCCGCAGGATCACCGCCGGGCCGCCGTTGACCTGCGCCGGTTCGGTCGTCGTCCGCGTGCCGACGACGTCCCAGCGGGCGGCCAGGAAGCGGGCCACCTTGTCGGCGCCGACGACGGGCTTGCGCGCGGCCTGCTTGAACCCGCCGGCGTCGCTGAGGATGACGACGTCCGGCGCGAGCACGTCGAGCAGGCCCTGCAGGTCGCCGGTCTCGACCGCCCGCTGGAACGCCGAGAGCGCGGCCCTGGTCTCGGCCGGGTCGGTGGCGCCGCGCGGCCGGCGCTCGGCGACGTGGGCCCTGGCCCGGTGCGCGATCTGGCGCACCGCGGCCGGGGTCTTGTCGACGGCTTCGGCGATCTCGTCGTAGCCGACGTCGAACACCTCGCGCAGCACGAACACCGCCCGCTCGGTCGGCGTGAGCGTCTCCAGCACCAGCAGCACCGCCATCGAGACGCTGTCGGCCAACTCGACGTCCTCGGCCACGTCGGGCGTGGTCAGCAGCGGCTCGGGCAGCCAGGGGCCGACGTAGGACTCCTTGCGCCTGCCGAGCGCGCGCAGCCGGGTGAGCGCCTGGCGGGTGACGATCCGGACCAGGTACGCCCGCTGGTCGCGCACGGTGTCGAGGTCGACACCCGCCCACCGCAGCCAGGTCTCCTGGACGGCGTCCTCGGCGTCGGCGGCCGACCCGAGCATCTGGTAGGCGACGGTGAAGAGCAGGTTGCGGTGGGCGACGAACGCCTCGGTCGCGGGACGCGTCTGCGCCGTGCCGCCCATCGGTCGCTCCTGCCTGTTCGCCGCCGGTCCGACGCCGTGTAACGCGCGTCACGCGCCCGGCCTGTCACAGGGCCCGGAACACCGGCGTCTCGTGGTCGACAAGCCGTTCGACAGCCGTTCGACCAGGAGGAACCCGTGAACCTCGCCCTGTGGATCATCACCGGCGTGCTGGCCGCCGCCTACTTCTTCGGCGGCGGCGGCAAGCTCGTCCTGTCCAAGCAGAAGATAGCCGCCACCGGCCACAGCGCCGCGTGGACCGAGGACTGGAGCGCGGGCGCCATCAAGGCCATCGGCGCGTTCGAGGTGCTGGGGGCGCTGGGCCTGGTCCTGCCCGCCGTGCTCGACGTCGCGCCGGTCCTGGTGCCTTCGGCCGCCGTCGGCCTGATGATCGTCATGGTCGGCGCCGCGGTCGTCCGCTTCCGGCGTCGGGAGTTCAAGCTGGTGGTGGTGGACTTCGTGTACCTGGCGCTGCTGGCCTTCGTGCTGTGGGGCCGGCTCGTCGCCGTGCCCTTCACCGGCTAGCGGCACGTCCACAGTGGACAGCAGCTCGGCCGTCGGCACCAGCGGCGGTTCGGGCACATCGCCCGGAACGCCACTGGACGCTGTGGGAGAAAGCCCTTACCGTTTCAGTCCACAGGACGAATGACTGCACGCGACCGGGTCGGGGGTCAACTGTTGCGCAAGTTCCGCAGACTCAGACCCTGAACCCGCGCTCGCCCGTCTCCGTCCTCCTCCGCCGCCGCTTCGCCGCCGCGCCAATCCCCCAGCGCCAAGGGGGAGTCGTCAAAGACTGTGGAGGCATCTGTGGCACCCCGTACTAGGAGCGCCTGGTCGACCTCGCTCGGCTCGCTCGCCACCGCGCTCGCCGTGGTGGCGTCCGCCCTGGTGTCCGCCGCGCCCGCGAGCGCGGCTCCCGTCCTGCTCTCCCAAGGAAAACCGGCCACCGCGTCGTCGTCGGGCAGCTCGGGTTTCGCGCCCTCGGCGGCGGTGGACGGCAACTCGTCCACCCGCTGGGCCAGCCAGGGCGGCATCGACCCGTCGTGGATCCGGGTCGACCTCGGCGCGGTGGCCGCGATCACGAGGGTCCGGCTCCAGTGGGACCTGTCGTGCGCCCGCGGCTACCGGATCGAGACGTCGTCCGACGCGAGCACGTGGACCAGCGTCCACACCACCGCGAACGGCGCGGGCGGCGTGGAAGACCTCGTGGTGAGCGGAAGTGGTCGCTACGTCCGGATGTACGGCACCACGCGCTGCCGCACGGCCACCTACCACGGCTACTCGTTGCAGGAGTTCCAGGTGTTCGGCGAGATCGGGCAGGCGGACACCACGCCGCCGTCACCGCCGGCGAACCTGCGCTCGGCCAACGTCACGCCCACCTCGGTCGACCTGGCCTGGGACCCGGCCACCGACAACGTCGGCGTCACGTCCTACGAGGTCTACCAGCGCGGCCAGTTCGTCAAGTCCGTCACCGGCACGTCCACCACGATCACCGGCCTGAACCCCAACGGCTCGTACGTCTACTACGTCAACGCCAAGGACGCCGCCGGCAACATCTCCCAGGCGGGCAACAACCTCGAGGTGACCACACCGCCCGCGCAGGCCGACACCGAGCGGCCGACCACGCCGACGGGACTGCGCGTCACGGGCGTCACGGCGAACTCCGTGTCGCTGGCGTGGAACCCGTCCACCGACAACGTCGGCGTGACCCGCTACGAGGTCCTCGCGGGCGGCTCACCGGTGGGCGAGACCACGGGCACCTCGGCCACCATCGGCGGACGCCGCCCGAACACCTCGTACCTGATGAACGTGCGGGCGTACGACGCGGTGGGCAACGTCTCCGACTGGAGCATGGCGATCACCGCCACCACGTCGTCGGGCGGCGACCAGGTCGGTGCGGTGACGCAGCTGGCCACGGACAACGACGTGCCGTGGGGCCTGGACTTCCTGCCCGACGGGTCGGGCGTCTACTCGCGGCGCGACGCGTTCGACATCGTCAAGCTGTCGCCGTCCGGGGTGAAGACCACCCTGGGCACGGTGCCGAACGTCGTCACGACGAGCGGTGAAGGCGGCCTGCTGGGCATCGAGGTGTCGCCGAACTTCGCCTCCGACAACTACCTGTACATCTACCACACGGCCGCGAACGACAACCGGATCGTGCGGATGAAGGTGCAGAACAACGCCCTGGTGCAGTCGTCGTTGCAGGTGCTGCTCACCGGCATCCCGCGCAACCGCTACCACAACGGCGGCCGGCTGCGGTTCGGCCCGGACGGCAAGCTGTACGCGGGCACCGGTGACGGCCAGAACCCGAACTGGGCGCAGGACCTGTCCAACCTGGGCGGCAAGGTGTTGCGGCTCAACGCCGACGGCTCCGCGCCGACCGACAACCCGTTCTACGGCAACGGCGGCAACGCCCGGTACGTGTGGACCTACGGGCACCGCAACGTGCAGGGCCTGGCGTTCGACGGCCAGGGCAGGCTGTGGCAGGCCGAGCTGGGCAACACGATCATGGACGAGCTGAACCTGTCCGAGCGCGGCGGCAACTACGGCTGGCCGTCGTGCGAGGGCACGTCGGGCAACTGCTCCGGCTACGTCGCGCCGAAGCGGACGTGGAGCACCGCCAACGCCTCGCCCAGCGGCATCGCCGTCGTCAACAACGCCCTGTACATGGCCACGCTGCGCGGCAGCAGGCTCTACCGGATGGTCATCAGCGGCACGACGGTCGGCTCGGAGACGACCCACTTCCAGGGCACGTACGGCCGGCTGCGCACCGTCGAGCCCGCGCCGGACGGCAGCCTGTGGCTGACCACCAGCGACGACCGGGACAGCACGCCGAACAACTCCAACAGCCGCATCCTCAGGGTGCAGCTGAACTGAGCGGGTCTTGAAGTGCTCGCGAGGCGGTCCCGGTGCTCGGTCCGGGGCCGCCTCGACGCGTGCGGTTGAACCGGACGTCCCACGGGTGCGTGTGGTGAGTGCCGCTCGGGACACGTCCGAGCACGAGCCGAACGAGAAGAGATGCACGACCCGATCCTCGAACGCACGCTGCGCCAGGTCCGCGCGGAGCGGGCGTGTGACCGCAGGCGTCGCGGCGGCGTCGTCACGGTGGTGGGCGTCGCGCTCGCCGCCGCGGTGCTGGCCGGCGGCGTCCACCTCGGCCGGCACCGCGCGCCCGGGGCACGGCTGCTGGTCGCCACCGCGGCCGACGGCGTGCGGCTGACCACGACGGTGGCGCCCGCCGACGGGTGGGTGCGGCTCAGCGCGGTGGTGGCCGGCGTCGACGCGGGGGAGCGGTGCCTGCTCGTGGTCACCGACGTTCACGGCCGGCGTCACGTGGCGGGCGGCTGGGTCGCCCCGCGGCTCGGCGACACCGCGCTGGCGGGCGCCGCCGTGGTCGGCCCGGACGAGCTCGCCGCCGTCAGCGTCGTCACGGAGGACGGCCGGGTCCTGGTCACCTCGACGACCCGGGCGCCGTGATCTGCCCACTCGGGCAGGGTCGTGCGGGCACCGTCCCGGCCGCGCGGCCGGCGGCCGGGGTCCGAATAAGCTGTCGGCCGTGAGGTGGTCGCCCCTGCTGCTGGTGCTCGTGCTGGCGACGGGCTGCGCGGACAGCCGCACCGTGGCCATCGACGAGGTGCCGGTGGCCGTCGAGTCGGTCACCACCACCCAGGACGCGTCGACCGGCACGTTCCGCGTCGACTGCGGGCGCAACGAACCACGTCACCTCAACGCCGACAACATGGTCATCGCGCCGGGGCAGCCGTCCGGCGCGCACCACACCCACGAGTACGTCGGCAACCTGAGCACGCACGCGGGCTCCACCGACGACTCGCTGGCCGCCGCCGGGACCACCTGCCCGGCGGAGGACCGGTCCACCTACTACTGGCCGGTGCTGCGGCTGACCGACCGGACCGGGCACGACGAGCACGCGCCCGGCGGCGGCGCGCACGGCAACACCGGCGAGGTGCTGCCGCCGTCGAGGGTGGAGATCACGTTCACCGGCAGCCCGGTCAGCCAGGTCGTGCCCATGCCGAGGTTCCTGCGCATGATCACCGGCGACCCGGCGGCGCTGACCAGCGGGCGCGGCCGGGCGCGGTGGAGCTGCACGGGGTTCGAGGACCGGCACACCGACCGCTACCCGGAGTGCGCGCCGGGCGGCGCGGTGCTGCGCACGTTCGACTTCCCGAGCTGCTGGGACGGCCGCAACACCGACAGCCCGAGCCACCGGGCGCACGCCGAGTTCCCCGGGTCGAACGGGGTGTGCCGGCCGGGCACGTTCCCGGTGCCGAAGCTGCGCGTGCGGGTCGCGTACGCCGTGCCCGCCGGGCGGCCCTACGCCCTGGACAGCTTCCCCGAGCAGCTGCGCGACCCGCGCACGGACCACGCGATGTTCGTCAACGTCATGCCGGTCGCGCTGATGGACCGCGTCACGACCTGCCTGAACGCCGGCGAGACCTGCTCCTGACCGGACTCCCCGCCGCCCGCGGTGAACCGAACGCCTGCGGCGTCCGTGTCCAGGGCGGGAGTTGACGAGAGGAGTGGGTGGATGGCGGCTCTGTGGTCCCGGAAACGGGAGGCCGCGGCCGACGAGGCACTGATCCGATCCCTCTACGAGGAGCACGGGCGGGCGCTGCTCGCGTACGCGACGCGGTTGACCGGTGATCGGGCGTCGGCCGAGGACGTCGTCCAGGAAACCCTCGTGCGCGCGTGGCGGCACCCGGACGCCCTGGTGAACGGCAAGGGCTCGGTCCGCGGGTGGCTGCTCACGGTGGCGCGCAACATCGTCACGGACCGGTTCAGGGCGAAGGCGGCCCGACCCCGGGAGGTGGCCGAGGCGCCGACGGCCACGCCGGTGCAGCGCGACCACGCGGACTCGGTGGTGGACTCGGTGGTGGTGCTCGAAGCGCTGGACCGGCTGTCGTCCGACCACCGCGACGTGCTGATGGAGATCTACTTCCGCGGCCGGAGCGTGACCGAGGCGGCCGAGGCGTTAGGGGTGCCGCCGGGCACGGTGAAGTCGAGATCCCACTACGCGCTGCGGGCGTTGAGAGAGACGTTCGTCGGGCAACAGGTCGCGCTGAAGGGGGTGGCCGGATGACCACGAACCACGATCCACAGCTGCTCGGCGCATACGTGCTGGGCGTGCTCGACGAGCGGGAGGCACGTGCGGTGGAGGACCACTTGGCGTCCTGCCCGCGGTGCGGCGGCGAGCTGGCCGAGCTGCGAGCGATGGAGGAGGCCATGGGCGACGTGCCGCCCGAGGCGTTGCTCGACGGCCCGCCCGAGGGCGGCGACCTGCTGCTGCGGCGCACGCTGCGGCAGGTGCGGGCCGAGCGCGGCGCCCGGCTGCGCCGTCGCCAGGTCGGCCTGGGGCTGGTCGCGGCGGCCGTGGCCGCGGTCGTGCTCGGCGGTGGTTTCGCGGTCGGCCGGGGCACCGCGCCCGACGTGGGCGCCGTCCAGGGGACGACGGCCGCGCCCGTGCCGCCCGCCGGGACGAAGCTCGGGTCGGCCACCGACCCGGTCACCGGCGCGCGGATGACCGTGCAGGTCAGGCCCGCCGCCGGGTGGGTGCGGGTGAACGCGTCCGTCGCGGGTGTCGAGCAGGGCGAGAAGTGCAGGCTGATCGTCGTGGCCAAGGACGGCCGGCGCGCGGAGGCGGGCAGCTGGCTCGTCTCGCCGGCCGGTGAGGAGGACGGCACCAACCTCGACGGCTCGGCGCTCATCGCGCCCGAGGACGTCGCGGCGATCGAGGTGCGCACCTTCGACGACGAGCGGATCGTCACGGTGCCGGTGTAGCGGGCGTAGACCGGTGAGGCCCCCGTGCGTGGTCGTCGCGCACGGGGGCCTCACCGGTGTCAGGGCTTGAGCACGACCTTGCCCACGGTGGCGCGGCCCTCCAGCGCGGCGTGCGCCTTGGCGGCCTCGCTGAGCGGGAACGTCGTGGTCAGCGGGGTCAGCCTGCCCTCGGCCAACGCGCGCATCGACAGCTCCTCCAGCCCGCGCAGGTTCGTGCCCTTCATCATCCGCGGCCCGACGACGACCGAGGCGGTGATGCCGAGCCGGTAGAGGTCGGCGGTGTCGATGGCGGTGGGCTCGCCCGCGGACCAGCCGAACAGCAGGATCCGGCCGCCGACGCCGAGCAGCTCCAGGGACTTGCGGCCGGCCTCGCCGCCCACGCCGTCGAGCACGACGGTGACCTGCCCGATGCCCTCGTCCCAGCCCGGCCGGGTGTAGTCGGCCACCACGTCCGCGCCCAACTGGCGGACCAGGTCCAGCTTGGCGGTGCTCGCCACGCCGACCACCTTGGCCCCGACCGCCTTCGCCTCCTGCACGAACAGCGCGCCGAGCCCGCCGGCCGCCGCGGTCACGAGGACCACGTCGTCGGAGGTGAGCTCGGCGATGCGCAGCACGCCGACGGCGGTGCGGCCGGTGCCGATCATGGCCACGGCCGCGTCGTCGGACACGTGGTCGGGCAGCTCGTGCAGCGAGGCGGCGTTCGCCACGGCCTGCTCCGCGTACCCGCCGCTGGCCTGGCCGAGGTGCGCGACGACGCGCTTGCCCAGCCAGTGCGGCTCGACCCCGTCGCCCAGCGCGGTGACGACCCCCGCGACCTCCCGACCCGGCGTCATGGGCAGTTCGGGCAGCGGGAACGGCCCACCGTGCTCACCGCGGCGGATCGACGTGTCGAGCAGGTGCACCCCGGCCGCGGACACCGCGATCCGCACCTGGCCTGCCCCCGGCTCCGGGTCCGGCGCCTGCTCGTAGCGCAGGTTCTCGGCCGGGCCGAACTCGTGCTGAACGATGGCGTGCATGTCCTGATCCCCTCTGAAGTCCTGCCGGCCACGCTAGGAGTTCGAGTTAAGTCGAGGTCAAGCGATCCTGCCCGATGGGACCGGAGGTTGGTCCGATGAATTCGCGAACGCCGTAATTACTTTGACGCGAGCGGCCGGTTCGGAGATAGTCGTGGTGACACCGCAGTGGTGTTCGACGAACCACAAAGGGGACCTTCGTGAACAGCAAGGAGACCGAGTGGAACGGCTCCGCGACGCGCACGTCCGGTGACCGGGTCCAGCGCTCCTGACCTGCCCATACTTCGCATGCGTCGAATCCGACGACACGGTGCGTGATTATTGGGAAATCTTATCGGCCTATTGGCTGTAATGATCGGCACGCATTCGGCGTGGCGCTGGCCGCCCGGCCTTCATGGGGTGGGTCGGGGCGGATAAACCCCGGCACGGCGGGGTGTGTGACTCCTGTCGGGAAAGGGGGGACGGGTTCGTGCGCCCGTCCCCCGCCGCCATTCGGCCCCGGTACCGGGTCGGGGCGGCGACGCGCCGTTCGCGGCTCCTGTTTGCGGCTCGGACCGGACGGGTAGTCGGTGGTCGTCCGGAGCCCGGTCAGACGGGCTCGTGGTCCTCAGTTGGAGGGCGAGATGACCCACCACTCGACGGTCGGTCGCGTCAAGGTCGCGGGCCTGCAACCCGCCCAGGTGCTCGCAGGCCTGGTCGGTTCGGTCTTCCTCGCGTTGGGTGTGCTGGGCTTCGTGCGCACCGGGTTCGGCGACTTCGCGGGCGACCAGCACGCGATGCTGCTCGGGTTCACGCTGAACCCGCTGCACAACGTGGTCCACCTGGCGTTCGGTGTGCTCGGCCTGCTGATGGCGAGCACGTCCGGCCTGGCGCGCCTGTACGGCTGGATCCTGTTCATCGGCTACGGCGCCGTGCTGCTGTGGGGCCTGGCCCTGGCCGGGGTGTTCTCCACCAACCCGGTGGCCGGCCTCGGCAACCCGCTGGCGCTCAACGTCAACGACAACTGGCTGCACCTCGGCCTCGCCGCCGTCGGCCTGCTGATCGCGGTGCTGCCGGCGCGGCGGAAGATCGTGACGGAACCGCCGGTCGACACGCGGACCGGGGAGCCGATCGCGCCCGTCGCGGGCCCCGGCGAGACGGTCGCGGGTCCTGGCGAGACGATCGCGGACCGGCGGGAGGCGGAGCGGCGTCGGGAGCAGGCCCGGTACGAGCGGGACGCGAGCATCCGCGACCCGAAGGCCGATCCGGTGACGCAGGAGATGCCCGCGCAGCGCACCGACGACGCGCCGCACGGTGCGTACCGCGACGAGCGGGTCGAGTCGATGGACCCGACCGTGAACCCGCGGCCGGTCCAGCCGATCGACCCGGCCATCGCGGAGCAGCACAAGTCGCGGTTCAGCCGGTGATGGGCCGGCTGGTCTGACGCGCTGACGGCAAGACGCGCGAACGGCGCACGGTCCCGAACGGACCGTGCGCTGTTCGCTGTTCGCTGTTCAGGTCGCCGAGTCCATGCGGTCCACCTGGTCGTCGTCCAGTTCGATCTCGAGCGCGCCCAGCGTTTCCTCCACCTGTGCGACGGAGGTGGCGCCCACGAGCGGGATGATGTCCTGGCGTATCAGCCACGCGAGCACGACCTGGTTGACCGTGGCGCCGAGTTCCGCCGCGACCTCGTGCAGCACCCTCAGCCGCCGCGTGGTGCCGGGGTGGTCGTACTCCTCGCCCAGCGGCTTGTCCCGGTACCTGCCCGCGAGCAGCGCCGAGTACGCCACGAGCGTGACGTCCCGCTCGGTCTGCGCGTAGTCGAGCAGCTCGTCGGTCATGTGCACGTGACCGCCCTCGGGCAGCTTCACCCCCGGCCGCGGTCGGAGGTAGCTGTACCGCTGCTGCACGGCGGTGTAGAGCGGCCAGCCGTTCGCCCGTGACACCGCCCGTGCCCGGTCGAAGCGCCACGTGGCGTGGTTGCTGGCGCCGATCTCCCGCACCGTGCCGGCTTCGACGAGGGACGCGAACCCGCCGAGGGTGTCCTCCAGCGTGACCCGGCGGTCCTCGATGTGGCTGTAGTAGAGGTCGATGTGGTCGATGCCCAGCCGCTCCAGGCTCGCGGCGGCGGCACTGCGGACCGTGTCGCCGGCCAGGCCCTCGGCGTTCTCCAGCCCGGTGCCCGGCGTCAACGGCCGCGCGCCCGTCTTGGTGGCCACGACCACGTCGTCGCGGTTGCCCCGGGCGGCCAGCCAGCGACCGACGGTCTGCTCGCTCTCGTCGCCCGTGCCACCGTCCCAGAACACGTAGTTGTTGGCCGTGTCCAGGAACGTGCCGCCCGCCTCGGCGAAGCGGTCCATGATCGCGAACGAGGTCCGTTGGTCGACTGACGTGCCGAACGGCAGCGTGCCCAGCGCCAGGGCGCTGACCTCCAGTGAACCGATGCGCTGTCGTCTCATGGCGGTCAGCCTGGGTGCTGGAGCGCGGTCCAGGTCAAGCCCCTGGTGCGGCCCTGGCATGCTGGGTGGCGATGTCGACTCTGACGAAATGGGCTCCCGCCGTGCTGGCGCTGGTCCTGGTGGCCAGTCCGGGCGTGTGGCGGTACAGCAGGCACGTCATCACCATCGCGCACGAGGCCGGGCACGCCCTCGTCGCGCTGCTCACCGGCCGGAGGCTGGAGGGCATCAAGCTGAACTCGGACACGTCCGGGGTCACGGTGTCGCGCGGCAGGCCGACCGGTTTCGCGGTCGTGCTGATGTACTTCGCGGGGTACGTGACGCCGTCGTTGCTCGGGCTGGGCGCGGCGGTCCTGGTGACGTCCGACCAGGTCCGGCCGTTGCTGTGGGCGACGGTCGGGTTGCTGGCCGGGATGCTGGTGATGATCCGCAACGCGTTCGGCGTGCTGTCGGTCGTGGTGACCGGGGCGGTGATGTTCGCCGTGTCGTGGTACGCGACGGTGGAGTGGCAGGCGGCGTTCGCGTTGTTCGTGACGTGGTTCTTGTTGTTGGGCGGGGTCAGGCCGGTGGGGGAGTTGCAGCGGCGGCGGATGCGGGGGTTG
The DNA here is from genome assembly GCF_020859565.1 of Saccharothrix luteola. GTDB lineage: Bacteria > Actinomycetota > Actinomycetes > Mycobacteriales > Pseudonocardiaceae > Actinosynnema > Actinosynnema luteola. The sequence goes on along the minus strand of NZ_JAJHUO010000044.1, from coordinate 4,412 downwards.
GCGCGGCAGTCCGATGCCGATCAGCTGGCGCGGATCACGCGGGTGCCGGGGTTGGTGTGGGTGCTGCTGTTCGCCGGGGTGGCGGTGGGGACTCTGGTGGTGGGCGGGCGGTTGTTGCTGCCGTTGTGAGGGTCCGGCTCGACCTGCCTGGGGTGCCCGAACCCATGTCAAATCGGGCCTCGGTGGGTTGGTTCCGGGTCCGTTGCGGGGGCCGTTGTGGGTGCCTGTGAGGTTGCTCGGGTTGGTTGATCACTCGACCGGGCGAAGAGTGCAACCTAGGACAACCCAAACCGCATGTCTCACGTTAGCCGGATAAAACGGCCGGCCCGGCGGCGGACAGGCATGGCGACTACGGCCCAGGGGGCGTGGATGGGCAAGTGCGGTTCCAACGCCCGCCCCGCCCAGCCCAGCCATGCCCCGCCGACGCACCCCCCGATCCCCGCCCCGCCGCGATCTCCACCCCGCCGCGATCCCGCCCCGCCAACGCAGCTTGCGATCCCGCCCCGCCCCCCGCCCCGCCAACGGAGCCCGCGATCCCCGCCCTGTCAACAGAGCAGCTTGCGATCTCCGCCCAGCCGCGGCCCTGCCCTTCGACCCTGCCCCGATTCCCGCGCCGGATCCCTGCCGCCGCGATCGGTGCCGCCGCGATCTCCACCCAGCCTCGATCCCCGCGCCATCCCCGCCCTGCCCCCATCCCCGCTCAGCCCCCATCCCCGCTCAGCCGCAAGCCCTGCCTGGCGGCGATCCCTTGGCCCGCCCGAACCTTGGCCCGCTCGATCCCCGCTCAGCCGCGATCGTTGCCCAGCCGCGGTCACCGCCCGGCCGCCATCCCCGGTCAGCCGCCGGTCTGCCAGCGCCGTGCCCACCTTGCTGGCCCCAACCGGCCCTGCTGCGTCTGGCCCTGCTGCGTCCCGGCCCTGCCTGCGTCACCGGCCGGCCCGGGGTAGGGCGCCGGCGGTGGGTGGGCTGAGTAAGGGCTGGTGGGGCGGGTAACCCTTTCTTTTCCAGGGAGGCCGCCATGACCGACACCGTTGCCGACTTCGTGCTGCGCCGCCTGCGCGACTGGGGGGTCGAGCACGTGTTCGCCTATCCGGGTGACGGCATCAACGGGCTGGTTTCGGCTTTTGGGCGTAGTGGGGACAGGCCCCGGTTTGTGCAGTCGCGGCACGAGGAAATGTCCGCGATGCAGGCCGTCGGGTACGCGAAGTTCAGCGGCCGGGTCGGGGTGTGCATGGCCACCTCCGGGCCTGGGGCGATCCACCTGCTGAACGGGTTGTACGACGCCAAGTTGGATCACGTGCCGGTGGTGGCGATCGTCGGGCAGACGGCGCGCACGGCGATGGGTGGCAGTTACCAGCAGGAGGTGGACCTGCACTCGTTGTTCAAGGACGTCGCGTCCGAGTACCTGGTCGACGTGACCGTGCCGGAGCAGTTGCCCAACGCCCTGGACCGGGCCATTCGCACCGCGGAGGCGCAGCGGGCGCCCACGGCGCTGATCATCCCGGCCGACGTGCAGGAACTGGACTACACGCCGCCCGAGCACGCGTTCAAGCACGTGCCGTCCAGCGCACCCAGCCGGGGTCGGGCGACCGCCGTCCCGGCGACGGATGACGTCGAGCGCGCAGTGGAGGTGTTGAACGCCGGGGAGCGCGTGGCGATGCTCGTGGGCCAGGGGGCGCGCGGGGCCGGTGGTGAGGTTCGCCAGGTGGCGGAGGTGTTGGGCGCCGGTGTGGCGAAGGCGTTGTTGGGCAAGGACGTGCTGCCGGACGACGAACCGTGGGTGACCGGGTCGATCGGGTTGCTGGGCACGAGGCCGAGCTACGAGCTGATGCGGGACTGCGACACGTTGTTGATCGTCGGGTCGAGCTTTCCCTATTCGCAGTTCCTGCCCGAGTTCGGCGCCGCGCGGGCGGTGCAGGTGGACGTCGACGGGCGGTTCATCGGGATGCGCTACCCGACCGAGGTGAACCTGGTCGGTGACGCGGGGGCGACGTTGCGGGCGATGCTCCCGCTGTTGCGGCGCAAGGAGAACCGGCGTTGGCGGGAGACCGTCGAGCGCAACGTGGCCGAGTGGTGGGACACCCTGCGTCGGCAGTCCTTTGTGGACGCGGACCCGGTGAACCCCATGCGGATCATGTGGGAGTTGTCGTCGCGGTTGCCCGACGACGCGATCGTGACCGCCGACTCGGGGTCCGCGGCGAACTGGTACGCCCGGCTGGTGAAGTTGCGCGGGCGGATGCGCGGGTCGTTGTCGGGCACGTTGGCGACGATGGGCGCCGGGGTGCCGTACGCGATCGGGGCGAAGTTCGCGCACCCGGAACGCCCGGTGGTGGCGCTGGTCGGCGACGGCGCGATGCAGATGAACGGGCTGGCCGAGTTGATCACCATCGCCCGCTACCACGAGGAGTGGGCGGATCCGAGGTGCGTGGTGTGCGTGCTGCACAACAACGACCTCAACCAGGTGACGTGGGAGCTGAGGGCGATGGGCGGCGCGCCGAAGTTCGAGGAGTCGCAGGTGCTGCCCGACATCGGCTACGCGGCGTTCGCGCGGTCCGTCGGGCTGGGCGGGATCGACGTGGCCGATCCGGCCGACCTGGGCGGCGCGTGGGACGAGGCGTTGTCCGCCTCACGGCCGGTGGTCCTGGACGTGCGGTGCGATCCGAACGTGCCGCCGATCCCGCCCCACACGACGTTCGACCAGGCCAAGGCCACCGCCGAGGCGATGCTCAGGGGCGACCCGGACGCGTGGGACGTGGTCAAGCGCGGGGTGGCGACCAAGGTTCAGGAATTCCTGCGCGGGTAACCGGTGGCCATGGTCGGCATCGGTTACTTCCTCTCCAGCGAGGAGCACGGACCGCGCGAGCTGGTGCAGCAGGCGCGGTGGGCGGAGCAGGCGGGGTTCGAGCGCCTGTGGATCTCCGATCACTACCACCCGTGGAACGGCGAGCAGGGGAACAGCCCGTTCGTGTGGTCCGTCATCGGCGCGCTGTCCGAGGTCACGTCACTGCCCGTCACGACCGCCGTCACCTGTCCGACGCTGCGGATTCACCCGGCCGTCGTGGCGCAGGCCGCGGCGACGGCGGCCGTCCAGTGCCGGGGCGGGTTCACTCTCGGCGTCGGCACCGGCGAGGCGCTGAACGAGCACATCTTCGGCGACCCGTGGCCGTCCGCCCCGGAACGGCTGGAGATGCTCGAAGAGGCCGTCGAGGTGATGCGGGCGCTGTGGACCGGCGAGCAGGTCAGCCACCGCGGCGAGCACTACACGGTCGAGAACGCGCGCCTCTACACGGTGCCGCCGTCACCCGTTCCGGTGTACGTGTCGGCGTTCGGGCCGAAGGCGGCGAAGGTGGCCGGGCGGATCGGCGACGGCCTGTGCTCGACCATGCCGGACCCGTCGCTGGTGGCGAAGTTCCGCGCCGCCGGGGGCGAGGGCAAGCCGACCCAGGCCGGGTTCAAGGTGTGCCACGCGCCCTCCGCCGAGGAGGGCGTGAGAACGGCGCACCGGCTCTGGGCGAACGAGCAGCTGCCCGGCGAACTGGCCCAGGTGCTGCCGACGCCGCGGCACTTCGAGCAGGCGTCGACGCTGGTCACCGAGGACATGGTGGCCGAGGCGCTGCCCGTCGGCCCCGACCCGCAGCCGTACGTGGACCGCGTCCGCGAGTTCGCCGACGCGGGCTACGACGAGGTGTACGTGAACCAGATCGGCCCGGACCAGGAGCGGTTCTTCGCGTTCTGGGCCGAGTCCGTCGCGCCCGAGCTGGAGGGCGCCTTCGCCACGCCGGGAGGAGTGCGATGACCGATCCGAACGAACGCCCGCTGGACGAGACCGAGCAGTTGGACGAGGACGAGCTCGACGTCGACCCGCTGGAGCGCGGCGTCGAGCCGCCCGAGCACTGGAGCGCCGCCGACCGCCACGGCACCACGCCGCGCGAGCTGCGCGAGGGCGAGACCCTCGACCAGCGGCTGGCGCAGGAGGAACCGGAGTAATCCACCTCCCCCGGTAATCCATCCGATGAGGCGCACCACGTTTGCCCACGGGGGACCAGCGGGTAAGCCGTGATCAAGCACCTGTGACACCGCAAGGGGGTTCGTCCGATGACCAGCACCGCGCGCCTGCCCAAGCCCGTGACCGACGTCTGGGACTGGCAGAAGGAAGGGTTGTGCCGAGGCCGTGACAGCGCGGTCTTCTTCCACCCGGACAACGAGCGCGGCTCCGCCCGGGCCGCCCGCGAGGACAAGGCCAAGCAGCTCTGCGCCCGCTGCCCCGTCGTGGACCCGTGCCGCGAGCACGCGCTCGCGGTCCAGGAGCCGTACGGCGTGTGGGGCGGCATGGGCGAGGACGAACGCCGCCGGATCATCGCCGGCCGCCGCCGCTCCGCCGCCTGAGGACCGACCTGGCCGCCGCCGGTCGG
>NZ_JAJHUO010000043.1 GCF_020859565.1 Saccharothrix luteola | reverse complement strand
GGAGGTCTACCAGGACGGCCGCCGGCTGCTGGTCGACGAGCTCGGCCTGGAACCGGGGGAGGAGCTGTCGCGGGTCCAACGGGCGATCCTCGCCGGCTCCAGCCCTACCCCCCCCCCCCCCCCCCCCGCCCCCCCCCCCACCCCCCCCCCCCCCCCCCGGCGGGGGCGGGGGGGCCGGCGCCCCCCCCCCCCCCCGGGGGGGGGGGGGCCGCCGTCCGTGCCGTGGCGGCCTGACGGGTGACGTCGGCGAGGCCCCGGTGTGGCACACCGACGTCACCTTCACGGCCCGGTCGGGGTCTGAACCCACCCGGACGGGCACTTCCCCGGCGCCGAGCACGCGCTCGACGCCGGGGAAGTGAAGCCGCACCGCGGTCACCTCAGGGTGACGGTCAGACGGTCGTGCGGGACCACTGCTGGTTGGTGCCGGTGTTGCACGTGTACTGCTTGAGGACCACGCCGTCGGCGGTCGACGCGGACGGGACGTCCACGCACTTGCCGCTGTGCCGTGCCCGCAGTTGGAAGTAGTCGCCGTTGGCGACCATCTGGAACTGCTGGTTCGTGCCGGTGCCGCAGGTGTACTGGGCGAGCTCGGCGCCGTCGGCGGTCGAAGCGCTCAGCACGTCGAGGCACTTGCCGCTGTGGCGGCTGACGATGCGCCAGTAGCCGCTGCCGGCGTCCTGGAACTGCCACTGCTGCCACGCGTTGCCGGCGTAGGTGTACTGGCCGACGCGCGCGCTGTTGTCGGTGGTCGCCTGTTGCAGGCCCATGGCCTTGCCGCTGTGGCGCACGGTGATCCGGTAGGCCGTGGGCGGCGGGGTCGTGGTGTTGTCGCCCCAGCCGTAGCGGATCCGGTCGGCGCCGGAGGTGTTGCGGATCGTCAGGTTGAGGTTCGTGCCGCTGCCGCTCAGGGCGTACATCGAGTACCAGTCGTAACCGAGGTTGTCCTTGTACTTGCCACCGAGCGCGGGCCAGTAGGTGCCGCCCATCTGGTTGTCCCGCATGACCTGGGCCATGGCGCGGATGTGGCGCACGAAGTTGTCGCTGCTGTTCGCGTCGCCGTAGTTGAGCCCGGTGGACATCGGCGCGCCGAACTCGGTCGCGACCGCGCGGGAGGCGCAGTTGCCCAGGCGCGTCTGGATGTGGCTGCGGAACTGGTCGTAGGTCATCGCGCCGTAGAAGAAGGCGTAGTGATGGAACGACAGCAGCGTCGAGTTGAAGCGGCTGTCGTTGCAGATGTCCCGCAGGTCCTGGCTGAAGCCGGTGCCGCCGATGAGCACCCGGCTGGGCGGCGCCGAGTAGTGGTAGCTGAGCCAGTTCGCCGCGACGTTGCGCCAGTCCGCCGACGAGTAGCCGTGCGGCTCGTTCATCGGCTCGAAGTAGACGTTGCTGTTCGAGCCGTAGGTGCTGGTCACGCTGGACCACATCGCGTTCCACGCGGCCAGGTTCGTGATCCGGCCGCCCGAGGCGGCGCCGTCCTCCCAATAGGCGAGGATGACCTTGAACCCGCGCTCGGTGGCGGCGTCGATGGCGCCGCGGTAGGCGTTCCACCAGGTCGTGTTGGCCACCGTGTGGGTGTTGATCGGCAGCCGGACGGTGTTGACCCCCATGGTGGCGGCCATGTCGTCGTAGAGCGCGTTGGCCTTGGCCCGCACGGTCGCGTTGCTGTCGGACTGGCTCAGCCCCTGCACGACGAGCGTGCCGGTGCTGAAGTTATCACCCATCACGGCCCAGTTCATGCCGCGGAACTGGCTCGTGGCGGCGGTGGCCGCGGGCGTGGTGACGACCAGGCCGGTCGCCGCGGTGAGCGTCGTCACCGCGAGGGCGACCAGCGACCGGCGCAACGACCGGGTGCTCCGGGGTGGTCCTGACGGGTGGCCGCCAGACGCCGTGGTCAATCTCATGAGATGTCCAATCACTAGATCTGCTGCACAGCGGTCCGACAGGTGCGATGCCCATGCCGCGGGCGTCCCACCTGCGTCACGAAGGGGTGGCTCAGACCTGGGTGCGGCTCCACTGCTGGTTGGTGCCGCTGCCGCAGGTGTACTGCTGGATGTCGGCGCCGTCGCCGGTGCCGGAGGCGACGACGTCGAGGCACTTGCCGCTGTGCCGCGCGACGATCCGGAAGTAGCTCCCGGTGGCCTGCCACTGCCACTGCTGGTTGGCGCCGCCGCCGCAGGTGTACTGGATGACGTTGGCCCCGTCGGCGGTGGAGGCGCCGGCCACGTCCAGGCACTTGCCGCTGTTCTGGTTGACGATGCGGAAGTAGCCGCCGCCGGCGTCCTGGAACTGCCACTTCTGGTTGCCGCCGCCGTTCCAGGTCCACTGCTTGACCTCGGCGTTGTCCGCGGTGGAGGCCGACACGACGTCCATCACCCTGCCGCTGTTGCGGTTGGTCACGCGGTGGACCGGAGCCGTGCCGGGCACGTCGGCCACCGGCAGGATCGTGCCGTGGCGGCAACCGGGGCAGGTGATCTGGCTCAGGCCCGACCAGGAGTCGAGGTTCGAGCTGGTGGCCGTCCAGATGCCGCCGTTGGTGTACTTGTCGACCCAGATGCGCCAGGAGCCGTCGCTCATCCGCAGCACGGCCGGACCTTCGTAGCCCGAGCTCCACAACTGGCCGCGGTTGCCCCACCCGGCGGTGAGGCTCGTGCTGGTCCAGTGCTCGATGTACTTGGAGGTCTCGTTCTTGGTGAAGGCGTGGTAGGTGCTGCCCGACTTCACCACGTAGGTGTCGATGTAGTTGTAGCCGAGGCCGCCCATCTGCACCGGCCCGCTCCAGGAGGTCAGCGCGCTGTTCTGGGCGGTGAAGACGTAGGGGCGGAAGCAGTTCGAGCACGTCGTCTGGGCGATGCTCACGATGATCCGCACGGTGCCGCCCTCGACGTAGAACTCGGGGGCCCAGGTGAACCGCGTGTTGGCGACGCCGGAGTTGACGCTGGTCACGTGCGTCCAGTTGACCAGGTCCGGACTGGAGGCGATGTTGAAGTGTGTTGAGTTCGTGGTCCACGACTGGACGGTGTGCGCGACGTAGTAGAGCCCGTTGTGCTGGATGATGCTGGGATCGCGCAGCACGCCGGACGGGCCGCGGTAGTCGGTGTCGGCCAGCACGCTGAAGTTCGTGCCGTTGGCCGAGGAGTAGACCCACAGCTCCTGGTCGGCGGCGGCGTCACCCTTGAACGTGGTGTAGACGTAGCCGGGTGCGGCCTGTGCGGGTGGTGCGACGGCCACCGCCGCGGCGGCGACGGCGAGCGCCACGAGACCGAGTCGGGCCAGCCGGCGCCCGGCCTTCGGCTGTCTGTTCACGGATGATCTCCTCGCAGGTGAAGTGCCGGCGAGCGTCGGCCTGGGACGAGGCGACCGCCGGGCAGGGCGCTGTGGTTGCCGGTCGAGCTGTCGTGCGGCTGCGGTCAGCGCCGGGAGTCGCGCTGCGCCGGGGTCGCCGGGCGACTTGGGGAGCCCGAGGCTCGGGGCGGGTGCGCGCGGCACTGGGCGGTCGACATCGGCGTCTCCACTCGTGTGTCCGCCGACGTCGTCGTCGGCGCAGGCGGCGGCTCTGCCCGGGATGCGGTGCGGCGGCCCTGTCGCGGGGGGCGCTGGTTGGCGGTGTGACGGGCGCCACCGTTCGGTGTGAACGCTAACAGGACTCTGCCTACTCACTCAAGAGTGAACTGTGGGTTACAGGAATCAACAACATGCCGGTTGTCGGCACGTCCACCGGGCGGCACGGCGTCGGGAAACGAGTGGCGGGGCATCCGCGACGCGTGGTGGGCTTCGGCGGTGCTGGGGATCAGGTGGGAGCGGCCACTTCACCAGGCCGGTTCCGGCGCCGACGTCGCTGTGGGTTCCGGCGGGCTGGTGGTCCACGAGCGGAACACGAGGCTGGTCTGCCTGGATCCGGAGGACGGGTCCGTGCGGTGGGACGTTCGGACCGGCAGGTGGTTGCGAGCGATGTCCGTTGCCGGGCAACGCGTGCTGGTGCTGTGGCAGGACGACGAGTTGACGTGCCTGGACCTCGCCACGGGGGAGGACGTCTGGAGGGTCGTTCTCCGGCGGTGGACCGGGCACCTCGTGGTCGACGGAGACGTGGTGCTCGTGGGCGGCTGGCGCGGGTACACCCCGTTGCGCGCGTTGGACATCGCCACCGGCCGGACCCTGTGGGAGGCGGAGCACGACGTGCGCACGGTGTGGCCGGCCGCGGGAGGTGGTGGGTTCCTGATCGGTGAGCCCGGCGGTTCCGAGGTGCGGTTGATCGGGCGACGGGACGGTCGGCGACTGCGCACCTGCTCGTTGCCGCAACCGCTCGCCCACTACGACCACGAAGTGGCTTTCACGGCGGTCGGGGGTGATCGTTTCCTCGTCCGGTGCGGTGACGACGCCGTGGCGCGGATCTCGCTCTCGGCGGGGACGGCGAGCGAACTGGTCGTGGCCGGGAGTCCGCTCGTGCCCGTGGCGCCGCAGCACGTCGGTGGTCTGCTCTGGCTGAGGGAACGCGGGACCGGCTTCACCGTGGCAGATCCTCACGACGGCCGCGTGGTGTGGAGGACCGCCGTGCGGCAAGCCGCGTTCGGGGAGGTCATCGCCGAGGACGGGGGAAGCGGCGGCGGGTTCGTGCTCGCCGACGCCGGCGGCTCCTTGTTGTTCGTCGACTCCCGCGGTCAGGTCGTCGAGCGCGTCAAGATCACCCAGCGGGTCCGCGAACTGCGTCGCCTCGCTCCGGGCCGCGTGCTGGTGCTCACGAAGGGCACGCTGCTCGCCGCCGCGTTCGACGACGACGCACATCCCGACGACCGCAGTTGATCACCGCGTCGCAGTCGTCCCCGACGCGGGTTGTCCGCAGTTGTGCGTTGTGGCGGGATGTCGGACCGGTTGGGATGTGGTCTTCCCTGATTGCCGTCGGACTGCTCGTAGCCGGGCGCACGTGAGTGGGTGGGTGGTTGGTGCACGACTCCGGTGACGAGCGCGATACGGCCGCGGTGCGTCAACACGGCGAGGCGTCCGGCGCGTCGACCGTGATCCAGGGAGGTGGGGACGTCACGATCCACGGCGGCGTGGGCACGGTGCGTCCCGCTCCTGAGGTGCCGTCGATGGAGTCGGTGCAGGCTTCTTCATGGGTAGGGCGCACGCAGAGGGTGCCCGCGTCGTTCGTGGGCCGCGAGACCGAGCTGGCGCGAGTGGACGAGGCGGTGGCCACGTCCGGCCGACGTGCGGTGGTGGTGGCCCTGCACGGATTGGGAGGGGTGGGCAAGAGCGCCCTGGCCGCCCGGTTCGCTGAACGGCGCGCGAAGCGCTTCACCCCGGTGTGGTGGATCACCGCCGACTCGCCGGCCGCTCTGGAGAACGGCCTGGCGGAGCTCGCGCTGGCGCTGGCGCCGCAGACGGCGGAGCTGCTGTTCGAGCAGCGGGTCGAACTGGGGGTGCGGTGGCTGGCATCCCACGACGGGTGGCTGTTGGTGCTGGACAACCTCACCGGCCCGGCCGACGCCACCGCGCTGCTGGAGCGGGTGCGAACCGGAACGATCTTGATCACCTCTCGGCGCGCCCGCGGCTGGAAGGGCGCGACGACCGTGGCCGTCGACGTGCTCCCCGAGGCGGAAGCGGTGGAGCTGCTGACCCGCGTCGTGCACGAGGAGTGGCCGGAAGCCGACCTGACCGACGCACGGCTGCTGTGCGAGGAGCTGGGTTGGCTGCCACTGGCCATCGAGCAGGCCGGTGCCTACCTCGCCCAGACCCTCATCACCCCCGCCGCCTACCTGGAACTGCTGAGGCGGTACCCGGCGCGGATGTTCACCGCCACGGCCGAAGGCGGCGATGCCGAGCGCACCATCGCCCGAGTCTGGCGCGTCACCCTCGACCGGCTCGCCGACACCCCGCACGCGGGCGACCTGTTGCGTCGACTGGCCTGGTACGCCCCCCACGACATCCCGCGTCACCTGCCCGTCACCAGCGGTGGCGCGCTCGATCCCGACCTGCTGCACGCACTGGGACGGCTGGCCGCCTACAGCATGATCACCCTCACCGCCGACTCCATCGGCGTGCACCGCCTGGTCCAAGCCGTCACCCGCACACCCGACCCCACCGACCCCCACCGCCGGCCCGACGACATCACCCTGGCTCGCCACGCCACTACGGCCGCTCTCCAAACCGCCGTCATCGGAACCGATCCCGACCTGCCGGCGGACTGGCCGGCCTTCCAGGCGGTGCGACCCCACGCGCTGGCACTGCTGGATCACTCGGATCCGGACGCCGACACCGATCGGCTGTGCGACCTCGCCGATGCCCTCGCCCGCTACCTGCACGGCCAGGGTGACGCCACCACGGCTACGGCCCTGCACGTCCGCGCCACCCGCGGCTGGGAACGACTTCTGGGCCCCGAGCACCCGCGTGCGGTGGTGTCGCGGAACAACCTCGCCATCGCCCACCAGACCGCGGGCGACCTGGGCCGGGCGATCGCACTGTTCGAAGCGAACGTGACTCACGGCAGGCGGGTGCTGGGCCCCGACCACCCGAACACGGTCGCCTCGTGCGGCAACCTCGCCAACGCCTACCGGTTGGCGGGCGCACCCGGGCGGGCGATCCCGCTGTTGGAAGCCACCCTGGCCGGCAACGAGCGGGTGCTGGGACCGGACCACCTGCACACGCTGGTCCTGCGCACCAACCTCGCCGCCGCCCACGAGTCGGCAGGTGACCTGGGCCGGGCGATCCCGCTGTTCGAGGCGACGTTGGCGGACAGCCGACGAGTGCTCGGAGGCGACCACCCGCACACCATGCGCTCGTCCGACAACCTCGCCCGCGCCTACCGGTTGGCGAGTGACCTGGGCCGGGCGATCCCGCTGTTCGAGGCAGCGCTGGCCGACCGGCGGCGGGTACTGGGCCCCGACCACCCCGACACCCTGGCCTCACGCCACAACATCGCCGACGCCCACGCGTCGGCGGGCGATCCGGTGCGGGCGATCGCGCTGTTCGAAGAGATCCTGGACGACAGCACCCGGGTGCTGGGGCCCGACCACCCGGAAACGTTGACGTCGCGGGACAGCCTTGCCACCGCCCACTGGTCGGCAGGCGATCTGCGGCGGGCGATCCCGTTGTTGGAGGCGGCGTTGGCCGATCGGCGGCGGGTGTCGGGCCCCGACCACCCCGACACGCTGGCCGCGAGCGGCAACCTCGCCGGCGCTTACCGGTCGGCGGGTGATCTGCGGCGGGCGATTCCACTGCTGGAGACGACCCTGGGCAACGCCGAACGGGTGCTCGGACCCGACCACCCTTACACGCTCGCCTGCCGCGGCAACCTCGCCGGCGCTTACCGGTCGGCGGGTGATCTGCGGCGGGCGATTCCACTGCTGGAAGCGGTCCTGGCGGACGTTGAACGGGTGCTGGGACCAGGGCACCGCGACACGCTCACCGCGCGGGAGAACCTCGCTCACGCCTACTGGTCGGCGGGCCGGCTGCGCCTGGCGATCCCGCTGCTGGAGGCGACCCTGACCGGCCGACAGCGAGTCCTGGGCACTGATCACCCGGACACCTTGACCGCACGTCACAACCTCGCCCGCTGTTACGAGTCGTCGGGTGACCCGGAGCGGGCGATCCCGCTGCTGGAGGCCAACCTGGCCGACTTCGGGCGAGTGCTGGGACCCGACCACCCCGACACGCTCAGTTCGTGCAACGCCCTCGCGCTCGCCTATCGGTCGGCAGGCGATCCGCGGCGGGCGGTTCCGCTGTTCGAGGCAACGCTGGCTGATCGACGACGTGTGCTGGGTCCCGCCCACCCGGACACGCTGACCTCGCAGAACAACCTCGCCGCCGTTCGCCGGTCGGTGGGCGACCTGCCGCAGGCCGTCCACCTGTTCGAGGCGAGCCTGGCCGACTTCCAGCGGATACTGGGAGCCGATCACCCCGACACGCTGACCGCGCGCAACAACCTCGCCGATTGCCTCCGGTCGGCAGGTGACCTGGGGCGGGCGACCACGCTGTTCCTGGAGAACATCGCGGATCAGCAGCGGGTGCTCGGGCCGGACCACCCGGCCACGCTGAGCTCGCGTCACAACCTTGCCATCACCTACGTGTCGGCGGGGCGGACCGAACAGGCGATCCCGCTGCTCGAGACGGCGTTGGCCGACGCCGAACGAACGCTGGGACCGGACCACCCGCTGACCAGGACGATGCGCTCGAACCTCGACACCGCGACGAAGGATCCCCGCTGACCACCTCCTTCCTTCGAGTGATGGAACTGGCTGCTGAGGCACGGTGATACCTGGTCGGCGACGCTGAAGACGGGTCGAGCGGACGGTCGGCGCGACCCGGTGGCGGCAGAAGGGCTTCGGGGTCCGTTCGGCGGGGCCGGCGTTGGTGTTCGTCTTGCCGGACCGGCCGTGCCGGCGATGTTCAGCGCCATCGAGAACCTCTTCCTGCCGCGCTACTCCTGTGGTCACCGCCCGAGCGACCCGGCCTCGTCCGGGACGAGCTTGTCGTGCCAGTCCAGGCACACGATCATCGCGTCGTCCTCGGAGAGCCGCGTGTGACGGTGCCCGGACAGTTCCTGGAGGATCGCCCGGGGCACCTGGGCCGCGGGGAGCAGGCGGGTGGCGTTGATGGCCCGGGCGAGTGCCCGTTCGCCGTAGCGCTCGCCCGCGGGTGAGGCGACGTCGTAGACGCCGTCGGCCATCGTCCACGACATGCACGACGTGATCCGGTACCACGACGACACCCTGCTCATCGCGGTCCGGTGCCACGGACCGCCGGCCCTTCCGGACGCGTCGTCCGACGCACGGCACGTGCCGCTTCGAGAGGTTTAGCGGAATCTTTACGCCCGATGGTGGCGTTTTCGGCGCTGCAGGGGTGGCGCAGAGGGTTCACTCCGTTGAGGACGGTCCCCGCGAGCCGCGTCGTGCGTTCGCGACCGGCGAGATCCTCCACCCCGCGTTCCGTCACGTGATCGTCACAGGAGAACCGGCATGACCGACAGGCCGCAGTTCGCGGTTCCGGCACGGGTGGACAGCCCGGTTCGACCGGCCGCCCCGTCCTCGCGGTTGGGGCGGTGGTTGCTGGAGCACCGGGTGCAGCCCGTCGGGCCCGCGGGCTCCGAGCAGCACGCCAAGCCGACGGCATGGTGGAAGGTCATGTGCCTGACCGGTGTGGACTACTTCTCCACTTTGTCCTACCTGCCCGGTATCGCGGCGTTGGCGGCGGGCGCGATCTCGCCGTTGGCGACGTTGCTGATCGTGGCGCTGACGTTGTTCGGGATGTTGCCGATGTACCGCCGGGTGGCTCGGGAGAGCCCGCACGGCCAGGGGTCGGTGGCGATGTTGGAGGACCTGCTGCCGTTCTGGCGGGGCAAGCTGTTCGTGCTGGTGCTGCTGGGGTTCGTGGCGACGTCGTGGATCATCACGATCACGCTGTCGGCCGCCGACGCGTCCGTGCACGCGTTGGAGAACCCGCACGCGCCCGGGTTCCTGCACGGCCACGAGGTCCTGGTCACGGTCGTGCTGTTGCTGGTCCTGGGCGGGGTGTTCCTGCTCGGGTTCAGCGAGGCGGTGGGCGTGGCCATCCCGTTGGTCGCGGTGTTCCTGCTGCTCAACGCGGTGGTCGTGGTGGCCGGTGTGGTGGAGGTGGTGTCGGGGCCCGTCGCGCTGGACCGGTGGCTGGACGCGCTGACCTCCGGCGGCGGGGGACTGGCCGGGGTGGTCGGTCCGGCGATCCTGGCGTTCCCGTTGCTGGTGCTGGGCCTGTCCGGGTTCGAGACCGGTGTCAGCATGATGCCCCTGGTGGCGACCGACGGTCGGACCGAGGCCGAACGGCTGGAGAGCCGCATCCGCAACACCCGCAAGCTGCTCACCACCGCCGCGGTCATCATGTCGGTCTACCTGATCGCGACCAGCTTCGTGACCACGGTCCTCGTGCCGGTGGAGCAGTTCCAGCCCGGCGGCGAGGCCAACGGCCGCGCCCTGGCCTACCTCGCCCACGACCTGCTCGGCGAGTGGGTCGGCACCGCCTACGACATCAGCAGCATCCTGATCCTGTGGTTCGCGGGCGCGTCGGCGATGGCCGGCCTGATCAACATCGTGCCGCGCTACCTGCCGTCCTACGGCATGGCGCCGGAGTGGGCCCGCGCCGTGCGGCCGGTCGTGCTGGTCTACACCGCCGTCTGCATCCTGATCACGATCGTCTTCCGCGCCGACGTCAACGCCCAGGCCGGCGCCTACGCCACCGGCATCCTGGCCATGATGGTGTCGGCCTCGGTCGCGGTGACGATCTCCGCCGTGCGCCGTCGGCAGCGCCGGTCGGCGATCGCGTTCACGGTCCTCACCCTGATCATGGTCTACGCCCTGGTGGAGAACGTGATCGAGAAGCCCGACGGCATCACGATCTCGTGCTTCTTCGTCCTCGGCATCATCGCCGTCTCCCTGGTGTCCAGGGTCAGCCGGACCACCGAGTTGCGCGTCGACCACATCGAGTTCGACGACGCCGCCCGCCGGTTCGTCACCGACTCGATCGCCCACGACGGCGCGCTCACCATCATCGCCAACCGCCGCCAGGCCGGTGACGCGGCCGAGTACGCGGACAAGGAGGTCGAGCAGCGCGGGGCGAACCCGGTGCCCGGTCAGGCCGACGTGCTGTTCCTGGAGATCGACGTGGTGGACCCGTCGGCGTTCAGCGACGTGCTCGAGGTCCGGGGCGTCGAGGTCGACGGCCACCGGATCCTGCGGACCGAGAGCCCCGCCGCGCCCAACGCGATCGCCGCGATCCTGCTGACCCTGCGCGACACCACCGACGTCCTCCCGCACTGCCACTTCGCCTGGAGCGAGGGAAACCCGCTGGGACACCTGTTCCGCTACCTGCTCCTGGGTCGCGGCGACACCGCCCCGGTGGTCCGGGAGATCATCCGCGCCAACGAACCCGACCCGGCTCGGCGTCCCGGCATCCACGTCGGCGGCTGACCCCGTTCCCGGCCGGGACGCCCGGGTGGACGGTTGCGGTGTGGTTAATGGACGGAAAGCGCGGGTAAACCTGATGAGATCCGACGTCTTCGGTGGGAGGGGTGGGGCTCGTGGTGATGCTCTACGAGGGCGAGGCCGATGCGAGACCGCTGACCCTGGAACTCACCGACGAGGATCCACCATTGGTGCGAATCCGGCGGTGGGCGCGCGGGTTGTTGTCCGACCGGAGTGACGAAGAGGTGGAGGATTGCCTGCTGGTCGTCACCGAGTTGGTGGCCAACGCCTACGACCACGGCGAGGCCCCACGTCGGTTGCGGGTGTGGCGGTCGTCGGGACCGTGCGCCGTGCGGATCGAAGTCGACGACGCCGGGGACGGCGAGGTGGTGGTGGGGCGGTCGCGGTCGGGCCCGGAGCGGGGACGGGGCATGGTGCTCGTCGCGTACTGCAGCGCGGACTGGGGCGTCGACCGCCACGAGGGCGGCAAGACCGTGTGGGCGGAGATCGGTTGTACGGCGGGGCGCCCGGACGCCGGGATCGAGCGTTAGGACGACAGCACGGCCACCGCGGCCTCGTGGACCGTGGCGCGCACCGCCACTGCCCGGTCCAAGCCGGTCAACCGCATCGGGAGCAGGACCGCGCGGTGCCGGGCGGTGACGGCGAGGACCTTGCCGGAGCGCCTTGAGTGTGCGATCGCGTCGACCAGCGCTTGCAGTCCGGTGGAGCCCATGAAGGTCACCCCGGAGAGGTCCACGACCAGCCCCCGGTGACCTCGGTCGAGTTGGTCGAACAACCCCGTGCGGACCGGCATGATGGTCGTGGAGTCCAACTCGCCGCGCACCGTGAGGACGGGCACACCCCGGTAGCGGGTGACGTCGACGGTCACGATGTCGTCTGTGCTGCTTGTGCCGAGCATGGGGACGCCTCTCGTTGGAACACGAGAGCGGCAACGGGTTGCTGTTCAACCCGTGTTGTCGCCTTGTAAGAGATCGGTGACAGCTCACCTCCCCTACACGGTACGTGCCCGACCGACGTGCCGCACGACCGACCGGAACCACGCCTGCGCGCTGCGTCCATGGTCGAGATCCCCGCTGCTGGTCGGGGGGACGAGTCGGTGGAGGTCGGGTCGGCCCAACGGGTGAAGGTCCGGCGTCGTGCGTGGATCGCCGTCGAGCGGACTACCGCATGGCGGACGTGAGCGTCCTGACGACCGCGAGCGCGGTCGCCGTGGGCCGGAACGTGCCCCACCGCGCCGACTCCCACGGCTCCACGGCCCGGTCATCGCCCATGAACCGCACGCTTCCCGGCTTCCCGGTTTCTGCTCCGGGGCAATCCGAGGGGCCGTTCGCTGCGAATACCAGGTGTGAACGCAACCACGCGCAGGCAGAGAGACGATCCCCGGCTGCCGCTGTGGGCGGCGGTCGCGGCGGGGTTGCTCGCGGTGGCGGCGGCGTTGGCCGCCGGGCACCTCGTCGCCGCGCTCGTCGACCCGTTCGCCTCACCGTTCCTGGCCGTCGGCAACACCGCGATCGACCTGACGCCGCACCCGGTGAAGGACTTCGCGATCCGCACGTTCGGCGAGGACGACAAGCTCGTCCTGCTGGCGGGCATGGCGGTCGTCATCGCGGGTGCGGCGGTCGTGGCCGGGCTGCTGTCCCGGCGCGGCGCGCTGCCCGGGACGGTCCTGGCGGGCGGGCTCGGCGTGGTCGGCATCGTGGCGGTGCTCGCCCGCCCCACGCTGGGCGTGACGGCTGTGCTCGCGCCGGTGATCAGCCTGGTCGTCGGTGTCCTGGTCTTCCGGTGGCTGCACCGGCTCGCCCGGCGCCCGGCGGGCGAGCCTCCCGAGGACGCCACTGTGGACGGTCCCAGTACGCGTCCGGTGGACTGGCGGGTGCCCGGCCTGGGACGCCGTCGCTTCCTGGTCACCTCCACCGCCGTCGCCGCCGCGGCCGGGGCGACCGCCGCCGCCGGGCAGTTCCTCGGTGGCCGGGTCGACGTGGAGGCCTCCCGCCGCTCGATCCGGCTCACCCCGGACGTGACCGCACCGCCGATCCCGGAGGGGGCGGACTTCGCCGGGGACGGGACGCCGACCTTCCTCACGTCGAACGCGGACTTCTACCGGGTGGACACCGCGTTGTCCGTGCCCAGGGTGCGGGCGCAGGACTGGCGCGTGCGCGTGCACGGCATGGTCGACCGCGAACTCGTCCTCACCTACGACGACCTGCTGGCCAGGCCGCTGGTGGAGAAGACGATCAGCCTCTGCTGCGTGTCCAACGAAGTCGGCGGGCCCTACATCTCCACCACCACCTTCATCGGCGTGTCCCTGAGCGACATCCTCGCCGAGGCGGGCATCCGACCGGGTTCGGACCAGATCGCGACGCGCAGCGTGGACGGCTGGACCTGCGGCACCCCCGTCGAGGACGTCATGAGGCCCGGCAGCGACGCGTTGTTGGCCGTCGGCATGAACGGCGAACCGCTCCCCGTCGAGCACGGCTTCCCCGTGCGCATGGTCGTGCCCGGCCTGTACGGGTTCGTCTCGGCGACCAAGTGGCTGGTCGACGCCGAACTCACCACGTTCGCCGACTTCGACGCCTATTGGGTCAAGCGCGACTGGGCACGCCGTGCCCCGATCAAGACCATGTCCCGCGTCGACCGGCCCAAGGCCTTCGAGCAGGTGCCCGCGGGCCGGTTCGTCGCCGCCGGGGTCGCGTGGGCCCAGCACCGGGGCGTCGACAAGGTCGAGGTCCGCGTGGACGGCGGTCCCTGGCAGGCCACGACCCTGAGCACGGAGGTCACCGTCGACACCTGGCGGATGTGGCGCGCCGAGCTCGACCTGCCCGCCGGCTCCCACACGCTGGAAGTGCGGGCCACCGACCGCACCGGCTACACCCAGACCAGTGAACGGGCCGAACCGATCCCGGACGGCGCCGCCGGATGGCACACGATCGTGTTCACCGCCCGACCGTGACCAGTCCGAACACGACCGGCACGAGGAACTCCCCGACTTTTCTTCCGTTCGACCAATCCGGAGCCCTTCCGGCGCCGAATCACCCATGACAAGCCGGGAAGCACCGTCCTGGCAACCGTCCTCAAAGGAGTGACCTCCCATGCGCAGCACCCGGCCCGCGTCCGCGATCGGCGTTCTCACCGCGGCCCTGATCGCCCTGACCGCCTGCGGCAGCGGCGACCAGGCAGCCTCCGACACCACGACCTCGGCCGCCGCCACGACCACCACGACCACCAGCAGCAAGGCGATGAGCGACGGCGTCACCACGACCGGCGACGTGTTCGGCGCCGCCTGCGCCAACCTGCCGAAGGACACCGAGGGTTCCCTCGACGGCATGGTCGACGACCCGGTGGCCACCGCCGCGAGCAACAACCCGCTGCTCACCAAGCTCGTGGCCGCCGTCGAGGCCGCCGGTCTCGTCGACACCCTCAACAAGGCGGACGCGAAGTACACCGTCTTCGCGCCCTACGACCCCGCCTTCGACGCCCTCGGCGCGGACACCCTCAACGCCGTGCTCGCCGACAAGCCCAAGCTGACCGGCATCCTGACCTACCACGTCGTGCCGCAGCGCATGGACAAGGAAGGCATCCTGTCCTCCGCCGGCCTGCCCACCGTCCAGGGCGGCACCCTCAAGGTCGAGGGCTCCGGCGACAACGTCACGGTCAACGGCGCGAAGGTCCTGTGCGGCAACATCCCGACCGCGAACGCCACCGTGTTCGTCATCGACAAGGTGATGATGCCCACCTCGTAGTCCCTTCGGCCATCGCCAAGAGGACTGCGACGGCCCGGAACCCGGTCATCCGGGTTCCGGGCCGTTCGGCGGGGTGGTCAGCCGGCGGCGAGTTCGGCGACCCGTCGCGCGCCGCACAGGTCCAGCGCTTCCCGCGCCGTCGAGGCGAGCCGCACCAGGCCGCGTTCCCCACCGGAGATGAAGCCCTCGCGGGAACTGCGGTCCAGCAGCGCGCCCAGCGGGCGGTAGTAGCCGTCCACGTCGAGCAGCACCACGGGCTTGTCGTGCAGGCCGATCTTGACCCAGGTCAGCGCCTCGAACAGCTCGTCGAAGGTGCCGAAACCGCCGGGCAGGACGATGAACGCGTCCGCCAGCCGGTACATCAGGGACTTGCGCTCGTGCATGGTCTCCACGAGGTGGATCTCGTCGATGTCGGTCTTCACCGGGTCGTGCCGGGTCAGGTGGTGCGGGATGACGCCGGTGACGTGGGCGCCCGACGCGAGGGCGCCGTCGGCCACCGCGCCCATCAGCCCACCCCCGCTGCCGCCGTACACCAGGCCGATACCGCGCCTGCCCAGCTCGGCGCCCAGGTCGGTCGCACGGGCCAGGTAGGCGCCGCCGCGACCGGGGTTGGCGCCGCAGAACACCGCGATCCTCTGTGGACTGGTCATGGTCTCCTCCTCGTGGCTCATGGCCGCGCCACCCCGAGCACGGTGCGCAGCAGCGTGTCCGCGCCCGCGACCAGGTGGGTGTCGTCGGTGTCTTCGTGGGGTGCGTGGCTGATCCCGTCCCGGCTCGGCACGAAGATCATCCCGATCGGCGCGAGGGCGGCGACCACCTGCGCGTCGTGCCCCGCCCCGCTGTCCAGGGCGGCGTGCCGCAGGCCGAGGCCGTCGGCGGCGTCGGCGATGGCGCGGCTCAACGCGCCGTCGGTGGCGACCGGCTGGGTGATCCGGGCGGGCAGGACCTCGATCTCGGTGTCGGTCGCCTCGGCGAGCTGGGCCAGCTCGGTGGTGATCGCCAGTTCGGCGGCGCGCAGCCGGTCCGCGCGGCCGTCGCGGATCTCGGCGGTGAGCCGCGCGGTGCCGGGGATCACGTTGGTGGTGCCCGGGTCCACGCTGATCCGGCCCACGGTGGACACCCGGCACAGGTCGCGGGTGCGGGCCAGCTTCTCGATGGCCAGCACCGCCCGCGCGGCGACGGTCAGCGCGTCGCGGCGGGCCCACATCGGTGTGGTGCCGGCGTGGTCCTGGTCACCGCGCACGGTGATGTCCAGAATGGTGCGGCCGGTGATGGCCTGCACCACGCCGATCGGGACGCCCGCCTGCTCCAGCACGGGACCCTGCTCGATGTGCAGCTCCAGGTAACCCGCGACGGAACCGGCGGGCCACGCCGCGTCCGCGATGGCGTCCAGGTCGCCGCCGGCGGCGCGCAGGGCGTCCGGCAGCGCCACGCCGTTCGCGGTCATCCGGCGGGCGTGGTCGGTGTCCACCCGGCCGACCAGCCCGAGGGAACCGAAGAACGGGTAGGGGAAGAACGCGCCTTCCTCGTTGGTGAACGCCACCGCGACCGGCTCGTAGGCCAGCTCGACGTCGTGCGCCGCCAGCACCCGCAACACCTCGCACGCGGCCATCACGCCGTAGGTGCCGTCCAGCCGGCCGCCGTCGACCACCGTGTCGATGTGCGAGCCCATGAGCAGCACCGGCCGGTCCGGGCGGGCCGGGCCGGGCCGCCGGACGACGAGGTTGCCCGCCTCGTCGGTGCGGGCCACCAGCCCGTCGCGGCGGCACTGCTCGGCGAGGTGGGCGCGGGCCGCGGTCTCCTCGGGGGTGAGCCCGAGCCGGGTGATCCCCCGCCCCGGCCGGGCGCCGATGCGGGAGATCGCGGCCAACCGGCGCAGCAGCAGCGCACCGTCGACGTGCAGCTCGTCATCGGGCCACGGCCACGCGGCCGGGCGCACTGATCCTTCGGCGGGAATGCTCATGGGACTTCGACCTGCCTTCGACGGGGGCCGGACCGGCTGGGTGACACCGTCGCCGGATCCACGGGATTGCCACCACTGAACCGCCCGGTCCTATCGAACGGGCATCGGTGGCCGATCGACGCCGGTCGGGCGATAGCGGCGGGATAGGACCGCGGTAAACCGCCGTCGGAACCTGGTGTCCCCGGCACGACGGCGAGAGGCGGAGACCGTGTCCGACAGCGAGGCGACCTTCAAGGTCGTGGTGAACCACGAGGAGCAGTACTCGATCTGGCCGGCCGGTCGGGACGTCCCGGCCGGCTGGCGCGACGGCGGCGCGACGGGCACCCGCGAGGAGTGCCTGGGGCACATCGAGCGCGTGTGGACCGACATGCGCCCGCTCAGCCTGCGCACGCGGTCCGGTGGCTGAGCCGTGCCCGCGTTCGGCGACGTGGTCGAGGCGTACCGCATCCCCGTGGTGGTGCGCCTGACGGACAACCTCTACGCGTTGGCCTACCGGCTGATGAAGATGGTGCCCGCGCGGCACATCATGCGGCAGGCGGCCGACCAGGGCCTGCTGGAGCCGGGCGCGACGGTCGTGGAGACCACCTCCGGCACGTTCGGGCTGGCGCTGGCCATGGAGTGCGCGATCACCGACCGGCCGCTGGTGCTGGTCAGCGACCCGGTGATCGACGCGCCCCTGCGACGCAGGCTGGAAGACCTCGGCGCGACCGTGGACATCGTGCGCGAACGCGCGCCCGGAGGCGGCTACCAGGCGACCCGGCTGGCCAGGGTCGCGGAGCTGATGGCCGCGCTGCCGTCGGCGTTCTGCCCCGAGCAGTACACCAACCCGGCCAACCCGGCGTCCTACGCGCTGGTGGCCGACCTGCTCGCCGACCAGCTCGGCCAGGTGGACTGCCTGGTCGGCCCGGTCGGGTCGGGCGGCTCGATGTGCGGCACGGCGAGCGCGCTGCGCGAGGCGTACCCGGACCTGCGGGCCATCGGCGTGGACACCCACCGCAGCGTGCTGTTCGGCCAGCCCGACGGGCTGCGGGCGCTGCGCGGGCTGGGCAACAGCCTGGTGCCCGCGAACCTGGACCACCGGCAGTTCGACGAGGTGCACTGGGTGGACGCGGGCCGTGCCTACGCCGCCACCAGGGATCTGCACCGCAGGCACGCCCTGTTCATGGGGCCGACCAGTGGCGCGTCCTACCTGGCCGGCGCGTGGTGGGCGGCGCGCAACCCGGACGCGTTGACCGTCGTGGTGCTGCCGGACGAGGGGTTCCGCTACCTCGACACGGTGTACGACGACGGGTGGCTGACGGCGGGCGGCTGGTCCGCCGACGCGCCCGGCGGCCGGCCGGTGACCGTGAGCGGGGCCGCGGACGCGGTGGACGGCTGGTCCCGGCTGCTGTGGGGACGCCGTTCGCTGGCCGAGGTCGTCGGCGCGGACCTGGCGGGAGTGGCGTGATGGACGTGCCACTGGCCGTCGCGCCGCCGACCTCCGCGGTGGACACCGGGCGGGTGGTCGGCGGGCTCGGCGCGCGCAGCTCGCGCATCGTGTTCGGCGCCACCGCGGACGCCGGGATCGACGCCGAACTGCCCTGGGTCAGCACGATCGACCAGGCGCACCTGCTGATGCTCGCGGCCCGCGGGCTGATCGCGCCCGCGTCCGCCGTCGCGCTGCTGGTCGAGATCGACCGGCTGCGCGGTGACGGGTTCGCGCCGCTGCGCGGCAGGCCCGCGGCGCGCGGGGCGTACCTGCTGTACGAGGAGCACCTGATCGGGCTGCTCGGCCCGGCGGTCGGCGGCGTCCTGCACACCGGGCGTTCCCGCAACGACCTGAAGGCCACGGTGCACCAGTTGCGGGCCCGCGAGCAGGTGGCCTCGGTGTTGAGCGGGTTGCTGCGGTTGCAGGCCGTGCTGCTGGCCGCCGCACGGCGGCACCGGAGCACGGTGATGCCCGCGTTCAGCCAGTACCAGCCCGCGGTGCCGGTCAGCTACGGCTGGTACCTGCTGGGCATCGCGGAGGCGCTGGACGCGGACATCACCGGCGTGTGGCACGCCGCCCGGTCGTTGCGCCGGTGCCCGCTGGGAGCGGCGGCGGGCGCGGGCACCGACGTGCCGGTCGACCCGGCGCACACCGCGCGGCTGCTCGGGTTCGACGAGCCGGTGGAGCACGCGGGCTACTCCGTCGCCTCCCGCGACGGGCTGGTCCGGCTGCTGTCGGCGGGCGCGCTGGCCGGGCTGACGCTGTCCCGGCTGGCCGCCGACCTCCAGCTGTGGAGCACGCCCGAGTTCGGCCTGGTCGACTTCCCCGACAGCCTGGTGGGCTCCAGCTCAGCCATGCCGCAGAAGCGCAACCCGTTCCTGCTGGAGCACATCAAGGGCGGCGCCGGCGCGCTGATCGGCGCGTGGACGGCGGCGGCGAGCGTGACGCGCGCGGTGCCGTTCGGCAACTCGGTGGAGGCGACCACGGACGCCGTCGCGCCGATCTGGCCCGCGCTCGGGCAGCTCGTCGACGTGCTCGGGCTCGCGCTGTCCGTCGTGGCCGGCGCGCGGCCGAGGGCGGACGCGATGCTCGCCGACGCCGATCGCGGCGGCACGGTGGCGACCGCGCTGGCCAACCGCCTGGTCGCCGCCGGGGTGCCGTTCCGGGTCGCGCACCGCGCGGTCGGCCGGCTGATCACCGGGCTGGCGGGTGGCGGTCCGGTGTCCGGGTCCGCGATGGTGGCGGCCTCGGCCGACCTCGACCGGGTGCTGCGCGACGAGGGCTTCCCGGTGGACCTGGGCGCGGTGCTCACCGGGTTGGACCCGGCCGCGGTGTGCTTGGCGACCGACTTCGGCGGCGGGCCCGGCCCGCGGTCGTTCGACCGGGCCCACGCACGGCTGCTGGCCGACTGGCGCGACCGGGTGCGGGACGCGCGGGAGTGGGCGGCCCGGGTGCGGGCGGCGGACGACGAGCGGTCGGCCGCGGTGCGCGCGCTGGTCGCCGGGGTGGGGCGGTGAGCGCGGGTCGGTTGGCGCTGGTGGAGAGCAACACCACCGGCACCGGCCGTGACTTCGCGGTGGCCGCCCGACGGCTCGGCCTGAGCCCGGTGCTGCTCACCAGGGGGGAGCGGCACTATCAGTACGCGGCCGAGCTGGACCTGGACGTGCTGCTGGTGGACACCGGCTCACCGGACGCGGTGCGGACGGCGTGCGCGGCGTTGCCGGGGTTGCGCGGTGTCACCAGCAGCAGCGAGTACTTCATCGGCGTGGCCGCCGCCGTGGCCCGGGACCTGGGGCTGCCCGGCGTCGACCCGGACGGGATCACCGTCTGCCGCGACAAGGTGGCCGCCCGGGAGCGGCTGAGCCACCTCGGTGCGCCGGACTTCGCCGGGTGCCGGACGCCCGCCGACGCCGTCGCGGCGGCCCGCGCGTTCGGCCCGGTGGTGGTCAAACCGGGCCGCGGTTCGGGCTCGTGCGGTGTCCGCGCGTGCGCCGATCCCGAGGAGGCCGGGCGCTGGGCCGCCCGGCTGTTCGCCGACGGCGCGGCGGAGGTGCTGGTGGAGCGGGAGATCGCCGGCCCCGAGTTCTCGGTGGAGGTGGTGGCCGGCGAGCTCGTCGGCGTGACCGCCAAGCACCTCGGGCCGAAGCCGCACTTCGTCGAGCACGGGCACGACTTCCCCGCGCCCGTGCCCCGGTCGACGAGCGTCGCGCTGGGCTCGGCCGCGCTGGCGGCGCTGGGCGCGTGCGGCCTGCCGGACGGCACCGCGCACGTCGAGTTCCGCTGGGCGAGCGGGCGGCCGTGGCTGATCGAGGTCAACCCGCGGCTGGCGGGCGGCCTCATCCCGCGCCTCGTGCGGCACGCGTCGGGGCGGGACCTGGTGGCGGAGGTGGTCGCCCACGCCGCCGGCCTGACCCCGCCGTCCGCGTCGGCGCTCGCGGCCCACGCCTCGATCCGGTTCCTGGTGCCGCCCGCCGGCGTGGTGACCTCGGTGTCCGGTGTGGACGGTGCCCGCCGCGCTCCGGGCGTGACCGAAGCCGTGTGCACGGCGACACCGGGCGAGCGGCTGACCCCCGACCACAGCTTCACCGACCGCCGTGGCCACGTCATCGCCGTGGGCGCGACGGCGGCGCAGGCCATCGCGCGGGCGGAATCGGCGCACGCGCGCATCCGGATCGCGACCGCACCGATCACGGTGCCGGCCACCCGTTGAGGAGAGGACGCGCCATGCCGAGTTCGATCGTGGAGCTGCGCAGCGACACCTTCACCACCCCGACCACGGCGATGCTGGCCGCGATGGTCGGCGCGCCGCTGGGCGACGACGTCTACGGCGAGGACCCGACCGTGGCCCGGCTGGAGGAGCGGTCGGCGGACCTGCTCGGCAAGGAGGCCGGCTGCCTGATGCCCAGCGGCACCATGGCCAACCTCGCCGCGATCATGGCCCACGCGCCGCGCGGCACGGGTGTGCTGGCCGCGCGGGACTCGGACATCTACGCCTATGAAGCACACGGCGTCTCCGTGCTCGGTGGGCTCGCGCTGCACCCGGTGGAGACCGACGAGCACGGCCGACCGCGGCCGGACTCCCTGCTCGCCGCGCTGCCGGAGGACGCCGACGACCCGCAGTTCGCGGTGCCGGCGGTGGTGTGCGTGGAGAACACGGCCAACCGGGCGGGCGGGGTCGCGCTGACGGCCGCCGAACTGGCGACCGTCGCCGACTTCGCCACCGCGCACGGGATGAGGTTCCACCTGGACGGCGCGCGGATCTTCAACGCCGCCGTCGCGCTCGGCGTGGATCCGGCGGAGCTGGTCCGGCGTGCGGACTCGGTGCAGTTCTGCCTGTCCAAGGGGCTGTCGGCGCCGATCGGGTCGGTGGTGGTGGGCTCGGCGGACTTCGTGGCGGCCGTCCGCAGGCTTCGCAAGATGCTCGGCGGCGGGATGCGGCAGGCCGGTGTGCTGGCGGCGGCCGGCCTGGTCGCGCTCGACACCGGGATCGACCGGCTGTCCGAGGACCACGCCAACGCCCGTGCGCTGGCCGAGGGCCTGGCCGGAGTGCCGGGTGTCGAGGTCGACCCGGTCCGGGTGCGCACCAACATGGTTCGGTTCCGGCTGATCGGGTCACCGCTGACGCACGCCGCGCTCATCGAGCTGGCCGCGCGGGAGGGCGTCCGACTGGCCGAGCTGGGTCGTGGCACGCTCCGCGCCGTCACCCACCGCGGCGTGGACGCCGCCGACGTGTCGCGCGCGGTGTCCACCATCGCGGCGATCGTGCGGGAGCACTCGCCCGTCGCGGTCTGATCGTGCACACGCGAAGAGGCCGGTGGTCAGCAGACCACCGGCCTCTTCGCTGTCGTCAGCTCTTCGCGCCCACCGGCACGGGCGGTTCACCGGTCATCACCGGAGCCTGCCGCGCCGACGCCCGCAGGGTCAGGGCGGCCCCGGCCAGCAGGAATACGGCACCCACCGCGAACAGCAGTTGGTAGCCCAGCACGGTGAGCAGGCCGCTGCCCAGCGCGACCGACAGCGCCAACGGCGCGGACACCGCGAGGTCGGCCGCCGAGAACACCCGGCCCTGGAGGTTCTTCGGCGTGTTCGCCTGCAGGTAGGTGATCAGACCCACGCCCGCCAGCGGCAGGCAGACGCCGGCGACCGCCATCGACACCAGCACCACCGGCAGCGACGGCACGGCCAGCAGAACCAGGCTCACCGCGTACCCGGCGAGGCCGAGCCGCACCAGCCGCAGCTCGCCGAGGCGCCGGTTGAGCCGGCCCGCGAACGGCCCGATCAGCACCGCCGCCGCGCCCTGGACCACGCCGGTGATGCCGACGAACGCCGGGTCGAGGCCGAGCCCGTCGCCGATGGCCGAGAAGATGCCCGACTCGCCGAACCCGTACGCCAGCGCGGCCACCCCGAACCCGAGCACCAGCCAGCGCATCACGCGGTGGTCGGCCACGTACCGGACGCCCTGCGCGATGTCCGCCCCGAACGCCCGGCCGCTGGGCTCCGGCCGCTGTTCCCGCACCCGCATCCGCAGCAGGAACGCCACCGCGGCGAGGAACGTCAGCGCGTCCAGCACGATCACCGCGGGCGCGCCGAGCCAGACGAACAGCCCCGCCCCGACCAGGGGCGCGACGATCCGCAGCGCCTCCCTGGTCGAGCGGAGCAACCCGTTGGCCTCGGCCAGCCGGTCGGCGGGCAGCACGTCGGCGATCAGCGCGGACTGCGCCGACCCGATCACCTTGTTCACCAGGCCGTAGGCGAACATCACCAGGTAGACGAGCCACACGTCCTCGGCGCCGTCCACCAGCAGCAGCGGCAGCACCACCGCCGCGCCCACCAGGTTCGCCACCACCAGCAGCCGGGACCGGCGCACCCGGTCCACCACCGCGCCGAGCACGGGCGCGGCCAGCGCGGCGGCGGAGAAGAAGAACATCACCAGCCCGGCCTCCGCCGAACTGCCGGTCAGCGTCTTCACCCAGATGGCGAGCGCCAGCCACAGCGCCGAGTCGCCGAGCCCGGACAACGACTGGCCGACCAGGTAGAGCCGGACCACGCGGTCGCGCAGCACGCTAGTCATGGATGATCTCCAAGTCCGCGACGCCCATCTCGGCGTGCACCTCGCGCAGGAACTCGCGTCCCACGTCGCCGTTGGTCATGGCCACCAGACCCGCCTCCGTCTCCCAGTCGAACGTGGTCAAGCACTTGTAGCCCGGCGTCTCGCCGCCGTGCCCGATGCGGGTCCGGCCGCCGAGGCGGAACACGAACACGCCGAGCCCGTAGCCGGAACCCATGCCCGGCGTGCCCACCTGCCCGCCGAGCGCGGCCGGCAGCAGCGACGACCGGCCGTGCGCGGCCCGGTGCAC
The DNA here is from genome assembly GCF_020859565.1 of Saccharothrix luteola. Taxonomy (GTDB): domain Bacteria; phylum Actinomycetota; class Actinomycetes; order Mycobacteriales; family Pseudonocardiaceae; genus Actinosynnema; species Actinosynnema luteola. Next base: position 64,308 of record NZ_JAJHUO010000043.1, on the reverse strand, counting down.
TTCGAGCGTGATCCGGGCCAGGTCGGTCGCGGTGGTCCACAACCCCGCCGCCGCGTGCTCGGGCAGCACCCGCCACCCGCCGGGGTACGCCTCGCCGGTCGCCCGGTGCCCGGTGGCCACGTCGGGCCGGCCGACCACGAACTCCGCCCCGTAGCCGCTGGCGCGCAGCCCGAGCGGGGCGAGCACCAGGTCGCGGGCCGCCACGGCGAACGACGTGCCGGTCACGTCCTCGACGAGTTGCTGGAGCACGGTGTAGTGGCTGCCCGAGTAGCGGTACCGCTCGCCGGGCGGCAGCTCGGCGCGCACCGCGGGCGTGGTGACCCGCGCGGAACCGGTCAGCACTTCCGCCAGCGGCGGCACCGGCCCGTCCGGCTGGTAGCCCGAGTAGTCGTGGAACGTCAGCCCACCGGTGTGGTCGAGCAGTTGCCGCACGGTCACCGGCGACCCCACCCGCCAGCCGCGCAGGTACGCGTCGGCCGGCGCGTCCAGCTCGACCAGCCCCGCGTCGACCAGCCGGAGCACGGTCAGCGCGGCGACCTGCTTGCTCGCCGAACCCGCCTGGAACACCGTGCCGGGTGTGACCGGGGCGGACTCGCCGCGACGCAGCACGCCGTGCGCGAACGCCCGCACCGGTTCGCCGCCCACCACCACGGCGGCGCTCAGGCCGGGCAGCGCCCGACGGGCGGCGGGCACCAGCAGGACCGGCGCGCCCGGGAACACCCGGGTCGCCACCGGGTCGGCCGGCGGCACCGGCAGGGCCGCCAGCAGCCGCAGGTGGTCGAGCACCGCGTCGGCGAGGCGGCGCACGGTCGTCGCGTCGTGCCGGGCGGTGGAGAACTTCCACGTCACGCGCAGGCCGTCCGCGTCCAGCGCGGCGTCCACTTCGAGCAGGTAGGGCCGCACGCCCTCGGGCGAGCGCGCCACGCCGGTCGGCCCGTCGACCGGCCGCAGGAACTCGCGCGTCCCCCCGGTGTGCCGACCGTGGTAGTTCAGCACGAGCTGCGCGGCCTGCCGCCCGCCGGACAGCCCGTACCCGATGCCGTGGTCCGGCACGCCGTGCAACTGCTCGGCGACCACGGCCAAGTCGGTCGCGGCGTCGCCCGTCAGCTCCACCAGCACCGGTTGCACGGCGGTGAACCAGCCGACCGTGCGGGACAGGTCCACGTCGGCGAACAGCGGCTCGCGGCCGTGGCGCTCGATGTCGACCAGGGCGGTCCGCCGTCCCGTCCAGTCGGCCAGCGCGCGGGACACCGAGGCCAGCAGCAGGTCTTCCACCCGGTGCGGCGAGCCGGTCACCAGCCCGGCCGGCACGCGGGTGGTGAACTCGACCGCCGACCCCTCGGTGTGGGCGCCGGCCACGTGGTCGACCGGCAGGTCGGCGGCGGACGAGAAGTCCAACCCCCGCCAGTAGGCGGCCTCGCCCGCGAACTCGTCGCCGGTGGCGTGCGCGGCCAGCTTGGACGCCCAGTGCTGCACCGACGTGGTCTTGGCGGGCAGGGTGACCGGTCCGCCGTCGCGCAGCTGCCGGTAGGCGGTGGTGAGGTCGTCGAGCAGGACGCCCCACGACACGGTGTCCACGGCCAGGTGGTGGATCACCAGCAGCAGCCGGTCACCGCCCTCCCCGCGGCACAGCACCGCCCGCAGCAGCGGACCGCCGGCGAGGCTCAGCGCGCGGTGGGCCTCGTCCGCCGCGTCGGCCAGCCCGTCGTCGGCGACCACCCGCACCTCGGGCGCGTCGGTCACGTCGGCGAGCCGCTGCTCCCAGCCGTGCTCACCTCGGGTGAGCCGCAGCCGCAGAGCGTCGTGGTGCCCGACGAGAACCGCCAGCGCGGACCGCAGCACGTCGGGGTCCAGGCGTTCGTCGGCGGCCAGCAGGGCGCTCTGGTTGTAGTGGTCGTGCGGCCAGTCCAGTTCGGTGAACCAGCGCTGGACCGGGGTCGGCGCCACCGGCCCGGTGATCACGCCCTGGTCCGCGTGCACCGCGACGGCGGCCCGCGCGTCCAGCTCGTCCACGGCGAGGCCGGCGATCGTCGGGTGGTCCATCAGGCGGCGGGGGCTGATCGGGATGCCCGCCTGCCGCGCCCGGGACACGATCCGGATCGCCAGCACCGAGTCGCCGCCGAGGTCGAACAGGTTGTCGTGCACGCCGACCCGCTGCACGCCGAGCACGTCGGCCCAGATGTCGGCCATCGTCTGCTCCCGGCCGCTGCGCGGCGGCAGGAACCCGGCCGGTGCCGTCGTCACGACGGCGGGCGCGGTGTCCGGCGCGCTCGGGGCGAGCAGGGCGGGCAACTCGCCCAGGGTCCGCTCGTCCTCCGCCACCAGGGCCCGCAGCACCACCAGGCAGTCCTCGGCGAGCCGCCGGGCCGTTCCCGCGCGGTACCGGTCGCGCTGGTGGTTGAGCTGCAGTTGCAGGCCGTCGCGCAGGATGGCGTCCAGCACCAGCGGGTAGCCGGTGTCCAGGGCCTCGGTGGACGCGATGGCGGCCACGTCGGACGGCAGGGCCTGCGTGCCGTAGCGCTCGTTGTGGAACACCACGATGCTGTCGAACAGCCGCCGTGCCCGGTCGGTGAAGCCCGCCTGCCTGCGGACCTCGGTCATCGTGCAGTGCTCGTGCTCGCGCAGCTCCACCAACTGCTCGTGGACGCCGCGCAGCCAGCCGCCGACCGGGGCCGCGCCGTCCAGGCGGACCCGCACCGGCAGCGTGTTCATCACCATGCCGACCACGTCCTGCACCTCGGGCGCCGACCGGCCGGTCACGGTGGAGCCGAACAGGACGTCCGACCGGCCGCTGTGGTGGCCCAGGACCAACGCCCACGCGGCGTGCACCAGTGCGCCCGCCGTGACGCGGTGGCGTCGGGTCGCCCGGTGCAAGGCGGCCACGAGGTCCGCCGGCGCGTCGACCACCACGATGCCGTTGCCCACCTGGTCGTCCCCGGCTCGGTCCTCGACCGGATCGGCCGCGGGCAGCGGGGTCGGTTCGGTGGACCCGGCGAGCACGCCCGCCCAGTGGCGGGCGTCCGCGTCGCGGTCGCGGCCGGCGAGCCAGGCCAGGTAGTCGCGGTACGGCGTCGGCTCGGGCAGCTCCGGTGGCGCGCCGCTGTCCCGCAGCGCCCGGTACGCCGCGTGCGCCTCGCGGAACACCGCGGTCGCGCTCCAGCCGTCCAGCACGATGTGGTGCGTGCGCCACAGCAGTTCCGCGCTGCGCTCGCCGGTGCGGACGAGGGTGAGCCGCATCGGTGGCGCGGCGGACAGGTCGAACGGCGTGCGCTGCTGCGCGGTCATCAGCTCGCGGAGCCGGTCAGGACGTTCGGCGGCAGGCAGGCGGCGCCAGTCGAGCACCGACAGCGGCACGTCGTCGGCGCGCAGCACCACCTGGTGCGGCTCGGCCAGGCCCTGCCAGACGAACGCGGTGCGCAGCGCGGCGTGCCGCCGTGCGATCAGCCGCCAGGCCTGTTCCCAGCGCGCGGCGTCGGGGTCCTCGTCCAGGTGGAAGCCGAACACCTGCACGTACGCGCTGTCCTCGCCGATGGAGTGCACCAGGATGCCGGTCTGGAGGGCGGACAGCGGATAGGCGTCGACCACCGCGTCGGCGCCGAATCGGGCGTGCAGCAGCGCCATCACGTCGGCGTCGGGTCCGGTCGTGGCGGCTGGGTCCGCTCCGGTGGTGCCCGCGCTCGTCACGGAGGCCAGCGCGGCGATCGTGGGGTGGCTGAACACGTGACCGGGCCGCAGCAGGAGACCGGCCTCCCGGGCCCGCGCCACCACCTGCATGGCGAGGATGGAGTCGCCGCCCCACTCCACGAAGTCGTCGTGCGGCCCGATGCCGGGCACGCCGAGCACGTCGGCCCAGATCGCGGTCAGGATCCGCTCCGCCTCGGCGGACCTCGGCCCGACCGGCGCGCGTGCCGGCTCGACCCGGGTGACTGCCACTGGTGCGGCGGACGACACCAGCACCTCGTCCGGTGACGCCCCGGCCACCAGCCGGGCCAGCACCTCGCGGTACTCGGCGAGCAACGCCGCGCTGTCCGCCGCGGTCACCCGCTCGGGGTCGGCGAACAGCGACACCTCGACCGCGTCGCGATCCGCGATGTCCAGCACCAGCGGGTGACCCGAACGGCCGTGGTCGTGCGCGACCCCGCTCAGCACCGCGCCCGGCAGCTCCACCCGTCCGGTGGGTACGTTGTCGAACACCACGATGCTGTCGAACAACGACCGCCCGGCGGGGACGCCGCAGTGCCGCCGCACGTCGCCCGGCACGCTGTGCTCGAACGGCCGCAGCGCCCACTGCTCGGCGCGCAGCCGGTGCAGCCAGTCGCCGGTGGTCTCGCCCGGGGTGAACCGCACGCGGGTCGGCACGGTGTTCATCAGCATGCCGACCGCGCGGTCCAGGTCCGGCAGGTCCGCCGACCGCCCGGCGACCACCGCGCCGAACACGACGTCGCGCCGACCGCTCGTGCGCGCCAGGACCAGGCCCCACGCGCCCTGCATCAACCCGCCGAGCGTGCCGCGGTGGCGGCGGGCCAGCGCGCGCAGCGCCGCACTGTCCTCATCGGACAGCACGACCCGGTCCTCGCGCGGCGACGGCCGCTTCGTGGTCGCGGGTTCGGGTCCGACCGCCGGGATCGGCGTCGGTTCGGTGAAGCCCGCCAGGGCGTCGCGCCAGTAGGCGGCTTCCTCGGCCCGGTCGCGGCCGGCCAGCCAGGCGAGGTGGCGCAACGAGTCCACCGGCTCGGGCAACTCGGGCGCCGGCGCGCCGACGGCGAACGCGCGGTAGAGGGCGACCAGCTCGCCCAGCACGATCGGCATGCTCCAGCCGTCCAGCAGGGCGTGGTGCAGCACCCAGACCACGTGGTGCGCGCGCTCGGCCACGCGGACCAGGTGCACCCGCACCGGCGGCCGGTCCTCGGCGAAACCGCGCGAGCGCTCGGCGCGCAGCAGCCCGGCGAGCCGTTCGGCCGGTGGTTCGGGGTGGGGGTCCCGCCAGTCGTGGCGCTCCACCGCCAGGACCGCGTGCGGGTGGATCACCTGCACGGGGTGCGGCAGGTCGCGCCAGTGCAACGAGGTCCGCAGCGCCGCGTGCCGATCGGCGACCGCCCGCCACGCCCGCGCCAGCGCGTCGTGGTCGAGGTCGCCGTCGAAGTTGAGGACGAACTGCTCCAGGTAGTCGCCGGACTCCGGGTCGGCCACCGCGCTGAGCAACATCCCGGCCTGCAACGGCGACAACCGGTGCACCGCGCCGAGCTCCGCCGGCGCGGCGGTGCCGGGCACCGCCTCCAGCCCGATCGTGACCGCGGCTTCGGGCATCACGCCCAGCCCGGTCGACACCGCCGTGCTCAGACTGGTCGACGCCGCCGCACCGGGCGCTGTGTCCAGCCCGATGGGTGCTGCGCCGGGCACCGCACCGGCTCCGACCACCGCGCTGCCGGCTCCCACCACGTCACCCGGATCGACCGCCCCGGCCAGCTCGGCGATCGTCTGGTGGCGGAACAGCGCGCCCACCGACATCGTCAGGCCGGCCCGCCGCGCCCGGGCCGCGACCCGGATCGCGAGCACCGAATCGCCGCCCACCTCGAAGAAGTTCTCCCGCACGCCCACCGGCCGGCCCAGCACCTCGCGCCACACGGCGGCCAGCAGGTGCTCCACAGGGGTGCGCGCCACGTCGTCCCCGGCCCGGGTCGCGGCGGCCGAACCCGGCGCGGGCAGCGCGGTGCGGTCCACCTTGCCCGCGCTGGTCAACGGCATCCGGTCGAGCACGACGAACACCGACGGCACCATGTAGTCCGGCAGCACCTCGGCCAGGAACGCGCGCAGCTCGGCCGGCGTCGGGGGAGCGGTCCGGTCCGCCGCGACCAGGTAGCCCACCAGCCGCTTGTGGCCACCGGCCCCGGTGACCGCCGCGGCCACCGCGTCCACCACGCCGGGGTGCAGGCCCAACCGCGCCTCGACCTCGCCCAGCTCGATGCGGTAGCCGCGCACCTTCACCTGGAAGTCGGTGCGCCCCAGGAAGTCCAGCTCGCCGTCCGGCCGGTAGCGGGCCAGGTCGCCGGTGCGGTACAGCCGGTCGCCGGGCGCGCCGAACGGGTCGGGCACGAACTTCTCCGCGGTCAGCGCGGCCCGGTGCAGGTAACCGCGGGCCACGCCGATGCCACCGATGTACAGCTCGCCGACCACGCCGACCGGCATCGGGTTCAGGCCGCTGTCCAGCACGTACATCCGGATGTTGTCGATGGGCCTGCCGATCGGCACCGACCGCGACGGGTCGAAGTCGTCCTCGACCACGTGCACCGAGCAGCCGACGACCGTCTCGGTCGGGCCGTACTCGTTGATGATCCGGGCGTTCGGCGCGACCTGCCGCCACCCCGCCACGGTCTCCGGCCGGACCTCGTCCGCGCCGACCACGAACGTGCGCACGGACCGCACCGAACCCGGGTCGAGCATCCCGCGCAGCACGTCCAGGTGCCCGGGAGTGATCTTGAGCAGGCTGAAGTCGCCTGGCTCGGCCAGCACCCCGGCCAACGTCTCCAGGCTGCGGTCCGGCGGCAGCAGCGTCACGCACCGGCCGCCGACCAGCGGCAGCCAGAAGTTCGGCACGGACAGGTCGAACGCGATGGAGCCGAGCATCGGCGCGCCGCGCTCGCCCTCCAGGCCGTAGCCGGTGATCGCCCAGTGCAGGTAGTTGACCACGCCGACGTGCGGCACCAGCACGCCCTTGGGCTTGCCCGTCGAGCCGGACGTGTACATGACGTAGAGCAGGTTCCCGGCGTCGGACAGCGGCTGCGGCGCGCTGCGCGGTCGGGCGTCGATCTCCGGCCAGTCCTCGTCCACCAGCACGTACCGGCCCGCGAACGCCGCCGGCACGGCCGACCGCAGCGCGGCCGTGGTGACCACGATCGGCGCGGCGGTGTCGGTGAGGATCCACTCCAGCCGGGCGCTGGGCAGGGCGGCGTCCAGCGGCACGTAGGCCGCACCCGCCTTCAGGATGCCCAGCAGCGCCACGAACATCTCGGTCGAGTGGCCGACGCACGCCGCCACCAGGGACTCCCGGCCCACGCCCATCGCCCGCAGGTGGTGCGCGAGCTGGTTGGCCCGCTCGTCCAGCTCCCGGTACGTCACGGTGCCGCCGTCCACCGCGCGGACCGCGACCCGGTCGGGCTCCTCCCTGGCCCACCGCTCGAACAGCCCGTGCACGGTGGCGTCGTCGGGGAACACCGCGTCGGTGTCGTTCCAGCCCCGCACGGCGCGGTCGCGCTCGGCCGGGGTGAGGACGTCCAGGTCGGCGAGAGGGCAGTCCGGCGTGGAGACGGCGCGGCCGATCAGCTCGGTCAGGTGGTCCAGCAGCCGCCGTGCGGTCGCGTCCTCGTACAGGCCGCGCGCGTAGGTCAGGACCAGCTCGACGCAGTCCGGCCTGGTGATCGCGAACAGGGTCAGGTCCACCTTGGCGTGGCCGTCGTCCACCGGGACCGGCTCGACCGCCAGCCCGGCGAACCGCCACGGCGTCGCGCCCGCCTCGAACGCCTGGAACAGCACCTGGAACACGGGGTTGTGCTCGGCGCTGCGCTCCACCCGCAGGTCGGCGACCACCTGGTCGAACGGCACGTCGGAGTGGGCGAGCGCGTCGAGCACCGAGCGGTTCACCCGGCGCGCCGACTCGGCCGCGGTCGGGTCGCCGGTCAGGTCGACCGGGATGGCCACGGTGTTGGCGAACAACCCGACCAGCGGCTCGGTCTGCGGCGTGGGCCGACCCGCGACCAGCGAGCCGATCGCGAACCTCGGCTGCCCGGTGTAGCGGTGCAGCAGGCCGGCGAACAGCGCCAGCACCGTGCTGAACACGGTCGTGCCCGAGGCGGCGGCCAGCCGGTGCACGCCCGCGGAGGTCTCGGCGGAGAGCCGGGCGCGGATCGTGGCGCCGCGGTGGTCGGCGACGTCGCGGGCCCGGTCGGTCGGCAGCTCCAGCACGGGCGCGGCCCCGTCCAGCGCGGCGCGCCAGTGGTCGAGCTGGCGGCGGCCCAGCGGTCCGGCCACCCGTTCGGCCTGCCACCGCGCGTAGTCCGCGTAACGGACGTCCAGCTCGGGCAGCGAGGGCGTGCCGCCGGTGTGGAACGCCTCGTAGAGCGCGGTCAGCTCGCGGGCCAGGATGCCGCCGGACCACTCGTCCACCAGCAGGTGGTGCGCCCGGATCACCAGCAGGTGCTCCTCGGCGTCCCCGGAGACCGGCACCAGCACCGCGCCGAACAGCGGCCCGGCGGCCAGGTCGAAGGGGACGCGGGCGAGCGTCGCGGCCAGGGCGAGCGCGCCGTCGTGGTCGTGCGGCTCCTCGACCCGCAGCAGGTCCGCCGACACGTCGCCGAGCACCTGCACCGGACCGTCCTCGCCCTCCGGGTAGGCGCTGCGCAGCACCTCGTGCCGGTGCACCAAGGCGGCGAACGCGGCGGCCAGCGCGCTGCGGTCCACCGCACCGCGCAGCCACATCGACCATTGGACGCCGTACACGGCGTTGTCGGTCAGGAGTTGGTTGGCGAGCCACATCCCGTGCTGCACGGGGGAGAGGGCGGTCGGCCCGTCGCCGGTGAACCGGCCGATCTCCGGCCGGTCCGGCGCGCCGGCCGACGCACGGCCGCGCAACCGCTGCTCGATCAACCGCTGCTTCGCCGTGCTCATCTGGCCCGGCCGCACTGCTTCGGTGGTCATCGTGGTTCCCGTCGGGTCTCGTGCGGTCAGGAGGTCAGGAGTCGTTCCGCGTCGTGGTCGCTCAGCGCGTCCACGTCGGCGAGCACCAGGTCGGTGACCCGCTCGGCCACCGCCGCGACGGTGCGCCGCTCGAACAGCAGGACCGGCGACAGCGCCACGCCGAACGCGCGGCTCATCGCGTTGGTCACCCGGATCGCGAGCAGCGAGTGCCCGCCGAGCGCGAAGAAGTCGTCGGTCGCGCCCACCCGCGGCCGGCCCAGCGCCTCGGCCCACAGCTCGGCCACGGCGAGCTCGGCGGTGTCGCGCGGCTCGACGAACTCCGCCGCCGGCACGTCGGCCTGCTCGGGCACGGGCAGCGCCCGCCGGTCGAGCTTCCCGTTGGGCAGCAACGGGAGGGCGTCCAGCACCACCAGCGCGCCGGGCACCGCGTACCCGGTGAGCCGGTCGGCGGCGAACGCGCGCAGCTCGGCCGTGCCCGGGGCGGCGCCGGGTGCGGGCACCACGTAGCCGACCACGGTCGGACCGGCGGCGGTGGCGCGCACGGCGGCCACGGCGTCGGCGATCCCGGGGTGCTCGCGCAGCACGGCCTCGATCTCGCCCAGCTCGATGCGCACGCCGCGCACCTTCACCTGGTCGTCGGCGCGGCCGAGGAACTCCGCGGACCCGTCCGGTCGCAACCGGCCCACGTCGCCAGTGCGGTAGAGCCGTTCCCCGGGCCGCTCGACGTGCGGCACGAACGACTCGGCGGTGCGCCGCGGGTCGTGCAGGTAGCCCCTGGCCAGCCCGACACCGCCCAGGTACAGCTCGCCGGGCACGCCGACCGGCACCGGCCGCAGGTGCTCGTCCAGGACGTGCACCTCGTTGTTGTCCAGCGGCACGCCCAGCGACACGGCGCCGGCGGCGGCGTCCGGGCCCACGTCGTCGGGGCCGCAGACGTGGAAGGTCGAGTCGATCGACACCTCGGTGGCGCCCCAGGTGTTGTCCAGGCTGATCGACCGGCCCGCCGCGGCCGTGACGTCGAGGAACCGGCGCACCAGGTCCGGTCGCAGCGCCTCGCCGCTGGACAGCACGCTGCGCAGCGACGGCCACCCGGCCAGGTCGGCCGGGGTGACGGCCTCGACGAAGAACTCCAGCATGCTGGGCACGAACTGGACGTGCGCCGCGTCGTGCCGGACGCCGGCGGCCACGATCGCGCGCGGGTCGCGGTGCAGCCCCGGGCCGAGCAACGCCACCACGCCGCCGGTCAGCAGCGGCCAGAACACCTCCACGGCGGCGTCGTCGAAGGTCAGCGTGGTCTTGTGCAGCACCGTCCCGCCGGGCCGCAGGCCGTGCCTGCGCTGCATCCACAGCATCCGGTTGACCCAGCCCTCGTGCGTGCTGGCCACGCGCTTCGGCTCGCCGGTCGACCCGGACGTGCAGTACACCGAGCACAGGTCCAGCGGGTGCACCTCGGGCAGCGCGACGTCCGGGCCGGGGTCGACCAGCTCGTCCGGGGTTGCGGTCGCCACGCCCGCGTGGGGCAGGCCGCGATCGGACAGGCACAGCCGGGCGCGGGCGCCGGTGAGCAGCTTGGCGACCCTGGCGGGCGGCGTGTCGGTCTCCAGGGGCAGGAACGACGCACCGGCCTTGAGCACGCCCAGCAGCGCGGGCACGAGGTCCGCCGTGCGGTCCATGCGCACGCCCACCACGTCGTCCACCCGCACGCCGCGGGCGACCAGCGCCCGCCCGATCACGTCGGACCGGTCGGCCAGCTCCCGGTAGGACAGCCGCTCGCCGTCCGCCGTGACCACGGCCGTCGCGTCGGGGGTGCGGGCGGCTTGGTCGGTGAACAGCTCGTGCAGCGTGCGGGCGGGGAAGGGCACGGCCTCGGGCACGGTGACCGCGCGCAGCCCGGCCACCTCGTCGGACGAGGACAGCGCGGCCTCGTCGATGCGCTGCTCCGGTCGTTCCGCCAGGTCCGCCAGCAAGGTGTCGAGCTGACGGGCCCAGCGCCGCACGGTGTCCGCCCGGTAGAGCGCGGCGTCACCGGTCACGCGGCAGTCGATCCGGCCGTCGGCCCACGTGGTGAAGGCGATCTCGACGTCGTAGCGCGCCGTCTTCCCGGCCACCGGCACCGCGCCGGTCGTCACGCCGGCCAGCTCGGGCAGCCGCACCGCACCGGGCTGGATGTCCACCAGCACGCCGAACAGCGGTGTCCGCGACAGGTCCCGCTCCGGCGCCAGCTCCTCCACGAGCAGGTCGAACGGCACGTGCCGGTGGGCGTAGGCCTCGATCATCCGGCGGCGGACCCGCCCGACCAGCTCGGCGAACGGCGGGTTGCCGGTCAGGTTGTTGCGCAGCACCAACATGGCCAGGAACGGACCGATCAGGTTCTTGCGCACGGCCTGGTCGCGTTCGGCGAGCGAGGTGCCGGTGACCACATCGCCGCGCCCCGACACCCGGTGGCAGAACACCTGGGCGGCGGCCAGCAGGACCGAGAACAGGGTCGCCCGCCGGGAGCGCGCCACCCCGGCGAGCGCCTCGGCGGCCCGCGGGGACAGGGTGAACGAGGCCGTCGTGCCGCGACCCGAGCGGCGGGCGGGCCGCGCCCGGTCCGGTGGCAGCTCGAACGCGGGTGCGTCGGCCAGCTCGGCGCGCCAGAATGCCAGGCCGCGGGCCAGCCGGTCACCGACGGCGAGCTGCTCGTCGGCGGCCAGCGCGACCTCGCGGAACTGGGCGGGCGGTGCGGGCAGCTCCGGGGCGACGCCCGCGCGGTGCGCGTCGTACAGCGCGGCCAGCTCGTCCTGGAACACCGCCGCCGACCAGCCGTCGAACGCGATGTGGTGCACGCTCACGCACAGCACGTGCTCCTCGGCGGCGAGCCGGAACAGCCGGGCCCGGATCGGCAACCCGCCCGCCAGGTCGAACGGGACGCGCAGTTCGGCGTCCACGGCCGGGCCGAGCTCGGCGCCCTCGGGCAGGACGGTCACCGCCAGGTCGAACGCGCCCACCGGCCGGACGACCGCGACCGGCTCGTCGTCCACCGTGACCACGGAGGTGCGCAGGACCTCGTGGCGGGCGGTGATCCCGGTCAGCGCGGCGCGCAGCGCGGGCACGTCCAGCGGTCCGGAGAACCGCAGCACCAGCGGCACCAGCAGCTCCTCGCCGCTGGGGTCGAGCTGGTGGGTGAACCACAGGCGCCGCTGGTTGCGGGGCAGCGCGCCCGCCGCCGGGCCTGTCGCTGCCGGGCCCGTCGCCGTGGGGGCGGCGATCGGGGAGTCGGCGATCACGGGGTCGGCCATCACGGTCCCTCCGTCCGGAATCGGTCGCCGTCGGTGGAGAGCCCGCCGCCGGTCAGGTCGAACGCCGCCAGCCGCAGCTCGGACGTGTAGCGGTGGTCCGCGCCGTCGCGCAGCCACAGCCCGTCGTGCCGGGGCAGCATCTCGGAGACGGTCAGCACCGAGCCCGTCTCCGCCGCCCGCCGGGCGAACTTCGCCAGCAGGTTCACGTAGACCGGGCTGTCGAAGTCGATGTAGACCGGCTTGGCGCCCTTCACCGGCGTGACGAAGACCTGCTCGGGCAGGCCCAGCTCGCGCCGCCACCGCCGGGCCAGCACGAACCTCAGCGCCTCGTCCTTGCACTTGGCGAACGGCACCGACGTGCTCGGCACCCGCCACTTCTCCCGGCTGAGCACCACCTTGTCGACGGTGACGCGCGGCGTGTGCGGGCGGTCGTCGAACAGGCTGAACCGGTCGATCACCGCGTCCATCAGGATCTCGGAGAACGCGTCCAGCACGTCGAACACCTCGCCGGTCGGCAGGCGCAGCGCCAGTCCGCCCGCCACCCGCACCACCGCCACGTCGCGCGCGGCGACCAGGCCGGGCCGGTCGGCGTGCACGGTGTGGTGCGTGGTCTCCAGCAGGAAGTCGCGGTCCCGCACGAACCCGGGGTGCGTGCGGATCGACAGGCGCGGCAGGCTGCCCTTGGGCAGCACCGGCAGCAGCCTCGGCCGGGGGAACTCCTCGTCGGTCCGCGCGAGCAGCGCGGGCAGGTCGGGGTGCTGGCTGACCAGGCAGTTGCTGCGCTGCGCGTTGATCGCCATGTGCGCCTCGCCGAGCACGAGCTCGAACTCGCCGCGGTTGATCGCGTCGCCGTCCCGCGCGGCCACCATGAGGTCCGGGCTGAAGTGCCGGGCGGCCGACCACCCCGGCCCGGTGGCGGCGAACGCCGCGCCCACGGCGGGCAGCAGGTCGGCGAACGTCCGGCGCACCCGCCGTTCGCCCTCGGGCAGCCGCAGCACCTCGGCCCAGCGGCGGCGGAACTCCGCGGCGGTCGCGTCGGCCGCGCGGTTGATCGCCGAGCGCAGCGGCACCAGCGACTTCACCCAGAACGAGGCGAAGTCGACCGGGGCGGCGGTGTCGAACGACCGGTGCACCTCGTCCAGCGCGGGCCGCACGCCCGCGGAGACCTCGGCGCAGAACCAGCGCGCGCTGTCCGCGAGCAGCCGCACCGGTTCCGCCGCGGCCAGCACGGTCGTGCCGATGGTCAGGTCGGCGTCCCGGCGGGAGTCGGCGTAGACCAGCGTCCGACCGCCGTAGGCCTGGCCCGCGTTGCGGGTGGACGGCCCGGAGGTCAGCTCGGTGAACGTGGCGTCCAGGTCGAGCAGGGCGGCGGTGACCTCGTCGGCCGGCGCGTGGACCTTGGCCTGCAACTCCGCCCGCCCGGCGTCCAGCCGGTCCAGCAGCCGTGCGGCGGACTCCCGCAGCGCGTCGTCGGACACGCCCTCGACGAACGCCCGCAGCTCGCGCAGGGGCCACTTGGACACCGGCACGTCCAGCTTCCAGCTCACCCAGCGGCGCTTGGCGAAACCGTCCAGCACCGCGACCACCGAGTCCACAGTGGACGGCTCGGAGAGCAGGGCGGGCAGGTCCCGGACCCGGGTCCGCCCGTCGCACAGGCGCAGCACCGAGGCCTCGGCGGCGCTCACCGCGACCGGCTTGCCGCCGGGCGGCGACACCACGTCCCCGTCCAGCTTGAGGAAGGCGTTGCGCCGCGGGCGCAGCCAGTTCCGCAGGCCGGGCAGCGCCTGCACCACGTCGGCGAGCCGGTCGATCGCCCACGGCTCGAAGTAGACCTCCATGCTCCGGGTCAGACCGGGCCCGGGCAGCAGCCGGGTGGCCGGATCGCCGACCGCCGTCGCCCACAGCACCGGGCCGAAGAACCCGATCGAGTCGTTCTTCACGCAGTAGCGCTGCCAGTAGGACGCGATCAGCTCCTCCCGGGCGCGGTGCTTGGCGTTGCGCGGCTCCGCGTCCGCCCGCCAGCGCAGCAGCGGCGCGAGGGCGCCGTCGATCAGCCGGTGGTTCTGCCAGGCCACGGCGCGGCGGAAGTCGCCGTCGGCGGCCACCCGCTGCAACTCGACCCCGCCGGCGCGGGCGGCGGTGTCGAACGCGGCGCGGTACCCGCTCCACCGCGGGTCGTCCGGCGCGGCGTCGGCCAGGTCGTCGGCGCGGTCGAGCAGCGCGGGTGCCCTCAGTCGCAGCACGCCGTCGGCGGGGAAACCCGCGCCGCGCGCGATCACGTGCGGCGACCAGCGCCAGCCGCCGCCGAGCGTCAGGTGGTCCGGCCGGGCGAGCGGGACGTCGTCCGCGATCGCGCCCGGAGCCGGCAGCACTGTGGTCACGGGGCCTCCTGTCCATCGGGCGCGCCGAGCCGGTCGACCATCGCGAAGCGCAGCTCGGACGTGCAGCGGTCGCCGTTCTGGTCCACCAGCCACAGGTGGTCCAGGTCGGGCAGCAGTTCGGTGAAGCCGAGGAGCTGGTCCGGTGCCGCGCCGCGCAGCATCTTGGCCAGCACGTTCACCAGCACCGGGCTGTCGAAGTCGACGTACACCGGCTTGTCGGTGGAGCCCGCCTTGGCGAACACCCGCGGCGGCAGGCCGGCGGCCTCCCGCCAGGCGCGGGCCGCGACGAACCGGCGCGCCTCGTCCTTCTCGGACGCGAACGGCACCTCGGCCGCCCGGAAGCGCCACGTCTCGCGCTGCACCACGGCGCGGTCCACGACCACCCTCGGCACGTGCGCGTGCCCGGCGAACAGGCTGTGCGCGTTGAGCACCACGTCCATCAGGACCTCGGAGAACACGTCGAGCAGGTCGTGCCGAGTGCCGTCCGGCAGCACCGCGACCAGGCCGTCGTGGTCCTCCTGCACGGTGATCGCGCTGCTGGGCAGCAGCCCCGGTCGGTCGGCGGGGACGGTGTGGTGGTGGAACTCGACCAGCCGGTCGGCGTCGCGGGTGAGCGCGGACTGGGTGCGGGTGGACCGGCGGACCGGGCCGCTGCGCGGTGGGGCGGGCAGCAGCCGCGGCTGCGGGAAGTCCGCGTCGACGTGCCGCAGCAGGTCGGCCGGCTCCGGGTGCTGGGTGACGAAGCAGTTGCTGCGCTGGCTGTTCATCGCCAGGTGGATCTCGCCGACCACCACCTGGAAGTCGCCGCGGCGCACCGCGTCCAGGTCGGTCGCCGAGATCATCAGGTCGGGGGAGAGGTAGCGCGCGGCGCTCCAGCCCGGCCCAGGCACGTCGAACGCGGCGCGCACCGCGGGCAGCAGTTCGGCGTGCGAGCGGCGCACCTCGGTCGCGCCCGGCGGCGGGCGCAGGACGGCCGCCCAACGCGCGGCGTACTCGACGCGGGCCGCGTCCACCGCCGCGGTCACGCCGCGGCGCAGCGGGCCCAGGGCCGCCGCCCACAGGTCCGACAGGGCGCACGGCCCGCCGACGCGGCGGTAGACCTCCAGCAACGTGGCGCGTGCCGCGTCGGCGGCCTGCGCGCACAACCACCGGCAGCCGCGGGCCAGCAGCTCCACCGGCTCGACCGCGGCCATCAGGTCCTGGCCGAACACGGCGTCCACGTCGCGGGCGCAATCCTGGTACATCAGCGTCCGGCCGCCGTAGGCCTGACCGCCGTGACGTCGCCCGTCCGCGCCGGTCAGCTCGTGGAACACCCGGTCGGCCGCGGTCAGCGCCTCGGTCAACGCGGTCGCGTCGGCCGCCCGTGCGACGGCCTCCCGGCACGCCTCCAGCCGGTCGAGCGGAGCCAGGCAGGCGTGGCGCAGCTCTTCGTCGTCCACCCGCGCGAGCACCGCGCGCAGCGCTCGTTCGGGGAACGGCGTCACCGGCAGGTCGATCTTCCAGGTGATCCACCGGCGGCGGGCGAAGTCGGCCAGCACCTCGGCGACCTCGTCACCGCCGAGGTCGCGCGCCCGGGCCACCCCGTCGCAGGCGCGCAGCACTCGTGCCTGCAGGGGGTTCAGGTCGACCGGGGCGCCCATGGGCAGCTCGACCCGATCGCCGACCAGCCGCAGGTAGGGCATCCGCCGGGGCGCGAGCCAGGACCGCAGGCCGGGGGTGGCGCCGACGACCTCCGCCAGCCGGTCGACCGCCCAGCTCTCGAAGAACACGGTGGACCGGCGCACCAGCCGGTCGCCGACGACGACCTCGCTGTGCGGGCGGTCGTCCCACCGGGCCCAGCCGACCGGGCCGAAGAAGCCGATCGAGTCGTTCTTCAGGCAGTAGCGCTGCCAGTACGAGGCGATCAGCTCCTCGCGCTGCCGGTTCTTGGAGTTGCGGGACTCGGTGGCCGGGCGGCGCAGGAACGGTTCGACGGCCAGCGGGAGCAGGCTGTGGTTCTGCCAGGTCACCGCGTGCTGGAACGACGGGGACGCGGCGATGTCGCGCAGCCGTTGCCCCATCGCGGTGGTGGCGGCCTCGAACTGCTCGCGGAACCGCTGCCACGCGGCGGGGTCGTCCCCGGCGGCGGCTTCGTCGGCGTGCTTGCCCAGTTCGGCGTCGGCCAGGTCGAGCACGCCGGAAGCGGCGAACCCGGCCCCGCGCACGATCAGCTCCGGCCACCACCGGAAGCCGTCGGTGACCGGTGGGGCCGGCGGGCGCCGGCCCGTGACGATGGAGGTCATCGGCGCTTACCCGAGGTCCGCGACCGCACCGGCGCAGCTGGCCGGCGTCGGGTACATGAAGATGACCACCGGGTCGAGGTCGAGGCCGACGTCCTCGCCGATCCGCTGGATCGCGTCGATCGCGAGCAGGGAATCACCACCGGCCTCGAAGAAATCGGTGTCCTCGCCGAGCTCGCTGTTCTTCAGCACGTCCCGGAAGACCTCCAGGACGGTTGTGCCGATCGTTTCGACGGACATCCCGCCACCTCCTGCATAGGGTCCCACCTGGCATCTTGATGAGCGGAACGCTAAGAAGGCGGCTTATCGCGGTGCTATCGCGAGGGCAAGGGGGCGACCGTTAAGTCCGCGATAGCGGCGGGATAAAAAGGGCGACGAAGGTCAGTCCGCAAGCAGCTCGGTGAAATCGACCCGGGGGTTCGCAGACATGATTTTCCGGATTCTCGGCCCGCTGGACGCGGCCGGCCTGGCGTTCCCGCCGCGTCAACGGGCGGTGCTGGCCATGCTGCTGTTGCAGGCCAACCGGGTCGTCGCGGTGGACCGGCTGGTGGACGCCGTGTGGGACACCAGGCCGCCGTCCACGGCGCGTGAGCAGATCCAGATCTGCGTCTCCGCGATCCGGCGGGCGCTGCACGGCGCGGGACTGCCGGACGTCGTGGTCCGCCAGACCCCCGGCTACCTGATCCGGTGCGGGGAGGACCAGCTCGACCTGCTGGCGTTCGACGGGTTGGTGGCCCGCGCCCGCCTCGCCGTGGCCGGTGACGATCCCCGGGTTGCCGTCGCGCACTACCGGGAGGCTCTGGCGCTGTGGCGCGGAAGGCCTCTGGACGGCGTGAACGGCCCGCTGGTCGACGCGGCCCGGACCGCGCTCGCCGATCGGCGGATCTCGGTGGTGGAGGAGCACGTCGACGTCCAACTACCGCTCGGCCCGCGGCCGGACCTGATCGGGGAGCTGGCGGAACTGGTGGCCGCCAACCCGTTCCGGGAGCGGCTGCGCGCGCAGATGATGGTGGCGCTGCACGCGGCCGGCCGGCGGGCCGAGGCGCTGGAGGTCTACCAGGACGGCCGCCGGCTGCTGGTCGACGAGCTCGGCCTGGAACCGGGGGAGGAGCTGTCGCGGGTCCAACGGGCGATCCTCGCCGGCTCCAGCCCTACCGCCCACCCCACCCCCGGTCCCACCCTCACTCCCGCCTCCACCGCCGCCGCCCCCGCGCCCGCCTCCACCGCCGCGACTTCCGATCGCAGCTCCCCTTCCCAGTCCCGCTCAAGCCCCCGCGCCGGCTCGGGCTCGGGCTCCCGCTCCAACCTGGGCTCTCGTCGGGACTCCGGCTTCGGCTCCGGCTCGATGCGCGGCCTTGATTCCGACGCTCGCCCCGACCCCGGAGCCGACCCCGGCCCCGATCTCGGTCCCACCGCCGTCACCCGCCGTGCCGTGCCGCACCTGCTGCCGCCGACCAGCCGGGACTTCACCGGCCGCACCGACCTCCTCACCCGAGTCCGCGACCTGCTCGCCCCACCCACCACCGACCCGAGCACCCGCGTGGTGGCCGTCGGTGGTCGGGCGTGGAGTGGCAAGACGACACTCGCGGTGCACGCGGCACACAGGTTGCGCGCGCACTACCCCGACGGCCAGCTGTTCGTCCGGCTCCACGGCGCGGGCGCAGATCCGGTCGACCCGGCCCACGCGCTCGCCCGCTTCCTGCGCGCCCTGGGCGTGCCGGACCCGGCGATCCCCCCGAGCACCGACGAGCGCACCGATCTCTACCGCGACCTGACCGCCGACCGCCGGGTGCTGGTCGTGCTGGACGACGCGGCGGACGAACGGCAGGTCGCACCGCTGCTCCCGGGCAGCCCGACCTGCGCCGTCATCGTCACCAGCAGGCGCGGGCTGACCACGCTCGTCGGCGCCTGGCACGTCACGACCGGCCCGCTGAGCGTCGGAGAAGGCGCACGCCTGGTCACCGCCGTGATCGGCGCGGAACGCGCGGGAGCGCAGCACGACGACGTCCTGCGGTTGGCCGAGGAGTGCCGCGGCGACCCGCTCGCGCTGCGCCTGGCCGGCGCACGCCTGGCGGCCCGTCCGCACTGGCCCGTCGCGACCCAGACCGCCCGGCTCACCGCCGGCGACGGCTGGCGCGAACTGGCCCGGGACGTCGAAGACTCGCTGACCGCGCCGCACACCCGCCTGAGCCCGGTGGCCCGCCGCCTGCTGCGCCGGGTCGGCCTGCTCGGACCCGGACCGGTCGAGTTCCCCGGCGCGCTGTGCGCCCCGCTGCTGGAAACCCACCCCGACGAGGCCGACGACGCGCTCGCCGAACTGGTCGACGCCGGCCTGCTCGAGCTGGAACGCGCCCCCGACGGCGGCCTGACCTGCCACGTCGGCGGCCTGGTCGTGGCGTTCGCGCGGCAACGCGAGGCCGAGCACGCCCGGCCGCGGCGGGTGCACGCACCCCGCCCCAAGCCGGACCGGACGACGGGCGTGGTGCTCGCCCTTCCCTCCGCGCGCGCCTCCGAGCCGCGCGAACTGCGCACCGCGACCTCGGGCCGGTGACCGCCGTGCCCGGCGATAGGACATCGATGGCGGCGACGTCTTGGCTTCGGCGGGACGGCAGCCCACAGGAGAGGACGGTGGTGGCGATGCCGGATCGAGCCGGTGTTGCGGTCCTGACGGCCGAGGTGCTGGACCTGTCCCTGCGCCCACCGGTGCGCCGGGTCGGGGTGCTCTGCGGCACGGGGGAGGGCGCGGGCGGGCAGTACCTCGCCTTCGCCGCCGAGCTGGGCGCGCGGTTCGGCGGCGTCGGGCTGGGTGTGGTGTGCGGCGGCGCCCCGGTCGGCGTGCTCGGCCGGTTGGTGAGCACCGCGCACGCCGCGGGCAGCCCGGTGAACAACGTGGTGCCGCTGTCCCAGTTGCGCGGCGGCGTGCCGAAGGTGGGCGGCACGGTGCTGCAGGCCGTGCGCACCGCGGACGAGCGGATCAAGCTGGTGCACCGGCTCGCCGACGGCTTCGTCGTGCTGCCGGGCGGCGTGGACGTCCTGCGCGAGCTCGCCGAGCTGATGGCGCTGGAACAGGCGGGCGGCCTGGCCCGGCCGATCGTGCTGGTCAACCGGCGTGGGTTCTTCGACCCGCTGGTGGCGCTGCTGGCGCACGCGGAGGCGGACGACTTCGCCACCAGGGCCCAGGTGAGGATGCTCGACGTGGCCGACACCGCCGACGACGTGCTGCGCCTGCTCGGCAGGCCCACGCCGTGACCGACTTCGACGGGGCACGACCGACCGACATGACGACGAACCGAGCACAGGGTGGTGATGGGTCGTGACCGAGGGGATGACGGCGACGCGGAGGGGCACGTCGGTCGAGGTGCGGCACGGCACCGGGGTGTCCTTCGGCACCTTCGGCGAGCTGTTGCAGGGCGCGCTGCCGGGGTCGGGTGAGGACTTCCTGGTGACCCTGCCGATCGCCCGCTGGTCCACCGCGCGCATCACGCTGTTCCCGGGCTCGTCCGAGCTGCGCGTGTCGCCCGAGCACAAGCGGAAGTCCGCCTTCGTCGCGCGGTCGGCCCTGGACCGGTTCGGCGCGGCCGGGTTCGGCGGCACGCTGGAGATCACCAGCGACCTGCCCGAGGGCAAGGGCATGGCCAGTTCCTCCGCGGACCTCGTCGCCACCGTGCGGGCGGTCGGCGACGCGCTGGGACGCGTCGTGGGGCCGCGGGAGACCGAACTGCTGCTGCGCGGCGTCGAGCCGACCGACGGCCTGATGCACCCCGGCATCGTCGCGTTCCACCACCGCCGGGTGGCGCTGTGCCGGGCGCTGGGGGCGCCGCCGCCGCTGACCGTGATCGGCGTGGACGAAGGCGGCCAGGTGGACACCGTGGACTTCAACACGACCCGCCCGCCCATCACCGCGGCCGAGCGCCGCGAGTACGGCGTGCTGCTCGACGACGTCGGCTCGGCACTGGCGCGGGGCGACTTGGCGGCGGTCGGCCGGGTGGCCACCCGCAGCGCCGAGCTGAACCAGCGCCGCTGCCACAAGCGCCTGCTCGACCCGTTGATCGCGATCAGCCGGGACGCGGACGCCCTCGGCGTGGCCGTCGCGCACAGCGGGACGATGGTCGGCGTGCTGGTGTCGCGCACCGACCCGGACCACGACGCGAAAGTCGACGATATTCGCGCGGCCTGCCGGGAACTGGGCGCCCCGATATCGGTGGACCACACCACGGGAACGGTGCCTGCCACGCCCCACAACACATTCGCCAAGAAGGTGGCAACGACGGCCGCCTAGCCGAAGATGCAGGTCGAAGTGGGTCTGAGCGGCTTCTGGGTGATCTCTATTCAGCCGCGATAATGCCTCCATCGCGGCACGATAAGGCCGCGATGGTGAGCATTCCTAACGTCGGTTCCAGCAGCAGGAACCGACCAGGAAGAGGCCCCGGAATGAACATCACCAAGACCCTCGCCACCGCCACCGCGATCGCCGCGATCGTCCTCTTCCCGGTCCTCGGCGCCACCGCCGCCCACGCCGACGACACGCCCTGGGGCCCGACGACGGCGACCGCCTCCGACGACACCCCGTGGGGCCCGACCTCCGATGACACCCCGTGGGGCCCGACGTCCGACGACACGCCGTGGGGCCCGACCCAGACCGCGGTGTGATCGGAGTTCAGCCCGCCCCGAGCGCCGCCAACGCCTGAGCGGCACGCTCCCGGGACGCGGTCATGTTCCGCTCGGCGAACACCGCGATCGCCCGGTCCAGCAGGTCGGCGGCCTGCACCCGGTCACCCCGGCCGGCCAGCACCAGCGCCAGCTCCGTGGACGTCTCCGCCGCGCCGGCGTGGTCCATCGCCCGCTCGTGCACCTCCAGCGCCCGGCGCAGCAGCTCCTCGGCCCCCGCGCCGTCACCCAGCGCCAGCTTCACCTCCGACAGCAGGCGGAGCACCCGCACCTCGCCCACGATGTCGTGCAGCTCCCGGACACCGTCCAGCAGCTCGGTCAACGCCGCCTCGGCCTCCCGGTGCTCCCCGCGCCGCACCATCAAGTCGCACAGCCGGTAGCGGACCTGAACCTCGACCCGCCGGTTGCCGACCTCCCGGCAGATGCCCAGCGCCTCGCGCAGCCGACCTCCCGCCGACTCCTCCGCGCCGTTGCGCACGTCGATCTGCGCCAGCTGCGCCAGCACGTACGCCTGCCCCACCGGGTCGCCCGCCCGGCGGAACCCGTCCAGGGCGGCCAGGTACTCCGGCTCGGCCCGTTCGGCGTCGCCGCGCCGGTGGTGCGCCAGCGCCAGGTTGCGCCGCACCATCGCCACACCCAGGACCTCGTCCAGCTCCTCGAACAGCGCCAGCGCCGGGTCGAGCAGGTCGGCCACCTCGTCGCCGCCGCGCGACCAGCTCAGCCGCAGCGACGCGAGCGAGCACAGCAACGCCGCCTCGCCCCGCCGGTCACCGGCCGCGCGCACCACCGCCAGCGCCCGCTCGTGCGTGCGCTCCCAGTCGTCGAAGTAGCAGCGCGCCTCGAACAACGTCACCAACGTGACCGCGAGGTCCCAGCACATCTCGACCAGGTCGCCGCCCGCGGCCAGCTCGACCGCCGAGCACAGGTTGCGGTGCTCCGCCTCCAACCACGCCACCGGGTCGGCCAGCAACCGGTCCACTGAGGACCGCGGCAGCCGACGGCGCGGCGCACCGCCGTGCAGCACGGTGAAGTCACCGCCGTAGATGCGCGCGTGCGCCTCCTCGGCCAGCGCGAGCCAACCGCCCGACACCCGTTCCAACGCGTCCTGGGGCGCGTCCTCCGCGGCGTGCCGCTCCAACTGCTCACGGGCGTAGAGCCGGATCAGGTCGTGGAACTTGTAGCGCGGGCTGCCGTCGAGGTCGATGGCCACGATCTCCAGCATCTGCGCGTCGACCAGCAGCTCCAACAGGTCCGCCGCCCGGTACAGGTCCGCGTCCAGCAGCGCCGCGGCCACCCACGTGGGGAAGCTCAGGCCGTCGAGCAGGCCCAGCAGGCGCAGCAACCGCCGCGCGTCCGGGCCGAGGCCGTCGTAGGTGAGCGCGAGGCTCGCCCGCACCACCATCTCGCCGTGCGCCAGCTCGTCGAGCCGGCGGCGTTCGTCGGACAACCGCTCCAGCATCCACGCCAACGACCACTGGCGGCGGGCGGCCAGCCGCGCTGCCACGATCCGCAGCGCCAGCGGCAAGCCGCCGACCAGTCGGATCAGCGCGTTCGCCGCGGCGGGCTCGGCGTCCACCCGCTCCGGGCCGATCACCGTGGCCAGCATGTCCATCGCCTCGTCGTGGTCGAGCACGTCGACCTCGAGCACCCGCGCGCCGGGCAGACCGGTCAGCCTGGCCCGGCTGGTCACGATCATCGCGCACGTGCCGCTGCCCGGCAGCAACGCCTGCACGTGGCCCTCGGCCGCCGCGTCGTCCAGCACGATCAACACCCGCTTGCGGGCCACGAGCTGGCGGTACATCTCCGCCCGCTCGTCCGCGGCGTCCGGGATCGAGGACCCCGGGATGCCCAACGCGCGCAGGAACCGCCCCAGCACGTCGGCCGCCGTGGCGGGCGCGGCCCGCGTTCCCGCGAGGTCGCAGTACAACTGACCGTCGGGGAAGTGCTCGTCCACCAGGCGGTGCGCGATGTGCACGGCCAACGCGCTCTTGCCCACGCCCGGCTTGCCCACCAGCGCCAGCACGCGCGTGGCGCGTTGCGGGCCGGTCAGCAGCTCCTCGGCGCGCGCGATCAGCCGGGCGCGACCGGTGAAGTCGCCCATGTCCGCCGGTAGTTGGAAGGGAGCGGTGGCCTCCGGCACGCGTTGCGGCGGCGCCTCGGGTTCGGGCGTCGCGACCAGCAGCCCGGGGTCGCCGGCGAGGATGGCGCCCTCCAGCCGGCGCAGCTCGTCGCCCGGTTCCAGGCCGAGCTCGTCCACCAGCAGGTCGCGCGCGACCCGGTACACCTCCAACGCCTCGGCCTGCCGCCCGGACCGGTGCAGCGCGAGCATGAGCTGGCCGCGCAGGCGTTCCCGCAGCGGGTGCTGCGCGACCAGGGCGCTGATCTCGCCGACCAGGTGGTGGTGGCGGCCCGCGGCCAGCTCCAGGTCCAGCGACATCTCCAAGGCGGCGAGCCGGTCCTCGTCCAGCTTGGCCGCGCGGGCGTTGAGGGCACGGCTGGTGGTGCCGCCCAACGCGGGCCCGCGCCACAGCCCGAGGGCCTGGCGCAACAACGTCGACGCCGCCACCCGGTCACCGACCCGGATCGCCTCCTCGGCGTCGGCGGTCAACCGGGTGAACAGGTGCAGGTCCAGCTCGCCTTCGGCGACCCTCAGCGAGTAACCGGGCGGCTTGGTGGCGATGGCCTCGCCGCGCCCGGCCCGGACCAGGGTGCCGCGCAGCGCCGACACGCAGATCTGCACCTGCGTGCGCGCGGTCGCGGGCGGCGCGTCGTTCCAGATCGCGTCGACCAGCGTGTCGACGCCGACGACCCGGTTGGCCTCCAGCAGCAGGATGGCGAGCACCACCTGCTGCCGCCCCGGCGGGATCTTCACGTCGCCGTCGGCACCGCCGGAGACGTGCAGGGGCCCGAGCACGCGGTAGACCAAACCGGTTTCCGGTAATCGCGCTGGCAAACCCACTGCTGCTCCCCAAGTCGACCGCGTGATCACGGTAACTCGGGGTGAGCACCGGTGTCACCGTCGTGCTCGAAGCTACCCGGCCCGCTCGTCCGACAGGACCAACGGGCCTTCGGCAGTCGGTCCCACCGGCGGCGACGCGCCGCCACCACCACCGACCCGCTACCCGGGCGCGACGAAGAAGTAGGTCTTCTGGAACCGCAACAAGCCGTGCTCGGACAACGCGAAGACGTCCGCGAAGCCCACCTCCCGCCCCGTCACCCGGTGCGTCAGCCGCCCGGTCACGGTGACCCGGTCGTCGACGCCGAAGACCTCCTCCACCACGTGCTTGCCGACGCTGAGCCCCGCGTGCCCGGACTCGACGTGCGCGCGCACCACCCGCTCACCGGGCCGGACGATCCGCGCGTCGGCCGCGAACAACGAGCCGTACCCGTCGAGGTCGCCCTGGTCGAGGTAGAGGTAGCTGAGCCGGACGTGGTCGATCCCCATCGCCGTGACCCCGGCATCCGCGCTCATCGGCGACCCCCTCTCTGGTTGTGCCATCAGGACCAACCTGCCCGCCGCCGCTTACCCCGCCCTATTGCCCGGCTATCGGTCACATCCCTGATCCGACCTCCGGGCCGGGTCGACGTCAGCCCTCCTCCTCGCCTGCCGGTTCCTTGTCGGTCGTGCCGACCGCCCCGACCAGGGAGTCCGTGTCCAGCCACAGGTAGAGAGGCTTCTCCTGGCGCAAGGTGTCGACCACTTCGGGGAACCTGCTGAGCGGGAAGTGGATCTCCGGCCCGTACGCCAGCAGCACGTTCGGCGGCGGAGGGGTGCCGTCCTTGAAGAAGAGGATTCTCCCGATCAGGTCGACGGTGCCCGTGATGAAGCAGGCGATGTCGGCCTCGTACTGGGAGTTGTTGCTGGAGTGGACGATCGAGTAGGAATCGAAGGGTTTCTTGATGATCGCCATGCTGGCCTCCGGCGTCGCGAAACCGCGCAATCGCGAGATGGGGTGGCCAGGTTACGCCGATTGCGCGCACGCGAGGATCCACCAGTCGTGGGCGGATCGCACGATGTCCCGCCCACGAGTGGTGGAGCCGCGTCTTTCGGGTGTTACGAGAGGGCGACGAAGGGCGCGAGGAAGGAACGGGCGGAAGGCGTGTCGAGGCGGTACGTGACGTTGGTGGCGTAGCACGGGGCGTCGCCCGTGATCGTGGTCGCCACCAGGACGCGCTTGCCGTCGATGGTGGCGAAGTTCGGACCGCCGGAGTCGCCGTAGCACGCGCCGCCGTTGCCCTGCGCCTCGATCATCGACAGCCGCAGCCAGGTGTTGTTGAGCGCGTTGAAGCCGAGCGGGGCCTTCATCCGCACGCCGCCGCCGGGGTGGGTGTGGCCGCCGGGGCCGTTCTGGGCTTCTTCCGTGCCGTAGCCGACGACGGTGTACTCGGCGGCGTCGAGCGCCCTCGGGCCCATCGCGTCGAGCTTGCCCGCGGTCGGCAGGGTGGCGGGCTTGAAGTTCCAGCGCGCCGCCACCTGCCTGGCGGGCAGTTCGACCACCGCGATGTCGTGCGAATCGGCGGAGTTGCCCGGGTAGGCCGGGTCGCCGTGGGCCACGCCCTGCACACCGACCGACGCCGCCTTCTGCGCCGGGGTGCCCGTCGCGGCGTCGAGCGCGGACTGCACGTCCTGGAGCAGCGAGACGTAGAACTTGACGTTCGACGGCCAACCGTCGACGCAGTGGGCCGCGGTGAGGAACGTGTCGGCGTCGACCATCGTGCCGCTGCACACCCAGTCGACGCGGTCCGGCGTGGCGGGGTTGTCGTCGTTGTCCCAGGTCGCGACCAGGGCGCCGACCTCGGTGCGCTCCGGGGCGGGTACGGCGTTGTAGGTGTTGATCGCGGAAGCGGGCCAGGCGGTCACGGCGGCCAGGGCGACGACTGCCGCGGCCACGGTTGCTGTGCGCATGTGCACTCCTTGCTGCGAGCGGCGTAGTGCCGGAATTCAACCCCTTTCACTGCCCGGATGACACCGAACCGCAGTGGTTCACAGATGCCAGGGAACCAGCGCGCCTGGCCTGCGGGTCCGTTGGGCCCTGGCAGGTCAACCGCTCCGGCGGCGACAGGTCAGCCGGTCACGGTCCACCTCACGGCCTTGAGCGTCGCGTCGGCGGTCGTGCTCTCGCCGACGATCGTGCCGCGCTCGTTCAAGGCCACCGGCAGGCTGCGCGTGCCGCCGAGCGAGCCGAGGTAGACGACCTTCCCGTCCCGCCACAGGAACCCGCGGGGTGAGCCGGCGCTGCCCGTCCAGCCGATCACGTCACCCCGGTCGTTGACCGCGACCGCCTCGGACCGACCGGGCACGTTCAGCGTCACGGACCCGCCGCCGGCCCGCCACAGCGTCGCCCGCCGCGTGCCGCTCGCGTCCGTGGTCCACCCGACGACGTCACCGCGCTCGTTGATCGCCTGCGGGCTGTTCGCCACCCCGCCGGAGGTCGACAGCACGGTCACCTGGTCGCCCGCCCAGCGCAACGCCTTGGTGTCCCGGTTGCCGACGACCACCCCGGCTTCGTTGATCGCCTCCACCGAGTAGGTGCTCGACCCCGGCACGGTCGGCAACGGCCTGCACGTCGTGGCGTCCGGGCAGAGGAACGCGTGGAGGTCGGTGCCGAACATGGGCGCCTTGGAGCCCGCGACCACGCCGGCGTCGTTGACCGCGCTCGCCCACAGGTGCGGCCCGGTCACGGGCAACGACGTGTGCTTGCCGTCCCGCCACACGACCGCCTTCTCCTGGTGGTACCCCGACGGCGAGGTGGAGTACGTCATCGGCACCACGCCCGTGTTGCCGATCGCCGATGCGATCACCACGCCGGCGCCGCTGGGCGTGAGGTCGGTGACCGTGCCGTCCTGCCAGATCCGGGCCCGCTGGACGAAGGGGCCGGTGAGGCTGACACCTTCCTCGATGAGCACCTGGCCGACCTGGTTGAGCCCGGACGGTCTGCCGAGCCCGAGGTCGGTGGCCGCGGCGCCGCTCGCGGTCCACCGCACGGCACGCGGTTTGCCGTTGCCCTCCGCGACGCCGACGACCTGCCCGAGGTCGTTGACGGCGATCGCGCGGTGGGTGGGGTGGCCGGGCAGGCCGGGCAGTTCGGTGATGGTGGCGCTCGCCTGCGCGGTGGGCGCGGCCACCAGGGGCAGGACGACGGCGAGGGCGAGGACTCCTGCGGTCGTGCGTGACTTGGGCATGGTCGCTCCATTGCGAGATGTCCGCTGAATCGATCCAAACGGTAGTCGCGGGCGCACGGAGCCGGCGTCGTCCGGACAGCGGAATCCGCCGTCTCGAACGCGATGCCGTGCTGAGGACCCCCTTGCCGACCCCAGTGCGGTCTCGTAGCCTGCCGACTGTCGAAGCGCTTCGACACACACCGGCCGCATCCGACGGCAGGAAGCCGCCACCACGGCGCATTCTTCGGAAGGGAACGACGTCTCATGGCGGAGGCCTTGGAGTGGAGCACGTCCGACGTGGTCGTGCGGGTGGAGCCGTGGGGTGTCGACAGCCTGCGGGTGCGGGTGGCGCGTGACAGCCTGCGCGACGACCTGCCCGGCGCGCTGCTCACCCCGAAGCCGCAGGCGAGCGCCCCGGTCGTCGGGGAGCGCCGCATCGTCAACGGCGCGATCACCGCCGAGCTGGACGACCGGGGGCACCTCCGGTTCCTCTCCTCCGCCGACGGCGCCGAGCTGCTGGCCGAGGCGCCGCCCTACATCTGGTGGCCCGGCCCGCGTCACTTCACGTCCGAAGGGCTGGAGCAGCGTTTCCGGGGCTACCCGGGCGAGCGGTTCTACGGCCTGGGCCAGCACGGGCACGGCAGGCTCGACCAGAAGGGCTGCGTGATCGACCTCGTGCAGCGCAACGGCGAGGTCACCATCCCGTTCCTGGTGTCCAGCCGCGGTTACGGCCTGCTGTGGCACAACCCGGCGATCGGGCGGGTCGAGCTCGGCATGGACGTGACCCGCTGGGTGGCGCGGGACTCGCGGCAGATCGACTACTGGATCACCGCGGGCGACCGACCCGCCGACATCCTCGCCCGCTACGCCGAGGCCACCGGGCACACGCCGATGATGCCGGAGTGGGCGGCCGGCTTCTGGCAGAGCAAGCTGCGCTACAAGACGCAGGACGAGCTGCTGGCCGTCGCACGCGAGCACCACGGACGCGGGCTGCCGCTGAGCGTCATCGTCGCCGACTTCTTCCACTGGCCCACCATGGGTTCGTGGAGGTTCGACCCGACCTCGTGGCCGGACCCGCGGGCGATGGTGCGGGAGCTGGAGGAGATGGGCGTGCGCCTGATGGTCTCCGTCTGGCCGACCATCGGCGCGGCCAGCGAGAACTACGAGCCCATGCGGCGCGCGGGTCTGCTCGTCGGCCGGGCGGGCGGCGGGCTCACGCGGCAGCACTGGCCCGACGCGTCCGGGTACCCGGAACTGGCCTACGTCGACTCGACCAACCCCGCCGCCCGCCGGTACCTGTGGGACCAGGTCAGGCGCAACTACCTCGACCACGGCGTCAAGGTGTGGTGGCTGGACGCCTGCGAGCCCGACCTCGCGTCCGGTCTCGCCGAGGAGGCGGTCTACCACGCCGGTCCCGGACGCGCCGTGACCAACCTCTACCCCCTCCTGCACGCCCAAGGCTTCCACGACGGGATGCGCGAGGCGGGCGAGGACGAGGTCGTGCTGCTGATCCGGTCGGCGTGGGCGGGCAGCCAGCGGTACGGCGCGGCCGTGTGGTCCGGCGACGTCGCCAGCACGTTCGACTCGCTCGCCGTGCAGGTCCGGGCCGGGCTGAACATGGCGATGAGCGGCATCCCGTGGTGGAACAGCGACATCGGCGGCTTCCTCGGCGGCGACCCGGAGGACGAGGAGTTCCGCGAGCTGGTGATCCGCTGGTTCCAGTACGCGGTGTTCACCCCGTTGTTGCGCCTGCACGGCGACCGCGCGCCCAACCAGCCCTTCACCGCCGAGATGACCGGAGGACCCAACGAGCTGTGGTCGTTCGGGGAAGCCGCCTACCCGATCCTGTGCGACCAGCTCCACCTGCGCGAGCGGCTCAAGCCGTACCTCCTGGACCAGATGCGCGTCGCGCACGAGACCGGGCTGCCCCCGATGCGACCGCTGTTCGTCGACTTCCCCGACGACGAGCGGGCGTGGCAGGTCGAGGACCAGTTCATGTTCGGCCCCGACCTGCTGGTCGCACCCGTCACCGAGTACCGCGCACGTTCCAGGACGGTGTACCTGCCCGCCGGAACGGACTGGACCGACGCGTGGACCGGAGCACCGGCCACCGGCGGGACCACTGTGGACACCAGTGCACCTCTCGACCGCATCCCGGTCTTCGTCCGACAAGGCGCCTCGCCCGTCCCCGGGCCACACCTGACCGCACGGTGAGGTCGGGTCGGCCGGCGGGGGGCACTCGACCAGGAGGTGGGCCGCCCGTCGGGTGGTAGGTGTCGGTGGCCGTCGCCGTCACGGTGAGGGCTTGTCGGAACCACGAGCGCTCAACGCTGTTACGCGTCCGTGTCCGATCACGGCGCCGGCGGGATCTCGCCCGAACCGCGCTGGACGAGGGTGGCCGGGATGACGGCGTGCGTGGGCGGGGACTGGTCGCCGTCGATGCGGGTGAAGATGAGTTCGGCGGCTCTGCGGCCGAGGGCGGGGACGTCCTGGCGCAGGACGGTGACGGCGGGTTCGAGCATGTCGGCGAGGGGGAAGTCGTCGAAGCCGATGAGCGCGATCCGGTGGTGCAGGTCGCGGGCGCGCAGGGTGCGCATCGCGCCGACGGTGACGAGGTTCTGCGCGGTGAACAGCGCGGTCGGCGGTTCGTCCAGGTCGAGCAGGGCGGCGGTGGCGGTCTCGGCGGCGTCGGGGCCGTGCAGGTCGGTGCGGATGAGCTGTTTGCGCAGGGTGAGACCGGTGTGGGCGAGTCCTTCCAGGTAGCCGGTGTAGCGCTCCTGGCTCGTCCAGAGCGTCTGCCGGTCGCCGAGGAAGGCGATGCGCCGGTGGCCGCGTTCGGCTAGGTGGAGGACGGCCTCGCGGGAGCTGTCGCGGTTGGTGGTGGTGACGCTGTCGGTGCCGTCGAAGGTCGGTGGGCGGTCGACCAGGACCATGGGTGTGCCGCGTTCGCGTTCCTGCTGGAGCGCGTCCTGGTGGCCGCCGGCGGCCATCGCGACGATGCCGTCGACGCGGCGGGTGGCCAGGGACGTGAGCAGTTCGCGTTGCAGGGCCGGGTCGTCCTCGTTGCTGCCGGCCAGCACGAGCACGTCGTTCTGCCGGGCGCGGTCCTCGACGGCGCGCAGCAGGGCGGCGTCGAAAGGGTTGGACAGGTCCTCGAAGAGCACGCCGATGGTGGCGCTGCGCTTGTCGGAGCGGCGCAGGCTGCTGGCGGTGAGGTTGGGGCGGTAGCCGAGGGTGCGGGCGGCGGCGCGGACGCGTTCGACGACGTCGGGACCGGCGCCGGGCAGGTCGTTGATGACCCGCGACACCGTCTTCGTGCTGACCTGGGCGAGTGCGGCGACGTCCTTCATGGTCGGCTCGCGCCGTGCACCCCGTGCGTCCATGGTCCTCTGCTCCATCCTGGGTAACGCTTGTGTAACGGCAGCTTGTCGTGACTTGGACCACGAAGCTAGCGTCAACGATGACTTAACGAAAGTCCCACTTCCTCGAACTGTCCTCATGGGACCGGAAGTGCGGCGTTTTCCACTGCTGCATGCGTAACAGGCGGTCACGACGGAACCTAATCGGATCCGGCGGCCGGTTACGTCAACGTTGACGTTGGAGGAGACATGACCGGACGGTCGCGAACGGGCGTCAGGCTCACGGCGCTGGTGTCGGCGTCCTTGCTGGCGCTGGTCACCGGGTGCGGGGACGGCGGCGGTGCGGCCGGCGGCGGCACGCTCGTGGGGTTGGTGACCAAGACGGACACGAACCCGTTCTTCGTGAAGATGAAGGAGGGCGCGCAGGCCGCCGCCGGCTCGACCGGCGCGACGGTGCAGTCGTTCGCGGGCAAGCAGGACGGCGACAACCAGTCGCAGGTCGACGCGATCGAGAACCTGATCGGCGCGGGCGCCAAGGGCATCCTGATCACCCCCAACGACTCGAAGGCGATCGTGCCCTCGGTGGACAAGGCGCGGCAGGCCGGGCTGCTGGTGATCGCCCTGGACACCCAGTTGGAGCCGGCCGCCGCGGCGGACGCGACCTTCGCCACGGACAACTACCAGGCCGGGCTGCTGATCGGGCAGTGGGCCAAGGCGAAGTTCGAGGCCGAGGGCAAGCAGGCGAAGATCGCGCTGCTGGACCTCAACCCGAACCAGGTGTCCGTGGACGTGCAGCGCGACCAGGGCTTCCTGGAGGGCTTCGGCGTCGACGTGAAGGACAAGGCGAAGATCGGCGACGAGAGCGACCCGCGCATCGTGGGCCACGACGTCACCGACGGCGCCCCGGAGGGTGGCCGGACGGCGATGGAGAACCTGCTGCAGAAGGACCCGGGCGTCAACCTCGTCTACACGATCAACGAGCCCGCGGCGGCGGGCGCGTACGAGGCGCTGAAGGCGGCGGGCAAGGAGAAGGACGTCACCATCGTCTCGGTCGACGGCGGCTGCCCCGGCGTGGAGAACGTCAAGTCGGGCATCATCGGCGCCACCGCGCAGCAGTACCCGCTGAAGATGGCCCAGCTGGGCGTGGAGGCGATCGCGAAGTTCGCGAAGGACGGCACCAAGCCGCAGAACACCGCGGGCAAGGACTTCGTCGACACCGGCGTCACCCTGATCACCGACCAGCCCGCGTCCGGCGTGGAGTCGAAGGACTCCGCCTGGGGCCTGCAGAACTGCTGGGGCTGAGCGATGTCGACGACCCTGTCCACGGGCCACTCACCCGGCGGCAACCCGCTGGGCGAGGACACCAGGCGCTCGCCGCTGGCCCGTCTCCAGCACCTGCTGCACTCACAGGCCACGATCGGGCCGGCCGTGGTGCTGCTGGTCGCCGTCGTGGTGTTCGCGGTGCTGTCGCCCCGTTTCCTCACACCGGGCAACATCTCCCTGATCCTGCAACAGGTCGCGGTCATCGGCACGCTGGCCGTGGGCCAGACCATCGTCATCCTCACCGCCGGCATCGACCTGTCCTGCGGCGCGATCATGGTGCTGACCTCGATCGTGATGGCGAAGGTCGCGGCGGACACGGGGCTGCCGGGCCTGCCCGCGCTGCTGCTGGGCTTCCTCGTCGGCACGCTGT
Organism: Saccharothrix luteola; assembly: GCF_020859565.1. Classification (GTDB taxonomy): domain Bacteria; phylum Actinomycetota; class Actinomycetes; order Mycobacteriales; family Pseudonocardiaceae; genus Actinosynnema; species Actinosynnema luteola. The sequence continues at coordinate 31,794 of NZ_JAJHUO010000043.1, read as the reverse complement.
GCGGACTGCTCAACGGCCTGCTGGTCACGCGGCTGAAGCTGCCGCCGTTCATCGTCACCCTCGGCACGCTCAACGTGTTCTTCGCGTTGAACCTCTGGTACTCCGAGAGCGCCACCATCCGCGGCACCGACATGCCCTCGTTGCTGCTGTGGACCGGCCAGACGATCAACATCGGCGGTACCCGCGTCACCTACGGCTCGATCATGATGGTGCTCTTGGTGGCCGCGATGGCGTTCGCGCTGAAGAACACCGCGTGGGGACGGCACGTCTACTCGACCGGTGACGACCTCGAAGCCTCCCGCCTGTCCGGCATCCGCACCGGCCGCGTGCTGCTCAGCGTGTACGCGGCGGCGGGCCTGGTGTACGCGATGGCGGCCTGGGTGCTGATCGGGCGGATCGCCTCGGCCAGCCCGCAGGCGGGCCAGATGGACAACCTCGACTCCATCACCGCCGTCGTGATCGGCGGGACCAGCCTGTTCGGTGGGCGCGGCGCCATCGTGGGCTCGCTGATCGGCGCGCTGATCGTCGGCGTGTTCCGCAACGGGCTGGCGCTGGCCGGGGTGGACGTGCTGTGGCAGACCCTGGCCGTCGGCGTGCTGATCATCGTCGCGGTCTCGCTGGACCAGTGGATCCGGAAGGTGAAGCCATGACCACACCGGTGTTGCAGGCCCGCGGCCTGGTCAAGCGCTACGGCCGGGTCACCGCCCTGTCCGGTGCCGACCTGGAACTGCTGCCGGGCGAGATCCTGGCCGTCATCGGCGACAACGGCGCCGGCAAGTCCAGCCTGATCAAAGCGCTGTCCGGCGCGGTCGTGCCGGACGAGGGCGAGATCCTGGTCGACGGCGCACCGGTGTCGTTCACCTCGCCGATCGACGCGCGGGACGCCGGCATCGAGACCGTGCACCAGTCGTTGGCCGTGGCGCCGTCGTTGGACATCGCCGCGAACCTGTTCCTGGGCCGCGAACGCCGCCGCAAGGGCGTGCTCGGCACGGTGTTCCGCATGCTCGACCGCAACGGCATGCGCGAGGAGGCACGGCGGCAGCTCGACGCGTTGGGGATCATGACCATCCAGAACCCCGGCCAGGCCGTGGAAACCCTGTCCGGCGGCCAACGGCAAGCCGTCGCCGTCGCCCGTGCCGCCGCGTTCGGCAGCCGGGTCGTCATCATGGACGAGCCGACGGCGGCGCTGGGCGTCCGCGAGTCCCGCGCCGTGCTCGACCTGGTGCTCCAGGTCCGCGACCGCGGCCTGCCGGTCATCCTGATCAGCCACAACATGCCGCACGTATTCGAGGTCGCGGACCGCATCCACATCCAACGCCTCGGCCGCCGCAAGGCCGTGGTCGACCCGAAGACCATCTCGATGTCCGACGCCGTCGCGATCATGACCGGCGCCATGGAACCGCCAGACCAAGCCGTCTGACGCCGCCGCCACCCGCGCGACGCCTTCACCGGGGCGTCGCGCGGGACGAGCGCGCCTTCCCGGAGGTGTCATGAGACGTCGTCGTCTCGTCAGCCTGTTGACCGCCGCCGTCCTGCTCGGGGCGGTGCCGAACGCCCACGCCGAGCCCTCGTTCACCGAACCCCACCGACCGCAGTTCCACTACACCCCCGCGAAGAACTGGATGAACGACCCCAACGGGTTGGTCTACCACGAGGGCGAGTACCACCTCTTCTACCAGTACAACCCGGACGGCAACAGCTGGGGCGACATGTCCTGGGGCCACGCCGTGAGCCGTGACCTCGTGCACTGGCGGGAGCTCCCGCTCGCCCTCCCGCACGACGACACCGAGATGGTGTTCTCCGGCAGCGCCGTCGTCGACCACGGCAACACCTCCGGCTTCGGCACGCCCGAGGACCCGGCCCTGGTCGCGATCTACACCACCCACTCCAAAGCGGACGGTCGGCAGGCGCAGTCGCTGGCCTACAGCACCGACAACGGCCGGACGTGGACCAAGCACGCGGGCAACCCGGTGCTCGACATCGGCTCCCGCGAGTTCCGCGACCCCAAGGTCCAGTGGCAGGCCGGGCGGTGGCTGATGGCGGTCGCGCTGTCCACCGAGCACAAGGTCGGCTTCTACTCCTCGCCCGACCTCAAGACCTGGGCGCACCTGAGCGATTTCGGCCCGCAGGGCGCGGTCGGCGGCGTGTGGGAGTGCCCGGACCTGTTCCCGCTGCGGGTCGACGGCGACCCCCGCAAGACCAAGTGGGTGCTGGTGGTCAGCATCAACCCCGGCGGCATCGCGGGCGGTTCGGCCGCGCAGTACTTCGTCGGTGACTTCGACGGCACCCGCTTCACCCCTGACGACGACGGCAGCTACACCCCACCGGCCGGCGTGGTCGTCCAGGACTTCGAGTCCTCCTACGGCGGGTGGACGACCACCGGCACCGCTTTCGGCGACGCTCCGGCCACCGGCCCGCTGCCAGGCCAACTCCCCGTGGGCGGCGTCGAGGGAACGGGCTACGCCAACAGCTTCCACGGCGGCGACGGCGCGACCGGCACCCTGACCTCCCCGCCGTTCACCGTGGATCAGCCGTACCTCAACTTCAAGATCGGCGGCGGCAGGCACCCCCACGACCCGGCCGCCGCGACCGAGGAAACGCCGCCGGTGCGCCAGGTCCTGGCCGACTTCGAGGGCGGTTCCTACGGAACCTGGACCGCGACCGGGGAGGCGTTCGGCACCGCGCCCGCGACCGGCACGCTGCCCGGTCAGATGGAGGTCTCCGGCTGGCAGGGCGGCGGTCTGGTCAACACCTTCCTCCGGGGCGACGCCACGACCGGCACGCTCACCTCACCGGAGTTCACCATCTCCGCGCCGTACCTGAACTTCCTCATCGGCGGCGGCCACCACCCCGTCACCTCCGAAGCACCCACCGCGGTGCGGCTGGTCGTCGACGGTCAGGTCGTGCGCAGTGCCACCGGCAAGGACTCCGAGGCCCTGAACTGGGCTTCGTGGGACGTGCGCGACCTCGCCGGGAAGGGGGCGCGCTTGGAGGTCGTGGACCAGAACACCGGCGGCTGGGGCCACGTCCTGGTCGATCACGTGGTGCTCGCCGACGCCCCCGCCAAGCCGCGCTCCACCGAGACCTCGGTCAACCTCGTGGTCGACGGGAAGGTCGTGCGCACGGCCACCGGGGCGGACCGCGAAACCCTCGACTGGGCCTCCTTCGACCTGCGCGAGCACCTCGGCCGACAGGCGCGGATCTCCGTGGTGGACCGCAACACCGCCGGGTGGGGCCACGTCCTCGCCGACCGGTTCACCCTCGCCGGCGCACCCGCGAAGTCCGGCGTCGAGAGGGCGGACTGGGTGGACTTCGGCAAGGACTACTACGCCCCCGTGTCCTGGGAGAACGCCCCCGACGGCAAGCGCTACGCGATCGGCTGGATGAACAACTGGCAGTACGCCGGCAACACCCCGACCTCGCCGTGGCGCAGCGCGCAGAGCGTGGTCAGGCAGCTGGAGCTGCGCACCGTCGGCGATGAGGTCAGGCTCGTCCAGAAACCGGTGCGCGCCCTCGACCGCCTCCACCAGGGCGCACCGGTCATCGTGCACGGCAGCACCGTCCGCGAGGGCTCGCGCTCGCTGGGCAGGCGTGCCGAAGGCCAGGCGCTGGACATCGAGGCGACGTTCTCGGCCAGGGATGCGGAGCGCTTCGGCCTGAAGGTGCACAGCGGTCCCGGGCAGGAAACCGTGATCGGCTACGACACCAACCGCGGCGAGCTGTACGTGGACCGCACCCGGTCCGGGCGCGTCGACTTCAGCCCCGACTTCCCCGCCGTGCAGCGCGCGCCGCTGGCCGCCGTGAACGGGAAGGTGGCGTTGCGCGTGCTCGTGGACCGCTCGTCGGTCGAGGTCTTCGGCGGCACGGGCCAGGCCGTGATCACCAGCCTGGTCTTCCCCGACCCGGCCGCCGGTGACGGGGTGGAGGTCTTCGCCGAGGGCGGCGACGCCCGGATCGACCGCCTCACCGCGTGGCACTGGGGCTCCTCCCGACGCTGACCGCTCGGGGTGGTGGAGCCACCTCTCCCGGCTCCACCACCGCTTCCCCTTCCCCGACAAGGAACACGACATGATCATCGTTGCCGGCGAGGCCCTCGTCGATCTCGTGCCCGACGGCGTCGGCGGCTACCGACCCCTCCCGGGTGGCAGCCCCGCCAACACCGCCGTCGGGCTCGGCAGGCTCGGCACCCCGACCGCGCTGCTGGCACGCCTTGCCGACGACCGCATGGGCTCGCTGCTGCGCACCCACCTGGAGACCTCCAACGTCGACCTCCGCCACGTCACCGAGTCGACCGCGCCGACCACCCTCGCCGTGGTGGACGTCGACCGCGACGGGGTGGCCGACTACTCGTTCTACATCGACGGCTGCGCCGACGGCGGCTGGCAGGTCGCGGACCTGCCGGCCGAACTCCCGCCGGACGCGGCACTGCACGTGGGCGGCTCCTTCGCCCTCGCGATCGAGCCCATGGCCACCGCGTTCGAGATCTTGCTCTCCCGCGAGCACCCGCACCGCGTCATCACCCTCGACCCCAACATCCGCCCGATGCTCATCGACGACCACGCCACCGTGCGCGCCCGGCTGCGGCGCTGGCTCGGCATGGTCGACGTCGTCAAGGTCAGCGCCGACGACCTGCGGTGGATCGCCCCCGACCGACCGCTCGCCGACGTCGTGGCCGAGTGGCACGAGCAGGGGCCCGCTTTCGTGATCGTCACCCGCGGGGCGGAGGGCGTGCACGCCTCCGGGCCTACCGGGCACATCGACCTACCCGGCCTTTCGGTCGACGTCACCGACACCGTCGGCGCGGGGGACGCCTTCATGGCGGGCCTGCTGGCCGCCTTCGACCGCAACGACCTGCTCACCCGGACCAACCTCGCCACCGTCACCCACACCGAACTCGCCGACGTCCTCGCCTACGCCCAACGCGTCGCGGCCATCACCTGCACCCGCCCCGGCGCCGATTCCCCCTGGTTCGACGAACTGCTCACCGCCGAGATCCGTTCCGCGACCGCTTGACCCGAACTCTCTTCCCACAGACGTGAAGTGAGGCCAGCATGCGCAGATCCGTTGTCCTGTCGGCAGTGGCGATCCTGGTGGCGATCACCGCGATCGCCGCGCCCCCGGCACAGGCGGCGCCCTACCCGGAGTACCCCTACGACGCGACCGACTACAACGAGCCGTTCCGCGGCCAGTTCCACTTCAGCTCGCAGGGCGGCTGGATGAACGACGTGAACGCGCCGCTGTACTACAACGGCGTCTACCACCTCTTCTACCAGCACAACCCGCACGGCCTGAACTGGGACACCATGCACTGGGGCCACGCGACCAGCAGGGACCTCGTGCACTGGACGCAGCAGCCGATCGCCCTGGAACCGGGCCTGCACAACGCCACCCTGTTCTCAGGCGGCGGCTGGGTGGACACCAACAACGTCACCGGCCTCAAGACCGGCGCCGACGCGCCCATCCTGCTGTTCACCAACACCAACGGCGTCTCCATCGCCTACAGCACCGACGGCGCCAGGACGTTCCGCATGTACAACGGCGGCGCCAAGGTGATCTCCACCCCGTACGAGTCCCGCGACCCGAAGGTGTTCTGGGACGCCGCGCGCAACCGCTGGGGCATGGTCTTCTGGGGCAACGAGGGCGGCAACACCGCGAAGTTCTACAGCTCCACGAACCTGCTCACCTGGACCCACCGGGGCGAGTTCCGCGCCGACTGGCTGTTCGAGTGCCCCGACCTCTACCAACTCCCCGTCGACGGCAACACCGCGAACCCGAAGTGGGTCCTGCAGGACGCGAGCGGCGAGTACGTCATCGGCACGCTCGACAGCGCGGGGGTCTTCGTGCCGGACGCCGGCTGGTCGCGCCCGCAACGCATGGACGTGGGTCGGACCGACTTCGGCGGGACCGCCTACGCGGGCCTCACCTTCACCAACACGCCCACCGACCGGGTGGTCCAGATGTTCTGGCAGCCCGGCAACAAGGGCTCGACCTGGACGGGCAACGCGTCGTTCCCCGCGCAGCTCGGGCTCAGGACGTTCCCGGGGGAGGGCATCCGGGTGACCCGCAACCCCGTCGGCGAGATCTCCACCATCCGCCAGGCCGCGCGGACGTGGAGCAACCTGACGATCTCCAACGACCTCGCGACCAACCCGTTCAACGGCATCGCCGCCGACACCTACGAGATCGAGGCGACCTACGACCTGACCGGGGCCACGGCCACCGACTTCGGCTTCGAGCTGCACCGCCGTGCCGACGGCACCCGCGACGCCGCGATCGGCTACGACCGCGTCCGGCAGACCCTCGCCGACGCCCCCATGCCGCCGATCGACAACCGGGTGAAGCTGCGGGTCCTCGTCGACCGGGGGCAGCTGGAGACCTTCGGCAACGACGGCCGGGTCTCGGTCACCGACAACGTCGACTTCGACTCCTCCAGCGGCAGCCTCGGCATCCGCACCTACGCCAACAACGGCACGGTGCGCGTCGAATCGCTGACGTTCCGACGCCTGAGCAAGGCCTGGACGACCGCGCCCAGCGGACCGGACCAGGGCATCGGCATGATCAAGTGGAATGGCGCCGACAAGTGCGTCGACCGCGACAACGCCACGGCCCTGGTGAACATCTGGGACTGCTGGAACGGCGGCAACCAGCGCTGGACGTTCACCGCGGCCGGGAAGATCAAGATCGGTGACGAGTGCCTCGACCAGCCGGGGGAGACCATCGGCAACGGCGCGAAGCTCAAGACCCACGCGTGCTGGGGCGGCGACAACCAGCGGTGGATCCGCATCGGCACGGACCAGTACCAGAACGCGTGGTCCAAGCGCTGCCTCGACCTCGCCGCCGGGGACGCCGCCAACGGCCGCCAGTTGCAGGTCTGGGACTGCGTCGGCGGCCCCAACCAGCGGTGGAGCATGCCGACCACCTGACGACCGCGGTACCACGACGAAGGGCGGATGGCACCCCATCCGCCCTTCGTCCCGACGACCCGCCACCCAACGTCCCGTCGGACGGGAACGCGGTACCGGTTCGGGCCGATAGCGTGAGTGTGAAGCCTGCCGTCCACCGCACCGTGCTGGCTGTCGACGTCGCCGGCTTCAGCGATCAGGGCCGCTCCGACCGCGACCGGGTCGCGGTGCGCGACGGGCTGTACTCGGCCCTGGTCTCCGCGTTCCGGGTGTGCGGCATCCCGTGGGAAGCGGGCCACCACGAGGACCGGGGTGACGGGGTGCTCGTGCTGACCCCGCCGGACGTCGTGAAGGGCCTGTTCACCGAGGTGCTGCCGGACGCGCTGCTCGCCGAGGTGCGCGCGCACAACGCCGGGCGCGGGGCGGCGGAGCGGATGCGGCTGCGGGTGGCGGTGCACGCGGGCGAGGTCCAGTTCGACGACCACGGGGTCGTCGGGGCCGCGGTGAACCACACGTTCCGGTTGCTCGACGCCCCGCCGGTGAAGGCCGCGCTCGCCGAATCGGCGTCACCGCTCGTGCTGGTCGTCTCGGACTGGTTCCACGACGAGGTCGTGCGGCACAGCCCGGCCAGCGAGCCTGACGCGTTCCGCCGGGTCCGGTTCACGGTCAAGGAGACCACCGGCACGGCGTGGGTGCGCGTGCCGGGCGAGCCGCGCCCGGCCCTCGACGGTGCCGCGCCGCGCCAACTGCCCGCGCACACCCCGCAGTTCAGCGGGCGGCGCGCCGAGCTGGGCGCCCTCGACGTGTTGCTGGACGACACGCCGACGGTGGTGATCGACGGGATGGCGGGCGTCGGCAAGACCGCTCTGGCGCTGCACTGGGCGCACCGCAACGCCGGGCGCTTCCCGGACGGGCAGCTCTACGTGAACCTGCGCGGTGTCGACCCGCTCTCGCCGCCGCTGCTGCACGCCGAGGCCGTGCGCGGGTTCCTCGACGCCCTCGGCGTGCCGCCGGACTCGATCCCGGTCGACCTGCACGCCCAGGCGGCGCTGTACCGCAGCCGGGTGGCGACGCGGCGGATGCTGATCGTGCTGGACAACGCGGCCGACGCCGAGCACGTGCGGCCGCTGCTGCCCGGTGGGGATTCGCCCAGCCGGGTGGTGGTCACCAGCCGCGACCGGCTCACGAGCCTGGTGACGGAGGAAGGGGCCCACGCGGTGCCGCTGGTGGTGCCCGACGGCGAGGAGGCGGAGGCGCTGCTCGCGCTGCGGCTGGGCGGTCAGCGGGCGGCGGCCGAGCCGGAGGCGGTCCGGCTGCTGGTCGAGCGGTGCGGGCGGCTGCCGCTGGCGCTGGCCGTGACGGCGGCGCGGGCGGGCGCGGTGCCGCACGTGCCGCTGCGGGACCTGGCCGACGAACTGGGCGACGAGCAGGACCGGCTGGACGTGCTGGACGCCGGTGACCCGCGGACCAGCCTGCGCGCGGTGTTCTCCTGGTCCTACCGCACGCTCCCGGCGCCGGCCGCGCGGCTGTTCCGGCTGCTCGGCGTGGCGCCGGGGCCGGACACCGGCCTGCCCGCCGCGGCGTCGCTGATCGGCGCGGACGTGTCGTCCACCCGGCGGGTGGCGGCCGAGCTGACCCGGGCCCACCTGCTGGAAGAGCACACGCCCGGCCGGTTCCGGTGCCACGACCTGCTGCGCGCGTACGCGGCGGAACTGGCCGAGGAGGACCCCGTCGACCGGGACGCCGCCGTCCTGCGGGTGCTGGACCACTACCTGCACACCGGCTTCGCCGCGTCGCTGGCGATCGAGCCCTTCCGCCACCCCGTCGCGCTCGCCCCGCCGGTCCAGGGGGCGGTGGTGCGCCCGATCGCGTCGCGGCGGGAGGCGGCGGCGTGGTTCACCGCCGAGTACGCCTGCGTGCTGGCGGCGGTCGACCGCGCCGCTACCACCGGCCTGGACGTGCACGCCTGGCAGCTGCCGTGGACGTTCACGTCGTTCCTGTACTGGTACGGCCACTGGCACGACCTGGTCGCCTGCCTGGGCACGGCGATGGCCGCGACGCGGCGGCTCGGCGACGCGGCCGCGCGGGCGGTGACGCACCGCCTGCTCGGCAACGCCTACTCGGACCTCGGCCGGCGCGACGAGTCCCTGGCCGAGCTGGCGCGGGCCGCGAGGACGTTCCACGAGATCGGCGACGTGGAGGGCGAGGCCTTCGCGCGCTACTCCATGGCCGTCGTGCTGGACCGCTTCGGGATGCCCGCCGAGGCGATCGACCGGGCCCACGAGGCACTGGAGCTCTACCAGCGGACCGGCAACCGCACCGTCGAGGCCAGGACGCTCAGCGCCATCGGGTGGTTCGAGGCACGCCTGGGCCACTACGACCACGCGTTGGAGCAGTGCGGTCGAGCGCTGGAACTGCTCCAGGCCCTGGGCGACCGGCAGGGCGAGGCCGACACCCTCAACAGCATGGGCTTCGCCAAGGCCGGACTCGGCCTGCACGACGAGGCCGTCGCCCACCACCGCCGCGCGCTGGAGTTGTGGCAGGAGTCCGGCAACGACTCGCACCGGGCCAAGACGCTGACCCAGCTGGGCGACATCCACCGAGCGGCGGGCGACGTTCGGGCGGCGCGTGAGGCGTGGCGGCAGGCGCTGGACACCTTCGAGGCGTTGGGCGACCCCGCCGCCGACGACCTGCGCGCCAAGCTGGAAGGCGGCTGACGGTCACCGGCGATCAGTTCACGCAGAGGCAGAAGGGGTGGCCCGCCGGGTCGAGGAAGACCCGGAAGGACGTCCCGGGCTGGTGCGGGTGCTTGGTCGCGCCGAGGTCGAGCACGGCCGCCTCGGCGGTGTCGAGGTCGTCGACGGTCACGTCGAGGTGCATCTGCTGGGGCGACTCCTGGCTCGGCCACACCGGCGGCGCGTACCCGTCGACCTGCTGGAAGCAGATGCACTGACCGTGCTCCGCGCGGACCTCGGCCCATTCGGTGGAGACGTCGACCTGCCAACCCAACATGGCGCCGTAGAACCTCGCGAGCGCACCGGGGTCCGGGCAGTCGATGACGATGCTGGGGAAGCGGGCGATGGCCATGCCGGTGATGCTAGGGGCGGTTGCGGACGATCTACGTCCGGATCACGCCGGCCAACGTCGAGCAGCACGATCGGTAACCATCGCCACCGCGCCGACGACATCCTCGTGACAACTCGTGACGAGCGTTCGGCGGTGTGACAGATGCAGTTGACGAAACCCTTCTCCCGCGGCTTGGTGATCTGGGACACGGACTGGGACGACCCGAAGAAGCTCGAAGTGCTGGATGCCAACACGCCCGCTGATCACGTCGTGCTGTTAACCGTGGCGGGGAGGAAGGCCTCGGACGCGGCGGTCGCCCGGGACCTCGACTTCATCGTGGCGCGGATCCGGTCCAACGGCTTCGACACGTGGACGAGACCGGACGTGCACAGCCTCCGGAACAGGCTCCGCGAGATCGGCCGGGACGCCGACGTCCGGGCGGTCGAGGTCGTGATCCGGGGCAAGGTGACGCCCGTCGCCGCGCACGCGTCGCACTCGCAGCCCAAGACCCCGTCCGGCAAGACACGCGCGCTGCACGTGAACTACACGACGGGGGACGACGGGAGCCGTTTCGACACCGAGTTCCAGCACGTGCAGTTCTTCATCCAGTGCGCCGAGGAGCTGGGCTTCCGGCTCACCGTCTTCACCACCGAGAAGGGGAGCGCGGACCTGAAGTCCGCGGGCCTGCTCGGCAGGCCCGGGGTCGAGGTGCTCAGGGCGGCGCACAACCCCGCCAAGTGGGCGGAGGACAGCGTGGAGTTCCTGGTCTCGGGCCAGGTCGCGGTGCTGGAGAAGTTCCTCCCCATCGGCTTGGCCGAGGGGTTGACCGCCGGCCGCCGGCAGCGCTGGGCCGGTCTGATCAGCGATCCCGCCCACCAGGGCAAGCCCTTCGACCGGATGCAGGTGAACGACTGGGTGCCCGAGGGGTTGTCCGTCAACAGCAGCCCGACCGGCGACGACCGCGCGCGGGCGGTGGAGGAGGCCGGGGCGGGGCCCGTGCGGCGCCTGCGCTTCTACGGCGAGGGCGGCAACCTCGTGACCGGCGACCTCGCCGACGGCCGGGTGGTCGTCCTCGTCGGCCGGGACGCGATCGCCGCGACCAAGGCGGAGTACTTCTTCACCGATGACGACGACGTGCTGCGCATCATCGCCGAGGACTTCGGCCTGGAGGTCGGGCAGGTCGTGCCGGTGGAGCAGCCGGGCAAGTTCCACCTCGACATGGGGTTGATGTTCGTCGGCCAGGGCAGGGTGGTCCTCAACGACTGCCGGGCCGAGCTGGAGGCGGCGCGCGCCGCCGTGGCCGGCGGGAGTACGGACACCGAACTCGTCGCCAAGCTCGAACTGCGCAGCGGCCTGGAGTCGCTCGCCCGGGCCGACCTGGAGAGGGCCGGGCTGGAGGTGCGCCAGGTCAAGTTGGAGGCCGGTTGGGCGCACAACTTCTTCAACGGCGAGTTCGTCACCGGACAGGACGGCCAGGCGTACTTCCTGACCAACGGCACGGCCAACGCCGAGGCGAAGACCGCGTTGGAGGCGCTGCTCGTGCAGGACCTCGGTGTGGTGGCCGGGATCCGCTACTCGCCGGTCGGCGCCGCCGCCAAGAGCCTGGCCGAACAGGGCGGTGTCGGCTGCCGCGCCAAGGGCTCCCGGTGAGGTGACGATGAAGGGGCCCTGCACGGAGGGCCCCTTCGGGTTGGCGGACACCGAGATGGCGTCCTGGACGAAGCCGGCGAAGTCGTCATCGGACTGGCGCCCTCTCCACCGCGGAGCAGACCGGTCGCGCGTCCTGGTGTCGAACCAGGGAACCTGGAGATATGAGCTCCGGGTGGCCGCCGGGCCACGCGCGTCACCACCGACACGGTGGTGGTGGCTCCCCCGTCAGGACTCGAACCTGATCTTCCCGAGTAACAGTCGGGCGTGCTGCCTGGTGCACTTCGGGGGAATGGCGTCGCGTGCCCTCGGCAGGACTCGAACCTGCATTTCCGCCGTCGGAGGGCGGTGTCGTGTCCGTTGGACCACGAGGGCTCGTGGTGGGTCGCCGGGGACTCGAACCCCGCACCCGTCGCTTAAGAGGCGACTGCTCTGGCCTGATGAGCTAGCGACCCGCAGAGGATGCAGGATTCGAACCTGCACGACGCTCGCGCGCCGACCACCGTTTTCGAGACGGCTGCCTTGCCGGACTCGGCCAATCCTCCCCGGTCGTGCGTGCCCCCGGCAGGACTCGAACCTGCACGTCCTCGCGGACACACGGGTTTGAGCCGTGCGCGTCTGCCGTTCCGCCACAGGGGCCTTGCTCGTGCGCTGCCCGTCGAGGGTTCGAACCTCGGTCTCCGCGGTCAGAACGCGGTGTCCATGCCGACTGGACCAACGGGCATCGGGTCGGTGCTCGGCCGGCTCCCGGTCCAGGGCTCGAACCTGGGCTGGACGGATCCAAAATCCGCCGTGCTGCCGACTACACCAACCGGGATCGCGGTGCTGCGAGCCTCTCCCGGGACTCGAACCCGGTCCTCCCGCTTACGAGGCGGGTGCTCGGCCTGTTGAGCTGAAGAGGCAGTAGGGCCGCCGCGGGGGCGAACCCGTTCGTAGCGCGTACGGGGATCGAACCCGCGTCACCGGAGTGAGGGTCCGGTGTCCGTTCCGCTGGACCAACGCGCTGTGATCGTCACCCGTCGGGGTGACCGGGGCTCCGGGCGGCGCGTGCCGTCCGGTGCCTTGTCGGATGCCCGCGAGTCGAACGCGGTACGTCCTGATCCCAAATCAGGTGGGGTCGCCGTGCCCCTCGCATCCGGCGCCGCCGACGTGGCCGTCGGCGGGTCGCACCCCTGCCAGGACTCGAACCTGGGACCTCGACGTTCGTAGCGTCGCGCTCTGTTCCGCCTGAGCTACAGGGGCGTGGAGCCCCGCCCTGACCGCAAGGCCCGGGACGAGGCGAATGAATACATGTCTGCTCCGCTGTGGAGTTGTCAACGAACACGCCGGCCCGGTCGAAGAATGGGCGGCATTCAGCAGTGACGGAAGGAGCCGAACCCTCGGGCAACGGTTTTGGAGACCGTTCCGCTTCCCAAGCACGTCACCATGAACAGCTGTTCCAGGTGCGGGAAATAGAGGAGCCGCCCGAATCGGTTCCCCGATGGGCGGCTCCCTGTCCACGTGACCCGATCAGGTCAGGGCGGGGAGTCCGCGCAGTTCAGCGACGTCTCGCGCCGGGGCAACCCAGGCATCGGCTGGTCGAAGGACCGGCACGTGGCGACGATCGCGGCGCGTTGGCGCAAGCGCTGCGAACCCTGCTTCCACATGCTCGTCATGGCTTCGACCCTTCTTCTCTCGGTGTGCTTGAAGTATGCACGTCGCCCGAGATGGCGGCAATGCTTTTTTGGCGGGCAGGTCGAGCGGGCTTGCTCATTCGACATTGGTCCGGTGTTCCGGGTCGGGCGAATCGGGAGCGACCGAGTAGGGCGGCCGGGTGCCGTTCACGTTGAAGAGCAACGTGTAGACCGACGTGGTGGCGGTGATGAACAGGCGGTTGCGCTTGGGGCCGCCGAAGCACACGTTCGACACCACCTCCGGCACGCCGATCCGGCCCAGCAGCGTGCCGTCGGGGTGGATGCAGTGGACGCCGTCCCCGGCGGCGGCCCAGATCCGACCCTGCTCGTCCAGGCGGATGCCGTCGAACTGGCCGTTCGTGCAGCGGGCCACCTCCTCGCCGCCGTGCAGCCTCGTGCCGTCCACGTCGAAGCCCCGGATGTGGTTGCGGCGCGTGTCCACGATGTAGAGCCGCGTGCCGTCGGGGGAGAACGCGAGGCCGTTGGGCCGCACGAAGTCGTCCGCGACGACCTCGACCGCGCCGGTCGCGGGGTCGGCCCGGTAGACGTGGCAGGCCCCGATCTCCGACTCCGCGCGCACGCCTTCGTAGTCGCTGAGGATGCCGTAGGGCGGGTCGGTGAACCACACGCCGCCGTCGGCCGCGACCACCACGTCGTTGGGGCTGTTGAACCGCTTGCCGTCGACCCGGTCGGCGATGACCGTGGTCGAGCCGTCGTGCTCGGTGCGCACGACCCGGCGCTCGCCCTGCTCGCAGGTCACGACGCGGCCCTGCGCGTCGAGGGTGCGGCCGTTGGCGTAGCCGGCGGGTGAGCGGAACACCCCGACGTGGCCGGTGGTCTCGTCCCAGCGCAGGACGCGGTCGTTGGGGATGTCGCTGAACAGCAGGTACCGGCCGGCGGGGACGTAGGCGGGGCCCTCGGTCCACTTGCACCCGGTGGCCAGGCGCTCCAGCAGGTCGTCGCCGAACAGCAGCAGCCGGTCGTCGAACGACTCCACCTTCGTCGGGATGACGTCCATCATTTCCCCTTCATCGCCGAATCACATCTGGTGTGCAACCTATACTGCTTGATGACATCAGGTGGAGGTAGGGGAGATGGACGATACTGATCGGGCCGTGCTGGCCGCGCTGCGGGAGGACGCGACGCAGTCGTACGCCGTGCTGGGTGCGCAAGTAGGGCTGTCTGCGGCGGCAGCGCACGAACGGGTGCGCAAGCTGCGCGAGCGGGGTGTGATCAGGCGGACGACGGTGGAGATCGACCCGGTCGCGCTCGGGTTGGACGTGCTGGCGTTCGTGCTGGTCGACTCGTCGGCGTGGGTCGGCTCGCCGGAGACGGCCGACGCGCTGCGCGCGCTGCCCGCGGTGGAGGAGGCCCACATCGTGGCGGGGACGGCGTCGCTGCTGCTCAAGGTGCGCACGGCGGGCACGCGCGCGTTGCAGGCCGTGCTGAAGGACGTGCACGACATCGCCGGTGTGTCCGGCACGAATGCGATCGTGGTGCTGGAGACGTGTTTCGAACGGACGCCCGACCCGGGCTCTGCCTGAGCGTCCGGCGCGCTACAGGTAGCCGCCCTCCCGGCACGCGTCCAGCACCCTCGTCACCGCGGTCGCCGCCTCCTGCGTCGGGTAGGCCGGGTCGGTGCCGGCGTTGAGCGCGGACTCCAGCGCGGTGAGCTTCGCCGCCAGGAAGGCCGACGGGACGTCGAAGGCGCGGTCCGTGGTCCTGGGCAGCTCGATCGTGAGCAGCTGTTGCGGATTCGTCAGGTCGATGGACGCCAGCTGGGCGCACAGCCGCTGTTCCCCGGCAACGGGCGGAGTGGTCGTCGTCGTGATGGTGGTCGCGGTCGTACCGCTCGTCCGCTCCGCGACGGACCCGCCACCACTCGGGGAACAACCGGAAACCACCACCGCAGCCGTCACCACGACCACCGCTCGTCGGATCATGCGCACACGCTAGCGACCGCGGCGAGGGACCGGTCCCGGCCGCTGCGCGCAGCGGATCCGACGAGCTGAGCGGTGGGGGCATCGACGTGGACGAGGTCCCACCGCTACGAGCAGAAGTCGCGTTCCTGGCCGTTGCAGGTGGAGCCGGTGGCGACCTTCGAGCGGATCGTCAACCGCGACAGCGGCGAGTTCCTCGACGCCGCCATGTCGGGCGGGGCTGCCCGGCTCGATTCATGGCTGTGGCCTTGATTAACGTTCCGCTCGGATATCCGAACGTTGCTGGAGCACGTTGGTCGTCGTCACGTCACCTCGCGGGCCCGGTCGTGCTGGCGCGCGGGATGAGTTCGGTGGTGAGTATGAGGCGGTTCTGGGGGAGGGGGTCGCCCTGTGAGAGCGCGACGATCATGCCGGTGGCCGCGGCGGCCATGTCGCTGAGGGGTTGGCGGACCGTGGTGAGCGCGGGGATGGCCCACTGGGCGGACGGGAGGTCGTCGAAGCCGACGACGCTGAGGTCGTGGGGGATGCGCACGCCGGCCTCGTGGGCGGCCTGGTAGACGCCGAGGGCCTGGGCGTCGTTGAACGCGAAGATCGCGGTCGGGGGGTCGGCGAGCCGCAGCAGTTCGCGGGCGTGGGTGAGGCCGTCGACGACGTTGAAGTCGCCGACGCGGATGAGCGCGGGGTCGACGGGGACGCCGACGGCGTCGAGCGCGGCGCGGTAGCCGTCGAGGCGGGCGCGGCTGGACAGCACGTGGGAGGGGCCGGTGATGGCGGCGATGTGCCGGTGGCCGAGGTCGACCAGGTGGCGGGTCGCGGCCAAGCCTCCGTCCCAGTTGCTGGTCCCCACGGACGGGTACTCGTGGGTGGGGTCGCTGATGGGATCGACCAGCACGAACGGGATGCCGCGGCTGGACAGTTGCGCGCGCTGGGCGGAGTCGGGCGCGGAGAACACGGTGATGACGCCGGCGGGTTTGCGGGCCAGCACGCCGTCGATCCAGGTCCGGCCGGGGGTGTGGCGGCCGTTCAGCTCGGTGAGCACGACGGCGAGCTCGTGCTCGCCCGCCACCCGCTCGACGCCCTTGATGATCTCCATGGCGTAGGCGCCTTCGAGCTCGTGGAGCACCAGTTCGACCAGCGTCGCGCGGTTGGCCTTCTTCTGCCTGCGGTACCCGTGCTCCCGGATCACCGCCTCGACGAGGGCGCGGGTCTCCGGTGCGACCTCCGCGCGCCCGTTGACGACTTTCGACACGGTGGCGGTCGACACGCCCGCCAGCTCGGCGATGCGGGCGATGGTCGCACCACCGCGGTCGGTGGCGTCTGTCGACGGGTGGTCGGTGGAGGTCATGGCGGGGAGTCTAGTACGGCAATTCGGCCGAAACTTTCGGAAGGTTTCGCCCTGACTCTTGACGGCCTACGTGACGCGGCTTACTGTCTGCCGCATTAACGATCGGAAATCGCGCCGAAACTTTCTAGCGGACCCTGCACCGACCGCCCGCAACGTCGCACCACCACGGATCGCGGTGGTCGCTCCCACCGGGGCACCCTCCCGATCTCGCCTTTCCTCCCCCCGTCCACCTGGAGACACCCACCGTGAACCTCCGCCGTACCACCTGGTCACTCGCCCTCGCGGGCGCCCGCGCAACTCCGACCCGTCCTGGCGCGACCGGGGGTTGCATCCGGGCACGGGCCGCGCGGGGGTGTCCGTGCGGTCGGACGAGGCGCACCAGTACGACCTGGAAGTCGCGGACGGGCACGTCGCCGTCATCGCCCGGATCGGACCGCTGCGCCAACGCGTGGCCGAACGACCCGTGCCGCCCGGCCCCGTGACCCTGGTGATCACCACCCGCGCGGACGGCGCCGACGTCCGCCCGGGCGCGCCGGACCTCGTCGGCTCCCAGGTCGGCGGTGAACCCGAGCCGTTGGCCGAACTCGACGGCCGCCACCTGTCCGCGGAGGTCTCCACCGGCTTCACCGGACGGGTGATCGGCATGTGCGTCACCGGGGGCACGGCCTGCTTCGACTGGTTCGACTACGAGGCCGCCGACGTCTTGCCGCGCCCGCGGTGAGGGCCCACCGGCACGACACCACCCCGGCCGACCCGTCGAGCACGGGTCGCGACAGACCTGATCGGCACCACGACGCCGATCACGGCCCCGGTCGGAACATGCGCTCGACCGGGCCACGAGCGGGTGCACGGCACCTCCCTCCCGCACCCGTTCGGCCGCACGGCACGCCACCCGCCCTGGCACACCCGTGCGGCCGGTCCCGACACCGATGTCAGGAGAATGAACATGTCAGCACCAGCAGGCCGCGCACGCCGCGTCCTCGCCGCCGCGACCGCCGCCGCGGTCACCGGCACGCTCGCCGTCGGCATGGCGGTCGCCGCGCCGTCCTCGGAGGCCGCCGCACCGACCCTGGGGCAGCTCGCCGCCGCCAAGGGCCGCTACTTCGGCTCCGCCACGGACAACCCGACGCTGAACAACTCGGCCTACACCGCCGTGCTGGGCAGCGAGTTCGACCAGATCACCGTCGGCAACACGCAGAAGTGGATGTACAGCGAGCCCAGCCGCGGGCGGTTCGACTTCACCCAGGCCGACCAGATCGTCGCCTTCGCCCAGGCGCACGACCAGATCGTGCGCGGCCACACCCTCGTCTGGCACAACCAGCTCCCCGACTGGGTCAACGGCGTGCCGGCCGGTGAGCTGCTCGGCGTGATGCGCAACCACATCGCCAACGTCGCCGGCCACTACAGGGGCAAGGTCGTGCACTGGGACGTCGTCAACGAGGCGTTCGAGGAGGACGGCACCCGCCGCCAGTCGGTGTTCCAGCAGAAGATCGGCGACAGCTACATCGCCGAGGCGTTCAAGGCCGCCCGCGCCGCCGACCCGAACGCCAAGCTCTACTACAACGACTACAACGTGGAGGGCATCAACGCCAAGAGCGACGCCATGTACAACATGGTCAAGTCGTTCAAGCAGCAGGGCATCCCGATCGACGGCGTGGGCCTGCAGGCCCACCTGATCCTCGGCCAGGTCCCCGGCACGCTGCAGCAGAACATCAAGCGCTTCGCCGACCTCGGCGTCGACGTCGCCATCACCGAGCTGGACATCCGGATGCGCACGCCCCGTGACGCGGCCAAGGACGCCCAGCAGGCCGCCGACTACCGCACCGTCACCAACGCCTGCCTCGCGGTGACCCGCTGCGTCGGCATCACGGTGTGGGACTTCTCCGACGGCTACTCCTGGATCCCCTCGGTGTTCCCCGGCGAGGGCGCCGCGCTGATCTACGACGAGAACTTCAACAAGAAGCCCTCTTACTGGGCCGTGTACGAAGCCCTCGGCGGCACCACGACCACCACCACGACCACGACCGGCAACAACGGCACCGGCTGCACGGCCACCTACCGCGTGGTCGGCCAGTGGAACGGTGGATACCAGGGCGAAGTCACCGTCCGCAACACCGGTGCCGTCCGCATCACCGGCTGGACCGTCAAGTGGACCCTCGCCCAGGGTCAGACCGTGGGCAGCCTGTGGAACGGCGTGTCCACCACCAGCGGCCAGGAAGTGACCGTGCGCAACGCCAACTACAACGGCAACCTCGCACCCAACGGCACCACCACGTTCGGCTTCACGGGCTCCTCCACCGGCGCCAACCCGGTCCCGACCGCCGTCTGCACGACGGCCTGACCACTCGACGACGGGTCTCGTGGAGCGGCCGCCACCTCTCCACGGGACCCCGGTTCAGCGCCCGATGACGTCGGACCGCGGGCTGCTGCTCGAAAGCGATGCGGGCACCGCACCACCTTCGGTTTCACGGGTTCGTCGCGCGGGGCCAACAGCGCCCCGGCAACCTCCTGCACCGCGAGTTGACCTGACCGCACCCGGGTGCGGACGTCGGTTGCCAGCCGGACGTCCGCGCACGGGTGCGGTTCTGCGAACAGGCCCCGATCGCCGATGTCCGCTGATGTTTGCCAATGTCGTAAAACGTGCGAAATTGATTGAATCGGGCCTTTGGGCTGTCGAAACGACTCCTTGACAAGCATTGCGACCGTGGCGAAAATCTGTCGGGACGTCAAACGAACACCATCGAACACGATCGCACAAATGCGTCTCGGTCTCTCGGAACAGGGTTCGAGGCATCCGCCGTGCGGTCGGACCTCTTCACCTCGCCAAGGAGCCGCCGCGTTCGGCTCGTCCTCCCGCCTGCCTGCGCAGGACCGGTGGGACCACCGACGCGCGGTGACCCGCGAGCCGTGCAGCGTTGCCGTGTCAGGTCCCGATTGGAGAAGTCATGGTCCTTGGTCGTTCATCTCGACCGAAGTCGCGATGGCGTGTGGTGAAGCCGCTCGTCGCGCTGGTGACGGCAGTCGGGCTCCACGTGTCCGCGTTGCCGCCCACCGCCGTCGCCCAGGACGCGTCGGTCACCTACGTGACGATCGTCAATCGGGCCACCGGGATGTCGGTGGACGGCATGGGCCGCACCGCCGACGGCGACGCCGCGGCGCAGCACCCCCCTTCGGGGTCGGCCAACCAGCAGTGGCTGATCGAGGAGTCCGGTTCCCACGTCCGGATCAGGAACCGGGCGACCGGGCTCTACCTCGACAGCGCCGGGCGTGCGGCGAACGGCGCGGTGTGCGCCCAGTGGCAGACCACGTCGTCGCAGGGCCAGCAGTGGACGCGCGAGAACGTCGACGGGCACGTCAAGTTCCGCAACGCGGCCACCGGGTTGTACCTCGACGGCGCCGGGCGCAGCGACTCCGGCGCCGACCTCAAGATGTACGCGAGCAGCGGCAGCACCAACCAGCAGTGGTCCGTGGTGGGGCCGCCCGACCTGTCCCCGCGCGCCGTCGTGGTGGACGGCGACGACGTCCGCGCGGACAACGTCAACGGCCTGACGTTCAAGGGTTTCGGCCTGCTGAGCGGCAACAGCTCGAGCGAGCTGCTGATGGACTACAAGTCCGAGCAGCCCGCCAAGTACCTCGAACTGCTCCAAGTGCTGTTCGGCGGTAAGAACCCCGTGCTCACCAACGTCAAGATCGAGATGGGCAACGACCGGAACAACTCCACCGGCCCGGACCCCTCGACGATGCGCTGGGAGACCGAGGACGTCAACGTCACGCGGCACCAGGGCTTCCAGCTCGCCGCCGACGCCAAGAAGATCAACCCCGCGCTGAAGGTGTCGATCCTGCGGTGGAACGCGCCCGCCTGGGCGAACACCAACGACAAGATCTACACCTGGTACAAGAAGTCGATCCTCGCCGCCTACCGGACCTACGGCTACATGGTCGACTACGTCAACCCGGGCGTGAACGAGCACACCGCGGACCTGAACTGGTCCAAGCGGTACGCCGAGCTGGTGCGCACCGACGGCACGGGCTTCGCCGACGCCACCGAGCGCGACCTGTACCGCCGGATCGGCGTGACCATCTCCGACGAGGCGAGCCTCGGCACCTTCGGCGACGAGATGGTCGCGGACGCCTCGCTGCGCGACGCCGTCGCGGTGGCGGCCTACCACTACAACACCGACGACACCGCCGCGGGCGACTTCAAGCGCCTGGCCGAGTCCTTCGACAAGGAGGTCTGGAACAGCGAGGCGCAGGCGACGTTCGGCAACTCCTCGTTCCGGCCGAACAACACCATGGCGGACCCGACCACGGTGGGCACCGGGGTGGGCGGCAAGAACAGCGCCCTGGAGATGGGCAACACCGTCATCAAGGGCTTCGCCAACTCCCGGCGCACGAACTTCATCTACCAGCCCGCCGTCGGCTCGTTCTACGAAGGCGGCCAGTACGGCTACAAGGAGCTGGTCAGCGCCCGCGACCCGTGGTCGGGGTGGCTGCACTACGACCTGGCGATCGACGTCCTGCGGCACTTCAGCTGGTTCGCCAAGACCGGGTGGGAGAACCCGGACAACACCGCCGGCATCTGGCGGGCCGTCCCGCAGGCCAGCTACACCGGGGCCACCGGCACCAACCCCGTCAACGGGCGCAACGGCACCCCCAGCTACCTCACCCTCGCCGCGCCCGACAAGAAGAACTTCTCCACGGTCTTCGTCAACGACAGCGAGTGGCCTCGGGTCTACCACCTGCGGGCGGTCGACATGGCCTACACCGGCCGCCAGGTGCTCAAGTTGTGGGAGACCCGCGCGGCCGACGCCGGCCAGCGGTTCAACGCCAACCACCTGCGGCACGTGGGCAACGTCAACACCGACAAGGACGGCACGTACACGATCACCGTGAAGCCGTACTCCGCGTTGACCGCGACCACGCTGCCCAACATCCCCAGGCCCGCGTTCGGCACCCCGCTCCCCGTCGAGGGCGAGCGGACCGTCCTCGACACCGACCGCACCGGTTCGGGCCACGACCCGAGCGACGACGTCCTGTACGCGGACGACTTCGACTACCGCGACAAGACCGTGCCGGTGATCGGCTCGGGCGGCAAGGTCGTCGGCAGCCAGGACTTCGTCGAATCCCGCGGTGGTTCGAAGAGCGCGATCCCGCTGTTCACCAGTGATCGCAACGGGGCGTTCGAGGCGTACCTGCCCGACGGGTCGGGCAACTACGTCCTGCGGCAGCAGGTCGACCAGGTCGCGCAAGGCCTGGGAGGCGCCTGGAACCCCGGTGACCCGGTCACCCGGATCGGTGACAACCGGTGGCTGGACTACCAGGCCGGTGCCGACGTCTCCTTCGAGGACAACAGCACGCAGTCCGGCAAGAACTACGCCGCCATCGGCGTCCGCCAGCAGCACGGGGACAAGGCCGCGCCGTACAAGCTGAAGTTCTGGTTCGACGGCGGCTGGAGCGTCCTGGTCGAGGACCGCGTCGTGGCCGGCGGCAACGTCGCCACCGGTGCGGGCGGGGTCACCATCCCCGGTTTCGACACCGCGCACACCGCGTGGCACAACATCGCCCTGCGGGCGGTGGGGAGCCAGGTCACCGCCTACCTCGACGGCACCGCCCTGCACACCCTCGCCGACGCGACCCCGAAGCTGTCCGGACGGGTGGAACTGGGCAGCGGCTACTACTACACCCGGTTCGACAACCTCCGCGTCCAGACGGTCGGGACCACCCCGTCCAACTACGCCGAACTGCTGGACAACCTGGAGATGCACGACCTCGGCCAGACGCCCGCGGTCAAGCTGCGCTACGGCGGGTCGTGGTCGCACGTCAACGGCACCAACATGTACGACATCCAGCGCACCCTCTCGACCAGCCGGGGCGCCGGTTCCACCCTGACCTACGTGTTCACCGGGACCGGGCTCGACATCGTGGGGCAGAACAACGGGTCGGCGGTCCTGGAGGTGACGGTCGACGGGACCGTCGTCCACGCCTCCGCGGCCACCGTCGCCTCGCCCCAGTTCCACCAGACGTACGCCTTGCGGGGTCTGGCGAACCAGGAGCACACCGTGCAGGTCAAGGTGCTGAGCGGCACCCTCGTCGTCGACGCCGTGGGCGTGGTCGCCGGACGGGCCGGCTGAGCACTGCCCGGTCCCGCCCGCCTCGACCGGCGGGCGGGACCGGGCAGGAACCGTTCCGGAAGGCCGCGGCCGGGCTAGCGGGTCACGATCACGGCAGACGGCGTTCGAGCAGTCACGACAGGACCATCCACGATGGACACCCCGCTCGCGGTTCGTCGGGCGGTGTGCGCCCCGACAGGGGGAGTCCCATGCAGTCGTCGTTCAACACCGGGAACGGCGAGTGCGGCGCGGCACGCCGGCGCTGGAGAAGGTGATCTTCAACTACCACCGCGTGGTGCTGCCGAACGGCAGCCGCGACCTCACCCCGAACCACCCGGCCCACGAACTCCGGGTCTCGGCCCCCGGCGCGACCGCGGTCGAGGACTACCGCCGGGTGACCGATTCCCGCACCGGCGAGGTCAGCTCGACGTGGACCGACGACCACGGCACCTGGACCCGCCGCGCGTTCGCCTCCCGCGCCGACCACGTGATCGTCCACGAGCCGGCGCCCGCTCCCGGCCGGACGGTCGACACCACGCTCAGCGTCGACGCCGCGCTGGAAGGGCTGCTCGCCGACCTGCGCTTCACCACCCGTGCGACGGTCAGCAACGGCTCCGGCTACCTGAACCTGCGCGGCGCCTACCCGTCCGGGCCGGCCGCCTTCGGCTACGAGGGCGTCACGCGGGTCGTTCCCACCGGCGGCACCGTCACCGCCGGCGGCTCCACCATCGTCGTGACCGGGGCGACGCGACTGCCGCTGCTCACCAAGCTCGACCGGTACGAATCGCCGACCGCGTGGGACTCACTGCCGTTGCAGGCGGAGCTGGCCGCGCTCGGCGCCGACTACGCCGCGTTGCGCTCGCGGCACGCCGCGATCCACACGGAGCTGTACGACCGCTCGCGCCTGGACCTCCGGTAGTCGCCGGCGCCGGGTTTCGGACCGACGGCGGTGGCTTACGGCTGCCGCACATCCCAGGTAGGCGGCCCTGACCGCCGTCCGCGGTGACATCCGGGCGGCTCGGGCGGCCTTGTGTACTTGCTGCGACAATTGCCCGCATGCCAAGCCCTTCCGGTACCGACCCCAGCTCGCCGTCCGCGTTGTTGCACTTGCTGATGGACGGCCGGCCGCGCACGCGGGCGGAACTGGTGGAGGAGACCGGTCTGGCCCGGTCCACCGTGCGTGCCCGGATGGACTCGCTGCTGGCGGCGAACCTGATCGTGGACACCGGCGCCGACGAGTCCACCGGCGGCCGCCCGGCCAGTCGGTTCGTCTTCAACCCCGGGGCTCGACTGGTGCTGGTGGCCCAGGTGGGCGCCACACAGGCCACGGTGGCGGTGGCCGACCTCTCGTGCGGGCTGACCGCGGTCGAGGAGGTGGGCCTGGACATCGCCGAGGGACCGGTGCCGATCCTGGCGTCCTTGGTGAAGGCCTGGCGGGAGCTGCTGCGCACGGCGGGTGGCGCGGAGGTCGCGGGCGTGGGCATCGGGCTTCCCGGGCCGGTCGAGCACTCCACCGGCAGGCCGGTCAACCCGCCGATAATGCCTGGCTGGGACGGGTTCGACGTGCCCGCGTCGATCGGTGCGGAGTTCGGCGTGCCGGTGTTGGTCGACAACGAAGTCAACCTGATGGCGTTGGGCGAGCACGCGGCGTCGTACCCGGACGTCGAGCACATGATCGTGGTGAAGATGGCGACCGGCATCGGGGCCGGCCTGATCAGCAACGGCGTGCTGCACCGGGGCGCGGCCGGCGCGGCGGGCGACCTCGGGCACATCCAGGTGCCGCACGCCGGGGACGTGCCGTGCCGGTGCGGCAACTCCGGCTGCCTGGAGGCCGTCGTGGGAGGCCCCGCGCTGGCGGCGAGGCTGCGGGGGCTGGGCCTCGACGCGAACAGCACCGCCGACGTGGTGCACCTGGTGCGGTCCGGCAACGTCGAGGCCGGCCGGGTGCTGCGGCAGGCGGGACGGGAGCTCGGCGAGGTGCTGGCCGGCGCGGTGAGCATGTTCAACCCGTCGCTGGTCGTGATCGGCGGCATGGTGGCGCAGGCGGGGGAGATGCTGCTCGCGGGCGTGCGCGAGTCGGTCTACCGGCGGTCCCTGCCGCTGGCGACGGAGAACCTGCGGATCGTCGCGTCGCGCACGGGCTCGACGGCAGGGGCGCGTGGCGCCGCGGCGATGGTCACGAGGCACCTGCTGTCACCGCAGGTGCTCGACGCCGAGATGGAGGCGTGACCGCGGGATTCGCCCGTACGGCCCTTTTGGCTAGTGATCGTCCAAAGTTTGGTTTTTAGCAGCTGTACTTATGCATTGACCGCGCCGTATCTGGTGACTTACGTTCTCCCCATGTGGGACATCGGTGTCAGCACATGGGTTGGGAAGTCGCCGCTGAGCGGTGAAGGCCTGCGCGTGGCGGCGAAGGTGCCCGCCCGGCCGCGGAGCCGTTGAACCACCACGAGACCAAGTCGCCTCAACGACGAGAGCTTGGAGTGGTTGTGCACTACTTCATACGACTGCTGTCAGTGATCGGCTGTGTCCTGCTCGGCACCGGCGTCGCGGTCCCGGTGGCCGCCCAGGCGCACCCGGAAGGGTTCCACGTCCTGCTGTTCAGCAAGACCGCCGCCGGGGCGTACCGGCACGACTCGATCCCCGCAGGCATTACGATGTTCGAGCAGTTGGCCGCCCAGAACGAGTGGGAGCTGACCAGGAGCGAGGACTCGTCGGTGTTCAACGACGCCGCCCTCGCCACGTTCGACGTCGTGGTCATGCTCCAGACCTCCGGCATGGTGTGGGACAACGACGCGCAGCGCGCCGCGGCGCAGAAGTACATGCGTGGCGGCGGAGGTTTCGTCGCGATCCACAACGCGACGGACATGAACATCGAGCAGCAGTTCCCGTGGTGGGACCAGATGCTCGGCGCGAGCATGACCGCGCACTCGGCCATCGTGTCCGGCACGGCCAAGGTCGCCGACCGCAAGCACCCGTCCGGTGCGGCGCTGCCGGACCGTTGGACGCGCACCGAGGAGTGGTACAACTTCACCCGCTCGGTCCGCGGCACCGCGCACGTGCTGGTCACCGCGGACGAGTCCACCTACGACCCGGGGTCGTCCAGGATGGGCGCGGACCACCCGATCTCGTGGTGCCGCAACTTCGAGGGCGGCAGGCTGTGGGCCACCGCGATGGGCCACCAGGCGTCCAGCTACTCCGAGCCGCTGTTCCGCGAGCACGTCAAGGGCGGCGTGGAGTCGGCGGGCGGCAAGGTGCAGGCCGACTGCGGTCCCACCTCGTGGAGCAGCTTCGAGAAGATCGCGCTGGACGAGACCACGATCGCGCCCGGCGCGGTCGACATCGCCCCCGACGGCCGCGTGTTCTTCACCGAGTACGGCGGCAAGCTGAAGATCTACAAGCCGGACACCCGCACCACCGTCACCGCCGCCACGCTGAACGTGTACGGCGGCGGGCAGAACTCGGAGGACGGCCTCACCGGCTTGGCGCTCGACCCCGATTTCGCCACCAACAGGTGGGTCTACCTGAACTACTCGCCCGGGAGCACGACCGAGGAAGCCGCACGGATCTCCCGCTTCACCATGAACGGGGACGCGGTCGACCTCTCCACCGAGAAGGTCCTCCTCAAGGTGCCCATGTCGCGCAAGGAGGAGCCCGGCCACACCGGCGGCTACCTCGCGTTCGGCCCGGGGAAGAACCTCTACGTCGGTGTCGGCGACGACACCAACCCGTTCGCGTCGGACGGCTACGCGCCGATCGACGAGCGGCCGGGCCGCTCGCTGTACGACGCGCAGGGCACCGCGGCCAACACCAACGACCTGCGCGGCAAGATCCTGCGGATCCACCCCGAAGCCGACGGCACGTACACCGTCCCCCAGGGCAACCTGTTCGCCCCCGGCACGGCGAGGACCCGTCCCGAGATCTACGCGATGGGCTTCCGCAACCCGTTCCGGTTCAGCGTGCACCCGACCACCGGCGTGGTCTACCTGGCGGACTACGGACCGGACGCGGGATCGGACAACCCCAACCGCGGTCCCGGTGGCCTGGTCGAGTGGAACGTGGTGAAGTCGCCGGGCAACTACGGCTGGCCGTACTGCGTCGGCAACAACACGCCCTACAACGACTTCAACTTCGCCACCGGGACGTCCGGCGGCAAGTTCAACTGCGCCGCGCCGGTGAACAACTCGCCCAACAACACCGGTTTGTCGACCCTGCCCGCCGCGCGCGCCGCCGACGTCTGGTACGGCAACAGCGCGAGCGAGGGCAACAAGTTCCCGGAGATGGGTTCCGGCGGCGAGGCGCCGATGGCGTTCCCGATCTACCGGTACAACGCGGCCAACCCGTCGCCGACCAAGTTCCCGGCGTACTTCGACGGGACGCCGTTCCTCGGCGAGTGGGCTCGCAACACGATGTTCGAGTTCCGGCTCGACTCGTCGGGCAACCTGCTGAAGATCAACAACTTCCTGTCGGGCATGTCCTTCGCCTCGCCGATGGACGCGAAGTTCGGCCCGGACGGCTCGATGTACCTGCTGACCTGGGGCGAGGGCTGGGACGACAACGTGCACCTGCCGGGTGCGGGCCTCTTCCGCATCGACTACAGCGCCGGTGAGCGCAGCCCGGTCGCGCGGGCCACCGCGACGCCTGGCTCGGGCGGGACCCCGCTGACGGTGCGGTTCTCCAGCGCGGGTTCCAGTGACCCCGAGGGCGGCGCGCTGAGGTACTCGTGGCGGTTCGGCGACGGCGGCACGTCCACCGAGGCGAACCCGTCGCACACCTACACCACGCGGGGCACGTTCAACGCCCAGTTGACCGTCACCGACCCGAGCGGGCGGACGGGCACCGCGAACGTCACCGTGACGTCGGGCAACACCGCGCCGACCGTGACCGTCACCAGTCCCGCGGACGGCGCCATGTTCGCGTGGGGCGACACCATTCCCTACGCGGTGTCGGTCAGCGACCCCGAGGACGGCACGATCGACTGCGCCCGGGTGATCACCCAGGGCAACATCGGTCACGACGCGCACAAGCACCCGCTCGGGGGCCCGATCACCGGGTGCTCGGGCTCGCTCAAGGCCGAGGCCGACGCCGAGCACCAGAACGGGAACGCGCACATCATCGGCTCGACCGAGTACGCCGACAAGGGTGCCACCGGTCTGCCCTCGCTCACCGGGAGCGCGACGGTGGTGTTGCAGCCCAAGCACAAGCAGGCCGAGTTCTTCAACGGCTCGTCCGGTGTGCGGGTGGTGTCCCAGGCCGGCGCCGAGTCGGGCGCCAGGGTCGGCGACATCAGCAACAACGACTGGATCTCGTTCAAGCCGGTGAACTTCACCGGGATCAACCAGGTGTCGTTCAAGGTGTCCTCGCCCACGGGCGGCGGTTCCGTCGAACTGCGCTCCGGCTCGCCGACCGGCCCGCTGATCGCCTCGGCGCCGGTCGTCAACACCGGTAACTGGGACAACTACGTCAGCACGCCGCCGGTGAACGTGACGAAGCCCGGCGGCACGGTCGAGCTGTTCGTGGTGTTCAAGTCCTCCGCCAACAACAACTTCGACCTCGACTCGATCACCTACATCGGGCCGGGAGCGGGCAGCGGCGGCGGGGGTGGCGGCGCGAAGGAGATCGTCGGTGTCGGCGGCAAGTGCGTCGACGTGAACGGCGGCGCCTCGACCGACGGCGCCAAGGTGCAGTTGTGGACGTGCAACGGCCAGGCGAACCAGAAGTGGACGCAGACCGGCAGCACGTTCCGGACGCTCGACAAGTGCCTGGACGTCAACGGCGGGAGCCAGGTCGACGGCACGCTGGTCCAGCTGTGGTCGTGCAACGGCTCGTCCGGGCAGAACTGGTCGGTGCAGTCCGACGGCACGATCCGCAACGGCGCCAAGTGCCTCGACGCCAACGGCGGCAGCTCCGCCGACGGCACGCAGCTGATCATCTGGACGTGCACGGGTGGGACCAACCAGAGGTGGACCCTCCGCTAGCGAGGGGTCCACGTCAGCGGCCCCGGTCCCTGGCACCGGGGCCGCTGACCCACCCGTCCGGCGATCCGTGGACGCAGAGGAGTGAAGTGATGGTCAGGACCTCGTCGACCCGGCGGCCACGCCCCGGTGGACCCGCTCGCCGATCCGCACCGCCGTCGCCGCGCCGGGGCACCTGGCTCGCCGCGTCCGGTCTCGTCACCGCGTTCGTCCTCGGTTTGGCCACGGCGTTCGTCATCACCTCGGCGGACGGGCCGGACGCGACCGAGCGGCGGATCGCGGAGCTGCGTCAGGAGGAGGCCGAACGGGACCTCGCGCAGCTGGGGCCGTTGACGGACCTGGCCAAGGAGACGCGAGACCGGTTGACGCCGGTGCTGGCGGCGATGGCGGAGGCGGCCCCGATCGGCGGCGCGCAACCGGCGTCGCCACCCAGCGCCGATGTGGTGAAGGGGTGGAAGGACGTCGTGGCCGCCGCGGTGAAGCCGCACGAGACATCACCTTCCGCGGGCAACGGCATCAACATGACGCGGACCGGTATGCGGGTCGCCGTGCAGCAGCTCGCCACGGCGGTCGACGGGTTCGAAGCGTCGCTCACCGCCACCGAGCCGCTCAAGAGCAGGCTCGTTTCGCTCGCGGGTGATCAGCGGACCCTGGCGCTGCGGACCTGGTCGGTGGCGGCGGTCCAACTGGACCTGATCAACGTCGAGGCGGGGCGGGGCCACGTCCACGTCCAGCTCCCGTCGGGGCCGGATTCCGGGGTCATCGCGCCCGACCCCGTGCCGGAGGGCGGTGGACGGGGGTGATCCGGGACGACGGCGGCGCGCGCTACCGCGAAGGCCAACCGAGCTGGTCGTCCACCACGGCGGGCGACAGCACGTGGTGGACGACCATGGTCGCCGCGCCGATCACGCCCGCGTCACGGCCCGCGAGCGACGGGACGATGCGCAGGTTCTCCGTCGCCAGGGGCAGGGAACGGCGGTAGATCGCCTCCCGGACCCCGGCCAGCAGCATCTCGCCCGCGGCCGCGAGGGAGCCGCCGACCACGACGAGCGAGGGGTTGAACATGTTGACGCAGGCCGCCAGCACCTCCCCGATGGCGCGGCCCGCCTGCCGGACCTCTTGACCTGCTTCGACGTTGCTGTCGCGGACCAGGGCCACCACGTCGGCGTTCGTGTGCGCCTCGATCCCCTTGGCCCGCAACCGCGCGGCGACCGCGGGACCACCGGCGACGGCTTCCAGGCAGCCCGTGTTGCCGCAGCGGCACGGTGCGTCGCCGCCTTGAGGAGCCCGGATGTGCCCGAGGTCGCCGGCGGCTCCGGCCGCTCCCCGGTGCAGGACGCCGTTGCTGATGAAGCCGGAGCCGATGCCCGTCGCCGCCTTCACCACGATCATGTGGTCGACGTCGCGGAAGGAGTGCGCGTGCTCGCCGAGCGCCATCAGGTTGACCTCGTTGTCCACCAGCACCGGAACGCCGAACTCCGCCCGGATCCGCGAGGGCACGTCGAAACCGTGCCACCCGGGCATGATCGGCGGGCGGTTGGGGCGGCCTGACGAGTGCTCGACCGGACCGGGCAGGCCGATGCCCACGCCGGCCAGGGGCACCCCGGCCAGGTCCGGGTCCGCGAGCAGGTCGCGCCACGCCCCGACCAGCGCCGCCAACACCGGTTCGGGACCGTCGGCGATGTCCAGGGCGAGTCGCCGGGACGCGAGCAGGCCGCCGTTGAGGTCGGTGACGGCGACGGCTCCGTGGGTGGCGCCGAGCTCGGCCGCGAGGACGAGCCGGGCGCGTGCGTTGAAGGCGAAGCGGCTCGCGGGCCGTCCGCCCGTGGACACACCGGTGCCGCGATCGTCCACCAGGCCGGCGCCGAGCAGCGCGTCGAGCCTGGCGGCGACGGCGGAGCGCGTCAGGCCGGTCTCGTGCGTCAGCTCGGCGCGGGTGCGCGGCGCCCCGTCGAGCAGCAGCCGGAGCAACTGCCCGGAAGAAGGCGAAGGGCCCCAGGGATCGTCGTGCACGGCACTAAGTGAACCAGAGGAGCGAAGTTCAGGCGATAGACGAGCAAAACTGGGCGGTTCCTGGTCAGTCACGGCTCAACTTGTGTTCGGATCAGCCAGTAGGCACCCCGATTACCCCGGCCGTCGCGTGAGGCGACGGCCGGGGCACTCGGGGTCCACGTCCGCGTGTCAGGGGCGCGCGGCGCGCTGACGGGTGATCGGTCGGGTCAGACTCGGGTCCAGCGCTGGTTGGTGCCGTCGTGGCAGGTCCACACGATCACCGGGGTGTTGTTCGCGGTGCCGTTGTTGTTCACGTCGAGGCACAGCCCGTTGCGCGTGTTGCTGATCGTGCCGCTGCTGTTCAGGGTCCACTGCTGGTTCGTGCCGCCGTTGCAGTCCCACAACTGGACCGGCGAGCCGGCCGTGGCGTTGGTCGGCGTTTCCAGGCACTTGCCGAGCAGCTGCAAGGTGTTGCCGCTTTGCGTGAACTGCTGGTTGGCCGCGCCGTGGCAGTCCCAGATCACCGGTCGGGTGCCGTTGGTGGTGGAGCTCTCGGGCGCGTCCACGCATCGGCCGGCCGACGCGCTGCGCAGCGCGAAGGTCGTGGGTGGCGTGGTGGTGCCGCCGCCGCTCACCCGGAACACGGCCGTGCCGTGGCCGGGCACGCTCGCCGAGATGGGGCCCGTGGTCGTGGAGGTCGCCCCCGTCCAGAGGTCGCGCAGGGTGAAGGAGCTCCCGGTCTTGCCGATGGTGCTCGCCGTCGTCGAGATGGTCGTGGTGGTGTTGCCCTGGTTGAACAGGGAGACCGCCACGTCCCCGTTGGACAGCCGCTTGGCGAGCACGCGCCGGGTGCCGTCGAAGGACACCTGGACGCCCTGCAACCCGAGCGGGTCCTGGTTGATGGCGATGAGGTTGGCGTTCTTCAGGATGGTCTGCGTGGCGGCGTCCATGTTCCGCAG
Source organism: Saccharothrix luteola (assembly GCF_020859565.1). GTDB lineage: Bacteria > Actinomycetota > Actinomycetes > Mycobacteriales > Pseudonocardiaceae > Actinosynnema > Actinosynnema luteola. Next base: position 185 of record NZ_JAJHUO010000043.1, on the reverse strand, counting down.
GTCGTTGCCCGCGATGAGCGGCGAGGCCATGATCGCCCACAGGGCGAAGTGGCTGCGCATCTCGGTGTCGTTCATGCCGCCGCGGCCGACTTCCATCATGTCCGGGTCGTTGAACGCGCCGGGCTTGGCGTAGGAGGCCAGGGGCACGGTGACGTTGACGATGTTCTGGATGCCCATCGGGTAGC
>NZ_JAJHUO010000042.1 GCF_020859565.1 Saccharothrix luteola | reverse complement strand
CAACGCACCGACGCCCTGACGATCTGGAACGTGCACTACAACTACCATCGCCCCCACACCGCCGCCGGAAACCGACCACCAGCCACACGGCTCCACACCGGCGTCACCAACGTCATGGCCTCATACATCTAGCGTCCGATAGGGGATGTGGAACGTCACTCGGCTGCAGGAAGGAGTCCCCGTGACCACGGTCCTTATTTGCGACGACCGGCGCAGTGTGCGGGAGGGTCTCACCCGCGTGATGTCGGCTGTCCCAGGGGTTAGCCGCATCGACTGCGTAGCGCACGGTGACGAGTTGTTGGCTCGGTTCTCTCGGCAGCCGGTCGACGTCGTACTGGTTGGCACCCAGCGCGCCGTCCCGACCGGGGTCGAAGCGACCCGGCGACTCGTCTCGGCCAACCCGCAGGCAAACGTCATCGTCTTCGGCGCACCGGACGACGCGGGCAGCATCGCCGCCGCGATCGCCGGCGGGGCCCGCGGCTACCTGCGCTGGGACGCCTCGCGCCCCGAGCTGGTCGCCGCGCTGGCGCACACGCTCGCGAGCACGAGCGTGCCCGCGCCGCGCCAGCCGTCGGACCCGGGCGTCCAGCTCACCGAGCGCGAGCTCCAGGTGCTGCGCGGGATGAGCCAGGGCAAGAGCAACGGGCAGATCGGGCGCGAGCTCTACCTGTCCGAGGACACGGTGAAGACGCACGCCCGGCGCTTGTTCCGCAAGCTCGGCGTGCGCGACCGCGCCCAGGCCGTCGCGCACGGCTTCCGGCGCGGCCTCGTGTCCTAGCGCACGGGACCCAGGGCTCGGGGCACAGGCTCGTCGGACTCGTCAGGCGAGTCGCACACCGGCACCCCTTCCTCCAGCCACGGCCCGGCGACGTCTTCAGGCGTCGCCGGGCCGCCGTGCGTCCACCAGTCGCCGTGAGGCCGCCGCGCCGCCGCCGTGCACCCAGAGGTGCTGTGAGGCTGCCGTGCGTCTATAGGGACGGTGAGGGGCCCGGGCTCGACCGGGACGTGTGAGGTCGCCGTGCGCCCCACGCGCCGCCCGGCCGTCATGGGATCGCCGGGCCGGTGCGGCGTCGGCGGGCTGTCCGCAAGGTTGCGGTTCCCGGGTGTCCGCGGGCCTCGCCCGCCTGTGGCGTGTCGGCTGGTCAGGTGAGGTCGAAAGACCCCATCTGGACCCCATTGCGGAACATTCGGCCGGACGACCGGTACGGTGAGCATCACCAGTACGGGCGACGTCGATCGTCCCGTGCTGTTCTTTGTCGGTACGCCTACGCGTAACACCAGGGCAGTTGTCTGCGATGACCAACTTGGGGGACGGACTGGACGCCGAAGTGGGCGCAGCCGTCGATGGCGACCGCCACGCGATCGAGCGGCTCCTGGCATCCATCCGACCCCTCGTGGTGCGGTACTGCCGCGCCAGAGTCGGAAGGCAGGAGAGGTCCTTCGCTTCGGCGGACGACGTGGCCCAGGAGGTGTGTCTCGCGGTGCTGACGGCCCTGCCCAGCTATCGCGACCAGGGTCGGCCGTTCTTGGCGTTCGTCTACGGGATCGCCGCGCACAAGGTGGCCGACGCGCATCGCTCCGCAGCCCGGAACCGGTCCGAACCGGTCCCGGAGGTGCCCGACGCCCCCGAGACGGAGGCCGGTCCCGAGCAGCGCGCCATGCAGGGCGAGCTGTCGGAGCGGATGGCCCTGCTCCTCAAGGTCCTTCCGGAGAAGCAGCGGGAGATCCTGCTGCTTCGCGTGGTCGTCGGCCTGTCGGCCGAAGAGACCGCCGACGCGGTCGGCTCGACGCCGGGCGCGGTTCGGGTGGCGCAACACCGCGCCCTGGCCCGCCTCCGCAAGACGCTGGCAGCGGAGGAGGTGGTCTGAGTGGCCGACCAGCACGAGAAGGGCAACGGAGAAGTCGTGCGCGGACGAGATGAGAGACCGCCGCAGTCTGATGACACCCTGGCCGAGGACACCGCGGCCGAGCCGGGGGACGACCTCGCGGGCATCCGGGCTGACGACGTGCTGCTCGACGTGCTGGGCGGGCGTGACGGCGACCAGCCGGAATCGCTCGTCGACGACGAGCTGAACGCGCTGCTGCTGGCCTGGCGGCGCGAGGTCGACCGCCCACCCATGGGTGAGCTGGTCGACACCGACACGGCGGTGGCCACGATCGCCGCCGCCCGCACCCAGCCCAGGGGCAGGCAGCGCCTCCTCATCCCCCTCGCCGCGGCCGCCGCCGTGCTGGCGATCGCGTTCACCGGGATGAGCCTGGTCGCGCGGGACGCCCAGCCGGGCGACGCGCTCTGGGGCCTGACCCGGGTCCTGTACTCCGAGCACGCGCGGTCGGTGGAAGCCGCCGTCGCCGTGCGCACCGACCTCGACACCGCTCGCGCGGCACTGCGCGACGGCCGGTACAGCGAGGCCCGTGACGCGCTGCTCAAGGCGGGCGAGAGCCTGCCGTCGGTCTCGCCGGACGACGGCAAGGACGACCTCACCCAGAAGCACGAGTCGCTGCTGGAGGAGCTGACCAGCACCACGCCGTCGCCGAACACGCCGACCACCGTCGGACCGTCCACGACGCCGGTGCTGCCCACTACCGAGCCCAGCCTGCCGTCACCGAGCCTGACGACGACGCCCGAGCCGGTCACGACGACCGTGCCGACGACGACCACGGCGACGGTCCCGACCACCGACGGCACGGCCCAGCCGCCGCCGCCCACCTCGGGCGAGCCGACCAACGGCCAGAACAGGGGCGAGACGCAGACGCCCGGCGGCACCGACGGCGAGACCACCTCCGGCGGCTGACCCGGAGCACGCGTGTGACGAAGCCCGCCCCTCGTCCGGGGGCGGGCTTCGTCACATCGTCAGCGGGCGCTCTCGGTCGCGGTGACCCCGTCCGCGTAACCGCGGCAGTACTCCCAGCTGACGTAGGCCGCCGGGTCGGGGTCGTACGCGGGCTCGTGCGGGCGCATCCGGCCGTCGGCCAGCAGCTGCTCCAGGCTCGACCGCAGCAGCGCCCAGTCGTGGTAGTGCGGCTCCTGGCACTCGCCGCAGTCGACCACGATTCCCCTGACACCACGGGGTTCGAGCAGCGCCTGGTACACCGCGAGGTCGCTGAGGTCGCCGACCAGCTCGGCCCGCTCGGCGTCGTCCATCGGCGGGTGGTCGTGGTCGTGGTCGGGTTCGCCGAGGGCCCGGGCCGGGTCCTCCGGGTCGCCCGCGAACGGGTCTGGTGGCAACGCGTCGTGCGGCACGACCCCGCACGGTACCGGGCGGACCCCCGGCCACGTCCAGATACCATGACCTGAACCCATCGCCGCTGCGTGGAACCCGATCCGCGGCGGCGGGATCGCCGCACGACGGAAGGCAAGCCAGCCGCCATGACCAGCGAGCTCAACGCTGACGGAGTCCCGCCCAAGTTCGCCATGCTGGGACTGACCTTCGACGACGTACTGCTGCTGCCCGCCGAGTCGGAAATCGTGCCGAGCGGCGTGGACACCAGCACCAAGCTCTCACGCAACATCACGGTGCGCGTGCCGCTGGCATCGGCGGCGATGGACACCGTGACCGAGGGCCGGATGGCCATCTCGATGGCCCGCCAGGGCGGCATCGGCGTGCTGCACCGCAACCTGTCCCTGGAGGAGCAGGCCCGCCAGGTGGAGACCGTGAAGCGGTCCGAGGCGGGCATGGTGAGCGACCCGGTCACGTGCACCCCGGACGACACGATCCGCCACGTCGACGAGCTGTGCGCGCGCTACCGGATCTCCGGCGTGCCGGTCACCGACGCGAGCGGCAAGCTCGTCGGCATCATCACCAACCGCGACATGCGCTTCGAGGTCGACCACTCGCGCAAGGTCAGCGAGGTGATGACCAAGGGCCCGCTGGTCACGGCGCAGGTCGGCGTGTCGGCGGAGGCCGCGCTGGGCCTGCTGCGCAGGCACAAGGTGGAGAAGCTGCCGATCGTGGACGGCGACGGCAAGCTGCGCGGCCTGATCACGGTCAAGGACTTCGTCAAGACCGAGCAGTACCCGAACGCCTCGAAGGACCCGGACGGCCGCCTGCTGTGCGCCGCCGCGATCGGCGTGGGCGACGACAGCTTCGCGCGGGCGATGGCGCTGGCCGACGCGGGCGTCGACGTGATCATGGTCGACACGGCGCACGGCCACCAGCGCAACGTGCTGGAGATGGTCGCCAAGGTGAAGAAGGAACTGGGCGACGAGGTCGACGTGGTCGGCGGCAACGTCGCCACCCGCGCGGGCGCCCAGGCGCTCGTCGACGCGGGCGCGGACGGCGTGAAGGTCGGCGTCGGCCCCGGCTCGATCTGCACCACGCGCGTGGTCGCGGGCGTCGGCGTGCCGCAGATCACCGCGATCTACGAGGCGAGCCTGGCGTGCGGGCCGGCGGGCGTGCCGGTGATCGGCGACGGTGGCATCCAGTACTCGGGCGACATCGCCAAGGCGATCGCGGCGGGCGCGAGCGCGGTCATGCTCGGCAGCCTGCTCGCGGGCACGGCCGAGTCGCCGGGCGAGCTGGTGCTGGTCAACGGCAAGCAGTTCAAGACCTACCGGGGCATGGGCTCGCTGGCCGCGCTCCAGGGCCGCGGCGAGGCCAAGTCCTACTCCAAGGACCGCTACTTCCAGGACGACGTGCTGTCGGAGGACAAGCTGGTGCCCGAGGGCATCGAGGGCCGCACGCCGTTCCGCGGCCCGCTGTCGACCGTGGTGCACCAGCTGGTGGGCGGCCTGCGCGCGGCCATGGGCTACACCGGCTCGAAGACCGTCGCCGACCTGCAGCGCAAGCAGCTGGTGCGGATCACGGCGGCCGGGCTGAAGGAGAGCCACCCGCACGACATCACCATGACCGTCGAGGCACCGAACTACACGACCCGCTGAATCGGATCGCCTTGGGCTAGTGTTCGCAGGTTCCGCCGGCTTCCCCCGGGACCATCAGCTCCACGGAAGGACGACAAAGGTGCGCGATCTGGTCGAGATCGGCATGGGCCGGACCGCGAGGCGGGCCTACGAGCTGGACGACCTCGAGATCATCCCGTCCCGCAGGACCCGATCCTCGAAGGACGTCTCGACGGCGTGGCAGATCGACGCCTACCGGTTCGAGATCCCGCTGATCACCCACCCCACCGACGCGATCGTGTCGCCGGGCACGGCGGTCGCGATCGGCGAGCTGGGCGGCATGGGCGTCCTCAACGCGGAGGGCCTGTGGGCCCGCCACGGTGACGTGGAAGAGGCCCTGTTCCGGCTGGTGCAGGCGGTGGAGGACACCGACGACCCGGCCGCGCCGGTGCGGGTGCTCCAGGAGCTGCACGCCGAGCCGGTGCGGATGGACCTGATCGCCGAGGCGATCAAGCAGGTGCGCGAGTCGGGCGTCACGGTGGCGGTGCGGGTCAGCCCGCAGCGCGCGGCCGAGCTCACGCCGGACCTGCTGGCGGCCGGCGTGGAGATCCTGGTCGTGCAGGGCACGATCATCTCCGCCGAGCACGTCTCGCGCGACGGCGAGCCGCTGAACCTCAAGTCGTTCATCGCGGACCTCGACATCCCGGTGATCGCGGGCGGCGTCGGCGACTACCGGACCGCGATGCACCTGATGCGCACGGGCGCGGCGGGCGTGATCGTCGGCTACGGCTACACGCCGGGCGTGACCACGACGGACTCGGTGCTCGGCATCGGCGTGCCGATGGCGACGGCCATCTCCGACGCCGCCGCGGCCCGCCGGGACTACCTGGACGAGACCGGTGGCCGGTACGTGCACGTGATCGCCGACGGTGGCGTGCTGACCAGCGGCGACATCGCGAAGTCGATCGCCTGCGGCGCGGACGCGGTGATGCTGGGCGAGCCGCTCGCGGCGGCGTCCGAGGCGCCCGGCCAGGGCCTGTACTGGACGGCCGCGTCGGCGCACCCGTCGGTGCCGCGCAGCCACGTGTCGACCGGGGTGGACCAGGTCGTCGACCTGCGCACGCTGCTGTTCGGCCCGTCCGTCGACCCGCGCGGCGTGACGAACCTGTTCGGCTCGCTGCGCCGGGCGATGGCGAAGACCGGCTACTCGGACCTCAAGGAGTTCCAGAAGGTCGGCCTGACCATCCGCGGCTGACGACGCGAACCAGCCCCTGCTCCGGGCGGGGGCTGTTTCGTGCCTGGAAGTGCCTGAACCGATCGAGCACTAGCCTGTTACCGGAAGTTACGCCTAATCTGCCAACCATGGGTGAACTCGCCGGTAACAACACCGACTACGACGTCGTGGTGGTGGGGTCGGGCTTCGGCGGCAGCGTCGCCGCGCTCCGGCTCACCGAGAAGGGCTACCGGGTGGCCGTCATCGAGGCCGGCCGCCGGTTCGCCGACGACGAGTTCGCCGAGACGTCCTGGGACCTGCGGCGATACCTGTGGGCGCCCGCGCTCGGCTGTTACGGCATCCAGCGCATCCACGCCCTGCGCAGCGTGATGATCCTGGCCGGGTCGGGGGTCGGCGGTGGGTCGCTGGTGTACGCCAACACGCTGTACCGGCCGCTCAAGCCGTTCTACGCGGACCGGCAGTGGGCGCACATCACCGACTGGGAGGCCGAGCTCGCCCCGTTCTACGACCAGGCGAGCCGGATGCTGGGCGTGGTGGAGAACCCGACCACCACGCCGTCGGACGTGGTGATGCGGCAGGTCGCCGAGGACATGGGCGTGGCCGACACCTACCACCCGACGCCGGTCGGCGTGTACTTCGGCGAGCCGGGCAAGCCGGCCGAGGACCCGTACTTCGGCGGCGCGGGCCCGAGCCGGACCGGCTGCACGCAGTGCGGCGCGTGCATGTCCGGCTGCCGGGTCGGCGCGAAGAACACCCTGGTCAAGAACTACCTCTACCTGGCCGAGCGCAACGGCGCGCGGGTGCTGCCGCTGACCACCGTCACCGACCTGCGCCAGGCGCCCGACGGCACGTGGGCGGTCGGCACCCGGCGCACGGGCGGCAAGTTGCGCAAGGGCAGGCGGACGATCACGGCGGGCCAGGTCGTGCTGGCCGCCGGCACGTGGGGGACCCAGCAGCTGCTGCACCGGATGAAGGCCGACGGCGCGCTGCCGAAGCTCTCGCCCAAGCTCGGTGAGCTGACCAGGACGAACTCCGAGTCGATCATCGGCGCGGCCCGCTTCACGGTGGACGAGGAGCGCAACTTCAGCCAAGGCGTGGCGATCACGTCCTCCATCCACCCCGACGAGCAGACCCACATCGAGCCGGTCCGCTACGGCAAGGGCAGCAACGCCATGGGGCTGCTCCAGACGCTGGCCACGGACGGTGCGAAGTCCACCCCGCGCATCCTGCAGTTCCTGGCGCAGGCGGTCCGCCACCCGCTGCGGCTGGCCCGGCTCATGTCGGTGCACCGGTGGAGCGAGCGGACGGTGATCCTGCTGGTGATGCAGAGCCTCGACAACTCCATCACCACGTTCACCAAGAAGGGCCTGTTCGGTCGCAAGCTCACCTCGAAGCAGGGGCACGGGCAGCCGAACCCGACGTTCATCGAGGCCGGCCACGAGGCCAACCTGCGGGCGGCCGAACACATCGACGGCATCGCCGGCGGCACGTGGGGCGAGCTGTTCAACATCCCCCTGACCGCGCACTTCATCGGCGGCTGCCCGATCGGCTCGGACCCGGCCGGCGGCGTCATCGACCCCTACCACCGGGTCTACGGCTACCCGGGCCTGTCGGTCGTGGACGGCTCGGCGATCTCGGCGAACCTGGGCGTGAACCCGTCGTTGACGATCACCGCGCAGGCCGAGCGGGCGTTCTCGGTGTGGCCGAACAAGGGCGAGCCGGACCAGCGCCCCGACCAGTCCTCGGGTTACCGGCGGATCGCCGCTGTTGCGCCGAAGAACCCCGCCGTCCCGGCCGGGGCGCCCGGCGCGCTGCGGCTGCCGATCGTGGAGGTCAAGTCGACCTGATCGCCCTATGGTGGGTTGTGTGGCAACGAAGCCGTTCGCGTCCAGCGCCGACCTCACGCCCAAGGACGAGAAGTTCGTCGAGCTCGCCGACGGCGTCTACGCCCTCACCGCCGAAGGCGACCCGAACGTCGGCGCGATCGAGGGCGAGGACTTCCTGGTCTGCATCGAGGCCAGGGCCACGCCGACGGCCGCACGGCGCTGGCTCGACCGGCTCCGCGAGCGCACCGACAAACCCGTCCGCCACCTGGTCCTCACCCACTACCACGCGGTCCGCACGCTCGGCGCGAGCGCGTTCGACGCCGCCGAGGTCATCGCGCACGAGAACACCAGGGCGTTGATCGCCGAACGCGGCCGGGAGGACTGGCTCAGCGAGTACGGCCGGATGCCGCGCCTGTTCGAGGAGCCCGAGACCATCCCCGGCCTCACCTGGCCCACCGTCACGTTCTCCGACCGCCTCACCATCCCGCTCGGCGGCGACCGGGGCGAGGTGGAGCTGCGCTTCTGCGGACGCGGCCACACCGCGGGCGACGTCGTGGCCTGGCTGCCGCACCAGCGCATCCTGTTCGCGGGCGACCTGGTCGAGGCGCGGGCCGCGCTCTACACCGGCGACGCCTTCCACGACGAGTGGGCCACGTCGACGTTGGACCGGGTCGCCGCGCTGGGCGCCGAGCAACTCGTCGGCGGGCGCGGCGCGCCCGCCCGTGACCGGACCGAGGTCGACGCGGCCATCGCCCAGTCGAGGCACTTCCTGGACGAGCTCCGCCGCACGGTCGGGAGCACGCACCTCAGCGGCGGCACCGTGAAGGACGCGTTCGAGGCCGCGCACGCCGCCCTGGCGCCGCGCTACGGCCGGTGGCCGATCTTCGAGCACTGCATGCCGTTCAACGTGCAGCGGTACTGGGACGAGTGCGACGGCGTCGACTGGCCCCGGATCTGGACCGCCGAGCGGGACCGCGAGGTGTGGGCGGCGTTGCGATGATCCCGGTGCTGGTCGTCGGCGCGGGTCCGGTCGGCCTGACCACCGCGCTCCTGCTGGCCCGGGCCGGCGTGCCGACGACCGTCCTGGAGGCCTCCGCGCACCGCGAAGCCATCGGCAGCCGTTCGATCTGCGTCCACCGGGACGTCCTGGACATCCTCGAACGCGTCGGCGTCGGCCAGGCCGTCGTGGACGCCGGCGTCACCTGGTACCGCGGCCGGACCTACTTCCGCGACCGCGAGGTGCTCACCGTCGAACTGCCGCGGACCGACGGCTTCCCGCCGTTCGTCAACACCCCGCAAACCACCGTCGAGCAGATCCTGCACGCGAAAGCCCTGGCCGAGCCCTTGATCGACCTCCACTACGGCCGGCGGGCCGTGCGGATCCGGCAGGCCGACACGGTCACCGTCCACACCCGCGACCGCACGTTCGAGGGCACGCACTGCGTCGCCGCCGACGGCGCCCACTCCACCGTCCGCGACCTGCTCGGCGTCCCGTTCGAGGGCCACTCGTTCACCGACCGGTTCGTCATCGCCGACATCCGGGTCGACCTGGGCCACCCCGAGCCGGAGCGCCGCTTCTACTTCGACCCGCCGTGGCACCCCGGCCGCCAGGTGCTCGTCCACCCCCAGCCCGACGGCGTCCACCGCGTCGACTGGCAGGTCCCGGAGGGCTTCGAGCTCACGCCCGACCACGTCCGGGCGATCACCGGCGACCGCCCGTACGAGATCCTCTGGCAGTCCACCTACCGCTTCCACCAGCGCCGGGCCGCCCGCCTCCGCGTCGGCAAGGTCCTCCTCGCGGGCGACGCCGCGCACGTGATGAGCCCGTTCGGCGCGCGCGGCCTCAACTCCGGGATCTGCGACGCCGACAACGCCGCGTGGAAGATCGCCCTGGACCGCGCCGGCGAGGCAGGCCCGCACCTCCTGGAGTCCTACCACCTGGAACGTGCCGCGGCGGCCGACGAGAACCTCCGCATCACCGGCGCGACCATGCGCTTCCTCGTGCCGCGAACCCCGGCCGAACGAGCACACCGCCGCCACGTCCTGGAGCACGGCCTCACCGGGCAGATCGACTCCGGCAAGCTCTTCGAGCCCTTCGCCTACCGCGACTCGCCCCTCACCACCAACGGTGACGGCGCGCTCCGCCCGAACAGCCGCCGCTACGGCCCCGGCTTCACCGTCGAGGGGGATGCCCTGGTCCGCCCCGACGGCCACACCGCCGCCACCGCGACCGACCTCGACCGGGCGCTGCGCCGGGCCAAGGGCTTCACCTCCGCCGAGGCGTCACGGTGAACCCGTCCGGCTTCAACGTCAGCATCTCCGCCACCCGCAGCTCGTAGTCGGCTGAGGTGCCCAGCTCGTACCGGCGCAACACCGTGGCCAGCGCCAACGTCGCCTCGTGCACCGCGAACTGCCGCCCGATGCACGCCCGTTCCCCCGTCCCGAACGGCTTGTACGCGTGCGCGGGCCGCGCCTTCACCGCCGCCGGCGCGAACCGGTCCGGGTCGAACGACTCCGGCGACGCCCACACCGACGGATCACGGTGCACCAGCGGCAGCAGCACGAGCGCCCACTGGCCCGCCCGCATCGGGTACCGCCCGCCGAGCACGGTGTCCGCACGGGCCTCCCGCGCGAACCCCGGCGCCGTCGGCCACAGCCGCAACGCCTCGTCCAACACCCGCCGCACGTACCGCAGCTTCGTGACCTGCTCGAACTCGGGCACCTCCGCCGAGCCCCACACCGCGTCGATCTCGGCGCGGGCCTTCTCGACCACCTCGGGGTGCCGCGACAGGTAGTACAGCGCGAACGACAGCGCGCCGGACGTCGTCTCGTGACCGGCGATCAGGAACGTGATCACCTGGTTGCGGATGTTCACCTCGTCCAGCTCGCCGGACGACAGCATCAGCCCGAGCAGGTCGGAACCGCCCGACCCGCGCCGCGACCGCACCACCTCGTCCACGACCTGCGCCAGGTAGGCGAGATCGCGCTGGTAGCGCTCCTCCGCCTCCCGCCCGAACACCCGGCGCAGCAGTGGCAGCACGAAGTTCTTGCGCTGCGCGTACCGCAACGACCCGATCATCGCCCGCACGAACGGGTGGGTCTCGGACCGCGAGAACGACTCGAACGAGTACCCGAACCCGACCCGCCCGATCGTCTCCAACGTCAACTTCGTCATGTCGCCGGAGACGTCGACGACACCGCCCCGGTCCCACTTCCCGACCAGCTGCGCGGTCACGTCCACCATCGTCGGGTGGTAGGCGCGCATGGCGCTCTGCGTGAACGCGGGCAGCAGCACCTCGTGCGCCGCCTTCCAGTTCGGCTCCTCGTTGTACGCGGTGAACAGCCCGTCCCCACCGACATCCCGCAACGCCTCCACGCCCAGCGCCAGGTGCTTGGCGAAGCGCGACTCGTCGGCCAGGTCCGCCGCCAACGCCGCCCCGCCCACGAACACGATCTCCTGGTCCAGGAACCGCCGCGTGAAGATGGGACCGAGCTCCCGCCCCATCCGCATGGTGTCCTGCACCGGCGTCCGCCGGTTCGTGCCGAGCACGTCACCCAGGAACGGCACCCGCCACCGGGGGTGCGGGATCACCGCGGCCGTCATCGCTTCCCCCGGTTCGCCGTGCTCATCCGCCGCATCACCTCGTCGTTCGACATCCGCCGCTGCAACCCGGCCGAGAACGCCGGGAACGCGCCGCCGAGCAGGCTCGCCGCCCGCAGCTCCACCGGCGCCACGTTGACCTCCGCCCGGTCCTCCTCGACCGCCCGCACCACCGCCGCCGCGACCTGCTCGGGCGACACCGTCCGCATCCCCGCCGGTGGCTTCGCGCCCGTGTCGGCGAACATCCCGGCGTCCCGCACGAACCCGGGCTGCACGACCGACACGCCGACCCCGCTGCCGCGCAGGTCCTCCCGCAGCCCCAGCGCGAAGCCGCGCAGCCCGAACTTCGTCGCGTTGTACAGCGACGCGTGCGCCGACGCCACCTTGCCCGCCAACGACCCGATGAGCACCACGTGCCCACGCCCCGCCGCCACCATCGACGGCACCAACCCGTGCGCCAGCGCGATCGGAGCCTCCAGGTTCACCGCCAACGCCCGCTTCACCTGCTCGGCCGTGAAGTCCACCAACGCCCCACTGGCCGGCAGCGCGGCGTTGGCGACGAGCACGTCCACCGCCCCCGCCTCGTCCAGCAACCGCCCGACCGCCCCCGGCTCGGCCAGGTCGGCCGCCACCGCGCGCCCGCCGACCTCGTCGGCGAGCCGCTCCAGGTCGGCGACCTTCCGCCCGGTCAACACCACTTTCGCACCGCGACCGGCCAGCGCGCGGGCGATCGAGTGCCCGATCCCACCCGTCGCGCCGGTCAACAACACGGTCGATCCCGAGACCCGCATGCGCCCTCCCGATACTGTTCGTTCGAACGAACAGTATCGCGGATCCGTCGATCCGTCCCATGGCGGACAATGAACGACATGACGAGACCGGCCGAGACGAGGCAGCGGATCATCGCGGCCGTGCTGCGGATCATCGGTGACGACGGCGTCGCCGGCGTGACCAACCGGCGCATCGCGCACGAGGCGGGCGTCTCGCTCGGCTCCGTCACCTACCACTTCGCCACCCAGCAGGACCTGCTGCGGGAGAGCCTGCGGCACTTCGTCACCGAGGAGACCAGGCGCTTCGGCGAGCTGGCCACCCGGAACGACACCAAGTGCGCCGACCTCGACCAGGTGGTCGAGATCGTCGGCCAGGTCGCCGAGGCCACGGGCACCGACAGCGAGCGCATCGCGCCCTACGAGCTCTACCTGCACGCCGGCCGCGACCCGGAACTCCGGGCCGCCGCCGCCGAGTGCTTCGCCGCCTACGACAAGCTCGCCGAAACGGTCCTGGCGTCCATCGGCGTGAAGGACGCCGACCAGGTCGCCAGTGCCGTCGTCGGCATGGTGATGGGCCTCAAGCTCCGCGCGCTCGCCACCGGCTCCGGCACGGACGACCTGGTCAACGGCCTGCTGATGCTCGCCAAGGGCGCGCTCAAAGAGTGATGCCGGTGAGCACCATCGTGCGTTCCTCGGTGAAGTCCACCATCGCCGACCGGACGCCTTCCCGCCCGGTCCCCGACCCCTTCACCCCGCCGTACGGCATCTGGTCGGCCCGGTAGGACGGCACGTCGCCGATGATCACCCCGCCGACCTCCAACTCCGCCGCCGCCGCGAACGCCACCGTCACGTCCTTGGTGAAGACACCCGCTTGGAGCCCGTACTCCGTCGCGTTGGCCTGCTCGAACGCCTCGTCCACCGAATCCACCACGGCGACGGCCAGCACGGGCCCGAACACCTCCTGGTGCCACAGCTTCGCGTCCACGGGCACGTCCTGCACCACCGTCGGCTCGACCGACGTGCCGGACCTCCCACCACCGACGTGCAGCACCGCGCCACCGGCCACGGCCTCGGAGACCCACTCCTCGACCCGCCGGGCGTTGTCCTCGTCGATCAACGGCCCGACCTCCACGTCGGGGTCGTGCGGGTCCCCGGTCTTCAGAGCCCGAACCGCCTCCACCAACTTCGGCACGAACTCGTCGGCCACGTCCCGGTGCACCAACACCCGCTGCACCGCGATGCACGACTGCCCGGCCTGGTAATTCCCGAACGTCGCAATCCTCCCGGCCGCGAAGTCCAGGTCATCCCAATCCGCGCACACGATCGCCGCCGAGTTCGACCCCAACTCCATCACCACGTGCTTGCGCGGCGCCGAATCCGTCAGCGACCACCCGACCTCCGTCGACCCGGTGAAGGAAATGACGGGCAACCGCTCATCCGTCACCAACGCCTTCATGTCCGACCCGCGCACCGGCAGCACGGAGAACGCACCCTCGGGCAAATCCGTCTCCGCCAACAACTCGCCCAACAACAACGCCGACAACGGCGTCGCCGACGCGGGCTTCACGATCACCGGCGCCCCCACCGCCAACGCCGGCGCCACCTTGTGCGCCACGAGGTTCAACGGGAAGTTGAACGGCGCCACCGCCAACACGGGCCCACGCGGCACCCGCCGAACAACCGCCAACCGCCCCTCGCCGGTGGCATCCGTGTCCAACCGCTGCAAGTCACCGGTGAACCGCCGCGCCTCCTCCGCCGCGAACCGAAACGTGTTGACCGCCCGCTTCACCTCGATGTCGGCCCACTTCAACGGCTTGCCGTTCTCCGCCGTGATCGTCTCCGCGATCTCCTCGGCCCGCTCCTCCAACGCCCTGGACACCTGCAACAGCGCGCCCGCCCGCACGTGCGCCGGCGTCCGCCTGAACTCCTTCGCCACCGCCGCCGCAGCGGCAACGGCCCGCTCCACCTGCTCCACCCCCGGCACCGCGACCGAGGCCACCTCTGTTCCATCGAACGGGTGATGGACAGTGAGGGCGGAAACGCCCTGCTCGGCGTGTCCGGCAATCCAACAAGGCCGTGGCTGCGGCGTAAACGCGTCCATGCCGAACACCGTATGCCCGACCCGCGCACTTCGACCTATTGATCTTCGAACTCCCCCCGTACGCCACCCCCCGACCACGCCGGGTACATCCCGCGGGACCCCCTGGACCCCAGCGGTGTCGCCGGGGGCCGGAACCTCGGGAGGACGGCGACCGGCGCACGCAGACCGCAGACCTGTCAAATCGAGCCGGACTCAGCCGAGCAGAAATTCTCCCGCACGTACTCGACGTGCCCGAGGTAGTACTCCTCGTGCCCCTCTTCCCTCTGCCGCCAGAACTCGGGCCTCTCCCGAATCATCGCGACCATGTCCTCCAACCTCGCCAACACCTTCAACCCCATCCCCTCGACCGCCACCGCCTCCGGCAACCCGTACGCCTCGCAGAACAACCCCGCCCGCCGCCACTGCTCCTCAACCGTCCCGAACTCCGGCGAAAACGGCACCAGGCAATACGCCGTGTACGCGACATCCCACCACCGGGGCCCCGGCCGAGCCCCGTCGAAATCGAACACCCCAACCGGGATCCCATCCCGGAACACCATGTTGTACGGCGCGAGATCGTTGTGACAGATGACCTCCACCGGCGAAACCGCAGGAAACTGCCACCCATCCGACCCGCCGCCCGACCTCGCCTCCACCAACCCCGCCGACCGGTCGTGCAACCGCCGCACCATCCGCGCCACCGCCACCAGCACCTCGTCCGACCGCAACGACTCACCCAACGGCGGGTGGCCGACCTCACCCTCCAAGTACGACAACACCTCCCTCCCGCGCTCGTCCACCCCGTGCACCACCGGCGCAATGCCAAGCGGCGCAAGGTGTTCCAGCAACCGATGCACGGCGGGGGTCCACGGACCGGTCGGCCTCCGCACCGTCGACCCGATCCGCACGACCTCGTTGAGCCCGCCTCCGGTGAGCACTTCCTCTTCCACGCATGACATCCTTCACCTGCGCGGATCCGCCAGACGAGAGGTTTTCCCCCAGTGGCCGAGAGCAGCAACCGCCCTGTGCTGGTAGTCGACTACGGCGCGCAGTACGCGCAGCTGATCGCCCGGCGAGTCCGGGAGGCGCAGGTCTACTCGGAAGTCGTCCCGCACACCACACCCGTGGCGGAACTGCTGGAACGCGACCCGGCCGCCATCGTGCTGTCCGGCGGCCCGTCCAGCGTGTACGAGCCCGGCGCACCCCAGGTCGACCCGAAGCTGTTCGACGTCGGCGTCCCCGTCTTCGGCATCTGCTACGGCTTCCAGGCCATGGCGGGCGCGCTCGGCGGCACGGTCGAGCACACCGGCACCCGTGAGTACGGCCGCACGGAACTCGGCGTCCAGCACGCGGGCGGCCTGCTGCACGAGGAGCTGCCCGCCAACCACCCGGTGTGGATGAGCCACGGCGACTGCGTCACCAAGGCGCCCGAGGGCTTCACGGTCACCGCGACCAGCGAAGGCGCGCCGGTGGCCGCTTTCGAGGACGCCGAACGCCGCTTCGCGGGCGTCCAGTACCACCCCGAGGTAGGCCACTCGCCGCACGGCCAGGAGGTGCTGCGCCGGTTCCTGCACGAGATCGCGGGCATCCGGCCGCAGTGGACGACGTCCTCGATCGTGGACGAGCAGGTGGCGCTGATCCGCGAGCAGGTCGGCGACGGCAAGGCGATTTGCGGCCTGTCCGGCGGCGTCGACTCCGCGGTGGCCGCCGCCCTCGTCCAGCGCGCCATCGGCGACCGCCTGACCTGCGTCTTCGTCGACCACGGCCTGCTGCGCGCGGGTGAGCGCGCCCAGGTCGAGCGCGACTTCGTGGCCGCCACCGGCGTCAACCTCGTCACCGTCGACGCCCGCGAGCGGTTCCTCGACGCGCTCAAGGGCGTCACCGACCCCGAGCAGAAGCGCAAGATCATCGGACGCGAGTTCATCCGGGTGTTCGAGCAGGCCGAACGCGACCTCAAGGCCGAGGGCGACTACCAGTTCCTCGTCCAGGGCACGCTCTACCCGGACGTGGTCGAGTCCGGCGGCGGCACGGGTGCGGCCAACATCAAGAGCCACCACAACGTCGGCGGGCTCCCCGAGGACCTCCAGTTCACCCTGGTCGAGCCGCTCCGCGCGCTCTTCAAGGACGAGGTCCGCCGCGTCGGCACCGAACTGGGGCTGCCGGAGACGATCGTGCAGCGCCAGCCGTTCCCCGGCCCCGGCCTGGGCATCCGCATCATCGGCGAGGTCAACCAGGAGCGCCTGGACGTCCTGCGCAAGGCCGACGCGATCGCCCGCGAGGAGCTGACCAGCGCAGGCCTCGACCGCCAGATCTGGCAGTGCCCGGTCGTCCTCCTGGCCGACGTGCGCAGCGTGGGCGTGCAGGGCGACGGCCGCACGTACGGCCACCCGGTGGTCCTGCGCCCGGTGTCCAGCGAGGACGCCATGACCGCGGACTGGACCCGCCTGCCGTACGACGTGCTGGAGCGCATCTCGACCCGCATCACCAACGAGGTGAACGAGGTCAACCGCGTGGTCCTGGACGTGACGAGCAAGCCGCCGGGCACCATCGAGTGGGAGTAGTAGAGCGGCACAAAAACCAGAGAAGGCCCGTCCTCCCCAGGACGGGCCTTCTCCCTTTCCGATCCCCCTACCCCGAACCCCTCTACCGGCGACGTCGAGCGGACCCCGCCAGCAACCCCAACCCGATCACCATCGCCCCTCCGGCCAACGCCCACCTCAGGTCGAGGAACGCGGGCCACGACGCGCCGTCGGAGAGCATGTAGGCGGCGGCGACCAGGGCCGCGACCCCGAACACCAAACCCACCACGTCGACCCCGCGCTTCTCGATCGAATCCTGCTCAGGCACGACGCACCTCCACCGTTCCGAGATCGCTGCGCACGTCGAGCACGATCTTCAACCCACCGGGCCCGTCAAGGCCGTAGTCGGTGACCTCCTCGTGTCGACTCTTACCGTCCGACGCGCGGTCGAGGCACTGCACCGAGCCGAGGTCGGTCCGGCAGTTCACCGTCACGTCCGCGTTGTGGGGCACCCAGACCTGCGCGTTGCCCACCTCCACCTCGACGGCGGTGGTCACGGACCCGCTGTTCGGCAGCGAGGACAGGTCCAGCTGCACCTCGCCGAGGCCGGCCGTGTACCGGTCCTGCACCTCTTCCAGCGTCATCGGGCGGGCAAAGCTGCTGCCCATCGACTTCCCGTCCAGCTCGAAGTCCACCGACGTCAACAGCACGCCCACCACCGACAGCGGCACGACGAGCCAGATCAGCCCGCGCCCACCGCCACCGCGCAACGCGCCGAGCACCATCCCCGCGCCCATCACCGCGACCAGCAGGCCGATGACGTGCTGGGCGTGGAACCAGTCGGCGTACGACGAGGCCACCAGCGACCCCGCCAGCACCACCAGCGACGCCCCGAACGTCGCCAACCCCACCCGCGACCTGCGGCGGCGCACCGCCACCGGCGCGGGCGTCGCGCCAACCGGCTCCGGCGCACCGGCCGGCTCCGGCAGGTCCCACGCGAACGGCGCCGCGCCGAGCGGGTCCCAAGCCGGTGGCGTCACGCGATCGGTCGTCTGCTCGTCCGTCGACACCTTGCCCCCCACACCCTCACCGTCACCGACTCCAAGTCCGACCCCGGCACCACCACCCCCGCCGCCGAAAGCCGCGGTCGGCTCCGGCCGGTTGAGCTGCCCCCGACCGCGGTGCAGCAGGTAGATCGCACCCGCGGACAGCAGCACGCCGCCGACCATGGTGAACCCGCCGTCCACGAAGAACCCGGTCGCCGGGATCACCGCGATCGCCAGCAGCACCGTCAACGCCGTCGGGGTCGAGCTGCGCCCGCGCCCGATCAGCGCCTCCGCCGCCGACACCTCGTCGTCGGCCTGCGCCAGCCACAACCAGCCGAGCAGGTAGATGAGCACTCCGGCGCCGTTGCACAACGCCATGGCCACGAACGCCACCCGGACGATCACCGGGTCGATCTGGTACCGCTGGGCGATACCGGCGGCGACACCGGCGATCTTGCGACCGTCGTGAGGCCGCCTGGGCCGCGTGGCCCAGAAGTCCTTCAGCGTCTCTTCGACGCTGGCTGCGCTGATGCTCCCGCTCACGACGACAAGCTTGCTCAACGCGAGCCGTCCGCACATCGGGGGCCCACCCTGAACCGCGCATCGGGTGGAACCCTGATGACCGGCCCGGACCAGCGTGTGACCATCAACGGGTGAGTGTGGAGACGAAGGCCGTCGAGCCCGTGCGCCGAAGGCGGACCGGCCGGGTGGTCGCGGGTGTGGCCGGCGGTGTCGCCGACCACCTCGGCATCGAGGTGTTCTGGGTGCGGGCGGCGTTCGCCGCGCTGACCGCGCTCAACGGCGTCGGCGTGATCGCGTACGGCCTGCTGTGGCTGTTCGTGCCCCAACGCGCGGCCGGCGAGCCGGAAGGGCCGTCGAACCCGAGGGAACGCCAGCAGGCGCTCGGCCTGGTCGCCCTCGGCATCGCCGCGGCCGTGCTCGCCGGCCTGTTCTCCGGCCCGGTCAGCGGCTGGATCGCCGGGCCGCTCGCGGTGGCCCTGGTCGGTGCGGCGGTGGTCTGGCGCGAGGCGGACGAGGCGCAGCGCCGCCGTTGGCGGGACGGCGCGAAGTCCGGGATCTTCGGCGGCACGGGCCGCAGCACGATCGTGCGCGTCCTCGCCGGTGTGGCGCTCGTCGCCATCGGCATCGGCGTGCTGCTCGTCAACAGCTACGGCATCGACCAGCTCCGCTTCGCGCTGCTCGCCGTGGTCGCCACCCTCGGCGGCGTGGCGGTGCTCACCGTGCCGCTGTGGATCAAGCTGATCAACGACCTCGGCGAGGAGCGGCGGGTCCGCATCCGCACCGAGGAACGCGCCGAGATCGCCGCCCACCTGCACGACTCCGTGCTCCAGACCCTCGCCCTGATCCAGAAGCAGGCCGAGCAGCCGCGCGAGGTCAAGCGCCTGGCGCGCGGCCAGGAACGGCAGCTGCGTGAGTGGCTGTACGGGCGGGTCGTGGAGGAGAACAGCCAGCCGACCACCATGTCCGCCGCGATCGCCAAGGCGGCCGGCGAGGTCGAGGACAGCTTCGCGCTGGCCGTGCAGCAGGTCGTGGTCGGCGACTGCGAGCTCGACCCGAACCTGTACGCCCTCGTCCAGGCGGCCCGCGAGGCGATGGTCAACGCGGCCAAGCACGCGGGCGTCGGCGAGATCAGCGTGTACGGCGAAGTCGAGCCCGAACGGGTGGCGGTGTTCGTCCGCGACCGGGGCAAGGGCTTCGACCCGAAGACCGTGCCGGAGGACCGGCATGGCCTCGCGGACTCGATTGGGGGGAGGATGGACCGGCACGGCGGCGAAGTCCGGATCCGCACCCGGCTGGGTGAGGGCACGGAGGTGCAGCTGATGATGCCGAGGAAGACCGCAGACAAGCGAGAGACGGGGGCCAGGACATGACCGTTCGGGTGTTCCTGGTGGACGACCACGCGTTGTTCCGCGCCGGGGTGCGTGCCGAGCTGGACTCGATCACCGACGAGGTCGAGGTGGTCGGCGAGGCCGGTTCGGTCGGCGAGGCGGTCGCCGGCATCGGGCACCACCGCCCGGACGTGGTGCTGCTCGACGTGCACATGCCCGACGGCGGCGGCGCCGAGGTGCTGCGACAGGTCCGCACGGCGTTGCCGGAGGTGGTGTTCCTGGCGCTGTCGGTGTCCGACGCGGCCGAGGACGTCATCGCGGTCATCCGCGCCGGTGCGCGCGGGTACGTGACGAAGACCATCTCCAGCCAGGAGCTGGTGCGCGCGGTCGTGCGGGTGTCGGAGGGCGACGCGGTGTTCAGCCCGCGGCTGGCCGGGTTCGTGCTGGACGCGTTCGCCGACCGCCCCGGCGCGGCGCCGATCAGCGACCCCGAGCTGGACTTGCTGACCCCGCGCGAACGGGACGTGCTGCGGCTGCTGGCGCGTGGTTACGCGTACAAGGAGATCGCGTCCGAGCTGTTCATCTCGGTGAAGACGGTCGAGACCCACGTGTCGAGCGTCCTGCGCAAGACGCAGCTGTCGAACCGCTACGAGCTGTCGCGCTGGGCCTCGGACCGCAGGCTGGTCTGACGGGCTCGACCCCGGCCCTGGAGCCGCTGACCTGCCCTGAGCTACTCCAGCTGCTGGGACGAGAAGATCTGCAACCTGCCGCCGTCGGGCCACACGCCGAGCTCGTAGCGCCCGTGCGACGCCGTGCCCGCGTGCGTGAAGTTCACGTCCACCCGCACGGCGTACCTGGCGGGGCTGATCTCGACGACCACGATGCCCTCCACGCGCACGTCGTCGTACTGGCCCCAGAACGCCTGGTACTCCTCGAACGGCCGCTGGAACGGCACGGCCAGGTTCGCGTAGGCCGCCGCCGTGTCCTCGGGCAGCGCCTCGTAGTGCCTGCGCACCAGTTCGGCCGCGTCGCTCGCGGTGAGGCCCAGGGACGTCGTCGTCGGGGCCGCCTCGCGGGTCGTCCACGGCTGGAGCGCCGCCACCGCGACCGCGCCCGCGGTGAGCAGCAGCACGACCGCCGCCACGAGGGGCGCCTGCCACCGCTTCCGCGGCTTGTCCGCCGGGGCCTGCTCCGGGTCCGGTTCGACGTGCGGACCAGGAGGGGCCGGTTCGGGCCCGGCCGTCGAGGTGTCCGCGGCAGGCGGCGGCTCGACCGGCAGTCGTCCCGAAGACCGCGGCCCGGCGGTCGGCGGCTGGACGGGCAAGGGCTCGGCGGGCAGGGGGTCGGCCAGCAACTCGGCCGCCTCCACCGCCGTCGGCCGCTCGGCCGGATCCGCGGCCAGCAACCTCGTCAGCACACCCGTCAACGGCCCGGAACGCGTCGGCGGCTCGATCAGCCCCGCCGCGGCCCGGTACAGCAGCCCGAAGCTGTTGTCGCTCACCCCGTGCGGCGACTGCCCCTCCGTCGCCGCGTACAGCGTCGCGCCCAGCGAGAACACGTCCGACGCCTGATCCGGCTGCTCACCCCTCGCCACCTCGGGCGCCAGGTACGCCGGGGTGCCGGTGATCATGCCGCTGTCGGTCAGCGTGCCGTCGCCGGCGGCCCGTGAGATGCCGAAATCGGTGAGCTTGACCGCCCCGTCGTGCCCGATGAGCACGTTCGACGGCTTGACGTCCCGGTGCACGATGCCCGCCGCGTGCGCCGCGGCCAGCGCGGTGGCCACCCGACCACCGATCCTGGCCGCCTCGTCCGGGCTCACCCTGCCCCGCTCGGCCAGCAGCCCGGCCAGGCTGCGCGAGGGCAGGTACTCCATGACCAGCCAAGGCCGGCCGTCCTCCACCACCACGTCGAACACGGAGATCGCGTCGGGGTGCTGCAACCGGGCCGCGTTGCGCGCCTCGCGCATCGCCCTCGCCCTGGCCACCTCGAGCTCGTCGGCCGTCAGGTCGGGCCACCGGAGCTGCTTGACCGCCACCTCGCGGTCCAGCAGCTCGTCCCGCGCCCGCCAGACGACGCCCATGGCGCCGCTGCCGACCCGCTCGACCAGCGCGTACCGGCCGCCGACCGTCCCCGTCCCTGTTCCTGTCCCCCCGGACTCCGCCACGCCAGCAGGTTAAGCGATGGCGTGGCCCTCGATGGTCTCAGTTGGTCGAGACCAGCTTGGCCAGTTCGCGGTCGAAGTCGATCCACAGGTCCTCTTCGCCGGGCTGGACCACGTCGTAGGTCATGTCCAGGAACTCGGCGATGTCCTCGGCGTCGGCCGACAGGATGGCGAAGCCGGTCGGCGCGTTGAGCTCCACCAGGACCCGCTCCGGGTCGTCGGCGGCCGGCCGGACCAGGATGTCGCCCTCGCCGGACGACGTCAGCAGGCCGTCGGCGAGCAGGTCCCGGGCGAAGATCCACTCGACCTTGCCCTGGCCGGTGTGGAACAGCACGGCTACCGCGTACGGGTCCTCGGGTTCGTAGTGGAGTTCGGCCTCCACCGGCGCCGGGGTCACGCCCGGGACGAGGAGGTGGAACGTCGTCGTGATGGTGATGCTGTCGTTGCTCATGGCCTGTGGGTTCCCTTCCGAAGTCGTCCCTCTCATGTGAGGAGACGTCCGAGAGGGCGAATCAGGACGCGTATCGCCTGAACACCACGCGATCGGGGGAGACCTGGGTCTCAAGTCCACCCGTTTGGCCAGGACGGGTGTCTCAGTTGGCCCACGACCCTGCCATACCGGCGGGTAACACTGCGTTATCGCAGGTCACTTGAGCGTAGCGACCTTGGTCTCCGGAGCCGCCCCCGAAGCCTCCGACCCCTCCGCCGCGGCCCCGGGCAGCGGCACGATCGCCGTCGCGGGCTGCTTGCGGGTCAGCGCGACGCCGACGAGGACCACGACCATGCCCAGCACGACGCGGAGGTTGAGCGCCTCGCCGAGGAACATCGCGCCCAGCAGCACCGACACCACGGGCAGCAGGTAGCCGACCATCGTGGCGTTGGTCGCGCCCTCGTCCTCGATCACGCGGTAGTTCAGCACGAACGCGACGCCCGTCCCGAACACGCCCAGGATCGCCACGGCGACCAGCGGCTGCCAGGACAGCTGCACGGGCTGCAACCCGGCCACCGGCACCACCAAGGCCGTCATGCCCGCCGCGGCCACCAGCTGGGTCGAGGAGATCTGCATCGGCGTCAGGCCCCGGCCGGACACCTTGTGGCCGATGTAGGCGTAGCTGACCGCGTACGACGCCGCGGCGGCCAGGCACGCCAGCGCGCCCCAGCTCGCCAGCCCGGCCTTCTGCCACGGCGCGAAGATGATCAGCACGCCCGCGAAGCCGAGCGCGAGGCCCGCGAACCGGGCCGGGTTGCGCTGCCGCTCCGTGCCCAGGACCAAGCCGATGCCCAGCGCGAACAGCGGCGTGGTGGCGTTGAGCACACCGGCCACGCCCGAGTCCACCGTCTGCTCGCCCAACGCGAACAGCGCGAATGGCACCGCGCTGCCGAAGAGCGCGGCGAAGCCCAGGTGCAGCCAGGACGCCCGGTCCCGCGGCAGCCGCTGCTTGCTCCAGTAGACGAGCGCGACCAGCACCAACGCGCCGAGCGCGGTGCGGGTGAGGGTGATCTGGACCGGGGAGAGGCCGGTGAGCGCGATCTTGATCCACAGGAAGCTGGAACCCCAGAGCAGGGCCAGGACAGCCATCCTGATCAGCGTGCCAGGCTTGTTCACGACCACACTTTGCGCGGTCCCGAAGTATCAGCACAAGTGAATAGAACTGCACATCACTTAAGCACAGCTGTAAGGTTGTGTCATGTTGGACGTGCGACGCATGCAGGTGCTCCGGGCCGTGGTGACCACCGGCTCCATCACCGCCGCGGCGGTCAACCTCGGGTACACGCCCTCGGCCGTCAGCCAGCAGGTCTCGGCCCTGGAGAAGCAGGCGGGCCTGCCACTGCTGGACCGGGTCGGGCGGGGCGTGCGGCCGACGGTGGCGGGCCGGCTGCTCACCGAGCACGCCGCGCACATCACCGACCGGCTGGTCGAGGCGGAGGCGGCGCTCGCTGACCTGCGCGAGGGCCGCACCGGGCGGCTGCGGGTGCGCTACTTCGCCACGGCGGGCGCGGCGCTCGTGCCGCCCGCCGTCGCCCTGTTCCGGACCAGGCACGCCGACGTCCAGCTCGACCTCAAGCTGACCGAGCCGGACGACCCGATGGTGGAGGTGGAGGCCGGTCGCGCCGACGTGGCCATCGTCGTGCACCACCGGGACGGCGAGCCGCCGCGCGGCGTGCGGCTCGTGCACCTGCTCGACGACCCGTACCTGGCCGTGCTGCGGCGTGGTCACGAGCTGACCCGCAAGCGGGTGCTCGACCTCGCCGACCTGGCCGGGGAGCAGTGGGTGGACGCCGTGGCGCCGCCCGGGCCGTGCCGCGACATCGTGCTCGACGCCTGCGCGGGCGCCGGGTTCGCGCCCAACGTCGTGGTGGAGGCCGACGACTACCCGACCGCGCAGGGATTCGTCGCGGCCGGGCTCGGGGTGACCATCGTGCCGAAGCTCAGCCTCGGCGTCGTGCACCCCGGGGTGGTGATCCGCAAGCTGCGCCACCCGGAGCCGACCAGGACCATCTGCGCCGCGATCCGCGAGGACGGGGCGGGCTCACCGGCGGTGACCAGCCTGCTCGACGCGCTGAAGGCGTCGTCGCGCTGACCCGGGAGACCCAGACCCGGAGAACCCCGACCCGGCGACCTACGGCTGACCGAGCTTCTGCTCACCGTCGATGTAGATGCCCTGGTTCTCCCACTTCAGGATGATCAGCTTGCGCTCGGTGCTGACCGAGTTGTCCTTCATGTGGTAGGCGATGTCGACCTCGTAGGCGAACGACGAGTTCTCCCGCACGTTCTTGAGCTCGATCGACTTCACCTGGCCCCACAGGCCCTGGTACCCGGTCGGGCCGCCGGCCGTGGCCTGCATCTTGGCGGTCAACCGGCTGTAGCCCTCGTCCACGTTCTCCGGCAGCAGCGCGAAGTAGTCGCGCAGCGCCTGCTCCTGCTGCTGGGGCGTCGGCATGACGGTGATCTTCGCGGTCGGGGTGGACGGCTTCTTCGACTGCGTGACCGACGCCTCGCCGCCCGCTTCCCGCGCGGCGGTCGTCGTGGTCGAACCGGCCTGGTTGCCACCCGCCTCGTCGCTGTCGGCCAGCATGCTCGCCAGCAGGATGCCCACGACCGCCGCGCCCGCGATGGCCAGGGCGGTGAGCACCGTGGACCGCTTGCTCTTCATCGGACCGCCGGCGGGTCTCGACGCACCGGTCGGACGGGCGGGCGGCGGGTTGTGGTTGACCTGCCGCTGCGGTGCGGGCGGTGGGGTCGGCGCGGGCGCGACCCTGGTCGCGGCGTGCGGCGGGTTGTTCTGCGGGGCGTTCTGCGCGGCGGGCGGGTTCTGCCGGCCGGCCGGGGCCAGCGCGTGGGTCGGCTGCGCCTGGACGGGCGCGCCCTGCCACGACGGCGGGTGGCTCTGCGGCATCGCGACCGGGAACTCCGGCGCGGCCCGGCCCGCCGCCACCGCGGCCAGCGCCTCGCGGGCCTCGGCCATGGTCGGCCGGTCCTCCGGCTCGGCGCGCAGCAGGCGCATCAGCAGCGCGGTCAGCGGCCCGGCCTGCTTCGGCGGCACCACCTTGCCCGACGCGACCTG
The DNA here is from genome assembly GCF_020859565.1 of Saccharothrix luteola. Lineage (GTDB taxonomy): Bacteria > Actinomycetota > Actinomycetes > Mycobacteriales > Pseudonocardiaceae > Actinosynnema > Actinosynnema luteola. Next base: position 66,832 of record NZ_JAJHUO010000042.1, on the reverse strand, counting down.
GTGCAGCAGGGCGATGGTGTTCTCGTTCAGGCCGAACGGCGGCGCGCCCTCGATGGCCGCGTACAGCGTCGAGCCGAGCGAGAACACGTCCGAGGGAGGGCCGGGGTCGTAACCCTTGGCCACCTCGGGCGCGAGGTAGGCGGGCGTGCCCGCGAGCATCCCGGTCGCGGTGACCGTGACGTCGCCGGTGGCCCGGGAGATGCCGAAGTCGGTGATCTTCACCGTGCCGTCGTTGCCGAGCAGGATGTTGCCCGGCTTGATGTCGCGGTGCACGATCCCCGCGTTGTGCGCGGCGGCGAGCGCCGAGGCGACCTGCGAGCCGATCGACGCCACGTCACGGGGCGGCAGCGTGCCGCGCTCCGACAGCGCCGTGGACAGGCTCTTGGACGGCAGGTACTCCATCACCAGCCACGGCTGGCCGTCGTCCTCCGCCACGTCGTACACCGCGATGGCGTGCGGGTGCTGCAGGCGTGCGGCGATCCGGCCCTCGCGCATGGCGCGGCGCTTCGCCTCGTCCGTGTCGGACTCGGCCAAGCCGGGCTGGAGCAGCAGCTGCTTGACCGCGACGGTGCGGTGCAGGCGCTCGTCGTGCGCTTCCCAGACGATGCCCATCGCACCGCTGCCGATCCGCCGGCCAAGTCGGTAGCGGCCGGCAACCAGGCGGCCATCGTCGCTCACGGCGTGCTCCCAGTAGCTGCTAGGGCTTCATTCAGTGGCGAACGACAAGACGCCACTAGGACAAGAACGTTGCGTCACCCGATCGGGTTCGGCACCACCTTACGAGGTTCACGGCCCTCCTTGCGCCACCGTCGTCGTAGTCGTGGTGGTCGGCGGCGTCGTGGTGGTCGTCGTGGTGGTGGTCGTGGTGCTCGTCGTCGTGGTGGTCGTGGTGGTGGGCGGGGCCGTCGTCGTGGTGGTCGGCTGGGTCGTCGTGGTCGGCTCGACCGTGACCGTCTGCGTCTCCACGGTGGTCGTCGGGGTCTGCGTCGTGGTCGTGGTGGTCGGCGTGGCCGACGCCGAGCTCGACCCGCCCGCCGGCGGCGTGACCGGGTCCTTCCCGCCGAACCAGTCCAGCGCCACCGCCAGGAAGCCGAGCAGCAGCACGATGCCCAGCACCACCGCGGCGATCACCAGCGGCCGGTTGCCGCTCGACTTCGGCGGCGGCGGGGCGACCGGCGTGGCGCCGCCCGTCGACCGCGGTCCGGGCCGCACCACGCGGGTCCGGTCGGCGTCGATGAGGGCCGTGGCCCCCGCGGGCACCGGCGCGAAACCCGGCGAGCTGGCCGGCAGCAGGCCGGTCAGGCTGGGGTTGCGGCCGTGCGCGACGGCGCTGAGCATGTCGCGCGCCTGCGCCATGGTCGGCCGGTCGGCGGGGTCGTAGTTGAGCAGCCGCAGCAGCACGTCGGTCAACGGGTGGTCGACCGTCGGCGGGTTGATCCGCCCCGCCGCGACGGCGTGCAGCACGCCCAGCGTGTTCTCCGACAGCCCGAACGGCGGCTCGCCCTCGACCGCCGCGTACAGCGTCGAGCCGAGCGAGAACACGTCCGAGGCGGGCGTCGGGTCCTGGCCGCGCGCGATCTCCGGCGCCAGGTAGGCGGGCGTGCCGGCGATCAGCCCGGTCTTGGTGACCGTGACGTCGTCGCTGGCCCGGGAGATGCCGAAGTCGGTGATCTTGACCAGGCCGTTGTCGGCGAGCAGCACGTTGCCGGGCTTGACGTCGCGGTGCACGATCCCGGCGGTGTGCGCGGCGGCCAGCGCGGACGCGGCCTGCATGCCGATCTGCGCCACCTCGATCGGGTCCAGCGGTCCGTGCTCGGCCATCGTGTCGGCCAGGCTGTAGGACGGCAGGTACTCCATGACCAGGCACGGAGCGCCGTTCTCCTCCACCACGTCGTAGACGGCGATGGCGTTGGGGTGGTGCAGCTTGGCGGCGATGCGGCCCTCGCGCATGGCGCGCTGGATCGCCTCGTCCTGCTCGCGCTCGTCGAGGCTCGGGGCCAGCAGCAGCTGCTTGACCGCCACGATGCGACCGAGGCGCTCGTCCTGGGCGCGCCACACGACGCCCATCGCACCGCTGCCGATCCGGTCCAGGAACCGGTAGCGCTCGGCGATGACGCGATCGTCGTTGCTCACCGGACCACCTCGCTGGGGCGCTGCGTGACCGCGGCAAGGGCAGCAGGTCTCACGCTCGGGCTCCTCGTCGTGCGGATCGGTGCGCGGAACAGGCTAGGCCACCGCTCGCCCGCAGAGCCTACCCCGGCCGTGACTACGCCTTTCGAGCCGTTGCGCAGGTCACGTGAGCCGAGGGGTGACCGGGAAGGGATACCGGATACCGGGCCGTAAGGACACCCGTTCGCACGAAGATCACCAGTTTTACGGCCGAACGGGCTAATCGGGTGACATCTCACCCGTTCGGGGGCACGAGTCACGCGTCGAGGCGACACCGGACGCCCGCCCGCCGCCCCGGGCCGTCGGACCGCACAGCGCGAACCCGCCACTCGGCGTGCCCGAGCGGCGGGATCGCGGGACGTCGGTGAGGCGGTCAGCTGGCCGGGGCGAAGAAGTCGAACCCGCCGATCGGGTTCAGGATCCCGCCCAGGTCGAGTTCGAGGCCCAGGTCGAGGCCGGAGCCGTCGTCGGACGGCGGGGTGCTCGGGTTGGACGAGGACGGCGGCGGCGTGGAGGACGACGGCGGCCGCGTGCTGTCGCTCGGCGGCGCGGGCGTCGTGGTGCTCGGCGGCGGGGGCGTCGTCGTCTGCGGGCTGCTGGAGCTCGGCGGCTGCGTGGTCGTGCTCGACGGCGCCTGCTGCGTCTGCTGCTGCTGCGTCGTGGTCGTCGTCTGCTGGGTGGCGGGCCGCTGCGGGCGCTGGGTCGTCGTCTCCGGCGCCTGCTCGGGCGTCGTCGTGGTGGTCTCGGCCTGCGTCTGCTGCGCCTGCTGCTGGGCGGCGGCTGCGGCGAGGTCCTTGGTGAGGGTGTTGGTGGCGCGGGCGGCCGGGCGGGCGTCGAAGCGCACCTCCGCCAGCGGTCGCTCGTCCGGGGACGACATCAGGTTGGTCGCGGTGAACGCGACGGTGCCGGCGAGCACCACGCCGCCACTGGCCATCGCGACGAGCTTCGGCACGGAGAACCCGCCGCTGCGCTCCTCTTCACCGGCGCGGCCTTCGCGGCGCAGCAGCTCGGTGATGTGCAGCTCTCGGCCCGAGAGGTTCGAGAGGCCCGTCTTGCCGGCCGCGGCCGAGAGGGCGGCCACGGAGAAGCGCACGGTCTCTTCGTCGTCGGTGCTCCGCCCAGCGGCTCTGTCCTCGACCGCCCGGCCGGCGACTCGGCCGTCTGCCATCCGATTGACGGCTCCGCCGTCGGTGACCCGCGGGATCGGCTGCGTCTCCGCCTCGCGCCTGGCGATCAGGTCGGCGACCGACAGCTTGGCCGTCGAGCCATCCTGTCGACGGCGTTTGTCGTCGTTCGACACCGCTGGACACCTTTCCCGGGGGAGAGCGTTGCGCTACTGACCGGGACCATGGATACCGAATCGTGACCGTCTACGTAACCCCTTTGAGTGAAGTTTCCTACGGAATCGCGGGCTAATTGAACGCTGAGTGAACAGCTGGGGCGTGTTCGCTACGCTCGGTCAACCCCGATGGGCTGATAGGACTTCGGTCGCGACGATGCGGGGAACGCTCGTGTCGGTCAACCGGAAGAGCTGCTCGACCCGCAGCCACCGGCCCGTGCGCCCCTGCATCGACACCACCGCGAGCACCGCGCCGTCCGGCCGTCGCGACGTCGACTCGATCGTGATCGCCTGCACGTGGCCCCAGGACTCCACGAAGTCGCGCGCGCTGCCGCCGAGCAGCTCCGGCGACAGCAGTTGGGCCGCCTGCGAGGGCTTGGCGGGCAGCAGCTCGAAGAACTTCCGCACGATGTCGACCTCCGGTTCCGGGCCGACGTCGACCTGCGGCGGCGGGACCATCCTCGGCGGCTCCGTCGGCGCGTCGGCGGCCGACGGCACGGCCAGGCGTGCCTGCGCGGGCAGCCGGTCGGGCCGGCCGGCGCCCAGCTGGGCCGACAGCAGGTCCGGTCGCAGCGCGGACGACCCGCTGATCGCCGCGGGCGGCTCGACCAGGGGCCCGGTGGGACCCTCGGGGCGGTTGCCCGCGAGCACCGCGGTGGCGGCGATCGAGGCGAGCAGCACGACCGCCCCGGTGGTCACGCCGGCGAGCTTCGCCGCCCGGGTGGGACGTCTTGCCGAGGGAGCCGTGTCGTTCTCCTCACGCAACGGATCGGTGATCAGGCCATGGGTGGCGGCCTGCCGGCGGGACCGGATCCGCACCGGCGCGGGCTGCTTCCCGATCAGCTCCGCCACCGTGACCGAACCCTCGCGGTTGTGCCTGCGACCGCTCGTCGTAGGGCGCTGCACTGGCGACTCCCTCGGTCGTGTAGTCGCCAAGACTCGTACCGTGGGGGAGCGGCGGGAATCCAGCTCAGCGTGGGACTTCACTCGTTCGTGGCGGCCAGTGGTCGACGTCCGTACCTCGAACGGAGGAAGGACTACGGAGCGATGCCCACCCCCGGTGGTCTCAGGTGCCGCCCGCGGGCCGTTCACCGTCTATCAGCGGCGTGCCGCCGGTGGTGAACACCAGTTCCCGCGTCTCCGTGGTCCGCGACCCGTCCTCGCGGGTCACGTCCAACGTGCTCACGGTGACGCCCCGCGTCGGGTCGACGCTGATCTCCCGCACCTCGATCCGCGTCACGTCCGCGAACTCCCGCTCCAGGTCGATCACCTCCCGGAACCCCTCCGAGACCAGCGCCAGCGCGCCGTCGGAGTTCGCGGCGACCTCTTCGTAGAACAGCTCGGTGCTCACCGCGATCGCCTCGGCGTCCACGACCGGCGCGGACTCCGCGGGAACCGTGCTGACGTGCGGGGACGTCCCCGATCCCGGGGCGCCCACCGGGTCGCCGGTCGACGCGCTGCCCGCCGCGGCGACGCGGTCACCGCCGGCGGGGACCAGGCCGTTCGCCACGGGCTCGGCGGGCACGCGGCGCGCCGTGGACGAGGTCGGCGGGGGTGGTGCGGTGGGGAAGCCGGTCAGCAGCGGCACGTCGGTCGGGTAGCCCGGCAACCCGATGCGCTCGGCCGGGCCGTTCGTGCCGACCAGGTTGGACGCCGCGACGGCCAGCCCCACCAGGACGCCTGCCGACGACAGCACGGTGAACCAGGCGGCCCGCTTCCACGTCCGCGGTGGCGTCACCGAGGCGGGCACCAGGCCGATGTTGAACTTGCGCAGCCCCATGGCGTCGGTGTCGACGAACGGGTCCGGTTCCGGCAGCGGGGGCGGTGGCGCTGTCGGCGATGGCGCCGGCGCCGGTCGCGCCGCGCGGTCGAGCGGTGTGTGGTCGAACTCCCCGCCCATGGGCAGCCAGATCGCCGCCCCGTCCTCCAGCCGATGCCGACCCGACCGTTCCGGTTCCCCGATGTCCATGCTGTGCAGACCCCTCCCGCCCCCCGACCTGTCGGCCCTCGCGGTTCACCTGGTGGATCGAGTCCACCTGTGGCTTCAGGTGGCGCGGGGAATGGGGGTGGGACGCCGAGGACCCCGCCGCTGCCTCAGAGTAGGTGCAGGGTGCACGCAGAGCTGCGCTGATCAGCCTTGTGGGGCCCAGCGACACACGTAAGAGTGAAGCTTCAGCTCCCGCTGTTCAGCTTCTTCCTGGTGCTCTGGAGCGCGTTGGTGGCGGCCAGGCCGGCACCGCCCGCGATCAGCGCGCCGATGATGTCGCCCGAGGTGGAGGCGCCGGACGTGATCAGCAGGCCGACGAGCGCGATGATCGTCGTCACCCCGGCGACGGTCCACCGGCTGCGCACGTACTGGGCGATGGGCGCGCCCGCGGCGCGCTTGGACTTGGCGGCGGAACCGAGCATCGCGAGGTAACCGTCGTGCGCCAGCGCGGCGAGCACACCGATGATCGCGATGAGGCCCGTGATGAGACCGATGACCATGACACCAGTGTGCCCGTGGTCAAACCCGCTGGACCATCCGTGATCGCCCTGATATCTCCCAGGGGTGGAGGTCTTCTGGCACGACGCCTGCCTCGAGCACGACACCGGCACGGGGCTGTGGGAGCTGCCCGGCCGGTGGGAGTGGCTCGACGTGGCCGAACCGCACCCGGAGAACGCGGCCAGGCTGCGCACGTTCCGGCACGCGCTGGCGCACGGGCCGGTCGCGCCGCACCTGTCCTGGTCGACCGGCCGGTTCGCCGAGGACGAGGAGCTGGCCCGCGTCCACGCGCCGTCCTACCTGGCCGGACTCCGGGCCGCGTGCGAACGGCGGACCGCCGTCGAGGTGAACACCGTCGTCGGCCCCGGCTCGTGGGACGCGATCCGCGCCGCCGCGGGCACCGCGCTGGCGGCGTACGAGGCGGTCGCGGCCGGTCGGACGCGCCTGGCGTACGCCCTGGTCCGCCCGCCGGGCCACCACGCCCAGCCGACCATGGCGGACGGCTACTGCCTGGTCAACAACGCCGCGCTGGTCGCCGAGACGGCCCGCCGCGCGGGGCACCGGGTCGCCGTCCTCGACTGGGACGTGCACCACGGCAACGGCACGCAGGAGGTGTTCCGCGACACCGACGACGTGCTCACGGTGTCGGTGCACATGCGGCACGGCCCGTGGGGCGCCAACCACGCACAGACCGGCGCGCCGGCCGAGTCGGGGGCCTCGAACATCAACGTCGAGCTGTCCCTCGGCGCGGGCGACGGCGCGTACCGGCGGGCGCTGGCGGAGATCGCGCTCCCGGCGTTGGCCGAGTTCGGCGCGGACTTCCTGGTCTGCGCGTCCGGGTTCGACGGTTCCGCGTTCGACCCGAACGGCAGGCACAACCTCACCGCCGCCGGCTACCGGGACATCGGCCGGGCGGTGTCGGGGCTGGGCCTGCCGACCGTGCTCACGCAGGAGGGCGGCTACCTGCGCGGCTACTCGGCGCTGTGCCTGCACGCGCTGGTGGAGGGCCTGCTCGACCTCGACCTGCTGGACGACCCGCTCGCCTACGTGCCGGACGACACCCAGCTGGTCAGCGCGGACCTGGCCTTGGCCCGGTCCGCACTGACCAGCTGGACGTTCGCCCGCGACTGACCACCGACGCCCCGCATCCGGAGACCGCACCACCCCCGCGACCTCGCCGCCGTCTGCGGAGCAGCGGCCCATGTCACCGCCCCAGGTGGCCGCGGCCCAGCTTGAGCAGGATCATCGCCAGGTCCCGGCCGTCCGGGCCGAGGTCCTTGTAGCGGTTGATCACGTCGATCTCCCGGTTGTGCACGATCCGCGTGCCGCCGGCGGCCATCCGCGCCGCCCCGATGATCTTGGAGACCTCGACCCGCCGCTTGACCAGCCTCAGCAGCTCGGCGTCCAGGTGGTCGATCTCCTGGCGCAGCGCGTCGATGTCCGGTGCGGCTTCGGTGCTGTTCATTGGTGACGACCTCTCGACTCTGGTTGGAGTCCCAGCCCTGGCAGCAGCGAAGCCCCGGGGTCCGAGGACTCCGGGGCTTCGTGGTGGCTTGTCGGCGCTAGCGGTCCACGGGAGCCGGAGTCCGGTTCCCGTAAAAAAACTCGAAGTGGGCCATGCGCACCGGTTCATCATGCCACAGCCACGGACTGTCGGGGGTACCCGGTAACGTGGACAGGCGATGAGCGCCTTGTTCGACTTGCCCGCAAGTCCCCCCTCCCCCCGGTCCGCGCGGCTGCTCGAAGACCTCAACCCGTCCCAGCGACGGGCCGTCGAGCACGCGGGCGCCCCGTTGCTGGTCGTGGCGGGTGCGGGCTCGGGCAAGACGCGCGTGCTCACCCGTCGCATCGCCTACCTCCTCGCCGCCCGCGACGTCCACCCCGGCGAGATCATGGCGATCACCTTCACCAACAAGGCCGCCGCCGAGATGAAGGAACGCGTGGCCGACCTGGTCGGCGCACGGGCCCGCTCGATGTGGGTGTCCACGTTCCACTCGATGTGCGTGCGGGTCATGCGCCGCGAGGCCAAGACCCTCGGCATGTCGTCGAGCTTCTCGATCTACGACTCCGACGACACCCGCCGGCTGATCACGCTGGTGGCGCGCGACCTCGACCTGGACCCCAAGCGCTACCCGGCGCGCACGCTCGCGATCCACATCTCGAACCTGAAGAACGAGCTGGTCGACGCCGCCACCGCCAAGGAGCGGGCGGCCAACGACCTGGAGCGCCGCGTCGCCGAGGTCTACGAGAGCTACCAGCGCCGGCTCGGCGACTCGAACTCACTCGACTTCGACGACCTGATCATGCGGACCGTCGAGCTGCTGCAGAACCACCCGGAGGTGGCCGAGCACTACCACCGCCGGTTCCGGCACGTGCTGGTCGACGAGTACCAGGACACCAACCACGCGCAGTACACGCTGGTGCGCGAGCTGATCGGCACCGGCTCCGACGGCGTGCCGCCGGGCGAGCTGTGCGTGGTGGGCGACGCCGACCAGTCGATCTACGCCTTCCGCGGCGCGACGATCCGCAACATCGTGGAGTTCGAGCGCGACTACCCGCAGGCCACCACGATCCTGCTGGAGCAGAACTACCGGTCCACGCAGACGATCCTGAGCGCGGCGAACGCGGTCATCTCGCGCAACCCGGACCGCCGGGACAAGCGGCTGTGGAGCGACCTCGGCGACGGCGAGAAGGTCGTCGGCTACGTCGCGGACAACGAGCACGACGAGGCGGCGTTCGTCGCGCGCGAGATCGACCACCTGGTGGACAGCGGTGAGGCGAACAACGGCGAGATCGCCGTGTTCTACCGGACCAACAACCAGTCGCGCGTGTTCGAGGAGATCTTCATCCGCCTCGGCCTGCCCTACAAGGTGGTCGGCGGCGTCCGGTTCTACGAGCGGCGCGAGGTGCGCGACGCGCTGGCGTACCTGAGGGCGTTGTCCAACCCCGACGACACGGTGTCGTTGCGGCGCATCCTGAACGTGCCCAAGCGCGGCATCGGCGAGCGCGCGGAGGCGTGCGTGTCGATGTACGCCGAACGCGAGCGGATCGGCTTCGCGGCGGCGTTGCGCGACGCGGTGACCGGCAAGGTGCCGCTGCTCAACCCGCGTTCCCGCAACGCGATCGCCGGGTTCGTCGAGCTGATGGACGAGCTCGGCGAGCTGGTCGAGCGCGGCGACGACGTGGCCGACATCCTCGAAGCGGTGCTGGAGAAGACCGCCTACCGGGCCGAGCTGGAGGCCAGCGAGGACCCGCAGGACCACACCCGGGTCGAGAACCTGAACGAGCTCGTCACGGTGGCCCGCGAGTTCGGCGACTTGAACACCCCCGCGCCGGCCGATGCCGCAGCTCCCGATGTCGCGGAGCTGCCCGCCGAGGGCTCCCTGGCGGCGTTCCTGGAGCGGGTGGCGCTGGTCGCGGACGCCGACTCGGTGCCGGACGCGGAGTCCGACGGCGTGGTCACGCTGATGACGCTGCACACCGCCAAGGGCCTGGAGTACCCGGTGGTGTTCTGCACCGGCTGGGAGGACGGCGTCTTCCCGCACATGCGGGCCCTCGGCGACCCGACGGAGCTGGCCGAGGAACGGCGCCTGGCCTACGTGGGCATCACGCGCGCCCGGAAGCGGCTGTACCTGTCGCGGGCGCTGGTGCGCTCGGCGTGGGGCCAGCCGTCGACGAACCCCGCGTCGCGGTTCCTGGACGAGATCCCGCCGGACCTCCTCGACTGGCGGCGGACGGAGCCCAAGCGCTCCGCGCCGTCCGCGCCGACGTCGTGGGGCGGCGGTCGGGGTTCGGGCACGCCGCGCCCGGCGCCGACGAACGCGGGCTGGAAGGACACGCCCGCGCTGAAGCTGGACGTGGGCGACCGCGTGAGCCACGACAAGTACGGCCTCGGCCGGGTCGTGGCCGTCGACGGTTCGGGGCCCCGTGCGACCGCCACGATCGACTTCGGCGGCGCGGGGACGGTGCGGCTGATGCTCATCGGCGGCGTGCCCCTCGTGAAGCTCTGAGGCGCGCTCAGCCGTAGTTCGCTGCCTTACGCATATAAGAGGTGTCCCGGTCGGTCCCTGGAGGTCGACCGGTGTTCACCTGAACGTGGCCGAATTCCCGTGCAACCCGAATCCCGCACGTGCGTCTATAGGGGTGTCACAAGCGGGATGGACGGGTCATTCGGGGTGAACCGGCCGGAGAGAGTCGCTTGGCGGCAGCAGGGGGTGCCTACGGGGGTAGGCAGAGGGGCGGGATCCGCGTCGGGGCGGTGACCGCAAGAGGGGATCACCTTCGGGGGCGGTTCCGCACAGTGGTGGGGGGGGGGGGGGGGCCGGCCCCCCCCCCCCCCCCCCCCAAAAAAAGAGAAAGCCAGCCCCGCCAGCCGCCGAGGGGGCCCCCCGGGGGGGGGGGGGGCCCCCGGGGGGGGGGGGGGGGGGGCCCCCCCCCCCCGGCCCCACCTTTTTCCATGATCGTGACGAGCCTCGTCGGCTCAGACGCTGATGCCCTTGGAGTTCAGCCAGCCCAGCGGGTTGATCTTCTTGCCGTCCGCGTTCCAGACCTCGAAGTGCAGGTGCGGACCGGTGGAGAAGCCGCGGTTGCCCATGCGCGCGATCTGCTCGCCCGCCAGGACCCGCTGGCCCTTGCGCACCGAGTAGGTGTCCACGTGGCCGTAGACGGTCACGGAGCCGTCGGCGTGCTCGACCTTGACCCAGAGGCCAAAACCGCTTGCCGGACCGGCCTCGATCACGACACCATCGGCGGCGGACAGGATCGGCGTGCCGATGGGGCCCGCGATGTCGATGCCGTAGTGCATCTCGCCCCAGCGACCGCCGTACCCGGACGTGAAGTCGCCTGCGGCGGGGCGGGCGAACTTGGGTCGCCGTGCCTCGGCCTCTTCGGCTTCGCGGGTCTCGGTGATGTGCTGGCTCTTGACGAGCTTCTGCGCCTCGGCCGCCGGGTCGACCGTCTTGGCGACGGGCAGGACCTGCGGGGAGGCGGGGCCGGTGCCACCGACGCCGAACGCGGCGGCGCCGTCGGCCGCGGAGTTCGCGAGCGGGGTGACCTCGTCCGCCGAGGCGGGCGAGTCGGAGCCGAGCGCGTGGAGCGTCTGCCCTGCGCCGGCGGCGGCGAAAGCGCCGACGGCGACCGCGGCGACCACGATCCGTCCGCGCAGCGCCGAGGGCGGAGGCGGGAGCCGGTGCGTGCTCACCGTGCGGGTCGAAGCGCGGTCCACCGCTTCTTCGAGCACAGCAGAACTCGTATGGCCGCCGGGGGAGCGGTGTTGAGACAAAACCTGGCCTTCCGTCTTCGGGGAGTCCGGTCGGACTACCGGGCGGGGGATCCCGGTTGAGCCGGTCGGGGTACCGGCTCGTCGTCCTGCTTGTGACCAGACCGTGACAACGGACCGGGGGAAGATAACGGCGCGGAGCCCTTAAGGGCAATCCCCGAAGCCGAGGATGACCGTTTAGCGGTCAGTGGGACATCCGCGCGTATGACTGGTGACTCACGGTCATGGACGGGCTACGAAAACCCCTCACGTACAGGCACGATGGGGTGAACCCCACCGTCATCCGAACGCGTGATGGCCGTCACAACGAGGTGAAGGGTGCGGGTGTCAACCGATAGCGAAAGGTGACCTGAATCACGTATCCGATGCTCCTCGACGACCAACGCCGGGTGCTCCAACCGGGCGTTCCGCTGCGGGACGATCACCTGGTCCATCTCGCTCCACACCACGACGAACCGGGTGCGGCAGGGCCGGGACGGTTCGGCCAGTTCCGCCAGGAGGTCCGAACCGGGCCTCAACTGCCTGGTCAGCGCCGTGGGGAGCAGGTATGCGGCCAACGTGCCGCCGTGCGGGGTGCCGAGGGTGATTAGCGTGCGCACGCGCGCGTCGCCGTCCAGGCGTTGCACGTAGTAGCGGGCGATCAGGCCGCCCAGCGAGTGGCCGACCACGTGCACCCGGTCCGACCCGGTCTCCGCGCAGATCCGCTCGACGTGCTCCCCGAGCAGCGCCGCCGACCGCCGGACGTCCCCCGTCAACGCGGTCAGCACGCTGTAGTTCACCGCGTGCACCGATCCGAAGCCACGCCTTCGCAGTGCCCCCGACAGCACTGCGAAGGCAGACCGGTTGTCCCCGATGCCGTGCACCAGCACGATCGGGGTGCCCGCCGCGTCCAGGGCCGAAACCAGGAGGCCGCGCCGGCGGGGTGACAGGTGGTCGGTGCGGTAGTGCCCCTCGGGCTTCACCCGCTCCTCCGCCACGCCCCACGGGTAGAGGACGGTGCGCGCGGCCAGCCAGGCGGCCTCGACGGCGACACCCCGCACGCCGCCGGGGGAAGCGACGGCCCGGAGCACGCCGCCCGCGAGGCCGAGGGCCTCGCCCGCCACGCCCAGCCCGGCGTCCACGCCGGCGCCGACCCGGTCGGACCAGGTCTCCACGAGCCGCCGCGCCGCGTCACTCATAAGGCTGAACGTAAGTGATGCCCCCACCCGCGATCAGTACCCGACTGCGGCTGCCCACAACCCCCGGTGGTCCCGACCGGCCGCCCGTCGCCGCCTGCTGCGTTTTGCTAGCGTCCGACCGGTGATGCGAACCGCTGAACCGGTCTCACCGATCCGCACGAGGCTCCGGACGGCGGTTGCGGCAGCCGTGGCCGGCTCGCTCCTCACCGCGGTGGCCCCGGCCGTCGGCGTGGTCGACGGCTCCGCGCCGCCCGCGTTCACCGCTTGGCCGCTGCTGGCGCTGCTCGCCCTGCTGCCGACCGCCCTGGCGGTGGTCTTCCTCTCCCGCGGGCAGGAGCTCACCGCGGCGGCGGCCCTCGTGGCGCCCGCCGTGTTCGCCGTCGGCCGGCTGCTCGACGACCTGCAGCTCCTCGTCGACCCGATCGACGCCGCCCGGCCCGAGCTGATGCGCGCGGCGAGCCTCGACCCGCCCGCGCCCGCGATCGGCCTGTGGCTGCTGCTGGCCGGGCACGTCCTGCTGATCGCCGCCGGCGCGCTGGCCACCCTCGGCGCGGAACCGGACGTGCGCAGCGACCGCCCGAGCTTCGCCCTGCCGGCCACGGCGGGCATCGTCGCGGGCATCGGCCTGTTCACCGCGCCGTTCACCTCGTCCGACGCGCTGATCCCGGCGCACGGGACGCTGGACTCGCCGACGCTGCCGCTGGTGAGCGGCCTCGTCGTCACCCTGGCCGCGCCCGCGCTCGCCGTCCTCGCCGCCAGCGCCACCACCCACGAGGCACGCCGGGGCGGGCTGCTCGGCCTGGCCGCCGTCCTGCTCGGCTTCGCCGTGCCGCCGATCGCCACCGCCTTCTCGGTCGACGCCGTCGGCCCGGCCGTCGGTCCGTTCCTGGTCCTCACCGCCGCGGTCGCGCTCGCCTGGCCGCAGCGGGCCGTCAAGGACGACGAGGACGGGGAGCACGACGTCGAACTGCCGGGCCAACGCCGCCTGCACGTGATCGCGGGCGCGTTCGGCCTGGTCGCCGCCGCGACCGCCGCGATCGGCGCGTCGACCGACCACCTGGTCCTCCCCGACGGCTTCCCGCCGCCCGCCGACTACGCCGCGCGCCTGCTGTGGCCCGCCGCGATCGCCACCGGCGTGCTCGCCGCCGCGCTGCTGGCCAAGGCCGCCGTGCGGCCCGCCTTCACCGTCGCCGTCGCCACCATCCCGCTGAGCGCCGCCGGCGCGCTCGACGCCGTCTTCACCGCGACGCAGGTCGACGTGGTCGGGCCGGGCGTCGGCGTCTGGTTCACCGCGGGCTCGGTGGTCGCCGCCGCGGTCGCCGCCGTGACCGCCGCCCTGGCCGGCGCGGTCGAGCGGGACGAGGTGGGCACGGCCACGACGGAGCCCGCGCTGCCGCTGGTCGCCGCCACCCTGATCGCCGCGCTGCTCGCGGTCGGCGCGTTCAGCCTGCCCGTGCTGCGGGCGCCGGACTACGTGGCGATCGGCGCGTTCGGGCTGCGCGTCGGCTCGTTCGGCCTGCTGGTGGCGTTGATCGCGGTCGTGGTCGCGGCGGTGGTCGCGCTCAGGGCCAGGCCGAGCCGCGGCGCGGCGCTGCTGCTCGGCGCGGCCGTCGTCACGGCCGTCCGCGCCTGGGAGTACCCGCTCACCGCGGCGCGTGCCGCCGAGGCCGCCCCCGGTCCGGGGCTGTGGCTGGCCGCCGCCGCGACGGCCGCGTTCGTCGTCGCCGCGGCCCTGCGCACGGCCCGCTGAACCGGTCGTGAGGGCGTCGGCCCGCCGGCGTTGGTGATCGACCTCACCACCTCTATGACGGAGTTCACGGGCGTGGGGTGCGGTGGACTCCGGACCGGTCGATAGTGTCTTGCGAAGCCGCGTCGAGCCGGTCCCCCCACGGCTGTGCCGGCGTTCCAGGTGATGCCTGGTACGTGTGCGCACCAGGCCCCAGCCTGGAGCGCCGGGACCTGGAGAGGACCGCACGAACAGGACGCGGTGTCCGACACCGACGTCGCAGGAGACCCGAGTGGACCTGTACGAGTACCAGGCGAAGGACCTCTTCGCCGCCCACGACGTCCCGGTACTTCCGGGCGACGTGGCGACCACCCCCGCCGAGGCCAAGGCCATCGCCGAGCGCTTCGGCCAGACCGTCGTGGTCAAGGCCCAGGTCAAGACGGGCGGCCGCGGCAAGGCCGGCGGCGTCAAGCTCGCCGAGAACCCGGAGGAGACCGAGGTCAAGGCGGAGGCGATCCTCGGTCTGGACATCAAGGGGCACATCGTTCACCGCGTGCTGGTGACGCCCGCGTCCGACATCGCCGAGGAGTACTACTTCTCCTTCCTCCTCGACCGCGCCAACCGCACCTTCCTGGCCATGGCCAGCGTCGAGGGCGGCATGGACATCGAAGAGGTCGCCGCGACCAAGCCCGAGGCCCTGGCCAAGGTGCCGGTGGACGCGATCACCGGTGTCGACCGCGCGAAGGCCGACGAGATCGTGGCCGCCGCCAAGTTCCCCGCCGAGGTGGCCGACCAGGTCGCCGACGTCATCGTGAAGCTCTGGGAGACCTTCGTCTCCGAGGACGCCACGCTGGTCGAGGTCAACCCGCTGGTCCGCGACCCCGAGGGGAAGATCGTCGCGCTCGACGGCAAGGTCACCCTCGACGAGAACGCCTCCTTCCGCCACCCCGCCCACGAGGCGCTGGTGGACAAGCAGGCCGAGGACCCGCTGGAGGCCAAGGCCAAGGCGAAGGGCCTCAACTACGTCAAGCTGGACGGCCAGGTCGGCATCATCGGCAACGGCGCCGGCCTCGTGATGTCCACCCTCGACGTGGTGGCGTACGCGGGTGAGAAGCACAAGGGCGTCAAGCCCGCGAACTTCCTCGACATCGGCGGCGGCGCGTCGGCCGAGGTCATGGCCAACGGCCTGGACATCATCCTGCACGACCCCGACGTGCGCTCGGTCTTCGTGAACGTCTTCGGCGGCATCACCGCGTGCGACGCGGTCGCCAACGGCATCGTGGCCGCGCTGGGCATCCTGGGCGACGAGGCCTCCAAGCCGCTCGTGGTCCGCTTGGACGGCAACAACGTGGAGGAGGGCCGCCGGATCCTCGCCGAGGCCAACCACCCGCTGGTCACCGTGGTGGACACTATGGACAACGCGGCCGACAAGGCCGCCGAGCTCGCGGCTGCGGGGGTCTGACGATGGCTATCTTCATCACCAAGGACAGCAAGGTCATCGTCCAGGGCATGACCGGCGCCGAGGGCACCAAGCACACCAAGCGGATGCTGGCCTCCGGCACGAACATCGTCGGCGGCGTGAACCCGCGCAAGGCGGGCGAGAAGGTCGACTTCGACGGCAACGTGCTGCCGGTGTTCGGTTCCGTGGTCGAGGCCATGGAGGCGACCGGAGCCGACGTCACCGTGATCTTCGTGCCGCCGGCGTTCGCCAAGGCGGCCGTGATCGAGGCGATCGACGCGGGCATCGGCCTGGCCGTCGTGATCACCGAGGGCATCCCGGTGCACGACACCGCCGCGTTCTGGGCGCACGCCGTGGCGACCGGCAACAAGACCCGGATCATCGGCCCGAACTGCCCCGGCCTGATCAGCCCCGGGCAGTCCAACGCGGGCATCATCCCGGCCAACATCTCCGGCGCGGGCAAGATCGGTCTGGTGTCGAAGTCCGGCACGCTGACCTACCAGATGATGTACGAGCTGCGCGACTTCGGGTTCTCCACCGCCATCGGCATCGGCGGCGACCCGATCATCGGCACCACCCACATCGACGCGCTGGCGGCCTTCGAGGCCGACCCGGACACCGCGGCGATCGTGATGATCGGCGAGATCGGCGGCGACGCCGAGGAGCGGGCCGCGGCCTACGTCAAGGAGAACGTCACCAAGCCGGTCGTCGGCTACGTGGCGGGCTTCACCGCCCCCGAGGGCAAGACGATGGGCCACGCGGGCGCGATCGTGTCCGGCTCGGCCGGCACCGCGCAGGCGAAGAAGGAAGCCCTGGAGGCGGCGGGCGTCAAGGTCGGCAAGACGCCGAGCGAGACGGCCGCGCTGATGCGGGAGATCATGCAGTCCATCGGCTGACACTGGGCCGTTCGTGCGCGACATCGAGGGCCACCTCCCCCGGGAGGTGGCCCTCGGTGCGTCCCGGGACGAGTCAATGCGCACATTGGGGGGAACCACGGAGGTCCGGTCGCCGTCGGAGAGTGCGCATCGGCTAGCGTTCTGTCGACCCGAAATCAGTTCCGCAGGTGGAGGAGACCGCATCATGTCCCAGCCGTACGGCGCCCCTCAGCAGCAGCCGGGTCCGGCGCAGCCGGCGGTGGGTGTGAACCTGAACCTCATCCTTCCGCTGGTCGCCGCCGGTCTGGCGCTGATCGCGTTCCTGCTCGCGTTCGCCGACGACGTGCCGTCGTCCGAGTACCTGTACGCGGCGGGCATCCTCGCCGGCCTGTCCGTGCTGCCGCAGGCGCCCAAGGGCCTGCTGTACGCGGCGGTGCCGTTCGCGCTGATCCCCACGCTCAGCCTGCTCCAGGGTCTGATCACCACCGAGGCCGACGTCCAGGGCATGCAGATCGTGCTGCTGATCGTGTCGCTGCTGGTGTCGGCGGCGGTCGTGATGAGCCTGCTGCTCGAGACCGGCATCGTGAAGCTCCAGCCGAAGGCCGCGAACGTCTACGGCCAGCCGGGTGGCTGGAACCCGCAGTCCGGCGCGTTCCCGCAGCAGGGCCAGCAGCCGCAGCAGTTCGGCCCGCCGTCCGGCCAGTTCGGCCAGCAGGCGCCGCCGCCGCAGCAGCAGGTCCAGCAGCCGGGCCAGCCGCAGCCGACGTCCTACATGCCGCAGCCCGGCCAGTTCGGCCAGCCCGGTCAGCAGCCCGGCCAGGGCACGCCGCCCGGCGGGTTCGGCGGCCCGCAGCAGGGCTGAGCACGTCGTGAGAGGGGTGGCGCCGGAACCCGGTCGCCACCCCTCTTCGCATGTCCGGCGAGTCTCGACCGAACGGCTCACCGCTACTGGGACAGTGGGAGGATGTCGGTGCAGCAAACGACCTCGCACGGTGTCGTGACGGACTCCGTCCGCCCGCCCGAGTTCTCCCGCGCCGAACGGGTGCGCGTGCTCACGATGACCGCCGCCGGGTCGGTGGTCATCGGCTACGCGGGCGTCGCCGCGCTCCTCGCGCTGATCTCCTCGACGGCCGCGCACGCGTCGTTCTCGACGACCGGTGTGCTGACCGCCGCCGCGCCGGGCTGGCTGGTCGCGCACCACGTGCCGCTGCGCTTCGACGGCGGGCAGCTCGGCCTGCTGCCGCTGCTGCCGACCGCGCTGGTGATGCTGCTGGTGTACCGGGCGGCGGCGGGCGCGGCGGACCGGTTGGGGCTGTTCGAGCCGTTGCAGGCGCGGTCGGTGGTGTTCAGCATCGCCGGCGCGCACGCCGTGGTCGGCAGCGTGATCGCGTTCCTGATGGGTGACGAGGGTCCGGTCCGGGCCACGCCCGCGGGGGCGTTCTTCGGGTGCGCGGTGGTGTCCGGGCTGGCGGCGGTCGCGGGCGTCGCGCAGCGCTGCGGCCTGGTGGAAGTCGTGTTCGAGCGGGTCGACCCGGTGGCGCGGCGCGGGCTGCGCACGGGCGCGCTGGCGTTGTTCGCGCTGGTCGCGGCAGGTGCGCTGGTGCTGGCGCTCGGGCTGGTGTTCTCGTGGTCGACCACCGCGGTGCTGTTCGACCAGAGCGGCGGCACCATCGGCACGGTCCTCGGCATCTGGCTGCTGTGCCTGGCGTACCTGCCGAACGCGGTGGTCGGCGCGTTGTCGTACGTGGTGGGCTCGGGGTTCTCGATCGGCGCGGCGGTGGTGGGCCCGCTGGAGTTCGTCGGCGGCCCGGTGCCCGCCGTGCCGCTGCTGGCCGCGTTGCCCGAGGAGCAGGCGTCCTACCTGCCGCTGGTGCTCGTGCTGCCGGGCGTGATCGGCGTGGTGGCGGGGTTCTCGTTGCGCGACGCGGCCGAGACGCCGCGGGCCCGGGTGCGCGCGGTGCTGGTCGCGGCGGTCACCGCGGGCGTCGGCGCGCTGGTGCTGGCGGCGGTGGCCGGCGGCGCGCTGGGCGGCGGGGTGTTCAACCCGGTCACCATCCCGGCCGGGCTGCTGGCCGTGCTGACGTTCGGCTGGGTGACCGTGCCGGGCGCGGTGGTGGCCTGGTTCTCCGGGCCCCGGCCGCCGCGCGTGGTGGAAGCCGAGCCCGAGCCGGAGGCCGTCGTGGACGAAGAGGACTACGACGACGAAGCCGAGTACGACGAGGAAGCCGAAGGACTCGACGAGGAGTTCGACGAGGAAGAAGACGGCGAGGAGCTCGACGAGGAGCTCGAAGAAGAGCTCGACGAAGAGGACGAGGACGAGCTCGACGAAGAGGATGACGAAGAGTTCGACCACGACCTCGACGAGTACGACGACCTCGAAGAGGAGTTGGCCGAGGACGCCGACCCCGACGACCCGGGCGAGGACCCCGACCCCGACGAGGGCGACGAGGCCGACCCGGAGGACCTGGCCGACAAGCCCCGCTAGGCAACGCCTAGGCTGCTCTTGAGCTGCTGTGACAGTCCCCAGCAAGGAGAGCACGCTGAGCGCCGCGACCACACTCCGGCTTCCCGTCCCCGCCAGGGTCGTCGTCCTCGTCTCCGGTTCCGGCACCCTGTTGCAGGCGTTGCTGGACGCGGCGGCCGACCCCGGATACCCGGTCGAGGTGGTCGCCGTCGGCGCGGACCGCGCCGGCATCGAGGGCCTGAGCCGCGCCGAGCGCGCGGGCGTCCCCTCCTTCGCGGTGAAGCTGCGCGACCACACCGACCGCGACGCGTGGGACACCGCGCTCGCCGACGCCGTCGAGGCGCACGAACCGGACCTGGTGGTCACCGCCGGCTTCATGAAGATCCTCGGACCCGCCTTCCTGGCCCGCTTCGGCGGCCGGATGGTCAACACCCACCCCGCGCTGCTGCCCGCCTTCCCCGGCGCGCACGGCGTCCGCGACGCCGTCGACTACGGCGTGAAGGTGACCGGCGCGACCGTGCACCTGGTGGACGGCGGTGTGGACACCGGGCCGATCCTGGCCCAGGAAGCGGTCGTCGTCGCCGATGACGACGACGTCGAAAGCCTGCACGAGCGCATCAAGGTGGTGGAGCGGCGGCTGCTGGTCGACGTGGTCGCCCGCCTGGCCCGCGAGGGCTGCACCGTGAACGGACGAAAGGTGAGCATCCCGTGACCACTCCTGCCGAGAGGCGACCGGTTCGCCGGGCCCTGATCGGGGTTTCCGACAAGTCGGGGCTGCTGGAACTGGCCACCGGCCTGCACGCGGCCGGAGTCGAGATCGTCTCCACCGGCGGCACGGCGCGCGCGCTGGCCGACGCGGGCGTGCCGGTCACGCCGGTCGAGGGCGTCACCGGGTTCCCGGAGGCGCTGGACGGTCGGGTGAAGACGCTGCACCCCGGCGTGCACGCGGGGCTGCTCGCCGACACCCGGCGCGAGTCGCACCTGGAGACGCTGCGCGAGCTGGGCATCGAGCCGTTCGACCTGCTCGTGGTGAACCTGTACCCGTTCACGCAGACGGTGGCTTCGGGCGCGTCGGCGGACGAGTGCGTGGAGCAGATCGACATCGGCGGCCCGGCGATGGTGCGCGCGTCGGCGAAGAACCACGCCAGCGTGGCCGTCGTCGTGGACCCGTCGCGGTACTCGTGGGTGCTGGAGCAGGTCGAGGCAGGCGGGTTCACGCTGGCGGACCGGCAGCGGCTGGCCGTGGACGCGTTCCGGCACACCGCGTCCTACGACGTGGCCGTGGCCTCGTGGCTGGGCAGCGCGGTCGCGGCGGACGACGAGGGCTCCGGCTTCCCGGGCTGGGTCGGCGCGACGTGGAACCGCAAGCAGGTGCTGCGGTACGGCGAGAACCCGCACCAGCGGGCCGCGTTGTACACGCAGGGCGACGGGCGCTCCGGGCTGGCGACGGCGGAGCAGCTGCACGGCAAGGAGATGTCCTACAACAACTTCGTCGACGCCGACGCGGCGTGGCGGGCGGCGTGGGACCACGAGCTGCCGTGCGTGGCGATCATCAAGCACGCCAACCCGTGCGGCATCGCGGTGTCCAAGGTGGACGGTCCGGGCGCGATCGCCGAGGCGCACCGCAACGCGCACGCGTGCGACCCGGTGAGCGCGTTCGGCGGCGTGATCGCGGCGAACCGCGAGGTGACCGTGGAGATGGCCGAGCAGGTGGCGGAGATCTTCACCGAGGTCGTCATCGCGCCCTCGTACGCCGACGGCGCGGTGGACGTGCTGACGCGGAAGAAGAACGTGCGCATCCTGGTCGCGCCGGCGCCCGAGCGCGGTGGCGTCGAGATGCGTGCGGTGTCGGGCGGGTTGTTGCTGCAGACGGCGGACACGATCGAGGCCGAGGGCGACGACCCGGCCAAGTGGACCCACGTGTGCGGCACGCCGTTGGACGAGGAGGGCTTGGCCGACCTGGCGTTCGCGTGGCGGGCGTGCCGGGCGGTGAAGTCGAACGCGATCCTGCTCGCGTCCGGTGGCGCGACCGTCGGCGCGGGCATGGGCCAGGTCAACCGGGTCGACGCGGCCCGGCTGGCGGTGGCGCGTGCCGGTGAGCGGGCGCGGGGTGCGGTGGCCGCGTCGGACGCGTTCTTCCCGTTCCCGGACGGGCTGGAGGTGCTGGTGGAGGCCGGTGTGCGCGCGGTCGTGCAGCCCGGTGGTTCGGTGCGCGACGCCGAGGTGATCGCGGCGGCGGAGGCCGCCGGCGTGACCGTGTACCTGACCGGCACGCGGCACTTCGCGCACTAGCGCTTTCGGGGGCTCCTCGTCGGCTCTGACGGGGAGCCCCCGCGTTTCACTGCTTCGCGATCAGCTCTTCGGCCGTCTTGCGGACCACGGCCTCCGCGTCGGCCAGCGGCATCGGCGAGTCGCTGATGAGACCCTTGTCCCGCCCGCTGTAGGTGATGCTCCAGACCACCGCGTCCTGGCGGGCGATCAGCTTCACGTCGATCGAGTCGCGCGGCGTGGGCTCGATGATCAGCATCGCCTCGTCGCCGAGGCCTTCCACCGGCTTGGTCTGCAGGCCGTTGGCGAACCCGGCGGCGTCGTCGTAGGTGCTCTCCGCGTGCTCGACGTTCTGGTTCGACTTGTCGGTGAAGTCGCGGTAGTCGTAGATGTAGAAGGCCATGCTGCGCGGGTTGCGGCCGTCCTTGCCCCCGGTCTGCTGCCAGTGGCAGTTCCAGCGCTTCAGGCCCTGGTCCTGCGCCGGTTTCTCGACCAGGCGGAAGCTGCTGACGTGCGCCTGTGACTTGAGGTCGGCGCTGAGGTCGCACTCGGCGATCGGCTGCTCGCCGGGGCCGCCGCCCGGCTGCTCGTAGTAGTCCAGCAGGAACGTGGTGGCGACACCGCCGAGGACCAGCACGACGACGGCGACCACGATGCCGACGACCAGGCCGGTCCGGCTCTTCTTCGGCGGCTGGGGGCCGTACGGGCCGAAACCGGGCTGCTGGGGGCCGGGCGGTCCGAAACCGGGCGGTCCGTAGCCGCCGGGTTGGCCCTGGCCGTACCCGCCCGGCTGTCCGGGCTGCTGGGGGCCGGGCTGAGGCGGACCGTAGCCGGGTGGTGGCTGCTGGGGCCAGTTCTGCGGGTTCTGAGGTGCGTTCACGGTTCCCCCCGTGTGGCCGGTCGGTGTCGCGAGCAGCAGTCTGCCGGCCACCCGATCGTGGACGCTGCCGGCATTGACAGGGGGTGGCTGCTTAGGGATAAGATCACCGTGTCGTTCGAACAGATGTTCGACAGACAGGTCGCCGACTTCCCACGGCGATCCGCGCACAGGGGTGCGCGCGGATCTGTGGGAGGAGGGCTGGTGTCCAGGTCGGCAACGGCGACGCTGACCGCGCTCGGGGTAGGCGCGGCGGGCGAGCTGACCAAGGCACCGGACCGGGCCCTGCCGGTTCGCGGGGAACTGGCAGGGCTCCTCCCGTGGGGTGGCCTGCGGCGGGGCAGCACGGTGTCGGTGCGAGGGTCGACATCGTTGCTGTTCGCGCTGATGGCCGCGGCGACCGCGGAAGGATGCTGGGCGGCCGTGGTCGGCCTGCCGGGGTGTGGGGCACTCGCGGCGGCCGAGTTGGGCGTGGCCGTCCATCGACTCGCCCTGGTCCCTCGACCTGGCAGGGACCAGGGCGAGGTCGAGAAGACCGTGGCGGCCCTGTTGGACGGGTTCGACCTGGTCGTGCTGGCCACGCCGGTCACCGCGGCGACTTCGCGCAAGCTCTCGGCACGGGCCCGTCACCGCAAAGCGGTCCTGCTGCCCTTCACGGTCTCGTGGCCGGGTGCGGACGTGGAGCTCACGGCGACCTCCGGCCGGTGGACCGGGCTGGCAGCGGGCCACGGCCTCCTGACCTCTCGGACCGTCAGCGTCCAGGCGACGGGCCGAGGCGCCGCGGCGAGGCCGCGGCAAACGAGCCTGGTGCTGCCCGGGACCGCCGCGGAACCACCGGCACGCCCCTCCCTGGTCCCCTTGCCGACCACTGACTCGCCGCTGCCGCCCGCCGGCGTGCCGCATCCCGCCTCCACCGGCCCGCCCGATCTACCAGGCCCGTCCTTCGCGGCCACCGTCGAGGCGGTGTGAGCCGTGCGCGCCTCCCAACCCGTCCCCACCCGTCCCTCCAACCGTCGAACGAACCCGTCGAAGAGGTGAATCCCCTGTACACGCTTGCCGTCTGGTGCCCTGACTGGCCGGTGGTGGCGGCCTCCGCCGAGGCTTCCCTCCCGCCGCACGTCCCTGCCGCCGTCATGGGATCGGGTGAAGTCGTCGCCTGTTCGGCGGTCGCCCGCGCCGAAGGCGTGCGGCGCGGGATGCGGCGGCGCGCGGCCCAGGGGCAGTGTCCCGAGCTGGCCGTCTTCGAGTACGACGAGGTGCGCGACGCCCGTCTCTTCGAGCCGGTCGCGGCGGCGGTGGAGGAGCTCGCGCCCGGGATCGAGGTGGTCCGGCCGGGGTTGGTGGTCGTCGCCGCCCAAGGGCCGGTCGGGTACTTCGGGTCCGCCGAGTCGGCCGCCGAGCGCGTGGTCGACCACATCGCGGTGCGGGCCGGGGTCGAGGCGCAGGTCGGGCTCGCCGACGGGCTGTTCGCGTCGACCCTGGCCGCGCACCGCGGGCTGGTCGTGCCGCCGGGCCGGACCCGGGAGTTCCTCGCGCCGCTGGGCGTCCACGAGCTCGACCAGCCCGCCGAACGCCGGGAGGACCGGGCCGCGCTGGTCGACCTGCTGCGCCGCCTCGGCCTGCGCACGCTCGGCGCGTTCGCCGCCGTGCCCGAGCGCGACGTCGCCACCCGCTTCGGCCGCGCCGCCGTGCTGGCCCACCGGCTGGCCGCCGGGCTGGAGGAACGTCCCAGGTCACGCCGCCGTCCGCCGCCCGAGCTGTCGGTCACCCGGGAACTCGACCCGCCGATCGACCGGGTCGACGCGGCGGCGTTCGCGGCGAAGGGCCTCGCCGAACGCCTGCACGCGGGCCTCGCCGACCGCGGTCTGGCGTGCACCCGCCTCGGCATCCGGGCCACCACCGAGAACGGCGAGGAACTGCACCGGCTGTGGCGCTGCGCCGAGCCGCTGACCCCGCAGGGCATCGCCGACCGCGTCCGCTGGCAGCTCGACGGCTGGCTCACCCGTGCCCACCTCGGGGCCGGCCCGACCGCCGGCATCCACCTGCTGCGCCTGGACCCCGAAGAGGTGGTCGACGCCACCGCGCTGCAACTGGGCCTGTGGCCGGGCGCGGGTCAGGACCAGGGTGAGGCGGCGGAACGCGCGGCGCGCGCGATGGTGCACGTCCAGGGCCTGCTCGGACCGGACGCCGTGCTCACGCCCGTGCTCGGCGGTGGACGCGGACCGGTCGAGCGGGTGCGGCTGGTGCCGTGGGGCGACGAGCGCACCCCGGCGGCCGACGCGGAGCAGCCGTGGCCGGGGCAGCTGCCCGGGCCGTCGCCCGCGACGGTGTTCGCCGAACCCGAACCGGTCGCGCTGCTGGACTCCTCCGGCGCGGACGTCGTGGTCACCGGCTACGCCGAGCTGGTCGTGCGGCCGCACCGGATCGTGCACGGCGGCCGTGCGCGGCAGGTCGTGGCGTGGTCGGGGCCGTGGCCGGTGGACGAGCGCTGGTGGGACGCGGAGACCGCGATGCGCGGTGCACGACTGCAAGTGCTGGGAACCGCGGCGGACGGCGAGGAGCTCGCGTTCCTGCTGATCCGCGCGGGTGGCAAGTGGGCGGTGGAAGGGGTGTACGACTGATGAGCGGTGACTTCTCCGAGCAGGATCGCCGGAGCCTGGCCGAGTGGCTGGACGACTGCGCCGTGCCGGACCGGCGTGAGGTGCCGGACCAGCGCGGTGGACCGGCCTACGTGGTGAGCTTCGGCTGGCTGCCGGCACGGCTGCCACCGGCGGCGCCGTCGATCCCCTCGCCTCGGCGAGCACTCGACGACTCGCGCTGATGGGCTGGAACAACCCGCCGGTCCGGTGGTCGGAGCTGGAACGCGCGTTGTCGGGCAAGCCCCCGGTGCCCGACGGCGGCGACAGCCCGGCGTGGACGCGCCACCGCGACCGCTACGAGGCCCCGCCCGACTTCGCGGTCAAGGTGGACGACCTCGGGGCGACCCGCGCCCGCGTGCCGTACGTCGAGCTGCACTGCCACTCCAACTTCAGCTTCCTCGACGGCGCGAGCCACCCGGAGGAGCTGGTGGAGGCGGCGCAGCAGCTCGGGCTGGACGGGGTGGCGTTGACCGACCACGACGGCATGTACGGCGTGGTGCGGTTCGCCGAGGCCGCCAAGGAGCTCGGCGTGCGCACGGTGTTCGGCGCGGAGCTGAGCCTCGGGCTGTCCGAGCCGCAGAACGGCGTGCCGGACCCGGAGGGCGAACACCTGCTCCTGCTGGCCACCGACCGCGACGGCTACCACGCGTTGTGCCGCACGATCACCACCGGTCAGCTCGCGGAGGGCAGCGAGAAGGGGCGGCCGGTGTACCGGTTGGAGGAGGTCGTCGCGGACACCCGGGACGACTGCGTCGTGCTCACCGGCTGCCGCAAGGGCGCGGTGCGGCGGGCGTTGGCGCGGGAAGGGCCGGAGGCGGCGTTCGCGCAGCTGCGGAGGCTGGTCGACCTGTACGGGGCGGACCGGGTGTTCGTGGAGCTGACCGACCACGGCTACCCCGAGGACGGGCCGCGCAACGACCTGCTGTGGGGCATGGCCCACGACCTGGGGCTGCCGACCGTGGCGACGAACGCCGTGCACTACGCGGTGCCCGCGCGGGGTCGGTTGGCGGCGACGATGGCGGCGGTGCGGGCGCGGCGCAGCCTGGACGAGATGGCGGGCTGGCTGCCGCCCGGCCGCACGGCGTGCCTGCGGTCGGGGGAGGAGATGGCCCGCCGGTTCGCCCGGTTCCCCGGTGCGGTGCACCGTTCGGCCGTGCTCGGCCTGCAGTGCCAGTTCGACCTCAAGCTGATCGCGCCGGAACTGCCGCCGTTCGACGTGCCGGAGGGGCTCGACGAGAACAGCTACCTGCGTCACCTGACCTACGAGGGCGCGGCCCGCCGCTACCGCTCGATCGGCGAGAACCCCAGGGCGTACCAGCAGATCGAGCACGAGCTGAAGATCATCGAGGAGTTGAACTTCCCCGGCTACTTCCTCGTCGTGCACGACATCGTCTCGTTCTGCCGGCGCAACGACATCCTCTGCCAGGGCCGGGGGTCGGCCGCGAACTCCGCCGTCTGCTACGCCCTCGGCATCACCAACGTCGACGCGGTCCGCTTCGACCTCCTCTTCGAGCGCTTCCTGGCGCCCGCCCGCGACGGCCCTCCCGACATCGACCTCGACATCGAGTCCGACCGCCGTGAGGAGGCCATCCAGTACGTCTACCGCAAGTACGGACGGCGGCACGCCGCGCAGGTCGCCAACGTCATCAGCTACCGCGGCCGGTCGGCGATCCGCGACGTGGCGCGGGCGCTCGGCTACTCGGTCGGCCAGCAGGACGCGTGGAGCAAGCAGATCGACCGCTGGGGCCCGTTGCGGTCCACGGCGGACGAGGGCGGCATTCCCGGCCCGGTGCTGGAACTGGCCGCCGAGCTGGAGAACTTCCCGCGGCACCTCGGCATCCACTCCGGCGGCATGGTCATCTGCGACCGGCCGGTCAGCGAGGTGTGCCCGGTCGAGAAGGGCCGGATGGCCGACCGCACGGTGTTGCAGTGGGACAAGGACGATTGCGCCTCCATCGGGTTGGTCAAGTTCGACCTGCTCGGCCTCGGCATGCTCTCGGCGTTGCACTACGCCATCGACCTGGTGCGCGAGCACGAGGGCGTCGAGGTCGACATCGGCAACCTCGACCTCGAAGACCGGAACGTCTACGAGATGTTGCAGCGCGCCGACTCCGTCGGTGTGTTCCAGGTGGAGAGCCGCGCCCAGATGGCGACCCTGCCCCGGCTCAAGCCGCGGACGTTCTACGACCTGGTGGTGGAGGTCGCGCTGATCCGCCCCGGCCCGATCCAGGGCGGCTCGGTGCACCCCTACATCCGCCGGCGCAACGGCAAGGAGCAGTGGGACTACGACCACCCCCTGCTGGAGGGGGCGCTCAAGAAGACCCTCGGCGTGCCGCTGTTCCAGGAGCAGCTCATGCAGATCGCCGTCGACGTGGCCGACTTCAGCCCCGCCGAGGCGGACGAACTGCGCCGTGCCATGGGCGCCAAGCGCTCCACGCACCGGATGGAACGCCTCCGCGAGCGCTTCTACGAGGGCGCCAAGGCCAACGGCATCGGTCACGAGACGGCCGAGAAGATCTACGCGAAGCTGTTGGCGTTCGCCAACTTCGGCTTCCCGGAGAGCCACGCGCTCAGCTTCGCGCACCTCGTGTTCGTCAGCGCCTGGTTCAAGCTCTACCACCCGGCCGCCTTCTGCGCGGCGTTGCTGCGTGCTCAGCCCATGGGCTTCTACTCCCCCCAGTCGTTGGTCGCGGACGCCCGTCGTCACGGCGTGCGCGTGCTCGGTCCGGATGTGAACGCGAGCCTCCCGCACGCCACCCTCGAGCTCGTGGACGGTGAGCAAGCCGTGCGCATCGGCCTGGGCGGTATCCGGACGATCGGTCAGAAGGTCGCCGAAGACGTTGTCGCGCAACGGGAATCGGGTCCGTTCCGGGACATGGCGGACTTCGGCGCCCGGGTCCGCCTGACCACGGCGCAGGTGGAGGCCATGGCCACGGCGGGTGCGTTCGGGTGTTTCGGGCTGGACCGACGCGCCGCCCTCTGGTCGGCGGGAGCCGTCGCGAAGATCCGGCCCGACCGCCTGCCGGGAACCGTGGTCGGCACCGAGGCACCCGCCCTGCCCGGCATGGACGAGGTCGAGTCGGCGGTCGCCGACGTCTGGGCGATGGGCTTGTCCCCGGGCAGCTTCCCCACCGAGTTCGTCCGCGACCGCCTGACCGCGCTGGGAGCCCTGTCCACCGCGGACCTGGCCACCGTGCCCAACGGCACCAGGGTGCTGATCGGCGGCGCGGTGACCCACCGACAACGCCCCGGCACCGCCGGCGGCGTCACGTTCCTCAACATCGAGGACGAGACCGGCATGGTCAACGTCGTCTGCACCACGGGCCTGTGGGCCCGCTACCGCAAAGTCGCCCGAACCAGCCCCGCTCTGCTGATCCGAGGCGTCGTCGAGTCCGCCGAAGGAGTGATCAGCATCCGCGCGGAACGCCTGCAACAACTGGACCTGCGCATCCCTTCACGATCCCGAGACTTCCGCTAACCACCCCACCCACCGCATCCACTCACCCAGCCCACCCACAACGGACCCGCCGCACCCCACCGAAACCGCTCACCCACCCAGGCCCGATTCGACATGGCTTCGACCAGCCTGGGGTGCCCGTGAGGGCCCCATGTCAAATCGGGCCGAACCCGAGCGGGCGAGAAACGAACTCACTCGCAGATCACACAACGTCCGCCTTGACATAAGAAGCAAACACAACACCCGAGTCGAAAACCCTGGTCGACGCTTTCGCGAACCGCGCCGTGGGGAAATCGCCCGCGAACAGGGGGATCCCCTTTCCCAACACGATCGGGTGAACCTTGAGCACCAGTTCGTCGATCTCGGGCAACAGGGCGGCAGCCAGCCTGCCCCCTCCGCACAGCCAGATGCCCAAACCGTCCGACTCTTCCTTCAACTCACGGACCTCGGCCAGCGGATCCGCCACCACCTGCACGTCCTCGGGCGTCGTGCTCAGCCGTGTCGACACCACGTACTGGCGCAGGTGTGGGTAGGGACTCGGTAGCCCTCCCGGCACCTGATAAGTGGCCCGACCCATGAGGATCGTGTCGAAGTGCTGGTTGGGCGCGTCGATGCCCATGGCCTCACGGGCCTGCGCGGGCAGCGTGTCGGGGTACTCCTCGACCAGGGCGGTCATGTGGTCGCCTTCGAACAGGAAGTCGCCGAAACCGCCCTTCGGGTCGGCGATGAAGCCGTCGAGCGAGGTCGCGACGAAGTAGGTCAGGGTTCGCATGGTGGATTCCTCCGGAGGTCTCGGGACTCGTCTCTCGGGCTCGGGCTCGGCGCGAAAACCTCGCCAACCACTCCACCCGTAGTGATCCGACTGTAGTACTATGAACGGAGTGGTTGTCAAGGAGGAACCGTGGTCAGGAACCCGAACAGGCGAATGGCGCTGGTCGACGCGGCGGTCGAGGTGTTGGCGCGCGAGGGCGCGCGAGGCCTGACGTTCCGCGCCGTCGACCAGGAGGCGGGGGTGCCCAACGGCACCGCGTCGAACTACTTCACCAGCCGCGACGACTTGCTGCGGCAGGTCGGCGAGCACATCCACGTCCGGCTCACCCCGGACGCGCAGCGGCTGGCCAGGACGATGGACGCGCCACCGGACAAGAGCCTCGTGGTGCGCCTGCTGCAAGAACTGCTGGAACGCCTCCAAGTCGACCGCACGGGCTACCTGGCCCTGCTGGAGCTGAGACTGGAGGCCACCAGGCGCCCCGAGCTCCAAGCCGCGCTGACCAAGACGATCAGCGAGAACCTGGAGCAGAACGTCCGCTTCCACCTGGACGCGGGCCTACCCGGCGACCGCACCACGGTGGTGTCGCTCTACCTGGCGATGAGCGGGCTGATGGTGGAGCACCTGACCCTGCCCGACGTGCTGCCGGAGGAGGAGATGACGGAACTGATCACAGCCCTGGTCGATCGAACGTGACCGAGCAGCCCTGACCCGGCCCGACCGCGCAGCTCGGACCCCAGCCCTCGATCACCGATGACCGATCACCGATCACCGGTCCAACGGACCACCGATGATGGTCATCGCCACGAAGATCACCGCGAACCCCAACCCCGAGTACAGCAGCGCGTCCACGCTCCGCCCCCGGATCGCGATCAGCCCTGCCTGCTCGTCCGTCACCAGCACCCGCAGGAGCGCCGCGACCAGGAGCGCGACGCCGATCAGCACCGCACCCTGCCGCCAGTGGTACTGGACGATCCGCACGAGACCGAGCCCGACGACCACGAGCACCAGCGCGAACGGCAGGTGCTTGCCCGCCGCGGACCGCCAGCGCTGCTCCGGCAACAACTCCACCGCTTCCCGCCTCAGGTCGTGCGCTCGGCCGCTTCGACCGTGTTGGTCAGCAGCATCGCAATGGTCATCGGACCCGCGCCACCCGGGATCGGCGCGAGGAAACCCGCCACCTCCGCCACGGACGGGTGAACGTCGCCCACCAGACCGGCCTCGGTGCGGGTGATGCCGACGTCGACCACGGCCGCGCCGGGCTTCACCATGTCCGCGGTGATCAGGCCGGGGCTGCCGGCGCCCGCGACGACGATGTCCGCCCGCCGCACCTCGGCGGCCAGGTCCTTGGTGCCGGTGTGGCACAACGTCACCGTGGCGTTCTCCGAACGCCTGGTCAGCAGCAACCCGATCGGGCGGCCGACCGTCACACCGCGACCGACGACGGTGACGTTCGCACCCGACAGCGGCACGTCGTACCGGCGCAGGAGCTCCACCACCCCGCGCGGCGTCGCCGGCAGCGGGGCCTCGTCACCGAGCACCAGCTTGCCCAGGTTGACGGGGTGCAGGCCGTCGCCGTCCTTGCGCGGGTCGATGCGCTCCAGGATCGGGTTCGGGTCGAGGTGCTTGGGCAGCGGCAACTGCACGATGTACGCGGTGCACGCCGGGTCGGCGTTCAGCTCGTCGATGACCTCTTCGAGCTGCGCCTGCGTGGTGTCCGCGGGCAGGTCGCGGCGGATCGACGTGATGCCGACCTTCTCGCACGCCAGGTGCTTGCCCCGGACGTACGAGTGCGAGCCCGGGTCGTCACCGACCAGCACGGTGGCCAGCCCCGGCGTCACCCCCCGCTCGCGCAACGCGCCGACCCGCGCCCGCAGGTCTTCGAAGATCGCGTCCCGGGTGGCCCTGCCGTTGAGGATCGTCGCAGTCACGTGCCTCATCCTCTCATCACCGCCGACCGGGCAACGCGGCGACCACCACCGCGAGCAGCGTCAACGCCGTGCCGACCAGCGCGAGCACGGACACCTCCTCACCTGCGGCGGGAGCGATGACGTCCACCGCGAGCGCGCCGACGAGCTGTCCGGCGACCTGGCACAGCCCGACCAGCAGCACGCCCAGCCACCGCACCGCCAGCACCGCCGAGCCGATGGTGCAGACCCCGAGCGCCCCGCCCGCGTAGAACCACGGCTCGCTCGGCGCGGCGGTGGGCAGCCCGCGCACCGCCACGTCGACCGCGCACACGACGAGGAGCACCGCCGTCCCGGTGCCGAAGTTGACCAACGTGGTCACGCGCGTGCTCTGCGCCGCCTCGCGCACCAGCCCGTTCACCGCCTGCTGCCAGCCGAGCCCGAACCCGCCCAGCGCGGGCAGCAGCGCCAACCACAACGCCGACGCGTCACCGGCCTCGTCCGACACGGCCACCGCGACCGCCACCACCGCCAACGCCGCACCGACCACGCGCGGCCAGGTCAACGCCACCCGTCCGGCCGGACCGATGCCCGCCCGGTCCACCAGCAGGCTGCTCACCGCCTGCGCGCCCACCGCCGCCACGGTGAACACCGCCACCCCGAGCGCCGCGACCGTCAACCCCTGCGTGGCCACGAAGAACGCCCCGCACGCCCCGCCGACGCACTGCCACCAGCGGATCCGCCCGTCCCGCAGCGACGACCACAGCCGACCCAGCCCCGCCCGCCCGGCCGCCGTCGTCGGCACGCCCAGCAGCAACAACGCGAACCCGCCGCCGAACGACACCAGCGCGGCCAGGAACCCGTCGCCGAACACGTGCCCCAACTCGCCGTTCAACCGCCCCTGGACAGCCAGGAACGCCCCGCCGACGAACGCGAGCAGCGCACCCACCAGCCGAACCCGGTCACCCAACCGGCACGTCCTCCCGCTCGCGCACCCGGCTCGCCAGGAACGCCCCGACCAGCGCCGCCACCGTGCTCGCACCGGCCGCCGCGGCCGGACCGAAGTGGTCCAGCAAGGACCCTGCCACCGGCAGCGCCAACGCCGAGCCCGCCGTGGTGAACGTGCCCATCCAGCCGAACGCCTCGGCCTTGCGGTCGTCCGGCGCGAGCCCGCTGATCCGCTGGTTGTTGGCCGCGATGGCGGGCGCGATCGCCATGCCGCCCACACCCAGCACCGCACCGATCAACCACGCCGACGACGGGTCCATCACCGGCGGCAGCACCAGCACCAGCGGCGCGACGCCCAGCGCCGTCAACAGCATCCGTCTCGTGAACCGGGCCTGCCCGACGAGCCCTCCCGCGATCAACCCGCCGACCACGGACCCCACGCCCCACACGGCCGTCAGCACACCGGCCATCGCGGGTCTGCCCAGGTCACGCGCCCACGCGATGATCACCATGTCGATCACCACCAGTGAGGCCACCAGGAACAGCGCGGTCAGCAGCGCCAGCGCAAGCGAACCGTCGCGCAGCAACGTCGGCCCACCGCGCGCGGCCTCACGCGCCACCGGCCGGTCCAGCCCCGCCCGCCGCAGCGCCCCGCCGAAGCCGAGCGCGCCGAGCACCGCGAGCGCGCCGCACAACCACAGCGCGACCTGCGCGTTCCACACCGCCACCACGGTCGCCGCCAGCGCCGGACCGACGATGTACATGACCTCCTGCATGGACGCCTCGACGGTGAACACCGCCGACTGCGCGGGCCCCGTCGCCAGCCGCGGGAAGCTCGCCCGGCTCATCGCCGTCACCGGTGGCGTAAACAGCCCGGTCAGGAACGCCGCCACCACCGCCAACGGCCACATCCCGCCGGGCATGACGGCGGGCAGCACACCGAGCACCGCGATGCCGACGCCGTAGCCCGCCGAAGTCACCAGCAGCAACCGCCCGGCCGGGCTCCGGTCCGCCGCACGACCCCGCAACGGACCTGCCACACCCATGCCCAACGTCAACGCCCCGCCGACCACGCCTGCCAGGGCGTACGACCCGGTCCACCCGGCTATCAGGAACGACACCGCCAGCGGCGTGCCCGGCAGGTGGATGCGGCCGATCACCGACCACACCAGCAGCCACGGCAAGTGGGGCACGGCGGCGAGTTCCCGGTACGGACGGAGCACGGTGACACTCTGCCCGCAACCACCGACAACCCACCGCCGAATATCCGCGGGAACCCGGGGGCCTCGGTTAGCGTCAGCACCTCTGGAGAGCGCTCACGAGGGGACCGCTGTGACCGATCCGACAGGACGACGTGCCGAGTTGGAGGCGCGGAACGCGGCCATGCGCGAGCAGGTCGACTCCCTCCTGGCCGAACTGAGGAAGAAGACCGACGAGCTGCGCGAGACGCAGGCGCAGGCCATGGCGATCACGGCGACCGCGGTGTCCAAGGACGGCTCCGTGCGCGCCACCGTCGACTCCGCCGGCGCGTTGACGTCCCTGGAGTTCTCCGCCAACGCGTTCGAGCGCACCACGCCCGACAAGCTGGCCCGGCTCACCGCCGAGACCGTGCAGCAGGCCGTGGCCAAGGCCAGGACCGAGCTGAACGAGGTGCTGGCGCCCGCGCAGGGAGGTCCGAGCATCGACCTGTCGGAGATGCTGCCCGGCGTGCCGTCACTGGCCGACCTCATCCCCCAGCCGCCCGTCGTGCAGCAGCCGTCGACGCAGCCGCGTCGTCCCGCGCCGCGGTCCGACGATGACGACGGCGACAGCTTCATGGACAGGAGTGGCTGGTGAGCGGGTTCGACGTCAGCGTGTCCGGCCTGCGCCGAGGCGCGGGTCAGTTCGGAGCGGCGGGTGATTCGCTGGGCGGCGTGCTGCAGGCGTTGAGCTCGGCGTTGCAGGCCGAGGGCCAGTGCTGGGGCGGTGACGAGTCCGGGCAGGCGTTCGCCAAGGAGTACGTGCCGAATTCGCAGGCGACGTTGGAGGCCTTCGGCAACCTCGCCACGGCCCTTGCCGACATCCGCACCGGCGTGGAGCAGACCGCCGATGCCTACGAGGGTTCCGACCAGGGCAACGCGACCGGGATCTCCCGGACTTACTGAGGGGCACTGCGGTGGGCATCGAGATCCCGGGCGAGGTCACCTGGCTCTTCCCGATCGTGGTCGGGCAGAGCTGGCCGGAGGGTGACGAGACGGCGCTTCGGCGGATGGCCGACGCCTACCGCACGGCCGCGCAAGGCGTGAAGGCGGTCATCGACGAGGGCAACGGCGCGGCGTCCACCGTGTACGCGAGCCAGACCGGTGAGGCCGTCAAGGCGTTCGAGGAGTACTGGAAGAAGTTCTCCGAGGGTGACGACTCCTACCTGCCGAAGCTGCAGAAGATCTGCGAGCAGTTGGCGGACAGCTGCGACAACACCGCGCTGGAGGTGGAGTACACCAAGCTGTCGATCATCGCGTCGCTGATCGCGCTGGCGATCGAGATCGCCGCGCTGATCGCGGCGGCGTTCGGCACGTTCGGCGCGACGACCGCCGGCATCCCGATCGCGCAGCAGGCGACAAGGCTGATCGTGCAGTTCACGTTCCGGCAGTTGATCATCGCGATCCTCAAGGAGGTCGCGATCTCGGTCGGCATCGACGCGGCCATCCAGGCGATCCAGGTGGCGCGCGGGGACCGTGAGTCGTGGGACTGGGGCAAGACCACCGAGGCGGCGGTCTCGGGCGCGGTGTCCGGGCTGGTCGGCGGTGTGTCGGGCGGGCTGAAGTTCGAGGGTGGTGGGCTGGCCGGGCAGGTGGCGGTCGGCGCGACGCGTGGCGCGGTCGAGGGTGCGGTGTCCACGGTGGGCACGGCGGCCGTGATGGGGCAGGACATCTCGGCGCGGGACGTGCTGATGGGCGCGTCGGCCGGTGCGGTGTCCGGTGGGATCGGCGGTGCGAAGGACGGGATCTCGGTCGAGCCGCCGCGGGTCAACGCCGGCGGACCGGACGGCGGTCCGCCGAACCTCGGGCCGACGCCGGGCGGCGTTCCCGGTGGTGTGCCAGGTGGTGCGCCCGGGGGTTCGCCGTCCGGTCCGCCGGTGAACCGTGACGGCTTGAACCGGCCGCCTGCCGGGACGACCGCGACCTCGTCCGTGGCCGCGCCGCCCGCGCCCGGGCCTCGGGTCAGTGCGCCGCCTTCGGTCGGCGGTGATCACGGCGGGTCTTCGCCTGGTGGTGCTCCGACGCCTTCGGCCTTCAACGGTCCGGCCGGGACGCCCGGTGGGCGCAGCGGCGCGTCGGTGCCGACGTCACCCGGTGGTGGTGGGACCGGTCCTTCCATCGGCAGTCGGCTGGGGACGGCTCCTGGCGGACCGGCCCCGAGCAGCGCGCCCGGCGGTCCGGCTCTCGGCTCAGCTCCTGCCTCGGCTCCCGGTTCGGCACCTGGTCCGGGTGCTGCCGGCGCCCGGATGCCCGGTGGGCTGCCTGCCGGCGGTCCGGCGTTCTCGCCTGGAACGGCCGGCGGTCCGCCGAACGGGTTGAGCTCCCCTCCCGCCGGTCCTGCCGCGACATCTCAGGGCGCGTCCGCCGCGCCCGGTCTCCGGCCGGGCGGGGCGATGCCCGGGGGGCCCGCTCTGGGTGGATCTCCGGGTGGGTCTGTGCCGGGTGGTGCGATGCCTGGTGGGCTCGCCGCGGGCGGGTCTGCGCCGGGTGGGTCTGTGCCGGGTGGTTCCGCGTTCGGTGGTTCGCCGCTCGGTGGTCAGACTCCCGGCGGTGCGACTGCCGGCGGGCCTGTCCCGGGTGGTGCGACACCTGGCGGCTCGATGCCCGGTGGCGCGACCGCTGGTGGACCGGTTCCTGGCGGAGCTGTGCCTGGTAGCTCGGTGCCCGGTGGCTCGGTACCTGGCGGTGCGTTGCCGGGTGGTGCCACGCCCGGTGGATCGATGCCTGGCGGTTCTGTGCCTGGTGGGCCGA
Source organism: Saccharothrix luteola (assembly GCF_020859565.1). Classification (GTDB taxonomy): domain Bacteria; phylum Actinomycetota; class Actinomycetes; order Mycobacteriales; family Pseudonocardiaceae; genus Actinosynnema; species Actinosynnema luteola. The sequence goes on along the minus strand of NZ_JAJHUO010000042.1, from coordinate 31,005 downwards.
CGCCCGGGGCGGTTCCCGGTGGGGCTACGCCTGGTGGCGCGGTGCCCGGTGGGTCGGTGCCCGGTGGCGGGGTTCCTGGTGGTCCGGCCGCTGGTGGGTCGGTGCCGGGTGGTGCGCCTCTCGGTGGGGCAATGGCCGGTGGGGCGGTTGCCGGCGGTGTGATGGCCGGTGGGATGCCGCTTGGCGGGGCTGTGCCCGGTGGGGCTGCTCCGGGCGGGTCGGTGTCCGGTGGGTCGACGCCTGGTGGATCTACGCCTGGTGGGCCGGTGACGACGGGCGGGCCTACGCCGGGATCCGCGCCTTCCAGCGCCGCACCCGCCGGTTCTGCGCCGGTGGCGGGTGGAAGTGGTGGTCCGGCCGCGGGCACCGGGGCTCCGCCGGCTGGGGCTCCGGCGGCTGGGGCTCCGATGGCGGGCGCGGCTGGGGGTGTTGCGCCTCCGACCAGCGGTGCGCCCGGTGGTGGGCGTGGGCCTGCCGGGCCCGCGGCCAGTGGCTTCGTGGCCGATCCCTCCGCTCCTCCGGCGTCTTCCGGCTCGCCTTCCAGCCGGGATCAGACCGGGCGCGGGAACGACGCCGTCAGTGCCAGTTCCTTGACCGGGATGCCGGTGCAGCCGATGCCCGCGACCGGTCCTGTGTCGATGCCCGAGCAGCGTGGGCCCGCGTCCACCGTTGCACCGCAGACGTCCGCGCCCGCGCCGCAGCCCGGTGGGTTCGGCCCCCAGCCCGGTGGATTCGGCCCGCAGCCCGGTGGACCCGCACCTGCCGGTCCGCAACCTGGCGCACCGGCTCGACCGGATGCTTCCGCCCCGACGCGTGGGCCGGAACCCGCGGCACGTTCGGCTCAGCCGGCTACCGCTCAGCCGCCGACGGCTCCGATCCGCACCGACGGACCCGCACCCGCCGCTCGCGGCACCGACAGCCCGACGCCGGCCACCAGCAGCCCGACGCCTGCCACCGACGGCCCCGCGCCGTCCACGGACGGCCCCAAGTCGGACAGCGCCCCGGTCGACAGCACGCCCGACGCCACGGACGGCACCCCGGACACCGACAGCACCGACAACACCGAGACGCCGAGCGACCTGGTCGGCGAGCCCGGCGACGAGCACACCCCGGCCTCCAGCCACGAGTGGCCCGCCGAGACCGACACCACGACCGACCCGAAGACCGGCACCGGAACCGGCACCGGTGCAGAGACCGCCGCGGACCCGTTCCCCCAGAAGAACGTCTGGGGCCAGCCCGCGGGCGTCGTCCCCGGCTTCTCCCACGACGGCCCCTACATCCCCGTCCACGAGAGCACGGGCCCCACGGACCAGTCCGTCGGCACGTACGACCAGCGCGCCGCCGCCCTCATCGAGCCGACCTACCAGCCCTACGGCCCCTACGGCGACTACCAGTCGTTCCGCGACGCCCACTCCAAGCCCGACGGCAGCATCGACTGGCCGCCGAACCAGGGCGCGGACGGCCCGCGGGTCGTCGTGGAACTGCCCGCCGGCACCGTGCTCGACCGGTTCGGCAGCCCCAACGGCGACTTCCTCTCCCCGCTGCGCCCGGACGGCCAGGCGTACGGGTTCGGCGAGCGCGCGATCATGCCGGACAGCCTCGGCAAGGGCTACCACGTCTACGTCCTGGACGCCCCGCTCACCGTCGAACTGGCCCCGGTCGCACCGGCCTTCGACCAGAACGGCGGCGCGCGCCAGCTCCAACCCGTCCTCGACGCCGCCCTCGCCGACCCGGCCACGGGCAAGATGAGCGTCCAGCGCCTGATCGACCTGGGCGTCCTGCACGAGGTCGACGTGCCACCGGCCGACGGTCGCGTGCTGCCGCCCGACTTCGGCACCTTCGACCGCGACGGCAACGTCCGCACCCCCGACCCGGTCACCGTCGCCGACGCGCAGAACGGCGCGTTCGACAACTACACCCCGGCCGAACCGCCCGCGACCCTCACCCCCAACCCCGACCTCGGCCCGGTCGCGCACCAGGGTCCGATCCCGATCGGCGAGGTGTCCCAGCGCGTCGACCAGGCGATCCGCAACAGCCAGGTCACCGACTCGGGCGTCGCGCTGCACACCGAGGACCGCCTGCGCGACCTGTCGAGCCGGATCCCCGCGAACGACGGCCACGTCGTCCTCGACATCCACACCGACGGCGACGGCGTCCGCATCGGCGACACGCACTACACCCGCGCCGAGCTCGTCGAGCTGATCACCAACCACCCGGACCTCGCCGACCGGCCGATCATGTTCGTCGGCTGCGACGCGGGCACGGGCGGCGAGAACAGCCTGGCCGCGCACGTCGCCCGCGAGACCGGCCAGCGCGTCATCGCACCGGACAACCTGGCCTGGTCCGACCGCGACGGCAACGTCTACTCCAGCGCGCCCGACGAGGCCGGCACCGGCCCGAAGCTCCCGCCCGACGGCGGCTGGCACGCGTTCGAGCCCGACGGCACGCACGCGCCCGTCGGCGAGAACGGCATGCCGCCCGGCCACGAGCCGAAGGGCGACCTCGCGACCGACGGCCAGGAGCACCGCGGCCGGCTCGACATCGAGCCGCAGGTCCAGCAGCCGTGGACGGCCCCCGAGACCACCAACGAGCAGAACGTCCGGCTGCGCGACGACCAGTCGTTCTTCCACAGCGGCCAGGACCTGCCGCGCGACACCCGGATCACGATCCAGGGCGAGGACGGCGCCGTCCGCACCGTGGTGCACGTGGACGCCGACGGCAACGTCCACGTCGACGCCATCGCGCCGAACACCCGCCACGGCGACAACCCCGAGGTCCGGCACCCCGCCCCGAACGCCCACTACCGCGTGGAGCTCGGCCACCGGCACGACGTCTTCGTGGCCAACGCCGACGGCACCCGCCAGACCACCCAGGACACGATCAAGATCGGCGACCGGGTCGTCGCGATCGACCGCGCGGTGATCATCGAGCCGATCCCCGAGCCCGCCGACGGCCGCCAGGTGATCGACCGCGACCACCCGCTCGCGCCGAGACCGGACGAGGCGTTCACCGCACGCACCGACCTCCCGCCGAACACGCGGATGGAGGTCCACGACACCGAGGGCACCTACCGCGGCACGGTCCAGACCGACGCGGACGGCAAGCCGAGGTGGGTGGCCGCGCCGGACTACCTGTCCACCGACGTCCGCAACCCCGAGGTCCAGCACACCTCGCAGGGCACGAACTACAACATCGACCGCGGCCCCCTGCACCAGGAGTTCACCACCAACGCCGAGGGCCACCCGCAGCACGCGGTCGAGCGCACCGAGCCGACCACGACCAGGCAGGCCCCGGTCACCGACCTCCGGCAGGGCGAGCCGTTCAGCCGGCCCGGCCAGGTGCACGACCCCAGCACCGAGTACCTCGTCACCGACGAGCACGGCCAGCACCGCGGCCGGTTCCTCACCGACGAGTCGGGCCACGTCGTCTTCGAGGACACCCACTCGGGCCAGCGCAGCCGGGTCAACGCCGAGATCACCCAAGCGCCGTCGCACGCCCAGGTGACGTCCGACGGCTTCTACGGCCTCGGCAAGGCCGAGAACCCGACCCGCAGCTGGCCCGCGCCCGCCAACGGCGAGGTCGAGCTGGCCATGCGGCGCACCAAGACCGACGACGGCTACGTCTACTCGGTGCACGTCGTCAGCGGCGACACCAGCGGCTGGACGCCCGAGCAGCGCGCCGCCGTGACCAGGCCGTTCTCCAACGCCGACCCGTTCGCCGGCCGCGCCGACCTGCCGCCCGGCACCCGGTTCGTGCTGGACGACCACAAGAAGCAGGGCTACGGCACGTTCCAGACCGGCCCGGACGGCACGGCCTCGCACGTGCACACGTTCCGGCCGTTCAGCCCGGACCTGAACAACCCGCTGCCCAACGCGGTGCTGGTCGCCGACAACGACGCGTGGCGCGGTCGCACCAACGGCGACGGCGAGACGGTCGCCACGACCGGTCGGCCGGACCTGAAGTCCGGCGGCGCGATCCGGCGCGACGGCAGCGCCCAGCTCGACGTCGGCAACCACGGCGAGGTCGACGCGGACGGCAAGAAGCTGTCGGACGGCGGGCACCACCAGGGCAACGAGACCGGCGGTCCCGGCGAGGCGGCGAACCAGTCGAGCCAGCAGCGCGACCAGAACCAGGGCAACGAGCGCCCGGCGTTCGTCACCGCCGAGACGTGGCACCGGATGGAGCGGGACCGCGCGGCCTTCGTGAAGTCCGGCGGTACGGTCGAGATGATCGACACGTTCGCCCTGCGCGACCCGCTGCAACGCCACCCGCACACCTACCAGACGCGGTGGCGTGTGACGCTCGCCGACGGCACGACCGAGATCTACGTCAGGAGCTACCCGAATGAGCACAACGCAGCCCTCTGGCCGGCCGGGTTCTGAGCAGCGCCACGACGAGCTGCTCCAGCACATCGGCGGCATGCTGCTGGACGCTGCTCCGGACGGCTTCCGGCGGATCGACCTGCTGGTGCGGATGACCGTGGCGGTGCAGGACGCGACGCTGAAGGTCTACCTGCCCGACCGCACCACCCCCGAGGTGATGCCGCCGGCCGGGCTGATCCCGGCGTTCCAGGAGATGCGGCAGGTGCTCTACCAGCCGGGCCGCGGCACGTGGTTCTCCGCGCGCTGCGTGGTGAACGCGCCGGTCCGCATCGACATCACGTACAACTTCGACCACGACCCGCGGTTCGAGCCGCCGGTGCCGGCCGCCGACTTCGCCCGTGACCTCCAGGCCTTCCCTCGCGACGAGGCCTTCATCCCCGACTGGCTGCGCGCCAAGCTGGTCGAGGCGAGCGAGACGACCGAGGAGCAGAACGCATGACCGCACCGCAGCTGGACGTCGAGGACCAGAACGCGATCCTCGGCTCCGTCACCACCCTGCTGGTGCAGCGCCTGCCCGGCGACTGGGAGCAGCTGTTCGTCGACTTCCGGATGACGGGCCGGCACGTGGAGACGCAGGTCTCCGGGCTGACCATGTACGGCTCCTCGTTCGACTGGGAGCTGCCGCCGGAGGCGCTGCCGTTCTTCGTGCAGCTGCGCGACGGCATGGCGCGACCGGGGCACGGCACGTGGTTCACGATGAAGCTGCACCTCGTGCACCCCGACACGTACTCCGCCGAGTTCGACCGGGACGCCGAGCCGGACTGGACCCAGCCGCCCGCCGAGCAGCACTACGCCGAAGAGCTGGAGCTCTACCCGCGCGACGACGACGCGATCCCGGCCTGGCTCCGTGAACGCGCGGGCCTCGACCCGGCAGGCGGCACCGTGTTCGCCGCGCCGCTGTTCGACGGGCCGGACCCGACCGCGCACGACCGGCCGGCGGTGCACCCGCAGGAGCTGGACGACGTGCTGGCCTACCTGGAGCACGCGCCGGTCGTGCTGGCCGCGCGCTCCTACGGCCCCGACGCGCTCAAGCCGGAGGCGACGCCGTCCGTGCCGCTGTCCTTCCACACCGACGGCACGTGGGTGTGGCCCGGCGGGGTGGCCTACTACCTGCGCAACCACCACGTGCCGCCGGTGCCGCAGCTCGTGCAGCACATCCGGGACAACGGCTACACCGTGCCGCCGGTCGACGCCGAGGCCGAGAAGGCCGCCGTCGCCGTCGCCACCGGGCAGGCCGAGGGCGCGCCGCTGCCCGAGCACGAGCCGCGCGTGATCACCGAGGTCGACCGGCGCGCGCTCGACCACCTCAAGGAGCGGCTGGAGCACTTCGGGGTCGACGCCTCGGAGTACGGGATCCTCGAGCCGAAGCCCGACGCGTTCGTCATCGAGCCCGCGCCCGGCCCGTCCGGCTGGCAGGTCCAGTTCTGGGACGCGAGCCGCGGGCCGCACGGTCGGCCGCGCGTGTACGAGCACGCCGTCGACGCGGCGAAGGTGCTGCTGGCCGAGCTGCTGTGGCGGGCCGACCTGGACCGCACGCGTGCGGCGGCGGACACGGGCGCACTGGTGCTGCCGGTCGCGGACATCCAGCCCATGCCCGACGAGCCGCCGCTGTCGCTGTTCCGCGACCGCGAGAACGTGGTCATCCCCGTCGGGGCCGAGCTCGACCGGTTCGGCGCGGAGCCGGGCAACCTCGTCTACGCGGCCGGGACCATGTTCGGCCACCGATCGTTGCCACCGGATTGGCTGAACCGTCGCTACCACGTGTACCGGGTGCAGAAGCCGGTGCCGGCCCTCAAGGGTGTCGCGGTGCCGTGGTTCGGGCAGGTGGGCGGCGGCACGGGCTACTTCCTGGCCCGCTCCGTGCGCGATCTGTTGGCGGACGGGAGCCTGGTCGAGGTGGCCGCGGCGGCGCTCCAGCAGCCGCAACCGGGCGTCTAGGCACGGTCGCGTGGCGTCATTACTCCGTTCGGCTCAGCGGGGGCCCGTGCGGGCACTGGGAGTCGCGGGGGAAGATGTTGCACGTGTCCGAGCTGAAGCCGCTGAACCCGACCGAGCAGGATGCGCTGGTCAAGCAGATCGGCCTGACGCTGATGCGGGCCGCGCCGGAGGAGTGGCGGCACGTGACCGCGGAGTACCGCGCGACCGGCCGGTACTTCGAGCTGGCCGCCGAGGTGCGCACCGTCGACGGCGCCCTGCGCGCCTGGTCGCCGCCCCAGGAGGTGGCCGGGCTGTTCTCGCGGCTGCGCGCGGGCATGTACCGGGACGGCCGGGGCAGCTGGTCCAACGCCCGCTACCAGCTTGACCACCCGTCCAGCTACAACCTCGACTTCGACCGCGCCGAGCCGTCCTGGACCACGCCACCGCCGCCGCAGGCGTACCTGGACGAGATGCGGTTCTTCCCGCGCACCGACGAGAACGTGCCGGACTGGCTGCGCCGACGGCTCCAGCAGGCGCCGCCACCGCCGCCGCCCGTCGACCAGCCGCCCCGCGCGTTCCGCACGGCCCGGGTGTTCGACGGCGCGGGCCCCGGCGGTCGACCCTCGGTGAACCGGCCGCCGATCGCCGAGGCCGACCACGCCCTGCTGCTGAGCTACCTGGACCGGGCGCCGGTCGCGGTGATCGGGCGCGGGTTCGACGCGGACGTGCTCAACCCGGACGCGCCGTCGGTGGTGCCGGTGGCGTTCCAGACCGACGGCCACTGGATCTGGCCCGCCGCGGTCGGCTACTACCTGCGCGCCTACGGCGTGCCGCCGGAGCCGGAGCTGGTCGAGCGGGCCAAGGCGCTGGACTTCGTGCTGCCCGAGGTGACCGAGGAGGCCCGGGTCGCCGCCGCGGCGAACCTGGGCGCGCCCGCCGCGCCGCAGGGCACCGAGCTGCCGGTCGCCGAGGCCGCGCCCGCGCCGGTGGAGCCGCCCGTCGAGGTGGGCGCCACCGTGGCCGCGCCGCTGCCCGGGCTGCCGGACGACGAGCCGGGGCCCGCCGAGGCCGCCCCGGTGGACGTCGAGAGGACCGCGAACCTCACCGAGCTCAAGCCGGACGTGATCGAGTACGCGCAGGACGGCCCGCCGTACCGGGTGCGGTTCGACGAGGACGGCCCGGTGATCGACGACCGGTACCGGCGCGAGTCCTACGTGGACGGGATGGACCTGTTCGCGCCTGGCGCCTACGAGCGCGAGGCGGAGGACGACCAGCCCGAGATCGACGACACCCAGACCTGGAGCCCGTTCACCGAGGAGGAACCGGAGACCCGGCCCGCCGAGGAGACCGGCGAGGTCGAGGCGGTCACCGACGAGCCCGCGCACGAGCACGCACCGCACGAGGACGCACCGCACGACCAGGCTCCGGGCGACCAGCCGCCGCACCAGCCCGCGTACGACCAGCCCTCGCACGAGGCGGTGTACGAGCAGCAGCACGAGCCCGGGTACGACCAGCACGAGCAGGTCGAGCACGAGCCGCAGCCGGCCGAGGAGCGGTCGCCCGAGGTCGACGCGCGCCACTCCGCCGACGAGGCCGAGGTCACCGCCGAGTTCGAGGTCGACCAGGCCCGCCTCTACACGCCGGAACACGCCGAGGAGCCGGGCTTCGCCGACCGCGCCGAGTCCCGGTTCGAGGAACCGGCCGAGCAGGCGTTCACCCACCCCGACGAGCCGCTGTTCGCCGAGCAGACCGCAGGTGACCGGCACGACGACCGGCACGACGAGCCCGAGTCCCGCTTCGACGACCACGACGACCACCACGTGCGCGATGACCACGACGTGCGCGGTGACCACGACGGCCACGAGGCCCACTCCGGGCGCGAGGCCCACGCCCAACCGGCCGACCAGCCGCAGTTCGTCGAACAGGTGCCGCCGCCGTTCGCGGACCAGGCGACCGAGTTCGCCGAGGCCGTGCGGCCGTTCGACGACGTGAGCCCGGCCGCCGCGCCCGTGCCGAGCCTGACGCCGCCCCCGCCGCCGGTCCAGCCGCCGCCGGTCGAGCCGCGCCAGGTCACGCCGGAGGAGGAGCGCGAGCTCTCGTCCATCCGCCGCGCGCTGGACGAGCTCGACGTGCCGCCCGCCGCCTACCGGTTCGGCGAGCCCGCCGACCGCGCCTGGCTGCTGCGCACCGAGGGCCCGGACTGGGAGGTGTCCTGGTTCGACCACGGACCGACCAACCCGGTCCGCTTCGACCGGCTGGAGGACGCCGCCGCGTACCTGACCGGCAAGCTGGTGCTCACCAGCCGCCGGCCGCCGCGCCCGCTGCCGCCACCCCCGCCGCCGCAGCGCCCCCGCCCGCCGATGAACAACGGGTTCCGCGAGGAGCCGCCGCGCCGTCCCGCGCCGCCGCAGCGCCCGCCGGTGGAACCGCCCGCGCCGGTGCAGGCGCAGCAGGGCGCGGCGCAGCCCTCGGGCACCACGACGTCGACGCAGGAGCCCAAGCCCCAGCGGTCGTGGCCGATCAACCCGATGAACGGCGAACCACCGCTCACCCTGTTCCGGCACAAGACGATGATCGAGCTGCCCGCCGGCATGGAGGTGGACCGCTTCGGCGAGGGCGAGGGCAACCTCGTCTACGCCGCGGGCACCCCGTTCCCGCAGCGCTCGCTGGTGCCGTCGTGGGTCAACCGCCCGTACCACGTGTACCGGCTGCGCCGACCGGTCGAGGTGCTGACCGGTGTGGCCGTGCCGTGGTTCGAGCAGCCGGGCGGCGGCACGGCCTACCTGATGCCGAAGACGATCGACGACATGATCGCCGACGGCGTGCTGGTCGAGGTCGCGGGCCAGGAGGCCCCGGGGCACTAGCCGACGCGCAACCCGTGCGCCGCGGCGAAGGCGACGGCCGTGTCCAGGTCCACCCGCGCACCGCGCAGGGTGGCCTGGACGAGCCCGTCCGCGTCCAGCCGCGCGCCGGTCAGGTCCGCGCCCTCGAACCTGCACCCCCGCAGCCGGGCGCCGGTCAGGTCGGCGTCACGCAGGTCCGCCTCACGAAGGTCCGCCTCCTGGAGGTTGGCCTCCCGCAACCGCAACCCGCGCAGCGACGCCTTCCGCAGCACGGCGCCGGACAGCCCGGCCAGCGTGAGATCGGTCTCGGTCAACGTGATCGGCCGCAGCGCGCAGTCCACGAACATCGACCCGAGCCACGAGCACGACGTGAACTCGGCGGACCCCAGCACGGCGCGGGTGAACCGGCAGGAGCGGAACGCGGTGGCCTTGTGGGTCGACTCGCCCAGGTCGGTCCGGTCGAACGTGCAGTCGGTGAACGTGCAGCCCGACGTCGCCAGCCCGCGCAGGTCGGCCTCGGTGAAGTCGCACCGGACGAACGACCTGCCTTCCCACTTCTGCCCGTACAAGACCGCGTCGGAGTAGTCCTCGCCGATGATGTCCACTGTCACACCTTGTCATCGCCGCCCAGTTGGTAACCTCCGACCTGCCGGGCAACCCGCCCGGTGCGCGGTCCCGGAGTAGAGACCGCCGCTGACAGGTCGTCAGCCTGCCTAGTGGTCGTGCCCGAGGACTGAAGCCACAACATTCGGGAAGGCACATGACCCGCACGCCCGTGAACGTCACCGTCACCGGTGCGGCCGGCCAGATCGGCTACGCACTGCTGTTCCGCATCGCCTCCGGTCACCTCCTGGGTCCCGATGTCCCGGTCCGCCTGCGCCTGCTGGAGATCCCGCAGGCCGTCAAGGCCGCCGAGGGCACCGCGATGGAGCTGGACGACTGCGCGTTCCCGCTGCTGTCCGGCATCGACATCACCGACGACGCCAAGACCGCCTTCGACGGCGTCAACGTGGCGCTGCTCGTCGGCGCCCGCCCGCGCACGAAGGGCATGGAGCGCGGTGACCTGCTGGAGGCCAACGGCGGCATCTTCAAGCCGCAGGGCGAGGCGATCAACGCGGGCGCGGCGGACGACGTGCGCGTGCTGGTCGTCGGCAACCCGGCCAACACCAACGCCCTGATCGCCCAGCAGCACGCGCCCGACGTGCCCGCCGAGCGGTTCACCGCGATGACCCGCCTGGACCACAACCGGGCGCTGTCGCAGCTGGCGAAGAAGCTCGGGGTGTCGGTCACCGACATCAAGAAGCTGACCATCTGGGGCAACCACTCGGCCACCCAGTACCCGGACCTGTTCCACGCCGAGGTCAACGGCCAGGTCGCGGCCGAGGCCGTGAACGACCAGGCCTGGCTGGAGAACGAGTTCATCCCGACCGTCGCCAAGCGCGGCGCGGCGATCATCGAGGCGCGCGGCGCGTCCTCGGCGGCGTCGGCGGCGAACGCGGCCATCGACCACGTCCACGACTGGGTCAACGGCACCGCCGAGGGCGACTGGGTGTCGATGGCGATCCCGTCGGACGGCTCCTACGGCGTGCCGGAGGGCCTGATCTCGTCGTTCCCCGTCACGGTGACCGACGGCGAGTACTCGATCGTGCAGGGCCTGGAGATCGACGACTTCTCCCGCGCCCGCATCGACGCCTCCGTGGCCGAGCTGGTCGAGGAGCGCGACGCGGTCAAGGCCCTAGGCCTGATCTGAGCCCCAGTGCCGCGACCGGCGACCTTCACCGCGTCTTCCGGCGCTCAGCAGGGCGCCTCGCGGCACCGGCCCCACGCCCCCACCCGGCCAGGATGAGGACGTGGGGCCGGCACCGCGATCCGCCCGTCTGACCGGCGGAACACGGGGCGAAGGCCGGCGGTCGCGGCACCAGCCCACGGGAGGGCCGCCGCCGGTGGCCCTCCCGTGGCATGTTGGGGGCATGGACACCTGGCCCGTGCCGACCCCGAACCTGCCCGCCGACGTGCACCCGGCGCTCGCCGCCACCGCGCGCGCCGCATCGGCCGCCTACGACGGCGCACGGCGCGAGTTCACCCGCGTGCAGCTGCGCGAGGAGGTCGCCGACGGCGCCGACGGCACGCCCACCATGCGGGTGGACGCGATCGTGGAGGCCGCGATCGCCGAGGCCGCTGCCCAGGCCGGCGTGAACCTGCTCTCCGAAGAGGCCGGGTTCCTCGACAACGGCTCCGCCGCCACCCTGGTGGTCGACCCGGTGGACGGTTCCGCGAACGCCGCCATGGGCGTGCCGCTGTCCTGCTTCGCGGGCGCCCTGGTGATCGACGACGAGCCGGTGGAGGCCCTTACCGTCTGGTTCGACACCGGTCGCGCCTGGTCTGCTCACGCCGGCAGGCCGACGCCCTACCGCACCACCGGCCGCACCGCCCTCAAGGGCGCCTCGATCTGCATGATGCGGCCCAAGCGCGGCACCGAGGACGCCTGGATGCGCGTGGCCGACCGAGCCGACCGCGTCCGGATCCTCGCCACCACGTGCCTGGAAGCGGTCCTGGTGGCAGAGGGCGCGGTGGACGCGTTCGCCGACCCCGGCTCGGACACGCACCGCCTGATGGACCTGATCGCCGCCCTCGTCACCGTGCCCGCCGCCGGGGGAGCGCTGCTCGACGTGCGGGGCCGGCCGCTGACCTTCGACCTCGACCTGTCCCGCCGCTGGTCGGGCGTCGCCGCCGCCACGCCCGCCCTCGCCGACGACCTGATCACCACGATCCTGGGCTGAGACCGTTCCCAGGTTGCCGTTTCGCTCAACCCCGGTACCAGCGCGCGGTCTCCTCGATCGCCTGCTCGTGCGGCGTGACGGGCAACGGCCCGAAGGTGGCCTCGAACGCGGAGTGGTCCACCACCCACGGCGCGGTGCGCTGGTGGTCCATCTCGCCCGAGCCCCGCAGCCGCTTGTCGAACAGCGAACCGACCGCGACCGAGAACGCGGGCAGCCGCATCGGCTTGCGCGCGTTGCCGAGCACCCGCCCGGTCAACGCCGCGAACTCCCGCACGGTCAACGTCTCCGCCGCGGGCGTGAGCCAGAGCTTCCCGTCGGCCCGCTCGTCGTCGCCGAGCACGATCTGCGCCCGCGCCGTGTCGCGCAGGTAGGCGAACGTGTGCGGCAGGTCCAGCGGCCAGAACCACATGCCCGCCCTGCCCGCCGCCATCGGCTTGATCAGCAGCTCACCGGGCAGCGAGCCCGTGCCGCCGGGCCCGTAGTAGTCCGACGACCGGCACGTCGTGACCGGCACGGAGGCCGCCCGCAAGCGCTTGCCGAGCTCGCTGCGCAGCTTCTCCTTCACGCCTGCCGGCCGTTCCGGCGTGTCCTCCCGCATCGGCCCCGACACCGGCCCGAACGCGTACAGGTTGTCCGTGTAGACGATCTTGGCGCCCGCGGCCTCGGCCGCCGCGATCGTGTTCTCCACCATCGTCGGCAGCATCTCGACCCAGTCCGAGTACAGCACGTTCGCCGCCAAGTGGACGACGGAAGCGCCCTGCACCGCCTTGACCGTCGACGCCCGGTCCATCAGGTCGGCCCGCACGTCCCGCGCGCCCTCCGGAACTCCACCTGAACGAGTGACAGCCCGCACCTCGCGGCCGTCCGCCACCAGCTGTCGGGCGACCTCCCACCCGATGCCCCGCCCCGCACCCAGCACGACCGCTGTCATGGCGCCCCCCGTATCAAGCCGTAACTTCTGTTAGAAGTTCTAACACAAGTTAGAGTGCTTCTGTCAAGGAGGGCAGCAGTGGTCAACGTCCGGCGAGAGCGGTACCGCGAGGAAACGAAGGCCGAGGCCAAGCGCATCGCGCTGGAGCAGCTGGCCGAGCAGGGGATCGCCGGCATCTCGGTCAACGCCATCGCCAAGCGCATGGGCGTGACGGGTCCGGCGCTCTACCGGTACTTCAAGGGTCGCGACGACCTGCTCAACGACCTGGTCCGCGACGCGTGGCAGGACCTCGCGGAAGCGGTGGAGGAGGCGGTGGCGGCGTCGGGCGGCGCACCACCACCCGATCGGGTGCGTGCGTTCGCCGAGGGGTTCCGGTCGTGGGGCGTCGGCCAGCCACACCGGTACCTGCTGTTGTTCGGCACGCCACTACCGGGTTACCACGCGCCGCAGGACACGATCCTCCTGGCGCACCGCACCATGAGCGCGCTGCTCCGCGTCCTGCCGCGCGACGGCTCCGCCGCGGCCGGGTCGTCCACACTGGACGCCCAGCTCGCGGGGTGGGCGGGCGCGCGCGGCGAGGGCGACGTGCCCCCCGCCGTGCTGCTCACCGGCCTGCGTGCGTTCACCAGGCTGCACGGCGTGCTCAGCCTGGAGGTCTCCGGCCAGTTCGGGCCGATGGGGATCGACCCGGCACTGCTCTACCGCGCCGAGGTCGAGTCCTTGATCCTGGGTGATTCGGGGGTCCGGGGCTCCACCAGGCTGTCGGGGCCGGGGTAGACCAGCCCTTCGTGGCCGTCGGAGAAGCGGACCCGATACGGGGGCGCACCTTCCGGGCCGCGCACTTCGAGGATCTCGCCGACCGTCTCGTCGAGACCAACCGCGCGGCTGTGGATGTGCAACCGGTCGCCTACTGTCGCGTGCATCTGCAACACCTCCGGTGCGTCACAGCGTAGGACTGTTCCGAAGGTACCGACAGCCTGACGTTTCCGCTCAGGCGCAGGCGTTGGACAGCTTCGCCACCTGGTCCAGCTTCTGCTGCGACCACGCGCCGATGTTGGCCGGGTTCAGGTCCTCCACCGTCACCTTGCCCATGGTGTCGGAGACGCCGGTGATGGCGTCCTGCAGCGTCGTGTCGCCTGCCTTGGCGGCGAGCGCGTTCAGCTCCTCGGCCTTCTTCTGGGTCTCCTCCAGCGCCTTCTGCGGGTCGGTGGCGTCGGGCGTGAAGCCGGCCAGCTTGAGCGCGTCGATGCACAGCTGCGCCTTGTCCGCGGCGGCGCCGACCTGGTTCGCGGTGTCCGAGGCCTGCTGCACGGCCTCGCAGCCCGAGACCGCGGCGGCGAGTCCCATTGCCAGCAAGAGGGTGGCTACCGGACGACCTGCGCGCATGAGGGTGCTCCCGTTCTACGTTGACCGTTTCGTCCGACTCTACCGACGCGCGTACAGCCGACGCACCACGTCGTCGATTACCGGCTCGACAACCACCAGGTCGTGCACGTCCGCCCGGGTGGCCACGGCCGAGATCAGCGCCGCCGCCGTGGTGTCGGCCCGGCGGAACGTGAGGTGGTGTCGCAAACCGTTCGGCTCGATCCGGCTCGACGTCACGCCGGGCAGCCCGGCCAGGTCACCGCTGGGCTTCTCCAGGTCGACCACCAACACCCGCTCCGGCGCGACCTCGGCGCGCAGCTCGTCCAGCGCGCCGTCCGCGAGCACCGTGCCCCGGTCGATGACGACCAACCTGGGGCACAGGCGTTCGATGTCGTCCAGGTCGTGCGTGGTGAGCAGGAGGGTGGTGCCCCGGTGCGCGTTCAGGTCGGCGAGGAATTCCCGGAGCCGCTCCTTGGACTCCAGGTCCAGCCCGATCGTCGGCTCGTCCAGGACCAGCAATTCCGGCCCGTGCAGCAAAGACGCCGTGACCTCGCCCCGCATCCGCTGGCCGAGCGACAACTGCCGGACCGGCGTGTCCAGGAAAGGCCCGAGCTCCAACAGCTCGACGCACTCCCGCAACCGATTCCCGTAATCGCCCAGGGGCACCCGGTAGATCGCCCGCAACAACTCGAAGCTGTCCCGCAGGGGCAGGTCCCACCACAGCTGGCTGCGCTGGCCGAACACCACGCCGATCCGCCGCGCCAGTTCCCGCCTGCCCCGCGACGGTTCGACCCCGCACACCCGGACGTGACCGGAGGTGGGCACCAGGATCCCGGTCAGCATCTTGATGGTGGTCGACTTGCCCGCCCCGTTGGGCCCGACGTACCCGACGGCTTCGCCCGCCGCCACGTCGAACGCGACGGCGTCGACCGCCCGCACCACCCGCTTCTCCCGCCGGAATCGGCCGACCTTGGTGGTGACGGTGAACTCGCGGCGCAGGTCGCGCACTTCGATCATGATCCAGTCCCTCGGTAGTGCCGAACGGCCGTCCGCCACACCAGACCGGCCACGACCGCCGCCGCGACCGCGACCACCGGCGAGATCCACCCGAGCAGGGCGGGCCCGCCCAACGGGTCCGGTCGGTCCAGCAGGGCGAGGGCGGGGTAGTAGGCGACGAACGCGCCGGGGATGACGAACGCGAAGAACCGCCGCAGCCAAGGCCCGTAGACCGTGGCCGGGTAGGAGGTGAACGCGTTGCTGCCGTACGTGACCGTGTTGGCCAACTCCTGGCCGTCCACGACCCAGAAGCACACGGCGTTGGCCGCCACCCAGATCGAGGAGAAGATCACCGCGCCGCTGATCGGCGCCAGGACGACCAGCCCGGCGGTCCACACCGACCACGCGATGTCGTTGTGGCTCAAGGCGTAGACCATCGCCCCGATGCCGGCGACGATGCGCCCGACCTTCCGCAGGTGCAGGTCGGACGCCATCATCTGCGCCAACGTGCCCAAGGGGCGCAACAGCAGCACGTCGAACGTCCCGGTGCGGATGTACGCGGGCAGTTCGTCCAGCTGCCCCGCCACCATGTCGGCGATCCCGAACGCCGTGCCCGCGATCGCGTACATCAGCACGACTTCCGAGACCGAGAACCCGCCCAGCGCGCTCACCCGGTTGAACAGCACCAGGATGACGGCCAACTCGGCGAGCTGGTTGATCGCCTGCGCGAGGCACTGCATCAGGAACGACGCGCGGTAGGACATCTGCCCGCGCAACCGCGCGCCGACGAGCTTCACGTACACGCTCTCAGCCACCCTGGACCACCACCTTCCGCACCGCCCGCGTCAGCACCAGGTGACCCGCGGCCAGCACGGTGACGGCCCAGAACGCCTGCCCCGCGAGGAAAGGCCACGGCGAGCCGCGTTCGAGGAAGATGTCGATCGGCGCCTGCAGCATGGCCGCGAACGGCGTCGACCACACGATCGGCAGCGCCCACTCGGGGAAGAACGCGAGCGGCACCGCCAACCCGCACAACAGCCAGGTGAGCGCCGTGTAGAGCGCTTGGACGCCGCGGTTGTCCAGCAGCCAGAACGTGGTCGCGTTGAGCAGGAACCGCAGGCCGAAGCTGACGGTCACCGCCAGCGCCACGCTGACCGCGAACACCGGCAACGTGCCGACCGAAGGCCACCGGAAGGGGAAGAACAACGCCCCGAACGCCACCGGCGGGGCGAGCCGGACGGCCACGGCGTACCCCGCGCGCCCCACGTCCTCGGCGAACAAGGCCAGCTGCAAGTGCCACGGTCGGTAGAGGTCGACCACCACGTCACCGCTGCGCACCCGATCGGAGAGGTGCTTGTCGCCCCAGAGGACGACCACGGCCATCAATCCTTGGCCGAGCCACACGTAAGTCGCCGTGGCGGCGACGTCATAGCCCGCGACGGGCCCCTGCGTGACCGCGGCGAGCAGCACGGCCATCCTGAGCAGCCCGAACGCGACGTTCGTCGCCATTCCGGCGACCATCGCCTGTCGGTAGGTGGAATATCTGCGGAATCCGGCCAGCGCTAGAAAGGCGTAAGCGCGCACGGTTGTTCACCCTAGGAACCACCGCAACTCATTAATGGGACTACGACCGCGCCAACACCCACCCCTGCACCCGGTGCCGCAACCCGTCGTCCCGCACCTGCGACACCACCGGCTCGACCGCGCGTGCCACCGCCTTCTCGTACCTCCCGGACAACCCGGCCTCGGCCAGCACGTCCGCCGCCAGCACGTCCGGATCCGCCGCCCAGGCCCCCAGCGACCGCACCACCCGAGCCCGCAACGCGAACCGGTCCGCCACCGCCCGAGCCCGCCGCACCCCGCTGCGCTCACCGCCGTGCGAGGCCGCCAACGCCACCGCCGCCCACGCCAACCGGTTCACGGCGGGCCGCTCCTCGTCGTACACCCGCCCCTGGGCGAGCACCCGGACCCACTCCCAGTCGTTCGCCTCACTCACCGGCGTGCCGCCAGCACGCCGTCGAGCAGCCCGGGGAACAGCGCATCCAGGTCCTCCCGGCGCAACGAGCTGATCCGCGAAGTCCCCTGCGGTCGGACGCGCACCACACCCGCCTCCCGCAACGTCCGCACGTGGTGGGTGAGCGTCGACGCCGTCACCCCCAGCGGCAGCACACCGCACGAAAGGCCCTCCTCGTGCGTCGCCAGCTCGCGCACGATCCGGAGCCGCACCGGATCGGCCAGCGCGTGCAGCACCGACGCGATCCGGATCTCGTCCCGCTCCGGGTGGGGGAGCACAACAGTCATAACACCCATACTACGAGCCCCATCAAACTTCGATGAACGTCGTAGTACGATCCCCGCCGAAACGCACTCGACTGGGGGATCACACATGTCGGCACGCACCTACCTCCTCGCCGCCGGGGCGTTCGCCATCGGCACGAGCGGGTACATCGTCTCCGGCGTGCTGCCGGCCGTGAGCGAGGAGCTGGACGTCTCGCACGCCACCGCGGGACAGCTGCTCACCGCGTTCGCGATCGCCTACGCGGTCTCGTCACCCCTCCTCGCCGTCCTCACCGGGCGGTGGGAGCGCCGCAAGTTGCTCGTCGTCGCCCTCGGCGTCGCCGCCTTCGGCAACCTCCTGGCCGCGCTCGCCCCGAACTACCCGCTGCTCATGGTCGCCCGCGTGATCAGCGCGCTCGGCGCGGCCGTCTACACACCCGCCGCGACGCTCGTCGCCACCGTCCTGACCCCGCCGGAGCACCGCGGCCGAGCCGTCGCCCTGGTCTTCGGCGGCCTGTCGTTCTCGCTCGCACTCGGCGTGCCCGCGGGCAACCTGCTCGGCGGACCCCTCGGCTACCAGGGCGTGTTCGCGCTGATCGCGGTCGTCTCGGTGCTCGCCGCGATCGCCGTGCGCCTCTGGCTGCCCCGCGTCGACGCCCCGCCCGTCGTCGGCCTGCGGCAGCGCTTCGCACCCGCCGCCGACCGCCGCGTGCTGATGGTCCTCGGCCTGACCGTGCTCGCGTGCCTGGCCGTGTTCAGCGTCTTCAACTACATCGCGCCCCTGCTCGCCGAGACCGCTGACGTGGAGGGCGCCACGATCGGCATCCTGCTCGTCGCCTACGGCCTGGGCTCCGTGCTCGGCAACTGGGGCGCCGGCCGCCTCACGGACCGCTTCGACACCCGCAAGCTGCTCGTCGTCCTGTTCAGCTGCTTCACCGTCGTGCTGGCGACGTTGCCCCTCACCGCGACGACCCCGGTGTCGGCCGCCGTCGCCCTCTTCGCCTGGGGCGCGCTCACGTGGTCGGCGAACCCACCCATCCAGAGCTGGCTGATCGAGCTCGCGCCGGCCAACAGCGGCCTGCTGCTGTCGCTCAACGCCTCCGCGATCTACCTGGGCGTGGGTCTGTCCGGCGTGCTCGGGGGCGTGGTGATCAGCTGGGTCGGACTCGTGCCGCTGGCCCCGATCGCCGCGGTCCTCGCCCTGGTGGCCCTCGTGATGCTGATCTTCACGCTCAAGCCCGAACCGCGTCAGGACCCGCCGAACGCGCTGGTCGTCGTCTCGCCGCCCGCGGACGGCGCGGCCAGGCAGTGGAAGTAAGCCAGGTCGCCGTCCGTGAAGCCCACCGCCGTGAACCTCCAGCCCGAGGTGTCGACGGTCGGCCGGGTGTTGGCCGCCATCACCTCGGCCGTGCAGACGCTCGCCACCTCGGGCGCCTTGGCCAGTTCGTCGTTGTCGACGTCCGGGACCGGCCCGGACAACCACCCGCCCGCGAACGCCTCCCAGAAGTGCTCCTCCGAGCAGTTCCCGACCTTGCGCGCACTGGCCGCCTTGCCGCCGACGGACACGATGCCGCGGTAGCAGGTCGGTTCGGCGACGCAGTAACCGGTCGCGCACTCCTCCAGGTCGGGCGGCGGGAGGGGCTTGCCCGAGCTCTCGGTGGTGGCCCCGGCTTCGAGCGTCGGCGTGGTGGACTTGGCGGTGGACTTGGACGCCCACCACCACGTGCCCAGGGCCACCAGCGTCGCCAGCACCGCGGCGCTGATCACCAACGGCCAGGGCTTCTTGGCGGGCGGCCGGACGTAACCGGACCCCGCCAACGGCGGCGACACCCGGGGCGGCGCGCCCGCCACCGGCCGCGAGTCCCAGGGTGCCGGGGGCAGCGAGTCCCGGGGCGGCGACCCGGCCGGCGGCGGCGACCCGGCCGGCGGCGGCGACCCCCAGGCCGGTGACTCCGCCGCCGGCCCCGAAACCCGAGGCGGGACCGACGCCTCCACCACCCGGCTCAACTCGTCGCGCAACCGGGCCGCCGTGGGCGTCCGACGACCGACCTCGGGCTCCAACGCCCGCACCAGCGCCTCGTGCATCCCCTGCGGGACACCGGGCACCCACGGCACCGGGGCGCGCAGCACGTGCCCCAACTGGTCGAACGACTCCACGGGCCACGGCACCGGCCGCGGCGGCTTGCCCGCCAGCAGGTCGTACAGCGTCGCCGCCAGGGAGTACACGTCCGCCGCCGGCGTCGGAGGAGCCATCGCGAACGCCTCCGGCGGCGCGTAGCTGGGGCTCAACGCGTCCCGCGTGACCGTGCTCGACCCCTCGGCGTCCAGCAGCGCCGCCAACCCGAAATCGGCCAGCTTCACCGTGCCGTAGCGGTCCAGCAGGATGTTGCCCGGCTTGATGTCCCGGTGCAGCACGCCTTCCGCGTGCGCGGCGGCCAACGCGTCCGCCAGCTGCACGCCCAACTCGCGCACCCTCGCCGCGGGCAGCGGCCCGTCGCGCTGCACCACGTCGGCGAGCGACCCGCCCGTGCAGAGCTCCATGACCAGGTAGGGCGTGCCCTGCGGGGTGAAGTTCGCGTCGTGCACCGAGACCACGTGCGGGTGGCCGGACAGCCGGGCGGCCGCGTGCGCCTCGCGCAGGAACCGCCGCCGGTCACGCTCGCTCTGCAAGACCCGGTTGTCGACCTTCACCGCGACGTCGCGGTTCAACTGCACCTGGCGAGCCCGGTAGACGGTGGCGAAACCACCCTGGCCCAACGGCGTGAGATCGGTCAGACCAGGCAACTCCACGCGGGGACTCTAGCTCTTCGCCGCCGCCTTGCCCGGCGTTTTCCCCTTCGCCGCGGTCTTGCCCTTCGCTCCCGCCTTCACCGCCGGCTGCGCCTCCGCCTGACCGCCGGCCTTCGCCGCCTTCTTGAACGCCCGCACCTCGGCCAACGTCTCCGCGCTCGTCACGTCGGCGATGGACCGCCGCGACCCTTCCTCCCCGTACGCACCGGCCGCCTCCCGCCACCCGTCCGGCGTCACACCGCGCTGCTTGCCGAGCAGCGCGACGAAGATCCGGGCCTTCTGGTCGCCGAACCCGGGCAGTTCCTTCACCCGGCGCAGCACCTCCTTGCCATCCGGCCGGCCGGCCTTCCAGATGTTCGCCGCCTTGCCCTTGTAGTGCTCGATGACGTGCAACGCGAGCGCGTGGACCCGCCGTGCCATCGACGCGCCGTACCGGTGGATGGCCGGCGGCTGCACGCACAGCTCGACGAACGCCTCCACGTCGGTCTCGGCGATCTTGGTGATGCTGAACCCGTCCATCCGGTCCGCGATCTTCCGCGGCCCGGCGAAGGCGTGCTCCATCGGGAACTGCTGGTCCAACAACAGCCCCACGAGCAACGCGAACGGGTCGTCGCTCAGCAGCTTGTCGGCGGCCGGGTCACCGGTCAGGCGCAGCTTCTTCGGCATGCGGGCCATCCTCCCACCGGATCCCGCGACTTCACTCGCCGAACCCGGGGATCAACCCGACTTGTCGAACTCCGGGATCAGGTCGCCGACCAGCTGCAGGCTCCGCATGACGTCCTCGTGCTTCAGGCTGTCGACCTGGTGGAAGGCCATCAGCCGGTCGATGCCCGGGTCCGGCGCCACGTCGTCGCCTCGCAGGACCCGGCCGATCACCACAATCGCCTGCTCGTCGGTCTCCGCGCAGTGCACGAACGTGAAGAACGCCCCGAGCACCCCGACGCCACGGCGCCCGGCCTCCTCGAACGACGCCGGGGTCGCCGCCGCCTGCCACAGCGGCGGGTGGGGCTGTTGCGCCTGCGCCAACGCCTCCGTGATGCGGGCGTGCTGGTGCCCCTCCTGCCACGGGCGCGGGTCCTGGATCTCGTTGAAGACGTCGATCTTCACAGCCGACTCTCCCGTGGGCTCGTCGGAACGTAGCCCGCGCGCGCTCGCGGAGGTGGCCGTCTTCAGCCGGCCGTCCGCACGATCGGCACGACCTGGCCGATCAGCAGGCGCAACGCCTCCCGGTCCACCGTGGCCGGGTCCTCGGCCAGCCAGTCGCCGATCTCCTCCACGAACTGGGCGGGCGTCATCGGCGGCACGATGGCGTCCGCCGGTTCCTCGGTGGTCACCACGCCGTCGCGGCTCGGGTAGACCAGCAGCGCGGTCCGGATCTCCAGCCACGGCAGCAGTTTCCGGTACACCGCGAGGCTGCGCGGCATCCGCATGCCGCCACCCCGGAACGGGTGGCCGTTGCGCCACACCGTGCCGTCGTCCTCGGCCTCGTAGTGCCCCGGCAGCCACGACTTCGACTCGATCAGCACCAGCTTCCGCCCGCACAGCACGGCGTGGTCGACGTCGGCGAACACCGAGCCGGGCCAGGCGAGGCCGTGGAAGATCCGCGCGCCGGGCAGCCGGGTCAGGTACCGGCTGAGCAGGTCGGCGGTGAGCCGTTCGCAGACCCGGTCGTCGGTGGTCCCGTGCACCACGCCCGTGTCGTGGTCCGACGTGAACGACCGGTCGGCCCGGATCGCCGCCAGGTACCGCCGCACGAGCCGGAACGCCACCGCCGCCGCGGCGGCCACCACCAGCAGCCAGACGCCGAGCGCCAACGGCGAGAAGTCGACGACGACCACGGGCAGCAGCAGGAAGAACCACCCGCACATGGCCGCCAGCGCGGGCGCGTGGCCCGGACCGGCGGCGGGCGCGTACCGGACCCGTTGGCCGACGTCGACCAGGTGCCACCACGCGAGGCCGCCGAGGTCCACCACGGGCTTCGGAGGTACGAAGTCGGGATCTTCGCCGAAGTTCCGCAACCGACCGGTCCGGCCGGAGCGCGGCGGGCGGGTCGGCGACGTCGGCCGGGCGCCCGGACGGGTGAACGACCACCCGCGGTCGTAGTCACGTCGGCGGGCCGGATCCCGCAGGGTGTCATATGCCTCTTGCAGCATCCGGAAGGTGCCGGAGGACCCGCCCGCGTCCGGGTGCATGACCTTGGCCAGGGAGCGGTAAGCGGACTTGATCTCCGCCTCGGACGCGTAGCGGCCGACCCCGAGGAGTTCGTAGTAGTCGACTCCGCGCACGAGGGCAGACCTTAGCGGCCCTGTCTCCGGGACCTCGGTCATGGTTAGTGTTGGGCAGGAGCCCGGTAGCGCAGTGGTTGTCGCGCCCTCCCCATGGGAGGGAGGACGCCGGTTCGAATCCGGCCCGGCTCGGGACCATGTAGCGCAGTGGTTGACGCGCCCTCCCCCCGGGAGGGAGGACGCCGGTTCGAGTCCGGCCTGGTCCGCTCGGCCGGACCTCGTGCGCGCGAGGTCCGGGCAGTCGTCGGCCGGGGTTCGAGTTGCCGGTGCCCGGCGACCGGCGCACGCTTCGGCCATGGCGACTTGCGACGTCTGCGGCAACGACTACTGGATGGCCTTCGAGGTCCGCACGGTCGGCGGTGGCGTGCACACGTTCGACAGCTTCGAGTGCGCGATCCAACGCCTGGCGCCGCGCTGCGAGCACTGCGACTGCCGCATCCTCGGCCACGGAGTCGAGGTGCGGGGCCGGTTCTTCTGCTGCGCGCACTGCGCGCGCAGCGCGGACCGCCTCGGCGCCGAGATCAAGGACACCGTCGGCGCGCACCCCGGCTGAGGGCCGGTCTCAGCCGCAGTCCAGCACCAGCCTGCCGTTGACGAACGTGGGCTGCAGGTCGCCGCGCGCGTCCACGCTCTTCGTGCCGTGCGGCAGGACTTCCTCGATCGCGCTGAACGCGAGGATGTCCGACACCCCGTAACGGCCGCGCAGCGTGCGCTGGCCGGGGAACCGCAGCGCCCGGCCCTCCCGCCGGTCGCGGTGCGCCAACGCCGCCCGCAGCGCGCCGCGGGTCAGCTCCTCGGGCCCGGCGAGCCGTTGCAGCGAGCCGTTGTGCACCGCCACGCCGTAGCCGCGCTCGATCAGCGTCGACACGGTGTTCTCCGAGGGCTCCTCGGTGAGCCGGAACGACATCGCGTGCCGCCCTTCCACGTCGTGGACGCACACGAGCTGGGCGTGGAACAGCAGCGTTTCGTAGAGCGACACCGCGACGGCGTCCGCGGTCGTCCGGTCGTCGTGACCGGCGTTGAGGCCCAGCCAGGTGGTCATCCGGCCGCCTCGACAACGTTGTCGTGCGTGGGGTGGGGCACGAAGTCCTCCTCGACGCGATCGGCGCGGGACAGGATTTCGGAGGAGGCTAGTCCGTTCGGGTGATGAAGTGGTAGCCGCCGAATGGCCGTTATCTGAAAATCAGATGGGGAGCAGGTCGAAACTTTCGAGGAACGGGAGCGCGCCCGCCTGCTGCAACGCGGCGGCGGACAGCCAGACGCTCAGGATCGTGACCAGCGGTCCGACGATCGCCATCTCGACCGTGCCGCCGGTCTTCATCCGCATGATCTTCGGCGGCGCGACCGGGAACCAGGTCTTGCCCATCAGCGGGATCGGCCACAGGATCGGGCAGCCCTGCTCGGTGATCGCGTCGCCGAGGTAGTGGGCGAAGCACCCGACGCCCACCGCGACCCCGCACGCCGCCGCGCTGGCGGGCGTCTGCGCCGTCCAGGCCACGCACGCGACCGTGATGGCGGCCGAGACGCCCGTGATGAGCAGGGCGTCCTTCTGCGGGCACCAGTCGTTCATGATCCCGCGCACGGCCAGGCCCGCGAACACGAACATCAGCGCGGGCAGCGCCCACTTCTGCGACTGCTGGACCACGGCGGTCGTGCCGACGGCGGCGGCCAGGGCGAAGGCCAGCGTGTGCGTGAGGCCGCGGTGCCCGCCGTCGCGGTTGGAGTCCTTGCGGGTGCGGGTCGTGCGGTAGACGAACGAGCTGATCGTGTTGATCAGGGCCGACGCACCCGCGCTGACCGGCCCGAACGTGCGCGAGATCGTCGAGGACGGGTGGTCGAGGTCGGGCAGCAGGGCGGCGCCGGTGGCGAGCACCGCGCCGACCGCCCAGCTCTGGGGCGTGAGCTGGCCGATGGGGTGGTTCTCGGCCAGTGCGGTCACCGCCGCCCAGGCCAGCAGACCGCTCATGGCGTGGGTCGGACCCGTCGACAACGCTGCCCCCTTGATCACTCGTACGGGTCGAGGTTAGCGGGGCGTGGGCGTGTGGAGGGCGCATTCCGCGAACGCGTGTTCGAACCTCGGCTCGGGTCGTCCCCGTGCGGCGGCCCGTCGGCGCGGCTGGTTGTATTGGCCGGAGACCACACGTGCCACCGGCGGTCACGGCCTCGGCGCAGATGTGACGCCGTTCCCTTTTTCCGCCCGGATGGACGCAAGCAACCCGACATAGCAGTACGCTTGTCTTGCTTGCATTGTCGCGAGAGGAGCGCCCTGAGTATGGGCAAGATCAAGGTTCAGGGGACCGTCGTCGAACTCGACGGCGACGAGATGACGCGGATCATCTGGCAGTTCATCAAGGACAAGCTGATCCACCCGTACCTGGACGTCAACCTCGAGTACTACGACCTGGGCATCGAGCACCGGGACGCCACCGACGACCAGGTCACCATCGACTCCGCGCACGCCATCAAGAAGCACGGCGTGGGCGTCAAGTGCGCCACCATCACGCCCGACGAGGCGCGGGTGGAGGAGTTCGGCCTGAAGAAGATGTGGGTCTCGCCGAACGGCACGATCCGCAACATCCTCGGCGGCGTGGTGTTCCGCGAGCCGATCATCATCTCGAACATCCCGCGGCTGGTGCCGGGCTGGACGAAGCCGATCATCATCGGCCGTCACGCGCACGGCGACCAGTACAAGGCGACCAACTTCAAGGTCCCCGGCGCGGGTGAGCTGACCATCACGTTCACGCCCGAGGACGGCTCCGAGCCGATCAAGCACGTGGTGGCCAACTACGGCCCCGACGGCGGCGTGGCCATGGGCATGTACAACTTCAACAAGTCCATCGAGGACTTCGCGCGCGCCTCGTTCTCGTACGGGTTGCAGCGCAACTACCCGGTGTACATGTCGACCAAGAACACCATCCTCAAGGCGTACGACGGCGCCTTCAAGGACATCTTCCAGCAGGTGTTCGAGGACGAGTTCAAGGCGCAGTTCGACGCGGCGGGCCTCACCTACGAGCACCGCCTGATCGACGACATGGTGGCCGCCGCGATGAAGTGGGAGGGCGGCTACGTCTGGGCGTGCAAGAACTACGACGGCGACGTGCAGTCCGACACGGTCGCGCAGGGCTTCGGCTCGCTGGGCCTGATGACGTCGGTGCTGATGACGCCGGACGGCAAGACCGTCGAGGCCGAGGCCGCGCACGGCACGGTGACCCGGCACTACCGCCAGCACCAGGCGGGCAAGCCGACGTCCACCAACCCGATCGCGTCGATCTTCGCGTGGACCGGTGGCCTCAAGCACCGCGGCAAGCTGGACGGCACCCCCGAGGTGACGGGCTTCGCGGAGACGCTGGAGCAGGTCATCGTGGAGACCGTCGAGAGCGGCCGGATGACCAAGGACCTCGCCGTGCTCGTCGGCGCGGACCAGGAGTGGCTGACCACCGAGGACTTCCTCGGCACGCTGGACGAGAACCTGCAGAAGAAGATGGCCGGCTGACGCCTGCCCTTCGGCTCGCACGATCAGGGGACCGCCTCCGGGCGGTCCCCTTTTCCGTCCCGGGGCTGCCCCGGGCACCGTTCCGGTGCCGTTTCCGTGATGGCGTCACCCGTCCGGTTCCCCGGTGGGGTGGAATGCGCCGCCGACCGGCCCGCGGCCCACCGGCTCGCGCTATATCTGCACTTCGGCAGAGGTGTCGGGAGGCGTGATGTTCGGGATTCCGGTGCGCGGCATGGTCGTCGTCGGTGTGCTCGCGGCGGCGGGGTTGATGTACGTCGCCAACGAGGGCAAGAAGCTCGGGGTGGACGAGACCGCCGCGCGCGAGTGCAAGGTGACGGTGATCGCCGACGTCCTCAACGTGCGGTCCGGGCCGGCCGACACCCAGCCGATCGTGGCGACCATGCCGCGTGACGCGGTGGTGCGGGCGGAGGCGAGGGTCGAGAACGGCTTCCGGCTGCTGTCGGACGGGCGGTGGGTGAAGGCCGAGTTCGTGACACCCACCTCGGACAGCGGCTGCACGTGATGTGATGGGCGGATGTTCTTCAAGTGGCGTTCGTTCCGGCGTGGCGTGGTGACGTGCGCGTGCGAGCCGGAGTGGCCCGGTCTGCGGTCCGTGGTGGACGGGCACGAGATGGCGGGGGTGCCGTCGCCGGAGGGCAGCAGCCCGTTGGTGCTGATGTGGGGCCTGACCGCGTCGTGCACGGGCTGCGGCGCCGAGTACCCGCACGGCTGGGCGGTCGCGGATCGCGGTTAGGCTGCCCGGGTGCTGACCGTCTCCTCGATCAACGTCAACGGGCTGCGTGCCGCCGCGAAGAAGGGCTACCTCGAGTGGCTGGCCGCGACGGCGGCCGATGTCGTGTGCCTGCAGGAGGTGCGCGCCGAGCCGGGGCAGTTGGCGGACGAGGTGCGCTCGCCGGAGGGTTGGCACGTCGCGCACGCGTACTCCGAGGTCAAGGGCCGCAACGGGGTCGCCGTGCTGACGCGCGAGGCGCCGCAGGCCGTGCGGATCGGGTTCGGGGTGGCGGAGTTCGAGCACTCGGGCCGGTACGTCGAGGTCGAGCTGGCCGACGTGGTCGTGGCGTCGCTGTACCTGCCGAGCGGTGACGTCGGCACGCCGAGGCAGGACGAGAAGGACCGGTTCCTGGCGGCGTTCCTGCCGTACCTGGTGGAACTGCGCGACAAGGCCGCCGCCGACGGGCGCGAGGTGCTGGTGTGCGGCGACTGGAACATCGCGCACCGGGCCGAGGACCTGAAGGCGTGGAAGACGAACCAGAAGTCGTCCGGCTTCCTGCCGGAGGAGCGCGCCTGGATGGACCGCGTGTACGGCGAGGCGGGCTACGTCGACGTGGTCCGCTCCCTGCACCCGGACGTGGCGGGCCCGTACACGTGGTGGTCGTACCGGGGGAAGGCGTTCGACAACGACTCCGGCTGGCGGATCGATCTCCAGGTCGCAACGGCAGCCCTGGCCGCTACCGCCCGCACGGCCGCGGTCGAGCGGGCCGCCACCTACGCCGAGCGCTGGTCCGACCACGCTCCCGTGACGGTGAGCTTCGACTGGCCCAAGGTCGAGGATCAGGCACAATCGTGAGCGGGAGGTGACCTCCGTGCACGAGATCATCACGGCCAGGTTGTCCGAGGTCGAGGACCTGTGCCGCGCGTTGGGCGTTCGCCGGCTCGACGTGTTCGGGTCCGCTGTCGGTGACTCGTTCGACGTGGTGTCCAGCGACGTGGACATCCTCGTGGAGTTCGACGCCGGTCCGGGCTTCGACTACTTCGGCAGCTACTTCGCCTTGAAGGAGGGGCTGGAGCGGATCTTTGACCGCCCGGTCGATCTCGTGAGCGGTTCCAGCATCCGCAATCCCTACTTCCGGCAGCGCGTGATGGAGACCCGGGAACAGTTGTATGCGGCCTGACCCTCGTGCCTACCTCTGGGACGCGTTGCAGGCCGTCGAGCTGCTGAGGCAGTTCGGTGCGGGCAAGTCGTTCACGGATTACGAGGCGGACGCCATGCTGAGGTCGGCGGTCGAGCGGCAGTTCGAGATCATCGGTGAAGCCCTGAACCAGCTTCGCAAGGTTGATGCCGAACTCGCGTCGGCCATCCCGGACGTCAACCGGATCGTCGCGTTCCGCAACATCCTGATCCACGGGTACGCCTCGGTCGATGATGCTTTGGTGTGGCAGACGCTCATCGACAAGGTGCCCGCGTTGGACCAGGTGCTTCGCCGACTGCTCGATCAGGCGGGCGACTGACGAGTTCGACAACGCGCATCCGCTGCGGATCGATCTCCAGGTCGCAACGGCAGCCCTGGCCGCTACCGCCCGCACGGCCGTGGTCGAGCGGGCCGCCACCTACGCCGAGCGCTGGTCCGACCACGCTCCCGCATCGGTCGGTGTCCGTTGATCTCGGGGCGACCATGCCCCAGCCGGTACGGCTGGACGTCCTCGTGGCGGCGGCCGAGCGGTTCTTGGCCGAGTTGCTCGCACTGTCGAGCGAGCCGGAGGTCGTGGTGTTCGGCGGGCGTCGGTATCAGGAGGGCCGGCGGGTCGGAGAAGATCGGCGGTTGACCCGGCCGGAGTTGGCGGCGCAGGTGGTCCGGCCGCGCTCGCCGAGTGCGCCGGCGGTGAGTTCCGGGACGAGGACATCAGGATGCTCGTGCCCCCGGTGACCGATCCGGTCCAGGTGGTCGAGCGGACCCGGTTGACCGGAAGTCCGCGATCGGACGACTTCGGCGACCGCTGTGAGCGGTACCCGCGCCAGTTCCGGCGGCTCGACGGGTGGCCGTCGTCAGGGTGATTCGTTGCACCGCAACGGAATCGGTCAACACGACGTTCGACTTCGCTCGTTCGGCCGCACTTCACCCCGAGTTCGTGACCCGCTCCCCGGTTCGTGAGAACTTTTCACCTAACCGAGACGCGGGAGTGTTCGATGGGGATCAGCCGGCGGCGTTTCTTGCAGGCGACGGGTGCGGCGTTGTCGTGGGGTGGGCCCGCTTGGGCGGCGACCACCGGCACGACGCTGGACGCGGCGGCCACGGCGGTCGGCGGCACGGGGTACCGGAGGTTGCAGGCGGGACAGGGGTGGCCGGTGGTGGTGCGGTCCGACCTGGCGACGCCCGGCGCGGGACGAGCGGATCGGCGCACGCCACTGGCCTGCTTCGTCCAGTTCACCGACATGCACATGGTCGACGCGCAGAGCCCCGCCCGCTTCGAGTACACCCACCCGTTGCTGGGCGCCGGCGCCTTCCGCGCCCACGAGACGCTGGCCCAGCACACGTCGACGGCGCTGGTCCAGCGGATCAACTCGATCCGCACCGGGCCGTTCACCAACCGCCCGATCGACTTCATGATGACCACGGGCGACAACACCGACAACCACGAGCTGATCGAGCTCGACTGGTTCCTCACCGTCCTCAACGGCGGCCGGATCACCGCCAACACCGGCGACCCCACCCGCTACGAAGGCGTGCAGGACTCCGGCGTGAAGACCTACTGGAACCCGCACTCCACCCTCCTCGACGACTACCAGGCCAAGGGCTTCCCGCACCTGCCCGGCCTGCTCGACGCCGCCATCCGCCCGTTCGACAGCCCCGGCCTGCGCATCCCGTGGTACTGCACGTTCGGCAACCACGACGACAGCGTGGTCGGCACGCTGCCCGACGGCATCCCGATCGTCGACGGCCTCTACACCTCGAACCGCAAGATCATGGGCTTCGCGGACGGCCAGGTGCAGCGGCTCGTCAAGGCCATGACCGACCCCGCCCACGTGCTGGACGCGGCAGCCGTCGTCGCCGAGGGCGGCCTGGTCCGCACGGTCACCCCGGACGCGCGCCGCCGGCCGTTCACCACCGCCGAGTTCGTCCAGGCGCACCTCGACCCGCGCCACACCGGCCCCGGCCCGCACGGCCACGGCTTCACCGACGACAACGCCGACGGCGTGGACGTCTTCTACACGTTCCCGATCGCGCCCGGCGTCACCGGCGTCAGCCTCGACACCACGACCACCGCGGGCTTCGCCGACGGCTCGATCGGCCTGCACCAGTACCTCTGGCTGGAACGCACCCTCAAGCGCGGCAGCTCCCGCTACTACGACGTGCTCGGCTTCCCGCACCGCCAGGACGTCACCGACGAGCTGTTCATCCTGTTCAGCCACCACACCAGCTGGACCATGGGCAACGTCCTGCCCGACCGCCGCCGCCCGCTCGACCCGAGGCTGGACGGCAAGGCGCTCGTCGACCTCCTCGGCCGGTTCCCGAACGTCGTCGCCTGGGTCAACGGCCACACCCACGAGAACCGGATCGTCCCGCACGGCACGGGCGAGCGGGCGTTCTGGGAGATCAACACCGCCGCGCACGTCGACCACCCGCAGCACGCCCGGATCATCGAGCTGGCCGACAACGGCGACGGCACGTTGTCCCTGTTCACGACCCTCGTCGAGGGTGACGCGCCCTACCAGGCCGACTACGACGACTTCTCGCCGCGCGGCCTCGCGTCGCTGGCCCGTGAGTTCGCGTTCAACGACCCGCACGCCAACGCGAACGCCGTCGGCACCCCGACCGACCGCAACACCGAGCTCCTCGTCGCCGGGAGGGCGCCGGTCCGGTGACCGATTGCGCTTCGTGGTGGACATCACACTGAACGTGATCAGGAATCTCCGCCACTAGTGTCGTTGTCGTGGCTGTGGACATCTCGATCGCCCCGCCGGATCCGACGCCCAGTGGGTCGTCGATGCGACGTGCGTTGCGCCGTGCTGCTGATGGTGCGGTGTTGGACGTGACCGAGGCCGCGGTGCTGTTGCACGCCCGTGGTGATGATCTGGAGGCGTTGCTTCAGGCGGCGGGTGGGGTGCGTGATGCGCACCTGCTGGCGGAGGGTCGTGCGGGGGTGGTGACCTACAGCCGTAACGCCTTCATCCCGTTGACGCGTCTGTGTCGGGACCGGTGTCATTA
>NZ_JAJHUO010000041.1:90790-92642 GCF_020859565.1 Saccharothrix luteola | reverse complement strand
CCCGACTCGCAATTCGTTCATAATTGTGAATCCGCAGATTCTCCCGCTCGAAACATTGCGTGCTCGCGAAGGTGTGCGTTAACGTGCCCGGCTGGGACCGCTCCCAGAACTGTTTGTGCAGTTCAGAAGCGTGAACTTGGAAGCCGCTTTGCGTCACACCGAGGGAGAGACAATGAGGTTGAAACCCTGTGTCGTCGCCACCGCGGTCGTCGCGGCTCTCGTATTACCGGTCGCCGCGGCGACCGCGGCGACCACGCACCACGAGGCCGAATCCGCGCCCGCGGTGTGCACGGGCGTGATCGAGGCCAACTGGCCCGGTTACTCGGGCGCCGGATTCTGCAACGCGGACAACGCCGTCGGCGCCCACGCGCAGTTCACCGTCACCGCCCCGGCCGCGGGCGCCGCGACGGTCCTGGTCCGGTTCGCCAACGGCGGCACGACCGCCCGCACCGCGGACCTCGTGGTCAACGGCTCCACCGTGCGGTCTGTCTCCTTCGAGGCGACGGGCGCGTGGTCGACGTGGGCCTCGAAGACCCTCGCCGTGACGGTGCCGTCAGGGTCCGCCACGATCCGGCTCACCCCGACCACCTCGGCCGGCCTGCCGAACGTCGACTACCTGGACTTCGCCCAGGACGGCACGCCACCGCCCGCCGACGCGCTCTACGTGGCGCCCGACGGCAACGACAGCAACCCGGGCACGTTGGCCGCGCCCCTGCGCACCATCCAGCGCGGCGTCGACCTGGCCCAGCCCGGCTACACGATCCACGTCCGCGGCGGCACCTACGCGCCGAGCACGAACATCCAACTGCTCAAGAACGGCACCGCGAGCCGGCCGATCACCTTGCGCAACCACAACGGCGAGCACGTGGTCATCGACGGCGAGAACATGCCGCACACGCCGGGCGCCGTCGGGTCCAGCATCCCGCGCGCCGAACGCGGTGCCGTGCACATCGAGGGCGACCACTGGCGGCTGATCGGCCTGGAGATCGTCCACGGCCCGTACGGCGTGTTCGGCCTCGACGTTGACAACGTCGTCTTCGACCGGCTCGTCACGCGCGACAACTACGAGTCCGGCCTGCACCTCCAGGGCGCGTCGAGCAACAACCAGATCGTCAACCTGGACGCCTACGGCAACCGCGACCCGCGCAAGAACGGCGAGAGCGCCGACGGCCTGGCCATCAAGGAGGGCTCCGGCACCGGCAACGTCGTGCGCGGCGCGCGGCTGTGGAACAACTCCGACGACGGCCTCGACTACTGGATGTTCTCCTCGCCGATCCTGCTGGAGAACAGCCTGGCCTGGGGCAACGGCTTCAACCGCTGGAACCTGCCCGACTTCACCGGTGACGGCAACGGGTTCAAGCTGGGCGGCAACGGCGTCGCCGCCGACCACACCGTCCGCAACACGATGACGTGGGACAACGCGGCCGGCGGCTTCGTGGACAACAACAACCCCGGCCGGCACCGGATCGAGCGCAGCACGGCCTGGGACAACCCGAAGACCGGGTTCCAGTTCGACCGCTCGGCGAGCACGCTGACCAAGAACCTGGCGGCGGCCAACGGCACGAACGCCTCGCTCGGCTCGAACTCCAGCGGCTCCGGCAACTCGTGGGACCTCGGCGGCTCGTGGTCGTTCACGAGCACGAACCCGGGCACGATCACGGGCCCGCGCACCGCCGACGGCTCGATCCCGTCCTCCACCTTCCTGCGCCCGAGCAACGGCGCGGACGTGGGCGCGCGCTTCTGACCCTCGACCCAACGGCGGGGGGGGGGGGCCCGCCCCCCCCCCCCCCCCCGGGGGGGCCCCCCCCCCCCGGCCCCCCGCCCCCCCCCCCGCCCCCCCCCCCCCCCCCCC
>NZ_JAJHUO010000041.1:0-90780 GCF_020859565.1 Saccharothrix luteola | reverse complement strand
CCCCCGGGGGCGGGGGGGGGGGGCGGGGCCCCCCCCCCCCCCCCCGCGGGGGGGGGGGGCCCCCCCCCCCCCCCCCGCCGACGTGTGTCCACCCTGACCTGCGGACCGGCGCCTCGCGCCGTCGCCCGCTCGACGCGGCACCTCTCCATGTCTATAGTGCTAGGTAGCTAGATAAATGGAGGTAGTCGTGATCGAGTTCCACCTGGACGGCAGGTCGGGCCTGTCGCCGTACCAGCAACTGGTCCGCCAGGTGCGGCACGCGTTGCGGCTCGGCCTGCTGCGCGAAGGCGATCAGCTGCCGAAGGTGAAGGACGTGGTGGCGGACCTCGCGATCAACCCGAACACGGTGCTCAAGGCCTATCGCGAACTGGAGCACGACGGCTTGGTCGCCGCCCGTCCCGGGGTCGGCACGTTCGTGACGGGCACGCTGTCCGGCACCTCGCTCGCCGAGCTCGCACCGCTGCGCCAGGACCTGCGGCGCTGGCTCGCCAAGGCCCGCCGCGCCGGTCTGGACGAGGAGGGCATCGAGGCGTTGTTCCTCACCACGTTTCGCACCGCGGCCAAGGAGGACATAGCGTGAGCGTGCTGCGGACCCAGGGGTTGGGCAAGAAGTACAAGCGGCGCTGGGCGTTGGCCGGCTGCACGCTGGACGTGCCCGCCGGGCACGTGACCGGGCTGGTCGGCCCGAACGGCGCGGGCAAGTCCACGCTGCTCGCCCTCGCCGCGGGCATGCTCGAACCGTCGAGCGGCACGATCGAGGTGTGCGGCGGCGTGCCGGGCAGCGGTCCGGCCCAGCTGGCGAAGGTCGGTTTCGTCGCGCAGAACACCCCGGTCTACCCGACCCTGACCGTCGACGAGCACCTGCGCCTCGGCGCACGCCTCAACCCCGGTTGGGACGACGTGCTGGCCCGGGGCCGGATCGCGCGGATCGGGCTCGACCCGGCGCTGGCCGCGGGCAAGCTGTCCGGCGGCCAACGCGCCCAGCTCGCGCTCACCCTCGGCATCGCGAAGCGGCCCGAACTGCTGCTGCTGGACGAACCGGTCGCCTCGCTGGACCCGTTGGCGCGACGGGAGTTCCTGCGGGACCTCATGGAAGCCGTGGCCGAGCACGGGCTGAGCGTGGTGCTGTCCTCGCACCTGGTCGCCGACCTGGAACGGGTCTGCGACCACCTCGTCGTGCTGGTCGACTCCCGGATCCGGCTCGCCGGCGACGTCGACGAGCTGCTCGCCACGCACCGCAGGCTGACCGGGCTGCGCCGCGACCTCGACACGCTGCCCGGGGACCAGCGGGTGGTCACGGCGAGCCACACCGAGCGCCAGACCACCGTGCTGGTGCGCACCGACGCGCCGATCCTCGACCCCGCCTGGGACGTCGGCGAACCCGGCCTGGAGGACCTGATCCTGGCCTACCTGACCGCCCCCGGCGTCGAACGCCCCGCGCTGGGAGTCGTCCGATGACGTGGTTGGCGTGGCGGCAGCTGCGCTTCCCGGTGATCTCGGTGTACGCGGCGCTGGTGCCGGCGGGGATCGCGCTGGTGATCAGCCGCCCCGTGGGCCGTGCCTTCGGCGACCACGGGTTCACCTACCTCGCCGGGATGCTGGCCGTGCAGCTGCTGCCGGCCGTCCTCGGCGTGTTCTGGGGCGTGCCGATGATCACCAGGGAGCTGGAGACCGGCACGCACAACCTGGTGTGGAACCAGAGCGTCACCCGCACCCGGTGGCTCGCCGTGAAGCTCGGCCTCGGCGTGCCGGCCGCCGTGGTCGCGGCGGGCGTGCTCAGCCTGGTCGTCAGCTGGTGGGCCGATCCCATCGACACGGCGGCCGGGCTCGACGACGAGCGGGGCTTCAACTCGCGCGTCACGCCGCTGGTGTTCGCCGCACGGGGGATCGCGCCCATCGGTTACGCCGCGTTCGCGTTCGTGCTCGGCATCGCGGTCGCGATCCTGTTGCGCCGCACCGTGACCGCCATGGCGGTGACCCTCTTGGTGTACTTCGCCGTGCAGCTGGTGGTCCCGGTCGCGGTGCGCCCGCACGTGCTGCCGCCGATCGAGGAATCCGTCACGCTCACCGCGCGGAGCATCGCCGGCGTCCAGACGGAGGAGGGCGCGAACGGTGACGTGCCCCGGTCGTTGCGGGTGGTCGAACCCGCGGGCGCGTGGGTGCTGGCGAACGAGACGGTGGACGCGAACGGCGTCGTGGCGCGCCCGCTGCCCGCCGCGGTGGGCGACTGCCTGCCGCCCGCGTCGACGGAACCGCCCACCCTGCTCGACCTCGACCGGATCCGCGCGTGCTTCGCGCGGCTGGACGACCTCGGCTACCGGCAGCACCTGGCCTACCAGCCGCTGAGCCGGTTCTGGCCCCTGCAGTGGGTCGAACTGGCGTGCTACCTCACGTTGTCGGCGCTCGTGACGTGGTTCTGCTTCCGCCGGCTGCGCCACCTGTCCTGACCCTCTCGCCGGAAGGAATACCCATGCGTGGCCTCGCGTTCCTGATCGCCCTGACCCTCGTCCTGTCCACTACACCCGCGTCGGCGTCGGAGCCGGAACCCGCCGAGGCGACGCCGTACTTGCCCGCGCCGACCGGCCGGCACCCGGTGGGCACGACATCGCTGCACCTGACCGACACCGCACGCCTCGACCCCTGGGTGCCCACGACGAACCGGGAGCTGATGGTCTCCCTCTTCTACCCGACGGCGTCGGCGCGCGGGCCGAAGAAGCAGTACATGACGCCGGCCGAGTCCCAGGCGGCGCTCGAAGAAGGCGGCATCACCACCGTGCCGCCCGACGCGTTGAGCCACGTGCGCACCAACGCCGTGGTGGACGCCCGACCGGTCGGGCGGCGGCACGGCCTGCCGCTGGTCGTGCTGTCACCGGGCTACAAGCGGTCCCGCGCCACGCTCACCACGCTGGCGGAGGACCTGGCGAGCCACGGCTACGTCGTCGCGGTGGTCGACCACACCTACGAGAACGTCGCCACCACGTTCCCCGACGGGCGGGTCGCGCCCTGCGCCTCCTGCGAGCTCTTCCACGACCACGAGTTCTGGTTGAAGCTGGGCGAGGGCCGCGCGGCGGACGTGTCGTTCGTGCTGGACCAGCTGACCGGGCCGCTGCGCCACCACCGGGGCGCGAACCTGGTCGACGCCTCGCGGATCGCCATGGGCGGCCACTCCGTGGGCGGGGCGAGCAGCCTCGTCGCCGCACGCGCCGACGCCCGCATCCGCGCCGCGATCGACGTGGACGGCGTGATCAGCACGCCGGTCCCGGCGCCGGGGATGGCGCAGCCGGTCATGCTCTTGGGGCGGGAGGACAACTACGCGCCCGGCCGGGACGGCGTCAAGAGCTGGCAGGACACCTGGCCGATGCTGACCGGGTGGAAGCGCTGGCTGGTGGTCGCGGGCATGTCGCACCCGTCGTTCACCGACATCGGCGTGGTGCTGCCGCAGTTGGGCATCGGTCCCGGCGGCGGCGTCCCGGGCGAGCGCGGCGCGGCCATCACCCGCGCCTACGTGCGGGCGTTCTTCGACCTGCACCTGCGCGGTGAGCCGCAGCCGTTGCTGGACCGGCCCTCGGCGCGCTACCCGGAGGTCTCGGTCGTCGAGCCGTCGAGCTGACCGACGAGCACCCGCTTCGCCGAGTGGACGTGCTCCTCGGCGAAGCGGGTGACCTCGGCGGCGTCGCCCGCGTCGAGCAGGCGCACGATCTCCCGGTGCTCGTCGACGACCACGGCGCGGTAGTCGTGGTGGCCGAGGCGGATCCGGGTGAGCTGGAACAGGTGCACCTGCGACCGCACGGCGCGCCAAGCTTCGAGCAGGCGCCGGTTGTCGGCGGACCGGTAGATCGTGTCGTGGAACTCCATGTCCAGCGCGAGCAGCTCGTCGCTCGGCGCGCCCGCGGCCAGCCGTCGGGCCATGGCGTCGACCAGGTCGGTGAGGGCGGCCAGGTCGACCTGGCCGATCGCGCGGCGGCCGGCCAGCCCTTCCAGCGCGGCGCGGACCGAGTAGACCTCTTCGGCGTCCTGCGCGGTGAGATCGATGACCCTGGTGCCGCGGTGCCAGGCGCTGCGCACGAGCCCTTCGCGTTCCAGCACGGCGAGGCCCTCGCGCACCGAGCCCCGGCTGACGTCCAGCGACGCGGCCAGTTCCACCTCGCGCACCGGCGAGCCGGGCGGGAAGACGCCCGCGAAGATCGCCTCGCGGATCCGGTCGGCGGCCTCGTCCGCCAGGCCACGCCGGTCGGCCTTGCGCAGCTGCATAATGTCGAATGTTGACATTAGCCGGGCCGTTGGTCAAGGTGGAGGCATGAGACCTGGGTTCCACCTCGCTGTTCCCGTCGACGACCTGGCCAGGGCCCGTGAGTTCTACGGCGGCGTGCTCCAGCTCGAAGAGGGGCGCTCGGCCGAGAAGTGGGTGGACTGGAACTTCTACGGCCACCAGTTCGTGACGCACGTCGTGCCCGGCCCGCGCGGCGACTCCGGCCGCAACCCGGTCGACGGCCACGACGTGCCCGTGCCGCACTTCGGCCTGATCCTGCCGATCGACGAGTTCCACGTGCTGGCCGACCGGCTGCGCGCGGCGGGCACCGAGTTCGTGGTCGAGCCGTACCTGCGGTTCGCGGGCGAGCCGGGCGAGCAGTGGACGATGTTCTTCCGCGACCCGGCCGGCAACGCGCTGGAGTTCAAGGCGTTCTCCGACGAGTCGCAGGTGTTCGCCAAGTGAGCCGCGGCATCCTCGTCACCGGTGGCAGTCGCGGTATCGGCGCGGCGATCGCGCAGGCCTTCCGGGACCTCGGTGACGAGGTCGTCGCGCTGTCCTCTTCGGACGTCGACCTGGCCGACCCGGAGGCGATCGAGCGGGTGGTCGACGCCGCGGCGGACGCGCTCGGCGGCATCGACGTCCTGGTCAACAACGCGGGCCTGGTGGAGCTCGGCTCGCTGGACCTCCCGTACGCGCAGTGGCAGGCGTTGTGGCGGCGCACGTTCGCGGTGAACGTGTTCGGCGCGGCAGACATGTCGTACTGCGTCGCCCGGCACATGATCGCGCGCGGCACCCGCGGGCGGATCGTCAACGTCGGTTCTCGCGGCGCGTTCCGGGGTGAGCCCGACATGCCCGCGTACGGCGCGAGCAAGGCGGCGTTGCACTCGATGGGGCAGTCCCTGGCGGTCGCCCTCGCGCCGCACGGCATCGCGGTGGCGTCGGTGGCACCGGGGTTCGTCGGCACCGACCGGGTGGTCGACATGGTGACCGACGAGGTGCTGGCGCAGAGCCCGTTCGGCCGGGTGGCGAAGCCGGAGGAGGTGGCCGCCGCGGTGGTCTACCTCGCCTCGCCGGCGGCGGAGTGGGCCTCCGGCGCGGTGCTCGACCTCAACGGCGCTTCGTACTTGCGGACCTAGGAGTTGTGGTGAGTCGTTCCGGATCGGTCGGGCTGATCCTGCCCCGTGACCTCGCGCCGTCGCAGGTGCTGCCGTTCGCGCGGCGTGCCGACGAGCTCGGGTTCGACGAGCTGTGGGTGGTGGAGGACCTGGGTTTCCGCGGTGGGATCGGCCAGGCCGCGGCGGTGTTGGCGGTGACGGAGCGGATCCGGGTCGGCATCGGGTTGCTGCCGGTCGGCGCGCGCAACGCCGCGTTCGCCGCGATGGAGGCGGCGACGCTGGCCCAGCTGTTCCCCGGTCGGGTCGACATCGGCATCGGGCACGGCATGCCGGGGTGGATGCGGTCGGTCGGCGAGTGGCCGGCCAGCCCGTTGACGTTGATCGAGGAGTACTTGGGCGCGGTGATGGCCCTGGTGCGCGGCGAGGCGGTCGAGCTGGGTGGGTACGTCCGGCTGGACGGTGTCCGCCTGGAGCCCGCGTGCGTGCCGGACACCCCGCCGCGCGTGCTGGCCGGGGTGCGCGGTCCGCGTTCGCTGGCGGTGTCGGGGCGGGTGGCGGACGGGACGATCCTGGCCGAGCCGACGACGCCGGAGTACGCGCGGGCGGCGCTGGCGCACGTCGACGCGGGACGGCCCCACCGGCTCGTCGGCTACAACGTGGCCGCGGTGCACGCCGACGCGTCGGTGGCGATCGACGCGGTCCGGGCCGGGCTGGAGTGGATCGGCGAGCCGGACTGGGCGCCCCACCTGGCCCCGCTGCCGTTCGCGGCGGAGTTCGCGGCGCTGCGGGGTGAGTGCGGGAGCCGGGAGGAGTTCGTGCGGCGGCTGCCGGAGGAGTGGGTGCGGCAACTCGCGGTGACCGGCACGCCGGCGGACGCACGGACCCGCTTGGACGAGCTGTTCGCGGCCGGTGTGGACAGCGCCGTGCTCTTCCCGATCGGGTCGGATCCGTTGGCGGCGGTGGAGGAGCTGGCCGCGGTGCTCTAGTCGGCGGCGTGGGCGCGCACGAGGTGACGGCCGGCGGCGGTGCTCTGACCGACCGCGTCGGCGCTCACGAGGTGGCGGCGAGGGCGTGGGCGTCGAGCGCCCGCGCCGTCGCGGTGTCGGCGGGCAGGTAGGCGACCAGGCGGTGGTCCTCGTCGCCCGGCACGCTCAGGGTTTCGTAGGCCAGCCGCAGCACGCCCGCCTCCGGGTGGCGCCACCGCTCGACGCCCGTGCCGCCGGGCACCGTCCCGGCGGTGAAGCGGCGGCCGAAGTCCGCGCCCACCGTGATCGACAGCTCCTCCGCCAGCACGGCCGCCGAGCCGTCGCCCAGGTCCGCCGCCGTGCGCAGGCCCGCCGCGCGGTCGTCCGCCACGCGGTCCCAGTCCGGGAACGTCGTGCGCGCCCTGGCATCACCGAACACGAACCGCGCGAGGTTGGGCCGGTCGACGTCGAGCAGGCCGGAGGGCGCGGCCAGCCGGCGGAACCCGGCGGTCCAGGCGAGCAGGTCGCCCTGCCCGTCCGCGACGAACGCGGGCGTCGGCTCCAGCCGGTCGAGCAGCGCGAGCACGGTCGGCCGCACCGGACGCGGCTCCGGGGCCGCCGGGCACACCGCGCCGCCCGCCTTCACCAGCCGGTGCAGGTGCACGCGCTCGTGCGACGACAGGCGCAACGCGTCCGCCAACGCCCCGATGACCTGCGCCGACGGATGGCGGTCACGCCCGCGTTCCAGCCGGGTCAGGTACTCGACGCTCACCCCGGCCAACGACGCCAGCTCGGCCCGGCGCAGACCGGGCGTGCGGCGGCGCGGTCCGGTCGGCAGGCCGACCTCGGTCGGCGTGATCGCCTCCCGGCGGGCACGCAGGAACCCGCCCAACGCGTTCATGGTCGCCGAGTCTAGGCCGACGGTGGCCCTGCGGGGGCCTCCCTCCGGCCGGCCCGCCACCCCAGGCTGAGCGGCATGACCATGAAGTACCGCCTCTTCGGCCAGACCGGTTTGCGCGTGTCGGAACTCCTGCTGGGCACGATGACCCTGAGCGACCCCGGCGAGTCGCGCCGCATCGTGGACGCCTACGCCGACGCGGGCGGCAACGTGCTCGACACCGCGTCGGCCTACGGTGACGGCGAGGAGCTGCTCGGCTCGATCGTGGACCGGCGGGACCGGTTCGTCATCGGCACGAAGTACACGTTGTCGCGCGACGCCGCCGACCCCAACGCCTCGGGCAACCACCGCAAGAACCTGACGGCCTCGCTGGAGCGGAGCCTGCGCCGGCTGCGCACCGACTACGTCGACGTCTACTGGGTGCACATCTGGGACCGGCACACCCCGGTCGAGGAGACGATGCGCGCCCTGGACGACGCGGTGCGCGCGGGCAAGATCCTCTACACCGGCATCTCCGACGCGCCTGCCTGGGTCGTCTCCCGCGCCAACACGCTCGCGCAGTGGCGCGACTGGACGCCGTTCGCCGGGCTCCAGGTGCCCTACAACCTGCTCGACCGCGACGTCGAGCGCGAGCTGCTGCCGATGGCCGAGGCGCTCGGCCTGAGCGTCACCGCCTGGGCCCCGCTCGCGGCGGGCAAGCTGTCCGGGTCGTCGAACCCGAGGCGCACGGACCCGACCGCCCTGACCGAGCGCGAACGTGCGGCGGCCCGTGCCGTCCGGGAGGTCGCCGACGAGCTGGGCGCACGCCCGGCGCAGGTGGCGTTGGCGTGGACGCGCGCCAAGCACCGCTCGGTGCTGCCGCTGGTCGGCGTGAGCAGCGTCGAGCAGCTCACCGAGAACCTCGGCGCGCTCGACCTGACCCTGCCCGACGACGCGGTCCGGCGACTGGAGGCGGCGGTGGAGTTCCGGCTCGGGTTCCCCGGCGACTTCATCGCCGAGTGCGAGCCGTCCGCGTTCGTCTTCGGCGACACGGCCACCAGGGTCGAGCCACGCTGAAGAACGCCCAGGAGCGCTCAGAGAACGCCGGCGACGACCGCGCTCACGGCCTTGCGCACGACGTCGCGCTCCGGCCGTGCGCCGCGGTCGGCGAACAGCAGGTGCGCCGTGCCGATGAGGGTGGGTGCGAGGGCGTCGACCTCGGCGGTCGGCGCGACGCGGCCGAGGTCGCGTTCGGCGGCGAGGTAGGCCGCGATCATGGTCACCGCCTCCGTCAACACCGGCACGCCCGCCGGCCACGCCCGCCGCAGCCGGGCGCGCAGCTCGTCCCGGAAGGTCACCAGGGCGACGATCGCCACCGCGACCGACCCGAACAGGGAGGTCAACGCGTCGGTGAGGTTGTCGACGACCGTGCCGGAGCCCGCGGCCCCGCGCAGCGCGGCGGCCTGGGCGTCCATCCGGTCGACGCGGTCGAGCACGAACTCGGCCAGGAAGGCGTCGAAGTCCTCGAAGTGCCGGTGCAGGACGCCCTTGGCGCAGCCCGCCTCGGTGGTGACGGCCCGGCTGGTCAACGCGCTGGGGCCGTCCCGCAGCAGGATGCGGTCGGCGGCGTCGAACAGCTGCTCGCGCACGTCGCGGATGGCCACACCGGTCGGCACGGTGCTCCTCTCGGTTGACGAGTGGGCGATCGCCCACTCATAGTGGGCACATGCCCACGATACCTCCGGAACCGCACCGCGCCCGTGACATGGCCGAGTCGTTCGGCACGGATCCCGAGCGCTACGACCGCTCCCGACCTTCCTACCCCGAGGCCATGGTGGAGGCGATCGTCGCCGCCGGTCCCGGACCTCGGGTCGTCGACGTCGGCACGGGCACCGGCATCGCGGCCCGCCAGTTCCAGGCGGCCGGGTGCCAGGTGCTCGGCGTCGAGGTCGACCCCCGGATGGCCGCCTTCGCCCGGCGGCGCGGCCTCGACGTGGAAGTGGCCGGGTTCGAGGACTGGGAGCCCGCCGGCCGGGTGTTCGACGCCGTCGTCTCCGGGCAGACCTGGCACTGGGTCGACCCGGTCGCGGGCGCGGCGAAGGCGGCACGCGTGCTGCGGCCCGGCGGCCGGCTGGCCGTGTTCTGGAACGTCGCCGAACCGCCGTCCGACCTGGCCGAAGCCTTCGCCGACGTCCACCGCCGCGTGCTGCCGGTCTCCCCGCCCGCCCTCGGGTCCGCCGCGGTCGGGTACTCGCCGTTCACCGCGAAGGCG
Source organism: Saccharothrix luteola (assembly GCF_020859565.1). Lineage (GTDB taxonomy): Bacteria > Actinomycetota > Actinomycetes > Mycobacteriales > Pseudonocardiaceae > Actinosynnema > Actinosynnema luteola. The sequence goes on along the minus strand of NZ_JAJHUO010000041.1, from coordinate 81,299 downwards.
ATCGACGGCATCCGGCAGGCGGGCGTGTTCGGCGAGCCCGAGGAGTGGCGGTTCGACTGGGCGCGGACCTACACCCGGGACGAGTGGCTGGACCAGCTGCCGACCTCCGGCGTGGCCGCCCGGCTCCCTGCCGCCGAGCTGGACGAGGTGCTGGCCGGCACGGGCGCCGCCGTCGACGCGGTGGGCGGCCACTTCGTCATGCGCTACACCGCCGTCGTCGTCACGGCCCGGCGGGATCAGCAACCCCACGGCGTGGTGCGCAGGTAGCCGGGTGGCTCCGATCCCGGCGGGCGCGGCGGACGCCCGTGAACCGCAGCGGTCCGGCGTGCTGGGCGAACGCAGCTCGGGTTACGTTCTCGGGCATGGCGGACGAATGGTCGCGCGAGGGCGGTCACGAGCCCGTGTGGGCGCGGTGGCGGCGTCCCGGGCCCTCCAAGGCCGAGTGGCGCGACGACGTCTGGCTGGCGCTGGCGGCGCTGGCCGGGGCGGTGGCGGTGACCGTGCTGATCAACAGCATGGGGGCGAGCCCGTGGGACCACGGACCGCCGCTGGTCGAGCAGATCGCCTGGGGCGCGGCGATGACCCTGCCGCTGGTGGCGCGACGGCGCTACCCGCTGACGGTGATGTTCGTCGTGGCCGCGCTGCTCATCGCCGTGCAGACCCGGCAGGTGGGCGACAACCTCGTGCCCTCGGTCGCGTTGTTCCTGGCGATCTTCAGCGCGGGCGCGTGGGGCAAGGACCGGGCGCGGGCTCGGTGGGCGCGGATCGCGGTGATCGTGGGCATGTTCGGCTGGCTCGGGTTCGGGCTGGTGCGGTTCCTGGTGCAGCCCATGCCGGAGTTCGAGGGCGCGGCCGGTCCGCTCGACCCGGTGCTCGCGACGGTGCTCTACGGCATCGGGTTCAACGTGCTGTTCTTCCTGTCCGCGTACTTCTTCGGCGAGATGGCGTGGGTCTCGGCACGGCGGCAGGCCGAGCTGGAGCACCGCGCCGAGCAGCTGCGCCGGTCGCAGGAGCAGAACACGCGTGGCGCGCTCGTCGCCGAACGCGTCCGCATCGCCCGCGACCTGCACGACGTCGTGGCGCACCACGTGTCGGTGATGGGCGTGCAGGCGGGCGCGGCGAGGCGGGTGCTCGACCGGGACCTCGACCTGGCCCGCGAGGCGTTGCGGACCGTCGAGGACACCGCGCGCACCGCCATCGGCGAACTGCGCGGGCTGCTCGGCGTGCTGCGCGCCGACCAGGAGGACGTGCCGGACGAGGACAAGGCGGGCGAGACGTCGTCGCCGGGCCTCGACCAGCTGCCCGAGCTGGCCGAGCTGGCGCGGTCGGCCGGGCTCGACGTGGAGCACGGCGTGTACGGCGAGCCCCGGCCGGTGCCGGAGGGCGTCGCGCTGTCGGTGTACCGGATCGTGCAGGAGTCGTTGACGAACGTGGTGAAGCACGCCGACGCGCGCAAGGCCGACGTGCGGGTGCGGTTCCTGGCGAACTCGCTGGAGGTCGAGGTGGCCGACGACGGCCGGGGTCGGCCGGGCACGTCGGGCCGGCCCGGGTTCGGCCTGGTCGGCATGCGGGAACGGGTCGCGGTGCACGGCGGAGAGCTGGAAGCCGGACCCCGCCGTGACGCCGGGTACCGGGTCCGTGCGAGGTTCCCCGCATGACGACCCCCTTGCGCGTGGTGCTCGCCGACGACCAGGACCTGGTGCGGGCGGGCTTCCGGGTGATCCTCGGCACCGAGGACGACATCGAGGTGGTCGGCGAGGCCCGTGACGGTGTCGAGGCCGTGGAGGTGGTCGGCCGGCTGCGGCCGGACGTCGTGCTGATGGACGTGCAGATGCCGGGCGTCGACGGCCTGGAGGCCACCCGGCGCATCCTCGGCCCGGCCGGCGCGGGCAACCCGATCAAGGTCGTCATCCTCACCACGTTCGACCGCGAGGACTACCTGTTCGAGGCGCTGCGCGCGGGCGCGAGTGGCTTCCTGCTCAAGAACGCCTCGCCGGAGGACCTGGTCGACTCGGTCCGGATCGTCGCCCGGGGCGACGCCCTGCTCTCGCCCGAGGTCACGCGGCGCGTCATCGCCCGGTTCACCGGACCGCCGCCGTCCACGCCCGCGCGACGCCCGGCGGAGCTGACCGACCGGGAGTTCGAGGTGCTCGAGCACCTCGCGCGCGGCGCGAGCAACTCGGAGATCGCCGGCGCGCTGTACCTGGGCGAGACGACGGTGAAGACGCACGTGTCGCGCATCCTGGCCAAGCTGGGCCTGCGCGACCGCACGCACGCCGTCGTGTTCGCCTACGAGCACGGGATCGTGGCACCGGGCCACGGGGGTCCTCCGCGAGGATGACCCCCGGAGTCGATCTCGCGCCGGACGTGCCGGACGAGTGCGCGACCTAGCGTTGCGGTCATGTTGACAGTGACGTCGGTCAGCCGGAGTTTCGGCGACCACCAGGTCCTCGACGGGGTGTCCTTCGAGGTCCGACCCGGCCGGATGACCGGGTTCCTGGGCGCGAACGGGTCCGGCAAGACCACCACCATGCGCATCGTCCTCGGCGTCCTGGCCGCGCAGGGCGGCTCGGTCGCCTGGCACGGCTCGCCGGTGACCGGCGCGGTGCGGCAGCGGTTCGGGTACATGCCCGAGGAGCGCGGCCTCTACCCGAAGATGGCCGTCGCCGAGCAGATCGCCTGGCTCGGGCAGCTGCACGGCCTCGACAAGGACACCGCGCGGCGCAACACCGAGCGGCTGCTCGACCAGCTCGAACTGGGGCACCGGGCGAAGGACAAGCTCGAAGAGCTGTCGCTGGGCAACCAGCAGCGCGCGCAGGTCGCCGCCGCGCTCGTGCACGACCCCGTCATGCTGATCCTGGACGAGCCGTTCTCCGGGCTGGACCCGATCGCGGTCGAGACGGTGCTCGGCGTGCTGCGCGAGCGGGCCGCGAACGGCGTGCCCGTGCTGTTCTCCAGCCACCAGCTGTCGGTGGTGGAACGGCTGTGCGACGACGTGGTGATCATCTCCGGCGGCCGGATCGCGGTCAGCGGCGCGCGGGACGAGCTGCGGACCCGGTACGGCACCACGAGGTTCGAGCTGGTCGTGGCGTCCGACGCGGGGTGGGTGCGCGACGTGCCGGGCGTCCGGGTGGTCGACGTGGACGGTCCGCGCGTGGTGTTCGAACCGGACGGCGACGCCGGAGTGGACCAGGTGGTCCTGGAAGCGGCCCTGCGCCGGGGTCCCGTGCGCAGCTTCACCCCCGTCGTGCCGACGCTCGGCGAGATCTTCATGGAGGCGATCTGATGACCGGCGTGGCGGAGCGGGAGCGGAACGGCGGGTCGCACGGGTTCGCCGCGGCCACCAGGCTGGTCGCCGAGCGGGAGATGAAGACCTTCCTGCGCGCCAAGGCCTTCTGGATCGGCCTCGGCGTGATCGTGGTGGGGTTGTTCGCGATGTCGATCCTGCCGACCGTGTTCGGCGGCGGCGAGACCAAGGTGGCCACGGTCGGCGCGCGGGCCGCGGAGGTGTTGACCGACACCGGTGTCGAGGTCCGCGCCGTCGCCGACGTGGCCGAGGCCGAGGCGTTGATCCGGTCGGAGGAGGTGGAGGCGGCGGTCGTGCCGGACACCACGGGCGAGTCGGCCACGGGTGTCCGGGTGGTCGCGCTGGCCGACCCGCCGACCGACGTCGTGGCCGCGCTGCGCACCGCGCCGCCGGTCGACCTGCTCGACCCGGCCGAGGTCGGCCAGGGCCGGCGGCAGCTCGTGATCATGGTGTTCGCCCTGCTGTTCCTCATGTTCGGGATGAGCGGCACGGCGATCGCGCAGAGCACGGTCACCGAGAAGCAGACGCGGATCGTGGAGATCCTGGTGTCGACGGTGCCGGTGCGCGCGCTGCTGGCGGGCAAGATCGTGGGCCACTCGCTGCTGACGATCGGCCAGGTGCTGGTGGTCGCGGTGGCCGGGCCGGTGGCGATGCGGCTCGGCGGGCACTCGGAGCTGCTGGCGCTGGTCGCGCCGGCGTTGGGCTGGTTCGTGCCGTTCCTGCTGCTCGGCTTCGTGCTGCTGGCCGCGATGTGGGCGGTGGCCGGGTCGTTGGTCAGCAGGCAGGAGGACCTGGGTTCGAGCATGGGCCTGGTGATGCTCCTGGTGATGGGGCCGTACTTCGGCGTGATGTTCTTCTCCGACAACGTCGCCGTGCTCACCGTGCTGTCGTTCCTGCCGTTCTCGTCGGCGATCGCCATGCCGGTGCGGCTGTTCGCCGGTGACGCGGCGCTGTGGGAGCCGCTGCTGGCCATGGGGTTGCTGGCGGGGACGGTGGTGCTGACCGTGCTGCTGGCGAGCCGGGTCTACTCGGGGTCGCTGCTGCACACCGGCGGCAAGCTCGCCCTGGCCAAGGCCTGGTCCAGGGAGGCGTAGCGCCCGAGGTCCTGGTGGACGAACTGCACCTGTTCGTCGACCCGACCGCGATCGGCAGGGCTGCCGGTGTTCGGCGACACCGGCACCCGGCGGCGGTTCCGGCTGGTGAACGCCCCTGATCGCGGAGGACGGCGCAGTCCTCGTCCCGAACGGGCCGAAGGCCGTACCGTGCGCCGTGACCGACCGGCCGACCGGCCCGGCGTGAACGTGACGGCGCGCTGCGGGCAACACCTGGTGTGAGGATGATGACCGAGCACGCGGGCGGTGGGGGTTGGGCTGCCGACGACCGGCCCGACCTGGCCGGACCGCACCCGTCCCGGCTCTTCGGGCAGCTGTTCGACCGGCACTCCCGGCCGCTGCACCGGTACCTGGCCCGGCGGGTCGGCGACCTCGCCGACGACCTGGTCGGCGAGACGTTCCTGATCGCCTACCAGACCCGCACGGGCTACGACCCGGGCCGCGGCACGGCGCGGTCCTGGCTCTACGGCATCGCCACGAACCTCCTCCGCCGGCACGTGCGGCAGGAGGTGCGCGGGCTGCGCGCGGCGGCACGGGCGGCCGGGTCGGCTTCGGGCGCCGAGGACCACGGGAACCGGGTGGCCGACCGGGTCGACGCCTCGTCGCTGGCCAGGCTGCTGGCCGCCGCGCTGGTCGAGCTGGACGAGGGCGACCGGGACGTGCTGCTGCTGACCAGCTGGGCCGGCCTCGACTCGAACGAGGTCGCCGAGGCGCTCGGCATCCCCGTCGGCACGGTCCGCTCCCGCCTGCACCGCGTGCGGCAGCGGCTGCGGGCCCACGCGTCGAACACCGGACACACGAGGAGCGGCGATGAGTGACGACCACATCCGCCGCGTCTGGACCGAGGACGAGCTGGACTCCGCGCTGGACGCCTTGAACGCCGACGTCCGCGCGGATGAGCCGGTGCTCGCCGCGGCCAGGGCGGAGTTGATCTCGACCATCGAACAGGGGGAGACGGACGTGACGACCACCCGTGAGCGCGCACCGCGCCGGTCCGCGCGCCGCTGGTTGGCCGGTGCGGCGGCCGTCGGCGTGCTGGTGGCCGGGGCGCTGCTCGCGCAGACGGTGTCGTTCGGCGGCCCCGCGCCGGCGACCGCCGAGGCCGTGCAGGCGCTGGACCGCGCGGCGGCACAGGCGATCGGCGCGGTGGACGAGCCCGTCGGGCCCGGCCGGTACCGCTACGTCGCCACCCACGCCTGGTGGATGGGGTCGGCATCGCCGGAAGGCAAGGAGTTCGCCTGGCTCGCCGAGCACGTGCAGGAGACGTGGACACCGCAGGACCCGCGGGACGAGTGGCTGCTGCGCCAGGACCAGACCGGCGGCCGGCAGTGGGTGATCGGCACGGAGGAGGAGGCGAAGGCGATCGGTTTGAGGACCGGGAGCCGCTGGCCGGAGGGCGAGTGGCGCGCAGCGTGCGGCGACTTCTTCGGGGAGTCGAACTGCGAGGAGCCCGGCTCCTGGCAGCGGCCGACCGCGCAGTGGCAGGCGAGCCTGCCGACCGACCCTGCCGCGCTGTACGAGCGGTTGCGGGCCGACGCGCCGGCCAACGACCGGGGTGACGCCGCGCTGCTGACCTACGCCGCCGACGCGCTGCGCAGCGGGCTGATCGGCAAGGACCTGCGTGCCGCCCTCTACCAGGCGCTCACCAGGCTGCCCGGCCTGGAGGTGACCGAGCAGCAGGCGAATTTGAGCGGACGTGTCGGCATCGCGCTCGGCGTCGACGACGGGGACCGGCGACACGACATCATCATCGACCCGGAGACGGGCCTGTTCATCGGTGAGCGGCAGGTCGTGACCGCCTGGTTCGACGAGTTCGACAGCGGCACCGTGGTGTCGTTCACCTCGGTGACGACGGGGGTCGTGGACGCCATCGGGGTGCAGCCCGCCGGCTGATCAGGCGGTTCGCGGGGCCCGTGCGCTCGGGGCGCACGGGCCCTTCGGCGTGGTCACGCAAAGTTACGGGCAACGGGGCCCGTGCGGACGCCGTATAGGGGGTGACCGAGTGGAGGAGGTGTCACGTGCACGATCGGGACCGCGAGTTCCGGGCGTACTTCGAGGCACGGGTGGCCGTCGTGCGGCGGACCGCCTTCTTGTTGTGCGGTGATTGGCACCGGGCCGAGGACCTGGCGCAAACGGCGCTGGCCAAGGTCTACGTGCACTGGGGGCGGTTGGACCGGGACGGACGGGTCGACGCGTACGTGCGCAAGGTGTTGGTCAGGGCCGTGATCGACGAGTCGCGGTGGCGGGGACGGCGGCCGGAGACGGTGGTCGAGGCGGTGCCGGAGGTGGCCGAGGCGTCGACGGGTGTCGAGGAGGCCATGGACGTGCGGCGGGCGTTGGCCGCCCTGCCGCCCAGGCAGCGGGCCGCGGTCGTGCTGCGGTACTGGGAGGACCTGCCGGTCGCGGAGGCGGCGGCGGCGCTCGGCTGTAGCGAGGGAACGGTGAAGAGCCAGGTGTCGAAAGGGCTGGACACCCTGCGGCGGGCGTTGGCGACCAAGCGGACCGTGCTGTGGGAGGGCTCGTGAGCGACGAGGTGCGGGACATGATCAGGTCGGCGTTGGCGGACGAGCCCGCGTTGGGCCTGGCGTTCGAGCGGGTGGTCGAGGACGGGCGCAAGCGGCGGGCGCGTCGGCGGTTCGGTGCGCTGACCACCGCGGTGGTGGGTGTCGTCGCGGTGGTCGCGGTCGCGGTGAGCGGGACGTTCACGCAGACCTCCGCCCCGGTCGCCGGCGTCCTGTCGACGACGCCCACGACGAGCGTGACGTCGTCCGCCGCGTCGACTCCCGGTTGCGCGGTGGAGCCGATGACGGGGGGGTTCCCCGACCTGCCGCGCGGTGGGGCGACGCCGGCGGAACTGGCCGAGTCCGGTCGGCTCACCGAGGCGTTCGGGCAGTTCGCGCTGCCGTTGCCGGCGGGGGTCGAGGCGACACCGCTGCGGTTGTGCGCCATCGCGGACAGCTGGGGCGGCCACATCGAGCTGACCGGCGACCGGAAGGTCATCGTCTACGTCAGGCCGCTCGGCGGCCAGCCGCCCGGGGAGTGCGCGCTGTCGACACCGTCCACATCGGAGGTCCGGTGCGCGGTCGAGCAGCTGCCGGACGGGTCGACGGCGAAGGTCGACGTGCTGTCGACGGCCGAGGTGGTGTTGGCCACCGTCGAGGTGTGGCGCAATGACGGGACGTACGTGAGCGTCTCGGAGGTCGGCGGTCGGGGCTCCAGAACGAGGGTGCTCGACGACGACCGGCTGACCGCCATCGCCACCGCGCCGCAGCTCAAGGTGCAGTGGGTGGGCCGTCCGGTGCCACCGGCGCCGTCGGACCGCCGTGCGGCCGAGCTCGGCCCGGTGCTGGCGGGCGCCCTCCCGCCCGGCGTGACACCCGAGCGGACCTCCGCCGGGGAGGCGCTGGAGTTCCGCATCAGCCAGGGCGCCTACCGCGCGATCGCCAACCTGACCGACTCGGCGGGCAGCGGCTGGGTGATGGTGAACCTGGAGAAGCCCGGTGGCGGCGAGGTGGGCTGCGGCAGTCGTGCGACGTGCCGCCTGGTCGACCTCCCGGATGGCCGCAAGGCGGCGCTGGACACCCTGGTGGACGGGGGCGTGACCAGGCTGTCGCTGCGCTCGAAGGCGGCGGACGGCACGTGGGTCGACGTCCAGACCTCCAACGTCGCGGACACCGGCGGCGGGTCCGGCGCGCCGACCCGTCCGACCCCGCCGCTGGCGGAGGCGGACCTGGTCCGGATCGTGGAGCTGCCGGACCTGCACTGGTGACCGGTGGTGGGGGGGGGGGGGGGGGGGGGGGGGGGGGGCCGGGGGGGGGGGGGGGCCCCCCCCCCCCCACCGCCGGTGGCACTACCGCTGGGTGATGTCGGACGGCGAGTAGAAGCAGTTCCTGCCGTCCGCGCCCTCACCGATCTTCTTGGGCTCGGAGCCCTTCGGCACGCCCTGGTACTTCTCGCAGATCACCGTGCTGCCGTAGACGGTGATGCGGGAGAAGCGGGCGGTGTCGCCCCAGTTCGTGTTGATGCCCGCCAGCACCTTGGTCGACCGCGCCGTGACGCCGTCCATGACCACGTGCCGCTGGTAGGACGTCGAGCAGTTGCCGCAGGCGCGGTAGAGCTTGCCGCTGCTGTGCACCTGGAAGTTGCGGATGGTCACGGTGCCGGCGCCGTTGTGCTGGAACACCTTGTCCGCGCCCGACTTCGCGCCGCCGCCGTCCACCAGGTAGGTCGCGGAAGCGCTGGAGCTCTTGAAGGTGGCGGCGTCCTCGCCGACGTCGTTCCACCAGACGTTGCGGATGGTGCAGGAGCCCTCGCAGTGGATGCCGTCGCCCGCAGGGGCGTCGATGATCACGTTCTGGATGGTGCCGCCGTTGGCCACGACGAACATCGGGTCCTGGCTCTCGCCCTGACCGCCGTCACCGATGCCGTAGTACCGCTTCATCCCGCCGTCGAAGAACGTGCCGGCGTTGCGGGTGGTGGGGGTGTGCACGCTGCCCGTGTCCGTGGGCCAGGGGCCGCTGCCGTCGCCGCCGCCACCGGGGTTGGTCGTCGTGGTGGTGGTCGTGGTCCGACTGGTGGTGGTCGTCGAGCGTGAGGTGGAGGGGGAGACGGACGTGCTGGTCGGGGAGCCGGTGCACGTCACCCCGTTGAGCTTGAACGAGGTCGGCGCGGGGTTCGAGCCGGACCACGTGCCGTTGAAGCCGGGGGTCGTGCTCGCGCCGGTGGCGAGGGAGCCGTTGTAGCTCGCGTTGCGGACGGTCACCGTGCTGCCCGACTGGCTGAACTCGCCGCCCCACAGCTGGTCGACGCGCTGGCCGGCCGTGAAGGTCCACTCCAGGCTCCAGCTCGACAGGGCGTCACCCAGGTTGGTGATCGTGACGTTCGCGCCGAACCCGCCGCCCCACTGGTTCGTGACGGTGTAGTCGACGCGGCACCCGACGGCCGCGTAGGCGCTCTGACCGCCGGCCACCACCATCGCCGCGGCCACCGCCGTCACCGAGGCCGCGGCCGTGATCGCCGCGAACCGACCGGTCAGCTTTCTTCTGCGCGTGCCAGTAACCGAGTTCATGCATCGCCTCCTTGCGAGCAGGGCCATTCTGGGAGCGCTCCCAGGAAGGGTAACCCTGCGCGGTCACATTTGTGTAGAAGGTTCATGCACGTGAATTGGTCGGCTTGTTCCGCGACTGTTTCGACGAATTCGCGAATAGTCGTCGAATAGGGATCGCGTGCACGAGGTGCACAGGTGCCCCGGCCCGGTGGGAGACTGCGTGAAGCCTGTCGAGAGGAACCCGGAGCATGTCCCTGATCGCCGTCACGGGTGCCACCGGGCACCTCGGTGGACGTGTCGCCCGCCGCCTCGCGGAAGCCGGGCACGCCCAACTGCTGCTCGTCCGCGACCCCGCCCGCGCGCCTCAGCTGCCCGGGGCGACCGTGGCGAAGGCCGGGTTCGCCGACGGCGACGCCGTTCGCCGAGCCCTCGACGGCATTCCGACAGTCCTGATGGTCTCGGCCTCGGAATCGCCCGACCGGGTGGACCAACACCGCGCCTTCGTCGACGCCGCCGCGGCGGCGGGGGTCGCCCACCTCGTCTACATCTCGTTCACGGGAGCCGCGCCGAACTCCACCTTCACGCTCGCCCGCGACCACTGGGCCACCGAGCAGCACGTCGAAGCCAGTGGCCTGGGGTTCACGTTCCTGCGCGACAACCTCTACGCCGACTACCTGCCCGCCATGGTCGGGGACGACGACGTGCTGCGCGGTCCCGCCGGCGACGGTCGCGTGGCCGCCGTGGCGCGGGACGACATCGCCGACGCCGCCACCGCCGTGCTCACCGACCCCGACACCCACGCGGGCCGCACCTACGACCTCACGGGTCCGGCGGCGCTCACCTTCCACGACATCGCCGACGTGCTGTCCGAAGCCACGGGCCGGACGATCACCTACCACCCGGAGACCGTCGAAGAGGCCTATCGCTCACGCGCCGCGTACGGCGCGCCCGACTGGCAGCTCGACGCCTGGGTCTCCACCTACACCGCCATCGCCAACGGCGAGCTGTCCGGCGTCCGAGACGCCGTGCCCGTTCTCACCGGCCACCCCGCCACGTCGTTGGCGGACCTGCTCCGCCGACGACGTGACGGGTGAGCGGACTCAGCGCACTCAGCGTGCCAACGGGATCTCGAAGTGGACGGTCTGGAAGCTAATCGGGTCGCCGTCACGCGCGTCGTGCACCTCCTCGGCCATGGACCTCCAGAACGGCTCGGCCCCCGCGATCCGGGTGTCGGTGTGCAGGTACAGCCGGTCGTAGCCCGGCGTCCCCGCGACGAACGCGGTGGCCAGGTCGACCAACGCCCGCGCCAACCCGGAACGGCGGTGCTCGGGCCTCACGTACACGCGGAACAACTGCGCCGTGCTGCCGTCGGGGTAGCGCGCGGCCAGCCAGGCCGGGTGAGGCGGGCTGGCGGGCGCCGTGGCCCGCACCCCGGTCGTCCCCACCACTTCGTCACCCTTGACGGCGACGAACAACGCGTGCCGGTCGGGCCGCAGGTAAGTGCCGTCGAGGTCGACCACGTCACGGTGCCACTCGGGTCGGTAGCCGTAGCCGAACTCCTGGTAGAACGTGTCCAGCATGACGCTGCGCGCGCCGTCCACGTCGGCGGGCGTCGCCAGGCGGACCTCGTAAGGCCCTACTTCGCGGTGGTACGAGGTCATGTCTTCTTCTCCTCTGTTCCTTCCATCGAGCGGCCCAGCAGGCCGATGGTCACCGGATGGGTGGGGGAGCCCAGGACGTCGCCCGCCGGCCCGTGCTCGACGACGTGCCCGCGGTGCAGCACGGCGACGCGGTCGGCCAGCCGCGCGACGACGGCCAGGTCGTGGCTGATCAGCACGACGGCGCAGGTGAGCGCGGCGAGCTGGTCGAGCAGACTCGCCTGGGTCAGGGTGTCGAGGCCGGAGGTGATCTCGTCGCACACCAGCACGTCCGGCCGGGCCAGCAGCGCCCGCACCAACGCCGCGCGTTGCAGCTCGCCGCCGGACAGCCCGGCAGGCTTGCGGGTCACGGTCGCCTCGTCCAGCCCGACGGCCGCCAGTTCCGCCAACGCCGCCGCACGCGGGTCGGCGACGCCGCCGAGCCGCACCGCGGTCCGGCTGACCTGGTCCAGCACGGTCCGGTAGGCGTCGAACGACGCACGGGCGTCCTGGAACACGTACTGCACCGCCGCCAACTGCGCCCGTGACCGGCGGCGCAACGACCGGGGCAGCGGGCGCCCGTCCAGCAGCACGTCACCGGTGAACCCCGCGTGCAGCCCGGCGACGCACCGGGCCAGCGTGGTCTTGCCGCTCCCGGACCGCCCCACGACGGCGAGGCACTCGCCCGCGCCCACGCGCACGTCCACGTCGTGCAGCACGGTCGTGGCACGGTGCCGCGCCGTCACCGCCCGCGTCCGCAACCGGACCGGCTCGACCGGCCGTTCGGCGGGCACGGTGACGCGGGGCTGCGCGGCGACCAGTGCGGCGGTGTAGGCCGACCGCGGCCGGTCGAGCACGTCGGCCACCGGCCCCGCCTCCACCACCTGGCCCGCCCGCAGCACCACGACCTCGTCCGCCAACGCGCGCACCACGTCCAGGTCGTGCGTGAGCAGCACCAGCGCCACCCCCTGCGCCACGACCGACGACAGCTCGTCCACCACCTCGGCCCGCGTGATCGGGTCCTGCCCGGTGGTCGGCTCGTCCGCGACCAGCACCGCCGGGTCGCCGACCAGCGCCTGCGCCAGCACCACCCGCTGCTGCTGGCCACCGGACAACTCGTGCGGGTACCGGCGCAGCAGCTCCACCGGCACCCGGGCCCGGCGCAACGCGTCGGCGATCAACGAGTCGCGATCACCGGGGTGCAGGGCGGCGATCTCCCGGAACACGCCACCGAGCCGCCGCACCGGGTTCAGCGCCGCCGACGGCTGCTGCGGTACGAACCCGACGCGCCCGGTCACCGTGATCCGCCCGCTCACCGACACACCCGGCGCGTGCTCGCCGAGCAGCGCCAACCCCGTGGTGGTCTTGCCGCTGCCGGACGCGCCGACCAGCGCCACCACCTGCCCCGCCGACAGCGCGAAGCTGACACCGTCGACCAAGGTGTGCGACCCGGCCACCGCGCGCAGGCCCTCCACGTGCACCACCGCCGTCACGTCCGCGCCTCCGCCCGCAACGCCCGGTCGAACACCAGGTTCAACCCCACCGACAACGCCACGATCAGCAACGCGGGCACGACCACCGCCCACGGCTGGATGAACAGCCCCACCCGGTTGCGGTCGACCATGACGGCCCAGTCGGCGGCGTCCGGAGCGACCCCGACGCCGAGGAAGCTGGCCGACGCGACCAGGTACAGCGCACCGGTCAGCCGCACGCCCAGGTCGGCGGCCAGGGTCCGCAGCATCGACCGTCCCGTGTAGACGATGGACGTCCGCCACCACGTCTCGCCCTGCAACCGCATCGCCTCCAGCGCCGGACGTCCGGCGATCTCCAGCGCGGCGGCCCGCGAGATCCGCGCCACGTCCGGGAAGTTGACCAGCGCCACGACGGCGACGAGCACCGTCAGCCCCGGCCCGGCGATCGCCGCCACCAGGATCAGCACCAGCAACGACGGCACCGCGAGCAGCAGGTCCAAGGGCCGCATCAGCACCTCGTCCACGATCCGCAGGCGGGTCATCGCGGCGAGGACGCCCCACGGCACGCCGAGCAGGTACGAGAACGCCGTCGCCACCAACGCCACCAGCACCACCGTCCGCCCGCCCGCGAGCACCTGGTGCCACACGTCCCGGCCGACGAAGTCCGTGCCCAGCGACGAGTTCTCCGCGAACGGCGCGCCACGCGTCAGCTCGTCCGGCACGAACCACGGGCCCACCAGCGCCAACGCCAGCGGCACCAGCACGAGCGACCAGCCGACGCCCCTCACGCGATCGCCACCGATCTCGGCGCGAGCCGGAACACGAGCAGGTCCGCGACCAGGTTCACCACCACCGTGGTCACCGCGAACACCACCGCGAGCCCCTGCACCACCGGCAGGTCGCGGCCCGCGACCGCGTCCACCAGGATCGTGCCGAGACCGGGGATGACGAACACCGCCTCGACCACGATCACGCCGCCGAGCAGCCAGTCGGTGGTCCGCGCCACCTGCTGCACGGCGGGCGCCAGCGCGGTCGGCAACGCGTGCGCGAACCGGACCCGCGTCACCCCGATGCCCAGCCGCCGCGCGTGCCGGACGTAGTCGGACGCCAGCGCGTCGATCATCCCGGCCCGCACGAGCCGGCTGATCGAGCACAACGGCCGCGCGACCAGCACCACCAGCGGCAGCACCAGCACGGCGGGCTGCCCGAGCAGGTCGGCGCCCACCGCCGTGGGCGGCAGCCACCGCAACTGCACCCCGAACAACGCGATCAGCACGACGGCCAGCGCGAACTCCGGGATCGAGTGCAGACCCACGGTCACCGTCGTGACCACCCGGTCCACCGGCCCGCCCTCGCGCAACGCCGCCAGCACGCCCAGCAGCACCGCCGACGGGATCAGCAGCACCAGGGCGAGCACGGCCAGCACGAGCGTCGGCCCCAGCCCGTCGTGCAGGAACTCCGCCACCGGCCGCCCGGAGATCAGCGACACGCCGAAGTCGCCGCGCGCCAACCCCCACAGCCAGTCGCCGAAACGCTCCAGCGGCGGCCGGTCCAACCCCATCGCGGCGCGGATCTGCGCGATCCGCTGCGGGTCCGGGTTGTCGCCCGCCAACGCCACCGCCGCGTCCCCCGGCAACGCCTGCACCAGCAGGAACACCACCGTGACGACGGCGAGCACCTGGACCAGGCCGATCGCCAGCCGCCGGGCCGCGTACCGGCGCAAGCTCATCCCAGCCACACCTTGTCGAACCGCGCCCAGTCGAGCGTGTTCGCGGGCGCGGTGGAGATGCCGCCCACCTTCGGCGCGGCGCCGACGATCCAGTCCGCGAAGCCCCACATCAGGTAGCCGCCCTCGGCGTGCAGGGAGCGCTGCATCTCCCGGTGCACCTCGCCGCGCTGTGCCGCGTCCACAGTGGACACCGCTTTGTCGTACAGCGCGTCGAACCCGGGCCGGGCCCACTTCGTCACGTTCGTGCCCGAACCGCTCAGCAGGCGTTGCGCGACGTGGGTCTCGATCGGCATCGCGCCGGACCGGAAGCTCGACAGCGAGCCGTTCTTGAGCGTGTCGGACCAGTAGCTGTCCTTGTTGCCGGTGACCACCTCGATGGTCAGCCCCGAGCCCTTGACCTGGTCGGCGAACACCGTGGCGGCCTCGACCATGCCGGCCGCGGCGGTGGAGGTGTCCAGCTTGACCGTGAGGCCCTCGGCGCCCGCGCGGCGGATCAGGAACTTCGCCTTGTCCAGGTCGCGCGTGCGCTGCGGGATGTCGTCGGCGTAGTACTGGTAGCCCTTGCCGAACAGGTCGTTGCCCACCTGCCCGCTGCCCGCCAGCACCGACTCGACCAGCTGAGGCCGGTCGGCGAGCAGGAACATCGCCTCGCGCAGGTCCCGGTTGTCGAACGGCGGCCGGTCCAGCTTCATCGCGAACGCCTGCACGGCGCTGTTGGGCGCGCGGTGGATCGTCATCCGGTCGCCGGCCGCGTGGCTGCGCGCGGTGGTCGGGGTCAGGTCGTGCGCGTACTCGACCTGGCCGCCGAGCAGCGCGTTCGCCCGCGCGGACTCCTCGTTGGCGATCACGAACTCCAGCTCGTCCAGGTGGGGCGCGCCCTCCCAGTACCCGTCGTGCCGCTTGAGCAGCACCGACTTGCCCGGCTCGAACGACACGAAGCGGAACGGTCCCGAGCCGACGGGCGTGGTGAAGTCCTCCGTGCCGGCGGGCACGATGTACGCGCCGAAGGCCGCCAACACGTTCGGGAACTCCACGAACGGCCGCTTGAGCGCGAACTCCACCGTGCGCTCGTCCACCGCGCGGCTGTCGGTCAGGTCGATCAGCGCGAGGCTGGACTTGGCCCGGAACGCGCGGGCGGGGTCGAGGATGCGGGCGTAGCTGGCCAGCACGTCGTCCGCGCGCACCGGCTGCCCGTTGTGGAAGGCGGCCTGCCGCAGCGTGATCCGCCAGCGGGTCAGGGTGGCGTCGGGCTCCCACTTCTCGGCGAGCCTGGGCTGCGCGGAGACGTCCGGGCCGAGGTCGGCGAGCTTGTCGTACAGCGCCTTGGACCGGGCGGCCTCCACGAACAGGTTCGCCAGGTGCGGGTCCAGCACCTCCTTGGCGCCGGCGCCCGCGAACGCCGCGCGCAGCCGGCCGCCGTTGCGCGGGGTGGACGCGGAGGAGGTCGGTTCGGCGGTGCCGCACCCGGTGAGGGCGGCGACCGAGAGGCCGGCGGTGAGGCCGAGGAAACCGCGGCGGTTGAGGGAGTGCATGTCGTTCCTTTCAGCGGCGCAGGCGCGCGACGAGGTGCAGGCGGTCTCCGGACAGGACTTCGCCCAACTCGGCGTCGGCCGTCCGCGGTTCGTCGGGTGCCCAGGGAGGTTCGGTGCGCGGCCCCGGCGAGTCGAACAGGGCGAGCACGTCGAAACCGGCGTGGTCGAGGAAGTGCCGCAGCTCCTGCGGGAACAGCAGTCGCCACGCCGAGCGCTGCACGAGCGGCTGCGCGCCGGGCCACCACCACTCCCGCCGGCGGCGCAGCAGCTGTGCGGCGTGGTCGATCCAGAGCCTGGTGTGCGAGGTGTAGGACACGCCTTCCCAGACGACCGTGCGGGTGCGGACGCCGTCGAGCAGTTCGGTGCTGCCCAGGAAGAACGCGCCGTTGCGCATCTCCGCCACCAGCAGGCCGCCCGGTTCGAGGTGGTCGCGGCAGCGGCGCAGGAACTCGTCCAGGTCGGCGTTCGTGTGGCAGTACAGCAGCGCGCTGTCCAGGCACGTGATCACGTCGAAGCGCCGGCCGAGCGCGAACGACCGCATGTCGCCGAGCACGAACTCGACCGCCGGGTGGTGCGCGCGGGCGTGCTGGACCATGCGCTCGGAGCTGTCGAGCCCGACCACCTCGTAGCCGAGCCCGGCCAGGTGTCCCGCGTCGCGGCCCGTGCCGCAGCCGACGTCCAGCAGGGTGCGCCGGGCCCCGGAGTGGTGGTCGGCACCGAACCTGGTCACGACGTCGTGCGCGAACCGGGCGGCGAGGTGGTCGGGATCGGGGAACTGCCGCTCGTAGAGGCCGGGGTTGTCCGTCAACAGGTTCTCGCTCATCGGGCCACCTCTCGTTTCACGGTGAGCGCGCCACGTCGGTGCAGCCAGGCCACGGCCGCCGCGCACCCGAGCCCGACGCCGACGCAGAGCAGTGACGCCAGCGGGGCCGACCGGCCGAACACCCAGCCGATCGCCGCGTTGCCCAGGGCCGCGGCCAGGCCGGAGACCAGGTAGAACACACCGAAGTACGTGCCGGCCAAACCCGTGCGGGCGAACGCGGGGATCAGCTCGTAGACGAACGGGTGCGCGATCATCACGCCGACCGCCAGCAGCAGCGCGGCGACCAGCACGGGCGTGATGCCGCCGAACGGGCCGACGTGGCTCACCGCCGTGGCGACGAACCCCAGCCCCATCACGGCGAGCCCGAGCGCGATGGCCCGACCGCGCGCGAGCCGGTCCAGCGCGCGGGTGAGGCGCACCTGGAACAGCAGCGTGGCCAGGGTGGACACCAGGAACAGCGCCGCGACGGCGAACGTCGAGCCGGACAGCCGCCGCGCCTCCAGCGGCAGCACCAGGTACAGCTGGTTCTGCAGCACGAACATGCCGGTGAGCGCGAAGGTGAACGCCAGGAACCGCCGGTCGGACAGGCACTCGCGCCAGTCGTCCAGCACCGTGCCCCGGTGCGGCGCCGCCGGCCGGTCGGGCAGCACGACGGCTTGCGCGACCGTGAGCGCGGCGAAGATCCCGGCCGCCACCAGCGCCGCGACCCGGAAGTCCCACAGCACCAGCAGGCCGCCCAGCAGCGGCCCGGCCAGCGCGCCCGCCTGCCCGTAGACGTTGAACAGCGCGAACGCGCCCGCCCGGTCGGACGACTCGTCGGCGATGTACGCGCGCACGGCGGGGTTGAACAACGCGCCGGCCAGTCCGCTGAGGACGGAGGCGGCCAGCAGCACCGCCACCGACTCGCCCGCCGCGAACAGCCCGAAGCCGACGGCCCGGACCGCGCAGCCCGCGATGATGACCCGCCGGGGCCCGAGCCGGTCGGCCGCCGAGCCGCCGACCAGGAACAGGCCCTGCTGGCTCAACGTCCGCACGCCGAGCACGGTGCCGATGGCGGCGACCGACAGGCCGAGGTCGCCGAGGTGCGTGGCGAGGTAGGGGATCAGCAGGTAGAAGCCGGTGTTCACGCCGAACTGGTTGACCAGCAGCAGGCGCACGGACAGCGGGAAGCGCCTCATCGGCGCACGACCCCGCCGGAGTCGGTGGCGGGCGCGACGCCGAGACCGGGCGCGCCGGCCAGGCGCAGGGTGCCGTCCTCGCCGCCGATGCCGGTCCACGGGTCGTCGGCCAGCAGCAGGTGGCCGTCCAGGTCGACCCAGCGCGCGTAGCCGGTCAGGTGCACGGCGGGCGCGATGCCCAGCGAGCTGGCCACCAGGCAGCCGAGCATCACGTCCAGGCCGCACTCGCGCGCGACGTCGACGACCTCCCGGGCGGCGGTGATCCCGCCGCACTTGGCCAGCTTGACGTTCACCCCGTCGACCAGACCCGCCAACGCCCGCACGTCGGCGACGGTGGCGGCGTCCTCGTCCGCGATCAACGGCACCGGGCACCGCTCGCGCAACCACGCCAGGTCGTCCCGGTGACCGGGCGGGATCGGCTGTTCCAGCGCGTCGACCCCGGTGAGCCGGTCGACCACCCGCACGGTCTCCTCGGCCGTCCAGCCGCCGTTCGGGTCGAGGATGAGGCGGGCGTCGGGCGCGGCTGCCCGCACGGCGGTGACCCGGGCGATGTCGTCGGCCGAGCCGACCTTGACCTTCAGCACGGTGAACCCGCGCACGGCCAGCGCTTCGGCCTCGGCGGCGGCGTCGTCCGGTGTACCGATGCCGATCGTGTACGCCGTCGGCACGTCAGTCCACTGTGGAATGCCGAGCGACACGTGCACCGGCACCCCGTCGCGCAACGCGGCCAGGTCGTGCAGCGCGGCGTCCACGGCGGCGAGCACGCCCGGCGGCAGCTCGGGCAGGCGTTCCCGGAGTTCCGCGGGGTCCGCGCAGTCGGCGACCACAGGCGCCAGCTCGCGGAGCAGGCCGGTGATCCGCTCCACGTCCAGCCCGTAGTACTGGCTGGTCACGACCTCGCCGTGGCCGCGGACCCCGTCCCACTCCACGACCACGCGCACGGCGTCGCGACGGGCCATCACCGACCGCGAGATGCGCAACGGCGACCGCAGCTCCAGGCCGTACCCGGTCCAGTCGAGCTTCACACCGGCACCCCGACAGCCTTGGGCGCGTAGACCGTCCGGCACCTCGCCCAGCTCGTGACCTCGATCCCGGCGGTGTCCGCGATCTCGACCGGCCGGTCCTCCGGTGTGCCGAGCAAGCCCCGTGCCTGGCAGAAATCGTCGTCGAAGATGGTGCCGAGGTAGCGGTGCGGGCCGTCCGGGAAGATCGTCACCACGGTCGCGCCGGGCTCGACGCGCGCCACCCACGCCGACACCAGGGCGACCGCGCCCGTGCTCCAGCCGCCGGTGACGAAGCAGTCCCGCGCCAGGCGGCGGCACGCGTCGACCACCTCGACCGGGCCGAGCCAGTGCACCTCGTCGAACTCCTCGTAGGCGACGTTGCGCGGGTGGATGCTGCTGCCCAGCCCGCGCATGACCCGTTGCCGGGCGGGCTGGCCGAAGATCGTCGAGCCGACGGTGTCCACGCCGATCAGCCGCACGTCCGGCCAGTGCCCGCGCAGGGCGGTGACGACGCCGGCGCTGTGCCCGCCCGTGCCGACGCTGCACACCAGCACGTCCGCGTGGTCGAGCTGGGCCGCGAGCTCCCGCGCCAGTCCCGCGTACCCGGCGGGGTTGTCGGGGTTGTTGTACTGGTCGGGCCAGTACGCGCCGGGCAGGCCGCGCAGCACGGCGCGCAGCCGGTCCAGCCTGGCCTGCTGCCAGCCGCCGGTCGGGTGCGGCCGGTCCACGACCTCCAGCCGCGCGCCGTGCGCGCGCAGCAACGCGCGCATCGACGGCTCCAGCTCGTGGTCGACTACCAGCACGACCGGGTGACCCAACGCCTGGCCGGCGAACGCCAACCCGAGGCCGAGCGTGCCGCTGGTCGACTCCACGACCACCGCGCCGGGGCGCAGCTCACCGCGCTCCCGTGCGGCCAGCAGCATCGCGACCGCCGACCGCGCCTTCATCCCGCCCGCGCTCAGGCACTCCAGCTTCGCCCAGAACCCGCCGTGCCGGTGGGGCAGCGGCGTGTCGATGCGGGCGACGGGGGTGTTGCCGAGCAGGTCGAACAGGTGGGGGTTGCACCGCACGGTCACCGGGCACGTCCCGGGACGCGGTAGTGGTGCAGCGTGGTCGGGCCGCCGTGCAGCCAGAAGAACGGGTACGGCTCCGCCGACACCGCCGTGACGCCCGAGCCGAGGAACCACGGCACGATCGCGCTCGCGGTCTGGGCGAACACCACCAGCGGCCGATCGGCGGCGGTGGTCGCGCGCAGCAGCGGTTCGAAGCTGCCGTTGCCGACCGTCATGCCGGAGGCCAGCACGAGGTCGCAGTCGGCGACGGCGGCGAGCGCGTCGGTCACGATCGGCTCGTCCCACTCCGTGCGACCGCCCTTGAGGTCGCAGGGCACGTACTCCAGGCCGCGGGCGCGCAGGTGGTGCAGCAGCGAGTTCACCACGCCGACGACCAGCACGCGTTGCCCCGGTGCGGCGTCGAGCAGGTCGACCACCGCGGACGCGCGGGTCATCGACTTGGCCAGCGAGTCGCCGGCGCCGATCACGACGTGCCGCGCGGCGGCGAGGTGGTGCGGGTGGGCGTGCATGAGGTACGCGTCCAGCACCGCCGTGCGGATCGCGGTGTCGGGGTGGGCGAGCAGGTCGGCGACGGTCTCGCCGACGCAGTCGGTCACGGCGGCGTCGTCCGCGTCATCGGGCTCGACCGCGCACGAGCCGACCGCGTCACCGATCCGGACGCTGATCACCGTGTTGCGGTACACCTGGTCACGTGACACGTGCCGCGCGCCCTGCCTCGTGGTGAACGCGACGCTGACCCGGGAGTCGGCCGGGTCGGGTCCCAACGCGCCGGCTCGCGCCAGGGCGGTCAGTTCGGTGACGCCCGACAGGGGGCGCCGGTCTGCCTGCGCCGTCACGCCACGCCTCCCGGCGTTCGGCCCGCGCGCCCGGTTGCGCGGTGGTCGGGGCCGTCGGTGACCGTGGCCCGGTCTGCTCGCGCGAATCCCTGCCCGGTCACGCGATGTCCTCCGCGTAGCGGACGTCCAGGGTGCCGACGACGCGTTCGGCGCGAGCGCGCGCGTTGGTGTCCGGGGAGGTGACCATGACGTGCCCGAGGTAGCTGTTGTTGCTGGTCGGCTCGCCCGCGCGGTGGCCGGCGGGCTTCGCGGCCCAGTCCACCACCTCCGGGTTCGCGGCCAGGGCCTCCACACCGTCGATCCCCGCCACGACCCCTGCCCGCGGCGGCAGCAGGAACTGGACGGCGGCGCTGCGCACACCCGTCTCCCGGGCCCGCAGGTCGGGCCGGCGGCCGACGGCCAGCTCGGCGAACACCGACGGCAGGTCGACACCGGTCACGCGGCGCACCAGCTCCGTGATCCGGTTGCCCGCCGGGCGCGGGTTGACCTCGATCAGCCGGGGGCCGTCGGCGGTCAGCTTGACCTCCGTGTGCGCGACCGCGTGGTCGAGGCCCAGCGCGTCGATCGCGCTCACGGCGGTGTCCACGGCCGCGTCCCGGTCGGCGTCGCTCACCGCGGCCGGGAACATGTGGCCGCTCTCCACGAACCACGGCCGCCCGGCCAGGCTCTTGTCGGTCACCCCGATCACGTAGGTCGTGCCGGCCACCGTCACCGTCTCCACGCTCACCTCGGGGCCGACCAGCAACTCCTCCAGCAGCACGGTCGGCACCCGCTCCTGACCCCGCGCGTTGACCGGGAACGCTTCCAGCGCCAGGTACGCCTCGCGCAGCGCGGTCTCGTCGCCCACCTCCCGCACGTGCATCCCCGCGCACAGGTCGACCGGCTTGACCACCAGCGGGTAGCCCAGCTCGGCGGCGGCCTTCGCGGTCGCGGGCCAGTCCCGCGCCAGCGCGAACCGGGGCCCCGGCACGCCCGCGGCCGAGGTGGTCGCGCGGGTGAGGTCCTTGCGGTAGGCGCGTTCGACGGCCTGCGGGTCCGCTCCGGGCAGGCCGAGGTGCGCGGCCACGGAGGCGACGGTGGAGAGGTAGTAGTCGCAGGACGAGATCACGCCGTCGAACGCCAGCACGCCGTGCACGCGTTCCACATAGGACAGCAGTGACGGCACGTCGTTGGTCTCGGCGGTGAGCACGTTGTCCGCCGCCAGCAACGGGTGCGGGTGCGCGGGCGCGGAGCGCAGGTAGTGCTGGAGGTCGCGGGTGAGGAAGGTGAACCGGTGGCCGGACTCGTGGATCGCCCGTGGGAGCAACGAACTCATCGCGCCGACCCAGCTCTCGATCATCAACAAGTGCGCCACGCGTGCTCCTCCGAAAGGGGCGTCGGACCGGGACTGAGGGAATGGTAATCATTATCAGTCCGGTGGCGAGGCCGCCAATCGAGTGATGTGGCTCACTGGGTCCGGTCGAACGTCTCCTCCGCGGTCGAAGTGCGAGAAGGGCTCAGTTGCGGCGGGCGCGGTAAGCCGCGACGGCGATCCGGTTCCCGCACGTCGTGCTGCAGTAGCGGCGCGAGCGGTTGCGCGAGAGGTCCAGCACGAGCCCGCCGCACGTCTCGTCCGCGCAGACGGAGAGGCGGCTCATCTCGTCGGCGCGGATCACGTCGACCATCGCCATGGCCGTCTCGACGGCGATCCGGTCGGCGAGCGGCGTCGCGGGGTCGGTGGCGTGCAGGTGGTAGTCGAAACCGTCGTGCCGCACCAGCCGCGGCACCGCCCGGTGCCTGGCCAGGATGTCGTTCACGATCCCGACGGCGGTGTCGCGGTCGCTGGTCAGCAGCCCCCGCAGCGGGCCGCGCAGCGCTCGCACGGCCTCCAGTTCGGCGGCGTCGTGCGTGCGTGAGCCGGTGTAGCCGTGCTCGGCGAAGAACGCGTCCAGTTGCGCCTGGTCGGTCATCGTGTCCGGCTCCTCGGCCGAGTTCACCAAGGCGACCGCGGCGACGAGCGACGCGGTCGTGTCATGGGTGAAAAGCATGTTGACAGATTACTCCCGAGGTCCATAGCGTCATGGGTCATGGCGACGATGACACATGACGTGCAGGTGGGCGGGCTGCGGGCCGGGTTGGGGTTCGCGCTGCTGTCCGCGTCGTCCTTCGGGTTGTCCGGGCCGCTGGCGCGCGGGCTCATGGACGCGGGCTGGTCCTCCGCCGCCGCGGTCGCGGTGCGCGTCCTGCTGGCCGCGGTGGTGCTGGCGCCGATCGCGGTCGTGCAGCTGCGCGGCCGGTGGCGCCTGCTGCGCCGCAACGCCCCGCTGATCACGGCCTACGGGCTGGTCGCGGTGGCGGGTTGCCAACTGGCGTTCTTCAACGCCGTCGCGCACATGGAGGTCGGGGTCGCGCTGCTGGTCGAGTACACCGCACCGGTGGCCGTGGTCGGCTGGTTGTGGCTGCGGCACGGCCAGCGGCCGACCCGGCTGACGGTGCTCGGCGGCGTGCTGGGCCTGCTCGGGCTGTTGCTGGTGCTCGACGTCGTGTCCGGCGCGCACGTCAGCGTGGTCGGCGTGCTGTGGGCGTTGGCCGCGATGGTGGGCGCGGCGGCGTACTTCGTGCTCAACGCGCGTGACGCGGAAGGGCTGCCCGGGACCGTGCTGGCCGCGGGCGGGTTGCTGCTGGGCGGCGTCGTGCTGCTGCTGGCGGGCGCGGTCGGGATCGTCCCGTTCGCGGTGTCGGGCGCGCCGGTCGCGTTCGACGGGTTCAGCGTGGCGTGGTGGCTGCCGGTGCTCGCGCTCGGCGTGGTGACGGCGGCCCTCGCGTACGTCGTCGGCATCGCCGCGACCAGGCGGCTCGGCTCGCGGCTGGCGTCGTTCGTGGCGTTGACCGAGGTCGTGATGGCGTTGCTCTTCGCGTGGCTGCTGCTCGGCGAGGCGCCGGGCCCGGTCCAGCTGGCCGGCGGGGCGTTGATCCTCGGCGGCGTGGTGGCCGTGAAGCTGGGCGAGCCGCGCTAGGGCCCCTCCGGGACGGGCGGAACGTCCCGGAGGGGCTTGGGTGCTAGTTCGACGTGGCGACCGCCGGTTGCCCGATCGGCAGGTTCGCCGGCTCGCCCGCCACGAGCGTCATCCGGTCCAGCCCGGTGCTGCTCGCGCGCAGCTTGTCGGACAGCCGGGCGGACCACTGGTCCCGGTAGGTACCCAGCGCCACCTCGGCCAGCCGCAGCCGCTGGATGTCCGACGTGCCGGCGGGGGAGTAGATGTGGTTCGCGTCGCGCAGCAGGCGCTCGACGGTGCGGCCGGGGTCGAGCCCGTACGCCGCGTGCACCTCCATCGCCGTGCGCGCGGAGTCCAAAGAGGACTCGACGTTGAGCAGCTTGGCGCTGATCAGGTCCGCGTCGCACGGGATGCCCTGGTCGAGGAGGTGCGCGGCGTAGTACGCGGCCAGCCGCGCGGTCATCAGCTGCGACTGCATCTGGCCCAGCTTCTGCTTCACGGTGGGCAGCTCGGACAGCGGCTCGCCGTAACGCCGGTGGCTGCTCGCGAACTCGACCGTCTGCTCCACGATCGCGCGGTGGATGCCGAGCGACACGGCGGTCAGGTTGGGCCGCCCGTACAGGACGCTGGACGAGTAGGCGACGGCGAGGCCGTCCCCCTCGGCGCCCAGCAGGTTCGCCGCAGGCACGCGGCAGTCGTCGAAGATCAGCTCGCCGAAGCTGAAGCCGTGCAGGCCGAGGGCGGGCCGATGCGGCGCCAGCGAGAAGCCCGGCGCGGTCGCCTCCACCAGGAACGCGGACAGGCCGCGCGAGCCCGGCCCGGTGCGGACCACCACGCCGTGCAGGTCGCCGACGTGGCTGTTGCCGACGAACACCTTGCGCCCGTTGAGGACGTACTCGTCGCCCACGCGCTCGGCGGTGGCGGCCATGCCGAGCACGTGCCCGCCCGCCTCCGGCTCGGTCACCGCGATGGTCGGCAGGCACCGGCCGTCGCTCACCCGCGGCAGCCAGTGCCGCTTCTGCTCCTCGTCGCCGAAGTGCACGATCTTCGCGACGCCCAGCTGGGACGCCTGCACCATGGCGCCCATCGCGCCGCTGACGCGGGACAGCTCCTCGATGATGATGGTCTTGGCCAGGTGGCCCAGGCCCATCCCGCCGTACCTCGGTTCGACGGTGACGCCGAGCCAGCCCTGCCGCGCGATCAGCCGGGACAACTCGACGTGGACGGCTCTGGACTCCTCCATGCCGGCCACCGCCGGCGCGACCTCCGCCTCGGCGAACGCGCGCACCTCGGCGCGCAACCGCTCGTGCTGCGGAGTGGTGAAGTAGCTGGTCGTCCGGGCGGCGAAGCTCACTGGATGTTCTCCCATGTTGGTATTTCGCCGGTTTTTCCGGCAGCACGGATTCCCGGTGTGTTGTGCGGCCTGGCTCGATTTCGCGCCCATCACACACTCGGTCGAGTGGGTCGGCAATACCGTTGTACCAGGTCGCTTCGGGCTTCCGCCGATACGTGTCGCCGGGCGTGTTAAATGCGCGTGTGAGGCGTCGACCTTGATCGCCACGGGCGGTGATCGATACAGTGTTACGGTTGCATCACTCCTGGTCACGACGCTGGCTGTGAACGGCCTAGAGGCTGCGGAATCGCGGCGCGTGGCCAGGCGTCGACCATGGTGCGCGGTGGGTAAAAGTGGTGACCGTGGGTAACGGCGTGGGCCCGATCTGCCTTTGTGGGCACGTTTCGATTTGAGGTCCGGAAGTATTGCGACATTTGCCGGACATCATGAGGGTTGCTCATGAAAAACTGCGGACGGTGGCGGTTCGACGACGCGAAACGATTATGGGTCGCGTGGAATTATTCCGGTCCTTGTCACATCACCGTGGGCTTCCTATGCTCGGAAAGCGCTTACCTCATCCCTCGACGACGGGTGGACGATGGACATCGCTCACGGGCTCCGGCTCGGCGCCCTCGGCGCGGCCGCGGCGCTGCTGGTCTCCGGGTGCTTCGGGGGCCGACCGGCCGAGGGCGGAGGGGGCGCCGACGGGCCGATCCGCGTCGGCGTCTCGTTGCCCCTCACCGGCGACTTCTCCGAACCGGGCAAGGGCGTGCAGCGCGGCTACGAGGCGTGGGCGAAGCACGTCAACGCGAACGGCGGGCTCCTCGGCCGCCAGGTGGAGCTGATCGTCCTGGACGACCAGTCCAACGCCGACCGGGTGGCCGCCGACTACGAGAAGCTGATCAACTCCGACGGCGTCGACCTCGTCTTCGGCCCGTTCTCCACCCGGCTGGTCATCCCGGCCGCGCAGGTGGCGCGCGACTACGGGTTCCTGTTCGTCGAACCGGCGGGCGCCGCGCGCGAGGTCTTCGAGCAGGGCTTCGACAACCTGTTCTACGCCGCGCCCGCCATCGCGCAGGACCACTACGACCACCTGGCCGAGGCGATCATCGCGATGCCCGAGGCCACCCGGCCGAGGACGGCGGCGTACGCGGCGATGGACGACCCGTTCGCCCAGGGCACGGCCAACGGGCTCAAGGAGAAGCTGGCCGCGGCGGGCATCCGGACCGTGGTGGACGAGGTGTACCCGCCCAACACCACCGACTTCGGCTCGATCGCGGCCAAGATCGCCGACTCGCGCGCGGACGTCGTGGTCGGCGGCACGCAGTACCAGGACGCGGTGAACCTGATCGTGGCCCTGCGGCAGCTGGACTACCAGCCGAAGCTGGCCGCGTTCTCCACCGCGCCCACCAACCCCGAGTTCCCCAAGGCGATCGGCGCGCAGACCGAGGGCATCCTGTCCCCGACCGGCTACACGCCCGAGGCGGACTACCCGTCCAACAAGGAGTTCGTGGACTTCTACACCCGCGAGCACGGCGCCGCGCCCACCGAGGACGAGGCCAACGCCTGGACCACCGGCCAGGTCGTCGCCGCCGCCGTCACGGCCGCCGGCTGCGCCGACCCGTCCGAGGCGTGCCAGCGGAAGATGATCGATTGGCTGCACGGCAACGAGGTGCGCACCGTCGTCGGTCCGCTGCGGTGGGACTCGGCCGGCCGCCCGCAGGGCGCGCACCTGATCCAGCAGTACGTGGGCGGCGAGATCCGCATCGTGCTGCCCGCCGAGGCGGAGGAAGCCGAGCTGGTCTACCCGAAGCCCGCGTGGTGAGGCCGGGTGTCCCTCGTCTTCCAGAGCCTCGTGCTCGGCTTGCTGATGGGCGGGCTCTACGCCCTGCTGGCCGCCGGCCTGACGCTCTACTTCGGCGTGATGCGCGTGGTGATGATCGCGCACTCCGCGTTCCTGGTGCTGGCGGCGTACCTGGCGTGGGCGTTCACCGCGGGCACCGGGCTGGACCCGATGCTGTCGCTGGTGGCCACGGTGCCGTTGTTCTTCGCGCTCGGCGTGGCGGTGCAGCGGCTGCTGGTGGCCCGGTTGCGACCGGCCACCGCGACGATGATGTCGGTGCTGCTCACGTTCGCGGTGGCGTTGGTGGTGGAGGGCGCGCTGGGACTGGTGTTCAGCGGCACGCACCGGCGCGTGCCGCTGTCGTACTCGGGCGCTCGGCTGGAGCTGTTCGGCGCGAGCGTGGCGCTGGTGAAGCTGATCGCGTTCGGGCTGGCGGTGGTCACGTTGGCCGGGCTGCACGTGCTGCTCAAGGTCACCCGGTTCGGCCAGGCCCTGCGGGCCACGATGCAGCACCGCGAGGCGGCGCGGCTGCTCGGCGTGGACACCGACCGGGTCGCCGGGTACGGCTTCGGGCTGGGCCTGGCCACGGCCGCCGTCGGCGGGACCGCGCTGGCGCTGGACGCCACGATCTACCCGTCGCTGCACTGGCACTGGATCGGGCCGCTGATGGCGATCATCGTGGTCGGCGGGCTCGGCAGCGTCGGCGGGGCGGCCATCGCGGCGTTGCTGCTGGGCGTCGGGCAGAACCTGCTGCAACTGCCGCTGGGCACCACGTGGGCGCAGACGTTCTTCTACGCCGCGCTGTTCGTGACGCTGATCCTGCGTCCCCAGGGGTTCTTCGGAGGCCGCCTTGCGCAGCGGTTCTGAGGTGGTGCTGAAGGCCGTCGGGCTGGTGGTGCTCGCGGCGGTCCTGGTGGCGTTCCCGAGCCTCGCCTCGGACCCGTTCGTGCTGTCGGTCGGCGTGGTGATCATCAGCTACGCGGTGCTCGCCACGGCGTGGAACTTCGTCGGCGGGTTCACCGGCTACATCTCGCTGGGCCACGCCGCGTACTCCGGTCTCGGCGGTTACGCGACCGGTCTGCTGGTGCTGCGCGCGGGCGTGAACCCGTGGGTGGCGCTGGTGGTCGGCGGGGTGGTGGTCGCGGTGCTCGCGGTGCCGATCGGCATCGCGGCGCTGCGGGTGCGCGGCGCGTCGTTCGTCATCGTGTCGATCGCGGTGGTGCTGGTCCTGCTGCTGGTGTTCCAGAGCTGGGAATCGGTGACCGGCGGCTCGGACGGGCTGCGCGTGCCGCGACCGTTCGGCGCGGACGTGCTCCGGCCCGAGCAGCACCAGCGGTTCTTCCACCTGCACGCCGTGCTGCTCGCCGTGATGCTGCTGTGCTGGTGGCTGATCGACCGGTCGCGCTTCGGCATGGGGCTCAAGGCGATCCGCGAGGACGAGGACAAGGCGCGGTCGCTCGGCGTGCCGACCGTGCGGTACAAGCTGGCGGCGTTCGTGGTGTCGGCGTTCTTCACCGCGTTGGGCGGCGGCCTGTACGCGCTGTGGTTCGGCTTCCTCGACCCGATCTTCCAGTTCTCCATCCTGGTCGGCTCGAACATGGTGCTGATGAGCCTGCTCGGCGGTGTGCGGAGCCTGTTCGGGCCGCTGGTCGGCGCGGTCGTCGTCGGGTACGCCACGGAGTTCTTCAAGGCGCAGTACGGCGACACGCAGCTGCACCTGGTCGCGATGGGCGTGCTGCTGGCGGTGGTGGTGTTGTTCCTGCCCGACGGCGTCATTCCCGCGTTGCGCGGGCTGGTGGCGCGGCTGCGGCCACGGCAGGCGTCGATCCGCGAGGTCACGCAGGAGGAGTTGGTGCGCCGGTGACGGGACTGCGGGTCGAGGGGCTCACCAAGTCGTACGGCGGGGTGCGGGCGGTGGACGAGGCTTCGGTGGAGTTCCGGCACGGCCGGGTCAACGCGTTGATCGGGCCGAACGGGTCGGGCAAGACGACGTTCTTCGACTGCGTCACCGGGATGGTCAAGCCGGACGCGGGCACGGTGACCTACCACGGCCGTGACATCACCGGACGGCCCGCGCACAAGATCGCGCACGCGGGCATCGGCCGCAGCTTCCAGCTGTGCCGCGTCTTCCCGCGCCTGACCGCCGTGGAGAACCTGCTGGCGGCGGTGCGACCCGGTTCGGTGCGGCAAGCGTTGGCGCCGGCGCGCCGGAAGTCCGATGTGGACCGTGCGCTGGGCTGGTTGACCCGGGTCGGCATCGAGCACCTGGCCGACGTGGAGGCGCGTGACCTGTCGTACGGGCAGCAGAAGCTGCTGGAGCTGGCGGGCGTGCTGATGGCGGAGCCGGAGACGATCCTGCTGGACGAGCCCGCGGGCGGCGTGAACCCGGCGTTGATCGAGCGGATCGGCGAGCTGGTGCGGTCGCTCAACGCGGAAGGCCGGACGTTCCTGATCGTGGAGCACAACATGGACGTGGTGATGAGCTTGTCCGACCACGTGGTCGTGTTCGACCGGGGCAGGCCGATCGCCTCGGGCCCGCCGGACGTGGTGCGCGCCGATCCTCTTGTGCTGGCGGCCTACCTTGGCGGCTGACCTGCTCGAACTCGTGGACGTCGAGGCCGGTTACGGCCGGGCGGCGCTGGTGCTGCGCGGGTTGACGGTGCGCGTGCCGCCGGGGTCCGTGGTGTGCCTGGTCGGTCCGAACGGCGCCGGCAAGTCCACGGTGTTGAAGGTGGCGAGCGGGCTGCTCGCGCCGCGGGCCGGGCGGATCGTGCTGGACGGTCGCGACGTCACCGGGCGCGGGCCGCAGTCGTTGCTGGCGGACGGCCTGTCGCACGTCGTGCAGGGGCACAGCGTGTTCCGCGAGATGACCGTGGGGGAGAACGTCCTGCTCGGCGCGTACACCGTGCGGGACAAGGCGGTGGTGGCCGAGCGGGTCGACTTCGTGCGGTCGCTGTTCCCGGTGGTCGGCGAGCGGTGGGGTGCGTTGGCGGGCGCGTTGTCGGGCGGTCAGCAGAAACAGGTGGAATTCGCCCGGTCGCTCATGGTCCGGCCGCGGGTCGTGCTGCTGGACGAGCCGTCGATGGGCCTGGACCCGAAATCCACCGCGATCGTGTTCGAGCAGGTGGTGCGGATGCGTGAAGCGGGCACGGCCGTGCTGCTGGTCGAGCAGAACGCCAGACGTGCGCTGGAGATCGCGGACCTGGGCTGCGTCCTGGACCTGGGCCGGGTGCACCTGAGCGGCCCCGCCGCCGACCTCCTGGCCGACCGCCGCCTGGGCGACCTGTACCTCGGCCGGGCCCGGACCGATCCGTGAACGCAATGCTCCGCACCCTTCCCCGGGCAACAGCAGTGCTTCGCAAGGGGCGCCGCCCAGGGGAACCCAGGATTCGATTCCATCCAAGGGGTACGACGATTTCGGGCCCTGTCGGGAGGTCAGCGATGGGCAAGCGCAGGTGGTGGGGGTTGGTGGCAGCCGTTGCCGTGGTGGTCTCGACCGCGGTGCCGGCGGGCGGTTCGGCGGACGAACCCATAGCCGACCCGATCCCGCAGGACCCCATCCCGTCACGGCTCGGGCTCGTGCTGGCCGAAGTGGCACGGCTACCGGCCTCCACGCCGACCCCGCCCACCACCGACACCCGCCTCAACCGGCACAACAGGATCAACTTCGTCGGTGAGGTGCCGGACGGGTCGGGGCGGCGGTACGTTCCCGACCTCAACGGGCCCCTCTACCTGCTGGACCGCGACGGCGAAACCCGGCACGTCTACCTCGACTTCGCCGCACGCTTCCCGCACTTCTTCTCCGGCCGCGGCATGGGCAGCGGGTTCGGGTTCGTCGCCTTCCACCCCGACTTCGCCCGCAACGGCAAGCTCTACACCGTCCACACCGAGGGCAGGGGCGCGATCGACACCGAGACGCCGACCTACCCCGACCAACCCAACGCCGTCGTCCAGAGCGTGGTGTCGGAGTGGACGGCCACCGACCCCTCCGCCGACGTCTTCACCGGCACGCGCCGCGAGCTGTTCCGCTACGGCTTCGCCACCTACATCCACGCCGTGCAGCAGATCGACTTCAACCCCACCGCCCGACCCGGCGACCCCGACCACGGCCTGCTCTACCTGGCCGTCGGCGACGGCGGCCTCGGCGTGACCTCCGACGTGCCCCAGGACCTCGGCAACCCGGCGGGCAAGATCCTGCGCATCGACCCGGCGGGCACGAACGGCCCCGGCGGGCGGTACGGCATCCCGGCCGCCAACCCCTTCGTCGGCCGACCCGGCGCGCTCGGCGAGATCTACGCCTACGGCATGCGCGACCCGCACCGGTTCACCTGGGACCGCGACCGTACCAACGGCCACGCGCTGTACGTCGGGCACATCGGCCAGCACTCGATCGAGGCCGTGTACGAGGTCCGCGCGGGCGACAACCTGGGCTGGAGCAGGAGGGAGGGCGCGTTCACCTACCGCCACGAGGACCAGTGCCACCTCTACCCGCTCCCGCCCGACGACGCCCGCCACGGCTACGCCTACCCGGTGGCCGCCTACGACCACGACCCGCCCGCCGGTTGGCCGTGCACGACCGACAGCGGCCACGCCATCTCCGGCGGCCAGGTCTACCGGGGCCGCGCCGTGCCGGGTCTGCGGGGCAAGTACGTCTTCGGCGACCTGGTCGACGGCCGCGTCTTCGCCACCGACGTGTCGCGGATGAGGCGCGGCGAGCCGCCCGCGCCGCTGCACGAGCTCAAGGTGTTCGACACCGACGGCACCGAGCGGCGGATGGCGGACCTCGTCGGCGACGGGCGCGTCGACCTGCGGTTCGGCACGGACGCCGCCGGCGAGCTGTACCTGCTGGCCAAGGCGGACGGCCGGATCTGGCAGGTCGTCGGCACGCGCGAGGGCCCGCGGCCCGAGGTCACGCCCGACGTGGCGCGGAACCTGGTGGCGCACTACGACTTCGAGCACCCGTTCCCCGTCGACGACGCCCGCGAGCTCGACCTCGGCGAGTCGCGGACCCTGCTCGCACTCGTCAACGGCGGCGATCGGATGCGCACCCGCGACGCCGCGTTCCCCGGCGGCGGCCACGCCCTGGAACTGCGACCGCAACCCGGCGCGAACGACGACTGGAAAGCGGGCGTGTGGGACGCGGACGGCGCCGAGTCGCTGCGGGCGTTCAACGGCGCCAAGGGGATCACCATCATGGGCTGGTTCAAGCAGACCGGTGCCAACCCCGGCCCCGGCTACGGCGCGATCGGGCTCGCGGGCCTGCTGAGCGGTGACTCCGATGGGCACGCCGTCCGCGCGCTGATCGAGGCGTTCGAGGTCGACGGCCGGCTCCGGCTGGTCGCCCTCGGCCGCCGGGTCGACGGCGGCGCGTCCCAGACCTACGCCGCCGACCTGGACTGGCAGCAGGTGCTGCCGCCGAACCGCTGGGTGCACCTGGCGGCCACGTTCGACTTCACCAGGGGCCGGATGGCGCTCTACCGCGACGGACGCCCGTTGCCCGGCTCCTACACCGTGCCCGGCGACCCCTGGCAGGTCGACGGCACCGGCGCCTCGGCCACCGACCCGCGGGGCATCAAGGTGGGCGGCAGTTTCCCGCAGGACACGGCCGAGCGGAACCCGTGCGCGTGCCGGGTGGATTCGCTGATGTTCCTGGACGTCGCCGCGTCGGCGGAGGTGGTGGCCGCGCAGTTCCGCCGGTTCACCTGGCGCTAGGACGTCGGGCGTTCGGTGGACTCCGGGCGCTGGTGCCACGCCAGCAGGTCCGCCCGCTTCGTCCTGGCCCGCGCGGCCCGCTCCGCCTGGTCCGGCCGGGCGGACAGGACGAGTTCGGCGGTCTCGAACTCGCGCAACGCCTCGGTGTCCGCCTCGTCGGAACCGAGCGAGGCCAGGCCGATGCCGCGCCACAGCCGCAGCACGCCGACCACGGGCGCGCCGGTGGCCAGCGGCTCGATCACGGCGAGGTGCCGGTCGATGCCGGGCAGGGCGTCGTGCGGGCCCTCCCGCGCCAGCACCACCTCGCACCACCGGTCGACGGCGTCGGCGGTCACGGCCGAGTCCGGCGCGTGCCGCAGCAGGAGGTCGATGCTGCGGACGAGGTGCGCCTCGGCCTCGTCCTCCCGCCCGAGGTCGTCCAACGCCTGCCGCAGGGTGTGGTGCCCGACCGCCGCCGCGATGCCGCCGGGCTCGATCCGCTCGGCCAGCGCGACGGCCTCCCGGGCGGCGTGCTCGGCGGCACGGCCCTCGCCCTGGAGCCGGAACGTGCGCGACAGCTCGGTGAGCGTGCAGACCACCGTCTCGCCGGTCCGGTCCACGCTCCGCTGGATGGCCAACGCCCCGGTGAACGCCGCGACCGCCTCGTCCAGCGCTCCCGTGCCACGCAGGGCGCACGCGCGGCAGGTGAGCACCTTCGCGTGCAGCACGCCGTTCGGCTCCGCCTGCTCGACCAGGTCGAGGGCGTTCGTCAACGTCTCGAGCGCGCGCTGCGGGTTGCCGAGCTCCACGTCCATCCGCCCGTGCCCGGCCAGGGCTTGGGCCAGCAGCACGGCGACTTCGCGGTCCCGGCGGTCGAGGCCGTCGAGCTCGTAGCCCGCGACGGCGTACAGGTCGGCGGCCTCGGGGAACCGGCCCGCGACCACCGCCGAGTCGCCCTCCCGCAGCCGCCAGCGCGCCAGCCCGACCCGTCGGTTCCGCTCGTCCCGCCGCTTCCGGTCCACCGCACCTCCCACCGCGGCGGTGCGGGCCGCCCACGCGAGAACGCCGTCCTTTCCTTGATCGCTTCGACTTGACAGCCCGTTAGACGGACTTCACCTTGTTCACCCGGATGGTCCAGGCAGGATGAACGCCATCCGGCCGACGCACGGGTCCGCCACCCGGTGGCGGACCCGCGCGCTCACAGGTGGCCGGTGCGGAACTTGTCCAGGACCCGGCGTTCACGCTTGGTCGGCCGGCCCGCGCCGCGGTCACGACGGGCGACCTGCGCGGGAGCCTCCGTCGGCGGCGGTGGCGGCGGGGTCCGGTCGATGAAGCAGCCGACCGCGTCGGCCGCGCCGACGCGTTTCTGGATCACCCGCACGACCTCCACGATCCGGGTCGTGTCACCCACTCGTGCACGCACCTCGTCACCGGGTGACACCGACGTGGCGGGCTTGGCCGGCCGGTCGTTCACGCGCACGTGCCCGCCCTTGCACGCCGCCGCGGCGTCGGATCGGGTCTTGGTCAGCCGGACCGCCCACAGCCAGCGGTCCACACGGGTGGACTCCACGCCGTACATCATGACCTGTCCGAGGCCGGGGTGGTGGAACGGTCAGGGACAGGTCGCGTTCGCGGGCGGCAGGCGGCGGTCGGTGACGTAGGCGCTCACGTGCTCGACGACGCACGGGTTCATCATCCCCGCGAACAGGTTGTGGCCCGGCCCGTCGTGGAAGATCGTGCGGCTGCCCGCGACCTGGTCCGTCACCCGCTTCGTCGGCGCGTGGTCCTGCCAGGTGCCCGCGCCGAGGAACGGCGGCAGCGGCAGCGGCGCGGGCGGGTTGGCCGTCGGTGTCGGCCAGCCCGTGCACGTCAGCGGCAGGTGCCAGGCCAGGGGGAACGACGCGCCGGTGTTCGGCGCGATCCGCCGCAGCCGCTCGACGGTGCGCGTGACCTGCCGGAAGTCGGAGTGCGGGAAGTCGAGGCACTCCTTCACCCCGCCGCCGGGCAGCCCGGGGTGCGGGTCACGGCCCGGCGGCGGCGCGAAACCGGACGCGTCACCGGCCTCGGCCGCCGTGATCGCCCGGGACACCTCGGCCCACCGGTCGGGACCGCCCCGGAGCTTGCCGAACGCGAGCGCCTGCAACTGAGTGCCGTCGTAGGCGACGCCGACCGAGAGGGCGGGGACCGGCTCGGCGTGGGCCCGGGCGACCAGCGCCTGCCAACGCCGCTCGACACCCGGCCCCGCCCAGTCCAGGAACCGCCTGGCGAACGCCTCGTTGTCCCGGGCGATGGCGTCGAGCTCCCGGTCCCAGTCACGCGCGCTGTGGTTGCCCGTGCCGTCGACGTAGACCGTGCGCACCCGGTGCGGGTACCGCCGGGCGTAGGCCTGCGCGATCACGCCGCCGTACGAGGTGCCGATGAAGTTCACCCGCCGCTCGCCGAGCGCCACCCGGATGGCCTCGACGTCACGGGCGTCGCTGCCCGAGTCCATGTGGTCGAACAGGTCGGGGTCGGTGTCGCGGCACCGGTCGCCCCGCGCGCGGTTGTCGGCGACGAGCCGGTCGAACCCGGCCTGGTCGGCGGGGAAGCGCGGCGTGCGCAGCAGCCGCCAGTCGCAGGCCAACACCGGACCGCTCAGGCCGGGGTAGCCGCGGGGGTCCCAGGTCACCACGTCCATCGACTCGCGGATCCGGTCGAAGACCTGCGGTCGGGACCGCAGGAAGGCGATCTGGTCGCCCTGCGGCCCGCCGAAGTTGACCATGACGGCGCCCTTGCGGACACCGGTGGCGGGCAGCCGGGCCAGCGTCAACGTGACGGTCCGGGCCGAGGTCACGGGCACGGGCAGGGCGGTGCACTCGGCGGCGACCGCGCCGCCGCCGGGACAGGGTTGCCAGTCGAGGGTGGCCGGTGGCCGGTCGGCGTGCGACGGCACGACGAGCAGCAGCGGCAGGAGGAGTTTGATCACGTCTCCGACGCTAGGAAGACGGGGCCGCCGGGCGCTGTTCGCGATCGTCGTCGGCGGTGTCCACCAAAGTGGACGGCCCACCCCGGCCGGCTAGGGTGGCGGCCATGGCGAGGACTGCGCTGCTGCTCGCAGTGGTGGTGGCCGACACGGGGTTGGGGTGGCTGGAGGGGACGTCGGCCGGTGGCCTGGCCGCCCACGCCGCGCTGACCGCGCTGGTCATGGCCCTCGCCGCCAGGCGACCGCTCGTGGCGTTCCCGATCGCGGTGACGATGGCGCTGGTCACGGGCGGCGCGCTGGCCCTGTTGGCGTGCACCAGCCACGAGGCCGGACGGCACGTGGCCTCACGCCGGGACCTGGTCCTGACCGTCGTCGCCGCGATCGCCTACCCCGCCGTGCTGCTGGTGCCCACGCAGCGCCTGGCGACCGAGCCGTGGCCCGCGCTGGCCCGCGTCGCGCTGCTGGTGGCGTTGCCGCTGGTCGCGGGCGTGCACCTGACCAGGCAGGCCGAGCGGCTGCGCCGGGAACGGCGGCTGCACGCGGAGCGCGAGCGGTTGCGGGAACGGCTGCGCATCGCGGTGGACATGCACGACTCGCTCGGCCGGTGGCTCAGCCTGGTCTCGGTGCAGGCGGCGGCGCTGGAGGTGGCCCCGCTCCCGGCCGAGCAGCGCCCGGTGGCGCGCAACCTCGCGCACGCCGCCCGCACCGCCGTGGACGAGCTGCACGCCGTCGTGGCCACCCTGCGCGACTCGCCCGGCCTGGACGGCGTCGACGAGGTGGTGGAGGAGTTCCGACGCGCGGGCGTCGCGGTGACCGTCGAGCGCTCGGGCGCCGCCCGGCCGCTCGCGACCGGCGACGCGGGCCACGCCGCGTACCGCGTCGTGCAGGAAGGGCTGACCAACGCGGCCCGGCACGCGCCCGGCGAGCCGGTGGTGGTGTCGCTCGACTGGCAGCCCGACGCGTTGCTGCTCGGCGTGGCCAACCCGACCCGCGGCCAGGTCCGGGACGCGCGGGGGACGGGGTTGGCGGGCCTGGCCGCACGGGTCCGGTCGGCCGGCGGCCTGCTGCGCGTGCACGAGGAGCCGGGCGGGTTCCGGGTGACCGCGATGCTGCCCGTCGTGCCGGACCGGGTGGAGGCCCTCCCGTGATCAAGGTGCTGATCGCCGACGACGAGCCGCTGATCACCGCGGGCATCCGGGCGGTGCTGGAGTCGGCGGGCGACCTCGACGTGGTCGCGGTGGCGGCCGACGGCCGCGAAGCGGTGGACGCCGCCCGCCGGCACCGCGTGGACGTGGCGCTGCTCGACCTCGCCATGCCGGTGATGGGCGGCCTGGCCGCGGCTGCGGCGTTGAGCGGACCGCGAGTGGTGGTGCTGACCGCGTTCGGCGACGAGGCCAACGTCCGGCTGGCGCTGCGGCAGGGGGTCGACGGGTTCGTGCTGAAGAACTGCGCGCCGGACGAGCTGATCCGCGCGGTGCGGGCCGTGCACGCCGGTGAGGCGTACCTGTCGCCCGCCGTGGCGCGGCACGTGCTCGGGATGGTCGCGGTGGACGGGCGCGACGAGGACGCGGCACGCCGGCTGGCCGCGCTCACGCCGCGCGAGTCGGACATCGTCGCGCTGGTCGCGGAAGGGCTGTCGAACGCCGAGGTGGGCCGCCGCGTGCACATGAGCGAGGCCACGATCAAGACGTACGTGAGCCGCATCCTGGCCAAGCTGGGTGGGCGGCCCCGGGTGGGGGGGGCGTTTTGGGGGGGGGCCGCCACGCGGACGTGAACCGGCGGTGGGGCACCACGCGGGCGCCCCACCGCCGTCCCGGGTCTACTTCGGACCGCAGAGCGCGTGGTCGACGAGGTCCTTGGTGACCTCCTGGTCCAGCTCGGGCGCGCCGGGCTCGGCCACCATCGAGTCGGTGTTGATCGACACCATCACGCTGCGCCCGCCGTCCGGCGTCACGCCGTTGCGGGTCTTGAAGCCGGGGATGTCGCCGCCGTGCGACCAGTAGCCGCCGCACGAGCTCGGGATCCGCATGAGACCGAGCCCGTACGCGGCACCCGCCCACGCCTCGTCCAACTCCGGCGCGGGCACCGTCCTCGTCATCTCGGCGAGCTGCGCGGGCCGCAGCACCTTGCCGCCGATCAGCGCCTTGAGGAACTCGTTGCCGTCCTCGGTGGTGCTGATCATGTCGCCGGCCGCGCCGCCCCAGGACGGGTTGTAATAGGTCACGTCGACCGCTCGGCCGTACCGCGGGTCCTCCGGGTCGGCTTCCAGGCCCTTCTCGGGGAACCGCTCGTACGCCGTGGCGTGCGGCCGCGGCAGGAACGGCGACGTGCCCGGCAGGTGGGTGTCGCGCAGGCTGAGCGGCTCGACGACGCGCGTGCGCACCTCGTGCTGCCAGGTGTTGCCGGTGACCCGTTGGATGATCATCCCGGCCAGGACGTAGCCGGTGTTGGAGTACTTCCACCGCTCGCCCGGCTGGAAGTCCGGCTGCCGCCGCACGGCGAGCGCGACCAGTTGCTCCGGCCGGTAGGTCCGGAACCGGGCGTTCGCGAACCCCTCCTCCAGGAACAGCTCCGGCATCTCGCCGACGTAGTCGACCAGGCCGCTGGTGTGCTGCAACAGGTGCCGCACGGTGATCTTCGCGCCGTCGTTGCCGTGGCCGGCGACGACACCGGGCAGCCACCGCTCGACGGTGTCGTCCAGGGACATCCGGCCCTCGCCGACCAGGTGCAGCACGGTCGCCGCCACGAACGTCTTGGTGAAGCTGCCGATGCGGAACTTCGCCTGCCACGGCACGGGCGTGCGCCGGTCGACGTCGCCGTGACCGCTGCGCACCCGCACGTCGCCGCGCGGGGTGTCCACTTCGACCAGCACGCCGGGCGCGCCCTGCGCCGGCAACGCGTCGGCGTGCCGCTGGAGGGTGGTGGTGCCGGTGTGGGCGTCGGCCGTGCCCGCGGTGGCGAGGACGAGCGCCGCGACCACCGCTGTCGCGCAGAGTCGTTTCATGTCACCGAACGTTAGGGGCCGCGTCGGGTCGGCGCGTCGCCCCACGACGGCATCTCGGCCTACCCCCGTGGGGGTAGCGGGGTGTCCACCCGCGGGGTGGCGACGGAGGTCCCGGCGCGCGACTACTTTGGACCGGTGTTGGCCACGATCAAGCCGATCCGGCTCGACCTGCTGCTCGCGGTGGTGCTGACGTCGTTGACGGTGGCGACCACGGTGAGCCAGACCGGCGGCGGCTCCGACTGGGCGGCGTACGTGGTGGGTGGGCTGACCGTCGCGCCGATCGCGCTGCGCCAGCTCGCGCCGGTGGCCACCATGGCGGTGATGCTGGGCGCGTTGGCGTGCTACGGCGTGGTCGGGTTCGGCGGCCTGCCCAGCGGCGGCCTCGGCGCGCTGGTGGGCATGTTCACCGTGGCCACGCTGCGGTCCCGGCTCGTGGCCGCGGTCGTGTTCCTGGCGGCGGTGGCCGTGGTCGTGCTGGCGTTCCTCGGGCTGCCCGACGTGGTCGTGTGGTCGGAGGTGGCGCAGTCGGTGCTGGTCGTGTCGGGCGCGTGGATGCTGGGGGAGGGCACGAAGCGGTGGGCCCGGCGGGCCGAGCGGTTGGCGGAGGAGGCGGCGCGGGCGGTGGCGGACGAGCGGGTGCGCATCGCGCGCGAGCTGCACGACATCGTCGCGCACCACATGTCGGTGATCTCGTTGCAGGCCGGTGTCGCGGGGTACGTGCTGGACACCGACCTGGCGACCGCGCGCAAGGCGATCACCACGGTCGGCGACACGAGCCGTGAGGCGTTGACCGAGATGCGCCGCCTGCTCGACGTGCTGCGCGTGGACCACGACGACGACTACCGGCCGCAACCCGGGTTGGCGGCGCTCGAGGAGCTGGTGGAACGTGCCCGGGGTGCGGGGTTGCCGGTCGACGTGGTGATCAGCGGCGAGGTCCGCGAGCTGCAACCGGGGCCGGACCTGTGCGCTTACCGGGTGGTGCAGGAGTCGTTGACCAACGTGCTCAAGCACGCGGGGCGGGCCGAGGCGCGGATCGACGTCGACTACGGCGAGCAGACGTTGGTGCTGAAGGTGACCGACAACGGACGGGCGGCGCGGGTCGCGTCGGGCCCGGACCACCAGCCGCACGGCATCCGCGGGATGCGGGAACGCGCCGAGCTGTACGGGGGCGTGCTCACCGCCGGCCCGACGGCGGAGGGCGGGTTCGGCGTGGTCCTGCGGCTGCCCATGGGGGAGGTGGCGGCCCGGTGACGATCCGCGTGCTCATCGCCGACGACCAGGCGCTCATCCGGGCCGGCCTGGTCGCCCTGTTCACGGCCGCGCCGGGCTTCGAGGTCGTGGGCGAGGCCGCCGACGGCGGGCAGGCCGTGGCGCTGGCCGCCCGGACCTCGCCGGACGTGATCCTGATGGACATCCGGATGCCGGTCTTGGACGGGATCGCCGCCACCCGCCAGGTCCTGGCCGCCCACCGCGACCGCGCCGCCGACCCCGACCGGGCGGAGCCGCCCCGGATCGTCGTGCTGACCACGTTCGACCTGCCCGAGTACGTCTACACCGCGTTGGGCGAGGGCGCGTCCGGTTTCCTGGTCAAGGACACCCCGCCGGAGCGGATCATCTCCGCCGTCCGCACCATCGCCGCCGGCGACATCCTGGTCGCGCCGCACATCACCCACCGGCTGATCGAGACCTACGCCCAGCACCACCGAGCCACCGCCGTCGGCGCGCCGCAACTGGCCGCCCTGACCGCCCGGGAGACCGAGGTGCTGCGCCTGGTCGGCAACGGGCTGACCAACGCCCAGATCGCCCAACGCCTGGTGCTCAGCGAGGCGACGGTGAAGACGCACGTCAAGCGGATGATGGGCAAGCTGGCCCTGTCCAGCCGCGCGCAGGCCGTCGTGGTCGCCTACGAGAGCGGGCTCATCGTGCCGACGGGCAACCGCGACCGGACCGGGTAGTCAGCCGACCAGCCGCTCCAGCAACGGCACCGCCCGCGCGGGTTCGGGCAGGTCGAGCATCTCCGCCCGCACGCGTGCCGCCGCCGGCCGGTAACCGGGATCCGCCAACACCTCCGCGACCGCGGCCCGCACGTCCTCCGGCGTGGCGGCGACGGGGTCCAGCACCCGGCCCACGCCCAGCCGCGCGCACTGCTCGGCGTTCTGCGGCTGGTCGGCGCCCAACGGCAGCAGCACGGTCGGCAGGCCGTGCGCCAGCGCCCCGACGACGCTGCCCGAGCCGCCGTGCGAGATCACCAGGTCGCAGCGCGGCAGCACCGTTTCCTGCGGCACGTAGCGCTCGACGCGCACACCCGGCCGCTGCGGGCCGAACGCGGCCGGGTCGAGGTGCCGGCCCACCGTGGCGATCACGTCCACCGGCAGGTCGCGCAACCCCGCCAGCACCCGCGAGAACAGGTCGCCGGACTCGGCGTTGAACGCCGTGCCCAGGGTGAAGTACACGGTCGGCGGGTCCGACCGGCCGATGGGACCCACCGGCGGGCGGATCGGGAAAGCCGTGTCCGGCAAGGGGAACGCCGGATCGCGGAAGCTCGGCGGGAACGGCGACAGCAGCAGCCGCCGGTGCCGCATCACCAGGTCCGGGTCGGGCGGCAGGCCGAGCCCGGCGCGCAGCTCGCCGATCGGCTCGCCGACCACCGCCGGCCGCACGAACGCGCCCGACGCGATGACCTGCACGTTCGCGTAGGGCAACCCGAGCTTCTCGGCCGCGAGCACGCTGCCGAAGTCCACTTCCTCGCACACCACCACGTCCGGCCGCCACCGCTCGAACAGCTCCAGGTACAGCGGCACCCGCTCGGCCGCGCCCCGCCGCACGAACCCGTCCCGCAGCTCCTGGTCGTCCCGCTCCCGGTCGGGCGCGAGCAGCGGCCCGACCCGCGAGGGCTCGGGCCCTCCCTCCGCACCGACTCCGATCGCGGTGAACCCGGCGGCCTCGACCGCCTCGCGCCGGTTCGGCCCGGCCGCGACCGCCACGGTGTGCCCGGCGGCGGCCACGGCCGAGGCGAACGGCACCAACGGCTGGAAGTGGCCCAACCCGCCGATGAAGGTGAACAAGACACGCATCCGGTCAGCGTATCGATCACCCGACGGCGACGTGCACGACCAGCGGTCGGCCGCCGTCAGGGTAGGAGCCGTGCCCTAGCATCCGCGCCGTGGACAAAATCCGGGTCGGGTGCTGGTCGATGTTCGTGCTCGTCATCACCCAGGCGGCGTCGACGGTGCTGTCCGGCGACGTGGCCGAGCTCATGGTCGTCGGACTGTTCTTCAACGCCGTCGCCGCGTTCTCCACCTACCTGGTCCTGCTCCGCCCCGACCGCAACCGCTGGCCGCTGGTCGCCTGGGCGGCGGGCTTCTTCGGCTGGCACGTGACCGGCCTGCTCACCCTGGCCGGCGTGGCGACGACCGGGCTGGACGCGGTGTTCACCGTCGGCGGCGACCCGCGGCTCTCGATCCTCTACCAGGTGGTCCTGACGGTCCTGGCGGGCTTCGCCGTGCACCTGCTGCTGCCCCGGCCGACCAAGGCCTAGGCGTCACGCAGCCTGAGCACCAGACCGCCGACCAGGAGCGCGCCGGCCGCCCACAGCCCGAGCACGCCCAGACCCGCCCACGGGCTGATCGGCAGGCTCCCGACGTCCGTGGTGGCCTGCACCGCCAGCCCCGCCGTCATCGGGCTGATCCGCTGCAAGCGCTTGACCCAGTCCGGATCGGACACCACCGCGGCCACGATCGGGAACAGGTACAGCAGCCCGAGCACCACCCCGATGGCCGCCGCCGCGTCACGCACCACGACGGCCACGCCCAGGCTCAGCAGCCCGACCAGCACCAGGTAGAGCACGGAGCCGACGGCCGCGCGCAGCACCGGGCCGTCCGCCAACGACAGCACCGCGACCTCCGACAGGACGCCCCGCCCCGCCAGCACCGACACGAGCACCGCCGCCGCGCCCGCCACCAGCACCAGCGCACCGAGCACGGCCGCCTTCGCCGCCAGCACGGTCGACCGGCGCGGCAGCGCGGCGAACGTCACCCGGATCATCCCCGTGCTGTACTCGCCGCCCACCGCGAGCACCGCCAGCACGGCGACCACGGCCTGGCCGAACGCGATCCCGGTCAGGCTGGTCTTCGCCGGATCACCGCACCCCGTGTCGGCGCAGGCGACCGACGCCGCCACGCTCAGCGCCGCGGTCAGCAGCACCACGGCGGCCAGCAACCACGCCGTGCCCGCCACCGTGCGCAGCTTCGTCCACTC
The DNA here is from genome assembly GCF_020859565.1 of Saccharothrix luteola. Classification (GTDB taxonomy): domain Bacteria; phylum Actinomycetota; class Actinomycetes; order Mycobacteriales; family Pseudonocardiaceae; genus Actinosynnema; species Actinosynnema luteola. The sequence continues at coordinate 38,484 of NZ_JAJHUO010000041.1, read as the reverse complement.
CACGTGCAGCGCTTCCTTCACGCGTCCCTCCTCCGCAGCACGTAGAACGCCACACCCAGCGCGACCGCCGTGTAGCCGCACAGCACCGCGAACCCGCCCAGCGGGCTCAACGGGAAGTAGCCGTCGGCGGGCGCGTAGTTCGCCGTGACCTGCTGGTACTCGGGCAAGCTCTGCTGGACGGCGAACGCGGCGGCGGGCGTCACCCGCAGCAGCCAGTCCGACGGCCCGGTCGGCAGCACGGACGCGATCGCCAGGATGTACGGCAGCACGATCGCCACGATCACCACCGTCACCGCACCCGCGCTGCGCCGCAGCACCGTGCCGACGGCCAGGCTGAGCACCGCCGCCACCGCGAGCAGCGCCGCCGTGCCGACGATCACCCGCAGCTCGGTCGCGGTCGGCACGGTGAACAGGAAGAACCCCTTGTCCACCTCGACCGCCCGGACCAGCGGCACCGTGATCAGGGCCGCGGCCAGCGCGGTGACGAACGTGACCCCCGCGATCACCACCGACTTCGCCGCCAGCACCCGGCCGCGTCGCGGGCTGGCGCTGAGGCTCGTGCGGATCAGGCCCCGCCGGTACTCCGACGTCATGAACGTCGCCGCGACCACGATGACCGCGATCAGCCCGGCGAACGCGCCGACCAGCCGACCCTCGACCGTCTTGCCGAGCCCGCCCCGCCCGGCCACGACGGGCGCGATGTTGCCCGACCCGCTCACCGTGACGCCGTCGGCGGTCTCCTCGAACCCGACCGGACCCGAGCGCGGCCCGCCCAGGCCGCCGACGTCGTCACCGACCCACTTCCGGTCCGGCCAGGAACCCTGGAGTTCGATCCGGTCGAACTCGGCGGTCGCCCGCGTCGGGTAGCTCTCGCCGCTGGCACTGGCGAACGACTCGGTGATCACCTCGTGGTGCGGCGAGGTCGCGAACAGCCCGGCCCGCACGGTCGACGGCAGCCCGGCCAGGGTGACCGCGCCGACGAGGTGCCAGGTCGCGCCGTCGGGCGACTCGTGGCCGGTGATCGTGTCACCCGACCGGGTCAGGCGCAGCCAGCTCGACGTCGCGCGCAGCGTGCCCGCGACGTCGCCGGTGAAGTTGTGCTGCAACCGCACCCCGTGGCCGCCGGTCAGCATCAAGGCGGCGTACGGCGATCCCGGCGTGGTGCTCGCCTTGATGATGATCCCGCCCTTGGTCCACGGCTGCGTGTCCTCGACCGGCGCCTGACCGTCCGAAGCGGACACGGCGGTCAGCGACGTCACGCGGGCGGTGATGCTGCCGTCACCGGTGAACGCCTGGTGCGCGAACGAGAAGTTGTCGATGACCGGCTCGCCGCCCGGACCCGTCGGCGGCGTGCTGCCCGCGCACGGCCCGCCGTCCGGGCCGCTGCACGAGAAGTTGCTCGCCGCCGCGGCGAACAACCCCATCAGGAGGATCACCAGCGCCGCCGCGATCAGGCCGACCACCCAGCCGCGCACGGTGCGCAGCTTCGTCCACTCGGCGCGCAGCAACTGCCCGAAGCCGTCCGGCCCGCTCATCGCGCTCCCTCGGCCGCGTGGAACTCGACCGCGTCCCTGGTCAGCTCCATGTACGCCTCTTCGAGGGACGCGCGGTGCGCCGACACCTCGGAGAACGGCACCGCGTTCTCGCCGAGCACCGCCACCACCCGTTCACCGGACAGCCCGGTGACGGTGAGCGTGTCGGCGCCGGTCACGGCGACCGTCGCGCCCGCCCGTGCCAGCGCCGTCATCGCCGGCGTGCGGGCGCTGGTGCGCACCGTGACCCGTTCACCGGACGCGGCCTCGATCAGCTCCGCCACGCCGACGTCCGCGATGACCTTGCCCCGGCCGACGATCACCACGTGGTCGGCGGTGTCCTGCAACTCGCTCATCAGGTGGCTGGACACCAGCACCGCCCGGCCCTCGGCCGCCAGCGACCGCAGGAAACCGCGCACCCACCGGATGCCCTCGGGGTCCATGCCGTTCACCGGCTCGTCCAGCACGAGCACCGGTGGGTCGCCGAGCAGCGCCGCCGCGATGCCGAGCCGCTGCCGCATGCCCAACGAGTAGCCGCCGGCCTTGCGCCGGATCGCCGAGGTCAGGCCGACCCGTTCGGCGACCTCGTCCACCCGCCGCGCGCCGAGGCCCTGCGAGTGGGCCAGCCACAGCAGGTGGTTGCGGCCGGTGCGGCTGGGTTGCAGCGCCGAGGCGTCCAGCAGCGACCCGACCTGCCGCAACGGGTGCCGCAGCGCCCGGTACGGCCGGCCGCCGACCAGCGCGCGGCCCTCGTCGACCGAGTCGAGGCCCAGGATCACCCGCATCGTGGTGGACTTGCCCGCGCCGTTGGGCCCGACGAAGCCGGTGACCCTGCCCGGGGTGACGGTGAACGTCATCCCGTCCAGCGCCACGGTCGGCCCGTACCGCTTGCGCAGCCCGGAGACTTCGATGGTTGCTTCCATGCCGGGAAGGCTAGGAGCGCGGCCAGGGTCCGGTCGTCACGCGGGAGAGCCGTCTGCGCCCTCGCTGACGTGGGGGAGGCGCGTCCCTCCTGAGGGGGACGTCGGTGTCACCACCTGCGGTGACGCATCGGCGTGGGTCGGCGACGACAATGACCCGGTGAGCGAAGAGGGGTGGGCCCGGAGGGTGGCCGACAGCCCGCACGTGCCGGGGGCCGCCGTGGTGCTGCTGGGCGCGGGCGCGGTGGGCGAGTCGGTGGCGCGGGCGGTGACCGGCGGCGCCGACCCGCAGCTCGTCCTGGTGCTCGGGGTGCTGGCCCTGGCGACCACCGCGCCGGCGGCGTTCCTGCGCCCGAAGCCCGCCGCGGTCGCGGTGTCGGCGGCGAGCGTGCTGTCGCTCGGGTTGTTCCACAGCCTCACGGCGGCGGGCCTGGCCGCGCAGCTGATCGTGCTGTACCGGCTGGGACGGGTGGGCGGACAGGTCCTGGCGACCTGCCTGGCCGCGCCCTACCCGGTGCTCGCCCTCGTGCGCGACGCGGACGCGGTGACCGTGCTGGCGGCGTCGTCGGCGTTGGCGGCGGGGTGGATCGGGATCGCCCGGTGGGCGCGCGGCGAGGCGCTGGTGCACCGGGCCGCGCGCCAAGCCGTGGCCGGGAGCCTGCTGGAGCACACCGCGCGCGGTGAACGTGCCCGGATCGCGCGTGAGCTGCACGACGTCGTGGCGCACCACATCTCGATGATCGCGGTGCAGGCGGAGACGGCCCGGCTGACCACGCCCGGCATGCCCGCCGCCGGCGCGCAGCGGCTGTCGGAGATCGGCGACACCGCGCGGGCCGGGCTGACCGAGATGCGGCGGCTGCTGGGCGTGCTGCGGGAGGACGCGCTCGCGCCGGAGGAGGTCGCCGACCGGCGCCCGCAGCCCGGGTTGCAGCAGCTCACCGAACTGCTCGACGACGTGCGCGACACGTCCGGCGCGGGCGCGCGGCTCATCGTCTCCGGCACGCCCGCCGCGCTGGACCCCGGTGTGGAGCTGGCCGCGTACCGGATCGTCCAGGAAGCCCTCACCAACGCGCGGCGGCACGCGCCCGGCGCGGCGGTCGACGTGGAGCTGCACTACACCGAGGAGGCGTTGAGGTTGCGCATCAGGGACAACGGGCCCGGCCCGCGCGGCGCGGCGCCGTCCGGCGGGCACGGGTTGACCGGCATGCGGGAACGGGCGGCGGCCGTCGGGGGCCGGTTGCGCACGGGCACGACGGAGGTGGGCGGTTTCCTGGTCGAGGCGAGCCTCCCGGCGGGGGCGGCCGGGTGAGTGCCGACGGGGTCGTGAGCGCCGCCGGGGACGCCGTCCGGGTCGTGGTCGCCGACGACCACCAGGTGATCCGCACCGGGTACGCCGCGCTGCTCGACACGCAACCCGACTTCACCGTCGTCGGCACGGCGTCCGACGGCGACGAGGCGGTGCGGGTCTGCCGCGAGCTGTCACCGGACGTGGTGCTGATGGACGTGCGGATGCCGGGCGTGGACGGCATCGAGGCCACGCGCCGGCTCGCCGACGGGCCGCGGGTGCTGATCCTCACCACGTTCGACCTGGACGAGTACGTCTACGACGCGTTGCGCGCCGGCGCCAGCGGCTTCCTGCTCAAGGACGTGACGGCGGAGCAGCTGTTCGACGCGGTGCGGGTCGTGGCGGCCGGTGAGGCGTTGCTGGCGCCGACCGTCACCCGCCGCCTGATCAGCGAGTTCGCCAGGCTGCGCCCGGAGCCGGCCACGTCCGGGTCGGCCCTGTCCACCCTCACCCCGAGGGAGACGCAGGTGCTGCGGCTGGTCGCGGAGGGCCTGTCGAACACGGAGGTGGCCGCCCGGCTGGTGGTCACGGAGGAGACGGTGAAGACGCACGTGAGCCGGGTGCTGAACAAGCTCGGCCTGCGCGACCGCACCCAGGCGGTGGTCGCGGCCTACGAGTCGGGCCTGGTCGTGCCGCGCTCCCGCCGTTAGCCCTCTCCTCCGCCTGAGCGTTCAACTCGGGGCACCTGAACGTTCGACACGCGCGCGAGTCCTACGTTCGCGTCGCGAGTGTCCTACGTTCGGAACAGGTGAGTTGAACGTTCGGGTCACGGGTGGGGAGTGCGGCCCAGGGTGCTCTGCCGGGCGATCAGCTTGTGCGCGGCGCGCACCTCGATGCCCGGCAACGGCCCGGTGCTGTCGATGCGCGCGAGCAGCCGTTCCACCGCCGTGGTCGCTATGGTCACCTTGTCCGGCGAGATGGTGCTGATCGTCGGGTTGGAGTAGCGGCCTTCCTCGATGTCGTCGTACCCGATGAGGGCGATGTCCTCGGGCACGCGCAGCCCGCGTTCCAGCACCTCGTGCAGCGCGCCGAGCGCGACCAGGTCGCTGTAGCAGAACACGGCGTCCGGCGGGTCGGCCCGGTCGAGCAGCACGCGCATGGCACCGGAGCCGTCGGCCCGGTTGAACCGCGGTGTGTGGATTATCAGCGACTCGTCCACCGGCAACCCGGCCTCGGCGTGCGCCTGCCGGTAGCCGAGCGTGCGCAGCTGCGCCGCCTCGCCGGTCGGGTACGGCTGGTCGCCGATGGCCGCGATCCGACGTCTGCCCAGGCCGATCAGGTGCGCGGTGGCCTCCCGGGACGCCGCCACGTCGTCGATGCCGACGTGGTCGAAGGTGCCGTTGGACGACCGCTCGCCCAAGACCACCAGCGGCAACGTCGGGTCGCCGTCGTCCAGGTCCTCCTGGGCCAGCCCGAGCGGGCTGAAGATCATGCCGTCGAACAGCAGCGCCCGCGCGCCGCGCCGGATCAGCTCGCGCTCGTGCGCCGGGTCGCCGTCGGTCTGGTCGATCAGGACGTTGTAGCCGCGTTCGCGCGCCCTCGGGATGATGGCCTGCAACAGTTCCGCGAAGTACGGCGTGTCCAGGTACGGCACGACCACGGCGATCTGCCCGGACCGGCCGTTGGCCAGGTTGCGGGCCAGCACGTTGGGCCGGTAGCCCAGCTCCGCGATCGCCCGCTCCACCTTCTCGCGGGTCCGCTCGGTCACCCTGGCGTAGCCGTTGACCACGTTCGAGACCGTCCGCGCGGACACGCCCGCGAGCTCTGCTACGTCACGCAGCGTGGCGTCGCGCATCGTTCTCCTCCGTCGGACCGGCGCGGCGGCCCTACCGCTACAGCGCTGCAAAAGAGTGTGCACGCCGACCTCCGCCGCGACAAGTCCCACCGCACGGTGATCCACAACCGTCTCAAATCTCGTTTGGATTAAGTTCACGTGAGGCCTTGCAGCGCGGCAAAACGCCGTCCATAGTGCTTTGCAGCGCAGCAATACCGGTGCCACGGCGGCAACCACGGTCGGTTCCCTGAACCCGCCGGCCGTGGCGCGACACCCGGACCCACGGCCCCAGGGCGCCAGAGCGCGCCTCACGGGGTCGACGCACACCTTGTACGTCTCGCTCACGCACCGTGATCGCGGTCGCGCGTGCACTGACGCATGCCGCGACGGAAAGGCGCACTCATGCTCGGCACCACATGGTTGGCGAAACTCCGAGGGGGGCTCGCCGCCTGCGGCCTGCTCGCCGTGGCCGCGTGCGGCGGGGCCGGCGGCGACGACGGCGGACCCGTGACGGTGTCCGTCTGGGCCTGGTACCCGGAGTTCAAGGGTGTGGTCGAGGCCTTCAACGCCTCGCACACCGACATCAAGGTCGAGTGGACCAACGCCGGCACCGGGGCGGACCACTACGCCAAGCTGAAGACCGCGATCACCGCGGGCAAGGGCGCGCCGGACGTGGCGATGGTGGAGTTCCAGCAGATCCCCACGTTCATCATCCTCGACGCCCTGGCGGACATGGGCGAGCACGGTGCCAACGAGGACAAGGGCCTGTACGCCGAGTGGGCGTGGGAGCAGGCCACCGACGGCGAGAAGGTCTACGCGATCCCGGTCGACGGCGGCCCGATGGCGTTGATGTACCGCAAGGACCTGTTCGACCAGCACGGCATCGCGGTGCCGACCACGTGGGCCGAGTACGCCGAGGCGGCCGTGAAGATCAAGGCGATCGACCCGAACGCGCACATCGCGAGCTTCGGCAGCGACGGCGGCTGGCTCAACGGCCTGATGTGGCAGTCCGGCTGCCGCCCGTACGGCTACTCGCACACCACCGCCAAGGACCAGGTGAAGATCAACCTGACCGCGCCGGAGTGCGAGCGGGTGGTCGACCTGGTCGGCGACCTGGTCGACAAGGGCCTCATGGCCAAGGACCCGTTCTTCACCGCCGACGCCACCGCCGCGCTGGACTCCGGCAAGTACTGGACGTGGGCCGCGGCCGGCTGGACGCCCGGCTACCTGGCGGGCTCGCTGAAGAACACCGCGGGCAAGTGGGCGGTCGCGCCGATGCCGCAGTGGACCGCGGGCGCGGACGAGCAGGGTGACTGGGGCGGCTCCACGTTCACCGTGACCAAGCAGGCCAAGAACCCGAAGGCCGCCACCACCGTGGCGCGCGAGCTGTTCGGCAAGTCCGACGCGGCCTGGCAGATCGGCCTGGACAAGGCGTTCCTCTACCCGCTGGTCAAGGACGTCGCGGCGGACCCGGCGTTCACCGGCAAGGCCTACGACTTCTTCAACGGCCAGAAGGTGAACGAGATCTTCGTGCCGGTGTCGGAGAAGCTGGGCGACTTCCAGTTCACGCCGTTCCAGGACTTCGTGTACGGCGAGCTGAACGACCGCAGCGCCGAGGCCATGTCGGGCAGCAGGCAATGGGGCACGGTGTTGGAGGAGACGCAGAAGAACGTCGTCGCGTACGCCGAGCAGCAGGGCTTCAAAGTCAGCAAGTAGCGCTCCGGCGGTCCGCCGCGGCGAGTTCGACGCCGCGGCGGGCCCAGGCCAAGTCAGGAGGTTCACCGTGACGCGGTCCACCCCGATCGCGGCGCCCGAGGCCGACGACCCGCCGGCCGCCGCACCGGTCGAATCCCGGGCGCGGCAGCGGTCGCGCCGGGTCACCGCGCACCCGGTGGCCGGGGCGCTGTTCGTGCTGCCGTTCTTCCTCGTCGTCGTCGCGTTCCTCGTCGTGCCGCTGGGCTACGCGTTCTGGCTCAGCCTGTCCAGCAAGAGCCTCGCCCTCGGCACCCGGTTCAGCGGCCTCGACAACTACGTGCGCGCGTTCACCGACCCGTTGCTGCTGGACGGCCTGCTGCGGGTCGTCCTCTTCGGACTCGTGCAGATCCCGGTCATGCTCGGCATCGCGTTGGCGGGCGCGCTCGTGCTGGACGCCGTGACCACGAAGTTCGCGGTGGCGTTCCGGCTCATCGCGTTCATGCCCTACGCCGTGCCCGCCGTCGTCGGCGCGCTCATGTGGGGCTTCCTCTACAGCCGCACGTTCGGCCCGTTCGCCGACCTGCCGACGCTGGTGGGCGGCGACCCGATCGACTTCTTCAGCGTCTCGCTGCTGCTGGTGTCGCTGGGCAACATCGTGACGTGGGCGTGGACCGGCTACAACATGATCATCCTGTACTCGGCGTTGCAGGGCGTGCCGCGGGAGATGTACGAGGCCGCGGTGATCGACGGCGCCACGCCGGTGCAGGTCGCGTTGCGGGTCAAGGTGCCCGCGATCAAGCAGGCCATCTCGCTGGCCGCGATCTTCACCGTCATCGGCACCATGCAGTTCTTCACCGAACCGCAGATCATGGCCCGGTTCGCGCCGCAGATCTCGGCCGGGTACACGCCGAACCTCTACGCCTACAACCAGGCGTTCGCCTACTCGGACTTCCACTACTCCGCCGCGCTGTCCTTCGCGCTCGGCTTCCTGGTGTTCGTGGTGGCCTACGCGTTCGTGTTCGTCAACAACCGCCGGCGGGGGAAGCGCGCATGACCATCGGCAGAGCCGAGAATCGGCCGAAGGTGAACACCCGGCTCCCGCACCTGTTGATGGGCGTGGGCATCCTGTACTTCCTCGTCCCGCTGCTGTGGGTGCTCATCGCGGCCACCAAGAGCCAGCCGGACCTGCTCGACAGCCCCGCGCTGTGGTTCGCCGAGTTCAACCTGTTCGAGAACATCGGGCTGCTGTTCCGCGAGGACGACGGCGCGTACGGCAAGTGGTTGGTCAACACCGCGCTGTACTCGGGCCTGAGCGCGGTGGGCGCGACGGCCCTGGCCGCGGCGGCGGGCTACGGCCTGGCCCGGTTCCGGTTCCCGGGCAAGAGGCTGTTCGAGACGGCGTTGCTGGGCATGATCATGGTGCCCGCCACCGCGCTGGTGCTGCCGACCTACCTTATCCTGTCCGAAGTGGAACTCGTCGACACGATGTGGGCGGTCATCCTGCCGTCGCTGCTCAGCCCGTTCGGCGCGTACCTGATCCGCGTCTACGTGGACGAGAGCGTGCCGGTCGAGCTGATCGACTCCGCCCGCATCGACCGGGCGGGAGAGCTGCGCATCTTCTGGCAGATCGTGGTGCCGATGATGCGGCCCGCCATCGTCACCGTCTTCCTGTTCACGCTGGTCGCCACCTGGAACAACTACTTCCTGCCGCTGGTGATGCTCAGCGACTCCGACCTGTACCCGCTGACCGTCGGCCTGACCACCTGGTTCAACACCGCGCAGCAGGAGGCAGGCACCCGCATGCTGTTCAACCTCGTGGTGACCGGCTCACTGCTGGCCATCGTCCCGCTCATCGTCGCCTTCGTCCTGCTGCAGCGCTTCTGGCGCAGCGGTGCGACGGCAGGCGCCCTGAAGTAGGAGCATCGTGCTCAACGCCTCCCTTTCCCTCAACCCCGACTACGTCATCGCGCCCGTGCGACGCCGCCTCTTCGGGTCGTTCGTCGAGCACATGGGCCGCTGCGTCTACACCGGCATCTACGAACCCGGCCACCCGACCGCCGACGAGGACGGTTTCCGGGGCGACGTGCTGGAGCTGACCCGTGAGATGGGGGTCGAGCTGGTCCGCTACCCCGGCGGCAACTTCGTCTCCGGCTACCGCTGGGAGGACGGCGTCGGCCCCGCCTCGCAGCGGCCCGTGCGCCGTGAACTCGCCTGGCACAGCATCGAGACCAACGAGGTCGGTGTCGACGAGTTCGTCCGGTGGGCGCGCAAGGCCGACGTCGAGGTCATGTACGCGGTGAACCTCGGCACGCGCGGTGTCGCCGAGGCGCTCGACGTGCACGAGTACATGAACCACGACGGCGGCACGCACCTGTCCGACCTGCGCCGCGAGAACGGCTCCGAGAAGCCGCACGGCGTGAAGCTGTGGTGCCTCGGCAACGAGCTCGACGGCCCGTGGCAGCTCGGCCACAAGACCGCGCACGAGTACGGCCGGCTGGCCGCCGAGACGGCCCGCGCGCTGCGGCAGGCCGAGCCGGACCTGGAACTGGTGGCGTGCGGCAGCTCCAGCTCGTCCATGCCGACGTTCGGCGAGTGGGAGTCCACCGTGCTGGAGCTGGCGTACGACGAGGTGGACCACATCTCGCTGCACGCCTACTACGAGGTCATCGACGGCGACGTGGACAGCTTCCTCGCCTCCGCCGCGGACATGGACCACTTCATCGACAGCGTGGTGGCCACCGCGGACGCGGTCGGCGCGCGGCTCAAGAGCAAGAAGAAGATCACGCTCTCGTTCGACGAGTGGAACGTCTGGTACATGAAGCGGTTCCAGGCCGAACCGCGCACGGAGTGGGAGGTCGCGCCGCGGGTCATCGAGGACCAGTACGACGTCACCGACGCCGTGGTCGTCGGCAACCTGCTGATCTCGCTGCTGCGGCACAGCGACCGAGTGGCCGTGGCGTGCCAGGCGCAGCTGGTGAACGTGATCGCGCCGATCCGCAGCGAGCCGGGCGGCCCGGCGTGGCGGCAGACGACCTTCCACCCGTTCGCGTTGACGTCGCGGTTGGCGCGGGGCCAGGTGCTGCGGGTGGAGACGTCCTCGCCGACGTACTCGACGAAGCGCTTCGGTGACGTGCCGGTGGTCGACTCGGTCGCCACGCACGACGAGGAGACCGGCGACACGGTGGTGTTCGTGGTCAACCGGCACCGGTCCGAGCCGGTCGACCTGAAGGTCGCGCTGGCCGCGTTCGGCGACGTCGGGGTGGCCGAGGCGTGGACCGTGCACGACCCGGACGGCTCGGCCACCAACACCGAGACCGACCCGGACCGCGTCGTGCCGAAGCCGCAGACCGCCACCATCGCCGACGGCGAGCTGCACGTCGTCCTGCCGCCCGTCTCGTGGACCGCGGTGCGCCTGGCGAAGGCGTAGCACGAGCGACACCGGTCAGGCACACCGGGAACGGGGGCCTGACCGGTGCGGCGTCTCAGGCTCCGACGTAGGCGGCGAGGTGTTCGCCCGTCAGGGTGGACCGCTTGGCGACGAGGTCGGCCGGCGTGCCCTCGAAGACGATCCGGCCGCCGTCGTGGCCCGCGCCGGGACCGAGGTCGATGATCCAGTCCGCGTGCGCCATGACCGCCTGGTGGTGCTCGATGACGATGACCGACTTGCCCGAGTCGACCAGCCGGTCGAGCAGGCCGAGCAGCTGCTCCACGTCGGCCAGGTGCAAGCCGGTCGTCGGCTCGTCGAGGATGTAGACCTCGCCCTTCTCGGCCATCTGGGCGGCCAGCTTCAGCCGCTGCCGCTCACCGCCGGACAGCGTGGTCAGCGGTTGGCCCAGCGACAGGTAGCCGAGGCCGACGTCCACGAGCCGGTCGAGGATCTTGTGCGCGGCCGGCACGCGCCCGTCGCCCGTCTCGAAGAACGCCTCCGCCTCGATCGCGGACATCGCGAGCACCTCGGCGATGTTCTTGCCCCCCAACGCGTACTCCAGCACCGACGCCTGGAACCGCTTGCCCTCGCAGTCCTCGCACGTGGACTCGACGGTCGCCATCACGCCCAGTTCGGTGTAGATGACGCCGGCGCCGTTGCACGTGGGGCAGGCGCCCTCGGAGTTGGAGCTGAACAACGCCGGCTTCACGCCGTTGGCCTTGGCGAACGCCTTGCGGATCGGTTCGAGCAGACCGGTGTACGTCGCCGGGTTGCTGCGCCGCGAACCGCGGATCGCGCCCTGGTCGATCACCACGACGCCCTCGCGGCCGGCCACGGAACCGTGCACCAGGGAGCTCTTGCCGGACCCGGCGACACCCGTGAGCACGCAGAGCACGCCGAGCGGGATGTCCACGTCCACGTCGCGCAGGTTGTGGGTGCCGGCGCCGCGCACCTCCAGCGCACCCGACGGCGTCCGCACCGAGTCCTTCAACGACGCCCGGTCGTCGAGGTGCCGCCCGGTGAGGGTGTCGGTGGCGCGCAGCCCTTCGACCGTGCCCTCGAACACCACCTCACCGCCGCCCGTGCCCGCCTTCGGCCCGAGGTCGACCACGTGGTCGGCGATCGCGATCACCTCGGGCTTGTGCTCGACCACCAGCACGGTGTTGCCCTTGTCCCGCAGCCGGAGCAGCAGGGCGTTCATCCGCTCGATGTCGTGGGGGTGCAGGCCGATGGTGGGCTCGTCGAAGACGTAGGTGACGTCGGTGAGCGACGAGCCGAGGTGGCGGATCATCTTGGTGCGCTGCGCCTCGCCGCCGGACAGCGTGCCCGACGGCCGGTCCAGCGAGAGGTAGCCGAGCCCGATGTCCACGAACGAGTCCAGCGCCCGCCGCAGGTTCACGAGCAGCGGCGCCACCGACGGCTCGTCGAGGTCGCGCACCCAGTCGGCCAGGTCGCTGATCTGCATCCGGCACAGGTCCGCGATGTTGCGGCCCTTGATCTTCGACGCCAGCGCCTCCTTGGCCAGCCGCGTGCCGTCGCACTCGGGGCACGTCGTGAACGTCACCGCCCGCTCCACGAACGCGCGGATGTGCGGCTGCATCGCGTCGACGTCCTTGGACAGGTACGACTTCTGGATCTGCGGGATCAGGCCGGAGTAGGTCAGGTTGATCCCGTCGACCTTGATCTTGGTCGGCTCCTTGTGGAGCAGGTCGTGCAGTTCCCGCTTGTTGTACTTGCGGATCGGCTTGTCGGGGTCGAAGAACCCGCAGCCGCGGTAGATGCGGCCGTACCAGCCGTCCATGCTGTAGCCGGGGATGGTGAGCGCGCCGTCGTTGAGCGACTTGCTGTCGTCGTACAGCGCGGTCAGGTCGAAGTCGTTGACCGCGCCCATGCCCTCGCAGCGCGGGCACATGCCGCCGAGGCGGTTGAACGTCGCCTTCTCGGCCTTGGTCTTGCCGCCGCGCTCGACCGTGATCGCGCCGCTGGCCTTCACCGACGGCACGTTGAACGCGTACGCGTTGGGCGGGCCGATGTGCGGCGTGCCGAGCCTGCTGAACAGGATGCGCAGCATGGCGTTGGCGTCGGTGACCGTGCCGACCGTCGAGCGCGGGTTGGCGCCGAGCCGCTCCTGGTCCACGATGATCGCCGTCGTCAGGCCATCGAGCACGTCGACCTCGGGCCGGGCGAGCGTGGGCATGAAGCCCTGCACGAACGCGCTGTAGGTCTCGTTGATCATCCGCTGCGACTCGGCGGCGATCGTGCCGAACACCAGCGAGCTCTTGCCCGAGCCGGACACCCCGGTGAACACCGTCAGCCGGCGTTTCGGGATCTCGACGCTGATGTCCTTGAGGTTGTTCACGCGCGCGCCCTGCACGCGGATCAGGTCGTGGCGGTCGGCGAGGAACGGCTCGGGCGACTGCGCTTGCGTCCTGGTGGCCTTGCTCATCGTGTCTCCATCTGGTTGTGCCGGGGCGCGTGGGCGTGGGGTGCGGTCACCCCGCTCCTGCGGACGTCGGAGCGGGGCGGCACTCGGTCGGACGTGCGGGTCAGCGCAGCTGCTGGATGCGGATCAGGTTGCCCGCCGGGTCGCGGAACGCGCAGTCGCGCACGCCGTAGGGGTGCTCGGTCGGCTCCTGGACGACCTCGGCGCCGTCGGCCTGGAGCTTGTCGAACGTGCCGTCGAGGTCCTTGGTGGCCAGGTTGATCCCGGCGTAGGTGCCCTTGGCCATCATCTCGACGATGGTGCGGCGCTCCTCGTCGGTGACGCCGGGGTCGGCGGCCGGCGGGTGCAGCACGATGGACGTGTCGGGTTGGCCGACGGGACCGACCGTGATCCACCGCATGCCCTCGTAGCCGACGTCGTTGCGGACCTCGAAGCCGAGGGTGTCGCGGTAGAAGGTGAGCGCGGCGTCCGGGTCGTCCTGAGGGAGGAAGGTCTGGTGAATGCTGATGTCCATGGCGATCACGCTAGGTGGGGTCCGAAGCGGACGCTTCTCGATTCCTGACCGGTCTGGTGACCTGCTTGGCCACGCACGCGGGCATGCCGTCCGTCTCGCCGGTCGCCTCGCGCCGGTACTCGCTCGGCGGCACGCCGACCAGCTCGGTGAACCGGGTGCTGAACGTGCCGAGCGACGAGCAGCCGACCGCGAAGCAGACCTCCGTGACGCTGAGGTCGCCCCGCCGCAGCAACGCCTTCGCGCGCTCGATGCGCCGCGTCATCAGGTAGGAATACGGTGACTCACCGTAGGCGCGCCGGAACTGGCGGCTGAGGTGCCCGGCCGACATGTTCACGCCGCGGGCGAGCGCCTCCACGTCCAGCGGCTGCGCGTACTCGCGGTCCATCCGGTCGCGGACGCGTCGCAACCGGGCGAGATCGCGCAGGTGCTGCGTCGCGGCGGAGGTGCTGGTCACGTGCGCGATCGTGCCACATGACGGTGCGTGGAGCAGGCGGAAACCCGGTGTCACGCGGCCCGGGGTCGTGGCAGTCTGCCGACGTGATCACGCGTGAGCTCCTGTTGATCGGCGGCGGCGCCGGCGTGGGCAAGTCGACCGTCGGGTGGGAGGTCTCCCAGGTGCTCCAGGGGCGCGGGACGGCGCACTGCCTGGTGGAGGGCGACTTCCTGGACCAGATCCACCCGGCCCCGGCCGACGACCCGCACCGGACCGGGATCACCGAGCGCAACCTGGCCGCGGTGTGGGCCAACTACGCCGCGCTCGGCCGGCACCGGCTCGTCTACACGAACACCGTGAGCGTGCTGGAGGAGCCGATGATCCGGCGTGCCCTGGGTGAGGGGGACGTCCGTTCCACCCTCGTGCTGCTCACCGCGTCGGAGGCGACGATCCGGGAACGCCTCGCCCGCCGTGAGATCGGCTCGCAGCTCGCGCCGCACATCGAGCGGAGCCTCGCCATGGCACGCGTGCTGGACGCCGACGCGCCGCCCGGCACCGTCCGCGTCGCGACCGACGGCAGGTCCGTCGAGGAGATCGCGCACGAGGTCGTGCACGCCGCCGGCTGGTGAGGCCAGGGCGGGTGAGCTCAGGGCAGTGAGGCGGGCAGGCCGAACGCCGGGAAGTGCTCCGCGCCGACGAACGACGTGACCTCCCGGATCAGGTCGCCGCGCAGGGTCAGCACGTTGATCGCCCACGCCGCGTGCGCGCCCGCGCCGCCGTCCCACAGGTAGCAGGCGACGGCGGGCTGGCCGTTGGCGCCGGTCGTCAGGTGCCGCCACGGCGGGCAGTCGCCCATCGGCACCCGCGCCACGAAGTCGCGGACCGCCTCGATGCCGTGGTACCAGTGCGGGAACGGCGGCATCGACCAGGTGACGTCCTCGGTCAGCAGCGCGACCATGGTGTCGGCGTCGCCGCGTTCGAGCGCGCCGGCGTAGTCGGCGACGACCTGCCGCAGGCGTGCGTCGTCGATCAGCCGCAACGCCTGCTGCTGCGTGCGCGCGGGCACCTTCTCCGCGACCACCCGGCGGGCACGGGCCAGCGCGGAGTTCACCGACGTGGTCGAGGTGTTCATCATGGCGGCGATCTCGGCGGCCGAGAACCCGAGCACCTCGAACAGCAGCAACGCCGCCCGCTGGTTGCCCGGCAGGTGTTGCAGGGCCGCGACGAAGGCCAGTTCGACGGCCTCGCGCTGCGCGTAGCGCCCGGCCGGCCCGCTGTCGCCCAGGCCCTCGTCCGGGTACGGCCCGAGCCAGGCGACGTCGGTCACCGGCGGGTTGTCGAGCACCGCGCGGTCGCTGGCCGGCCCGAGGTCCACCGGCAGCGCCCGCCGGCCGCGGCTCTCCGCCGTGTCCAGGCAGGTGCGGGTGGCCACTGTGTACAGCCACGAGCGCAGCGAGCTGCGCCCCTCGAAGCGGCCGAGCCCGCGCCACGCCCGCAGCAGGGCGTCCTGGAGGGCGTCGTCGGCGTCGTGGGTGGAGCCGAGCATGCGGTAGCAGTGGGCGTGCAGCTCGCGGCGCAGCGGTTCGACCAGGCGGGTGAACGCCTCACCGTCGCCCGCCCGCGCCCGCGCCAGGTCGGGCTCCTCGACACCGGTCGCGGAACTCGTCGGAAGAACTTCGTCCACGAGCGACGATTCTGCCCCACCCGGACGGTCACTACCGGCGAACGAGCACTTCAGAGGAGTTCCAGGAGGATCCGCGATGACCAAGACCGCCACCACCGACACCCTGCGGGTGCCCGACGCGCTGCTGCACTACGAGGTACGCGGCCGCGGACCGCTGGTCGTGCTCGTCGGCGCGCCGATGGACGCCAGGTCGTTCGAGCCGCTGGCCGACCTGCTCGCCGCCGACCACACCGTGCTCACCACGGACCCGCGCGGCATCAACCGCAGCAAGGTCGACGACCCGGACCGCGACGCGACGCCGGAGCTGCGCGCCGACGACCTGGCCAGGCTCGTCCGGCACCTGGACGCGGGCCCGGCGACCGTGCTCGGTTCCAGCGGCGGCGCGGTCAGCGTGCTGGCGCTCGCGCAGGCGAACCCCGAGCTGGCGCACACCGTGATCGCCCACGAGCCGCCGCTCGACCAGCTCGTGCCGGACCGGGAGGACCTGCTCCGGCGGACCGACGAGATGGTCGCCACCTACCTGTCCGGCGACGCGCTCGGCGCGTGGCGGCAGTTCATGGCCATCGCGAACATCCAGATGCCCGACGAGGTGATCGAGCACGTGTTCGGCGGTGAGCGCGACCCGCAGGACGTCGCCGACGAGCGGTTCCAGTACGAGCACATGCTGCGGCCGACCGTCGAGTGGGTGCCCGATTCGGAGGTGCTGCGCTCGGTGCCGAGCCGGATCGTGGTCGGCATCGGCGAGGACTCGGGTGGCGAGCTGTGCGAGCGCACGTCGGAGGCGCTGGCCGCCGTTCTCGGCATCGAGCCGACCAGGTTCCCCGGCGGTCACATCGGCTTCGCCGACGACCCGGACCGGTTCGCGGTCCGGCTGCGCGAGGTGCTGGGGGAGGGCTGAGCGGGTCGGCACTCGGTTCCGCGTCCGGAGCCGAGTGCCGTTGCCGGCGGCGGGTGGCTCCGGACGAAGGACTTCGCCCAGGCCGTGACCGACCGAGTGGCGGCCGGTGCCGGTGGCTAGGCGGGCACGCGGGGGCGGCCGACCAGGACCGACAGGGCGGCCACCGCCAGCCCGGCCAGGCTCAACGCCACGCCGACCCACGCCGTGGAGGTGTAGCCCCAGCCCGCGCCGATGGCCAGGCCGCCCAGCCACGCCCCCGCGCCGTTGGCGATGTTCAACGCCGAGTGGTTGGACGACGACGCCAGCGACGGCGCGTCCGGCGAGGCGTCCATCAGCCGCACCTGCAACGCCGAGGCCAGCACCTGCGACACGAGCCCGATCAGGAACACGGTCGCGAACGCCATCACCGGCGAGGTCGCGGTCAGCGCGAACACCACGAGCACGCCCGTCACCGCGATCAGCGCGCCGAAGACCGTGCCCATCACCGAGCGGTCGACGAACCGGCCGCCGACCGTGGCGCCGATCGTCATGCCGAGCCCGAACACCGCGAGCACCCACGGCACCGCGGAGGAGGACAGCGCGGTCACCTCGGTGGTGATCGGCGAGATGTAGGAGTAGACGGCGAACATGCCGCCGAACCCGATCATGCCGGTGAGCAGCGCGAACCACACCTGAGGTCGGCGGAACGCGCTCAGCTCGGCGGCCACGCTCGCGTCCCTCGGCGCCGGTGCCCGCGGCAGCCACCGGGCCACCGCCAACGCCGTCGCGACCGCGATCACGGCCACGGCGAGGTACGCGACCCGCCACCCGATCTGCTGACCGGCGGCGGTGGCGACCGGCACGCCGACCAGGTTCGCCACGGTCAGGCCGACCATGATCCGGGCGACCGCCGTGCCACGCCGTTCCGGTGGCACGAGGGTGGTCGCGACGACGGCCGCGATGCCGAAGTACGCGCCGTGCGGCAGCCCGGCCACGAACCGCGAGGTCATCAGCAGGGCGGCGTTCGGCGCGAGGGCGGACAGGCCGTTGCCCAGCGCCAGGGCCAGCGTCAGTCCGATCAGGAGCCCCTTGCGCGGCAGCTTCGCGGCCAGCCCGGCGATGAGCGGCGCGCCGACCACCACGCCGAGCGCGTACAGGCTGATCGCGTGCCCGGCCGTGGGGATGGAGATGTCGAACGTGGCGGCCATCTGCGGCAGCAGGCCCATGGTGGCGAACTCGGTCGTCCCGATCGCGAACCCGCCCAGCGCGAGGGCGGACATCGCCGCCCCGCCGCCCTTGCCACGACGAGTCACCGCGGACTCGACGGTCGCCGTCATGCGTCGCTCCTGTCAGCTGTCCCGAGTCGACAGTGACCGCGCGACGTGGATTCGTTAGCTACCGAAACGATTTTAGCCGTTCCGGTCCGACCAGCCCGCACGCGCACCGCGTGCCACTGCTCACACGTCACCGCCGACGCGAGCGGGGACGGTCGAGGCGACGTGCGAGCGCCGCCCCGACCGACCACCGCCCCGATCAGCCGCCCGCCTGAGGCCCCACGTCCAGGGCCGTGCCGTAGAGGCGGGTCGCGCGGAACGTGATGGTCAGGCGGCGGTCCGGTTCGAGGTCCGGGCCGTCCGTCGCCTCGACCAGTTCCGCGTCGCCCTCCACCACCGCGAACGACCACACGTCCGGTCCGCTCACGTGCAGCGAGACCCTCGGGTCGGCCCGGATCTGGCAGGCCTTCAGGCGATCGGCGGTGGTCGACACGCGGATGACCCTCTCCTTCGCGTCCCACTGGTAGAGCACGGTGGACAGGTGGGGGTGGCCGCTGCGCTTCACGGTGGCGAGCACGCCGAACCGCTGCGCGTCGAGCAGGTCCACGAGTTCGTCGTCGGTCAGGGTGCGGGGCGCGGGGCCGGCGTTGACGGTCATGTCGATCTCCTCCGGAGAAGTCAGCGGGAACGCTTGCGCAGGACGAGGAGCGTGACCGCGAACGCGGCGGCCAGCAGCGAGGCGGCGACGGTGAACGCCACGTGGTACCCGGCGGTCAGCGCGACCGGCTCGGCGGCGCCCGACGCCCGCTCCTGCTCGGTCCGCGCGGCGGCCAGCGTGGACAGCACGGCCACCCCCAACGCCATGCCGACCTGCTGCGTCGTGTTGAACAGGCCGGACACCAGGCCCGCGTCGTCGGGCGTCGCGTCGGACATGCCCAGCGACGCCAACGCGGGCAGCACCAGCCCGCCGCCGGCGATCAGCAGCATGACGGGCAGCAGGTCGGTGACGTAGTCGGCGTCCACCGGGACCGTGGCCAGCTTGACCATCGCGCCCGCCAGCAGCGCCAGCCCGACCAGCAGCACCGCGCGTTCACCGAAGCGGGTGTTCAACCGGGCCGAGGCGAACAGCGACACACCGCCGATCGCGACCGCCGCCGGCAGCATCGCCAACCCGGTGGCGAGCGCGCTGTAGGCCAGCACCTCCTGCATGAAGAGCGCGACGATGATCTGGAACGCGAACATCGCCGACAGCGTGAGCACCTGCACCAGGTTCGCACCGGCCACGTTGCGCGAACGCAGGATCCGCAGCGGCATCAACGGCGTCCGCGCACGGGCCTGCCGAAACGCGAACGCCGCCAGCAACGCGGCCGACAGCGCGCCGAGACCGAGCGTGTGCGCGGCCGTCCAGCCGTGCTGCTCGACCTCGACCACGGTGTAGATGCCGAGCATCAGGCCGCTCGTGACCAGCGCCGCGCCGAGCACGTCGGCGCCGGCGGACAGGCCCGCGCCCCGGTCGGTCGGCAGCACGCGGATCGCCAGCAGCACGGTGGCCACGCCGATCGGCAGGTTGATGAAGAAGATCCAGTGCCAGCTCAGCGCGTCGGTCAGCACGCCGCCGAGCACCTGCCCGATGGACGCGCCCGCGGCGCCGGTGAAGCTGAAGACACCGATCGCCTTGGCGCGCTCAGCCGGGTCGGTGAACAGCGTGACCAGGATGCCGAGCACCACCGCCGACGCCATCGCGCTGCCCGCGCCTTGCAGGAACCGGGCCGCGATCAGCAGCTCCGGCGTGCCGGCCACGCCCGCCAGCAGCGACGCGGCGGTGAAGACCGCGTTGCCGGCCAGGAACATCGCCTTGCGCCCGATCAGGTCGCCGAGCCGGCCGGCCAGCAGCAGCAGGCCGCCGAACGCGATCAGGTAGGCGTTGACCGTCCAGCTCAGGCCGGCGGGGGAGAAGCCCAGGTCGCGCTGGATGGCGGGCATGGCGACGGTGACGATGCTGCCGTCGAGGATGGTCATCAGCATCGCGGCGGACAGCACGACCAGCGCCGACCAGCGGTTCGCCGTGGGTGTGTCGCGGGGTGCGTCGAGCGGTGTGTCGAGCGGTGTGTCGAGCGAGGACGACATCGGTCTCTCCTGTTCCGGTGGGGACAGGAGGAACCGTAGCGGATAGTTTTGTTGCAGACAATCTGTCGCGGACTTACCGCGTGCTCTCGCGGGCTCGGCGGGCCGTCTGGGGTGCCGGGATCGGGGTGGACAAATGTCCGCTGACCAGCAGGTTCAGTGCGTGCAAGAGCGCTTCTCGATCTTTGCCGGGCAGCGACTCCAACGCGGCCCGGTGCACCCCGTCGACGACCGCCTGGCTCTGCTTCGCCAGCTCGGCGCCCTTCTCGGTGACGGCGACGATCCGGGCCCGCCGGTCGGTGCTGGACGGCCGGCGCTCGGCGAGGCCGGCCTTCTCCAGCGCGTCCACCGTGACCACCATCGTGGTCTTGTCCATGTCGCCGATCTCGGCCAGCTGGATCTGCGTCCGCTCCTCCTGCAAGGCGTGGACGAGGACGCAGTGCATGCGGGCGGTCAGGCCGATCTCGGCCAACGCCGCCGCCATCCGGGTGCGCAGCACGTGACCGGTGTGGTCCAGGAGGAACGACAGGTCGGATTCGGTGCGGGCTGGGGCCATGGCGGACATGGCCCCAGTCTAGCTACCGGGACAACACCGGATTATCCGCAAGAAACCGAGTTTCACCGAACCCGGTCAGAGCGCCGGGTGGGCGTTGCGCAGCAGTTCCCGGAACTGCGCCGAGTGCCAGTGACCGGCCGGCGGCGCGTCCGGCCACGCCCCGGTCGGGTCCGGGCTGGCGTTCGGGCGACCGTCGTAGTAGGGGTCGCACTCCCGGTTGAAGAGCTCCTCGCTGTTCGGGAAGTGGATGCTCCCGCCGTCCGACTCGCCCGGCGGTTTCATCCACACGTACGCGTCGACGTTCGGCCGGGGCGCGGCGACCGGGCGTTCGCCCAGGCCCGTGCCGACCTGGTTGCACCAGTTCCAGATCCGCGCCCTGCGGTCGATCCGGCTGGTCTCGACGTAGACGTCCACGTTCGTCTCGTACCCCGGCTTGGTCGGCCGGTTCGGGCCGCCCCAGCCGTTGCGCGAGGTGTCGAGCAGCACGCCGACCTGCGCGGTGAAGCCCGCCGCGACCGCCTCGGTCCGGAAGAAGTCCACGAAGGACAGCTCGTCGATGAACGGGTTCCAGTCGACCCACCGGGTCTGCTGGATGTGCTGCCCGTTGATCACCGTCTTGACGATGAACTCCTCGCGCAGCACCGAGTAGTTGGCGGTGTTGGCGATGAAGCCGTGCACGTTCCCGAGCCGGCTGCCGCCCGAGGTCGCGGCCTTCACCAGCAGCGCCAGCGTCGGTTTGCGGTTGTCGTCCCAGCCGATGTTGCCGTGGTGGCTGATGTCGAGGTAGCTGTAGACGTTGCGGATCGCGCCGAGCTTCGCCAGCGCGTACCCGATGCCCTCGGTGTACGAGCCGGCCGCCTTGACGTACTCGCAGGCCAGGGTGGCGTCGGAGCGCGGCTGGACGTGCGTGACGAGGTACGGCAACGAGTTGGGCTCCACGACCGTGACGACCCGCAGCCGCGCGTACGCCGGGTCGGCCAGGATCGCGGCGATCGGGTCGACGAACTCCTGCTTGTAGCGCGGCAGTTCGCCCCACGCCAGCTCGCCGTTGGTGGCCAGCCGGCCGCAGTCGCGCCCGGGCAGGTTCCACAGCACGAGCTGCACCAGGGTCGCGTTCTGCCGCAGGGCCTCGTCCAGGTGGGCGCGCAGGCCCATCGTCCCGTCGGCGCCGTGCACGGACGCGATGCTGTCGAGCCACACGCCGGTCGGCTGGCCGGCGACGGCCGTGCCACCCGGTTCGGCGGCGGCGCGCGCGGACCACTCCGGGTTGACGTAGGGGCGCGCGCCGACGTACGGGTTGTCCAGGCGCGGTGACCAGTGCGGGGCGGTGCTCGCGCCGGCCGGCGCGGTGACGACGAGCCCGGCGGCGATCGCGGCCGCCGTCAGCGCGTGGCCGACGCGGATGAGGGATCTCATGTACTGCTACCTCCGGTGATCACAACGATGTGAGGGAGGCGGTGTGCTGCCCACCGTACCGTGCCGGCGCGACTACCGACTGTGATCCGGAGGAGGGTGCTTCGGTGACAGGGCTCCGGGTGGCATCGAGGACGCTCGATGCCACCCGGAGCCCTTGTTGTCCGCCGGACGTCGTGGTCAGTCGCCGTGAGCGCGGTCGTCGACGTGGGCCGGCGCGGTGGTCACGGAGTGGCCACGGCGGCGTTTCCGTACCCGAGTTGCGAAATCAGGTTGCCGTTCGTGTCCCGCAGCTTTGCGGTGTCGCCCTGATCATTCCAGATCGGGCGTCCCTTTCCGTAGGAGAAACCGCCCCACTGCGAGTGGACCTGGTTGGTGTAGATCCGGATGCGCTGGCCCGGTTGGAGAACCGTGCCGGGCGGGAAGGTGAAGTCCTGGCCCGCGTCGTCCGCGCCGAGCACCCAGTTCGAGATGTCGCCGGGCACGCTGCCCCGGTTGACGATCTCGACGTACTCGTCGGCCTGGCTGCCTTTGACCTGCCCTTTGTGCTGGACGTGGGTGATCGCGATCTCGGGCTTGCCCGCCTTGGCGAAGATGGCCACCACGTCGGCGCTGTTCGCGCCGTTCTCGGCGCTGATGAACTTGCGGACGACCTGCCCGTTCTGCTTGAAACCGCTGATGACGACGGCGTACTCGTCGCCGTCGACCGTCACGGTCTGCGGCGAGACGAACGTGGGGAGGTCGACCTCGTCCTCGGGGTTGGGCCCGACGTTGGGGGTCTCGTTGTGGTGGAAGGTGAAGCTGAAGTCGGCCTTCGTCCCGTCGTCGAACACCACCGCCACGCTGAGATCGACGTCGAACTGCGACTGCGGCATCGCCTGGATCGGGAAGTTCTCGTGGGTGAACGTGCCGAGCGTGAATTCGGCGCCGTCGAGTTCCACGTCCACCGTGCCGCCGCGGAAGACATAACCGCTCTTGCCACCGCCACCGGCGGGAATTCCCCAGGTGACGTGGTCGGTGCCCAGTCCGGAGAGATTGGGCGGTGTGACGCTGATGCTCGGCCAGGTGCCGGATGTCGTGGCGCTGCTCATGGGTTTTGATCATTCACCGGCACGGGGGTGACGGGTAATACCGCGATCAGGTGAGGGCTTTCACAAGCGTTCGTGGACGTCGACGCGTCGAACGATGCGGGTGTGCGCCGGGTGCCCGCATCCGGGTTGGTGGAGAACCCGGTCGGCCCATTTGCCGCAGAAATGCGTGTTCACCGGACAAGAGCGGCTCGTGGGCGGGCCCGGTTGCTCGGATCAGAGGTCGTCCACGCCGATCAGCCCGTCCTGGATCGCCCGCGCCACCAGCGCGGCCTTCGTCGGCGCCTCCCGCCCGATCAGCGCGTACTTGACCCGGATCCGCTCCAGGTGCGAGTTCACCGTGCTCAGCGAGATGCCGAGCCGCTGCGCCACGAACTCCTTGGACTCCGACTGGAACCACTCGACCAGCACCTCGACCTCCCGCGCCGACAACGCGGGCCGGTGGTCGGACCGGTCGCCCGCCAACGCGCCCGCCAGCGACGGCGGCGTGTACGACCGGCCCTCCGCCGCCGCACGGGTCGCCTGCACGAGGTGCTCCGCGCCCTCAGCCTTCGTCAGGTAGCACAACGCCCCCAGTTCCAGGCACTGCAACGCGATGTCGTCGTCGGCGCGCATCGAGTAGACGACGACCCGCCGACCCGCCTCGACCAGCCGGCGCAGGTCGCCGAGCACCGGCGTCGGTCCGCCCAGGTGCAGGTCGAGGATCACCACGTCGGCGTCCGCGCCCTCGCCGAGCCACGCCGAGCGCACGTCCTCGCCGCTCGCGACGACCCGGATCGGCGGCGTGCCGGAGGACAGCCAGTAGGCGACGCCCGCGCGGACCGCCGGGTGGTCGTCCACCACCACCGCGCTCAGTTCGTCCGCCATCTGGCCTCCATCCGCGTGTGCCGACCGTACGTGCCGCTTTCGACCTCGACCGGACCCGTCGCGGTTCCCACCTCGACCTCCGCGTCGGAGACCACCGCCACCCGCACCTCGCCCCCGGTGCGCAGCAGGCTCACCCGGGCCCGCTCCCGCGCCGCCGACAACGCCTCCGCCAGCGGCCCGGTCAGCTGCCGGCGCACGTCGGTCGGCACCGGCACCGGCGCGCCGCTGACCGCGAGCGACACCGCCACCCCGCGCCGTTCGGCGACGTGCACGCACGCCGTGACCTCGTGCACCAGCGGGTCGGGCACGTCGTCGTTCTCGGCGAACAACCGCCGCAGCTGCGTGGCCGCGAGCGCGCACCGCCGCCGGGTCTCGTCGGCACGCGGGTCGAGCACGCCGTCGGCGAGGTCCGCGAGCAGCGGCAGGGTGGCGCCGAGCTGCCCGGCGAACCCGGCGCGCAGGTCCTGCTCCCACTGCTCGGCCAACGCGGCGCGGGTCGCCGCGCGCTCCCGTTCGGCGGCGACCTCGACGGCCTGGGACGCGTTGCGGAGCATGAACCGGGTCATCACCAGGGCGCCGAGCTGGAGGCTGGTCGCGCTGAGCACGACCACGCCCGCGTTGCCGATGTCGGCCCGGTCCGGCGTGCCGGCCAGCAGCCACTGCCCGACGCCGAGCACGACGTGCGCCGCCTGCGCGGCGAGCAGCGCGGGGACGCGGTCCAGCAGCAACAGCAGCAGGGACCACCCGACCTGGCCCCACGACCAGTGCGCCGGCCCGAAGATCGCGTACGCCGGCAGCACGGCGGTGGCCAGCGCGGACGCCGCCATCACCGCCACCACGCCGCCCACGACCACGGCCCGCGGCGGTGGTTGGCGTCGCACGACCCAGACCGCGCACAGCAGCGTCACCGAGACGAACACCGCGAACGTGACCCGCGCGGCCGGGTGGTGGGGGTAGGTGAGCAGGGCGCCGAAGCCGAGGCTCACCTGCAGCACGGCGGTGACGCCGAGCAGGATCAGCCGCACGCCGGCGAACACGTGCCGTTCGGCCTCACGGCTGTCGTCGCCGTGATCGCCCTCGTCACGGCTCCAGGAGAGCAAGGGGTCCGCCCACCACCGCGCTCCGACCCGTTGATCAACCACCGGGCCACTCCATCCGCACCGTCGTCCGACCGGGCCGGGACGTCACCTCGGCCCGCCCGCCGACGGCCGCCATCCGCTCGACCACCGACCCGCGCAGACCCCGCCTGTGGTTTGAGACCGCGCCGACGTCGAACCCGCGCCCCGCGTCGGTCACCTCCACCTCGACCCCGCCACCGGACGCCCTCACCCGCAGCCGGGCGGCACCCGTCCCCGCGTGCCGCTCCACGTTCGTCAACGCCTCCCGCACCGCCCGCACCAGCGCCAACGCCACCGAAGCCGGCGCCAGCACGCTCTCCCACCGCGCGTCGACCTCCAGCGGGCTGCGTTCCACCACCGCCCGCAACGACGAGCCGACGTCCACCGAGCTGTCCCGCGGCACACCCGACGTGCCGGTCAGCAGGTCCAGGTCACGGCGCGCGTACCCGGCGACCTCCGCCGGGTCGGCCTCCCGCCCGTTCACCGCCACCACCAGGAACGTCGCCGACGCCGTGTCGTGCAGCAGCGCCAGGTACTCGCGCTCACGCCTGCGCCGCTCCAACGCCACCGCTTCCTGGCGCTCCAGCGCCGCGCGCCGCGTCCGCAGCTCGTCCACCCGCCGTGACGACCGGCGCAGCAGCAGCAACGCCAACCGCGCCAACACGCACTCCACCACCACCCGCAGCACCACCCCGCCGTCACCCCACACCGCGGTCAGGTAGACGGTGAGCAGCGCGGCCGTGGTCGGCACGGTGACCTTCGGCCCCCACTCCCACTGCAAGGTGATCGCGGTGGTGGTGAGCACGTTGAGCGACCACGCGCCCGTGGCGCCGAACTGCTCCTGCGCCGCGCACAGCGCCACCACCCGGACGATCGACAGCACGAAGGCGACCCGCGGCGACCGGAAGTCCGCCACCGCGCCGATCAGCACCAGGCCGAACAGCCCCAGGCCGAGCGGCAGGACGTCGGTGGGCACGGACAGCACGCCGAACACGCTGATCAGCGTCACGCCGACACCGCGCACCGGTCCGGCGAACCGCGCGAAGGCGGTCAGGAGTTCGGTCTCGACCTGACCCGGCATGCGGCGAACCCTAGCCGCACGGTCCAGGGTGGACGGCGGGTGACGTGCCCGAGAACGGCCGTGAGCGGTCCCCTGACAACAGCGGACAGAAACCGCGTCGGGGCTTCCGGCCGGCCCGCCGCGTTGGGTAGACCCGAGGGCAGTCGAAAGTGGGGGGACGCGGTGCGGGTGCTCACGGCCGGGTTGGCGATGGTGCTGGCGGCGGGGTTGGCGGTGCCGGCCACCGCGTCGGCCGAGGACGCGGTCGGGCACGTCGACCCGCTGATCGGGTCGGCGGGCGGCGGCAACACCTACCCCGGCGCGGTGCGGCCGTTCGGGATGATCTCGTGGAGCCCGACCAGCACCCGCGGCGACCAGACCAACACCGGCGCGGCCAACGGGTACGCCTACGACGCCACCAGGGTGCGCGGGTTCAGCCTCACCCACGTCAACGGCGCGGGCTGCCACCCCGGCGCGGCGGGCGACGTGCCGATCATGCCGTTCGTCGGCGAGGTCACCGGCTCGCCGACCGCCGACGTCCGCGACGAGGTCTACGCCGCCGACTTCTCCCACGCCGACGAGTCGGCCACGCCGGGCCGCTACTCGGTCGAGCTGGCCTCCGGCGCCGCGGCCGACCTGAGCGTGACCACGCGGGCGGGCGTCGGCGACTTCACCTTCCCGCGCGACCGGCCCGCCGCCCTGCTGTTCCGGGTGTCGAACTCGCTCAACGGCAGCGAGGACGCCGAGGTCACCATCGACCCGGCCACCCGCACGGTGTCCGGGTCGGTGCTGACCGGCGCGTTCTGCGGCCGTCGGGCCAACGGCGGCGCGAACAACAAGAAGACGTACTACCGGCTGTACTTCACCGCGTCGTTCGACCGCGCGTTCGCCGGCACCGGCACGTGGGTCGACGGCGCGCACCAGCCGGGCGGCCTCACCGCGAGCGGCGGCGAGGGGTACGAGACCGGCGCGGCGCGGCAGGGTCGAGGGTCGGGTGGCTACGTCACCTTCGACACCTCCCGTGACGACGACGTGCGCGTCCGGGTCGGCATCTCCTACACCAGCGCGGAGGCCGCGCGGCGCAACCTGGACCGCGAGATCCGGCCGCACGACAGCGTGGACGACGTCGCGGCCGACGCCCGCCGCGAGTGGGCGCGGCAGCTGCGCGCGGTCGAGGTCTCCGGTGGGACCGCGGCGCAGCGCACCACCTTCTACACCGCCCTCTACCACGCGTTCCTGCAACCGAACGTGACCAGCGACGTGGACGGCACCTACCTCGGCAGCGACCGGCAGGTCCACCGGCTGGAACGCGGCCAGCGCGCCCAGTACGGCAACTTCTCCGGCTGGGACCAGTACCGCGCCCACACCCAGCTCCTGGCCCTGCTCGAACCGCGGATCGCCTCCGACTACGCCCAGTCGCTGCTCAACCTGGCCCGCCAGAACGGCGGCGTGTGGGACCGCTGGGTCCACGTCAACGGGCCGACGCACGTGATGACCGGCGACCCGTCCGCGCCCGCGCTGGCGGGCATGTACGCGATGGGCGCGCGGGACTTCGACGTGCCGTCGGCGTTCGAGTCGCTGGTGCGCCAGGCCACCGTGCCGCACCCGGACGGCCTGTCCGACAAGGGGTGCCCCGGGCAGTGCGAGGGGCAGCGGCCGAACCTGGCCGAGTACCTGCGCCTGGGCTACGCGCCGCAGGACACGTGCCACTGCTGGGGCGGCGCGGCGGAGACGTTGGAGGACGCCACGGCCGACTTCGCGTTGGCCGACTGGGCGCGGCGGCTCGGGCGCGACGACGTGCGGGACGCGTTGCTGCCGCGGGCGGGCTGGTGGCGCAACACGTTCAACCCCTCGGCCGGGGGTGAGGGCGTCGGCTACCAGCAGGCGCGGAGGTCGGACGGCACGTGGGTGTCGCCGTTCAGCGCGTCGTCGGACGTCGGGTTCGCCCAGGGCACGAGTTCGACCTACACGTGGATGGTGCAGCACGACGTGTCCGGGCTCGCGGCGGCGATGGGCGGGCGTCAGCGGGCCGCCCAGCGGTTGGACGCGTTCTTCCACAAGCCGGACGGCTCGTGGGCGACCGGTGGCGACGGGTTGCGGTACGACCCGACCAACGAGCCCGGCATCCACACGCCGTGGCTGTACAACGCGTTGGGGCAGCCGTGGAAGACGCAGGAGACCGTGCGCGCCATGGCGTCCCTGGTGTACCGGACGGGACCGAACGGGCTGCCCGGCAACGACGACCTCGGCACCATGTCGGCGTGGTACGTGTTCGCGGCGCTCGGCGTGTACCCGCAGACGCCGAGTCGGGCGGAGCTGTTGCTGTCCAGTCCGATGTTCGTGAAGGCGAAGATCCGTCGGAGCGGTGGGCCGACGATCACCATCAGCGCGCCTGAGGCGTCCCCGTCGAATGTGTATGTGGGTGGGGTGACGGTGGACGGGCGCGCGCACGGCAGGTCGTGGTTGTCGGAGGAGTTCGTCGCGCGCGGTGGTGAGCTGGTTGTGGACGTGGCTGCGGTGCCGGACACGTCTTGGGGGGTTGCGGAGTTGCCGGTCGATCACGGGTGACGGGGTCGGCGGTTGAAGCCGGCCCGATGTGACATGGACCCCTTACGGGCCCGAACCCATGTCGGATCGGGCCTGGGCGCGGTTGCCGCGGGTCCGTTGTGGTGAGGGTTGGGCAAGCCGCTTCCTCGCCGGCTGCGTGCGGTGCGACTCGAGCCGTCCTCGGAAAACCGGTGGAGTGAAGGTGTGGTGCGCCGTTAGCGTGCTGGCGAGTCACGTCGTCTAGTCAAGGGCAAGCCGTTGCAGATTCTGTGAGACCTCCCAAGAGCTGATCTGTCGCGCGTCGCGCCTGGTGCGCCCGCGCTCCTTCTGCTGCGGACTTCTCACAGAACCGGTGTATTTCCTGTGCTCAAAAACTGGATGGTCGTGCCCACCCGCCTGCCGCTCGTTCGACGCCGTTGCCACGTGTGCGCGTCCGATCGCTTCCGGGCGAGTGGCAAGTTCCGCGTCAACGCCAACCACAAGGTCCTCGACGCCTGGCTCCTCCTGCTCTGCGCGGCCTGCGGGGACACCGTGAAGCTCACGGTCCTGGATCGGGTCAACGTGCGTTCCGTGCGGGCCGAGTTGTTGGACCGGTTGCACGACAACGACCTCGGGTTGGTCGCCGACCTGCTGCAGGACCCCGTCTTGCAGCGTCGCAATCGCGTCGCCCTCGACTGGGACGACGCCTGGCGTCTCGACACCGCCGGATCGGATCACCTGGACCACGAGGTGGTCGACGTGTCGGTCCGGTTCGCGGCGCGGATTCCCGTTCGGCCCGTGCGCCTGATCGCTGATGGTTTCGGGCTGGCGCGGGGTGAGGTCGAGAGGCTCGTCGTGGAGGGGAAGGTCGTGTCGGCGGTCCGGTTGGGTGGCAAGCTGTCCGGCGACTTCACGTTCACCTTCAAGCGCTGAGACTCCGGGATCGGGGCCTGTCCGGCGTGGTTGTGGCGGGCGGGCCCCGATCGACGCGGCCTAGGCTGCGGTTGTGACGGATCTCGGGGCGGAGTTGTTCGATCGGGTGGCGGCCGATTACGACCGGGCGGTGCCGTTCTTCGCCACGTTTGGCCGGCGGTTGGTCGAGTGGGTCGCGCCGGAGCCCGGTGCGCGGGTGTTGGACCTCGGTGCGGGGCGGGGTGCGGTGACTGCGGCGCTCGTGGCGGCCGGCTGTTCGGTGGTGGCGGGGGACGTGTCGTCGGCGATGTTGGATGGGTTGCGGGAGGCGTTGCCCGGGGTGGACGCGAGGGTGCTCGACGCGCGGCGCCTTGAGTTGCCCGACGCGTCGTTCGACGTGGTGCTCAGCGGCTTTCTGGTGCACGTCCTCGATGCCGATGCAGTGTTCGCGGAGGTGGCGCGGGTGCTCGAGCCCGGTGGGGCGTTCGCGTTCTCCGTGCCGGGGCCCAGCTCGGATGGTGGGTGGTGGGCGGCGTACGGGCGGATCGTGGACGAGTTCGCCCGTCGAGTCGGGGAGGTGGCGCGGCACGCACCCGTGACGTGGGAGGAGCGTGCGGGTCGGGTGGGGCTGCGGCACGTTGGGCGGACTGTGAGCGAGGTGTCGTTCCCGGTTGACGGGCCCGAGGCGTACTGGTCGTGGCTGATGTCGCACGGCAACCGGTGGTTGTACGACGCGCTGGCGCCGGGCGACCGTGACGCGTTCCGCGAACGGGTGCTTCGCAGCCTCCGCGAGGATCACCCGAGCGGTGGGAGGGACTTGATCGCAGGCGCGGAGTTCTATCACTTTCGTCAGGGGTCGGCCGAGCCCGTGGACTGATGTCCGGGCAGGGCGGCGATTCCTACGTTCGTCGGCATGAAAGCACTGTTGATCGTGGTCGCGGCCGTGGCGTTCCTGAGTCCCGCCGCCCACGCCGCGCCGAGTTCCATCGACGACTACCTGGCCGACGTCATGCACGACACCGGTCTGCCCGGCCTGTCGGTGGTGGTGACGCAGGGCGACCGCGTCGTGCACGCCGCCGGGTACGGCGAGGATTCCGAAGGGGCACCGGTCACGGCGGACACGCCGATGCGGATCGCGTCGGTCAGCAAGTCGTTCACGGCGATGGCGGTGATGACGCTGGTGGAGGACGGCCGGATAGCGCTGGACGAGCCGGTGGCCGACCAGCTGCCCGGCTTCGTGATGGCCGATCCGAGGTTCGCCGACATCACCGTCCGGCACCTGCTGAACCAGACCTCCGGCTTCTCCGACACCACGATCGACGTGACCGCGCTGGAAACCGCCACCTCGCCGGCCGACTACACGGCCAAGTTGTCGGACGGGTCGTTGGCGGCCGACCCCGGCACGCACTACGAGTACTGCAACGTGAACTACGACCTGGCCGCGCGGGTAGTGGAGGTGGCGAGCGGTCGGACCTTCGACGACTACCTGAAGCAGCACGTGTTCGGGCCGCTCGGCATGTCGCGCAGCACCGTGTCGAGGGACGACATCCGACCCGCGGACGGCTACAACTCGGTGTTCGGCGCGTGGCTGAGCAGGCCCGAGCTGCCCGGCTTCCACAGCGGCGGTGGCGGGGTGGTCACGACGGCGGCCGACATGGGCAAGTGGCTGATCAGCCAGAACGGCAACGGCGCGCAGCTCGTGTCACCCGAGGGCCTGCGCGCGATGCACACCTCGTCCACTGTGGACGAGTACGCGATGGGCTGGATCCCCGACCGGGGGCCGGACGGCGTGGAGCAGCTCGTGCACCCCGGGAACCTGTTCACCTACTCGGCCGTGCAGGCGATCGTCCCGAGCACCGGGCACGGGTTCGCGGTGCTGGTCAACAGCGCGTCGCTGCACGACCCGACCTACGACATCCTGAACGGCCTGATCGCGTTGAGCCAGGGCCGTGATCCGGCGCCCGCCGACGGCGGTCGGCAGACGTTCGAGCTGGTGCTGGGCCTGATCGCGTTGGCCGCCATCGGTCTCGGGGTGCTCGGTGTGCGGCGGTCGGCCCGGTGGGCACGACGTCGGGCGGGCGCGCCGGCGTGGCGGGTGGCGTTGCGGTTCGTGCCGCTGCTCGTGCCGGGCGCGTTGTCGGCGGCCTACCCGGACCTCATCTCGATCCTGGTCAACGGGCGCACGGTCACGTGGGCGCAGCTGACCTACTTCGCCCTGCCGTTGACGATCACGGTGGTCGTCGCGGCGCTGGCCGGCTTGGCCGTGGCCACGGCCCGGCTGCTCCGCCTGCGTGCGACGGTCCACACCGGATGACGCTCGGTAAGGTCCGCATCATGCTGAACGGCGTGGTCCTCGCGGTGCTCGCGGTCGCGGGGCTGGTCAACGGGCTGGCCACGGACGCGCTGCCGGTGTGGCGGCAGTTGCTCTACCCGGTGCTGGCCGTGCTGGTCTACCTGCACGGCCGGCACCGGCCGGTGCGCCGGGGCGGGCTGGTCGTCGGCGCGGTGGCGGCGGTCGGGCTGGTGATCGCGGTGGTGCGGGTCTGGGAAGGTGTCGGCGCGTTGGCGAGCCTGGGCCTGTTCGTGGTGCTGCCGTGGCTCGCGGGCCGGTTCCGGCGGCAGCAGGCCGAGCTGATCGAGGTGGGACGGGAGCGGATCGTGCAGCTGGAGCGGGCGCAGGAACTCGTCGCCGATCGCGCCCGGCTGCGCGAGCGGGCCCGGATCGCGGCCGACATGCACGACTCGCTCGGCCACGAGCTGACGTTGATCGCGCTGCGCGCCGGCGCGTTGGAGCTGACCGCCGACACCGAGCCCACCCGCCGGGCCGCCGCCGGTCTGCGCGAGTCGGCGGTGACGGCCACCGACCGCCTGCGGCGCACCGTCGGCGTGCTGCGGGAGGGCGCCACCCCGTTCGAGCCGCCGGACGAGACCGTGGAGGCGCTGGTGGACCGGGCAGCCGAAGCCGGCCTGCCGGTGGTCCTGGCCCGGACCGGCGACACCACCCCGCTGCCGCCCCTGCTGGACCGCGCCGTGCACCGGGTGGTGCAGGAGGCGCTGACCAACGCCGCGCGGCACGCGCCCGGCGCACCCGTCACCGTGGAGCTGGCGACGACCGACGAGGTGCTGGTCACCGTGGCCAACCCGGTCGACCGGACACCCGACGGCGACGGCGACGGCAGCGGCTTGGCCGGCCTGGCCGAGCGGGTCCGGTTGGTCGGTGGCACGCTCCGGTCGGGTGTGGCCGACGGCTGGTTCACGGTGACCGCCCGACTGCCGCGGGAGGGTGGGGCGTGATCCGCGTGCTGCTCGCCGACGACGAGGCGATGGTCCGCGCCGGCGTGCGGGCGATCCTCGACACCGACCCGGGCATCGAGGTGGTCGCCGAGGCCGCCGACGGGCGTGAGGCGGTCGAGCTGGCGCGGGCGCACCAGCCGGACGTCGTCCTGCTGGACATCCGGATGCCCCGCCTGGACGGCTTGACCGCCGCCGCGGAACTGCGCCAGGCCATGCCGGAGGTCGCGGTGGTCATGCTGACGACGTTCGACGAGGACGAGTACGTCGCGCGGGCGTTGGGCGAAGGGGCCAACGGCTTCCTGCTCAAGGCCGCCGACCCGAGGGAACTGCTGATCGGCGTGCGCGCGGCGGCCGAGGGCGCGGCCTACCTCTCACCCAGGATCGCCCACCGCGTGGTCGCCGACCTGCGCGGCGGGCGCCTCACCCGCTACGACCGGGCCCGCAAGCGGGTCGGCGCCCTGACCGGACGTGAGCGCGAGGTGTTGGCGCTGGTGGGGGAGGGCTTGTCCAACCAGGACATCGCCCGGCGCCTGACCGTCACCGAGGGCACGGTGAAGGCGCACGTCAGCGCGATCCTGCAACGCCTCGAAGTGGCCAACCGGGTCCAGGCCGCGATCCTCGCCTACGAGGCGGGGCTGACCACCGCCAGGTAGCCGTGCAGGGCGGCGGCGGCTTCGAGCATTGACCGGGCCCGCCGGCCGATCTCGGCCTCCCGGGCGGTGATCGCGGCGCGCAACGCGTCCGCGCCGCCCGAGCTGCGGAACTCGTCCATGATCGGCTTGATCGTCGGCAGCGGGTAGCGGCTCTGCCGCAGCGTGGCCACCAGGCGGGCGTCGCGGACGTCCGTCGGGCCGAACCGCCGGTGCCCGTCGGTGTCGCGCTTCGGCAGCAGCAGACCCGCCGCCTCCCACACCCGCAACGCCGACGGCCGCACACCGAGCCGTGCGGCCAACTCGCCCACCCGCAACCCGGTCCGCGGCACGGTGTCCGGCGGGTGCCCGGCCACCGCCTCCAACGCCTCCGCCGTCGCCCGCAACGCCAGCCGCTGCCCGTGCGCCGCCGCGTGCTCCGCGTCCACCCGGACCAACGCCTGGTCCGGCGCGCCGTCGTGGACCGAGCGCATGATGGCCTTGGCGGCGTCCCACCCGTACCCGCGACCCAGCGCCCGGTACGTCGTCAACGCCTGCCGGTGCCGCTCGTCGAACACCCGGTACCCCGCCGGTGAGCGTTCGGCCGGGGGCAGCACCCCGGCGTCGAGGTAGTTGCGCACCTGCTGGGCCGAGATGCCCGCGGCACGGGCCAGATCCACCGGGCGAAGACCCACCGGGAAGCACCCCACACGCGTTCGGGTTCAACGGGAATTTGAAGGTTGACCGACGCCTTCCTCGCACAAATCGAGGAAAGCCTCAACAGGGTACTTCAACGATACGGTTTAAGACATGAAAACCAACGACAACCAGCGGGAACCGTCGGTTGTGCAGACGCGCGGCCTGCGCATGCGGTACGGGCCCACCGACGTGCTCAAGGGCGTCGACCTGACCGTCGGGCCCGGCGAGGTGGTGGCGCTGCTCGGCCCCAACGGCGCGGGCAAGACCACCACCATCGAGATCCTGGAGGGCTTCCGCAAGCGGTCGGCCGGCGAGGTCCGGGTGCTCGGCGTCGACCCCGACGACGGCGACGAGGCGTGGCGCGCCCGGCTCGGCGTGGTCCTGCAGTCGTGGCGCGACCACGGCCGGTGGCGGGTGCGCGAGCTGCTCTCCTACCTGAGCCTGTGCTACGAGCCGTACCGCGGGCGGGCGTTCGACCTCGACGAGCTGATCGGGTCGGTCGGCCTGACCGACCACGCCGAGAAGAGGATCGGCACGCTGTCCGGCGGGCAGCGGCGGCGGCTGGACGTCGCCGTCGGCCTGGTCGGACAGCCCGACCTGCTGTTCCTCGACGAGCCGACGGTCGGCTTCGACCCCGAGGCCCGGCGCGGGTTCCACGAGCTGGTGCGCGGCCTGTCCGGCACCACGATCCTGCTCACCACCCACGACCTCGCCGAGGCGGAGAAGCTGGCCGACCGCATCGTGATCCTCGTGGCGGGCCGGGTGGTCGCCGACGGCACGGCGGCGGAACTGGCCGCCCGGATCGCCGGCGAGGCCGAGGTGCGGTACCGGCTGGGCGGTCAGGAGCACGTGCTGTCCGTGGCCGACTCCACCGGTTACGTGCGCGAGCTGTTCGCCGAGCACGGCAAGGCGGTGGACGACCTCGAAGTGCGGCGCGCGAGCCTGGAGGACGTGTACCTGGCGCTGGTGCGCGAGTCCGAGCTGGTGACCGCGTGAACGCCCGGGTGGTGGCCGTGCGCGCGGGGGTGCGGCGCGGTCGGATCGAGTTCGGCCACACCATGGCCAACGCGGGCGAGCTGATGGGCTGGCTGTGGCTGCCCGTGGTCGCGCTGGTGGTGATGTACGCGTTCGGCGACGGCACCGTGCCCGGCGTGGACTTCCCGCTGGGCGCGCAGGCCGTGCCGGGGATCCTCGCGATGAGCGCCGTCTTCTCCGGCCTGATGGGTCTGGCGATGACCCTCACCATGGACCGCGAGGACGGCACGTTGCTGCGGGCGAAGGCGACGCCGAACGGCGTGCTCTCGTACGTCATCGGCAAGGTACTGGGCAAGGCGGCGATGACGGTCGCCGTGCTCGTGCTCATCCTGGTGCCCGCGATGCTGCTGTTCGACGGCCTGCGACCGGGTCGCCTGTCGACCTGGGTCACCTTGGTGTGGGTGCTGGTGCTCGGCCTGCTCGCCGTCCTGCCGATCGGGGCGATCGTGGGCGCGGTGTTCGGCAACACCCAGAGCCTCGGCTTCGTCACGTTGCTGATCATGGCCTTGGTGGTGGTGTCGGGCGTGTTCTACCCGATCACCGCCCTGCCGGGGTGGGTCCAGTGGGTCGGCCAGGCGTTCCCGCTCTACTGGCTGGGGCTCGGCCTGCGGTCCGCCCTGCTGCCGGACGCGGTAGCGGTCGCCGAGATCGGCGGCTCGTGGCGGCAACCGGAGACGGTGATCGCCCTCGGCGCGTGGGCCGTGGTGGGCTTGACCCTCGCGTCCGTCGTCCTGCGCCGCATGGCCCGGCGTGAGTCGGGATCGTCCGTCGCGGCCCGTCGCGAGCAGGTCGCCCAGCGGTTCGACTGAACGGCTCAGTCGAACAACGTCGGCAACTCGCCGCGCTGCGTCGCCTCGAGCACCCGACCGACCCGCGCGCCCGGCGCGGTCGGCGCGAGCACCCGCACGACACCGGTCTGGTCGGCGGGCTGCTCGGCCGTCGCGCCGGGCAGGACCTCCGCCCAGGGCGCGGTCTCGAGGTTCGTCCGCACGAGGTCCTTGAGCGCGTTGGGATTCTCGTCGGGCACGCACACGACCTCGGTGCTCTCACCCTCCGGCGTCGTGCGCACCCCCGCCGCCACCGGCAACCCGCTCTTCGGCTTGCTGATCAACGCGGCGGAGACGTCACCGAGGCAGCGCGCCAACTCACCGATCATGGGGTCGTCGGCCAACGACTGATCCCCCGGCGGCTCGGTGACCCACTTCAGCGACTCACCGGCAGGGGAGTGCACCACCGATCCCGCCTCCACCCGCACCTGCTGGAACCCGGTCACGATCCCGGCCTCCGCCAACGGCCCGTCCGGGTCGATCTCGTTGTCCTCCCCGGTCGTCCAGATGCCCGAGCCACCACGCCGCCCACCCAACCCGGCGAGCTTGGCGTCGACCCCCGGCACGTCGACCTCCATCCTCAGCACAGCCGCCCACTTCGGCGACTGCCCCACCCGCAACGCCGTGCTGGCCTTGCCCGGGTCGAACCCGACCAGGTCGGGCAGCACCCGGCTGTGCCCGGCCAGGTCGGAGTACCCATAACCCCGCAACCCCCGAAACCGCTGGGGGTCCTTGTCGAGCAACGCCCGCACCGCCGCCACGTCCCCGTACTCGACCAGGACGGACGACTCGGCAGTGGCCCGCACCCCCGCCAGCGCACCCAGCAACCCGCTCTGGGGTTTCTCCTGCGGCACGCCGGCCTCGGCAGCGCACCCGGCCAGCAGAACGGCCACCAACGCCACGCTCGAACGCTTGTTCACCAACCGGATGCTAGATCCGAACCTCCTTCGACACTCCTGTTTTAAGCGAAGGCGCCCTTACCCCACCAACCCAGCCAACGCCCTGACCGCCAGCCCGATCACCAGCCTGGCCGCTGACCCGACCACCACCTGACCCCATCCGACCCATCCCGACCGCCACCGCTCGCACACGACCCCACAGCGCCCACCAACGCCCCGACCGCACTCACCCACCCGCGCCACCGAACCGCACCCACCCGCGAAGCACCGACGACCCACCCCTGACCCAGCCCTCCGACCGATCCCTGACCCACACCTCCGACCTGCCCATGACCCACATCGCAGACTCACCACCCGCCCTCCGAACCTCACCTGCCCTGCCGTGGTCGCCGCCGGGCCGGCCGTTTTATCCGGCTAACGTGAGAAATGCGATTGGGGTTGTCCTAGGTTGCACAGTTCGCCCAGTCGAGTGAGCCACCCACCCTGCCCCAAGCACGAAGACCACCCAGCACGAAGACCACCCAGCACGAAGACCACCGAGCCCACTCCACCAAGACCACCAAGACCACCAAACCCCGCCGCACCACAACCGCCCCGGAACCGCCCCACCGAGGCCCGATTTGACATGGGTTCGGGTGCTTTAGGCTGGTCGAAGCCGGTAGGCCTGGCGGGACGCTTTTCCCCGCCGGGCCTGCCCGGCTTTGGCCTGCCTGGGGTGCCCGTAAGGGCCCCATGTGGTGGATTCCAGCGGTCGTCGCATCACGGTGGTCAACTGCTGTCGGTGAGGAGTTTAGTGAGGCGCTCGGCTGGGGTGTCCCAGTCGAGTGTTTTGCGTGGGCGGCGGTTGAGTTGGGCGGCGACGGCGGCGAGGTGTTCGGGTGTGTGGACGGACAGGTCGCTGCCTTTGGGGAAGTACTGGCGGAGTAGGCCGTTGGTGTTCTCGTTGCTGCCGCGTTGCCAGGGGCTGTGCGGGTCGCAGAAGTAGACGGGCATGTCGGTGGCCAGGGTGAACTCGTGGTGGCGGCCCATCTCGGAGC
This sequence comes from Saccharothrix luteola, assembly GCF_020859565.1. Taxonomy (GTDB): domain Bacteria; phylum Actinomycetota; class Actinomycetes; order Mycobacteriales; family Pseudonocardiaceae; genus Actinosynnema; species Actinosynnema luteola. The sequence goes on along the minus strand of NZ_JAJHUO010000041.1, from coordinate 482 downwards.
CCTGGTCCCAGGTCAGCGAGCGGCGCAGGTGTGCGGGCAGGGTGGTCATGGTCGAGACCAGGCCGTCGCGGACGGTCTCGGCGTCGTGGCGTGCGGGCAGGTGCACGAGCAGCAGGTAGCGGGTGGCGCGTTCGACCAGGGTGCCGATCGCGGAGGTGCGGCCGCCGCCGATGATCAGGTCGCCTTCCCAGTGGCCGGGGACGGCGCGGTCCTCGACCTCGGCGGGCCGGTCGCTGATCATGACCATCGGGGCGGTGAACCGCGGGCGGCGTTGTCCGTCGGTACGGCGGGGTTTGCGGGCGGTGCGGCCGGAGCGCAGCGCGGTGGCGAGTTCGCGGCGGCCCTGGACGTAGAGGGCCTGGTAGATCGTCTCGGTACTCACGTGCGGCTCCGGCCGGTCGGGGTGGTCGCGGCGCAGGCGGCGGCTGATCTGTTCGGGGCTGAACCTCTCGGCGAGCATGTCCCGGACCAGGTTGCGCAGC
>NZ_JAJHUO010000040.1 GCF_020859565.1 Saccharothrix luteola | reverse complement strand
TCGCCTCGACGATCATGAGGTACTGGTTCTGGCCCTGGACCTTGTAGACCTCGACCGCTTCGAACAGGTTGTTCGTCGTGTCGCTCATGATCGTGGTGTAGGACGAGCCGAAGCTGCCCGGGAAGTTCCCGAGCGGCATGACCTGGCGGTAGATCTTGCCGTTGTCACCGGCGAAGAACAGGTACATGTTCTGGCCGTCGCCGATGAGCGTCTGGTCGATCGGGCCCGTGCCGGAACCGGTGATGCTCGCCGTGGAGAGCACCTGCTGCGCCGACCACCCGTTCGGGTTGGTGGGGTCGCTCGACGTCCGGTAGCTGAACGCGGTGCCACCCCACTGGTAGGCGAGCACCCAGATGTTCTTCGGGGCGAAGTAGATCAGCGTGGGCGCGACGGTGCCGATGTTCATGGCCTGCTGGGGCGCCGAGGCCATCTCGGACCAGTTGCCGAAGAGCCCGAAGTTCATCGAGCCCCAGCGAGTCCCGAAGTCGTGCGTCGTGCCGTAGACCAGGTGCTTGCCGTTGTAAGGCACGTAGGTGAAGTCCTTGAGCGACACCCAGCCCGACCTCGGGTTCGCCAGCGCGCCCGTCGACGACCAGCGGTACCTCGACGGCAGCGCGCATGTGCCGGGCGTGGTGGTCGTCGTCGTGGAAGTGGTGGTGGAAGTGGAAGTGGAAGTGGAGGTGGAAGTGGTGCTGGTCGGGGTGGTCGTCGACGTCGTGCTACCGGTGCACACCACGCCGTTCAGGGCGAAACTCGTCGGAATCGGGTTGCTGCCCGTCCACGACCCGTTGAAACCGAACGACGCCGAACCGCCGGTGGCGATCGAACCGTTGTAGCTCACGTTCTTCGCGGTCACCGCGGAACCGCTCTGCGTCAACGACGTGCTCCACGACTGCGTCACCGTCTGGCCCGCGCCGAACGACCACGTCAACGTCCACCCGGTCAGCGGATCACCCAGGTTGGTGATCGACACGTTGCCGGTGAAGCCGCCCTGCCACTGCGAAGCCACGGCGTAGTTCACCGAACAGCCGGCGGCCGCGGCGCCGGCCGGCAACGCCACCAGGGTCGCAGCCGTTGCCAGCAGTGCGGCGCTCGCCACCGCGGCGCCGACATTTGCTGCTCTGGACCTGGTCATGAAGCTGCGTCGTTGCATTGACATGACGTCTCCTCTGCGGACTTTGCGCAAGTTTTCGAACAGTGGCCGTCCGCGATCGCGTTTGTCGACGAGAACGGTCATCGGCTCAAGAAGTCGGCGCGATCGGCCGGGTGCCGATATGGCCGAGCGACCAGCACGTCGCTAAAAGTTTTAGCGATAGTGCTAAATATTTGAGCGCGTTCTCATGAACACCTTCCGGGCACGACGACGATACCGGCGTTTAAGCGGTTGATCTGTTCCCAGAATGGAGTGCGCAAGGCCTCGGGGTCAACAGGGCGAGCTTGACCGTCTCAATGGGCGGGCAAAGGGATCAGTCGTATTCCTCCAGTTTGCCCCGGGAGGACAGGAGGCGGCGCAGGGAGGCCAGCCGGCCGGGGGAGGCCTCGCCGGTGCGGACCAGTTCGTCCAGCATGCAGTCCGGGTCGTCCGGCGGGCCCTGGTGGCCGCAGCCCGACGGGCACTCCTCGGCCATCGCCTTCATGTCCGGGAACGCGCCCACGATGTCGTCCGGCGTGATGTGCGCCAGGCCGAACGAGCGGATGCCCGGTGTGTCCACCGCCCACCCGCCTTCCGGCAGCGGCAGGGCGACGGTCTGCGTCGACGTGTGGCGCCCCTTGCCGACACCGCTCACCACGCCCACCGCCCGGTGCGCGTCGGGCACCAGCCGGTTCACCAACGTCGACTTGCCGACGCCCGAGTGCCCGATCAACGCCGACAACCGGTTCGCCAGCCGCCCGCGCAGCTCGTCCGGGTCCTGGTCGGACCGCGTCACCACCACCGGCAGGTCCAGCTCGGCGTACGCGGCGACCAGCTCGTCCGGCGACGCCAGGTCCGACTTCGTCAAGCACAGCAGCGGTTCCAGCCCGCCCGCCCACGCCGCCACCAGGCACCGGTCGATGAAACCGCGACGGGGCTGCGGGTCGGCCAACGCCGACACGATCACCAGCTGCTCGGCGTTGGCCACCACCACCCGCTCGAACGGGTCCGTGTCGTCCGCCGTGCGCCGCAGCACGCTGCGCCGCTGCTCCACCCGCACGATCCGCGCCAACGTGTCCGGCTGGCCGGACGTGTCGCCGACCAGCCCGACGTGGTCGCCGACGACGACCGGCGTGCGGCCGAGCTCCCGCGCCCGCATGGCGACGACCAGCCGCCCCGGGTCGCCGTCCATCGCGCACGTCCACCGGCCCCGGTCGACGCCGACGACCATGGCGGGCACGGCGTCCGCGTGCTCGGGCCGGCGCTTGCTGCGCGGCCGGGTGCCCTTGCCCGGCCGCACCCGCACGTCGGACTCGTCCAACCGCCGCCAGTCGCCCCTCGCCACGTCAGCGCGCCCCCGGCAGCGCCAGCATGGCCGCCCACATGCCGGGGAAGTCGGGCAGCGTCTTCGTGGTGCAGCCGATGTCGTCCACGGACACGCCCTCGACGACCAGGCCGATGATCGCGCCGGCGGTGGCCATCCGGTGGTCGGCGTAGGCGCGCCACACGCCGCCGCGCAGCGGTCGCGGCGTGATGACCAGGCCGTCCTCGGTCTCCTCCGCGTCGCCGCCCAGCCGGTTGATCTCGGCGGCGAGCGCGGCGAGCCGGTCCGTCTCGTGGCCGCGGATGTGGGCGACACCGCGGATGCGCGTCCGCCCGTCGGCCAGCGCCGCCAGGGCCGCGACGGTCGGCGTCAGCTCGCTCTCGTCACGCAGGTCGAGGTCGATCCCGGTCAACCTGTCCGGCCCGCGCAGCACCAGGCCGGCGTCGGACAGCGCGACCTCGCAGCCCATGCGCCCGAAGAGGTCCTGCGCCGCGCCTCCGGGCTGCGTGGTCCGGGTCGGCCAACCCGGGATCGTCACCCGGCCGCCGGTGACGGCCGCCGCCGCCAGGAACGCGGTCGCGTTGGACAGGTCCGGCTCGACGTGCCAGTCGCGGCCCTCGACGGGGCCCGGCTCGACCCGCCACTCGTTCGGCGACGCGTCGTCCACCACGACACCGGCCTGGCGCATCATCGCCACGGTCATCTCGATGTGGGGCATGGAGGGCACGGGCTTGCCGTCGTGCCGGATCGTCACGCCGCTCTCGTACCGCGCGCCCGACAGCAGGAGCCCGGACACGAACTGGGACGACGCCGACGCGTCGATGGTGACCTCGCCACCGGGCACGCCGCCCTTGCCGTGCAGCGTGAACGGCAGCGCGTCGCCCGCCACGTCCGCGCCCAACGCCCGCAGCGCGTCCAGGATCGTGGTCATCGGTCGGGTCCGCGCGTGCGGGTCGCCGTCGAAGGTGATGTCGCCGACCGCGAGCGCGGCGGCGGGCGGCAGGAACCGCATCACGGTGCCCGCCAGGCCACAGTCGACCTGCGCCGGGCCGTGCATCTCGTGGGGTGTGACCAGCCAGGACCCGTCCGGGCCGTCGTCGATCCCGACGCCGAGCGACCGCAGCGCGTCGACCATCAGCTTGGTGTCGCGGCTGCGCAGCGGCGCGTGCACGGTGGACGGGCGGTCGGCCAGGGCGGCGAGCACGAGCGCGCGGTTGGTGATCGACTTGGAGCCTGGCACGGGTACCGTCGCGTCGACCGGGCCGTCGGCGGTGGGAGCGGACCACTGCTGAGTCATGGCTTGATGATTCCGCATCGGGTGGTCGACAGCTCGCACCGGGCTTTCCGACGTGCGACGATGGGCTTCGCCCGAGGGTGATCTGTGGAGAGGTGATCGGTGTGTGCGGCAGGTACGCGTCCACCAAGAACCCCGCGCTGCTCGCGGCGGAGTTCGACGCGGTCGACGGCACCGAGGGCGAGGCGCCCGGCGCGGACTACAACGTCGCGCCGACCAAGCAGGTGCTCGCCGTGGTCGAACGGCACCCGCGCGACGAGGAGGGCAACCCCGACCCGGACACCACCGAGCGCAGCGTCCGCGTGATGCGCTGGGGCCTGGTGCCGCACTGGGCCAAGGACCTGTCCGGCGCCGCGAAGATGATCAACGCGCGGGCGGAGAGCGTGCTGGACAAGCCCGCCTACCGGAACTCGGCGGCCAAGCGCCGGTGCATCGTCCCGGCCGCCGGCTGGTACGAGTGGCAGCCGGGCGAGGGCCGCAAGCAGCCGTACTTCATCAACCCCGGCGACGACTCCAGCCTCGCCATGGCCGGCATCTGGTCGGTGTGGTGGCAGCAGGACGGCGACGAGCGCAAGCCGATCATCACGTGCGCCGTGCTCACCACGGACGCGATCGGCGAGATGACCTCCGTGCACCACCGGATGCCGCTGGTGCTGCCGAAGGACCGCTGGGCGGCGTGGCTCGACCCGGACAACGACGACCCGAAGGACCTGCTCGCGCCCGACCTCGACCTGGTCGACGCGCTGGAGCTGCGCCCGGTGTCGACGAAGGTCAACAGCATCAAGAACAACGACCCGTCGCTGATGGCGGCCGTCACGCTGGGGGAGTCCGAGAAGCCGGAGCCCACCTTGTTCGAGCTGACATGACCTCACGGGTGGTCGAAACCCCGTACGGCCCCGCGCGGGCCGAGCTGCACTGCGCCTCCGAGAGCCGCGCCGCGCTCCTGCTCGGGCACGGCGCGGGCGGCGGTATCGCCGCGCCGGACCTGGTGGCCGCGACCCGCGCGGCGGTGGACATCGGCGTGCACGTGGCGCTGGTCGAGCAGCCGTACCGGGTGGCGGGCCGCCGCGCGCCCGCGCCCGCCAAGCAGCTCGACGCGGCGTGGCTCGCGGTGGCCGACGAGCTGGGCGAGACCTGGTTCGACGACCTGCCGCTGCTGTTCGGCGGCCGGTCCTCCGGCGCGCGGGTGGCGTGCCGGACGTCGTCCGAGGGCCAGGCGGTGGCGGTGCTGTGCCTGGCGTTCCCGGTGCACCCGCCGGGCAAGCCGGAGAAGTCCCGGATGCCGGAGCTGGACGGCGTCGAAGTCGCCACCCTCGTGGTGCAGGGCGAGAACGACCCGTTCGGCAGGCCCGAGGCGGCGCACCACCGCGACGTCGTGCTGCTGCCCGGCGACCACAACCTCAAGGCCGACGTGGGCGCGGTGGGCCGGGCCGTCGGGGAGTGGCTCGACCGCGTGCTGCGCCCGCTGGAGGTGTGAGGGAGCCCGGCGATCAGGCCGAGATCGGCGCGACGACCGCCTGCGTGAGCCTGACCAGCGCTTCCGGTGCGATCTCGACCTCGAGCCCGCGCCGTCCGGCCGAGCAGTAGATGGTCTCGAACGCCTCCGCCGAGGCGTCCAGCGCCACCGGCAGTCGCTTCTTCTGCCCCAACGGCGAGATGCCGCCCGCCACGTACCCGGTGGCGCGCTCGGCCGCCGCGACGTCGGCCATCTTCGCCTTCTTCCCGCCCACGGCCGCGGCCAGCGCCTTCAGGTCCAGCTGCCCCGTGACCGGAACCACACCGACGGCCAACCGGCCGTCCACGTCCGCGACCAGCGTCTTGAACACCCGTTCGGGGGCGATCCCCAACGCCTCCGCCGCCTCCAGCCCGTACGACTCGTGCCGGGGGTCGTGCTCGTAGGCGTGCAGCGCGTAGGCCACCTTCTGCTTGTCCAGCAACGCGGTGGCGGGCGTTCCACGACCGGCCATGATCGCGCACGATAGCCGAGGGAATGCCGGGCGGCGTCGTCGCGTTGCTGCGAACGTGGCTACCGAGGTGATGGACCAGCAGGTCGGCAGGCAGGTCAAGGCGCGCCCGCCGCGTGGCTCGGCTCACTGCCGACCCGGGGACCGCCGCGTATCCTCGACTGCGTCCCAGACAGTTCCATCCACCGCGCTGACCAGCCGGTGGGAAGGGAGCGCGGTGCCAGCCACGCGAACGCAGGACACGCCGACTGACGAGACAACGGCCGAGCGCGCAGCCAGGTTCGAGCGCGACGCTATGCCGATGCTCGACCAGTTGTACTCGGCGGCCCTGCGGATGACCCGCAACCCGGCCGACGCCGAGGACCTGGTCCAGGAGACCTACCTCAAGGCGTACGCCGCCTTCGCGTCCTTCTCGGAGGGCACGAACCTCAAGGCCTGGCTGTACCGCATCCTCACCAACACCTACATCAACGGCTACCGCAAGAAGCAGCGCCAACCGATCCAGCAGCCGACGGACGAGATCACGGACTGGCAGTTGGCGCAGGCGGAGAGCCACACGTCGACCGGGCTGCGGTCGGCGGAGGTCGAGGCGATGGACCGGCTGCCGGACTCAGACGTCAAGGAAGCCTTGCAGCGACTGCCGGAGGAGTTCCGGATCGCGGTGTACCTCGCGGACGTGGAGGGCTTCGCCTACAAGGAGATCGCAGACATCATGGGCACCCCCATCGGAACCGTGATGTCCCGGTTGCACCGGGGCCGCAGGCAGCTTCGCGACCAGCTGGCGGACACCGCGCGCGAGCGCGGCATCATCCGCGACGGTCACCAGGAGGTGGCGGGCCGATGAGCTGCGGCGAACCGCACGAGACGGACTGCTCCGAGGTCCTGTCCGAGGTCTACCTCTTCCTCGACCACGAGTGCGACGAGAGGCGCAAGGAGCTGCTCCAGACCCACCTGGAGGAGTGCCACCCGTGCCTGGAGCAGTACGGCATCGAGGAGCACCTGAAGGCGCTGCTGGCCCGCAAGTGCGGCGGCGAGCACGCGCCCGAGGAGCTGCGGCGGCGCCTGCGCGCCCGGCTCTACCAGACGGCCGAGCAGACGACGGTGGAGGTCGAGGTCACCACGACGGTGACCAGGACCGAGACGTCGAGCAGCTGACCGTCGGGTCCCTGTTCGCGGACCCGGACGAGCGGTGCAAGTCGAAGGCCCCGGAGCGGTGCTCCGGGGCCTTCGCACGCCGTGACACTGGATCAGGCGTTGGGGCGCTTCCCGTGGTTGGCGCCACCCTTCTTGCGGTCGCGGCGCTTGCGGGCACGCTTCGACATGGGGTTCTCCTAGTGCTCGTCATGCTTCATCCCAGTGTGTCACGCGGTCGCCTGGGCACGGCACCGGGTCTGGATCGTGGTTGGATGGACTCGACGAAGGAGGACCATGGCCGAGGAGATCCGGGCCGAGATCGTGGCCAACGTGGCCCAGATCGCCGTCGCGGAAGGCGATGAGGTCACGCACGAGACCACGGTCGTGGTGCTCGAGAGCATGAAGATGGAGATCCCCGTCCTCCCCGAGGGCTCGGGTCGGATCACCCGCATCGCGGTGTCGCCCGGCGACGTGGTCCAAGAGGGCGATCTCATCGCGGTGGTGGAGTAGCTGTCCACGCTCACCGACCTCCTCGCCGAGCACACCAAGCTCTCCGGCGGAGCCGTCGACCACCTGCAGCTGGTGGTCGCGGAGTGGCAGCTGCTGTCCGACCTCAGCTTCGCCGACTTCCTGATGTGGGTGCCGCTGGACGAGACGACGTTCCTGTGCGTCGCGCAGGCCCGGCCGACCACCGCGCCGACCGCGCACCCCGAGGACGTCGTCGGCAGCATGGTGGACGTCGAGGAACACCCCCAGCTGCGCCGCGCGATGACCGAGGTCCGGATCTGCCGCGAGGAGGACCCGCGCTGGCACCTCGGCGTGCCGGTCCGCCGCGAGGCGATCCCGGTCAAGCGCAACGACGAGGTCATCGCCGTCCTGAGCCGCAACACGAACCTGGCCGTGCCGCGCGTGCCGAGCCCGTTGGAGATCTCCTACCTGGGCAGCGCCGCCGACCTGTGCCAGATGATCTCGGACGGCACGTTCCCGACCACCGAGCCGTCGCCGGACGTGCACACCAGCCCCCGCGTGGGTGACGGCCTGATCCGGCTGGACGCCTCGGGCGCGGTCGTGTTCGCCAGCCCGAACGCGCTGAGCGCCTACCACCGCATGGGCCACGCGTCCGACCTGGTCGGCGTGCACCTGGCCCCATTGACGCGGTCCCTGATCGGCGACCCGTTCGACGCCACGGAGGTCGCGCAGCGCATCCGGTCCGCCCTGGACGGCCAGCCGAGCATGCGCATCGAGGCCGAGTCGCGCCGCGGCGCGGCCGTGTTGTTCCGCGCCCTGCCACTGCGACCGCGTGGCAGCGCGGCGGGCGCGCTGGTGCTCTGCCGCGACGTCACGGAGGTCCGCCGCCGCGACCGCGCCCTGATGTCGAAGGACGCGACGATCCGCGAGATCCACCACCGGGTGAAGAACAACCTCCAGACGGTGGCCGCGCTGCTGCGCCTGCAGAGCAGGCGGACCAGCAGCGAGGAGGCGCGCGAGGCGCTGGCCGAGTCGGTGCGCCGCGTCACGTCGATCGCGCTGGTGCACGAGACGCTGTCCATGTCGGTGGACGAGCGGGTGGACCTCGACGACGTGGTGGACAAGGTCATCCCGATGATGTCGGACGTGGCCGCCACCGAGTCGCAGGTCGTGGTGCGCCGCGACGGGAAGTTCGGCATCGTCCAGGCCGAGCTCGCCACCCCGCTGGTGATGGTGCTGACCGAACTCGTGCAGAACGCGTTCGAGCACGCGTACGCGGCGGGCCAGCGGGGCGAGGTGGTCGTGCACGCCGAGCGCTCGGCGAAGTGGCTCGACGTCGTGATCTCGGACGATGGCCGCGGCCTGCCGCAGGGCTTCTCGCTGGAGCGCACCGACCGGCTCGGGTTGCAGATCGTCCGGACGCTGGTGGAGTCCGAACTCAGGGGCTCGTTGAGCTTGCGGAGGAGGCCCCGAGGCGGTACAGAGGCGGTCCTGCGCGTACCGCTCAGAGCCCGGCGTTAGACTGCTCCCCGTGCACACGTGACGACCTACCTCAGCGGTCCGATCGGCGGCTCAGCCGTCGTGGAGTCACGTGGTCATGCGGGAGGGTGTGCAACACAAGCGAAAGGCCCGACACCTGGCACGGTGTCGGGCCTTTCGTGTTGTTTGCTCGAGGCGGCTCAGGCGTTGCTGCGAGCCCGGGTGCGAGCGTTGCGGCGCTTGAGGGCGCGACGCTCGTCTTCGCTCATCCCGCCCCACACGCCGGCGTCCTGGCCGCTCTCGAGCGCCCACGAGAGGCAGTCGGAGACGACGGGGCAGCGGCGGCAGACGGTCTTCGCCTCGGCGATCTGCAGGAGCGCAGGACCGCTGTTCCCCACGGGGAAGAACAGCTCGGGGTCCTCGTCGCGGCAGATCGCGCGGTGGCGCCAGTCCATTGGAACTACTCCTCAGCTAGGCGCGCGCGAAGGCGCGCCACTCGTCAGCGGTCGGTTTTGGGGTGCTTGTGAATGCTTTCACGAACGGCGGGGATGTCAAGGGTTTAGCCCCAACCCGGTGAGTGAACTCACCCGAAAGATCGACTGGGTTCACCTGCGCTTTCACACAGGGACGTCACACCAGGTCACAACATCGCGGATGGGTACCGGGCCGGTCACGCCACGATCACACGGCGACCGTGAGCGCGCCTGGCACCCCGGTGAACTCGACCTCGGTGCACGAGCCGAGCAGGTCACCGTCAACCTGCAGGTTGACGGGTTCCGGACTCGTCACGCGGACGAACTCGACGTCGTCGCGCCGGAGCAGGTTCCCGCCTTTGGGGTTCCCATCCGTGGCCAAGAGATGCGCGAGATAGCGAAGAACTGTCGGCAATCCCATCCCGTGCAGCGCGAACAGGCCGAGACCGCCGTCGAAGGACGTGCTGGGGTTGAGCCGGATCGCCTTGTCGCCGAGGTAGGTCCACGGGTCGGTGTTCGAGACGAACGCCAGCCGCACGTCCTCGAACAGCGGTTCCTCGGGGATGTGCACGGTGAGCGTCGGCGGCTGTCTGCGCTGGGTGAAGTAGCTGGTCAGCGCGGTGCGCGCGTACAGGGTCGGTGACGCCTGGCGGCCCCTGGCGCGCTGGTGCTCGACGGCGGCGACCACGTCGGCGTCCCAGCCCACGCCCGCGTTGAAGGTGAACCAGCGGTCGTGGTCGAGACCCGCGCCGGTGGCGGCGACGTGCCCGACGCTGACCTTGCGGCTGGTGCCGTGCTCGATGGCCTGGAGCAGGCGGTAGGTGGCCTCGACCGGGTCGCGCGGCAGGCCGAGGGCGCCCGCGAACACGTTCGCCGAGCCGCCGGGGACCACGCCGAGCATGGGCAGGCCCGGCTGCGCGCCCTCGCGCAGCACGCCGTTGACCACCTCGTTCACCGTGCCGTCGCCACCGTGCGCGACGACCAGGTCGTACCCGTCGAGGACGGCCTGCGCGGCGGCGTCCGCCGCGTGGCCGCGGTAGTCCGTCTCGACGATGTCGAGCTTCACATCGCTGGCCAGTGCGTGCGCGAGCACGTCCCGACCGGCAGGCGTGGTTGCCGTCGCCTGCGGGTTGACCACCAGAAGTGCGCGCACTCTTGCAGGGTAGGACAGCGCGTGACCTCCGACAGGTTGCGTGTCACCCGGTAGGAGGCTGCAGAGCGCACGAAAGTGGCCGACGTCTCCTTTCCGTGTCCCCATTTCCCAGGGTCCCGCGTCGTGCTGCGTCTCGCGACAAGTGCACCCCGGCCCGACCGCCGGCTCGCCGAAGAGACTCCTGTGATCATCGCCCCTGGGGCGGTCGAACGGGACACGCCAACCGGGTGGCCTACGATGCGTGACGAGTACGCACTGTGAGGAAAGGCCCAGTTGAGGGGCGCACAGCTGAAGGGGCGCGGCGTGTCGACCGAAGGCAAGGTCCCACCGGCGGTCCGGGCGGCGGGCGCGCTGACCGCGTTGCAGGGCCTGACCGGCCTGGCGTTCGCGGTCGCGCTGGTGGTGCGGTCGTTCAGCGCGGAGAAGTCCGGCGAGGTGCTCGGCGAGGCCGCCTACTTCGCGGTGCTGTCGGCGGGTGTGCTCGCGGCCGGTGTCGGCCTGGTGCTCGGCAAGCACTGGGGTCGCACGCCCGCGGTCGTGGTGCAGCTCCTCCTGCTGGGTGTCGCCTGGTACATGTACGGGCCGTCCGACCGCCAGTTGTGGGGCGCGCTGCTCGGTGCGTACGTCGTCGGCACGCTCGTGCTGCTGTTCACGAACCCGGTGCGCCGGTGGGCGCTCGGCGTGGACGAGGAAGAGGCGGACGCGTAGGTGGTTCCGGTCGGTCAGGGCCAATCGGCCGCAGACCATCGTCTGGGCGCTCGCCGACTAACGGCGGGTGGCCGGCGTCACTCCGACAGGTGACGCTGTGGGTGGTGAATTCACCACTCCCTGCGTTCGTTGAGGTGACAACTCCATGCGATTCACTCGCGCCCTGTCCGCGGTGGTCGGAGCCACTACCGCACTGCTGTCCGCGTTCGCCCTGACCGCGATCGCCCCGGCGGCGTCTGCCCAGGAGGCCGGCGTCGTCGAGCCGTACATCATCGGCGGCGGCACGGCGAGCAACGCCCCGTGGGCGGCCCGCCTGTTCCGCAACGGCCAGCAGAACTGCTCGGCCACGATCATCGCCCCGCAGTGGGTCCTGACCGCGCAGCACTGCGTGGCGAGCTCGGGCACCTACACGTTCCGGATCGGCAGCCTCGACCAGACCACCGGCGGCACCCTGGCCACCGCCACCCAGATCATCCAGCACCCGTCGGTCGACCTGGCGCTGGCGCGGCTGGACCGGTCGGTCTCGGGCACCTACGCGCCGCTGGGCACCACCACGGCCGTGGCCGTCGGCCAGACCGTGCAGCTCTACGGCTGGGGCGCCACCTGCACCAACCAGCCGGAGATCAACTGCCAGTCCCGCTACCTCAAGTACGCCAACACCCGCGTGACCTCGGTCAACGGGCGTGACTACCGCGGCGGCATCGCGATCTCGGTGTCCCGCATCGACGGCATCGCGGCCGGCGGCGACTCGGGCGGCCCGATGTTCGCGACCAGCCCGGTCGACGGCCGCCGCTACCAGGTCGGCGTCGCCTCCACCAGCGACCGCTCGACCCGGTCGAACTACACCGCCGTCACCCGCTACCGCGACTGGATCCGCTCCTACGCCGGAGTGTGAGCCGACCTCCCCGGCCGAGGGGCAGGCACCTCTCCCCCCCTGCGCCGCCCCTCGGCCGGGGCACCACGGTTTGATCCGGGGTCACTCACCAGTCACAATCACCCTGCGTGTTCACATTTGGCGGATGGACACGAACGGAGTAGCCAGATACGGTCTGGCAGGCGTTCACGCCGCTCCGGGTGCAGGCAGGGTGAGGTGCGCAGTGCAGAACCCCCCGAGGTGGGTGTCGACCAATGGTGATGTCGAGCGCCCCAACGTGGCCCGGCTCTACGACTACTACCTCGGCGGAGCGCACAACTTCGCGGTCGACCGCGAGTTCGCCGACCGGTCGATGAACGAGATCCCGACCGCCGCCATGGTCCAGCACACCCGTTCGTTCCTGCGCCGGGCCGTCCGGCTGTGCGTGGCGCAGGGCATCCGCCAGTTCCTCGACCTCGGCTCCGGCATCCCCACCGCGGGCAACGTGCACGAGGTCGCCCAGCAGGCCGACCCGACGTGCCGCGTGGTGTACGTGGACAACGAGCCCGCCACCGTGGCCCACAGCCGCACCATGCTGCGCGGCAACGCGGGCGCGGCCATCGCCGAGGCCGACATCCGGGACGTGGGCGCGGTCCTGGCCGCGCCCGAGGTCCGCGGGCTGCTCGACCTGACCAGGCCGGTCGCCGTGCTGATGGTCGCGATCCTGCCCTACATCGCCGACGACGACCGCCCGATCGAGCTGGTCCACCGCTACCGCGACGCGATCGCCGACGGCAGCTACCTGGTGATCAGCCACCTGACCGCGGACGAGCAGCCGGAGCTGGTGCGCAAGCTGGTCGCCGTGGCGGACGAGACCGACTCGCCGATAGTGGCCCGGTCCAGGGCGGACGTCGAGGCGATGCTCGCCGGGTTCGACCTGGTCGACCCCGGGCTGGTGCTGGCCACGAAATGGCGTGGCGAGGGCGAGCCGGAGACCAGCGCCGAGGCCGTGACCTACGGCGCCGTGGGCGTGAAGCGGCCGAACGGCTGATCACGCCGGTCCGGGTCACGGCCGACCGGTGGAGGGCTTCCCGGACTCGCCGAGCAGCCGGGTCTGCTCCTTCAGCACGGCGACCGTGCGCACCACCCAGTCCCCGATGACCTGCTGCTCCTCCGGGCTGTAGCGCGCGCCCAGCTCGGCCATGGCGGCGCTCAACCCGGCGAAGACCTGCCCGAACGCGCCGGGGATCGCGGTGATCACCACCCGCCTGCGGTCGCCGGGGTCGGGTTCGCGCCGCACCAGCCCCGCGCGTTCGAGCCGGTCGGCGACGCCGGTGACCGCGCCGGGGGTCAGGTTGATCTCCTTGGCCAGCTCGCCGGCCGACAGCGGGCCCTTGCCCGCGATGAGCGCGAGCGCGCGCTGGTCGACCGCCGTCACGCCCAGGCGCGCGCCGACGGCCTCGTGGAACGCGACCACCGCCGTGCTCAGCTCACGTCCGAAGTCCCGTCCGTCCATGCCGTCACTTTACCGCGCTCGATATTTCAGTACACTGAACTAAAATGATCGGGGAGTGAGAGGTGTGGGGATGTCGGAGCTGGGGTTGGCGCTCGAGGTGCCGCGCTGGGCCGCGCGGTTCTACCTGCGGCACTGGGTGGTGGTCGTGGGGTTGTCGCTGGTGGCGTCGGTGCAGCGGCTCGTGGTGGTGAACTGGGGCGGCCTGGTGCCGGACGGGGTGGCGTTCGCCTCGGAGGTCGTCGTGGTGGCCGCGCGGGTGCTGCTGGTCGTCGTGATCTGGCGGTTGGCGACCCGGGGTGAGCGGCTGGGTTGGGCGGACGCGCGGGCGTTCGCGGCGCGGCACTGGCCGAGCCTGGTGTGGCAGGGGATGCTGCTGGCGGTGGCGTTCCTGGTGTTCGACGTCGTCGCGGAGCAGGTGGTCGGCGGGCTGCTGCCCGAGTCGGCGCGGCAGACCTACCTGGCCGTGCTGCTGTTCGCGAAGAACCCGACCGTCATCGCGTTCACGTTCGTGTGGTGGGTGGGGCTGATCCGGCAGGTCGGCGTCAGCCGTGCAGTGCCAGTCCGGTGAGCGGGTCGTCGGTGAGGCGGAAGACGGTCCACTCGTCCATCGGCAGCGCGCCGAGCGACTTGTAGAAGCCGATCGCGGGCGCGTTCCAGTCGAGCACCCACCACTCCAGGCGCGCGTAGCCGCGGGCGACGCACTCCTCGGCGAGGGCTTGCAGGAGCGCCCGGCCGAGGCCGCTCTGGCGCTGGTCCGGCTGGACGTAGAGGTCTTCGAGGTAGATGCCGTGCGTGCCGCGCCAGGTGGAGAAGTTGAGGAACCACAAGGCCATGCCGACGACCCGACCGTCCACTTCGGCCACGTGGCCGAAGAGTGCGGGCGAGGGGCGGAACAGCGCGTCGTGCAGCTGCTCGACGGTCAGCCGGCACTCGTGCCGCGCGCGTTCGTACTCGGCCAGCTCCTCGACCAGGGCGACGACGGCGGGCACGTCCTCCTCGCGCACGCGGCGGACGCGGGGATCAGTCAACGTCGACTTCCCAGGCGGGCACGTTCAGCCGGCGGACCTGCGGGTCGCCGCGCTCGTCGCCGAGCACCGTCGTGCCGGCCGGGTCCAGTCCGAAGTGGACGCCCTCGCTCGGCGGCAGGTTCAGCCAGGTGGCGATGAGCACGCGGCTGAAGTGGCCGTGGCCGACCAGCACCACGTCGCCGCTGAGCAACGCCTGGCGCGCCCGGTCGAGCACCTTGGCGGCGCGCGCGTGCACCTCGTCGTGCGACTCGCCCTTGGGCACGGCGTGGGTCCAGACCGTCCAGCCCGGGTCGGTCTCCCGGATCTGGGGCGTGGTGAGGCCTTCGTAGTCGCCGTAGTCCCACTCGGCGAGCTCCTCGGTGCGCTCGACGTCGTGCAGCCCGGCCAGCTCGGCGGTCCGCCAGGCGCGTTGGCGCGGGCTCGACAGCACGAGCGCGGGCGGCAGGTCGGTGGCGCGCAGCCGGGCCAGCACGGCGCCGGCGCGGCGGGCCTGCTGCACCCCGGTGTCGGTCAGCGGGACGTCGGTCTGCCCGGTGTGCCGACCGCTCTCGGACCACTCGGTTTGACCGTGCCGGAGCAGGTAGACGTGTGAGGTCACGGCCCGAGCTTACGGACGCCGCACCCCGTCACCGGGTCGGGGCACCGGTTGCGGTCGGGGGCCGGTGCGCCAGCCGATCCGCCGCGCGCGGAGCATCGAGTGCTCGACGGCGGCCAGGACGAGGGTGGTGACCAGGCCGCCGAGGGTGAGGGTCAGCCAGACCGAGTCGGACACGCCGTTGGTGTCGGCCTCGACGAGTTCCACCGCCGTGGCGGTGACGACCACCGCGGTGGTGACGGCGGGACCGAGGAGGGGGTGGAACTCGCCGATGAAGCAGCTGCCGCGCACGGCCCACCAGGCCGCGCAGCCGACGTAGACGGCCACCCAGAGCGCGTAGGCGATGGCGAGCAGGCCGCCGAAGAGCGCGAGCACCGCAGTGCCGAAGTCGGTCGGCTTCAGGGTGTCGAAGAGGTCGTTGGTGACGACGAGCACGATCGGCGCCATCGCGCCGAAGGTCGTCAGCAGGAGGAGGGCGATCTTGCCGATCACCGGTCGCAGGCGCAGCTCGGCGCGGTGCTCGCGGTGGGTGCGCAGGTACAGCAGCAGCATCGCGACGGGCACGATGGCCAGCGCGATGATCACGTTCTCGACGGCCTTGCCCCAACCGTCCTCGTTCAAGGTGTCCACCACACCCCGGTCGCCCCGGCCGAGGACGATCAGCGTCAGCAGGCCGAGCACGGACCGCCAGGAGGAGAGCCGGCCCAACGCCGGCGAGTCCGCGGGCGGCGGCACGCGGAACAACCGCGCCGCCGCACCCCACGGCTTCCGGACCGAGTCCTCGGAGGGCAACGGCGTGCTCATCGGGCGAGGTCTCCTTGCCGACCGCCGAACGGGACCCGCTGATCGTCGCAGGGCAGGCGGGCGTTCGGACGCGGGCCGGTGCGCGGTCACCCGAACAGCGCACCGGGCGGGGCGGCTCCGCACGTGGAACGGCGCTGACCGGGCGGAGCGTTCCGCCCGGTCAGCGCCGTGTGGAGCAGGTGATCAGGCCGCGGCCTTCGTCTCCCAGAAGATCTTGTCGATCTGGGCGATCAGGTCGAGCAGCTCCTGGCCCTTGGCGGGGTCCATGGAGCCCTTCGCGCCGGACGCGCCGGCCGCCTTCGTGGCCCGGTTGAACAAGTCGTGCAGCTCCGGGTACTTCTCGAAGTGCGGCGGCTTGAAGTAGTCGGTCCACAGCACCCACAGGTGGTGCTTGACGAGCTCGCTGCGCTGCTCCTTGATCAGGATGGCGCGGGAGCGGAACTCGGGGTCCTCGTTCGCCTGGTACTTCTCCTGAATCGCCTTGACCGACTCGGCCTCGATCCGGGCCTGGGCCGGGTCGTAAACACCGCACGGGAGGTCGCAGTGCGCGGTGGCCTCCAGGAGCGGGCGGCGGAGTGAACGGATGCGCGACAGAAGTCGCATCTTTCCTCCCTGACAGTGGATGCTCCGACGTGACGAACCCTACTCCGGGGCCTCGGCGCGAGCAGGTGGAGGTGATCGTTGGCACGGCCGGAAGCGAACCCGTTGCCGCTGGTTCGGGTGGTCGGACCCTCGATGGCCCCGACGCTGCGGACGGGGGACGTGGTCCTGGTCCACTTCGGGAAACCGCCCCGCCGACATGATCTCGTGCTGGTCAGGTGGTCGGCGCGGCCCGGGCAGCTGTCGATCAAGCGCGCGGTGCGGGCCGACGGGGGCGGTTGGCACGTCGAGGGCGACAACCCGTTCGCCTCCACGGACTCGCGGACGCTGGGGCCCGCGGAGGTGGTGGGTGTGGTCCGCGCCCGGCTCTGGCCGCGGCCCCGGCTGTGGCGCCGGCGGCCGGCCCCGGAGGGCTGAACGCCGGGGTCGCGGGGAGGTGAACCGCCGGCGGCCTTCGCGAGGGGCCGGCGGGTCGACGGGCCGGGATCAGGCGCGCAGCTTGGCGTACCAGGCCACGCAGTCGTCGTACGACGGCAGCAGCCCGGCGTCGCGCGCCTCCTCGAACGTCGGCGCGGAGGCGTCCTTCGGCGACAGCACCGGCGTGATGCCGGACGGGAACGGCAGGTCCATCGACAGCGGGTGGATGCCGTGCTCGGCCTTCGGGTTGAACCCCTCCGAGCACAGGTACGACGCGACCGTGTCGTCCTCGAGCGCCATCAGCGCGTGCCCGACCCCCTCGGGGAGGTACACGGAGTTGAACAACCCCTCCGACAGCTCCATCGCGTCCCACTCGCCGAACGTGGGCGAGCCGACCCGCAGGTCCACCACGATGTCGATCATCCGGCCGCGCGGGCAGTGCACGTACTTGGCCTGCCCGGGCGGCGTGTCGGCGTAGTGGACGCCGCGCACGACGCCGCGCTTGGACACGCTGTGGTTCGTCTGGGCGATCTTCATCGGGTGCCCGACGGCTTCGGTGAACGCCGCTTCCTGGTACGGCGCGACGAACATGCCGCGATCGTCGGGGAACACCGAAGGGGTGAACTCGAAAGCGCCGGAAATTTTCAACTCACGTGCCTGCATGGCGCACACCCTAGAACGCGCCGGTTCTTGACCGATCCTGCCTGCGGAAACTGACCGGTCGGTTCAGAAAACCGGACGTACGTTCTGTGGCACTACCTCTGACCTGCGGAAAAACTGTGATCCCCGCCGCAGACAGCGGCCGGGCACGCTGCCATGCTTGCCCGCACACCGCCACCGAGAGCAGTCCCGCAGACCGCGGGGACGTCTCCCAGACAGGCCCCGTCGACCCGCGTGACAACGCCGGTCCCGGTGCGCCGCAGGTATCGCGCACCGCAGGAGGACTTCCGTGACCGCATTGAACGACCAGCCCCAGATGACCACCGAATTGAGCGACGAGGAAATCTTCCGCGCCCACGAAGGCGGAAAGCTGGCCGTCGGCGCGACCGCCTCGTTGGCCGACCCGCGTGCGCTCTCCATCGCCTACACGCCGGGCGTGGCGAGGGTCAGCCGGGCCATCGCGGACGACCCGGGGCTGGCCGCCAAGTACACCTGGGCGCACCGGCTGGTCGCCGTGGTCAGCGACGGCACCGCGGTGCTCGGCCTCGGCGACATCGGCCCGAGCGCGTCGCTGCCGGTGATGGAGGGCAAGGCGGCGCTGTTCAAGACCTTCGGCGGCCTCGACTCCATCCCGCTGGTGCTCGACACCACGGACGTGGACGAGATCGTGGAGACGCTGGTCCGGCTGCGCCCGTCGTTCGGCGCGGTCAACCTGGAGGACGTCGCCGCGCCGCGCTGCTTCGAGCTGGAGGCCCGGCTCATCGAGGCCTTGGACGTGCCGGTCATGCACGACGACCAGCACGGCACGGCGGTCGTGGTGCTGGCGGCCCTGCGCGGCGCGAACGCCGTGCTCGGCAAGGACCTGGCGAACCAGCGCGTGGTCGTCTCCGGCGCGGGCGCGGCCGGTGTGGCGTGCGCGAAGATCCTGCTGGCGGCGGGCATCGGCGAGGTCACCGTGGTCGACTCGCGCGGCATCGTGCACGTCGGCCGGGACGCGCTGAACCCGGTGAAGGCGCAGCTGGCCGAGGTCACCAACGGCAGCGGCCTGCGCGGCGGCATCGCGGAGGCGTTGCGCGGCGCGGACGTGTTCGTCGGCGTCTCGTCGTCGAAGGTGCCCGAAGAGCTGATCGCGGGCATGGCCGACGACTCGATCGTGTTCGCGCTGTCCAACCCCGACCCCGAGGTGCACCCGGACGTGGCCCGCCGGCACGCCGCCGTGGTCGCCACCGGGCGCAGCGACTTCCCGAACCAGATCAACAACGTCCTCGCGTTCCCCGGCATCTTCCGCGGCGCGCTGGACGCGGGCGCGAAGAGGATCACCGAGGGCATGAAGCTCGCCGCCGCGGAGGCGATCGCGGCGGTCGCCGTCGACGACCTCTCGGTCGACCGGATCGTGCCGAGCGCCCTCGACCCGCGGGTCGGTCCGGAAGTGGCCGCCGCTGTGGCCTTGGCAGCCCGCGAAGACGGAGTAGCCTGACTCCAAGTCGGAGTTGGGAGAGCTCCGGCCGCATCCGTCCGTACCCGTCGACAGGCAACGAAACCGCTAACGTGTTGTTTCGTTAGCCCGTTGAGGGGTGGGCGATGACGCTCCGAAGCGCTACCGTCCCTCTCCTCGGGTGAATATTGCCCGTGGAGAGGGACGCCGTCTTTGGGTGCGGTCGGGCCGGTCATCCCTGCCGTGAACACGGGAAGGTGGGACCGTGCCCAAGCGGGTTGGACGCGCTCCGGTGGTGCTCGACCCAGCGCGTCCGCAGGACGGTGACGTGGCGCTGGACGGCATCGCGCTGCCCGAGGCGCCCACACTGCTGTGCGACCCCAAGGGCGTGGTCATGCGGGCCAGCGCCGCCGCGGTGGCGTTGACGAAGGCCCGTTCCGCCGAGGACCTCATCGGTCGATCCCTCGGCGAGCTGCTGCTGGGCGGCACCGACGACCTGCGCCTGCACCAGGCCGACGGCGCGCTGGTGCCGGTCCGCGTGGTGCGCACCCCGGTGCCGGGCACCGGTCTGCACGCCGTGCTGCTGGTCGACGTCTCCGACCTGGCGCAAGCCGCCGAGGACCTGCGCGACGAGCAGCGGAGGCTGCGCACCGTGCAGCGGGTCGCGCAGATCGGCTCGTGGGAGTACGACCCGGACACCGGCGTCACGGTCTGGTCCGAGTCGCACTACGAGATGATGGGTGTGAAGCCCGGCGAGGTGGTGCCCGGCGCGCAGGCCGTGCTCGACGTCGTGCACCCCGACGACTACGAGATGGTCGCCAGCTACTGGGCCAACCGGGCCCTGGACGGCAACCCGATCGACATCGTCTACCGGATCATCCTGCCCGACGGCGACCAGCGCTGGATCCGCGGCGTGGCCGAGGCGAAGCTGAGATCCGACGGCCGGACCCAGTTCATCACCGGCTACATCCGCGACATCACCGACCAGTGGCGGTCCGATCGCGCCCTGGAGACCGAACGCGCCCGGCTGCTGGAGGCGCAGCGCATCGCGCGCATGGGCAGCTGGAGCTACGACGTCGAGTCCGGCGCGCTGCACCGCAGCGAGGTGCTGCGGGAGATGGGCGCCGCCGCCGGCGTCGCCCCGGACAGCGCCCCGTTGATGGCCGTGCACCCGGACGACCGCGCCCAGTTGCAGGACCTGGTGCGGCGGGCGGAGGACGGCAGCACGGTCGAGGCCGAGGTGCGCAGCGAGCACGGCGACCGCGTCTACGTGTGCCGGGCGCGGGCCGAGTTCGAGGGCGACAAGGTCACCAGGCTGCACGGGACCGTCCAGGACGTCACCGAGGCCCGCGCGCTGGAGCGCCAGCTCCGCGACGACCGCCGCCGGCTCGCCGACGCGCAGAAGGCCGCCCAGCTCGGCGTCTGGGAGTGGAACCTGCAGACCGGCGACGTGGCGTGGTCGGACATGCTGCACGAGCTGTTCGGCGTGCCGCGCGAGGAGCACATCCGCTACCAGACCTACCTCGACCTCGTGCACCCCGACGACCGCGGCTGGGTGGACGACCTGTGGCAGCAGCTGGGCACCGAGGAGGTGCCGATCCAGCTCGAACACCGGATCGTGCGCCGCGACGACGGCAGGCTGCGCGTGTTCCGCAGCTACGGCGTGGTGGTCAAGGGCCCGGACGGCCTGCCGCTCGCGGTCGGCACGGCGCAGGACATCACCGAGCAGCGCGCCGCCGAGACCAGGATGAAGCGGTCCAGCCAGCGCTTCGCGGACCTGGTGTCGCTGACGCCGGTCGGCATCGGCCTGTTCGACGAGGGCGAGCGGCTGGTCGACGCCAACGACGCCCTGTGCGACCTGCTCGGCATGGACCTGGAACAGCTGCGCGGGATGACCGCGAGCGCGCTCACCCACCCGGACGACACGAGCGCCGGGCTGCCGTCGATCGACGAGATGTCCGCGCCCGACGCCGAGCGCACGCACAAGATCCCGCAGCGCATCCTGGTCCGCCGCGACGGCGTGCAGGTGTACTGCGAGTTGCACATCGCGCTGTCCGTGCAGGACGACGGCCGCCGGTTCTGGCTGATCGTGTTCCAGGACATCACCGAGCGCCGCCGCACGGCCGAGGCGCTGCGGCACCAGGCCACGCACGACGAGCTGACCGGCCTGCCGAACCGGGCGCTGGTCAAGGAGATGCTCGGCGAGCTGCTGGAGTCGCCGGACCGGTCGAAGGTCGCGGTGCTGTTCTGCGACATCGACAACTTCAAGCGGGTCAACGACTCGCTCGGCCACGACGCGGGCGACGAGCTGCTGGTGGCGCTGGCACGGCGGCTGGAGGGCGGCCTGCCCGACGGCTGCACGGCGGCCCGCCTGTCCGGTGACGAGTACGTGATCATCTGCGAGAACCTCGACCAGGTCGGCGGTGTCGACGCGCTGGCCACGAAGGTGGCGGGCCTGCTGCGCACCGCGGTGCCGGTGCACGGGCAGCTGGTCCGCGTGTCGGCGTCGATCGGCGCGGCCGTGCCGAACGGGTCCCGCGCCACCGGCAACGACCTGCTGCGCTTCGCCGACGCGGCGATGTTCGAGGCCAAGCGGTCCGGCGCGGGCCGGGTGTCGCTGGCCAGCGCGGCGCTGATCGCCTCGGCCGACCGGCAGGTCCATTTGGAGGGCCAGCTGCGGGAGGCGTTGCAGCACGACGGCTTGACGCTGCACTTCCAGCCGGTGGTCGGCGTGGACGGCGTGGTGCAGACCGCGGAGGCGCTGGTCCGGTGGCCGCACCCGGATCGCGGGCTGCTGCCGCCGGACATCTTCCTGCCCGTGGCCGAGCAGGGCGACCTGCTGCGCGAGCTGGACCGGTGGGTGCTGCGGACCGCGTTGAAGGAAGCCTCGACCTGGCCGGAACCGGGCGGCAAGCCGGTGTCGGTGGCGGTGAACCTGGCCGGTCTGGTGCCGGGCGACCCGGAGTTCGTCGACATCGTGGCCGACGCCATCGCCGAGGCGGGCATCCCGTGGGACCGGGTGGTGCTGGAGCTGGTGGAGACCGCGCTGGTCGACCTGCCGTCACGGGTGCGCCAGACGATGGACGAGCTGGTGGAGCGGGGCATCCGGTTCGCCGTGGACGACTTCGGCACCGGCTACTCGTCGCTGGCCCGGCTCAAGGACCTGCCCGCGCAGATCATCAAGGTCGACCGGCGGTTCGTCTCCGGTGTCGGCAGCGACTCGTCCGACTTCGCGGTGGCGAAGGCCGTGGTGGACATGGCCCGCGCGATGGACCGCAAGTGCGTGGCCGAGGGCGTGGAGACCGCGACCCAGTTCCACGTGCTGCGCGGCATCGGCGTGGACACCTACCAGGGCTGGTTGTTCTCACGCCCCGTGCCGCCCAAGGAGTTCCGCGCGGTGCTGGCACTTGGTCCGTTGCACATCCCCCGCGCCGGTTGATACGCGATACTCCCGTCCCGATGGACGCCACGACGTCAGGTGCCGACCGGTGAACCAGGAACGGATGATCGCCGACCTCGAAGCCAGGGCACGGCACCTGGCCGAGCGGTCCCGCGAGCTGCGGGAGCGGATCCGGCGCGCGCAGGCCACGCAGCGGTCGCCGGACGGCGCGGTGACGGCGACCGTCGCGCCGAACGGGTCGTTGCGGCACATCGAGTTCTCGCCCGACGCCGAGGGGGTCTCGCACGCCCGGCTCGGCGAGGTGGTGATGGACACCGTGCGGCGCGCGCAGGAGCAGGCGGCGCGGCAGGCGGCGTCGATCGTCGAGCCTCAGTTCGGTGGCACGGCGGCGATGGACTTCCTGACCGGCTCGGTCCCGGCGGGGTCGGTGCCGGGTTCGGTGCCGGGGTCGGAGGCGGAGTCGGTGCCAGAGCTGGTGTCGGAGTCGGAGCGGGAGGCCGGTGAGGACCTGCCCCTGCCGCGGAGCCTGCGGGCGCCCGAGGACGAGCCGGGGTCGGCCCCTCGGTGACCGGGTTCCCCGTGCTGGAGTTGACCGGGTCGGCGCCGGACACGCTCGAGGCCGACCTGGCCGTGCCGACCGCGGACGCCGACCCGTTGGGCCTGCTCGCCGACGCCGGGCTCGGGTGGTTGGTCGAGCACGTGGACTTCCTGCGCGAGCCGCTGGACTGGCTGTCCGGTCACGCCGACCGGTTCGAGGACGCGGTCGCCACCTGGAAGCAGGTCGCCACCACGTTGGACGGCATCGTGCGGCGGCGGGCGGGCGGTGGGCGGCTCACCGCGGAGATCGCCGGGATGAGCCGGTTGTGCGTGGACGTGGCGGCGCACGTGGCCGAGGTGGGTGCGATCACCGCCGCGATCCGCGGTGTGTTCCGGGACGTGGTCGCGTTGTTCGTCCAGGAGGTCTTCGGCAACGCCACCGTCGCGCTCGCGGCGTCGGACATCACGGCCGGCGGCTCGCTGCCCGAGTTCGCGGCGTGGGCGGTCGGGCGCGGCGCGGTCGTGCTGGACCGGGTCAACCGGCGGTTGGCGGAGGTCGTGCGCGTGATGGTGCGGATCCTGGGTGCGCTGAAGGCGTTGTTCGGCAAGGCGCGCGACATGCTCAAGGCCATCACGCGCTTCGGCGAGTGATTTACCCGGTCAGCCCCACTGCCCCTGGGCGGGTGGAGGTGGACCCGGAACGCCGGGCGGAGGTCCGCCCATCGGTTGGCCCGGCATCGGTTGTCCGGGCATCGGCGGGCCACCCATCGGAGGTCCGGCCTGCTGGTGCGGCGTCTTCGGCTTCGCGCCGCGCATCGCCCGGCCGACCGGCGGCAGTACCGCCACCAAGCCCGCGACGAGCCACAGCACCAGCCCGAGCACCGGCAGGATCCCGCGGGCCGGCGGGAGGGCCGACATGACGTTGGCGGCCGTGAGGCCGTAGTGCACCGCCGCCAGCAGCGAGATCAAGACCAGTCCCCAGCGCACACCGGGCACCCGGGCCAGGAGCAGCACGGCGAGGATGAGGGCCAACCCCGGCAGCACGAACGAGATCGCGACCGCGACCTCGAAGCCCACGACGACGCGGGGGACCGGCGGCATCAGGATCGCGCCCCAGAAGTCACGTCCGAACGCCGCGCGGCTGGCGAGGGAGGCTGAGCCGATGAGGGCGAGGAGCACGCCCGGCAGGTACAGCAGCCCGGCGACCACGGCCGCTCCCTTGCCCGGTGGCTTGGGCGGGCCCGGTGGTCCCGGGTAGCCCTGGCCCGGGTACGGCGGCTGGGCGCCCGGGAACGGCGGCCCGCCGGGGAACGGTTGTCCGGGCGCCGGTTGGCCGGGGAACTGCTGACCGGGGAACGGCTGGCCCGGGAAGGGCTGGCCGGGCAGCGGTTGGCCGGGCGTGGGTTGGCCGGAGTACGGCTGGCCCGGGTACTGCTGACCGGGGTTGGGGTGAGTCATGCGGGCGCCTCCAGGTTCGAGCTGAAAGTTACCGTCGGAGGCGGCCCGCACGGCGCGGTTCGCCGCATTCCGGCGGAAACCTCCCCGCTACCGGGACGCCGAGGCGCGGATCAGCGGCAGCAGCTCGGCGATCCGGTGCCGCGGCAGGTCGATCAGCCTCAGCTCCAGGTCGTCGTGCTCGCCGATCCGCTCCCGCGCCTCCCGCTTGGTCATCGCGCCGCGCGTGGCCGTGACCAACGCCTCGCGCCACACGTTGCCGAGCTTGCCGTGCGCGCGCGTGAGCACTTCCCGCACGGTCAGGCCGCCGACGTCCAACGTGCCCGCCAGCACCTGGTCGGCCACCACCACGCAGTGCTTGCCGTCCGGAGTGGACCGCAGGAACCGCAGCGCGAACCTGGTGTCCACCAACGACCTCAGCTCCTGCTGACCCGCCGCTGAGGACACGTTCGGGTGGTTGTTGGGCACGAGCGCCGCCATCCGGCCGGGCGAGCACGCCAGCAGCGTCCGCAGCAGCCACGGCCCGGGGTCGCCGGACAGGTCGACCGCCAACGACGCCGCGCCCTTGCCGATCGGGTCGGCCCACCCCGGCGCGCGCGGCTTCGGCGGCGGCGAGGACTCCGGCCGCGGCGCCAGGTCGACCAGGGCGGCCAGCGCCGCGGAGCCCGGCCCGGTCGCCTCCACCGACTGCGGGCCGTGCGTGTAGATCGCGGTCTTCGCCGACCCGGGTGACGCCGAACGGCGGGACGTCGGCCGGCACACGTACAGGTCGGCCGCGCTGCCGATCGCCTGCGCGCCGTCGAACCGGTGGAACGCGGGCAGGATCGCCTCGAACACCAGCCCGAGCCGCTGCAACTCCTGCTGCACCTTCAGCCCCAGCGCGGGCGTCCGGTCGCTGAACCCGTACGCGAGCAGCACCCGTCCCCGACCGAGGTCGGCCAGGCACTCGACCGCACGCGCGGCGAACAGCGCCATGCCCTCCGGCGTGTACGGCGGATCGCTGAACACGAGGTCCGCCGACTCCAGCACGGCGGGCGGCAGGCCGAACCGGAAGTCCGCGTGCACCGTCCGAACCGACCACCCGCGCTCACGGGCACGGGTCGAGACGTGCTCCAGCAGCCGGTCGTCCACATCGACCACGACGACCTCGACGGCCGGGTTCACCGCGCACACCGCGAGCGAGGTCAGGTCGTGGTCGCCGAGGCACAGCAGCGTGCGGCCGGCCAGGTCGTAGGTCGTGTCCAGCCACAACGCGCGCTTCAGCGCCGTCTCCGGCGTCGCCTGCACGTGGTCGAGCGCGGCCAGCGGCGGCGGCACGTCCGCGATGTCGGCCAGGATCGACCGCAGGTGCTCGCCGTGCCGGGGCACGAGCGCGTCCACCGGGTCCACCAGGTCGTCACCGGCGCGGAACTCCGCGTAGTCGGCGGCCTTGGCGGGCGCGAGCCGGAACCGGTCGCGACTGGTCTCCAGGTCGTCGCCGACGGCGGTCAGCAACTCCTGCACGGTGCGCCGCGGCACAGCGGGAAGCCGAACCAACTCGGCCAGCGTGTGCCAGTCGCCGGACAGCAGGTCGACCACGCGCCGCAGCTTGCGGGCGTGCGGGCCGCGTTCAGCGAGGAGTGCTCGCACCATTTCGGTTGCCACAACCG
Organism: Saccharothrix luteola; assembly: GCF_020859565.1. Classification (GTDB taxonomy): domain Bacteria; phylum Actinomycetota; class Actinomycetes; order Mycobacteriales; family Pseudonocardiaceae; genus Actinosynnema; species Actinosynnema luteola. Next base: position 69,062 of record NZ_JAJHUO010000040.1, on the reverse strand, counting down.
GTGCAGCCTACTGACCGGATCCTGAAACGCCGTGCCACGGTCGGACTGACGGGCTAGGGTCGTTCGACGCTTGATGCCCACCGGCAGGAGGACCCACGGGTGATCGAGTTCCGCGACGTGACCAAGCGGTTCGACGACGGGACCACCGCGGTGAACGGCCTGGACCTCGTGGTCGAGGCGGGCACGATCACCGTCTTCGTCGGACCGTCGGGGTGCGGCAAGACCACGTCCCTGCGCATGGTGAACCGGATGATCGACCCGACGTCGGGCACCGTCCTGGTGGACGGTGCGGACGTGCTGGGTGTGGATCCGCCCACACTGCGGCGCGGGATCGGGTACGTGATCCAGCAGGCGGGCCTGTTCCCGCACCGGACCGTGCTGGACAACGTGGCCACGGTGCCGCTGCTCCTCGGTTGGACGCGCCGCAAGGCCAGGGAGCGCGCCGCCGAGCTGCTGGAGCTGGTCGGCCTGCCCGCCGAACTCGGCCACCGCTACCCCGTGCAGCTCTCCGGCGGCCAGCAGCAGCGCGTCGGCGTGGCGCGCGCGTTGGCCGCGGACCCGCCGGTGCTGCTGATGGACGAGCCGTTCAGCGCGGTCGACCCGGTGGTGCGGGAAGGGCTGCAGGACGAGCTGCTGCGGCTGCAGGCCGAATTGGACAAGACCATCGTGTTCGTCACGCACGACATCGACGAGGCCATCCGGATCGGCGACAAGGTCGCGGTGATGCGCACCGGCGGCTTCCTCGCCCAGTACGCGCCGCCCGCCGAGCTGCTGACCAGGCCCGCGGACGACTTCGTGGCGGGCTTCGTGGGAAAGGACCGCGGCTACCGCAGCTTGTCCTTTGTGGACTCGTCCGGGGTGGAGGTGGCCGAGGTGCCGACGGTCGTCGAGGGCGCCGAGGTGGAGTCCTCTTCGGACTGGCGGCTCGTGGTGGACGCGGAGCAGCGGCCGCAGGGCTGGGTCGCGCCGGACGCGTCGGTCGTGCCGGGCGGTTCGCTGTACGAGGTGGGCGCGTCGATCCGGGGCGCGCTGGACGCCGCGTTGTCCTCGCCGTCCGGGCTGGGCGTCGCCGTGCGCGGTGACGGGCGGTTGGCCGGCGTGGTGACCGCGCGGCAGGTGCTGGACGTGATCGAGAGCCGCCGTGGGTGACATCGCGAAGTACCTCAGCGACGCGGGCACCAGGGCGGCGCTGCTGGACATGCTGCTCGACCACGTCTACCTGTCGCTGGTGCCGCTGGTCGTGTCGGTCGTGCTGGCGATCGTGCTCGGGTTGCTGTGCCACCGGTTCCGCCAGGTCAACGCGGCGCTGATCGGGTTGTCGAACGTGGTCTACACGATCCCGTCGCTGGCGCTGTTCGCGATCATCCCGGCGGTCATCGGCACGCAGGTGCTCGACCCGCTGAACGTGATCCTCGCGTTGACGGTCTACACGACCGCGCTGCTGGTCCGGCCGGTCGCCGAGGCGCTGGCGGCGGTGCCCGCGCACGTCACCGCCGCCGCGACGGCGATGGGCTTCCGGCCGCTGCGGCGGTTCTTCACCGTGGAGCTGCCGCTGTCCGTGCCGGTGCTGGCCGCGGGAGTGCGGGTCGGCTCGGTGAGCAACATCAGCCTGGTCAGCGTCGGCGCGTTGATCGGCACGGGTGGTCTCGGCACGTTGTTCACCGACGGTTTCCGGCAGCGCTACCTGGCGCCGATCATCATCGGCATCGTGCTCACGCTCGTGCTGGCGCTCGTGGTCGACCTGCTGCTGGTGCTGCTGCGCAACCGGTTGACACCGTGGGTGCGGGCGGGTGGTGCGCCGTGATCTTCGCGGACGCGTTGGCCTGGCTGGTCGACCCGGCGAACTGGTCGGGCGGCAAGTCGATCCCGGTGCGGGTCGGCATCCACCTGCTGTACTGCTTCGGCGCGGTGCTCGGCGCCGCGCTGATCGCCGTGCCGTTGGGCCTGTACGTCGGGCACACCGGGCGCGGCGGCGTGGTGCTGGTCGGCGGCAGCAACGCGCTGCGGGCGTTGCCGACGCTGGGCCTGGTCACGTTCCTGTACCTGGTGGCGGGCGGTGGCACGACCGGTGTGCTGATCGGCTTGGTCGTGCTGGCCGTGCCGCCGATCCTGGCCGGGACCTACGCCGGCATCCAGGACGTGGACCGCGGTGTGGTCGACGCGGCGAGCGGCATGGGCATGACCGGCGCGCAGCGGTTGTGGCGGGTCGAGGTGCCCAACGCGCTGCCGCTGCTCGTCGGCGGTCTGCGCAACGCCATGTTGCAGGTGGTCGCGACCGCGTCGGTGGCGGCGTACGTGGGTATCGAGACGTTGGGACGTCCCCTGCTGGACGGCCTGCGGGTGTTGGACTACGGGCAGTTCGTCGGCGGCGCGATCCTGATCGCGCTGCTCGCGGTCGTGCTGGACGTGGTGCTCGCGGGCGTCGGCAGGCTGGTCGTGCCCGCGGGTTTGAGGCTGTCGGCCAAGGCTCGTCGCGCGGGGAGTGGCAAGGCGCGGTCGAGCGGGTCGCGGTCGAGGCGTCGGGGAGAGCCGGCGCCGGTCGAGTCTGGAGGAAGTACGGCATGAAGCGCACGTTGGCCGTTGTCGTCGCGGCGACCGCCCTGGTCGTCTCCGCGTGCGGGTCCAAGGAGGACCTGGGCGGGGGTGGCCAGCAGGCCGCGTCGGGTGAGGTCGTGGTCGGTTCGGCCGACTTCACCGAGAACAAGATCCTGGCCGAGATCTACGCCGGTGCGTTGAAGGCGACCGGCGCGAAGGTGACGGTGAAGGCCGGCATCGGAGCGCGCGAGCTGGTCGTGAAGGCGTTGCAGGACAAGTCGCTCGGCGTCGTGCCGGAGTACACGGGCAACCTGCTCAACTACTTCGACAAGACCAACACCACCACCGAGGCCGAGGAGGTCTACACGGCGCTGAAGTCCAAGACGCCGTCGGGCCTGGAGGTGCTGGAGAAGTCGGACGCGGAGGACAAGGACGTCCTGGTGGTCACCAAGGCCACCGCGGACGGCGGCGTGAAGTCGATCGCCGACCTCGGTTCCGGCAAGTACGCGCTGGGCGCGGCCGGTGAGTGGGCGCAGCGCTGGGAGGCCAAGATCCAGGAGCTGTACGGGGTGAAGTTCACGGAGATCAAGACGACCGACACGGGTGGTCCGATCACGGTGGACGCGCTGAAGGACGGCACCGTGCAGGTGGCCAACCTCTACACGACGTCGGCGGACATCAAGGCGAACGACTTCGTGGAGCTGGAAGACCCGAAGGTGATGTACCCGGCGCAGAACGTGGTGCCGTTGCTGCGGTCGGACGCGGTCGACGCCAAGGGCAAGGACGCGTTGAACAAGGTGTCCGCGGCGCTGACCACGGAGAAGCTGGCCGATCTCGTCAAGCGGGTGGACGTGGACAAGGAGACGATCGCGAACGTGGCGGCCGACTTCCTGAAGTCCGTTTCGCTGTAGTCCTATCGCTCTCGCACGGCCCGGCTCCGCACCGACGGCATTCGGCGGAGCCGGGCCGTCGTGCTGTCCCGGAGCGGCATGGGGACTGCTCCAAGACGGGGACACCCGCGCGGAACGCGGGCCGGCACGTCCCGTCCGGCGGGATGATCGGCCGATGGGAGCGGACAAGGCCGACGCCGTGCCGGGCGATACGCACAACGCCGTCGACGGCGCGGTGCAAGGGACGTCGTTGCAGGTGGGCGCCGTCCACGGTGACGTCCACCTGCACGCCCCGCCCGCCCGGGTCGTGCCCAAACCGCTGTTCATCGCCGCCGTGGCGTTCGCCGTGGTCCTGGCGGTCGTCGGCGCGGTGGTCCTCGTACCCGGGCTCAGCGGGCTGTTCACCGCCGGCGGGCCGGGCAGCGGAGCGGCTCCGGGGTGCGGTGAGGGGCAGGCCGTGGAGATCGACGTGCCGTCGGACATCGGGGACCGTTACGACTACCGCCTGACCACGCGGTGCGCCCCGCCCGAGGGGGAGAGCTACCAACTCGTCGTGGAACTCGTCGGTGACTGGGAGCGGTTCGAGTCCAGGAAGTTCCTGTGGCGGCGCGACTACCACCCGGCGTTCGTGGGGCAGGACCCGGTGGTCCTCTCCGGGTACACGTCCGGGTGGCCCGTGGGTTCCGTGCACCTGCTCTACGTCCTGAGCTGCACGGGGGAGCAGACCACCGAGATGGACGTCCTCGCGAACGAGGACAACTACCTGGAGGAAGTGCCTGCCTGCGCGCCGGCCTCCGAACCGCACCGGCTGACCAAGGTCCCCGAGCGCTAGAGCGGGCGGGCCGGTCAGCCGCGTCCACCGATCCGGCCGGTCAGCTCGTCCGCCGCACGGCGCGCCTCCGCCGCCAGCTCCGGCCACGTCTCCCCGCACTCCGCCTCGCACACGTGCCGGAACGTCACCGTGATCGCGGCGATCGGCCGTTGGCCGTGGTCGAAGACCGGGGCGGCCACGGAGGCGAAGCCGGCGGTCACGTAGCCGTCCTCCACCGCCCAGCCCCGCCGTCGCTCGACGGCCAGCAGCCGTCGCAGCGCGGGCAGGTTCCGCGGTCCCCGCCCCGTGCGGTCGACGAACGGGCCCGGGAACAGGGCCCTGACCTGCGCCGCGGGCAACCTCGCCAGCATCGCCCGGCCCGACGCGGTCAGGTGTGACGGCAGCCGCACGCCCACGTCCGACACGATCGTGGTCGGTTGGCGAGGTTGCTCCCGCACCAGGTACAAGGCCTCGGCACCGTGCAGCACGCCCAAGTGGGCGGTCCGGCCGACGGTGTCGACCAGGCGCCGGAGCAGGGGCCTGGCCAGGCGCTCCAGCGGATCGTGCCGGAGGTAGGCCGACCCGAGCTCGAACGCCGCCACGCCGAGCCCGTACCGTCGCTCCTCGGGGAAGTGCGTCGCGAACCCGGCCGCGGTCAGCTCCGCCAGCAGGTGGTAGGTCGTGGACCTGGGCAGACCGAGCTCCCGGGCGACCGCCACCGCCGACAGCGGGCCGGGCCTGCTCGCCAGCAGGCGCAGCACGGCGAGCCCTCGGCGCAACGCCGGCACGTCGCTGCTGCCTCCCACGGAACTCATTCTCAACAAAACCCGGTCGGGGCGCATTGGAGGGGTATGAGCACCGGCTTCGAGGAGTTCGCCGCGGCACAGGTGACCCCGCTGCTGCGCTACGCCACCGTGCTGACCGGGGATCCGCACTTGGCCCAGGACGTGGTCCAGGAGGTCCTGATCCGGGCACAGCAGAAGTGGTCGCGCATCGGCTCGGTCGAAGTGCCGGCTGCGTACCTCAAGCGGATGGTGACCAACGAGTACCTCGGTTGGCGCCGCCGCCTCAAGGCGCACCTCCCCCTCACGGGCGTGGACCCGCCCCAGCCCGACCCCACCGACCACTACGACGAGCGGGAGGCGATGCTCCAGCGCATCGACCGCCTCCCGCGCAAGCAGAAGGCCGCCGTCGTCCTCCGCTACTACGAGGGCTGCGACGACGCCGAGATCGCCACCGTCCTGGGCTGCGCCCAGGTCACGGTCCGCAGTCACATCTCCCGCGCGCTGGCAGTCCTGCGCGCCGACGAACGCGTGAGGCAGTCGCTGTGAACGACACCACCGAAACCCTGATCACCGACGCCCTGCGCCACCGGGCCGAGCGCACGCCGCCGCCCGGAGCGGTGCTCGCCGCCCTGCACCGGCCCCGCCGGACGCGCAAGCCGCTGCTCCTGGTGCTCGCCGCCGCCGGCACGACGGCCGCCGCGGCGGCGTTGGTGGTGACCACCGTGAACGCGCCGGTCGTGGGCCAGGCCCCGCCCGCCCGGCAGCTCACCACCACGGCCGCGCCCACCCCGGTCGCCGACGTGCCCACCCGGGCCCTCGAGTACCGGCCCGGGGCGATGCTCGACGGCTACACCGAGCGGGAGCGCACGATCGCCGGCTGGGGCACTTCCCGCATCTACGCGCCCGGCTCGACGAACCCCGGCTCGCCGCTGGTCCGCTTCTCCGTCTTCACCGCCATCACGGACGACATGGCACCGAAGGTCGCGAACGCGCCGGTCGGCGACCGCACGGCGGTCGGCGGCGCCACCGCAGCCTGGTTCGGCGAGAGCCTGTACTGGAACGCCGCCCCCGACCGCGTCCTCAGCGTCAGCCTGGAGAACGTGACCGGCGTGGACGTCCGGGCGCAGGTGCGGCGGATCGCCGACTCCGTCACGGCGGACCCCACGTCGATGCGCGTCCCGTTCTCGCTCGACGGGCACTCGTACGTCGTGGTGAACGGTCCGAGCGCGACCGACTGGGCGATCGCCGGCACGAGCCACCTCGATTACGTCCGGTACGACGTGGAGCTGCTGCGGACCGCCGAGGCGCCGGCCGGCTCCACCCCCACCACCGTGGACGGCAAGCCCGCGCACTACTCCGCCGACGGGTTCGGCCTGCTCGCCGTCCAGCTCGCGCCGAACTTCCAGGTGCGCGTGACGCCGAGCGAGTTCAAGGTTCCCGGCGGCAAGCCCGTGCCGTCCGGTGCGGAGACCGAGCACGCCCCGGTCGACGTGCTGGCGCGCGTGGCGGCGGCGCTGGCGGTGGACACCAACCCGGACGCGGCCTGGATCGGCACCCGCTAGAGGTCCGGCAACCGGCACGCGTCCTGCCGAGGGTGGGCGCTCGACCCCAGAGCGCCCACTCCACTCCCGAGGCCCACCCCGCTTCAGCCGCCGAACTCGATCGTCCCGTCACGCCGCCCGCGCCGGACCATGCGGTTGAAGCTCACCGCCGCCACGGCGATCCACGCCGCGCCGACGCACACCTCCAACCCGAGCTGCACGAGCACGGTCGACGCGGGCCCTCCCGCCACGAACGCCCGGATCGCGGCCAGCCCGTGCGTCATCGGCAGCACGGACGTGACCGCCCGCAGCCAGTCCGGCCAGAACGACGTCGGCACGTTCACCCCACAGAACGTCATCAGCACCAGGTAGCTGAAGTTCAGCGCCAACCACCGCGCCGACGGGAACCCGAGCACGAACGACGCCACGCACGTCCCGTAGCAGTAGCACGACAAGCCGACCACGAAGATCATCAGCGGGATCAGGCCCGCCTTCGGCCACGGCAGGTCCACCCCGAACAACGGCGGCAGCACGAGGAACGCCGTGGTCGACGCCGCCACCCCCGACCCGAGGTTCACCAACCCCCGCCCCAGGTACACGGTGAGGTGGGTGGACGGCGCGGCGACCATCAGCGCCAGCGTGCCGGACTGCCGCTCGCCGACCGCCAGCAGGATGACGACGGTCGCGTCGATGGCCATGATCGCGACCACGTTGCCGATGAGCAGGTAGTCGACCTGCTGCTGCGACCCGAGCATCCGCCCGATCAGCGCGTAGAAGCACGCCTGGATCAGCAGCCGGGACAGCCACATGAACGTCCACGTCTTCCACGTCTGGAACGCCGAGAACATCGTCCACGAGGCGATCAGCCCGTGCTTGAGCACCCGCAGCTGGTCACGCATACGTCACCACCCCCAGCTCGCGCGCCCGGCGCAGGGTGGCCGCCAGCAGCACCCGCCCGCCGACCAGCGCCGCGACGCCGAGCCCGGTGATCGTCAGCAGCCGCCAGCCGACGTCGGCGACGGGGCCGGCGGCCATGGCGTCGCGCATCAGGTCGGCCGACCACGACAGGAAGATCACGTGGGACAGCGGTTGCAGCGGCTCCGGCAGGTAGTGCACCGGGACCATCACGCCGGACAGCAGGTAGATCGGGAAGCTGAGGAAGTTCAGGTAGTTGTTGCTGTTCTTGGTCAGCAGCATGGACGCCGCCAGCAGCAGGCTGGTGCCGATCATCGCGAACACCGACGCCGCCATGGCCGCCCAGAACACCCACGGGTGGTGCACCGCCGGCGTCACGCCGAACAGGAGCTCGCCCAGCAGCCACGTCTCGCCGAGGGGGACGACGCCCAGCACCATCACCGCCGAGATCCGACCGAGGTAGACGGAGTGCAAGGCGCCGGGCGCGGCCATGCCCAGCTCCAGCGTCCTGGTCCAGCGCTCGCCGACCAGCACGACCGTCGCCAGTCCCGTGGCGAAGCCCCACAACCCCATCAGGGTGGGCGCGAGGAAGGCGTTGGCGACCAGGTCGGGGCGGGCCGCGTGCATCACGACCGACAGCATCATCACCACGGTGAACGGGATCGTGCACAGCGTCAGCAGTTCGTCGGGCTGCCTGCGGATCAGCCAGAACTGCGTGCGCACCCCGGACAGGAACAGGCGCACCGCTCAGACCTCCATGCCGCGACGGCCGATGAGGTCCAGGTAGACGTCCTCCAGCCGGGGCGGCACGGCGTGCACCGAGCGCACACCGCGGTCCAGCAGGAAGTCCAGCACCGCGCGCGCCGCCCGGTCGTCGGTCGTCTTGACGCGCAGCACGCCGTTGCGGGTCTCGGTGTCCACCACGCCGGGGATGCCGGTGACGTCCAGCGACGTCTCGGCCTCGACCCAGCGGTGCAGGCCGGACATCGCGGCCAGGCCGCGCGGCGACTCGGTGGCCAGCACGCGCCCCTTGTCGATCAGCGTGACGCGGTCGCAGACCTCTTCGGCCTCGTCCATGTCGTGGGTCGTGATGAGGATGGTGCGGCCTTCGTCGCGCAGCTCGCCGATGAGCGTGCGGAAGTCGCGCGCGGCCACCGGGTCCATGCCGGTGGTCGGCTCGTCGAAGAGGATCAGCTCCGGGTCGCCGATCAGGCCGCGGGCCAGGTGCACGCGCTGCTTCATGCCCCGCGAGAACGTCTCCACGAGGTCGTCGGCCTTGTCCGCGAGGCCGAGGCGCGCCAGCAGCTCGTCGGTGCGGACCTTCGCCTGTGCGTCCGGGAGCTTGTAGAGCGCGGCCCAGTAGCGCAGGGTCTGCCGCGCGGTCAGCTTCCCGTAGAGGCCTCGCTCGCCGCCGAACACGATGCCGATGAGGTGCCTGATCTCGGCCGCGCCGGTCACGACGTCGTGGCCGAGCACCTCGGCGCTGCCCGAGGTCGGCAGCAGGATCGTGGACAGGATCTTGCACAGCGTGGTCTTGCCCGCCCCGTTCGGGCCGAGCAGGCCGTGGACCTCGTTCGTCGGGACGTCCAGCGTGAGCCCGGCGAGCGCGGTCACCTCCTCGCCCCTGGGCCGCCAGCCCTTGCCCTTGCGGAACGTCCTGGTCAGGTCCTGCACGCGGACACTCACGGTCACCCCCATGGTGGTTTTCCGAAGCTACCGGTCGGGCAGGACGCGTGAGGAGTGGTTTTGGTTGGCCGAGCCGTCTCGGATACCAGACACGATCGGCGGATGTCGGGTCGTGCGGATCGGGCCGCCGGGTTGAGATGGGCACATGCAGCAACCCGTGCAGCTGGGTCCGACACCGCTGACCCGCGACGACGTCCACGCCGTCGCCCGGGGTGACGCACCCGTGGAGATCACGGAGGCGGCCCGCGAGGCGGTCACCACCGCCCGGGCGCACATCGAACGCCTGGCCACGGCCGAGCAGCCGACCTACGGCGTGTCGACGGGCTTCGGCGCGCTGGCCGTCCGGCACATCCCGCCGGACCGCCGTGCCGCCCTCCAGCAGTCCCTGGTCCGCTCGCACGCCGCGGGCGCGGGTCCCGAGGTCGAGCGCGAGGTCGTGCGCGCCCTCGTCCTGCTCCGCCTCAAGACCCTGGCGAGCGGCCACACCGGCGTGCGGCTGGAGACCGCCGAGGCGATGGCCGCGATGCTCAACGCCGGCATCACCCCGGTCGTGCACGAGTTCGGCTCGCTCGGCTGCTCGGGCGACCTCGCGCCGCTGTCCGCCGCCGCCCTCGCGCTCACCGGTGAGGGCGACGTCCGCGACGCCGACGGCAACCTGGTCCCCGCCGCGCAGGCCCTCGCGAAGGCGGGCATCCGGCCCGTCCGCCTGGCCGAGAAGGAAGGCCTGGCGCTGATCAACGGCACGGACGGCATGCTCGGCATGCTGATCCTGGCGGTGAAGGACCTGAACTACCTGCTCGACGTCGCCGACCTGACCGCCGCGATGAGCGTGGAGGCCCTCCTCGGCACGGACCGCGTGTTCGCCGCCGACCTCCAGGCCCTGCGCCCGCACCCCGGCCAGGGCCGGTCCGCGCGGCGCATGGCGGAGATCCTGCGCGACTCCGAGATCATGGACAGCCACCGCGGCCCGGACTGCACGCGCGTGCAGGACGCCTACTCGCTGCGCTGCTCGCCGCAGGTGCACGGCGCGGCCCGGGACACCGTCGCCTACGCCGAGACCGTCGCCGACCGCGAGCTGGCCTCCTCCATCGACAACCCGGTGGTGCTGGCCGACGGCCGGGTCGAGTCCAACGGCAACTTCCACGGCGCGCCGATCGCCTACGTGCTGGACTTCCTCGCCATCCCCACCGCGGACGTGGCGAGCATCGCGGAACGCCGCACCGACCGGATGCTCGACGTGAACCGGTCGCACGGCCTGCCGCCGTTCCTGGCCCACGACCCGGGCGTCGACTCCGGCCACATGATCGCCCAGTACACGCAGGCCGCGATCGTCAGCGAGCTCAAGCGCCTGGCCGTGCCCGCGTCCGTCGACTCGATCCCGAGCAGCGCGATGCAGGAGGACCACGTCTCCATGGGCTGGTCCGCCGCGCGCAAGCTGCGCCAGTCCGTCGACGGCCTGCGCCGGGTCCTCGCGATCGAGTTCCTGACCGCCGCCCGCGCGCTGGACCTGCGCAAACCGCTCAACCCCGCACCCGCCACCGCCGCGGCCATCGCGAAGCTCCGCGAGCACGTCGAGGGCCCCGGCCCGGACCGCCACCTCGCGCCCGAGATCGCCGCCGCCGAAGAGCTCATCCGGAAGGGAACCCTGTGATGGTGCGCGCTGCCCGAGGGACCGAACTGACCGCCCGCAGCTGGCCGACCGAGGCCGCGCTGCGGATGTTCCACAACAACCTCGACCCGGACGTGGCCGAACGCCCCGAGGACCTGGTCGTCTACGGCGGCACGGGCAAGGCCGCCCGCGACTGGCCGAGCTTCCACGCCATCAGCCGCGAGCTGGCGAACCTCGCCGACGACGAGACGCTGCTCGTGCAGTCCGGCCGCCCGGTCGGCGTCATGCGGACGCACGAGTGGGCGCCGCGCGTGCTCATCGCGAACTCCAACCTCGTGCCGGACTGGGCGAACTGGCCCGAGTTCCGCCGGCTGGAAGCCGAGGGCCTGACCATGTACGGCCAGATGACGGCCGGTTCGTGGATCTACATCGGCACCCAGGGCATCCTCCAGGGCACGTTCGAGACGTTCGCCGCCGTGGCCACCAAGCGGTTCGACGGCACCCTGCGCGGCACCCTCACCGTGACCGCGGGCCTCGGCGGCATGGGCGGCGCGCAACCGCTCGCGGTCACCATGAACGAGGGCGTCGCCCTGTGCGTCGAGGTCGACCCGCAGCGCGCCCGCCGCCGCGTGGAGACCCGCTACCTGGACGAGATCGCCGACGACCTCGACGACGCGATCGCCCGCGTGCTCGCCGCGAAGTCCGAGGGCCGGGCGCTGTCGGTCGGCCTGATCGGCAACGCCGCCGAGGTGCTGCCGGAGCTGCTGCGCCGCGACGTGCCGGTGGACATCGTCACCGACCAGACCTCCGCGCACGACCCGCTGGCGTACTGCCCGAAGGGCGTCGCGGTCGAGGACTGGCCCGACTACGCCGCCGAGAAGCCCGACGAGTTCACCGACCGGGCCCGCGAGTCGATGGCCGACCACGTCGAGGCCATGGTGGGCTTCCTCGACCGCGGTGCCGAGGTCTTCGACTACGGCAACTCCATCCGCGGCGAGGCCAAGCTCGGCGGCTACGAGCGGGCGTTCGACTTCCCCGGCTTCGTGCCCGCCTACATCCGACCGCTGTTCTGCGAGGGCAAGGGCCCGTTCCGCTGGGCCGCGCTGTCCGGCGACCCGGCCGACATCGCGAAGACCGACCGGGCGATCCTGGAGCTGTTCCCGGAGAACGAGCAGCTCGCGCGGTGGATCAAGATGGCCGGTGAGCGCGTGGAGTTCCAGGGCCTGCCCGCCCGCATCTGCTGGCTCGGGTACGGCGAGCGCCACCTCGCGGGCCTGAAGTTCAACGAGATGGTGGCGTCGGGCGAGCTGTCCGCGCCGATCGTGATCGGGCGCGACCACCTCGACTGCGGCTCGGTCGCGTCGCCGTACCGGGAGACCGAGGCGATGGCCGACGGCTCGGACGCGATCGCCGACTGGCCGCTGCTCAACGCCCTGGTCAACACCGCGTCCGGGGCGACCTGGGTGTCGCTGCACCACGGCGGCGGCGTCGGCATCGGCCGGTCCATCCACGCCGGTCAGGTCACGGTCGCGGACGGCACGCCGCTGGCGGCGCAGAAGATCGAGCGGGTGCTGACCAACGACCCCGCCATGGGCGTGATCCGGCACGTGGACGCCGGGTACCAGCGGGCGGTCGACGTGGCCGCGTCGAAGCACGTCCCGATCCCGATGAGCGCCGATGACTGACCTCGCGGACATCGCCGACGTCGGACGTGACGCGCGGCGCGGCGGCTACTCGCGGCACGGCTTCGACCGGGTCGAGCGGGAGCTGCGGGCGTGGTTCGTGGAAGAGGCCGAGCGGCGGGGGCTGGACGTGCGGCCCGACCGCAACGGCAACCTGTGGGCGTGGTGGGGCGCGCCGGGGCCGGACGCGGTGATCACCGGCAGCCACCTCGACTCGGTGCCCGGCGGCGGCGCGTTCGACGGGCCGTTGGGCGTGGTGTCGGCGTTGCAGGCGTTCGACCTGCTGCGCGCTCGCGGGTTCGTGCCCTCGAAGCCGCTGGCGATCGTCGTGTTCGTGGAGGAGGAGGGCGGGCGCTTCGGCGTCGCCTGCCTCGGGTCGCGCCTGATGACGGGCGCGATCACGGCCGAGGCCGCGGCCAAGCTGGTGGACGCGGACGGCGTCACGTTCGGCGAGGCCGCCCACGCGGCCGGGTTCGACCCGTTGCGGATGGGTCGGGACGACCGGGCGCTGTCGTCCGTCGGCGCGTTCGTCGAGCTGCACGTGGAGCAGGGGCGCGGGTTGGAGGTGCCGGTGGGGTTGGCGAGCTCGATCCTGGCGCACGGCCGGTGGCGGTACACGTTCAGCGGCGAGGGCAACCACGCCGGGGCGACGGTGATCGAGGACCGGCGCGACCCGATGCTGCCCGCCGCGCAGCTGGTGCTGGCCGCCCGCCGTGCGGCCACTTCCGGCGCGCGGGCCACGGTCGGCCGGGTCGTGCCGAACCCCGGCGGCACCAACGTGATCGCGTCGTCGGTGGACGTGTGGCTGGACGCGCGGGCCGACGACGAGCCGCGCACCCGCGAGGTGGTCTCGGAGATCACGTCGGCGGCGCGTGAGGCGGCTGCCTCGGAGGGCTGCGAGGTGCGCGTGACCGAGGAGAGCTGGGGCCCGACGGTGCACTTCGACCCCGGCCTCATGTCCCGCGTGCGGGACGCGCTCGGCGACGACACGCCCGCGTTGCCGACCGGCGCCGGTCACGACGCCGGGATCCTGGCGGCGCACGTGCCCACCGCCATGCTGTTCGTGCGCAACCCCACCGGGATCAGCCACGCGCCGGCGGAGTTCGCCGAGGCGGACGACTGCGCGGCGGGCGTGCTGGCGCTGGCGACGACGTTGGAGCACCTGACGCGATGAAGAGCTTCTGGTGCGAGCAGGTGTGGCTGCCGGACGGTGTCGCGGAGCGGGTGCTGGTGCGCGTGGACCGGGGGCGGATCGCCGCCGTGTCCACTGTGGACACGATTCCGCTCGGCGTGGAACGGCTCCACGGCCTGGTGCTCCCGGGTTTCGCGAACGCGCACTCGCACGCGTTCCACCGGGCGTTGCGCGGGCGCACGAACTCCGACGGCGGCACGTTCTGGACGTGGCGCGACCGGATGTACGCGGTGGCCGAGCGGTTGACGCCCGACTCGTACCTGAAGCTGGCCACGGCCGTGTACGCGGAGATGGCCGTGGCCGGGGTGACGGCGGTGGGCGAGTTCCACTACCTGCACAACGGCGGCAACGAGATGGCGGAGGCGTTGCGACAGGCGGCGCGTGACGCCGGGATCAGGCTCACCCTGTTGGACGCTTGCTACCTCGCGGGTGGGATCGGGCAGCCCGTGCGCGGGGTGCAGGAGCGGTTCTCCGACGGGACCGGGGACCGGTGGTTGGACAGGGTCGCTGAGCTGCGCGGTGACGAGAACACCAGGATCGGCGCGGCGATCCACTCCGTCCGCGCGGTGCCACGTGAAACGTTGTCGCTGGTAGCTGGCGCGTTCCCCGATCGGCCGCTGCACGTCCACCTGTCGGAGCAACCGGCCGAGAACGAGGCGTGCCTGGCGGCGTACGGCCTCACCCCTACCGAGTTGCTGGCCGAGGCCGGCGCCCTGACGCCGCGCACGACAGCCGTGCACGCGACTCATCTGTCCACTAAGGACATCGGCCTGCTCGGCTCGACGCGCACCGGTGTCTGCTTCTGCCCGACGACGGAGGCGGACCTGGCGGACGGCATCGGCCCGGCGCGGGAGTTGGTCGAAGCCGGGTCGCCGCTGTCGTTGGGCAGCGACCAGCACGCGGTGATCGACCCGTTGTTGGAGGCGCGGGCGTTGGAGCACCACGAGCGCCTGCGGACGGGTGAACGCGGCCGATTCGCGCCGGCGGACCTCGTTGCGGCACTGACGAACCACGCCTCGATCGGCTGGCCCGACGCCGGTCGGATCGAGGTGGGCGCACCGGCTGATCTCGTAGCCATTCGGGTGAACTCGGTCCGCACCGCCGGCACCTCGCCCGAGCAACTGGTCCTGGCCGCCACCGCCTCCGACGTCTCTGTCGTAGTAGTAGGGGGGAAGGTCGTAGCCCGCGATGGTGTGCACGAGCAGCTGGGAGACGTCGCGCGGCTGCTGAGCGATGTACTCGCCTGATCGGGTGGCGAGATTCCCACTCGCCGCACTCCCGCTCAGGATCATGGCTTCATGCCACCACCGCGCCCGACCTTTCGCCGCAGGAAGTTGGCCCGCCGCTTGCGCCGGATGCGCGAGGCGGCAGGTATGACCATCGAAGACGCCGCCATCGCCCTGGACAAGCACCGCAACAGCCTCTACCGCCTGGAAGCGGGGGAGACGAAAGTCGACGTCCACCTCGCCCGCTCGATGATGGATGTCTACGACCAGTACGACCCGCACCTCATCGACGACGTCCGCGATGCCCTGAAGCCGCAGTGGTGGATGAAGTTCGGTATGAGGGCCTTGGGCTACGTCGACCTGGAGACCGAGGCGACGGAGATCCGGGAAGTAGCGCTCATCTACGTCCCTGGTCTGCTCCAAACCCAGCCCTACATGCGGGCGGTCTTCGAGGCGGACGCGCTCAAGCGCACCCGGACTGAGCTCAACGCGCAGGTCGAGGTCCGGACCATCCGGCAGCGGCGGCTGATCGATGAGGAAGACCCCCTGCACCTGTCCGCCCTCCTCGATGAGTCCGCGCTTCGCCAGACGATCGGTGGCCCGGCTGTCATGCGCGATCAGCTCGAACACCTGGTCATGATGGCCGAGCTGAGCACTGTGACCTTGCGCGTCCTGCCGAGGGGCATCGGCGCACATGGCGGACAGACCGGTTCCTTCACCCTGTTGGACTTCCCCGATCCGGAAGACCGGACCATCCTGTACGTCGAGTACCCGACCGGCTCCATCCAAGTAGAGGAACCCGACGAGGTGTGGCGGGCTAAGCTGCTGTTCGACCACTTGCTCGATCGGGCGCTCAGTCCACAGGACTCGGTCGCCTTCATCGAGCAGATCATCGCCGAGCAGGAATGAGAGGCGACCTGTTGTCCACTATGGACCTCACCGGTGCGGTGTGGCGGAAGAGCAGTCGCAGCGGCGGTGGTAACGAAGGCAACTGCGTCGAGGTGGCCTTCGCCTCCCCGGTCGTGGCGGTTCGGGACTCGAAGAAGCCCGATGCGGGCAGGTTGGCCTTCTCGGCGTCCGCGTGGCAGCGGTTCGTGCGGTCGTGAGCAGCACGCTCGTCACCGGTATCGGTGAGTTGACCACGAACGACCCCGAGCTGGGTCGCCTCGCCGATGCCGCCCTCGTCTTCACCGACCGCGTGGAGTGGGTGGGCCCCGCGTCCTCCGCGCCGGCCGCCGACACCCGGATCGACGTGGAGGGGCGGGCGGTCCTCCCGGGCTGGGTGGACAGCCACACGCACCTGGTGTTCGCGGGCGACCGGACGGCCGAGTTCGAAGCCCGCATGGCCGGTCAGGCGTACGCGGCCGGTGGGATCGCGGTGACGGTCGGCGCTACCCGGGAGGCGTCGGACGACGAGCTCGCGGCGAACCTGCGCCGGCTGGTCGGCGAGGCCGTCGCCCAGGGCACGACCACGATCGAGACCAAGACCGGCTACGGGCTGACCGTCGAGGACGAGGTGCGGTCGGCGCGGATCGCGGCGGACGTGGCCGACGAGGTCACCTTCCTGGGCGCGCACCTGGTGCCGCCGGGAGCGGACGCGGACGAGTACGTGTCGTTGGTGGTCGGCGGGATGCTGGACGCCGTCGCGCCGCACGTGCGGTGGGCGGACGTGTTCTGCGAGCGGGGCGCGTTCGACGCCGACCAGTCCCGGGCCGTGCTCGAAGCCGCGCGGGCCAAGGGCCTGGGGCTGCGGGTGCACGGCAACCAGCTGGGTGAGGGCCCCGGCGTCGGGCTGGCGGTGGAGCTGGGCGCGGCCAGCGTCGACCACTGCACGTACCTCTCGGCCGCCGACGTCGACGCGTTGGCGCACTCGTCCACCGTCGCCACCCTGCTGCCCGCCTGCGACCTGTCGACCCGCCAATCGCTGCCACCGGCCCGTCGCCTCCTCGACGCGGGCGCGACGGTCGCCCTCGCGAGCAACTGCAACCCGGGCAGCTCCTACACGACCTCGATGGCCTACTGCATCACGACAGCGGTCCTCCAGATGCACCTGACCATCGAGGAGGCCGTCACCGCCGCCACGCTGAGCGGCGCGAAAGCCCTCCACCGCACAGACGTCGGCCACCTGTCACCGGGTGCCCGCGCCGACGTCCACGTGCTCGACGCGCCCTCGACCACGCACCTGGCGTACCGCCCGGGCGTCCCGCTCACCCACGCGGTGTGGCGAGCAGGCGTTCGACAGCGGTGACGGCGTCCCGCACCCGTCAGGGCGGCGGGAGCGGGGGTGACGCGGGGTTGGTCATGTGCGCGCGGATCGCGTTGCGGCCGTACTCGGCGACCGCGGCGTCGGTCGAGTAGCCGACCACGGCCACCCAGGTCGCGTCCTGCACCGGCGCGCAGGAGACCTGCACGGCAACTCGGTCGTCCCCACCGACGATGACGAACTCGCCGTCGTCCGGCGGGAACCAGGCGTCCAGCCCGTACCGGCGCAGTGCCGCCGCGGCGAGGTCCAGGCAGTGCCGGACGTCGGCCTCGATCGTGAAGGTGCCCAAGTGCGCGAACATGGTCCTCCGACCGGTCAGACGAACCTGAGCTGGACCACCGGCGGTTTCGGGCCGAGGTAGGTCCCGGGGAACTCGGTCGACACGACCCGCAGGGTCACGCCGGCGACGATCGTGAGCTGCGCGCCCACGCGCGGTTGCAACGTGCCCTCGAAGTAGATCGGGTCGACCTCGTCCCAGGGACGTCCGTCGTCGCGCAGTCCCAGGTTGCGCAGCCCGATGGAGTGGACCACCACGGCAGGCGGGGTCACGCCCCGGTCGTCCACCGTGGGGACCCGGTACTCGGCCGTGACCTGCGCCCCGCCGGGGAGCGTGAGGACCGCGAGCACGGGCAGTTGCGACCCCAGTTCGGCCACGGAGCTCGATCCCACCACGAACGTCGTCTGGTTCATGACCACGTGCCCGACCCAGGGCGAGAACTCGGCCGGGTACGTGCGGTGCAGGTTGGCCGCGGCGAGTCGGCGGCCGGACTGCCAGAAGTTGCCTGGCAGCGGGGTGACGACGCTCGCCGCCTCCGGTGGCGTGGGGATGGTGAAGCCCATCGGCCCCGTGAATCCCATGATGCAGTAGTCGTCCTCGTACACGGTTTCCTGGCCGGGGTCGCCGCGATCGGGGCCGAACGCGTGCTGGAAGCCCAGCACGTGACCGACCTCGTGCTGGTAGAACTCCAGGAACCCGTGCTGGTCGAACAGCGCCCGGTTGCGGTCGGCTCCCGCATTGGACGGCGGGGGGTTGGTCAGGGCGATGAACCCGTGGTAGCCGTCCACGTTGATGCCCTCCGCGCGGGCCCGGTCCCGGACCGCGTCGATGGCCTCGGCCCGGCGGTGCGCGAAGTGGTTGGCGTCCAAGCCCTCCAGGTTCAGCCCGGCGGCGCCGCCCTCGACGTCGAACTGGAGGTTCAGCAACCCGAACGTCGAGCGCAACCAGTAGTCGCGGACGCTCCAGCCGTTGGAGCCCTGGAAGACCGCCCGGCAGAAGCTCGTCGGCCACGGCCAGCTGCTCGCCGATCCGGCCTGCGGCGGGCTCCAGAACCCCCGGACGATCAACACGCGGAACGGATTCGGCGCCATGACCCACGCTCCCGATGTCGTCGACCGTTGCCCATCAGGTCGTGCGCCGGGGTGGGCGTGTGTCGGTCAGCTCGCGGGATTCATCCGTTCGGACCAGCCGCGACCAGGGTCGTCGAGTCCAGGGCGGCGAGGGCCGCGGAGGTGCTCCCGGGGCCGGCGGGCAGGAGGGGGAGGCGGACGTCCGGCGTCGGGATGCGGCCCTGGGCGTGCAGCACGGCCTTCACCACGGTCGGGTTCGGCTCGGCGAACAGCGCGGCCGACAGCCGGCCCAGCCGTCCGCCCAGAGCGCGCGCCACGGCGACGTCACCGGCGTGCCAGGCGTCGATCAGCCGGACGAACTCGCTGGTGGCGACGTGCGCCGAAGCCAGGATGCCGCCGTGCGCGCCCAGCGCCAGCAACGGCGAGATGAACGTGTCGTCCCCGCCGAGGATCGCCAGGTCCGGTACGTCGGCGAACAGCTCGACCGTGTCGGCGTTGATCCCGCCCGCCGCGTACTTCAGGCCGACGACCCCCGGCACGTCCGCCAGTCGCCGCAACGCCGCCGCGGACAGGTACTGGCCCGTCCGGTACGGGATGTCGTAGACGACCAGCGGCACCGGGCTGTCGGCGGCCAGCCGGGTCAGGTGGGCGAGCGCGCCCTCCTCGCCCGGCCGGACGAACGACGGCACGGTGGTCAGCGACGCCACCACCTCCGGGTGGTCGGCCAACGACGCCAACGCCTGCGGGGTGTTCGCGCCGACGATCAGCGGCGCGTCGCGCTCACGGCAGACCCGCGTGAGGACACCGAGCACGGCCTGCTGCTCGACCGGCGTGAGCGACGAGGGCTCCGCCGTCGTGCCCAACGCCACCAGGCCGCGCGCGCCGTCGTCCAACGCCTGGTGGGCGAGGGCCTCCAGGGCGTCGAGGGCCACGGCCCCCGACCGGTCGAACGGCGTGATCAGCGGGACGTGCAGGCCGGTGAGCGTCATGCGCACCACGGTGCCCGCCCGGACCGTGAAGCACCAGTTCGGGTTCCTCGTGGCAACCGTAAGCTGAACTGATGCTCGACGTCCGCCGCCTGCGGCTCCTGCGCGACCTGGCCCGCCTCGGCACGATCGCCGCCGTCGCCCAGGCCCACGCCTACACGCCGTCCGCCGTGTCCCAGCAGCTCGCCGCCCTGCAACGCGAGGCGGGCGTGCCGCTGCTGGAGCACACCGGCCGCAGCGTCAGCCTCACGGCCGCCGCCACCGCGCTCGTCGGGCACACCGAGACGATCCTGGCCGCCCTGGAAGCCGCGACCGCCGCGGTGGCCGCCGCACGCACCGGCCTGTCCGGCACCGTGCGGATCGGCGCGTTCCCCAGCGCCGTGCCGACCCTCCTGCCGGCCGCGCTGGTCGCGCTGGGCCGCGACCACCCGGCGCTCGACCTCATGGTCACCGAGCTGGACCCGGTCGACATGCCGGACGCGTTGCGCGACGGGCGGCTGGACGTGGCGCTGTGGCACGACTACGACATCGCGCCCGTCGAGCCCGACCCGGGCGTGGACTCCGTGCGGCTGCTGGACGAGAAGGTGTTCCTCGCCGTGCCGGCCGAAGGGCCGGAGGGGACGATCGCGAGCACGCGTGACGCGGCGTGGATCGTCGGCACCCCCGGCACGCTCTGCCACACCGTGGCGATGCGGGTCTGCCAGGCGGCCGGTTTCACCGCGAGGGTGCGCCACCACGCCGACGACTTCACCGCCGTGCTCGCGCTCGTCGCCGCCGGTCAGGGCGTCGCGCTCGTGCCCGAACTCGGCGCGACGCGCCCGCCCGCCGACGTCCGGCTGGTCCCGCTGGACGTCCACCGCCGCACCCGCATCGCCTACCGCCGCGGCGCGGGCGGTCACCCCGTGGTCGCGGCGTGCGTGGCGGCGCTGGAGTCCTCGACCCGCGCCTACCTCGCTCCTCCCTCTTGAGAGTGAGGCGGAGGACCGCGCGCGCGAGCGGTCGGTTCCGGTTCCGGGATCCGCCGACGGGAACGGGCCCGGTCCGGTGCGACCTGGTGCAGGCCGTGATCGCGGCCTGCGAGTTCGGCCTCGCGGCGCCCGGAGGCGGGGCCCACCCGTCAGTGTGAGCCCCACCCCCGTCACGTCACGGGTTGACGATCGTGACCTCGCGGTCGTCCGAGACCTGGCCGTTGAACGGGCCGGACATCGTGGCCGAGGCGAAGGCCGTGCCCGCGCGGAACGGGAACTCCGCGGCGTGCACCGAGACGGTGACCGTCTGCGTGCCGCCGGTGCAGAACGGCTGCGCGAAGCCCGCGCCGGTCGCGATGGCGGGACCGACGCGCTGGGTGAGCCGGACGTTGACGTAGGCGTAGCCCGGCGGCGGGCAGACGATCTGCACGTCGATCTTGACCGCCGCACCGCGCGCGAGTCTTTCCCCCTGTGCCTGGAGCTGGATCGCGGGCTGCGACGGCGACTGGGCGCTCACGTCGGCGCTGGACGGCAGCACGGACGCGAAGACCGCGCCCGCGACGACCGCCAGCACGGCCGCCGCCCTGGCCGGGCGCAGGTTGCGGATGGATGGGAACTTCATCGGTTCTCCTCTGCGGTGGGTGCTGCCGGCACAGGTGTGCGGGCAGTGGGTTCGGGAGAGGCCAGGCCGGCGAGCAGCCCGGCGGTCAGCACGATCACGGGCAGGTGCCACAGGAAGTCGAAACCGCTGTGCACCAGCAGCACGACGAGCCCCGCGGCGGCGCCCGCCCACGACGACCCGGCGCGGCCGCGCCACACCGTGACGGCCAGCGCGGCCAGGACCAGCAGCACCAGGCCGAGCCCGATCGCGCCGAGCTCGACCAGGACCTGGAGGTACTCGTTGTGCACGTACCGCATCACGCGGGACTCGCCGCCGGGACCGGTGAACGCGAACCACCCGTTGCCGGGTCCGACGCCCGACACCGGCCGTGCGGCGACGAGGTCCAGCGCCGCGCCCGTCGCGCCGGTGCGGTCCGGTGAACCGGTCGAGATCCGGCCCGCGAGCAACCTGCCCAGGTCGAGGGCGAAGAGCGCCCCGAGCCCGATCGCGGCGAGCCCGGCCACCACACCGACGAGCCGGAACAGCGGCGTCACCCGGTTCAGGCCGGCGGTGACCGCGAGGCCGACGACGAGTCCTGCCACCGCGAGCGCCGGGCCGGCCGGTTCGGCGGCCGGGAACGACGGCGCCAGCGCGCCCAGGGCGATCAGCGCGCCGAGGACGGGCGGACCGGCGTGCCGCAGGGAGGCGCGGACTCCGTTGAACACGGCCAACGCCACCACCCCGGCCAGCAGCGCCAGCAGGCCGGCGCGGCTGAGCGTCGCGCCGACGCCGACGACCAGCGCGTACACCGCGGCGGCGTGCGGCAACGAGTCCGGGTGGGCCGTGTTCAGGGCCAGCGCGAGCACGGTGAGCGCGGCGAGCAGCGCGGCGGCGGCGTTGGGGTAGGTGAGGGTGGAGGCGGCGCGGGCCAGGCCGTCGGCGACCACCGACCAGGACGGCACCCGCCAGACGACGGCCACCCAGCCGGTCAGCGCGACCAGCGCGCCTGCGCCGACCAGCACCGACGCGCACAGCTCCCGTTGCCGGGCGTCGGCACCCCGGACCACGACCACCGCCGCGGCCAGGCAGCCGACGGCCGCGACCGCGGGCAGGGAACGGGTGACGTCGCCGTCCAGGGCCGCGCGCAGGACGGCCCACGCGGCGAGCCCCGCGCAGGCCACCGGGACCAGCCCGAACGCCGGGCGGTCGCGAAGTGCCAGGACCAGCGCGAACGCGACGAGCGCGCCGGTGAAGAGCCGGCCGGGCAGGTAGTACCCGCCCTGGGCGACCACGGCCGCGGCGATCGCGGCGAGCACGAGCAGCACGGCGTGCGGAAGGGCGACCGCGTCCCGTGCCCGGACGTGGTCGTGCGCAAGTCCCCCCATGCAGGCCTCCCCCAGCCCCCATGCCCGCCCGAGGCGGGGTAGGCGCGGATCTTAACCTCGGGATCCGTTGCGGCGGAGCGGTTTCGGCGGAACGCGGTCCCGCGCCGGCCAGGTGGTCCCGGCGATCGACTTGAGGCAGGCTGGCCGCATGGAGTACACCCAGCTCGGCCGTTCCGGCCTGTCCGTGTCCCGCTTGTGCCTCGGCACGATGAACTTCGGCCCGGAGACGTCCGAGCCCGACAGCCACACGATCATGGACCGGGCCCACGAGCACGGCATCAACTTCTTCGACACCGCCGACGTCTACGGGTGGCAGCGGGGCGAGGGCGTCACCGAGAAGATCATCGGCCGGTGGTTCGCGCAGGGCGGCGGGCGTCGGGAGAGGACCGTGCTCGCCACCAAGCTGTACGGCGACATGGGGGACTGGCCGAACGAGAAGCGGCTGTCCGCCCTGCACATCCGGCGGGCCGCGGACGCGTCGCTGCAACGGTTGCAGACCGACCACATCGACCTGCTCCAGATGCACCACGTGGACCGGGCCACGCCGTGGGACGAGATCTGGGAGGCCTTCTCCGTGCTGCGGCAGCAGGGGAAGGTGATCTACTTCGGGTCGTCCAACTTCGCCGGGTGGCACATCGCGCAGGCGCAGCAGGCGGCGCGCGAACGCCACTTCCTGGGGTTGGTCAGCGAGCAGTCGATCTACAACCTGGTCAACCGGTTCGTCGAGCTGGAGGTCCTGCCGGCGGCGCGCCACTACGGCGTCGGCGTGATCCCGTGGTCGCCCCTGGGCGGCGGGGTGCTCGGCGGTGTGCTGCGCAAGCAGCGCGAGGGCGGTGGGTCGCGCGGCACGACGGGGCGCAGCCTGGAGGCGTTGGAGAAGCACCGGGACGCCATCGAGGCTTACGAGAAGCTGTCGGCGGACCTCGGCGAGGACCCGGCACACGTCGGCGTGGCGTGGCTGCTGCACCAGGAAGGCGTGACGTCGCCGATCATCGGCCCCCGCACCCTCGAGCAGCTGGACGGCTCGCTGCGGTCCACCGAGATCAAGCTCGACGACGAGGTCCTGGCCAAGCTGGACGAACTCTTCCCGGCCCCCGGCCCGAACGGCGCCAAGCCCGCGCCGGAGGCGTACGCCTGGTAGCAGGGTCGAGGGCCGGGCGCACCTCCCGGCCCTCACCCGTCCGGTGCCCGGACACGCGTTGCGCCTACTTCGAATCCGGAGCGTTCAGGCCTCATCGAGTCGGTCGCGGCGCTGCGGCTCGGTTGACACCGCGGCCGCGTCGTCCCGCAACCCTGGAGGCGGTCAGTCCTCGAAGTCCTCGTCGTCACGCGCCAGGTAGGTGGCCAGGCGCTCGACGGCCGTCTCGAAGTCCGGATTCAGGTCCACGAACGCCCGCAGCTTGTCGGCCAGCCAGGCGAACGTCACCTCCTCCTCGCCCCGCCGGGCCTCCAGTTCCTCGATGCCACGATCGGTGAAGTACACGGGACTTCCTCCAGCGAAACGGCCGAGCCGCCGAAACCCCGGGAGGTCTCGACGGCTCGGCGCGAACCAACGGGTCTTACTCGAACGCCTTCGCGATCAGCTCGCGCTGCTCGACCTCGTGCACCTTGGACGACCCCGCCGACGGCGCGGCCATCGGGCGACGCGACACGCGCTTCACCGCGAACCGCGACGGCAGCAGCTCGGGCAGCGCCAGCCCGAAGAACGGCCACGCGCCCTGGTTCGCGGGCTCCTCCTGGACCCAGCGGACCTCGGTGGCGTTCGGGTAGCGGTCCAGGGCGGCGGTCAGCTTGCGCGCCGGCACCGGGTACAGCTGCTCGACGCGCACCACGGCGACGTCCTTGACGCCCCGCTTCTCCTGCTCGGCCAGCAGCTCGTAGTAGATCTTGCCGCTGCACAGCAGGACCTTGCGCACCGCGCTCGGGTCGACGCCGGTCGGGTCGTCGATCACCGACTGGAACTTCTCGTCCACGAACGCCTCGACCGGGCTGACCGCGGCCTTCAGGCGCAGCATGGACTTCGGCGTGAACACCACCAGCGGGCGGTTCACGCCGTCCAGCGCGTGCCGCCGCAGCAGGTGGAAGTAGTTCGCCGGCGTGGACGGCACCGCGATCGTCATCGAGCCCTCCGCGCACAGCTGGAGGAACCGCTCGATCCGGCCGGACGTGTGGTCCGGGCCCTGGCCCTCGTGACCGTGCGGCAGCAGCAGCACGACGTCGGACACCTGGCCCCACTTCGCCTCACCGGACGAGATGAACTCGTCGATGATCGGCTGCGCGCCGTTGACGAAGTCGCCGAACTGAGCCTCCCACAGCACCAGCGCGTCGGGGTTGGCCACGGAGTAGCCGTACTCGAAGCCGAGCGCCGCGAACTCCGACAGCACCGAGTCGTACACCATGAACTTGCCCTGGCCCTCGGCCAGGTTCTGCAGCGGCGTGTACTCCTCGGACCGCTTGCGGTCCACCAGCGTGGCGTGCCGCTGCACGAACGTGCCGCGCCGCGAGTCCTGCCCGGCCAGCCGGACCGTGCGGCCCTCCAGCACGAGCGACCCGAACGCCAGCAGCTCGGCGAACGCCCAGTCGATGCCGCCCTCACGGGCCATCTTGGCGCGCCGCTCCAGCACCGGCTTGACGCGCGGGTGCGGCGTGAAGCCCTCGGGCAGGTTCACGTGCGCGTCGGCGATCTTCTCGATGATCGACCGGTCGACGCCGGTGGGCAGCTTGGTCGGGACCTGCTGCTCCTGCTCGATCGACGGCGAGGTCTTGATCGGGTGCTTCTCCAGCTCCCGGACCTCGTTGAACACGTGCTCCAGCTGCGAGGAGAAGTCCTGCAACGCCTTCTCGGCCTCTTCGACCGAGATGTCGCCGCGACCGATCAGGGACTCGGTGTAGGTCTTGCGCACCGAGCGCTTCGTGTCGATCACGTCGTACATCGCCGGCTGCGTCATCGAGGGGTCGTCGCCCTCGTTGTGGCCGCGGCGGCGGTAGCAGACCATGTCGATCACGACGTCCTTGTTGAACGCCTGCCGGTAGTCCACCGCCAGCTTGGCGACCCAGTAGCACGCCTCGGGGTCGTCGCCGTTGACGTGGAACACCGGTGCGCCGATCATCTTCGCCACGTCGGTCGAGTACTTCGACGAGCGCGAGTGCTCGGGCGCGGTGGTGAAGCCGACCTGGTTGTTCACGACCACGTGCACCGTGCCGCCGGTGCGGTAGCCGCGCACCAGCGCGAGGTTCAGCGTCTCGGCGACCACGCCCTGGCCCGCGAACGCGGCGTCGCCGTGCAGCGCGACCGGCAGCACGGTGAAGCCCTCGCCGCCCTTGTCGAGCATGTCCTGCTTGGCGCGGACGATGCCCTCGAGCACCGGGTCGACGGCTTCCAGGTGCGACGGGTTCGCGGTCAGCGACACCTTCGTCTCGCCGTCGCCGAACATCCGGAAGTACTTGCCCTCGGCGCCCAGGTGGTACTTGACGTCACCGGAGCCGTGCGCCTGGCCGGGGTCGAGGTTGCCCTCGAACTCGCGGAAGATCTGCGAGATCGGCTTGCCGACGATGTTCGCCAGCACGTTCAGCCTGCCGCGGTGCGGCATGCCGATGACGACCTCGTCGATCTCGTGCTCGGCGGCCTTGTCCAGCACCGCGTCGAGCAGCGGGATGACCGTCTCGCCGCCCTCGAGCGAGAACCGCTTCTGGCCGACGTACTTGGTCTGCAGGAAGGTCTCGAACGCCTCGGCGGCGTTGAGCTTCGACAGGATGTACTTCTGCACGGTGGCCGGCGGCTTCTCGTGCGGCACCTCGACGCGGTCCTGGATCCAGAGGCGCTCCTCCGGGTCGAGGATGTGCATGTACTCGACGCCGACCGTGCGGCAGTACGAGTTGCGCAGCACGCCGAGGATGTCGCGCAGCTTCATCCGCTCCTGGCCCGCGAACCCGCCGACCGGGAACTCCCGGTCCAGGTCCCACAGGGTCAGGCCGTGCGACAGGACGTCGAGGTCCTGGTGGCTGCGCTGCCGGTAGTTCAGCGGGTCCGTGTCGGCCATGAGGTGGCCGCGGGTGCGGAACGCGTCGATCAGCTCGATCACGCGGGCGGTCTTGTCGACCGCGCCCTCGGGGATGTCGGCGACCCAGCGGATCGGCTCGTACGGCAGCCGCAGCGACGTGAAGACGTCGTCGTAGAAGCCGTCCTCGCCCAGCAGGAGCTGGTGGATGCGGCGCAGGAACTCGCCGGACTCCGCGCCCTGGATGACGCGGTGGTCGTACGTGGAGGTCAGCGTGATGACCTTGCTGACGCCCATGTCGGTCAGGGCCTGCTCGCTGGTGCCCTGGAAGTGCGCCGGGTACTCCATCGCGCCGACGCCGATGATCGTGCCCTGGCCGGCCTGCAGGCGCGGCACCGAGTGGTTGGTGCCGATGGTGCCCGGGTTGGTCAGCGAGATGGTGGTGCCGGAGAAGTCCTCGGTGGTCAGCGAGCCCGTCCGCGCCTTGCGGATCAGGTCCTCGTAGGCCTGCCAGAACTGCGTGAACGTCATGTTCTCGCAGCCCTTGATCGAGGCCACGACCAGCGTGCGGGCGCCGTCCTTGCCGGGCAGGTCGATCGCCAGGCCGAAGTTCACGTGCTCCGGCGTGATCACGAACGGCTTGCCGTCGACCTCGCCGAAGTGCCGGTTCATGTTCGGGTAGGCCTTGAGCGCCCGCACCACCGCGTACCCGATGAGGTGGGTGAAGGAGACCTTCCCACCGCGGGTGCGCTTGAGGTGGTTGTTGATCACGATGCGGTTGTCGGCCAGCAGCTTGGCGGGCACGGCGCGCACGCTCGTCGCGGTCGGAACGGTGAGCGAGAGCTCCATGTTCTTCGCGATGGCGGCGGCGGCGCCGCGCAGCTGCTTCTGCTCCTCGCCCTTGACCGGCTGCACCGGCGCGGCCTTGGCGGCCTGGGCGGGCGCGGGCTTGGCCGCGGGCTTCTGGGCCGGCTGAGCCGTCGTCCCCGGCTGGGCGGCCTGGCTCTTCGGCGGCTGCTGCGGCTGCCGCGCGGTCGTCGGCGCGGCGGTGCTCGCGGCGGACGGCGCGGCCTGGGCCGGAGCGGTCTTGGTGGCGGTCGTGGTGCCGCTCTCCGCGGCCGTCGCCGCCCCGTTGCCCGACCGCTGCGTCGACTTGTAGTCGGCGAAGAAGTCGTGCCAGGCCGGGTCCACGGACGACGGATCGGCGAGGAACTGCTCGTACATCTCCTCGACCAGCCACTCATTGGGGCCGAACTGAGAAGCAGGACTGCTGCTGGACACGGCTGGCGCTCGCCTCTATCCATCTCGCTCTTGGTAATGACTCACTCATGGTCAGGCTAGTCCCCCGTCTGGTGCAGTTCACACACAGGAGGGGCAGCGCACCGAGTGTTCTCTCACAGAATCGGTCAGGTCATCGGTTCGTGTTATGGGTGCTTGAGCATCACTTGAGGTTAAGCCCGTCACACGTCCGGCGGTGCTTCAACTCGGAGTAGTTGTGCGCACGGCGGTGGTCGGTGGGGTGTGAGGTGTTCAGCCGGCTGAAGCGTGGTGTCCGATAGGTCCCTGACCTGCGTCTTCAACCTTTTGGTTGACTTCGGTGGGTGTCGGTCGTATGGTTTGTTCAACCGAGAGGTTGAGTAAGGAGATGGCGGTGGACGACCAGTTGTCGCGGGTCTTCTCGGCCCTGGCCGACCCGATCCGGCGCGACATGGTGGCGCGGCTGGCAGTGGGCGACGCGACCGTGAACGAGTTGGCCGAGCCGTACTCCGTGACCGTGCAGGCCGTGTCGAAGCACCTCAAGGTGCTCGAGGACGCCGGGCTCGTCAGCCGCAGCAAGCAGGCGCAACGACGGCCCGTCCACCTCGAGGCGGAGGTGTTCGACCTGATGACGAAGTGGATCGAGCGCTACCGGCAGGAGGCGGAGCAGCGCTACCAGCGGCTGGACGCCCTGCTCGCCGAGATGGCGTCCGACGGCACCCGACAGACCCGGATCGAAGGAGAAGCATCATGACCACGACCACGCACCCCGAGACCAGCATCAGCGCCGACCCGGCCACGCCGGTCATCCACATCACCCGCGAGTTCAACGCCCCGGTGGACGCGGTGTTCCGCGCGCACGTCGACCCCGACCTCGTGGTGAAGTGGCAGGGCCCGCGCTACCTGGAGATGCGCGTGGAGCGGTGGGACGCGTCGACCGGCGGCGCCTACCGCTTCGTGCACAGCCACGGTGACGAGGAGTACCGGTTCTACGGCTCGTTCCACGAGGTCAGGCCCGGTGAGCGGATCGTGCAGACGTTCACGTTCGAGGGCTTCCCGGACGGCGTCTCGCTGGACACCCTGACGTTCGAGGACCTGGGCGACGGCCGGACCCGGCTGCACGCCGCCAGCGTGTTCGCGACGACGGAAGCCCGCGACATGATGTTGGCCAGCGGCATGGAGACCGGGGTGGTCGAGGGGTACGAGCGGCTGGACGAGATGCTCGCCGAGGGCTGAGCGACCGCTCTTCGCCCCGCAGGCCGCACGGGCTGCGGGGCGGCCTCGTGCCTGCGGTCAGCCGAACCACCGGGCGGCGACGTGCCGGAGCTCGTCCGGGTAGGGGCGCGCGTCGTTCGACGCCCACGCCACGTAGGAGTCCGGGCGGAGCAGGAGCGCGGTGGCGTCGGTGTCCGCCTCGGCGCGGACGACCTCGACGCCGTCGACGCGCAGGCCGCCGCTCCCCGTCAGGTCGATCAGCAGTGGCCGCGCCGTTCGGACCAGTTCGGCGAGGCGGACCGTGCCGGCCGACGTGCGCAGGTCCAGGTCGGGTGCGGGCAGGCCGGCCAGCGGGTGGGCGTCGTCGCCGACCGGGTAGCGGACGTCCGCGCCGGCGATCAGGTCGGCCACGACCCGCACGACGCCCGGTTGGGCGAGCAGTTCGCCGAACAGCCGGCGCAGGCCGGTGACGTCCTCGCCCGGTGACAGCAGTGCGGACTGGGCCTGGGAGTAGGTGATGGTCCGGTCGGCGACCGGACGGCGTTCGGCCTCGTACGTGTCGAGGACGTCGACGGCGCCGTTGACCGCCGCCGCGAGCTTCCAGCCCAGGTTCACCGCGTCCTGGAGGCCGACGTCGAGTCCGGTGCCGCCGGCGGCGAAGACGTGGGCGGCGTCGCCGACCAGGAACACCCGACCGTCGCGGTACCGCTCGGCGACCCTGGTGTTGCCGCCGTCGAGCCTGCGCAGCACGTGCGGGCCGGAGCCGGGCGGCGGGCCGAGCGGCACGTCGGCGCCCAGCACCCGGCGGACGCCGGCGCGCAGCTCGTCGAGGCTCATCGGCCCGGTCTCCGAGCGGTCGGTTCCCGGCTCGGCCCACTCCGTGGTGGAGACCAGCGGCGGGCGGCCGGGCAGTGGGGCGTAGGAGAAGCCGCCGCGGTCGGTCCGGACGGGCAGGAACGGCCGGACGGGGCCGTGACCGGGCACGATCAGCGCGCCGGTCGCGGGGTCCAGCCAGTCCGACGGCACGGTGACGTGCGCGGTGCGGGTGGTGGACCGGTCGTAGGTGACGCCGGGGAAGCCGATGCCGGCGGCCTTGCGGACCGGGCTGTGCGCGCTGTCGGCGCCGACGACGTACCGGGTGCGCAGCTCGTACGCGCCGTCGGGGCCGTCGACGGTGAGCGTGACGCCGTCGGCGTCCTGGACGAGCCCGGTGAACTCGTGGCCGCTTCGGGCACCGGGAGGTTGTAGATCGGGCTGTCGGCGAGGAGGCCGAGGTCGAGCGGCATCGCGGCGAACATGAAGTGGCGGTCGTTGGGCAGCGGCGGGCCGGGCTGCCCGCTGAGCCGCTCGAACAGGCCGCGGCGGTCGACCATCCGGACGACCTGGCCGACCAGGCCGTTCGACCGGGGTTCCGCGCCGGGTTCGAGGAGGCGCTCCAGCACGACCGGCCGGACGCCTCCCAGGGCGAGTTCGCACGCGAGCATGAGCCCGTTCGGTCCACCGCCGACGACGACCACGTCCATGGGTGTCACTCCTCTGCTTCGGGTGTTCCGGGCACGCCGGGGAGCCCGTCGGGCGGGCTTCGGTATGCGGGGTGGCGAGGTCAGCGCGGGGCGGGCAACCCGGCGCGGATCCGGTGGAAGACCTCGCGGAGGAGAGGTCCGATCGACCCGGTGGGGTCCTGGGTCCACCGGGTGAGCGCGGCGCCCAGGCCCGCGCTGACCACGGCGGCGACGACCTGCGGGTACAGGTCGCCGGCGGCGGTGCCGGTGCGGTCGGCGATGGCGGCGGTCAGCTCGTCCTGCGCGGCGGCGTGGGCGCGGAACACCTCGTACTGGACGGCCGGCTCGGCGAGCAGCTTCTGGAGCGCGGCGGCGTAGCCGGACGGCGCCGCGCCGCTGCCGGGTGGTTCGAACTGCGCGACGACGGCGTCGACGAGCGCGTCCCAGAGCGGTTCGTCGGCCGGGCGGTCGCGGAGGGCTTGGGCGACGCGCCGGCCGCGCTCGACGTGGGTGGCGACGATCGCCTCGGCCTTGGTGGCGAAGTAGTTGCGGAAGGTCCGCTCGGACACGTTCGCCGCGGCGGCGATGTCCTCCACCGAGACGTTGTCCCACCCGCGTTCCAGGGTGAGCCGGATCGCGGCCTGGCTCAACGCGAACCGCGTCTCCCGCTTCTTGCGCTCACGCAGCCCGCCCGTCGCCATGCGGGTCAGCCTAGTGGAACTTTCCGGGTCGGCAAACTTGCCGACCCGGAAAGTTTTGTGGCGGGCGGTCCGGCCGCGGACGGGTCAGTGGCTCGGGGTTAGCTCGCTCGCGTCCGGCTCGACGTCGGTGCCGTGGGCCCAGAGGCGGGCGTAGTGGCCGTTCGCTTCGAGCAGTTCGGCGTGGGTGCCCTGTTCCACGATCCGGCCACCGGACAGGACCACGATCCGGTCGGCGCGGGCGGCGGTGGCCAGGCGGTGGGCGACGACGAAGGTGGTCCGGGCCCCGGCCAGGTGGTCGCCGGCCTCCAGGACCGCGGACTCGGTGGCGGGGTCCAGCGCGGCGGTGGCCTCGTCCAGCAGCAGGATCGTCGGCTGGACCAGCTCGGCCCGGGCCAGGGCGACCAGTTGGCGCTGGCCGGCGGACAGGCCCTGGCCGCGCTCGCCCACCTGCTGGTGGAACGCGTTGGGCAGGGCGGCCACCACGGGCATGGCGCCCACGGCCCGGACCGCCGCCTCGATCTCGGCCCTGGTCGCGTCCGGCTTGCCGTAGGCGACGTTCTCCGCGATGTCGCCGCCGAACAGGTGCGCCTCCTGCGGGACGATGCCGAGCCGTCGGCGCAGCGCCGACAGGTCGTAGGAGCGCAGATCGACGCCGTCGATCAACACCGCGCCCCCGGTGGCGTCGTAGAACCTCGCCACGAGCTTGACCAGCGTCGACTTGCCCGCGCCGGTCGCGCCCACGAAGGCGACGGTCTCGCCCGGCGGGACGTGCAGCGAGATGTCCTCCACGGCGGGGCGGGTGGTGCCCTGGTAGGCGAACGTGACGTCGCGCAGCTCCACCTCACCGCGCAGGTTGGTCACCGGCACGGGGTCGGCGGCCGGCGGGACGGTGGTCGGGGTGCGCAGCAGGTCGCCGATGCGGCTCAGGCCCACCCTGGCCTGCTGGTAGCCGTCGAACACGCCCGACAGCTGGTACAGCGGCGAGAAGAACAGGCCGAGGTACAGCACGAACGCCAGGAGCACGCCGGGGGACAGGGTGCCCTCCGCCACCCGGTAGGAGCCGACCACGAGGATCCCGGCCTGCGCGACACCCGAGAGCAGCGACAGGAACGGGAAGTAGGTGGCGATGTACCGCTGCGCCCGGATGCGGGAACGGCGGTAGGCGTCGCTGCGCTCGGCGAACGCCTCGGCCGACCGCGCCTCCCGCGTGTACGCCTGCGACACGCGCAGCCCCGAGACGTTCTCCTGGAGGTCGGCGTTGACCGCGCTGACGCGTTCGCGCGCCTCCGCGTAGGCCGCCGACGAGAGGCGTTGGAAGACCACCGTCGCGATCAGCAGGATCGGCAGCACGCTCAGCGCCACCAGCGCCAGGCCCGGATCGGTCACGACCAGGGCCACCGCGATGCCGACGACGGTCAGCACGCTGATGACGAACGTGGTCAGGCCGGTCTGCAGGAAGCTGGACAGGGCGTCCACGTCGGTGGTCATCCGGGTCATGATCCGGCCGGCCATCTCGCGCTCGTAGTAGTCCAGCCCGAGCCGTTGCAGGTGGGCGTAGCTGCGCACGCGCAACAGGTACAGCAGGCGTTCGCCGAGCCGGGACGTCACGACGGTGCCCGCAGCCGCCGACACCCAGCCCAGCACGACCAGCGTGAAGCTGATCGCGACGGCGACCCAGAGCCAGCCGACCTGACCGCCGACGACGCCCTTGTCGATGCCGAGGCGCACCAGGTTCGGCGAGGCGACGGCCAGCGCCGTGTCGATCAGCAGGAGGCCGCCCACGCCCAGCATCGTCCAGCGGACGGGCCGCAGCAGGGTGCGCAGGCGGAAGCCCGGGTCGGGGGCGCGCGGGTCCTCGCCGTTCAGGACCGGCACGTCCTCGGCAGGCGGCAGGGAGTGGACGCGGGCCATCAGCTCCGGGGTCGGCGGGGTGCCGCCCAGCAGCGCCGACGTGCCACCCCCGCCCCGGCTGACCTTGGCCGCGCCGACGGCCCGGTTCGCCGCGCGCACGGCCAGGTCGTCCTCGTCGCTCTCGGGCCAGAGGGCCGGGGTCGTGCCGTCGGGGCCCGGTTCCAGCCTGGCGTCGGCACGGGGGTCGACCTGTTCGATCGCCTCGCCCGGTCCGGCGAGCAGCTCGCGGTAGAGGCGGCAGCGCTCGTGCAGCTCGGCGTGGGTGCCGATGTCGACCACCCGGCCCGCGTCCAGCACGGCGATGCGGTCGGCCAGCGCGAGCGACGACCGCCGGTGCGCGATCAGGAGCGTCGTGCGCTCGGCGGTCACGGCGGCCAGCGTGCGGTGGATCGCCGCCTCGGTGGCGTTGTCCACGGCCGAGGTCGCGTCGTCCAGGACCAGGACGCGCGGGTCGGAGAGCAGGGCGCGGGCCAGGGCGACGCGCTGGCGCTGACCGCCGGAGAGGGTCAGGCCGCGCTCGCCGACCACGGTGTCGTAGCCGTTCGGCAGCGCTTCGATGAACTCGTGCGCCTCGGCCGCCCGCGCCGCCGCTTCCACCTGCTCGTCGGAGGCGTCCGGCAGGCCGTAGGCGATGTTCGAGCGGACGGTGTCGGAGAAGAGGAACGCCTCCTCGAACACCGTGCCCACGGTCCGGCGCAGGGACGACAGCCGCAGCTCCCGGACGTCCACGTCACCCACGGACACCGAGCCCTCGTGCACGTCGTAGAACCGGGGCAGCAGCAGCGACACGGTCGACTTGCCCGAGCCCGCGGTGCCGACGATGGCGAGCGTCTCGCCCGGTTCCACGCGCAGCGACACGCCCGAGAGCACCGGTTCGCTGCGCGTGTAGCCGAACGCCACGTCCCGCAGCTCGACGGCCACCGGACCGGCGGGCACGTCGCGGTCGCCGTCCACGACCGTCGGCTGCGAGTCGACCAGCTCGTACACGCGCTCCACGCCGGCACGCGCCAGCTGCGCGGTCACCATCAGGCTCGCCAGCAGGCGGGTCGGGCCGACGAGGGTGGCCACGTAGGTCGCGAACGCCAGGAACGTGCCGAGGGTGACCTCCCCGCGCAGCGCCATCCAGCCGCCGAGCGCCAGGACCGCCACCTGGCCGAGGTAGGGCAGGGCGTTCAGCGTCGCGGAAGGGCGGGCGGTCAGGCGGGCCGCGCGCATCCGCTCGGCGAACAGGAGCTTGGCGCGCGACTCCAGCCGGGAGACCTCGCGGGCCTCCTGGCCGAACCCCTTCACCACGCGCACGCCGGTGACGGTCTCCTCCACGTGCTGCGCCACGTCGGCCGCGCGTTGCTGGGCCGACCAGGTGGCCGGGAAGAGGGTCAGCCTGCTGCGGGCCGCGACCACCCCGACGGCGGGGGTGATCACCAGCGCGATCACGGTCAGCAGCGGCGACAGCCAGAACATCGCCACGATCGCCGCGACCGCGAACACGACCGTGCCGAACGCCAGCGGCGTCATCGACAGCAGGCTGTTGACCAGCTGGAGGTCGGTGATCGAGCGGGACACCACCTGGCCCGTGCGCAACGCGTCCTGCTTCGGCCCGTCCAACCGCTGCACCGCGCCGAACACCGCCTGCCGCAGGTCGTGCTGCACGTCGACGGCCAGCCGGCCGCCGAGGAACCGGCGCACGAACGCGGTGCCGAAGGTCAGCAGCTCCAAGCCGACCAGGACGATCGCGAGCCAGGCCAGGCGGTCCGTGCGGCCGGCCATCGCGTCGTCGACGGCGACCTTGATCAACAACGGGCCGACGGCCTGCAACCCGACGCCGACGACGGCGGCGAGCACCGAGAGCACCACGAGCGAGCGGTGCTGCCAGCACGCCCTGGCGAGCCTGCGGATCCAGCCGTCGGAAGAAGTCACGACCTCCAACATAGGTCGGACCACCGACGGTGTCGGCCCCTCGGACGTGACGGAGGCCGCCCCGAACCTTCGGGGCGGCCTCCGTCAGCCGATCAAGATCACGCGATCAGGTGATGTCCTTGCGCTGAGTGGCCGCCCAGCCACCGAGGAAGAACAGCGCCGACCAGACGAGGAAGATCAGACCGCTCAACCACCAGTCGAACGCCCCGAGCGCGCCGGCGAACGCCCGCAGCGCCTCGACCATGTCCTCCGGCACGACGCCGGCGTTCGACAGGAACAACGACGACGCCACCGAGCCGGTCAGGCCGTTCACCGCGCCGTTGGGCAGGAAGCCGATGATCTCCGGCAGGCCCTGGGACGCCAGCACGAGCTGGATGCCGTTCTCCACGATCAGCATGTAGAGCAGCAGCACGACGGTGGTGCCGACGACGCTGGTCATCAGCGCGCCGACGCCCACGCCGAACATGGTCATCAGGATCGACGACAGGACGCCGACACCGGCCAGCGCCAGCCAGCCACCGGCGTCCGGCAGCGAACCCGCGTCCGAGGTGAGCGCGATGCCCATGCTCACCGAGGCCACGATCGCGACGCCGAAGATCGCGCCCCACAGGATGTAGACGATCATCTTCGCGCCCAGCGCGGAGACCCTGTTGGGCGAGGTCAGGAACGTGGTGGTGATCGTCTTGCGGTTGATCTCGTTGGCGATCGCCAGGCCGCCGAAGATCATCGGGAAGATCGTGGCCACGTTGATGCTGCGCGCGATCCCGAACACCGACATCTGCCACTGCGACGGGTCCACGTTGAGCAGCGTGGCGAGCTCCTCGGCGTCGGAGCTGTTCATGAAGTCCGAGACGGTCTTGAAGATCGCCCCGGTGCCGAGCGCCCAGCCGAACGCGAGCAGCACGGTCGGGATCATCAGGCCCCACCACAGGCCCGTGGTGGTGGTCTTGCGGAACTCCGCCTTGATCAGGTTGCCCATCACGCACCGCCCCCGAGGCCGCCCTGACCGTGTTGCGGACCGTACGGGTTGTCCTGCGGCGGCGGCTGGGATCCCGGTGGTGGTGCCTCGTAGCCCTGCGTGGGCTGCTGGTACTGCTGCTGGTACTGCTGCTCGTAGCCGGGCGGCGGCTGCTGGTACTGCTGCTGGTACCCCGGCGGCGGCTGCTGCTGGTAGCCCTGCGGCGGGGTCTGGTACTGCGGCTGGTAGCCGGGCGGCGGCTGCTGCTGGTACCCGACGGGTTGCGCGTACTGGCCCGGCGCCGCGTACTGGCCGTTGGTGAGCTGGAAGAACAGCCGTTCCAGGTCGACCTTCTCCTCCTGGATGCCGTAGACCGACACACCCGCCTTCAACGCGGTGTCGGCGACCTGCCTGGCCTCCACGCCGGTGACCGCGATGCGGCCGTCCGGCAGCTGCTCGATCGCGCTGATCCCGTCCTCCCGCAGCGCCGCGACCAGCGCGCCGGTGTCCGACGGCTGCACGAGCACGCGGCCCTGCTGCTGGTCGCGCAGCTGGTCGAGCGACCCGTAGTACATGGTCTGACCACGGCTGATGATGACCACCTGGTCGACGGTCTGCTCGACCTCCGCCAGCAGGTGGCTGGAGATCAGCACGGTCCGCCCGCTGCGCGCGTAGGACTGCAGGAACGTCCGCAGCCACGCGATGCCCTCCGGGTCGAGCCCGTTGGCCGGCTCGTCGAGCACCAGGATCTGCGGGTCGCCGAGCAGCGCGGTGGCCAGGGCCAGCCGCTGCTTCATGCCGAGCGAGAACCCGCCCGCCTTGCGGTCGCCCGCCGCGCCGAGGCCGACCAGCTGGAGCACCTGGTCGGCGCGCGAGTCGGGCACGCCGATCGCGGCGGCGTAGACGCGCAGGTGGTTGCGCGCCGTGCGCTTGGGGTGGAAGCCCTGCGCCTCCAGCACCGCGCCGACCACCCGGGCCGGGTTGCCGAGCTGGGCGAACGGCCTGCCGTTGATCAGTCCGATGCCCGCGGTCGGGGTCACCAGGCCGAGCAGCATGCGCAGCGTCGTGGTCTTGCCTGCCCCGTTGGGGCCGAGGAAGCCGGTCACCGAACCGGGTTCCACTGTGAAGCTGAGGTTCTGCACCGCTGCGACCGGACCGAACTGCTTGGTCAAGTTCTGCACCACGATGCGGCCAGTGCCGTCGTGCACGCGTCCCTCCCGAGTACTCCTACCGGGCGTC
This sequence comes from Saccharothrix luteola, assembly GCF_020859565.1. Taxonomy (GTDB): domain Bacteria; phylum Actinomycetota; class Actinomycetes; order Mycobacteriales; family Pseudonocardiaceae; genus Actinosynnema; species Actinosynnema luteola. The sequence goes on along the minus strand of NZ_JAJHUO010000040.1, from coordinate 31,942 downwards.
ATCCTGCCCTAGGAGGGTCACTCGGGGAGGGCATGCCGCGGTTTCGACGCGACCCTCGGTATCTCGGCCGTCGTCTCGACCTCCTTCGAATGGCGCAGCGTGCGCAGCGGACGGCGGCGTTCGCGGTGCGGCAGGCCGTCGCCGATGAGGTGCTGGTGGGCCATCGTCCACACCTGGCACGGCCACTTCTTGTGCCGCAGGACTCCGGGGCACGCGCCGCAGCGGCCGTCCGGATCCGGTTGGTGCACGGTCAACAACAGCCGCCAGCCGTCGGCCAGGCGGTGGATCTCGGACCGCGCGAGCGGCACGAGGGCGTCCGCCTCACCGCTCTCGGCGACCTCGTCCAGCAACGCCAGCCGGCGCATCACGGCGGCCCGCAGCGCTTCGTCCACGGCCGTCACATCCTGTCGGCGACTTGGTCGAGCAGGCGGTGCAGCCGGCGCGTCTGCGTGACGGACATCACGGCGGACTCGCCGGGCGGCGCGACCAGCAGAACTCGGTCGTCCTCGACGAGCACGGTCATCGACCGGTCCCGCCCGAACGGGTCGTGGCAGTCGATCCAGCCCTCGGGTTCAGCCATCTGCGCTCCGATCGGAGGAGGCGCGGCAGAGCACCGCGCGAACGGACGACCCCGCTGGGTAGCCGCGGGGTTCCCGCCCTGTGCATCGGTCGCGGGGCCGTCGTGACTTACCCGTTATCACCCAAGTTCACTCGATTGCTTGAGTTCGTGCACAGCGCGTCGCCGCCGCCGGGACGGATGTCGGCCGGATCGGTGGGGTCACTGGGCAGGGACCCCTGTTCCCGGCTAAGATTGGTCACGCGGCCCGCTCCCAGTGACCCCCAGGCTGGTTGAGCGGGCCGTCTTTCTTCGCCGAAGGGCCCCGCTCACGTGCTGTGAGCGGGGCCCTTCGCCGTCGGGGGTTCTCAGAGGTCGAGCGGCGTGTGGGTCATCCCGTGCGCCTGCGCGACCGGCAGGTTCGTCAGCAGGCCCTCGTGCGCGTTCAGGCCGAGCGCCAGCGACGGGTCCGCCCGCAGCGCCGCCTCCCAGCCCTGGTCGGCCAGCGCGACGGCGTAGGGCAGCGTCACGTTGGTCAGCGCGTAGGTCGACGTCCGCGGCACGGCGCCGGGCATGTTCGCCACGCAGTAGAAGACGGTGTCGTGCACCTGGTAGGTCGGGTCGGCGTGCGTGGTCGGGCGCGAGTCGGCGAAGCAGCCGCCCTGGTCGATCGCGATGTCCACGAGGACGGAGCCGGGCCGCATGTCGGCCACCAGCTCGTTGCTCACCAGCTTCGGCGCCTTCGCGCCGGGCACCAGCACCGCGCCGATGACCAGGTCGGCCTCGCGCACGGCCTGCTCGACGGAGTACCGGTTGGACGTCACGGTGCGCAGGCGGCCCTGGTAGAGGGCGTCGATGTGGCGCAGCCGGTCGACGTTGGTGTCCAGGATCTGCACGTCCGCGCCCATGCCCACGGCGATCGCCGCGGCGTTCAGGCCCGCCACGCCACCGCCGATCACGACCACCCGCGCCGGGTGCACGCCGGGCACGCCGCCGGGCAGCACGCCGCGCCCGCCGGACGGCTTCATCAGCGAGAACGCGCCCACCTGCGGCGCGAGCCTGCCCGCCACCTCCGACATCGGCGCCAGCAGCGGCAGCGCGCCGTTCGCGGTCTGCACGGTCTCGTAGGCGACGGCGGTGGTGCCGGAGTCCAGCAGCGCCTGCGTCAGCGGCCGGTCGGCGGCCAGGTGCAGGTACGTGAACAGGACCTGGCCCTCGCGCAGCCGCGGGTACTCCTCGGCGATCGGCTCCTTGACCTTGAGCACCAGGTCGCCCTCGGCCCACACGTCGTCCGCGCCTGCCAGCACCTTCGCGCCCGCGGCCAGGTACTCCTCGTCGGTGATGGCCGAACCGAGGCCCGCGCCGGCCTCGACCACCACGTCGTGACCGCGCTGCGTCAGCTCGTGCGCGCCCGCCGGGGTCAGCGCGACGCGGTACTCGTGGTTCTTGATCTCGCGGGGGACGGCGATCCGCACGGTGGGCTCCTTCGGCCGGTGTTACACCAAAGGTCCGGTAACGGGTATCCGGTGTCATCGTGCGGCCGGCACCAACGCACCCCTGCGCCACTGTGCCGATCGAACAAGTCCGACGGTGCGTTGACACCCGTCGGGCCGGGCACCTAGCGTGCGGGCCAACCAACTGAACATCGGCCGCGGCGCGCCAGGAGCGCCGGAACCCGCGCGGGAGAGACCTCGGTGAACGTGCCGGGGCGCCGAAGGAGCAAGCACCCCGCACACTCTCAGGCAGCGAGAACCGCACGGGTGAGGCGACTCTGGAAAGCGCGCACGTCCGCGCACCCACGGTGCAAGCCGCCGCTCCGGCGTCGGTGAAGCTCTCAGGTCCCAGGACAGAGTGGGGCTCTGGTGGACCTTGCCGTGAGGGAGCGCTGTCGTGACTTTTCCGGACAACCTGCTGTACACGCCCGAGCACGAGTGGGTGGACTGGGCGCCGGGTACCCAGGACCCCGTGGCGGTCGGCATCACGTCGTACGCGGCGGAGTCGTTGGGTGACGTCGTGTTCGTGGAGCTGCCCGAGGTCGGCGCCGTGGTGAAGTCCGGCGAGGTGTGCGGCGAGCTGGAGTCGACCAAGTCGGTCAGCGACCTGTACGCGCCGATCAGCGGCGAGGTGGTGGAGGTCAACCGGGCCGCCGTCGACGACCCGTCGTTGATCAACAACGACCCGTACGGGGCCGGGTGGCTGTTCAAGGTGGCCGTGACGGACGCGTCCGGGTTGCTGACCGCGGCGAAGTACGCGGAACTGACCGGGGACTGACGTCATGGCGATCAGCGTGTTCGACCTGTTCTCCGTGGGCATCGGACCGTCGAGCTCGCACACGGTGGGCCCGATGCGCGCGGCGATGATGTTCGCGGAACGGCTGCGGCCCTCGTCGGCCTCGGTCGACCGGGTGCACGTGGAGCTGTTCGGCTCGCTCGGCGCGACCGGGCACGGGCACGGCAGCCCGAAGGCGGTGGTGCTCGGCCTGGAGGGCTGCCGGCCGGAGGAGGTCGACCCGGAGGAGGCCGAACGGCGGCTGGCGGAGATCCGCGCCACGGGGCGGCTGCGGCTGGCCGGTGTGCGGGAGATCGCGTTCACCGAGGACACCGACCTGGTGATGCACCGGCGCAAGTCGTTGCCGCTGCACCCCAACGGCATGAGCTTCACCGCCCACTCGGGTGACGTCGTGGTCGACTCGGCGGTGTACTACTCCGTCGGCGGCGGGTTCGTGGTGGACGACACGGCCACCGGAGCGGACCGGATCAAGCCCGACGAGACGCCGGTCGCGCACCCGTTCCGCTCGGGTGACGAGCTGCTGGCGCGGTGCCGGGAGACCGGGCTGTCGATCAGCGAGGTCATGCTGGCCAACGAGCGGTCGTGGCGCGACGAGGCGTCGGTGCGCTCGGGGCTGCTGCGCATCTGGGACGTGATGCAGGAGTGCGTCGAGCGCGGCTGCACGCGGACCGGCGTGCTGCCCGGCGGCCTGAAGGTGCGGCGGCGCGCGGCCGAGATGCGGCAGCGGATGGCCGCCGAGCACTACGCCACGGACCCGTTGCGGGTGATGGACTGGGTGACCCTGTTCGCGCTGGCGGTGAACGAGGAGAACGCCGCGGGTGGCCGCGTGGTGACCGCGCCGACCAACGGCGCGGCCGGCATCGTGCCCGCGGTGCTGCACTACTACACCCGGTTCGTGCCGGGCGCGTCCGACGACGGCGTGGTGCGGTTCCTGCTGACGGCGGGCGCGGTCGGCGCGCTGTTCAAGGAGAACGCGTCGATCTCCGGCGCCGAGGTCGGGTGCCAGGGCGAGGTCGGCTCGGCGTGCTCGATGGCGGCGGGCGGGCTGGCCGAGGTGCTGGGCGGCACGCCGGAGCAGGTGGAGAACGCGGCCGAGATCGCGATGGAGCACAACCTGGGGCTGACGTGCGACCCGATCGGGGGACTCGTGCAGATCCCGTGCATCGAGCGCAACGCGTTGGCCTCGATCAAGGCGATCACGGCGGCGCGGATGGCGTTGCGCGGCGACGGCTCGCACTTCGTGTCGCTGGACAAGGTCATCAAGACCATGCGTGAGACGGGCAAGGACATGAAGGTCAAGTACAAGGAGACGGCACGCGGCGGCCTGGCCGTGAACGTCATCGAGTGCTGACCCGGGCGGGGAGGTGGCCGGCCGGCCGCCTCCCCGCCGTCGGCTGTCGGCCGTCGGGCTAGGGGAGCACCGACTCGATCGCCTTCACGACCGCCTCGTCCTCCGGCTCGGTCCGCGGCCGGAACCTCGCCACGACCTCGCCGGACGGCGCGAGCAGGAACTTCTCGAAGTTCCACTGCACGTCCCCGGCCGCGCCGTCGAGGTCCGCGAACGACGTCAGCTCGGCGTACAGCGGGTGCCGGGACGGGCCGTTCACCTCGACCTTCTCGAACAGCGGGAACGTCACGCCGTACGTGGTGGAGCAGAACGTGGCGATCTCCTCCGCCGTGCCCGGCTCCTGCCCGGCGAACTGGTTGCACGGGAAGCCGACCACGGAGAACCCCTGCGCCGCGTACCGCTCCTGCAACCGCTCCAAGCCCTGGTACTGCGGCGTCAGCCCGCACTTCGAGGCGACGTTCACCACCAGCAACGCCTTGCCCGCCAACGCGCCCAGGCTCGACGGCTCACCGGACAGCGTGCGCAGCGGGATGTCGTGGATGCTCATGGCTGCGAGGCTACGTGCCGCTCGACTAGCGCACGCAGGGCCGTCATCTCCGCCGCCAGCGCGGCCCGACCCGCCGCCGTCACGCCGACCCACGTCCGGGGCCGCCTGCCGTCGTAACCCTTCTCCACGGCCACCAGCCCGGCCGCCTCCAGCACCGCGATGTGCCGCGACAGGTTGCCCGCCGTCAACTCCAAAGTGGACCGCAGGTAGCCGAACTCGACCCGCTTCGCCTCCGCCGCCACGGTGAGGATGCCCAGCCGGTGCCTCTGGTGCACCACGTCGTCCAGTGACGCGGTCGGGTGCTCAGCCACGCCGCAAGCCCACCAGACCGCCGAGGAGGAGCACCAACCCGGGCAGCACGACCACGCTGCCGGTCGTCCAGGCGGTCGGTTGCGGGACCGCGAGCGGCGTGAACGCGGCCGACAGGCACAGCGCCACGAGGTACGCCGCGGTGGTGGTGGTGAACCGGGTGCTGCGCTCCAAGGAGGCCAGCACCACCAGGCCGAGACCGATCGCGATGAACGGCGCGATCGCCGGCTGGTCGTGCTGGAGCACCGCCGTGCCCAGCACCGCCGCCGTCGACGTCGCCACCCGCGGCGCGCCCCGGCGCCACAGCACGGTCGCCACCGCCAGCACGATCAGGCCGACGCCCGTCTCCGAGTAGAACCGGAACGGCAGGGCCTCCAGCGCCACCCCGACCACCGGACCGCTCAGCCCGATCAGCCCGATCACCGACGCGCCGAGGTAGCCCCGCGTGGACGTCTCGATGCCCACCCGCGCGCCACGCCGCCGGTACCACCACACCGTCGCCAGACCACCCGCCACCAGCACGACCAGCCAGTACAGGGCCAGCAGCACGGGGTGGCGCACGGCGAACGCCCGCGTCGGCTCCTCGACCGGCGCGTACAGCGGCAGAGCCAGGAACGACGCCACGCCGAAGAACAGCAGCGGGAACGGGTAGGCGTGCCGGTCCTCCCGCGCCCGTCGGCGCAGGTCGGCCAGGTCACCCAGCAGGTCTGCCACCCGGTCAGGTTTGCACCGCAAACCAACCGCGTCAACCGCGCGGCCGGAAGATGGTCACCACCACCCGCAGCCCGAGCAGCACGCTGATGACCAGCAGGTTGTAGCCGAACACCTGGAACAGTGAGAGGTCCGGACCGACCCGCGGCCCGCCGTCCGCGCCCAGCAGCAGCACCGCCATCACGCCCGCCGTCGCGCCCAGCACCGTCAGCATCACCTGGTGCAGCAGCGAGACGATGAACTGCCGGTCGCGCTCGTCAGCGAACAACCGCATGCTCAGCCCCAGCCGACCCTGCTCCAACGCGCTGGAGATCCGGTCCGCCCGCCGCGGCAGGCGCCGCAGCATGGGCATCATCGCGTGCAGCTCCTCGGTCACGGTGCGCTTCAGCGACTCCGGCGTGAGGTGCGCGCTGAACTGCTTGTCCGCGAACGAGCGCGACTCGACCACGATGTTGAACCCCGGCGACAGCGCGGCCAGCGTGCCCTCCACCGTGGCCAGCGCCCGGAACACCGCCGCGATCTCCGGCGGGATGCTCAGCCCGTACCGGTAGACCAGCTTGAACAGGTCGCCGAACATCTCCACGTCCGGCCGCATCCCCGTGCTGAGGTGCCGGGCCATGAACTGCCCGAGCGCGCGTTCCAGCTGCTGCTCGTCGATCTCGTCCGGCCGGGCCACCAGCTCCAGCAGCGCGTCGCGCAGGCCGGCCGGGTCGCCGTGGTCGATGGCCAGCAGCAGCTTGCCCAGCGCCGCGCGCAGCTGCGCGTCGATCCGGCCGACCGAGCCGAAGTCCAGCAGGCCGAGCCTGCCGTCACCCAGCAGCATGATGTTGCCGGGGTGCGGGTCGGCGTGGAAGACGCCGTCGAGCATCACCTGGCGCAGCAGCGCGTCCAACAGCGTCCGGGCCAGCGCGTCGCGGTCCACCGCCTCCAGCGACGCCGACCGCACGGGCACGCCGTCCAGCCGCTGCATGACCAGCACGCGTGCCGTGCAGAGGTCCTCGTGCACGGCGGGCAGCACCACGCCGGCGCCGTCGGACGCCGCCCGCACGGCCGCCAGGTTGCGCGCCTCGACCCGGAAGTCCAGCTCCTCGCGCAACGCGGCGGAGAACCCGGCGGCCAGGTCGCGCACGCCGATCGCCTTGCCCCACCGCGTCTTGTCGTGCAACGTCGACGCGAGCCGGTTCACGATGTCCAGGTCGCCCTCGGCGACCCGCCGCACGGCCGGCCGCTGCACCTTCACCACCACGTCCTCGCCGGACCGCAACCGCGCCCGGTGCACCTGCGCGACCGACGCGGCGGCGATCGGCCGCTCGTCGAACTCGGCGAACACGTCCTCCGGCGGCCGGCCCAGCTCGGCCACCAGCACCTCGCGCACGGCCGGCCACGGCGCGGCGGGCACCTTGTCCTGCAACAGCGTCAGCTCGTCGACCACGTCCGGCGGCAGCAGGTCCGGCCGCGTGGACAGCACCTGGCCGAGCTTGACGAACGTGACGCCGCCCTCCTCCAGCGCCAGCCGCAGCGACCGGGCCAGCCGGGTGTCGGTGCGCTCCCGGCCGCGCAGGTACGGCCCCAGGCCGTGGCGGAACGCGATCGCGGTGATCCGGGAGTAGCGGCGGGTGCGCGCGACCCGCCCGCGCAGCGCGCGCCACCACTCGGTGGGCGGCGGGATCGACCCGGTCGGCACGACGATCTCGGCGAACGTGAGCAGCGCGATCATCATCAGCAGCGCGACGCCGATCTGCACGGTCGCCAGCGCGGGCGTGGTCTCCGGGCCCGGCATCGCGTTGAGCGCGGCCTCGCTCGCCGACAGGCCGACCATGCACGCGAGCGCGGTGCGGACGAGCCCGACGTGGAGCCCGAGGATGCGGCGAGCGGCCAGCGCCATGCCGAGCACCAGGGACAGGAACGTCACCGGAACGGCGACCGTGTACAGCAGGAAATCACCCATACGTCTTCCCCCAAGCGGTTCGCGCGGAGGATAGAACGGGCTGACTGAGACGGTCCGTGTCGAGGAGCAGAGCTCCGATCACTCGGATGGCTCAGGGAGGTGGTCACCCGGTAGTGGTCTGGGCTGGGCCGTGCGGCGACCTCGTTTCACGCATGTGAAGAAGGTTGACGATCCGGTCTTCGAGTCCCTACGGTCGCCGGAGAGGTCCGAGGACCTTGGCAGGATCCCGTGGAGGGCCACGACTTCGGCGGCGGTGTCGCGGGCCCTCCACGGGCATCCGCCCGGGTTCGGCCCGGGTCGCGCCGGGTCAGAAGTCGAACACCGGACCCGTCTGCGCGCGCATCACGCACGGGTTCGGGAACTCCGCCTCGAACGACCGCCTCTCGCCGCGCCACGTGCCGGACGCCGTGACGCGCACCGGGTCGTGCTCCAGCGTGCACAGGCCCTCGCCGGTCGACAGGCCGTCGATCTGACCGTCCACACCGGACAGCGCGAGGCACGCCTCGTCCGCCCTGGGGTGCAGGCCGCCGGCGGGTTCGCAGGTCAGGTTGGACAACAGGATCGATTCGCCGCGCTGCACGCCGAGCACGAAGCTCGACTCCGGTGTGGCGAACGAGGGGATGAGCGCGGCGATCGCCGCGAACAACGGGAGTGGTGCCATGCTCCACAGGGTGGCGGCCGATTACCGCTCACTCCAGGCATCTCACCGGATCGTGTGGTTTCCGCCAAGATCGAACCGGGTCGGCCGCCCTGCCCCGGACGTGGCTGTGATGGTGTGACGTGGCTCACGGTCGAGGTGGGTTGTGCACCGGTGCGGGCCAGGGTGGGTGAATGGCTTCCGAGGTGCGCAGGGTGGCGCTCGCCAGTTCCGCCGGCAACGCCGTGGAGTTGTACGACTTCCTGCTCTACGGCACCGCGTCCGCGCTGGTGTTCGACAAGCTGTTCTTCCCCTCCTTCGACCCGCGCATCGGCACGCTGCTGGCGTTCGCCACGTTCGGCGCGGGTTTCCTGGCCCGGCCGCTCGGCGGGGTGGTGATCGGTCACTTCGGCGACCGCATCGGGCGGCGGTCGATGCTGGTGCTGACGTTGACGGCGACCGGCCTGTGCACGGCGGCGATCGGGCTGCTGCCGACGTATGCCTCGATCGGGCTGGCCGCGCCGTTGCTGCTGGTCCTGCTGCGGGTGGTGCAGGGGTTCTTCCTGGGCGGCGAGCAGGGCGGCGCGACGTTGATGGCGGTCGAGCACGCGCCGGCCGGGCGGACCGGGTGGTACGGCAGCTGGACGTTCCTCGGGTCGCCGATCGGGTTGCTGCTGGCCAACGGCGCGATGGCGGCGTCGACCGCGGTGTCCGGCGACGCGTTCCTGAGCTGGGGCTGGCGGTTGCCGTTCCTGGCGAGCCTGGTGCTGGTGGGCGTCGGGCTCTACGTGCGGCTGTCGGTCGAGGAGAGCCCGGTGTTCCGCGAGGCGCGGGAGAAGGCGGGCGCGGTGCGGCTGCCGGTGGCCGCGGTGCTGCGCGAGTCGTGGCGGAAGGTGCTGCTCGGGGCCGGGGTGAACCTCGGGTTCAACATGTTCATCTTCGTGGTGGCGACGTTCGCGGTGTCGTACGGGACGCGTCAGCTGGGGATGGCGCGGGGGACGTTGTTGACCGCCGGGTTGATCGGGGCGTTCGCGCAGGCGTTGGCGATCCTGGTGTTCGCGCGGCTGTCCGACCGGGTGGGGCGGTTGCCCGTGATGCTCGGTGGGGCGGTGTTCCTGGGCGTGTTCGCGTTCCCGTTGTTCTGGCTGGTGGAGACGCGGTCGCCGGGGTTGGTGGTGCTGGCGATGGTGGTGGCGTTCTCCGGTTCGGCGGCGGTGTTCGGCCCGATGCCCGCTTACTACGCCGAGCTGTTCGGCACGCGGGTGCGGTACAGCGGGGTGTCGTTGAGCTACCAGCTGGGCGCCGTGCTGGGTGGCGGCCTGTCGCCCGTGATCGCGACGTGGCTCCTCGGCGTGACCCCGACCCACGCCTCGTGGCCGATCTCGCTCTACCTGATCGCGGGCGCCGTGATCAGCGCCCTCTCCCTCCTCGCCATCGGCGAAACCCTCCGCCGCACGACCCCCTGATCCGGGCGTGTCGAACCTTCAGGTCCCGCGTGTCGAACGCTCAGGCCCCGCGTGTCCTACGTTCCGGTACCCCGAGTTCAACGCTCAGGACAGGCAGCCGTGTTCTGAGCGTTGAACTCGGGTGTTCTGAACGTAGGACACGGTGGTCCTGAGTGTTCGACACGCGGGCGCTGAGCGTTCGACACGCGGGCGCTGAAGGTTCGACACGCGGACGTCGGGTGGCAAGGCAACCTAGGCGAGTGGGACGACCTCACCCGAACGCGCCGACGCGAACGCCGCCTCGACGACCTCGAGCCCGGCGACCGCGTCCGCCACCGGAACGGGGGCCTGGCCGGCGGCGACGGCCGCGTAGAAGTCCTGGTACGCCCCCGGCTCCGTGCGCACCGGCTCCGCGCCGAGCACGCCCCACTGCTCCACCGCGTCCTCGCCCCACCCCTCCCCGCCGGGCACCTCGCCCGCCTTCAACGCCTCCTCCTGCGGGTCCATCCCGTACTTCACGTACGCCGACCGGTCGCCCAGGACCCGGAACCGCGGCCCCGACGACGCCGCCAACGCCGACGCCCACAGGTGCGACACCGCGCCGGACGGGTGGGTCAACGCCAAGAACGCGTCGTCGTGCGCACGCGCACCCGCCCGCAACGTCCGCACTTCCGCGTACACGCTCGTCGGACGCCCGAACAACGCCACCGCCTGGTCCACCAGGTGCGTGCCCAGGTCGAACACGATGCTGCCGAGGTCGGCCGGGTCGCCGGACTCCTTCCAGCTCCCCTTCACCTCCGGCCGCCACCGCTCGAACCGCGACTCGAACCGGTGCACCCGCCCCAGCGCGCCCTCGCCGACCAGCCGCGCCACGGTGCGGAAGTCGCCGTCCCAGCGCCGGTTGTGGAACGGCGCCAGCAGCGACCCGCGCGCCGCCGCCAGGTCGGCCAGCTCCCGCGCCTCGGCGGCCGACGGCGCGAACGGCTTGTCCACCACCACGTTCAGCCCGTGCTCCAACGCGGCACGGGCGTGCGCGGCGTGGAACCGGTTCGGCGTGGTCACCACGACCAGGTCGAACTCGTCCGCCCGCCGCCACACCTCGTCCACCGACGCGATCAGCTCGGCCTCCGGGTAGCGGGACGACACCTCCGCCTGCCGTTCCGGGTTCCCGGTGACGACGGCGGCCAGCGCCAAGCCGGGCGTGGTGGACAGGAACGGTGCGTGGAAGGCGGCTCCGCCGAGCCCGTACCCGATCAGTGCGGTGCGCATGACCCGAACCCTAAGCGTCCCAAGACCTGGACGCCCTGTCGTGGACCGTCACCCAGCGCTACGTTCAGCCCATGATCCCGCTCGTGACCCGTCGGCACGTGGACTACGTGCGCGTCACCGGCATGGCCTGTCACCGCGGCTGATCGAGCCCGCGAACCGAGCACGCCCGGTGTCTTCGGCGTGCCCGTAGAACGAGACAGGAGCCCACCCGCATGTCCTGGTCCTTCGACACCAAGCAGGTCCACTCCGGCGCCGCGCCAGACCCCGCGACGGGCGCGCGTGCCACCCCGATCTACCAGACCACCTCGTACGTGTTCCGGGACTCCGCGCACGGCGAGGCGCTGTTCAGCCTGGCCGAGCCGGGCAACATCTACACCCGCATCAACAACCCCACCCAGGACGTGCTGGAGCAGCGGGTCGCCGCGCTGGAAGGCGGCGTGGCGGCGGTGGCGTTCGCGTCCGGGCAGGCCGCCGAGACCGCCGCGGTGCTCAACCTGGCCCGCGCGGGCGACCACCTGGTGTCCAGCGCGTCCCTCTACGGCGGCACGTACAACCTGTTCCACTACACGCTGCCCAAGCTGGGCATCGAGGTGTCCTTCGTGGACGACCCGGACGACCTGGACGCGTGGCGCGCCGCCGTGCGGCCGAACACCAAGCTGCTCTTCGCCGAGTCGCTGGCCAACCCGCGCAGCAACGTGCTGGACATCGCGGCGGTCGCCGAGGTGGCGCACGCGGCCGGTGTGCCGCTGGTGGTGGACAACACCGTGCCCACGCCGTACCTGGTGCGCCCGATCGAGCACGGCGCGGACATCGTGGTCCACTCGGCCACGAAGTACCTGGGCGGGCACGGCACCGCGGTCGCCGGCATCGTGGTGGACGGCGGCACGTTCGAGTACTCCGACGCGGCGAAGTTCCCGGACTTCACCGAGCCCGACCCCAGCTACCACGGCCTGCGGTACTGGCCCGCGCTCGGGCACGGCGCGTTCGCCGCGAAGCTGCGGGTGCAGGGCCTGCGCGACACCGGCGCCGCCATCGCGCCGCTGACCAGCTTCCTGATCCTCCAGGGCATCGAGACGCTGTCGTTGCGCATCGACAGGCACTCGGCGAACGCCCTGGAGCTGGCCCGGTGGCTGGAGGCGCGCGACGAGGTCGAGAAGGTGCACTACGCGGGCCTTCCGTCGAGCCCGTGGCACGACTTGGCGCGGAAGTACCTGCCGACGGGCACGGGCGGCGTGGTGTCGTTCGAGCTGCGTGGCGGCGTGGCGGCGGGCCGCGCGTTCGTGGACGGCGTGGAGCTGTTCAGCCAGTTGGTGAACATCGGCGACGTCCGCAGCCTGATCGTGCACCCGGCCAGCACCACGCACAGCCAGCTCTCCCCCGAGCAGCAGGTGGTGTCCGGCGTCACGCCGGGCCTCGTGCGGCTGTCGGTGGGCATCGAGGGCGTGGAGGACCTCAAGGCCGACCTGGAGGCGGGCTTCCGCGCCGCCAAGTCGGTGCTGTGAGCCGCGAGTCCACTACCGGGAAGACCCCTCCCGCCGCCGGCGGGTGGCGGGAGGGGGACCCGAACGGGCGACGGCGGTGGTTCCGCGGCGCGCTGCCCGGCCTGCCGCTGTCGATCGCCTACGAGACCTGGGGCGAGCTGAACGCGGAACGCTCGAACGCCGTGCTGGTGCTGCACGCGCTGACCGGCGACAGCCACGTGGCGGGCCCCGCCGGACCGGGCCACCCCACGCCGGGCTGGTGGGACGGCCTGGTCGGCCCGGGGCGCGCGCTGGACCCCGAGCGCTGGTTCGTGGTCGCGCCGAACGTGCTGGGCGGCTGCCAGGGCACCACAGGCCCGTGGGCGACCGCCCCGGACGGCAGGCCGTGGGGCCCGCGGTTCCCCCGGATCACGGTGCGCGACCAGGTGGCGGCCGAGGTGCTGCTGGCCGACGCGCTGGGTGTCGACGCGTGGGCCGCCGTTCTGGGCGGTTCCATGGGCGGGATGCGGGCGTTGGAGTGGGCGGTGTCCGAGCCGGACCGCGTGCGGTCGCTGCTCGTGCTGGCCGCGCCCGCGGCCTCCACGGCCGAGCACATCGCGCTGGCGTCCGCCCAGCTGCACGCCATCCGGCTCGACCCGGTCGGCGGCCTCGGCGTGGCGCGTCGGATCGCGCACATCAGCTACCGCAGCGAGTCCGAGCTGGTCGCCCGGTTCGGCCGCGAGGTGCGCGCGGACGGCCGGTACCAGGTGGAGTCCTACCTGGACCACCAAGCGGCCAAGCTGGTCCGCCGGTTCGACCCGGCCAGCTACGTCACCCTCACCGAGGCCATGAACAGCCACGACGTCGGCCGCGGCCGGGGCGGGGTGCGGGCCGCGCTGCGCCGCGTCACGGCCCGCGCCGTCGTGATCGGGATCGACTCCGACCGCCTCTACCCGCTGCGGCAGCAGGCCGAGGTCGCCGACGGCCTGCCCGGTGCCGGCGAGCTGCGCGTGGTGACCTCGCCCCACGGCCACGACGCGTTCCTCATCGAGGTCGACCAGGTGTCGAAGCTGGTCTCGGAACTGCTCGGGACCGGCTAGCACCTGACCGCGGTGCGGGTGAACCCCCGGTCGGCCCGCGGGATGCCGCTGCGGTTCGACGAGGCCTGAATGACCACCCGATCGGGCCTACTCCTCGAGCGCGCTCGCGATCCAGGGCGACACGGGCAGCTCGCGCAGGCCGCACTCCACGGCCAGCTTCACCGTCCACCGCAGGGCCTGGAGCACCACCGTGGCCAGCTCCTGCGGCTGCCCGTTGGCCAGCGCGATCTCGATCTGCTCGGCCGCCGCCTCCTGGTCGCCGTGCACCTCGGCGAGCAGCGTGCGGATCGCGGTGCGGACCGGCGGGTCGGCGTCGTCGATCGGCACCTCCTGCCCGTCCTCGTCGAAGACCTGCATCTTCACCGGGGTCGCGCCGCCCGAGCCGAGGGCGGCGACCATGGCGCTGCACTCGGAGAACAGCAGGAGGACCAGCTCCCGGATCTCCTCGTTGCCCTCGGGCGAGCCGCTGAGGTACCCGGTGACGAGGTCGACCGCGACCGCGTCCTCCCCGACCTTGGCCGCGGTCAGGGCTTCACCGGCCACGGCCTGGAGCCGCGACCAGCGATCCGGATCTTGCTGCGGGTGCATTCAGCCATCTTCCAACACGGAGTAGGGGCGCACAGCTCTGCATATTGCCTACCCGGTGGTGTTCGCCCGCCGCAACGGCTTGTCCGGTGCGCCGCCTCTCCGGTATGGGCGCGTCGTACCGGGGTATGACAGACCGTGGTGGCATGTGTCGGCGCGACCTGCCGCATAGCATCGGGGCCGTGATCCGCACTCTCCTCCAGGTCGTGCTGTTCCGCGACCGCTCGCGGGTCTTCGACGGCTTCCGCTTCCGCCACCCGCTGACGGCGTTGGTGCTGCTCCACGGCTTGATCATCGCGATCGGGGTGAGCTCCGACTACGTCACGCGGGAGGAACCGGACGGCTGGTGGCCGCTGCTGTTCGCGATCGTCGCCGGCAGCACCGCGCTGACCCTGCGCTCCACGCTCGTGGCGTGGCGGCTGGCCACGGCCGGTCTGGTGGCCATGCGGCTGCTGACGCCCTCGGAACCCGCGGCCCTGGGCGGCTGGCAGTGGTGGTGGTACGTGCCGGTGCTGCTGGCGGTCGCGACCGTGCACCGCGGCCGGGTCGTGCTGCTCGTGGCGTTGATCACGTCCGGCGTGGTGCTCTGGGTGGAGCGGTCGGGCGGGGCCCTGCCGACCATCGGCCTGCTGCTGCTGGTGCTCCTGCTCGGGTACGCGTTCGGCGCGCGCGGGCGGGCCGAGCGGCGGTTCCACGCCGAGCAGGACGAGAAGGCGGCGCTGGTCGAGCGCGCCCGGATCGCCCGCGAGATGCACGACGTGGTCGCGCACCACATGTCGCTGGTGGTGGTCCGGTGCGAGACCGCGCCCTACCGGATCGCGGACCTGCCCGAGGCGGGCAAGCAGGAGTTCGCCGAGCTCGGCGCGGCGGCCAGGGCCGCGATCACGGACATGCAGCAGCTGCTCGGCGTGCTGCGGGAGTCCGACCGGCGGGCCGACCGGACGCCGCAGCCGGGCTTGGCCGACATCCGGTCGCTGCACGCGGACGCGTCCGTCACCGACGCCGAGGTGCCGGGGGCCGTCGGGCTGACCGCGTACCGGATCGTGCAGGAGGCGCTCACGAACGCCGGTCGGCACGCCCCGGGCGCGACCACGTCGGTCACCGTCGACCTGGTGGACGACGAGCTGCGGGTCGTCGTGCGGAACACGGCGGGCGGGCCGTCGCTCGGTGGTGGCGGCGGGCACGGCCTGCGGGGCATGCGGGAACGGGTGGCGGTGCACGGCGGTTCGCTGACCGCCGAACCGACCGCGGACGGGGGGTTCGAAGTGCGGGCGACCGTGCCGGTGGGGCAGCGATGATCCGGGTGCTGGTCGCGGACGACCAGGAGATGGTGCGCGAGGGGTTCTCCGCGCTGCTGGACGCCCAGGCGGACATCAGCGTGGTCGGGTCGGCCGGCGACGGCGTCGCCGCCGTCAGCGAGGTCCGCAGGCTGCGGCCGGACGTGGTGCTGATGGACGTGCGGATGCCGGAGATGGACGGGCTGACCGCGACCAGGCTGCTGGCCGACGACCCGGTCAAGGTGCTCGTGCTGACCACGTTCGACCTGGACGACTACGTCTACGAGGCGTTGCGGGCCGGTGCGAGCGGGTTCCTGCTCAAGCACGCGCCCGCGAGCGAGCTGCTGGCCGCGGTGCGGGTGGTGGCGCGGGGCGAGGCGTTGCTGGCCCCGTCGGTGACCAAGCGGCTCATCGAGGACTTCGTGAAGGCGCAGCCGGTGCGGGTGGTGAAGCCCGCCGCGCTGACCGCGTTGACCGAGCGGGAGACCGAGGTGCTGCGGCTGATCGCGCAGGGCCTGTCCAACGGCGAGATCGCCGCGCACCTGGTGCTGGCCGAGCAGACGGTGAAGACGCACGTGAGCCGGGTGTTGATGAAGCTCGGCCTGCGCGACCGGGCGCAAGCCGTGATCGCGGCCTACGAGTCCGGTCTCGTGGTACCCGGGTAGGGCCTCCGGAACGGCACCGCGGGGTGACGATCCGAGGGGCGTGGCCTTCCTAGTTTCGGCACCATGCCGAAGAAGATCGCGTTGGTGGCCGCGCTGCTGGTCCTGGCGGTGCCGGGTGGCGACCCGCCGCCGTTCACGCCCAGGGTCGAGGTGCGCGGCGACCTCGCCCGGGCCGCGCACGTCGCGGTCGTCGTGCCGGGGTCCGATGTGGACGACGGGCGGTTCGACGACACGGTCGGGCGGATGGCGCGCGACCTGCACGCGTCCGTCGGGCGGGACGACGTCGCGGTGGTCGCGTGGCTGGGGTACCGGACGCCGTCCGGGCTCGGGGTGGACGCGGCCGGCGGCCGGTTGGCACGGGCGGGCGCGGTCGCGCTGGACGAGTACGTGCGGACGTTGCCGGGGCACGTGCACCTGATGTGCCACAGCTACGGGTCGGTGGTGTGCGGGCTGGCCCAGCCGCCCGTCGACGACGTGGTGCTCCTCGGGTCACCCGGCGTGCGGGTGGACTCGGTGACGTCCGGCGCGCGGGTGTGGGCGGCGCGCGGCGGACGGGACTGGACGCGGTGGGTGCCCTCCGTGCGGCTGGGGGACCTGGGGCACGGGGCGGACCCGGTCGCGCCGGCGTTCGGCGCGCGGGTGTTCGACGTCGGCGACATCGGCCACGACGAGTACTTCCGGCAGGGCACGGCGTCCTTGCGCGCCCTGGCCCGGATTGCGGTGGGGGAGACGCCATGACGCGACGGGACCCGGTGATCGACGCGACGCGCGCGATCGCCATCGTCGGGGTGGTGCTGGGGCACTGGCTGGTGACGGCCGTGGTGCTCACTGGTGAAGGGTTGGTGGTGGACAGCCCGCTGCGGTGGATGCCGGAGCTGGCGCCGCTGACGTGGGTGCTCCAGACGTTGGGGTTGTTCTTCTTCACCGGCGGGTTCGGCGCGGTGCGCTCGGGCGTGCCGTGGTGGTCGCGGGCGCGCAAGCTCGTGCTGCCGGTGGTGGTGCTGCTGGGCGCGTGGGCGGCGGTCCTGTTCGGACTGTCGCTGCGCGGGTTGCCGCAGCAGACCGTGATGACCGTCGGGTACCTCGTCGTCACGCCGTTGTGGTTCCTCGCCGTGTACGTGGTGCTGTCGGCGTTCACGCCGTTGCTGCGGCGGCTGGGGTGGTGGGGCGTGGTGATCCCGGTGGCGCTGGTGGCGGTGGACGTCGGCTGGGTGAACGTGGTCGCGGTGTGGTGGGCGCCGTGGCAGGTGGGTGTGCTCGTGGCCCAACGCGGGCAGCACCGCTCATGGGGTGCGGTGCTGTCGGTGGCCGGCGGGCCGGCGTTCGCGCTGCTGTTGGCCGCCGGGTACCCGGCGAGCGCGGTCGGTGTGCCGGGCGCGGCGGAGTCGAACCTGTCGCCGCCGTCGGCCGCCGCGCTGGCGTTGGCGCTGGCGCAGGTGGGGCTGGTGCTGCTGGTCCGGCCGTCGTTCCCGGCCCGGGGGCTGAACGCGCGGGCGCTGCCGATCTTCCTGGTGCACCAGAGCGCGTTGCTGGTGGTGACGTTGGCGGGATCGGTGTTCGGCTCGTTGCGCGGCCTGCACACGCCGCCGTCGGACGCCCTATGGGTGTTGGAACGCGGGACGTGGCTGCCGGTGTTCACCGGCGTGTGCCTGGTCCTGCTTCGGTACCGCCGCGGCCAGGGCGACGACGATCGTCGCGCCGTGCAGGACGACCATCGCGCCCGTGGGCTCCAGCACCAGCAGCGGCGGCACGCAGGCCAGCGCGGTGAGCAGCCAGGGACGGCGGCCGTGGCACGTGCCGGCGTGCGCGGTGTGCAGCAGGTACCAGCCCAGCAGCAGGTGGATCAGGTTCTGGAGCGGGTCGACCTTGAAGACGACCAGCGTGCCCGCCGCGCCCGCAAACCCGGTGACCACGAACCCGAGGACGCCGAGCACCCCGTAGCCCGCGCCGAGCGTGACCGCGAGCCGGGTGCGGTGGGTCTCGCGGGTGCGGCAGGGGCTGAGCGCGGCGTTGCGCTCGAAGCGGTGGAACACGGCCAGCACGGGCAGGAGCAGCAGCACCAGCACGGCCAGCCAGCGCGGCTTGGTGGCGACCCAGTCGAACGCGGCCGGCGAGTCGAGCAGGCCGAGCACCCCGATCACGGCGGCCAGCACGGTCAGGTAGCCGAGGTAGACCGTCATGGGCGTGGTCCGGGCGAACTCGACGACCCGCCACGGCCTGCTGCCGGCGAGCCAGGCCGTGACGCGGGGCTTGAGCAGCAGCACGACGCAGATCTGGGCGAGGCCGAGCACGAGCAGGCACACGGTGGGCGGGCTGAGGTTCGAGCTGCCCTCACCGGGCAGCGGCATCATCGTGCGCGGGTAGCCGCCGAACGTGATCAGCGCGAGTAGCGCCGGCACGGCGGCGACCGCGAGGGCGCCGAGCACCTTGCGCGAGACGCGGTGCAGGCTGCCGTCGGCGTAGTGGAAGCCGAGTTGTTGCAGCAGCAGCGCGCCCAGCACCAGGTTGAGGTAGCCGCCGGTGCGCCACGTGAAGCCGATGCGGGCGAGGTCGACCACGATCATGGCGGCGACCAGCGCGACGGGCGTGGCCAGGCGGGCGTTGCGGTGCAGCCAGGCCATGACCGGCGTGGCGGCGACCGCGACCAGGTACAGGCCGAGGAACCACAGCGGGTGCGCGATGAGCCGGCCGAACATCTCCACCCGCGACTTGTCCACGTCGAGCAGTTCGAGCGGCAGCGGCAGGACCAGCCAGGCCAGCACGAACGCCAGCACGGGTCGCAGCAGCCAGGAGATGCGCCCGGCCAGGTAGCGGCCGTAGCCGCCGTGGTCGGCCTGCACGGCGTGCCAGGCGGTGAGGTTGGCGTGGCCGCCCGCGAAGTAGAAGACCGGGATGGCCTGCAACGCCCAGGTGAGCAGCCACAGCCAGGTCGCGCTCACGCCTGCCCAGTGCAGGACGGTGATCACGGACTGGCCGATCACCACCAGGGCGAGCGCGCTCAGCCGCAGGAACGTGGCGTAGCGGTCGTGGGCCGCCCGTGGCCGGGGCGCGTCGACGGGTTCGTCCGGTCCCCGTTTGCGGGGCAGGCGGGCGAGCAGCAGGAACACCACGACGGCGCTGCCGAAGCCCCAGGCGAGGACGGGTTCGTGGCCGGGCGGCCCCCAGCGCTGCCGCCACGAGTTGAACTCCAGGCCCGCCGCGTAGAGCTGGGCGGTCGCGTGGCACTGGCCGGCGCGGCCGCGCGGGTTCACGTCGCACTGGGCGTGCATGTCGGCCGCGAGGCGGGCGTCGAGGGACTTGCGGGCCTCCTGGCCCAGCGGGCGGCCCTTGTGCTCGGCGTAGCGGAGCAGGTCGTAGCCCAGGTCGTGCGCCTTGCAGCCGGTGCCGAAGTCCCACTCGGTGTTGCCCGCCGGCCCGGAGCACCCGCCGTTCGGGTCGACGGCCCGGGTGGACCCGTCGGGCCCGACGACCACCACCGGCGCGCGGTTGGTCACCTCGCCGAAGTCGGCCGGGAACCCGACGAGCGGGTTCGCCGCGCCGGGGTGGGCCATCGCCTCGACGGCCCTCGCCGCCACCGCGACGTCACCTTCCAGCGGCGAGGTGTCGGTCGCGCCCGCCGGCCTGGACGCGATCACGCCGCACACGAACACGGCCAGCGCCACCAGCACGAACCTGAACCAGGAGGGCAGGCGGGCGAGCAACCGGAGCCCCGGCCACCCCCCGGTGGTCTTCACCGCCACGTCACCCATTGGCAGCCCAGCGTACGCGAGAGTCCTGCTCCCAGCCCGCGAGAGTCCTACGCTCAAAACGCGCGTGTCCCACGTTCAGGTCCCGCGTGTCCTACGTTCAGGACCCCCGAGTTCAACGCTCAGGACACGCGACCTGGGACTTCACGGCCGCACGGGAAGCGCGCCCGACAACGACGCCAACGCCATCTGCGAGAGCAGCGCCGCCATCTGGTCACGGTCCAGGTGCGCGCTGTGGGGCGTGGAGTTGATCAACCCGAAGACGGCGTGCGCCGCCGCACGGGCGGTCGGCTCGTCCACCTCCGGCGACGTCTTGCGGATCGTCTCCACCCACACCTCGACGTAACGCCGCTGGAGCGCCCTCACCCGCCGCCGGTCCGGGTCGGTCAGGTTCGCCAGGTTGCGGATCTGCACGGTGATCAACGCCGGGTCGTCCAACGCGAAGTCGACGTGCCACCGGATCAATTCCCGAAGCGCGTGCGCCGGGTCGCCCGAAGCGGCCACCCGGTTCTGCCCGCCGTCGAGCAACCGCTCGCTGATGGACGTCAGCATCTCGCCCAGCATCGCGTCCTTGCTGCGGAAGTGCCGGTACAGCGCCGGCCCGGAAATCCCCACCGCCGCACCGATGTCGTCGATGCCGACGCCGTGGAAGCCGTGCCGGGCGAACAGTTCGGCGGCGGCGGCCAGGATCTGGTCACGGCGGGTTTGCTTCGCTGGCTCGGCTGGCACGACGCCCATCTTAAACGGCCGGCCCCGTCCACGTAAACGGTCGTTAACCTGGCGGCCGGCGAACGATCACCGGCCGGTGGTCGAAACGCGTAGTTAACTCTTGACCCACTCTTTTTATATAGGACTACTTACTGGTAACCCTTGTTGTGCTCCGCATCACACCCTGCGTTGTTTCCCTCCGGGAGGCTCCGATGCGCCTTGTCCGAACCCTGTCCAGCGCGGCGCTGGCATTCGTCGCCGCGCTGGCACTCGTCGTGCCGGCCGAAGCGGCCGCCGCCAACTACGTCGCACTCGGCGACTCCTACTCGTCCGGAACGGGCACCGGCTCGTACTACAGCGACTCCGGCAGCTGCAAGCGCAGCCAGTACAGCTACCCGGCGCTCTGGGCGGCCTCGCACGCGCCCGCGTCGTTCAAGTTCGTGGCCTGCTCCGGCGCCAAGACCGGCGACGTGCTCGCCAACCAGGTCAGCGCGCTGACAGCCTCGACCTCCCTGGTCAGCATCTCGATCGGTGGGAACGACGCCGGCTTCACCGACGTGATCACCACGTGCACGTTCGGCTCCGACTCGACCTGCACCAACCGGGTCAACCAGGCCAAGGCCTACGCCACCGGCACGCTGCCCGGCCTGCTGGACAACGTCTACGCGCAGATCCGCACCCGCGCGCCGTCCGCCACGGTCGTCGTGCTCGGCTACCCGCGCCTGTACAAGGTGCCGGGCAGCTGCTCGGTCGGCCTGAGCGACACCAAGCGCGCGGCGATCAACTCCGCCGCCGACACCCTGCACCAGGTCATCTCCGCCCGGGCGGGCGCGAAGTCGTTCGCCTACCGCGACCTGCGCACCGCGTTCACCGGGCACGAGATCTGCTCGTCGGACTGGTGGCTGAACAGCCTGTCCTGGCCGGTGGAGGAGTCCTACCACCCGAACCGCAACGGCCAGCGCCTCGGCTACCTGCCGCAGCTCAACGCCGTCACCGGCTGACCCGACCCCGCATCACCCGGAGGGGGTCGCACCCGCGGCCCCCTCCGGCTTGTGAACGGGAGTTAACAAGCGCTAACATCTCCTCAGGTTAACGACGGATAACCGCGAGGAGTTCGATGGACGCCCCGGTGTTGCGCAGCACGGCCGACAAGTCGGCCGACGCCTTCCGGCGCTACCACGACGAGCACGCGCAGCTCGTGCACGAGCTGCGCGCCAAGCTCGGCCGAGCCGCCCTGGGCGGGCCTGAGAAGGCGCGGACCCGGCACGTCGAGCGCGGCAAGCTGCTGCCGCGCGACCGGGTCGACACGCTGCTCGACCCCGGTTCGCCGTTCCTCGAACTGTCGCCGCTGGCGGCGGACGGCATGTACGGCGACGAGGCGCCCGCCGCGGGCGTCATCACGGGCGTCGGCCGCGTGTCCGGCCGCGAGGTCGTGGTCGTCGCCAACGACGCCACCGTCAAGGGCGGCACCTACTACCCGCTGACGGTGAAGAAGCACCTGCGCGCTCAAGAGGTGGCGTTGCAGAACCACCTGCCGTGCGTCTACCTGGTGGACTCCGGCGGCGCGTTCCTGCCGAAGCAGGACGAGGTGTTCCCGGACCGCGAGCACTTCGGCCGGATCTTCTTCAACCAGGCCACCATGTCCGCCCGCGGCATACCGCAGGTCGCCGCCGTGCTCGGCTCGTGCACCGCGGGCGGCGCGTACGTGCCCGCCATGTCGGACGAGGCGGTGATCGTGCGCGGCCAGGGCACGATCTTCCTCGGCGGCCCGCCGCTGGTGAAGGCGGCTACCGGCGAGGTCGTCACGGCCGAGGAGCTGGGCGGCGGCGAACTGCACTCGCGCACCTCCGGCGTCACCGACCACCTCGCGGAGGACGACGCGCACGCGTTGCGGATCGTGCGCTCGATCGTCAGCACGCTGGGTCCGCGCGCGCCGCGCCCGTGGCAGGTCGAGCCGACCGTCGAGCCCGCCGTCGACCCCGCCGAGCTGTACGGCGTCGTGCCGACGGACAGCCGCACGCCCTACGACGTGCGCGAGGTGATCGCCCGCGTCGTGGACGGCAGCCGGTTCCACGAGTTCAAGAAGGAGTACGGCGCGACGCTGGTCACCGGGTTCGCCCGGATCCACGGCCACCCGGTCGGCATCGTGGCCAACAACGGCGTGCTGTTCGGCGAGTCGGCGTTGAAGGGCGCGCACTTCATCCAGCTGTGCGACCAGCGCGGCGTGCCGCTGGTGTTCCTGCAGAACATCAGCGGGTTCATGGTCGGCCGCGAGTACGAGGCGGCGGGCATCGCCAAGCACGGCGCGAAGATGGTGACGGCGGTGGCGTGCGCGCGGGTGCCGAAGTTCACCGTGGTCATCGGCGGGTCGTTCGGCGCGGGGAACTACTCCATGTGCGGTCGGGCCTACTCGCCCCGGTTCCTGTGGATGTGGCCCAACGCCCGGATCTCGGTGATGGGCGGCGAGCAGGCGGCCTCGGTGCTGGCGACGGTGCGGCGCGACCAGCTCGGCGACGGGTGGTCGGCCGAGGACGAGGAGGCGTTCAAGGCGCCGATCCGGCAGCAGTACGAGGACCAGGGCAACCCGTACTACTCCACGGCCCGGCTCTGGGACGACGGCGTGATCGACCCGCTCGACACGCGGATGGTGCTCGGCCTGGCCCTGTCCACGGCGGCGAACGCCCCGATCGAGCCGGTTTCCTACGGCGTCTTCCGGATGTGATGGCGATGTTCGACTCTGTGCTGATCGCCAACCGCGGCGAGATCGCGGTGCGCGTGATCCGCGCGTTGCGGCGGTTCGGGATCCGTTCGGTGGCGGTGTTCAGCGATGCCGACGCCGACGCGCTGCACGTGCGGATGGCCGACGTGGCGGTCCGGATCGGGCCCGCGTCGGCGCGCGAGAGCTACCTGTCGGTCGAGCGGATCGTCGAGGCGGCGCTCTCGACGGGCGCGCAGGCCGTGCACCCCGGGTACGGGTTCCTCGCCGAGAACGCGGAGTTCGCGCGGGCGTGCGAGAAGGCCGGGCTGGTGTTCATCGGGCCGCCCGCGGACGCGATCGAGGCGATGGGCGACAAGATCCGCGCCAAGCTGACCGTCGCGGCGGCGGGCGTGCCGGTGGTGCCGGGGCGGACCGAGGTCGGGATGACCGACGACGACCTGGTCGAGGCGGCGGGCGAGATCGGCTTCCCGGTGCTGCTCAAGCCGTCCGCCGGTGGTGGCGGCAAGGGCATGCGGCTGGTGGAGGCGGCCGACGGGCTGCGGGACGCCATCGAGTCGGCGCGGCGGGAGGCGCGCGGGTCGTTCGGCGACGACGCGCTGCTGATCGAGCGGTTCGTCGGCAACCCGCGGCACGTCGAGATCCAGGTGCTGGCCGACGCGCACGGCGGCGTGGCGCACCTCGGCGAGCGCGAGTGCAGCTTGCAGCGGCGGCACCAGAAGATCATCGAGGAGGCGCCGTCGCCGATGGTCTCGCCGGAGCTGCGGGAGGCCATGGGCACCGCGGCGGTCGAGGCGGCGAAGGCCGTCGGGTACGTCGGCGCGGGCACGGTCGAGTTCATCGTGGACGGCGCGTCCGGCGACTACTTCTTCATGGAGATGAACACCCGGCTCCAGGTCGAGCACCCGGTGACCGAACTGGCGACCGGAGTCGACCTGGTCGAGTGGCAGTTGCGAGTGGCTTCGGGTGAACCGCTCGCGCTCGGTGACGTCACGCTGTCGCGGCACGCCGTCGAGGCCCGGGTGTACGCCGAGGACCCGGCACGCGGGTTCCTGCCGACCGGCGGCACGGTGCTGGCGCTGCACGAGCCGTCCGACGTGCGGGTGGACTCGGCGTTGCGGGTCGGCTTGACCGTCGGCAGCGACTACGACCCGATGCTGGCCAAGGTGATCGCGCACGGTGCGACGCGGGAGGAGGCGTTGCGCCGGCTGGACTCCGCGCTGGGGCGGATGGTGCTGCTGGGCGTGACGACGAACATCCCGTTCCTGCGGGCGTTGCTGGCCGACCCGGACGTGCGCGCGGGTGCGCTGGACACCGGGTTGGTCGAGCGCAGGCTGGAGTCGTTGACGCGCCACGACGTGCCGGACGAGGTGCTGGCGGCGGCGGCGTTGGAACGGCAGCTCGCGACGCGCGGCGACGACCCTTGGGAGCGGTCCGGCGGGTGGCGGGTCGGCGAGCACGCGTGGACGAAGTGGCTGATCGACGGGGTCGAGGTCCGGGTCCGCGGCGACGAGGTGTCCGTCGACGGCCGGGAACCGCTGCGGCTCGCGGCGCACGTCGAGGGCACGTGGCTCGTGGTCGGCGGTCGGCGGTACGCGATGGCCCGCGAGGGCGACGTGCTGTGGCTCGGCGCGGACGGGCGCGCGTGGGCGTTGACCGAGACCCTGCCGTCGGAGGTCGCCGCGTCGTCGGCGGCGGGCAGCGGCGGGCCGGTGACCAGCCCGATGCCCGGCACGGTGCTCGTGGCGCGGGTCGCGCCGGGCGAGCGCGTGACGGCCGGCCAGGCGTTGTTCGTGGTCGAAGCGATGAAGATGGAGCACACCGTCACGTCACCCGTGGCAGGCGTGCTCGCCGAAGTGCACGTCCGGGCGGGCCAACAGGTCGCGCTGGACCAAACCCTTGCCGTCGTCGTGCCCCACGAGGAGTGAACGATGTTGGACTTCCGCCTTGACGAGGACTACGAGGCGCTGCGCAAGACCGTCGAGGAGTTCGCCCGCGAGGAGGTCGCGCCGGTCATCGGCGGGTTCTACGAGCGCGAGGAGTTCCCCTACGAGGTCGTCGCCAAGATGGGGCGGATGGGGCTGTTCGGGCTGCCGTTCCCGGAGGAGTTCGGCGGGATGGGCGGCGACTACTTCGCGTTGTGCCTGGCGTTGGAGGAGCTGGCGCGGGTCGACTCCTCGGTGGCGATCACGCTGGAGGCGGGCGTCTCGCTGGGGACCATGCCGGTGTTCCGGTTCGGTTCGGCCGAGCAGAAGGCGGCCTGGCTGCCCCGGTTGTGCAGCGGCGAGGTGCTCGGCTCGTTCGGGCTCACCGAGCCCGGCAGCGGGTCGGACGCGGGCGCGCTGCGGACCACCGCGCGGGTCGACGGCGACGAGTGGGTGATCAACGGCACCAAGGCGTTCATCACGAACTCGGGCACGGACGTCACCGGTCTGGTGACGGTGGCGGCGGTGACCGGGCGGCGGGAGGACGGCCGTCCGGAGATCTCCGCGATCATCGTGCCGTCGGGCACGCCGGGGTTCTCGGTGTCGCGCAAGTACTCCAAGGTCGGGTGGAACGCGTCGGACACGCGTGAGCTGTCGTTCCAGGACTGCCGCGTGCCGTTGGGGAACCTGGTCGGCGAGCGCGGGCGCGGGTACGCGCAGTTCCTGCAGACGTTGGACGAGGGTCGGGTGGCGATCGCGGCGATCGGCGTCGGCCTGGCGCAGGGGTGCGTGGACGAGTCGCTGAAGTACGCGGGGGAGCGCGAGGCGTTCGGCCACAAGATCGGCGAGTACCAGGCCATCCAGTTCAAGATCGCCGAGATGGAGGCGCGCACGCACACCGCGCGGCTGGCGTACTACCAGGCGGCGGCGAAGATGCTGCGCGGCGAGCCGTTCAAGCGCGAGGCGGCGATCGCGAAGCTGGTGTCGTCGGAGGCGGCGATGGACAACGCGCGCCAGGCGACGCAGATCTTCGGCGGGTACGGGTTCATGAACGAGTACCCGGTCGGCCGCTTCTACCGGGACGCGAAGATCCTGGAGATCGGCGAGGGCACCAGCGAGGTGCAGAAGATGCTGATCGCCCGCGAACTGGGCCTGACCCGCTCCGCCTGACCTCACAAACGCGCGTGTCGAACCTTCAGGTCCGGCGTGTCGAACCTTCAGGACCCCCGAGTTCTACGTTCAGGTCGGCGACCGGCCGTCCCGAATGGAGAACTCGGGGGTCCTGAGCGTTCGACACGCGGGACCTGAGCGTTCGACACGCGGGACCTGAGCGTTCGACACGCGGGACCTGAGCGTTCGACACGCGGGTCCTGAAGGTTCGACACGCGGGACCTGAGTGTTCGACACGCGCGGGGGTTAGAAGTGGCCGTGGCGGCCTTCGCCCGATTGGAAGCGGCGCAGGCCCTTCTCCACCTCGGTCAGCGAGATCCGGCCGTGCTCCAGTTCGACCGCCAGGGCGGTCTCCTCCGGCAACCCCTCCTGCTCCAGCAACGACAGCCGGTCCTCCCGCAGGCACACCTGCGGGAACGAGGCCAGTTCCAGGGCCAGGGCCTCCGCGGCCGAACGGGAGGTGCCCGTCGGCACCACGCGGTTGACCAGGCCGATGGCCAGGGCCTCGTCGGCGAGGACCGGGCGACCCGTCAGCACCAGGTCCATCGCCCGCGACGCGCCGATCAACCGGGGCAACCGCACCGTCCCGCCGTCCACCAGCGGCACGCCCCACCGCCGCGAGAACACCCCGAACACGGCATCGGCGTCCGCCACCCGCAGGTCGCACCACAGCGCCAGCTCCAGCCCGCCCGCCACCGCGTGCCCGGACACCGCCGCGATCACCGGCTTCGACAGCCGCAACCGCGTCGGACCCATCGGCCCGGACGGCGACTCCGCGTCGTTGCCCCGAGGAGTGCCCAACGCCTTCAGATCCGCGCCCGAGCAGAACGTGCCGCCCTCACCGTGCAGCACGGCCACCGCCGCGGTCGGGTCCTCGTCGAACTCGCGGAACACCTCGGTCAACGTGTGCGCGGTCGGCCCGTCCACCGCGTTGCGCACGGCGGGCCGGTCCAGCAGGACGGTGAACACCGGTCCCGACCGCTCAACCCGGACGGCGCTCACAGTTTCGGCAACCCCCGTTCCACGATCGCACCGAAGTCGACACCGCGCGGCAGCGTGCCGAACGCCACGCCCCAGTCGCCGGACAGCCGCGACGCGCAGAACGCGTCCGCCACCGCCGGGTGCCCGTACCGCACCAGCAGCGCGCCCTGCAACGCCAACGCCATCCGCTCCACCAGCCTGCGCGCCCGCACCTCCAGGTCGGCCACGTCGGTCAGCTCGTCCTTGAGCCCGTCGACCGCCGCGTCCAGCCGCCGGTCGGCGCCGCGCGCCGCGTCCAACTCGCCGAAGAACTCCGCCACCGCCTCCGGCGAACGCCCGAGCGCGCGCAGCGCGTCCAGCGCCGCCACGTTGCCCGAACCCTCCCAGATGGACATCAACGGCGACTCGCGGAACAGCCGCGGCATCCCCGAGTCCTCGATGTACCCGTTGCCGCCCAAGCACTCCAACGCCTCGGCGGCGTGCGCGGGAGCCCGCTTGCACACCCAGTACTTGCTCACCGCGAGCCCCAGCCTGCTCCGGTTGCCGGCCAGCCACAACGCCACCGTGGTCGCCGCCTCCGACTCGACCGCCAGGTCCGCCAGCACGTTGCGCATCGCGGGCTGGTCGACCAGGTACGCGCCGAACGCCTTGCGGTGCGCCGCGTGGTGCGTGGCCTGCGTCAGACCCAGCCGCATGCCGGACGCCGACCCGAGCACGCAGTCCAGCCGGGTCATGTTGACCATTTCGATGATGGTCCGCACGCCCCGGCCCTCCTCGCCGACCAGCCACCCGACCGCGCCGTCGTACTCCAGCTCCGCGGACGCGTTCGACTTGTTGCCGAGCTTGTCCTTGAGCCGCTGGAGGAACATCGCGTTGCGGGTGCCGTCGGGCAGCACGCGCGGCAGCACGAAGCACGACAGGCCGCCCGGCGCCTGCGCCAGGGTCAGGAACAGGTCCGACATCGGCGCGGACGTGAACCACTTGTGCCCGGTCAGCAGGTAGTGGTCACCGACGGGCACGGCGCGCGTGGTGTTCGCGCGCACGTCCGAGCCGCCCTGCTTCTCGGTCATCGACATGCCCGCGATGAGGCCCCGCTTGGACGACGGCGACCGCAGCCCGAAGTCGTACTCCCGCGACGCCAGCAGCGGCTCGTACTGCTCGGCCAGCGCGGGCGTCGCGCGCAACGCGGGCACGGCCGCGTACGTCATCGAGATCGGGCAGCCGTGGCCCGCCTCGGCCTGGCTCCACACGTAGAACTTCGCCGCGCGGGCCACGTGCGCGCCCGGCCGGTCGTCCCGCCACGGCGCCGCGTGCAGGCCGTTGGCGACCGCCGTGCCCATCAGCTCGTGCCAGGCGGGGTGGAACTCGACCTCGTCGACCCGGTGCCCGTACCGGTCGTGGGTGTGCAGCACGGGTGGGTGCCCGTTGGCCAGCCGGCCCAGGTCCTGGACGTGCGGCGTGCCCGCGAGCACGCCGAGCGCGCGCACCTCGGGTTCGGCCCACTCCGCGCCGCCGCGCCGCAGGCCGTCCAGCAACGCCGGGTCGGCGGAGACGTCGTGCCCTTCCAGCGGCGGGACCTGGTTGGTCACCTCATGAGTGGCGTGGGTCATAACCGCCTAGCGTACTACCCGTCGGTAACTTGGAGGGGTGTGAAATTTGGGGGTGCTGATCAAGCTCCGGCGGCCTAACGTCGGTGCCGTGACGGATCACCGGCAGGGTCAGGAGACCGACCACGAGCGGGCCGTGGCCGCGTTGCGCGGCCAGTACGCGGCGATCCCGGCAGGCGCGCCGGTGCGCCTGGCCAAGTCGACGTCGAACCTCTTCCGGTTCCGCGCCGACCAGTCCGGCGGCCTCGACGTGGCCCGGTTCAACCGGGTCCTGTCGGTGGACGCCGCCGCGCGGACCGCGCAGGTCCAGGGCATGACGACCTACGAGCAGCTGGTCGACGCCACCCTGCCGCACGGCCTCGTGCCGCTGGTCGTGCCGCAGCTCAAGACGATCACGCTGGGCGGCGCCGTGGCGGGTCTGGGCATCGAGTCCAGCTCGTTCCGCAACGGCCTGCCGCACGAGTCCGTGCGCGAGCTGGAAGTGATGACCGGTGACGGCGAGGTCGTCACCACGCACCCCGGGGACGACCTCCACGGCGGCCTCTTCCACGGGTTCCCGAACTCCTACGGCACGCTCGGCTACACCCTGAGGCTGGAGATCGAGCTGGAGCCGGTGAAGCCGTACGTGCGGCTGCGGCACGTGCCGTTCGCGGACGCGGCCGAGTGCGCCCGGATGCTCGCCGAGGTCTGCGCCGACGGCTCCTACCAGGGCGAACCGGTCGACTTCGTCGACGGGACGGTGTTCTCGGGTGGCGAGCAGTACGTGACGCTGGCGAACTGGTCCGCCACCGCGCCGTTCACCTCGGACTACACGGGCAACCAGATCTACTACCGGTCCATCCAGCGGCGCCGCGTCGACTACCTCACCGTGCGCGACTACCTGTGGCGGTGGGACACCGACTGGTTCTGGTGCTCACGCGCGTTCGGGGTGCAGCACCCGGTCGTGCGGCGGCTCGTGCCCAAGAGGTACCTGCGCTCGGACGTGTACCGCAAGGTGGTGGCGTGGGACCGGCGGCACAAGCTGTCCGACCGGTTGAGCAAGGCGGTGCAGGAGCCGGTGATCCAGGACGTGGAGATCCCGGTGGACCGGCTCGCCGAGTTCCTGGACTTCTTCCACCGGGAGATCGGCATCAGCCCGGTGTGGCTGTGCCCGGTGCGGCTGAGGGCCCGCCAGGACGGCAGCCGCACGGTCTGGCCGCTGTACCCGATGGACCCGGACGTGCTGTACGTCAACGTCGGCTTCTGGTCGACGGTGTCGTTGCGGCCCGACGAGGAGCTGGGCAGCCGGAACCGGCTGATCGAGGACAAGGTCACCGAGCTGGGCGGGCACAAGTCCCTGTACTCCGACTCCTACTACGGCGAGGAGGAGTTCTGGGAGAACTACAACGGCCCGACGTACCAGGACCTGAAGAAGCGGTACGACCCGGCGGGCCGGCTGCCCGATTTGTACGCCAAGTGTGTTCTCCGTAGGTGAAGGGAGCCGGGGCCAATGCGGTTGGCGGAGGTGTTCCAGCGGGCGGTCGGAGGTGGCGCGTCCGTGCGGTTCAGCGCGTACGACGGCAGTCACGCGGGGCCGGCCGACGCGGGTGTGAGCATCGAGGTGCGCACACCGGAGGCGTTGTCGTACCTGGCGTCGGCGCCGGGTGAGCTGGGGCTGGCGCGCGCGTACGTGACCGGGCACCTGGAGATCATCGGTGACGTGTACGGGGCGTTGAAGCTGCTGTCCGAGATCTCGATGCGCGAGTTGCCCTGGGGCGAGCGGGTGGAGCTGCTGGCCACGCTCGGGCGCACCAGGCTGGGCACGAGGATCGAGGTGCCGCCGCAGGAGCGCCGGCTGCGCGGCCTGCGGCACTCCAAGGCGCGCGACCGCGAGGCGATCGCGCACCACTACGACGTGTCGAACACGTTCTACGAGTGGGTCCTCGGACCGTCCATGGCGTACACGTGCGCCGTGTACCCGACCGCGGAGTCCACCCTGGAGGAGGCGCAGTTCGCCAAGCACGACCTGGTGGCGCGCAAGCTCGGGCTGAAGCCGGGCATGCGGCTGCTGGACGTCGGCTGCGGCTGGGGCGGGATGGTCATGCACGCCGCGCGCGAGTACGGCGTGAAGGCGCTCGGCGTGACGTTGTCGCGCAACCAGGCGGAGTGGGCGCAGAAGGCCATCGTGGAGGCCGGGCTGTCCGACCTGGCCGAGGTGCGCTACCTCGACTACCGCGACGTGCGGGAGACCGGGTTCGACGCGGTCAGCTCGATCGGCCTGACCGAGCACATCGGCAAGGCCAAGCTGCCCGCGTACTTCCGGTCGTTGTACGGCAAGCTCAAGCCGGGCGGACGGCTGCTCAACCACTGCATCACCCGGCCGGACAACAAGCAGCCGGCGCGGACCGGCGGGTTCATCAACCGGTACGTGTTCCCGGACGGCGAGCTGGTCGGGCCGGGCCACCTCGTGTCGTTGATGCACGACACCGGGTTCGAGGTGCGGCACGAGGAGAACCTGCGCGAGCACTACGCCATGACGTTGGCGGGGTGGTGCGAGAACCTGGAGAAGCACTGGGACGACGCGGTGTCCGAGGTGGGGCTCGGCCGGGCGCGGGTGTGGCGGCTGTACCTGGCCGCGTCCCGGTTGGGCTTCGAGCGCAACAACATCCAGCTGCACCAGGTGCTGGGCGTGAAGCTGGACGGCACCACGTCGCACATGCCGCTGCGCCCGGAGTGGCTCGGCTGACGCAGCAGGCGGGGGGGGGGGGGCCCCCCCCCCCCCCCCCCCCCCCCCGCCGCTCCCACCCCCGCGCGAGTCCTACGTTCAGAACGCGTGTGTCCTAGAGCGTTATTCAGAAGTTGGTCACCAGCCGAGGCGGTAGTACTCGAGGCTGGTCACGATGCGGATGATCGCTGGGAGTTCGGTCAGGCGTGCGCGGTAGCCGGTGGCGAGGATCTTCCAGT
>NZ_JAJHUO010000004.1:378773-417424 GCF_020859565.1 Saccharothrix luteola | reverse complement strand
AGAGCGCGACCGCCTCGGCCCGGAACTCCGGCGGGTAGTGCTTCATCACCATCTGAACGGGACTCCTGTCCACCCGGATCGTCAGGATCCAAGTGTGTCTGGTGTCCAACATCCAGGGTCAAGTCCCGAGTTCACCGCCGCGGGGATCCCTGAGGACAAGATCGCAGAGATCGTGCACCGAGCCGCCACCGAAGGCAAGTACACGGGCTACTACCAGGGCAAGCCGCCCGGACGGCCGATCTTCGAGGTTCAGTACGGTGGCCAGACGCACTACATCACGGTGTCGGTGGGCGACAACGGCTTCATCGTCGGCGCCAACATCCGCAGTGCGACCACACCGTTCAAGGACGCGCGACGTGACCCGCGCGCGGAGGCGGATCCGAACTACCGAGGATGGGGAGAATGAGCCGACTGATTTCGGTCCGAGTGGCGCCGGAGTGGGAGTGCTTTCCGTTCTGGGTCTGTACCGCGGACGAGGTGATCGTCGACAACTGGTCTGCCGAGCGACTCGTGGCCGAGTTCGGTGCGCCTGTGGACTTGACGAAGGCGATCGACGAGTGGGACGACGAGTTCCAGGCC
The DNA here is from genome assembly GCF_020859565.1 of Saccharothrix luteola. GTDB lineage: Bacteria > Actinomycetota > Actinomycetes > Mycobacteriales > Pseudonocardiaceae > Actinosynnema > Actinosynnema luteola. The sequence goes on along the minus strand of NZ_JAJHUO010000004.1, from coordinate 416,845 downwards.
GTGTACAACCGCAGCGACCCGGAGAGTTCGGGCTTCTCCGATGAGGCGACGACGGCGGCGTGGCACGAGCGGGGTGAGCGGTTGGTTGAGAGGTTGGCCGCGGCACTTCCGGTGCGGGTCGAGTTTCACACCGCGCGTGGGGACCGCGTGTTCGGAGGTTGAGGTCCGCACCTGTTGGCGCTGTTCACGCTGCGGTGTGTGGAGCAGATCTGGAGCAGACGGAAGAGTTGAACGACGTGCGACGGCTTCGAACGGCCGTAAACGACGCCGGCTGGCGTGCTGGTTCGGTGTTTGCGCCGGTCAGGGTGCTTGTGGAACAGAGCTGGCAGTGTGAGGTTCAAGGGTTCGAGTCCCCTCAGTTCCACAACTTAATGTAGGACCGGACTCGCCCGCTGACCTGCGGCAATGCAGGTGGCGGGCGATCTTGCTTTTCCCGTCCACTATGGACCAGATCTGCCGATCTGGAGCATGGTTGTGCTCGGCACGAAATGTTGTCAGCTGTACTCCAGTTCTCACTAGTCCCGGTCGGGTGGAGTTGCATGGGGACTTTTCGATCGCCGTGGCCGCAGTCAATGTCCAGCACCGGTGCGACGCCTTGGCGGCTTCCTGCTGCGTGGTGGACACGGGCGGCCGTTTGTTCGTTTCGGGTGCGTCGGCAGTGGCTGCTGCTACATTGCGACACAAGTCGATCGCAGCGGGTGACGGGATGGGGCTCCTGGTCAGGGATATGCACTTGATCCGGGCGAGTTCGAGCAGTTAGAGGCCAGTCTCAAAGCGGCGGGGAGGCGTTGGGGTTACAGGACTTCAGCGCCAAGGCTGGCCTTGAGGGCAGCATGACGGTGCAGTCCGTGGGCCTGCACGAGAACATCGAGGAGACCGTTGACGAGGTGATCCTGGCGGTGACGAAGTTCGTCAAATCAGGTCTACGCCCGCGCCGGTCAAGCCGTGCAGGACTTCATCGAGACTGCGATCGACGGCGTCCATCGGACGCAGCAGCAGTACGTGGGAGCAGAGAAGTTCATCGGTGAAGGGCTGCGCAGGGTCTACCCGGAATGACTAGGGGGAGGGCACGTGAGCTTCTCCAGACTATGATCACAGACTCTCTGCTGTCGGACGCGGGGGAGATCTACCGTCGCCCACACACCGCCGCCCGAAACCGACCACCAGCCACACGGCTCCACACCGACGTCCTGGCCTCATGCAACGAGTCGACTTGGGCCGACCGCGACGCGTTTCGGTCGGCATAGCGAGACAGGCGATCACTCGTTGCTGTGGATCAAGGCCTTCTTGCGGCCGAGCAGCATCAGGACAGCTACAGCGGCGACGGTCATCCACGCCTTGCCGATGATCTGCCCAGGCAGGAATTCGAAGGAACCGAAGGCCAACTTGAGGAAGATCAAGCTGTCCGCCAGCAGGCCGACGATGTTCGAGCCGACCACGGCGACGATGAGTCCGCGCTTCCGCAGCGGTTCGTACACCGCGAAGTCCAGGAGTTCCGCCACGATGAACGCGACGGCCGACGCCGTGGCGAGTGCCGGGTCGGCCAAGAGGTACGACAGGACGGTGCCCACCACGATGGCGCCGAGGACCGCTCTGCGACCAACGCTCTCACGTGCCAGGTCCCGCAGGACCAGAGCCAAACCGGCGAAGTAGACGGCCGCTGGGGCGAGGAAGCCGAACCCGACTGGCACAACGCCGAAGTGGGTCACGACGAGGTTCGCCAAGGGGATGGTGGCGATGTACGCGCCGAGCAGAATCACCCCGCCCGGAGTGATCTTCTTCACGAAATCCTTCTTTCAGGCAGGCGGACCGGGGAGCTTTGGAATGGCTATGCGCTCAACCAGTCATGCGAGGTGCTTGAGGGTATGCCGTCACCCGGTGATCAAAGCCACCGCGTCGTGGCTGTGGATGCTTTCGAGGTTGCGCACCCTAACCGCGTGGGCCAACCCTCGGGCGCGGCACGTGAGCGAGATGTCACGCGCCATGTCCTCGACGAACACCGGGTGGTCGTAGGCCTGCATCGTGAGCGTACGCTCGTCGACACGCTTGACCAGCGGAACCACCGGAGCCGACCCGCTGTCGCGGATGATCTTGACCGCGTCCAACACCGGCATGGGATACAGGTGATCTCCACTGCCCGTGACCGACAAGGTGACCTTGCTGCGCTGGTTGTGGGCACCGTAGTCGGAGATGCTCTTCGAGCAGGGGCACAGACTCGTGACCTCCGACGTCACTGCTGTGGTCACGAGGCAGGTGCCGTCCTGCCAAGTGCCGGTCACCTCCACGTCGTGGACGGACACAGACTCCAACCCGCTCGTCGGCGCCGACGTCACTTCCGAGATCGGCATGCTGAGGACCACCGAAATACCCGGCGCGTCCAACTCGGCCGCACCGCCCTTCAGCACCTGGGCCATGTCTCGGGGGTCGAACGCCTGCAAGCGTTCGTGGACGAGAGCGACCATCCGACTCATGTGCGTGCCGCGGCGGTCCGCCTGCAACTGGACGGTGACCGAAACTTCGGCGATGCTCCGCTGGTTCGTGACACCGTCGTCGAACACCACCGGGTACCGCAACCCGGCGATGCCGACCTGGTCTACCGCGATACCCCGAGGGTCCACTTCCGCCTGGATGTCGTGCACGTCACCGTCCTCGATAAGTGCACCCGGAAGTGCAGGTCTCCCGGACCGTCACAGCGGACACCTCGGGCAACCGCGGTACCAGGCGGTCCCAGATCCACACGGCCAGGTTCTCGCTGGTGGGGTTCTCCAACCCCTCGACCTCGTTGAGGTAGTGGTGATCGAGTTGCTCCTCGAGGGGCTTGAACGCGGCCTTCACGTCGCCGAAGTCCATGATCCAGCCGGCATGTTGGTCGACGGGTCCCTCCACGTGCACCGTCACGCGGTAGGAGTGGCCGTGGAGGCGAGCGCACTTGTGCCCCTCCGGCACCTCGGGAAGCCGGTGAGCGGCCTCGAAGGTGAACTCTCGGAAGATCTCCATCAGCGGATTCCCAGGTACTTGTGCGTCTGCAGGGACAGCGACCAGCGCGGGTTCTTCATGCAGTACTCCACCGCTGCCTCGGTGTGACTCTCCCGCTCTTGGTCGTCGAGAGGCTGGAGGCGGAACGAGCGGAAGTCGAGGTGTTCGAACTGCGCAGGGTCGCCACCTGCCTGGGGATAGACCAACTTCAACTCATCACCGGAGGTCACCACCAGGTCGGCACCGATCTTCGGGCTGACGCAGAGCCAGTCCACTCCTGCGGGCGGAATGCGGGTGCCGTTCGTCTCCACGGCGACCTCGAACCCGCGGTGGTGCAGGGCATCGACCGCCGCTGCGTCCAACTGCAGCAGCGGTTCCCCTCCTGTGCACACCACGAAGCGATTGTCCTTGGCCTCTGATGGCCATGCCGCTGCGACTGCGTCGGCGAGGTCGTCGGGAGTGGTGAACCGCCCACCTCCCGTGCCGTCGGTACCGACGAAATCCGTGTCGCAGAACTTGCAGATCGCCCGGTAGCGATCTTTCTCGAGGCCGGTCCAGAGGTTGCATCGGGAGAAGCGGCAGAAAACGGCCGGCCTACCGGCGTGGCTGCCCTCGCCCTGGAGGGTGTAGAAGATTTCCTTGATCAGGTAGGTCATGCGTCCACGTTTCGGTACGTCACGGGATCGGTGACATCGGCTTCGGAGAAACCCTTGAGCCGCAGCAGACAGGTGTCACAGCGACCACATGCCCGTGCCTGTTCGTCGGGGTCGTAGCAGCTCGAGGTGATCGAGTAGTCGACCCCCAGGCGGAGGCCCTCGCGGATGATGTCAGCCTTGGACATCTCGATGAGCGGTGAGTGGAGGCGAAGCGGGGTCTCCCCTTCGACGCCGGCCTTGGTGGCGAGGTTGGCCATCTTCTCGTACGCGGCCATGTACTCCGGCCGGCAGTCGGGGTAACCGCTGTAGTCGACCGCGGTCACGCCGGTGAAGATGTCCGTCGCACCCGCGACTTCGGCGTAGGCCAGCGCGAACGACAGGAAGATGGTGTTGCGCGCCGGCACGTAGGTCACCGGAATGCTGCTCGCGTCGACCTCGTCGAGGTTGTCGTGCTTGGGCACCGAGATGTCCGACGTGAGCGCTGAACCGCCGAAGGCTCGTAGATCGATGTCGACGATCTTGTGCCCGGCCGCCCCGAACGCCTGGGCAACCCGTTGAGCCGCCGCCAACTCGACGACGTGGCGCTGCCCATACCGGAAGCTGAGAGCGTACGGGGTGAAACCCTGGTCCTTCGCTATGGCCAGTACCGTCGTCGAGTCGAGACCGCCGCTGAGCAGTACGATCGCCGGTCGTTCCATCGACGTCACCCCTTCAAGTTGATGAACAGCGGGTCAAGATCATAACTGGGTAACTAGGATGTAGAGTAAACCGCATTGGAAGCGAGTTAGGGTCCAAGGGAGCCGGCGAGGCGTGAAGAAACTATCCGTGGTAGTGACCTGCACGGACCGTAAGATGCTCACGCCGTCTCCGGCTCTCCGCGTGGGCTCCCTTCCGATGGGCACGGTGAGTAGCCGACTCGGAACGTGGACGGACCGGGTCTGCGCCGAGGGGGACCGCACACCTCTGAGCGGCCTGTACAAGGGTGAGCACTGGCTTCAAGCGCACGCCGTGGTCGATGCGGCAACCCGGGCGGGGTTCCAGGCGCAGTTGTGGGTCGTGTCCGCAGGGCTGGGCCTGCAGCCGACCACCGCCTCGTTCCCGGCGTACGCTGCCACCTTCAGTGCGGGCCACGAAGACAGCGTCGCAGCAACCGGTGTCGACCGGCGGCTGTGGTGGAAGGGCGTCCAGGAGCGCATAGGCGCCTCGACCCTTGCCGACCTGGGATCTCGCGGCTCCGTGCTCCTGGTGCTGTCCGAGGTCTATGGGAGCGTACTGACGACTGAGTTGCGCGAACTCGGTCAACTGGGTGGTGACACACTTCTCGTCGGCGGGAGCGAGGACATACCGGGTGTGCAGCGCGTACGAGCCAACGGATCGCTTCGCAAAGCGCTGGGCGGTACCCTCACCGGGCTGAACGCGCGGATGGCCGGTTCCTGGCTGGCCCACTGCGAGGATGGTGTGCTGGCCTCACCCGCCACGACGGAGTCGTGGACACGCTGGGTCAAGCGCTCGGCACACCGCGAGACCTACAACCGCACGCCGATGACGGACGCGGAGGTCAAAGATTTCATCCGGGCGTCGGCGGCCACGCACGACGGCATCTCACGCACGAAGTTGCACCGGATGCTCAGGGACAGCGGCAGGGCTTGTGAGCAGAAGAGGTTCGCCAACCTCTACTCCGAGACGATGGGAGAGCGGTGAACCTCAAGCGCAGGGCGTTGAAGGTGCACCAGCACCCGACGATCCCCTTGTACATCTTCACCCTCGCCGCCGAGGAAGTCGCGTTGATCTCCGACGTGGCGCGGATTTCCCGAGACGACGCTGGCCGACTCCTGGGTTACCAGCGCCCTGAGAAGAAGCAGCACGTGAACCAGATCCTCGAGTACCTCGACAGCGACGAGGTGCTGTTCCCCAATGGGCTGATCATGGCTCTGCCCGACTCCGTTCGCTTCCGATCCAGTCCAGGTCCTTCAGCCACCGACGGCCTGGCCACCAGTGGCACGCTCGAGATCCCGCTCCCGCAGACCCCGGACGAACCCCGGCCGGCGTGGATCGTGGACGGCCAGCAGCGGAGCCTGGCCCTCGCGCGGACCAAGCGCACCCGTCTGCCGGTGACGGTCGCCGGGTTCGTGGCCGAGGACATCGCCACCCAGCGCGACCAGTTCCTGCGGGTCAACACGGTGTCACCGCTGCCCGCCAACCTCGTGTCGGAACTGCTGCCCGAGGTGGGTACGGCCCTGCCCGCAAAGCTGTCCGCACGCAAGTTGCCGTCCGCTCTGGTCACGATGCTCAACCAGGATTCGGACTCGCCCTTCCGAGGGTTGATCAAGCGACCGTCGACCAGCCCGGAACAGCGCGGTACCGCCGTCGTCACCGACAACAGCCTCACCGCCGCGGTCGAGGAGTCCCTCAACTCGTCCGCGGGCATCTTGTTCCTCTACCGGAACCTGTCGAACAGCACCATCGACACGGGTGCGATACGCAAGATCCTGGTCTCCTACTGGACCGCCGTGCAGCACACCTTCCCCGATTCCTGGGGTCTGCCGCCGACCAAGAGCAGGCTGATGCACGGTGTCGGGATCAGAGCCATGGGGCGGCTCATGGACAAGATCGTCCCGAACGTAGACCTCGAAGCCGCCGATGTCGTCGAGCAGATGAAGAAGGAACTGACCTTGATCGCGGATCACTGTCACTGGACCAAGGGGCGGTGGAGTGAGTTGAACATCGCCTGGAACGAGCTCCAGAACACCCCGCGGCACATCAGCGTCCTGTCCAACTTCATCATCCGTGTCTACGTGAAGTCACGGGTGAACGCGTCATGAAATTCTACTTCCCGGACAGTCAAGACCTCGTCAGTCCGACGTACGACTTCATCAACGACGAGTACCTGCCCACCAGGGTCCGCCAACGCGACGACGCGTATGCCCATGAAGTGGTCACACCATCCCCCTATGACGGCATCCTCGTCAGCAAGGCGATCGTCGACGGCTCGGTGAAGGGGTCGGGCAAGTACGCCGCACCTCAGCGCGCGAGGCTCTACCGCCTGGGGGTGCGCAAGTTCTTCAGGCTGCCCTCCGACACCGCCAGCCTCGGCGACTGCGGTGCCTTCAACTACGCCGACGAGGAGTACCCGCCGTACTCGGTCGAGGAAGTCCTCGACTTCTACGACGAGTGCGGCTTCGACTCGGGCGTCAGCATCGACCACGTCATCTTCGGGTACCTCCCGGGGGCGGGCGAGGACGTCGTGGACCCCGCGTGGGCGAAACGGCGGCACATCTCCCTCGACCTGGCCGAGAAGTTCCTCGCCGCGGTGCAGGAACGGAGCAGCCTGGTCGAACCAGTCGGTGCCGCGCAGGGGTGGAGCCCGGCCAGTTATGCAGACAGCGTGGCCCGCCTCCAGGAGATGGGGTACCGCAGGATCGCGCTTGGTGGCATGGTGCCGCTGAAGACCCACGAGATCCTGGCGTGTCTGGAGGCGATCTCGACCATCCTGCGTCCGGACACACAACTGCACCTGCTCGGCATCACTCGGGTGGAGAGCATGGAGCGCTTTGCCGCGCTCGGTGTTACCAGCTTCGACAGCACGTCGGCGTTCCGGCAGTCGTTCATGGACGACCGGAACAACTACCACACCGCAGATGGCGCCTACACAGCCCTGCGCGTCCCTCAGGTCGACGGCAATCCAGCCCTGAAGCGAGCCATCCTGTCAGGAGCGGTGTCACAACGCGACGCCATCCTCGCCGAACGGGAGTGCCTGAGCGCTCTGCGCGGCTACGACCAGGGTGTCGTGGACATCGAACACGTCATCACCGCGCTGGCTGCTTACGAAGCGCTCGTACTGGGCGATAACCAGGCGAAGAAGAAGAGCTACCTGGTCCAGTACCGCCGAACGCTGGAGGCCCGCCCCTGGAAGTCCTGCCCATGTGCGTTGTGCAGGGAGCACGGTGTCGAGATAGTGATCTTCCGAGGCACGGAGCGGAACAAGCGGCGTGGGTTCCACAACCTGGCCGTCCTGGAAGCCAAGATGCGCGAGGTCGCCCCGCGACCTGCTCGCGGCGAGATCGTCCCCTCAACTAGGAGAGAAAGTGGCTGACAGGTACACCCTGCGACTCCCGGCCCTTGAGGTACGGCAAGGGCGTCGACGGATCTACTGCTTCGCCGTCGACGGCAAGAAGCTGCACAGCTTCGCAGCGGTGTCGCGCATCCGCCGTGACGATGACGAGCAGTTGCAGGGCTACCAGCGCCCGGAGGTCCTCAGCCACATCCGCGGTATCCGCAAGTACCTCGAGTCTGGCGGGGCGATGCTGCCGAACGCGATCGTCGTCGCCTTCGACGAGCGCGTGCAGTTCACCCCCTCCTTGATGATCCCCTCGGACACGGTCGACTACTCGGTGCCGGGGGAGCTCGTCATCCCGGTGGACGAGAGCCTGTCCGAAGCCGAGAAGCCCGCGTGGCTGGTCGACGGTCAGCAGCGCAGCGCCGCGATCCGTGATGCCGACGTCGCCGAGTTCCCCGTCGCGGTCGTAGGCTTCATCACCGACTCGGAAGAGGAACAACGCTCGCAGTTCATCCTGGTCAACTCCACGAGGGCGTTGCCCAAGGGCCTCATCCACGAGTTGCTCCCCGACACCACCGGCCACCTGCCTGACGCGTACGTCCGTCGTCGCCTGCCGGCGCAGTTGATGACGCGATTGAACGGCAAACGGGAGAGCCCGTTCTTCCGCATCATCGCGTCGCCGACCGCTCCCGACGGCTACATCAAGGACAACAGCGTGTTGAAGATGGTCGAGCACAGCCTCTTCGAGGGAGCGCTTTACCAGTACCGCAACCCCGTCGACGGTACTGGTGACGTGGATCGAATGCTCACCCACTTGATCGGCTTTTGGTCGGTGGTGTGCGAGGTGTTCCCCGACGAGTGGAGCAAGCCTCCGCGCAGTTCACGCCTCACTCATGGTGTCGGCATTCAATCGCTCGGATTCGTGATGGATTCGTTGACGGAGGACGTGCCGGCCGAGGGTGTGAAGACCGTGAAGCTTCGGGAGACCCTGGAAAGCCTGCGTCCTCACATGGCGTGGACATCCGGTACGTGGAAGTTCAGTGACGGTGAACGGCGATGGAACAACCTGCAGAACACGCCGAACGATGTCCGTCAGTTGACCACCTACCTCTTGAAATTGTTGCGCAAGCGGAAGCGCTGACCGGCACTGTGAGCCCGGTGCAAATTTAGTGCGACAAGTCGAGCGGTTGGACTGCGCGGTCATCGGACGTGAATCGTCCCTTGAGACTGCTGTCCCTATTGATTGCTTGTTGGAAGAAGATCGGGTTCGATTGAATCGAATGTTTTCGTTTTCCTACATGGTGGCGTAGTGGATGTGCGGGTCCGGAGGTAGGCGCGGACGACGCCCAGGCGGCGATGGCGGGGGAGGAGGAAGCGGTGGGTCTCGCGGACGAGTCAGCCGACGATGTGGGGCTGAGGCGTTGACGTTGCGCTGAGGTTGGCGCCGAGCAGTTCGTCTCCCTGCGGGGCGACCGTGGGCATGACAGTGACCCCGCAGCCTTATGCCGGTCACCGGCACGGTGGCGTGTGCCTTCGATGCCCAGGATCGACTGGGCAGTCTGGTGTCCGATCCCAGTTCGCAATGGTCCATCCACGAGAGCGTCGCTCCCTCAGCTTTCGCTCGTGTTTGATCGCCGGATAGTTGTGGTCCAGCCAGATCCACACCGCGGCGAGTTGCGTCTCGTTGAAGGCCGACAGGGTCGGTCGCTGCGGTGAAGCCGTGCCTCTGTAGTCACAGCCCTATGCCTTGCTCGGTCATGTCCACGATGATGTCCAGTGGATCAACGCCACCGCGGTCTGGGGGGCACTCTGTTGCACCTCGCCGGTGTGGTGTCCGGCAGTGCTCGAGGCGGCCACGTTTCACCGCAGCGAACTTGCCGGCCTGACGGCCGGCATCCGCCCCCACGGGGTCTCGACTGCCAAGGTGCACTCGCGGTCCAGTCTCGAGGCAAGTGCTCCGATCACGCCGTATGCGCCTCAGGGCAAGGTCCTGAATGTCAGCGTCAAGCCACTTGCGCCGGACCGCCGGATATCACCTGCATCGCCATCATTCGACTACTGTCACCTCGGGTGACGGCACCCTGGACACAAGTCGCACCATCACTCGACTGGGTGCCTAGTTCCCATCGAAGCCTCGCGTGAGTTGAGTACGTGCGAAGGGCTTCGTTCTGGCCACACGAGGCGGGCCGTCGTCTATGCGTGGCGTCCTGCTAACTCCGCAGCCAGTCGTAACGCAAGCACCTGGGCGGCCGATGGTCTCCATGCGGGTGCAGCAGTCCACCATGCTCCGACCCGTGGACATCGGTCACGCTCGGTAACATGTCACGAGGTGGCGGATGGACGGTCATCGGCGCAGGAGGAGCATGAGGCACACAAGCATTGATGGTAGTCGAATGCTCCGACGCCTGTTATTGGCCGACGTGAGGTCGCAGGCTCTCTATGCGTTGGTGGTAATCCCATTGAGCGCGCGGGATGAATGGATGGACCGATGAAGCGATCCTTCGCTGTTGGCGACCTCGTCACTTATCCCGGCAGTCCCGGCGTCGGCACTGTCGGTGAAGTAGCGGGATCGCAGGTGAGAGTGGATTTCTTCGCCTCGGTGGCAACGCCGGTAGCGATGTCCGCATGGACTCCTTCGACTCACTGTGTTCACGCATCGCTCGACCCTGAAACCCGCGTGTACTGGCGTAATCCGGATACCGGTCGATGGCTGCCGGGCCGGGTGACCGGCCGAGCGGACACCAGGTACTTCATCGCGTTTCCGAACCATCGGTTCGACTTCCCCATTCCGCAGGCCCAGTTGCGGATCAGGTGGGACGGCGTTCGGACGGATCCTGCTGCTGTGCTCGGCGTTGGTGCTCACGAATCCGGCTACTTCCGCAATACGCGGCTGCCGTTCCTGGGCGGGTTGATCGCCCAACGCGGAGTGAGCGCGAGCACGTCCAGTTTTTTGTCCTCGGCCGTCGAGATCTACCCCCACCAAGTGGATGCCGCATTCACGGTCCTGTCCGACCCTGTGCAACGTTACCTCTTGGCAGACGAGGTCGGCCTGGGCAAGACCATCGAAGCCGGGTACGTGGTGCGGCAAACGTTGATCGACAATCCGCGTGCCCGCATCGTCGTGCTGACGCCGGCCAGTCTGCGCAGGCAGTGGGCCGAAGAACTCCTGTCCAAGTTCTTTATCGACGACTTCCGCGAGGCATCGGTCAAGTTCCGCTCGCACGAGGACCCCGAGGCCTGGGCAGAGCACCTCGGTTGGGACCTGCTCGTTGTTGATGAAGCCCACCGCCTGACCCAGGTGGAGACCCCGTCCGAAGGCGCTTACCCCGAACTGCGGAGCCTGGCGCACTCTGTAGAGAAGTTGCTTCTCATCTCGGCGACTCCGACGACCTCCCACTACAGGACGCACTTGGGCCTGCTCCACTTGCTGGACCCGAAGCTCTATCCCTGGGACGAGGTGGGCCGCTTCAAGAAGATGTACGAGCGGAGGCGCGAACTGGCCGATGGTGTCTACTCCCTCGACGCCCAATACCCCGTCTACCTGGCTACGTCAATCGATCAAATTCGTGACGTTCTGGAGGTGTCCGACCCTCAGTTCGAGGAGTTGGGTGGTCGGGTCCTCGAACTGATCGACGAGAACTACGAGTTGTGCGAGGGCGTCGCGGAATCGGAATTGGAGACACGGGTCGAGGAACTCCGCGCTCACGTGAGCGAGACCTACCGACTGCACCGGAGGGTCGTCCGGCATCGGCGAGCGAACGTGCTGGAAGAAAGATCGGATGCGGAGTTCCTCAGTTATGAGGTCCGAGGAAGGCAGGCGCCCACCGCGCTTGAGTTCGATTCAGAGGTACACGACACCGCAGAAAACGCCGTCCTCGACTGGTGCTATCAGGTGGTGGATCGCCTGGCGGAGACCGATGCCGCTATCGGAAACGAGGAGTGCGGCGCTGTTCTGGGAATCTTGGTCTCGCGCAGCGGAATCATCTTGGACGACCTCCTGGACACTTTGCGTTGGAGGATCCGGGGTGACCGGCGCGCGGCGGGCCGCGCTCTTCTATCCTCCGAAGAGGAGCGCACTATCCATGCGGTTCCCGTCCTGCCTTTCGAGTCGCAGTTGCTCGCGGACCTCGAAGAGTGGTACTCCGACGAGTTGCGGAAATCCGCACTCTCCTGCCTTTCTGAGGCCTTGTTGGACGTACTGCGCAAGTATCGGCGAACGGTCGTGTTCTGCGGTCCCGGGCAACTCGGCCCGCTGTTCGCGGATCACCTGCGCAAGCGCTTTCCGAAGATCGTGGTGGGCGAGCACACGGATCGCGTGAGCTCGGAAGAAGCCCACGAGGCGGTGCGCGCGTGGGCAGCCCCGCTGGAGTCCCGGAGCCCCGCCCGCATCCTCGTCGTGGACGGTTCCGGCGAGGACGGGCTGAACCTCCAAGTCGCCGAAGCCGCTTTCCACCTGAGGGTGCCTTGGTCTCCGAACCAGCTCGAACAGCGACTGGGCAGGCTCGACCGCTACCGGAGCGTGGACGCTGTTCGCCACTCCCGCCCCGCCGACCAGTACCGCCTGACCTCCGCACAGGGGGAAGCGACCTTCGGTGACGCGTGGGTCGAGTTGCTGGTCGACGGATACGGACTGTTCCGGGAGTCGGTGTCCACCCTCCAGGACGCTATCGCCGAGAGCACCGGTGACGCCTGGGCACACGGGCTGAGGCGAGGTCCTGCGGGGCTCCACACCCGAACAGGGGCGGTGCGTTCGGCACTCGCCGAGGCACGCGAGGAGATCGAGAAGATGGACCTGCTCGAATCCATCCACCAATCCGCGGCCCAGGAGACGAGCGTCGCCCTCGGGTTGAACCGGTTCGAGACGGAGTGGCGGGTGTGGGACACGGCGGTGTCCGGGTTCACGTCCGAGACCGACGGTGGTATCCGACTTCGCCGCCGCCCCGGCAGGGCCACGCAAGTATTCGATCTGCCCGGTTCTCGACCGCTCGTCGATCCGCGCCATTGGCAACGGACGGTGTTCCAGTTGAACCCGTCGAGCGTCGAGGGGGTGTTCAACAGGTCCGTCGCCCTCAAGCAGCCCGGTACGCGCCTCTTCCGCTCTGGCAATCCGTTGACGGATGCCCTCGCGAACTGGGCGTGGGGCGATGACCGGGGACAGGCGACGGCGTTCAGCAGGCCGGACGTCCACCTGCGGGACGGCGCTGATCCGTACTTCGGCTTCGACTACCTCGTGGAGGCGGACATTGCACCTGCCACCGCGCTGGTAGGCGAACACACCCAGGTGGAGCAGGCTCTGCGCCGCCAGGCGGATCGGGTGCTCACCCCATTCACGGTCCGGGTCTGGATCCACGCGTTCAGCGGCGAACCGGTCGTCGCCGACGCCCAACGACAGTGGTTGGATAAGCCGTACGACAAGGATGGGCTGCGGGACCGCAACTACAGCGGTGAACGGTTGCGCGAGCTGTTCGACACTTTCGGCGGTCCGGACGAGTACCAGGCCGCTACAGCGGCCGCGGAGGAATCGAGCCGCGAGCACATGGCGGCTGTGACCGACTTGCGAAGGCTCTGCGACGAAGCGCGGGCCGCTGCCGAGCAGCGGGTGGCCATCGCCCAGGCCCAAGCACGGGCACGCAGCGCAGCCGGTCACCTTGTAGGTGATTTGGAGAGCTACCTCGTCGACGCCGCCGTCACGACCGCGCTCGTCGACGGCCTGTCGAATCCCGCGATCCGACTGATTGCGGCGGTGTGCTTGGTACGCGTTCCGGGAGCACTCCGTGCCCGATGACAGTTGGTACGCCGCGCAGCGGATGCTCCGCGAGTGGCCGAGCCTCTTGGACTCGGCGGAGTTCAGCGGGACGTCCCGCCGGTTGGCCGATGCCCTCAGAGGTGTCGCCGATGGCTCCGCGGGGCGCCTGGATGTGGTCGTACTTGCCCGCCAGGTCCTGCTGGAGGCCGCAGCAGGAGGCAATGCGTCTCCGCTCACCGTGCCCCTCGATGAACGGTTGCCGGGCAAGCGCGAATGGGAGCGGGCGGGGTGCAGCGTACTGTCCGATCCCGGCGACGAATTGCGGGTCTGGGCGGAGGAATGGGCGCCGGAACCCGAGAAGTCGGCGGAGGAGGCACGGAACGCCGCTCTTGACGATCTGCGCGAGGTCTACCGGGGACTCCGGTCAGAAGCACGGCGAATCCTGAACGGCCCCCCGGCCGATCCCTTCTGGACGGCCGCGCTAGGGCCGGAGTACACGCATTACCGGTCCCCGGGGCAGCAGCAGGCGGCGCGGTCGGTGCTGTTGGCGCCGCCCGGGAGCACGACCGTGGTCTGCCTGCCCACCGGACACGGTAAGACGGAAACCGTGCTAGCTGCCGCGCTGCTGGGGCGGCGTCCCGGGCTGACGCTGGTCGTCGTGCCGACGGTCGTGTTGGCCATCGACTTGGAACGACGCGTGCAGCAGATGGCCGGCACGACGGAGTCCTGCGCGTACACCGGTGGATTGAGCCCGGACGACAAGCAGCGGATCATCGAGAACATCCGCGCCGGACGCCAGCGGGTGCTGTTCACCTCGCCGGAAGCGGTCGCCACCGGCCTCGCGCGACACCTCGAGGCCGCTGCCGAGGCGGGTAAGTTCCGGACACTGGTGGTCGACGAGGCGCACTTGGTCGAGCAGTGGGGCAACAACTTCAGGCCCGAGTTCCAGACCATCGCGAGCCAGTTGCGCACCTGGCGGCTCAACGCCCCGGAGGGCTCAGCTCCGCGGCTGGTGGCGCTGAGTGCCACGCTCACCGGGCTGCAACTGGAGACGATCACCCAACTCTTCGGGGGTTCGGGCGGGACCAGTGTCGTCTGGGCCGCTCAAATCCGTACCGAACCCGGCCTTTATGTCGACCGGTTCGGCGAGATCGCCGATCGGGACGCGGCGGTGCTGACGGCCGTGACGAGGCTCCCACGCCCCCTGGCCATTTACGTCTCCAAGATCGAAGACGCGCACGATTGGGTCCACAGGTTGCGGTCGGCGGGCTTCTCCCGGATCACCTCCGTCACCAGCGACTCAGGCGTCGAAGAGCGGCGTGACGCTTTGGAGGGTTGGGGCGGGAAGACAGCCACCGGCACCTGCCCCACCAGGTTCGACGTGGTAGTGGGCACTTCGGCCTTCGGCTTGGGAATCGACCTCCCTGATGTGCGGACCGTGGTGCACGCGTGCCTACCGGAGACGGTGGACCGCTATTACCAGGAGGTCGGCAGAGGAGGGCGAGACGGGAGACCGTCGATTGCCTACATGGCCACTGCTGGGCGCGACGAACCGATTGCGAGGACGTTGAACTCCCAGAAGATCATTGGCCCGACCAAGGCGTGGAACCGGTGGGACGCGATGTTCCGCCAGTGCAGGCACGACGACGGTCAGGTGGTCTTCGACCTTGACCTCGACAGTCGCCCACCCAATGTTCCCGAGACCGGGGAGAAGAACCGCATGTGGAACGTGCGGACACTCAACCTGATGGTCCGTGCGGGGCTGATCGAACTCCACCCGCCTACCCGCCTCTCTCGCGATGCGAACGAGGGGGACGATCAGTGGGAGACCCGCGTGCGGGAGCACTTCACGGAACTCGCCACGCGCGCACGGGTCTCGATCCACGGACAGACCAACGACCGCGCGCACTTCGACCAACGGATCGAGAAGGTCCGTCAAGCGATCATGAAAGGTCAGTGGGCCGCACTGCAGCGCTTGCGGAAGGCCATGTCCGGTGATCGCTGCATGGGCGAGGAGTTGGCGGACTACTACACGACGGCGTACCGCGGGACCGAACTCAGCACTGCGGCGGCCTGTCGGGGGTGTCCGCATTGCCGGCGCGGCGGTCCTCCGGATGCCGGCTTCTACCGCACCCCGTGGGAGCCTTTCCCGGGCATTGCCTGGCCTCTGACTGCAGCGGACGACCCTCTCTCCGGGTTCCGCTCGGCGGAAACACCGCTGCTCGGCATCTGGTGGAACGGTGAAGCCGAACGCAAGAACCTCGTTCCCGGCCTGGTGAGCGAGTTGTGCAAGCGGGGAATGGCCGTTGTGGGGGGTCCAGGACTCACAGATGACGAGGTGGCCGACATCCAGCGGATGGCACTCCCACACCCCGTGATCCTCGACGCCGACGAACTGCTCCTGATGGCAGGTGACATCCCTGTCATCTGGGTGACCGACGGCGGTGGAGACTGGGATCCCTTGGTGGAAGCACGCCTCGACGGGCCGGCCACCACCTACCTGATCCACCCCCGCGACTTTCCCCATCCCGACAAACCGGGCCCGTTCAGTGACATCCATCCGGCCGCTATCCCGGTCGAAGTAGCAGGAAGGGCTCTGTGAAGTGAGCCTGTTGAACGTTGGTGACCCACTGCCCCAGTACCTCATCGCGGTGCTGAGGCTTCTTGCCCACGTTGGCAAGCCCATCGATGAGGACCAAGCGCGAGCACTGCTCTGCCCGCCGGGAATCAGCGGTCAGAAGGTCGTCGATTCCTCGCTCTCCACTCTGGTGTCGCTCGGAGTGGTCAACCGTGAGAACGGCGAGCTGGATCTGGCTGTCGAGGTGACGCCAAGGCACGACAGCATCGTCGACGCACTGTGCAAGGCGATCCTCGCCCCGGAGAACAACACCGGTGTCGGTGAGGACGCAGGGCAGTCCGGTCCTCGTGATCTGGTTCGAGCCCTGTGCTGGTTCTTGACGATCGATCCCACAACCGAGGCGTTGGGGTGGTCGGAGGTGCAACGTCGCCAGATCAACGCCATCAAAGCCGAGTTGGGAGCACCTATCATCAACGACACTCGGTGGAATCCCTTTTGCTCGTGGGCCAGTGTCCTCGGCTTCTGCACACCGGCGCTGACCAATGCCGCCGACGGTTCGACTGCGGCCAGGCTCGCTCCCGACTGCACCGCTGCCGTGCGCCGGACCGTGCTGTCCCGCTGGAAGCCCGGGGAGTCTCTGGAACCAGACGTCGTGTTGAGGGAACTGCGCGGTGCATTGCCCGTGCTTTCCGGCGGCTCCTACTCGACGTCGGTGGGCTTGGAGTTCCCTGGGGCCAACCACGCGGGGCAAGCCCTGTCATTCGCGCTGTTGCGTGGGCACGACGAGAAGTGGTTGCGATTGGAGCAGGACGACGACGCGCGATCGCTTCTGTACCTCGACGACCCAGACCAGCCCGGCTATCCCCGGACGTTCAGTTCGATCACCGTTCTGGAGGCTTCTCGTGGGTGACCTGGCGGGCTATCTGTGCTGGACTCCCGATTCCGCCGCCTCGCGCATCAGCACCGAGGCGGTGATCCCGTCGTCGTCGCTGTTCCTCGCCACGCACACCCCGCTGCGGATCAGTCGCGCGCGGCTCGTCCAACGCGGCCTGGTGGAGTCAGGGGACTTCGTCGACGAGCATGTGGTGCTGGAAGAGTTCACGAACCGAAAGGCGGACAGCGGTGCGTTGATGATGCCACTGGTCGGCGAGTCGGGTTCAGGCAAGTCGCACTTGGTTCGTTGGGTGCGCGAACACCTGAAGCCCGCAACAAACCAGAAGGTCATCTACCTGGAGAAGACGCAGACAAGTCTGAAGGCGGTCGTCACAGCTTTGCTTTCGGATGTCGAGGACACCTCCCTCGACAGCCTGAAGCGAGAGGTGTCGTCGTTCAGCGTGCAGATCGATCCTGCCGCGCTTGCCCGAAAGATTGTCAACTCGCTCAACGAGGCGTTGGCCAACACCAAACCCGCCGGGCTTCCTGCTCTGGAGCGTGGGCTTGTCGGGCCCAACGGATTGGCGTTGCTCCTGCAGGACCCCCTGTTCCAGGGCTACCTGTTGCAACCCAAGGGGTTCATCGCGCAACTTGCGGAACAATTGCTCCGTGATCGCGGGAGCGAGTCCTCCGAACGTTCCCGGGGTTTCACGGCCGAGGATCTTCCCCTGAAGGTCAAAGACGTGAACTCGGCGGCCGCTAAGTCGAAGAGGTTGGTCGGAATGATCAACACGATGCCCGGCTTGAAGGATGCCGCTATCGGGTTGCTGAACAGCCACTTGGAGGCGGCGCTGCGGTCCGCGGCGAACCTGGCGGCGGGCCGCCTCACCGATGCGTTCCTCAAGGTCCGCAAGGTCTACGCGACCCAAGGGCGGGAGATCCTCCTGCTCATCGAAGATTTCGCCTTGATCCAGGGCGTGCAGGGGGAACTGCTCGACGCGCTCACGGAGCCTGCCGTGCGCGAGGGCGAGGTGCGCCTGGCGCCGATCAGGACGCTCATGGCCGTTACCACTGGTTACTTCACCGACCTGCTGCCTGAGACCGCCTTGACGCGGATCGGCGCCGCCAGCGGTGGGCACGTCTTCCGGCTGGACGTGACCTTCGGCAGGAGTGAGGACGAGGCTGCGCAGATCGCTTCCTTCACGGGCCGCTACCTCAACGTGGCCCGCATCGACGGCACGACGCAGGACCTCGGGGAACAGGAATTGACGAAGAACCGGTGCGACACCTGCGCGTACAGCGTCGAGTGCCACGAACGGTTCGGCACGTCCCCTGAAGGTTACGGTCTCTACCCGTTCAACCAATCCGCCCTGGTTCGCATGGTCCACTCCACGGCGGACAAACCGAACTCGTTCGTCCCCCGCACGGTGTTGGGCAAGGTCGTCAGGCCAGTTCTGATCGAGCACGCGCGGTCCATCGAGGGAGGGACCTTCCCGGACGAGAGCGCACGTCTGCGATTCCCCCGGGCAATGGAGGATGCAGCCCTCGCCACCGAGGTGTCGAGCGTGATCGAGACGGAGGACGAGTCCGACGTCGATCGGTACAAGTTCGTCCTGGAGTTCTGGGGGAACGCGCCTTCCAGTCTCCAGCGGATGGACGCCGGCCTCCTGCGAACGTTCCGGTTGCGCCCCATCACCACGGTGACGCCGAATCCCGGTCAGCCCGATCCGGAGAAGCCGCCGGGGTCCGGTGGGCCCGTCACCAGAGGCCCAGCAGTCAATCCGGGGCCGCCCCTGTCGCCGAAGTGGCAGTGGAAGATTGACGCGATCGAACTCTGGGCCGGTCGTGGTGAACAGTTGGACCAGAGGGTCGCCAACGACCTGCGGAAGATCATCATCGAGGCGGTTCAACGGAGATTCCTGTGGATCGACCCGCTGATGCGCGAATGGACTAAGACGCCGATCGGGAAGGCCTGGCCCACCGGTTCGAGAACGGTCTCGATCGAGGACGCCTACGGCGAGAAGATCGGCGAGTCCGCGCCGATCCGATTCGAGCGCAAAGCCGTGACGAGCCAGTTCTTCCAGGGACTGGTGCGATTGCAGAACGCTGGCCGCACCCGCGCGGTCGACCTCCGGAGGCTGGCATCCATCGCCGAATCCGGTGGATCGCACTTTGCGGCCGCAGTGCAGAGGTACGGCAACATCTCCGACGACCACCTGGTCACCGGCATGCGGGCCACCCTGCTGGGTGGTGTGCTCGCCGGCCGCGCGTGGCCAGGCATGAGGGAACCAGACCTGCTTGCGGTTGTCTTCGACGAAGGGCGCGAGTGGACCCGCACTGACTCCGATTCACGGACTGCTGTGTGGAACGAGTCATTGGAGCGGCACCGAGCTGGACGGCCCGAGATGGTCCAGGTTCTGCGCGGCAACCTGGGAGTCGCCCAGGGCACCGGCGAGATCCGCATGATCGACGCCGCCCGGGCGCTGCCCCTCCTCAAGCGGGCCGTCTCGGAGTGGCAGTGGCGGCCGGAGACGACTCCGAACTGGCTCCAGGGCGTTACCGGGTTCTCCAACCTCGACGCTTGGGTGACTGCGCAGATCGCGGCCCTGCGCTCGATGCTCGAACGAATCCGGGATTTCCTGCCGGAGCGGACGAGCGGACCGGAGACCGTGGAGGCGGTCCGGGTCGCGCTGGACGAAGCGCCCCGGGTGGGACTTGGTCCCACGAGTCGCGAGGAGGACTCACGCCTGCGTGACTTGATCAGAAAGGCGCAGGAAGTGGATTGGCGCGCGGTAGGTGTGCTCGCGAACGACCTTGTTCGCTTGGAGGACGCCACCATGACCGATGACAAGCGGTACGCCTCGGCTCTCAGGGTGGCTGCGGTGGACCGCGGCCCGTCCTTGGGGGTCATCCTCGAGTTCCTGACAGCGGCGGACCGCTGGCTGTCGGTCAAGCTTCCGGAAGCGAAGAACCGGATCTCGACGGCAGGGGACGCCGCAGTGCGTGCCGTGCAGGGTGCACTGACAACCTGGTCCGCGATCGGCACGGAGGATGCCTGAGATGGCCACCAACAGATCCGTCCTCGACAGGGCGCTCGAGATGCAGGGCCAAGTGCGTCGCCTCGATGCGGACGCCAGTGTGGAGCAGGCCGCCAAGAGCACAGCCCAACGCGTGCGCGAACTCGAATCCGCCCTGGCCGACCTCGCTTCCGCGGTTCGGCTCGCGCAGGCGCTGACCAGGTACTCCGGGACGGAGGTACCCCTCGGTGACATCCACGGCGGGATGTCCGAGTTGCAGCGGCAGGCGTCCGCTGGCCTGCCGAAGGACCGGGTTGTCGACACCGCGCGGAAGAAGGTGTCCGCTTCCGTGACGGGGTTGGCGGAGCGGAGCCAGGAGGTGTGGCGCTCCTGGACGGCCGCGGCGTTCGCCGGCATCCCCGTGAATCGGATCGCCGGGCTGGATCCCGCACACCAACGAGCGGTCCGGACTATGGTCGATGAACTGGGTCGACTGCGCAGGAAACCCAAAACAACGTTGACAGACGTCGTGGAGTTTGGCACAAAGCACGCCGATGTGCTGGAGGAACTGGCTGCCGCAGCCGATGCGTCGGACGAGTTGCTGGCGCTCCTGGCGCGATTCGACAACCAGACGATCACCCTTCGCGATATAACGGACGCTGACATCGCCCTGCTCCGAGAGCACGGCATGGATGGCGAGATCGAGATCAGGAGGAAGCAGGGGTGACGCTCGATCCCGGCGGCACGTTCGTCGGAGAACTGCTCAACGGCCTGGAAGACCTCGAACTCTCCCTCCTCTCCTGGGGTGTCACCAGCGGGGCGTTGTCCAAGGAAGAAGTGCTCGACACGGTTGAGACCGCCTTGGCTCGACACCCGGACGCCCCGCACGACCTCACCAGCTCGCAGGTCGTGCAGGCGTTGATCAACGCCGGTCTGCTGTTCCCCATCCCGAGGAGCAACCCGCCGACCTACCGGACGCGCATGGCCGAGGCCCTGCGGTTGTTGGCGCAACTGCGCCAAATCTTCCCCGCAAGGGACACGGACTTCGAGAGAGACCCCTGGTGGCAGCGGTACAAGCCGTTGGTAGCCGACTACCGCTTACACGTGGCCGATCGCCGGTACCCGAAGCGGAACATCCCCCTTGCCTCGGCGTTGGCGGAGTTCGCGCGGATGCCGGGGTGGGACGCGCTCGCGCACGCGACGGTCTCGGCTCAGGTCGGCGACCGGGACCTCGCCCGGTTCCAGATCGATGCCACCATGGCTGTGCTCTCCTCGCTACGGGCCCAGAAGCATCGCGGCGTCGTGGTCGGCGCGGGTACCGGAAGCGGCAAGACCCTGGCGTTCTACCTCCCTGCCTTCACGGCGATCCGCCAGTGGGCGGCGAGGGGCGGCACCGGGGTGCACACGCTTGCGCTGTACCCCCGAACGGAACTGCTCCGCGACCAGTTGCGGGACGCCCTCCAGAGCGTAGGGAAGGTCGAGCGGAACGGCGTCCCACCAGGGCGTCGTCCGCTCCGCGTCGGCGTGCTGTACGGCGATACCCCGCAGTCGGTGGGACAGTTGGAACAGTACAAGGACACCTGGTACAAGAACTGGGAGAAACAGCGCGACGGTCTGATCTGCCCCTTCCTGTCCTGCCCGGTGTGCGAGCGGGGCAAGCTCAAGTGGGCCGACCGCGACCGCGCGCAGGGTGTCGAACTGCTCGTCTGCACCACGTGCGGGCACAGGATCGAAGACGGTCGCTTGACGCTCACCCGCAAGTCTTTGCTGGCCAACCCGCCGGATTTGCTGTTCACCACGACCGAAATGCTCAATCGGACGAGCACGGACCCCGGTCTCGGTCGGCTTCTGGGGTGGACCGGACGAGGACCGGCGCTGGTGCTCCTCGACGAGGTCCACACCTACTCGGGGACGCATGGCGCACAAACGGGTCTACTGCTGCGCCGGTGGCGGCACGCGGTCGGCAGGACCATGACTTTTGTCGGGTTGAGCGCGACCCTGCACGATGCTGGGACGTTCTTCGCCAAGTTGGTCGGGCTACCGATCGACAGCGTCACGCACATCGAGCCGCTGTCCGCGGACATGGAGCAAGAGGGACGGGAGTACGCGATCGCCGTGCGCAGCGACCCCGTGTCCGGGGCCAGCGTGCTGTCCACCTCCATCCAGACCGCGATGCTGTTCGGCCGCGTTCTGCAAGCCGACGACGGACAGGATTCCCCGTTCGGCTCGACGGGCTTCCTGTTCACAGACGACCTGGATGTCTCCAACCGCTTCTTCAACGACCTCCGCGATGCCGAAGGCGGACAGCGCCGGTCTGGTGCTTCAGGGCGAAAGGCGGTTCTGGCAGGTCTGCGGGCGTCGGACTACGCGCAGCCGGAGGCACGCTACGCCGACGGGCAGTCATGGGACCTGGTCGAGCGGATCGGACACGTTCTCGGGCGCGAGCCGGGGGCCACAAGGCCGCTGTCCATCGCCCGCACGACTTCGCAGGACACCGGCGTCGACTCCCGGGCTTCGCTCATCGTCGCGACCGCCGCCCTCGAAGTCGGGTTCAACGACCCGCGGGTCGGTCTGGTGCTGCAGCACAAGGCGCCGCACGACGCGGCCTCATTCGTGCAGCGACGCGGCCGGGCGGGCAGGCGTCGCGGGACTCGGCCGATCACCGTGGTGGTGCTGTCCGAGTACGGGCGGGACCGGCTCATGTACCAGGGGTACGACACGCTCTTCGACCCGGAGATCTCGGCACGCGGTCTCCCCGTCACGAATCGGCACGTGCAGAAGATCCAGGCGGCGCAGTCGATGTTCGACTGGATCGCCCGCTCCTACCGCGAGCGATTCCCGTGGTCGGACCTGCGTCGGACCCTCCAGGCGCCGCGATCGCGCGAGGATGCGGAGGACAACGCGGCACAGTGGTCCTGGTTGGTGGAGCGACTGACGGCGCTGTTGACGGAGGACAGTAGTCAAGCTGCCCTGGCACAGCACCTCGGCAGGGCTCTCCAACTCGACGACGACTCTGTCCAGGCGCTGCTGTGGGAGCAGCCTCGGTCGTTGCTGCTCTCGGTCGTGCCCACCGTCCTCCGCAGGCTGGAGAGCAAGTGGAAGTCGATGCGCGCGGATCCCGGCAAGGTGCCGGGAAGCTTCCTCCCCGAGTTCGTCACCAAGGCGCTGTTCGAGCCGCTCAACCTCCCCGAGGTGGTCCTGGATCTCCCGTTCTCCAGTGAGCGGGCCGAGTACCTGCCCATCGGCAAGGCCCTGCGAGAGGCGGTGCCCGGTCGGGTCAGCATGCGGTACGGCTACCAGCAAGACGATCACCGCACGTGGGTCCCGCTGCCCGCTCAGAGAGAATCGACCCTCGACCTGGACGCGATCGCCCCGGATGCGCCAGTCGTCGGCCAGTGGCAGCCGTGGGGGAACACCGCTGACTCGTACCGCGTGCTGCGACCGACGACGATCAAGCTGAGTGAACCGCCTCCCGAGGTCAAGGACAACTCACAGGGCTACCCGCGCTGGATGTCGCAGGTGGTGCTCTCACCTCACGGCCTCCTTGCGGCCGACACGCCGAAGTCCTCGCCCTGGGGCGACCGCATCCGGTCGGTCGGCTTCGCCACGCACGCTGCCGGTAACCCGGTCCTAATGCGGAGATGGACACCAGGTGCACAGTGCGACGTCAGCACGGTGTCCGGCACGGAGCGCAGGGATGTCACCTATACCCACGACGGGATGCGCGGTGCACTCGGCTTCGAACTCGACGTCGACGGCATGCGCGTCGAAGTCGCGCCGCTGAACACCACGGACGCCACCGTCCTCCGACACCTCCGCTCGCCGCAGTGGCGCTCACTCGCCTTCCAACGGGCGGTGACGGAGAACTCCGAGCTCTTCGACTCGACCAATCACTTCCAACGCACGTGGCTGGCGCTCGTGTACTTCACCACCTACTCGCTGGCGGGGGTCGGCTCTGGGGCCACTCCGCGTGAGTTGTGGAACCGATTGCGCGACGGGTCCTGGCGGGATGCCCTTTCAGAGGTCCTGGCGGTGCTCTACCGGAACGACGCGTTGACCGCGAGCGGACAGCCGCAGGTGACCGATCGCCTGCTCAACGACCTCACCGAGCTGAGCAGGAACCCGGCTGTGGTCGACGCGCTCAACCAGGCGGGTGAACTGTTGTTCGTCGATGACGTGGATGTCCGTACCCTCCACCTGGCCCGTCGCGCCTACTTGGACACCGTGGCCTCGGCGATCCTCGGTGCCGCGTTCCGGACCTGCCGCGACGCGGCCGAACAGGACCTGGTCGTGGACGTCGTACCCGGGTCGGACGAGAACACCGGTGCGACGGTGTGGCTGACCGAGACAGGTGTTGGCGGTATCGGCGTCATCGAGCGCTTGGCCGAGTCCTACACCAAGGACCCGGGAGGGTTCTGGTCGATGGTGTCGGGCATGCTGCGACCGGGCGAGTTCGAGAACACCGACGCGGCGCTCACTCGCCTGATCGAGCACGTGACCGCCGACACCGGAAGCGCAGCGGCGCGAGCGATGGCGGACATGCGCGCGGCGAAGTCCGCCCACGACAGCGAAAGAGCGCTGCGCGACCTGCGCAACGCCTGGGAAGACCTGGACGGTGCGGTCACGCGGGCGTCCGTCGCCGCCCTGTCAATCCGGCTGCTACGGCCCGGCAGTTCTCCGCAGACTGACCGCACGGCAGCCGACCTGATCTCGGCCTGGTCGACTTTGGAAGAGCGACTTGGTATAGAGATCGACGCTCGGGTCCTCGCCTACGCCGTGGGCTCCGGACGCCTGGAACTCGGCTCGGGGGGAGATCGGCTCAACGCCGACCAGGTCTTCGGCATCCTCTGGCCGCGCGGTGCCCAGATCCGCAATCAACACCTGGAGAATTACCAGCCTTACATCCCGTTCGACACCCCCGTGATGCACGACCGGCTCCTCATCGCCGCGGCGCACGACGAGCACCTCCCGCTGATCCCGCTTGATTCGCCCGACTGGCAGCAGCGCTACCGTGTCGAACTGCCAGAGGCCGGGGCGGTGTGGCTCGCCTGTTCGACGGAAGACCGGCGCACCCTCGGCCGAGCGATGGCGATGATCCCCGCCCTACCGGTCGACGCCGACGTCCTCAGGGTGTACGGGACGATCACCGAGACGGTCCGGCACGGCAGGGAGTTCCGCGTCCGGGTGGAATTGCGCGAGAGTGGTCGATGAGCGGATTTGAAAGAACGGTGCGGACAGGACCGAGGTTGCGGTTGAGCGCCGACACGATCCTGGCGGACGCCCTGCTGTCCGAGCTGGTCTCACCCGGACCCGTGCTCTGGGTCGTCTCGGCTTGGATCAGCAACGTCGACGTGCTCGACAACACCCTCGGCGCGTTCTCCGCCGTATTGGGAGACGAGCAGGTCAGCCGGTACCGGCTTGCGGACGTCCTGGCCCGGATTGCCCGCGCTGGGAGCCGGGTGCGCGTCGTGACGCGACCGACGCCGCACAACCAACTGTTCGTCGACCAGGTGAGGACCATCGTGGGCACCGCCGCCGACCTGACGGTCGTCTTCGACCCCGTCGAACACGAGAAGACCGTGTGCGGACGCGACTGGATGATCAGCGGCTCGATGAACTTCACCGCCAGTGGGATCGGCACCAACGAGGAGTCCGTCCGCTACGTCGTGGACGATGCGGAGGTCGCTCAGGCGCGGTTGGACTTCGCCGCCAGGTGGGGTGAGGGCCGGTGAGTGCTCCGTCGGACGTCGCCACGGCCCCGCACCGCGACATCGAGGCGTTCCTCCAGGCATTCTTCGGTCCGGGCAACGATGCTGACGCCTATCCCGAGACGACCGAGAGTTTCAAGCGGTTCGCGCGGCTTGACGACGGCACTCCGATCGTGCTGCCGCGTTTCGTGGCCAGCAGCCAGGAGGCCACGATGTACGTGATCGCGGACAACAGGGTGCTCGCCCCTCATGTCTCGGATCTGATCAACGCGTTCGCAGGGCCGACGTACTGCAAGACCGCGGAACTGGTCCCGGTCACCTTGGATCCAGCCGATCCCGTCGAGGCGGCGATCATCGAGCACTACGGCCCAGCCGTCGACACCTACGTCCTCACCGCAGGCACGAACCCCCAGCATCGCCGCAACCTGCGCAACGCACTCCAGCGGATGCAGTCGACGGTGTCGCGGCGGCCGAGGCGTCACTGGCAGTTGGACAAGCCGCTCGGGCGCTTGCTCGGGGAGTTCGACGCGGCGCTGGCTGCGGGCGGCGAGGCGACGTCCGCGCAGATCTTCTCCCAGATCTCGGCGAAGGGCGGCCTGACCGCCAGCAACCTGGCACACCTGCGGATCAAGCGCCTTGACCGACTTGGGCTCAGCGGTGAACTGCTGGCACTTCCCGAACTGTCCGGAGTGCTCCTGCAAGATCCGCCCGTGCGCGTTCGAGAAGCGGTCCTCAACGCCGTCTACCAGACCGTTCTGGCGGAACCACTGGCTCGTGGCGACGTCACGGCGGCTTGGGAGAACCTGCGAGACCTCGAACCGGCGTTGCCCCTGCCGGTGCACGACCCGGTAAGCCTCCACGGCGGCCAGGCCGCCGCAGTCCTGCTTGTGGCCGCGATCGGCCGGGACGACCACGACATGCTGGTGACCGCCCTGGCCTCTCGCGGTTCGTGGTCCGACGAGGAGTTGCCCGGCGTGCTGTGGCGGCACATCGAGAGGTTGGTCGGTGTGGCGGTGTCACCCGCCACAAGTGAGCAGGGGCCAGGCGTCGTCCACACGGCAACGGACGATCATCAGTTGACCGGGTGGGTGGACTTCATCACGGCAGCCGTCCAACGCGACCCTCGCGTGCCGAAGGTGATCAGCGACGGAAGTTGGGGTTCGTGGCCACCGCTCGCACAGGAGGACGCACGTGTGAGGGACCTGTTGGTGACGCTGAGGGACCACGAGTGGCTGGAAGTCTGGCAGGTGGTCAGCGTCTTCATCGAAGCGGTCGGTGACGACGGCGTCGCGCCGGCGATCTCGACGGAACTGATCGGCGCCGCGCTCACGCTCGACCGCTTGAGCCGCAGTGATCTGCTGTCGCTCTACGCATTGACCGAGATTTTCCTCCGATCGGCACCCAGCCGCTCTCGGTACGCTGACTTGCTAGACGGGCTGCGGGCGTCGGCGTCGCAGTGGGCAGGCGTGCAGACCAGTGACGTCGTCCTGGACTTCGCCGACCGCCTGGTCGTCGCGGCCTGCCCGGATGAGAGTGCCCGGACCGACACCGCCATTGCCCTCCTGGAACCCCTGCACCGCGGCCAGCGCAGGCTCGCCCGGGAGGACGCGCTGCTTGCAAAGCAGCTGTGCGACGAATTGGCTGTGCCGCTGGAGTGGCTCGACGCCCCGGAGGACGACGCCGAGTTCACCCTCGCCGACGTGCCACCCCTGTCGGTGTTGCTCTACTCCCTCGACGAGGCAGTACTGGCCAGGAGCGCTGACCAACTGCACAAGCAGTCAGCCAACATCAAGGTAGTAACTTCCCATGACAAGGTCGGTACCGATTCTCTTAAGCAGAAGGCGCGCAACGCGGACGTGATCGTGCTGGCGACGCGCTGCGCCAAGCACGCTGCCACAGGATTCATCACTGAAAACTCAGGCAGGAATGTGCGTACTGTGTACGCGGACGGGAGCGGTTCCGCGTCCTTGTTGCGGGCCGCGGTTCAGGGAATCCGCAGCTTCGTCGAATGAGTGGGCGTCGTCCGACAGCTACCGGTCGACACTGGGTCTCGCCCCTGGACCGGCGGTGTCAGCCGAGTTGCCAGCCGCGCCTGTAAACCGGGCCACCCTCGGCGGTTCGGCAGGCGTTGGCGAAGGACGGGGAGTTGTAGCGCGAAGCCTACCCCGGACGCGGTGAGTCGGAGTTGAAGAACGAGTGTCCGTAGGGCGCGGAGGACGGGCTACGGGACGGTGCCACGGGGAAGCCGGACGTCGGTGCGCGGGTGGTGCCGTCCCGCACCGGTGGCACGACGCCGTGGTGGGTGGTGGCCGTGCTCATCCGCGCAAGCTCCGGTAGACGGCGTTCACCAGGCCGTTCACCCGAAGGTCGTTGCCTTCCAGCAGTTCGGATCCCCGGTTGGGGGTGTAGGCGAACGCGATGTCGTTGCCGGGGTCGGCGAACGCGTAGGACCCGGTCGCCCCACCGTGCCCGAAACTGCCTGCGGGCAGTCCGCCGGGGACGAACGGGCCACCGGGCAGCATGAACCCCAGGCCCCAGTCCGTGCGGATACCCAGCACCTCGTCCCGGCCACTGGAGTGGACCCGCGCCGCCTGCTCGGCGAGTTCCGGGCCGAGCAGACGGGTGCCGTCCACCTCGCCGATGCTCGCCGCGAAGAGCTTCGCCAGGCCGGCGGCGGACGCGGTCCCGTCCGTGGACGGCGCTTCGACCTGGGAGAACTTCGGATCGGTCGCTTCCTCCCAACCGATGTGCATGCTGCCGTACAGCGCCCGGTAGGTCAGGGACGCGGGATCGGCGAGCGCTTCGTACAGCGGCTGGAGTTCCGGCACCTGGCTGCCGAGCTCGACTTCCGCGGCGCTGCCCGGCAGCACCAGCTCGGCCAGCCGGTGCAGTTCGCTCCCCGGTAGGCCGATGAAGCAGTCCAGCCCGAGCGGTGCCGCGATCGCGGTGGCGAAGTACGACCCGACGGTCTGGCCGGTGACCTGCCTGATCACCGCGCTCAGCAGGTGCCCGAACGTCACCCCGTGGTAGCCGTGCGCGCGACCGGGCGTCCACTGCGGACGAGCGGACGCGATCGCGTCGAACACCGGGGCTCCCCGGACCAGTCCGTCGTAGGTCACCGGGCTGTGCTCCAACGACACCACCCCGGACCGGTGCGCGAGCACCATCCGCAGCGTGATCCCGGCCTTGCCCTCGGCGGTGAACGCCGGCCAGTAGTCCGCGACCGGGCGGTCCAGGTCCAGTTCGCCGCGCTGGACCAGGGTCAGCACGCTGATCGCCACCATCGCCTTGGTCGTGGACGCGATGGCGGTGACCGTGTCGTGCCGCCACGGCTGCGCGGAGTCCGGGTCGGCGAGCCCGCCCCACAGGTCGACGACCGGTCGGCCTCGGTGCCACACCGCGACCGACGCGCCGACTTCCCCCCGGTCGACGAAGTTCCGCTCGAACGCCTCACGCACCGCATCGAAGCCCGGTGCCGTCGAACCGTCGATAGTCATGCCGCACCCTTCGTTGCCCTACCTTCCGGTCGGTAGGCTAGTCGACCGACCGGAAGGTAGGCAAGTGGGCTAAGGTGGCACCGTGAGCAGGCAGGACACGGGGAACACCCGCGAGAAGATCCTGGCGGCGGCGTGCGAGCTGTTCGCCACGCACACCTATCGTGCGGCCACGATGCGAGAGATCGCCGAACGGCTCAGGATCGCCAAGCCGTCGCTCTACCACCACTTCGCCAGCAAGGCGGAGATCCTGGACAGCCTGATCAGCGCGCCGATCACCGAACTGGCCGCCGTCGTCGACGCCGCCGCGGCCGAACCGGATCCCGCCGAGACCCGGCGCCGGGTCCTGCGCGGCTGCATCGACGTGATGGTCGACCACCGCGACGTCATGCGACTGCTGTTGCGGGACGCGTCCGTCTACACCGACGACTCGACCCAGGTCGTCGCCAAGGTCGTCACTACCGTCGACCGGGCGATCGCGCTGCTCGCCGGCCCGGACGCCGACTGGCGGCAACGGCTACGCGCGGCACAGGCGTTCGCCGCCGCCACCGACCCCATCGGCCAGTTCCACGACGCACCAGACGACGAGCTCCGCGACGAACTCTTCCGCGGCGCCGGCCCGCTCGTCGGACTGTCCGAGCCCTGACGCGCGGAACTGCTCGGCGACGACCTCGTGATCACGCCGTGGAGACTTGGTCGCAGCGGCCCGCCGGGGGCCTGGTGACGGCTCGGCGATCGACGTCCCTTGTGGACGGTCCCGGGGTCAGTCGAGGACCGCGAACGCCTCGACCTCGACGAGCACGTCCGGCTCGAACAGGTAGTCGACGCCGATGAGCGACACCGGCGGGAGCGGCCGGGGGATCCCCAGCTCGTCGGCGACCTGGTCGAGGCCCGCCATGAAGTCGTCCATCTTCTCCGGGCTCCAGCGCGTGACGAAGAACCTGAGCCGCACGACGTCGGAGAAGTCCGCGCCGGCGCCGGCCAGGCCGCGCGCGGTGTTGCGCAGGGACTGCGCGACCTGGCCGGTGAGGTCGCCGGTCGCGACCGGGTTCCCCTCGGCGTCGCGCGCGATCTGGCCGGCGACGTGCACGTGGCGGGCGCCCGTGCCGATCGAGACGTGGTGGTAGGGGACGGGCTGGAACATGCCCTCGGGGCTGAGCAACCGCACGGTCACGGGAAGTCCTTCACGCTGGTAGTCGGTGGTATCCAAGGTCTACCTGGTACACGAAGGGAACTTCAACGAGACTAGGTGTCATGCAGGAAACCGCCCCGCCGACGTCCGGCGGCCCCCAGATCGCCGCGCCGCACCGCGAGCTGCTCGACCAGGTGCTCGACAAGTGGTCGTTGCAGGTGCTCGACCAGCTGTGCGGGCGTCCCTCGCGCTTCAACGAGCTGCGCCGGGCGATCCCGGTCGTGACGCAGAAGTCGCTCACGGCGACGCTGCGGCGCTTGGAGCGCAACGGGATGGTCGAGCGGGTCGTCGTCAGCTCGCGGCCGATCGCCGTCGAGTACCGCATCACGCCGCTCGGGACGACGCTGCAGGACCTCATCGACGCCTTGCTGCGCTGGACGACGGTCAACATGGCCGACGTCGAACGCGCACGCGCGCGGTTCGACGACGAGGCGTAGCTCACCCGTCCAGGACGCCCCGCCGGTACGCGGCGGCCACCGCCGAGGCGCGGTCGGTGACCTCCAGCTTGGCGTAGATGTGGAGCAGGTGGGTCTTCACCGTGGCCTCGCTGATGTAGAGGCGGGCGGCGGCCTCGCGGTTGGTCTTCCCCTCGGCCACGAGCGCGAGCACCTCGCGTTCGCGGGCGCTCAGCCGTGCCTCGGTCAGCGGGCGCGCCGGGCGGATCCGGGTGAGCAGGAGGGCGGCGACGGACGGCGCCAGCACGGTCTCGCCGCGCGCGGCGGCGCGGACGGCGCGGAACAGCTCCTCGCGCGGCGCGTCCTTGAGCAGGTAGCCGATCGCGCCCGCCTCGACGGCCGGCAGCACGTCGGAGTCGGTGTCGTGGGTGGTGAGCACCAGGACCCGGGTGCTCGGCACGCGGTCCAGCAGCATCCGGATCAGCGCGCCGCCGCTGGGACCGGGCAGCCGCAGGTCGGTCAGCACGACGTCCGGCTGGGCCGCGGCCACCACGGTCAGCGCCTCGGCTCCGGAGGCGGCCTCGCCGACGACCTCCAGGTCCGGCTGCGTGCCGAGCATCCCGCGCAGCCCGTCCCGCACCACCGGGTGGTCGTCGACGACCACCAGCCGCAGCGGCGTCACCGGTGCACCCCGATCGCCGGAACGGTGACGCTGACCGCCGTGCCGCCGCCCGGCGCGGACTCGATGTCGACGCCGCCGGCCAACGCGCGCACCCGCTCCCGCAGCGCGGTGAGCCCGAAGCCGCCGCCGTGCCCCGGCGTGAACCCGGTCCCGTCGTCGCGCACGTCCAACACCACCACGTCCTCCATGTAGGAGAGTGTGACGTCCACGCGTCCCGCCGAGGCGTGTCGGCCCACGTTGGACAGGGCCTCCTGGGCGGCGCGCAGGACGGTCACCTCGACCTCCGAGTGCAGCGGCTGGGGCGTCCCGGTCACGGTGACCGTGGCGGGCACGCCGTACTGCTCCCGCCACGTCGTCACGGCCTGCCGCACCGCGTCGCCCAGGCGTGCGTCTTCGAGAGGTCCGGGCCGCAGCGCCTCGATCGACCGCCGGACCTCCACCAGGCTGGTGCGCGCCAGCCCGCCCGCGATCTCCAGCCGCGAGCGCACCCGGCCGGGTGGGACGGCGCGCTCGTCGATCGCCTCCAACTGCGTGACGATCCCGGTCAGCCCCTGGGCGACGGTGTCGTGGATCTCCCGGGCGAGCCGCGCGCGTTCACCGGCGACACCGGCGGCCCTGGCCTGCTCGACCAGGAGACCGTGCAGCCGGGCGTTCTCCGCGGCCACGGCGACCAGTTCGGCGTTGGTCTCCCGGCGGCGGATCGCCTCCCGTTCCATCGCCCTGATCATGGCGCCGACCAGCACGGCCAGCGCCGTGCTCAAGGTGAGGTTGAGCAGCAGCCGGGACGGGTCCGTGCCGGGGACCACGAGCCACGGGACGTTGGCCGCGACCACGCCGACGTACGCGGGCCACCCCGGCAGCGCGAGGAACGCGAGCACGTAGCACATGGGGACGAACAGCTGGAAGGCCTCGTCGCGCAGCACCAACGCGGAGGTGAACGCGAGCAGGCCGACGAAGTACCCGACCATCGGCCACACCCAGCGGTCCCACCACTGGGGGTGCAGCACCACGAACCAGGTGTGCCACACCGCGAGGGCGACGGCGACGCCGAGGGTGGCGGCCTGCTCCGACCAGTCCCGCGGGCCGGTGGCCACGGACACCGCGCAGGCCAGGAGCAGCAGGCCCAACGGCGCCAGCGCCCACGCCTGGTTCCACCGGTGTTCCCGCAGCAGGCCCAGCTGTTCCTCCACCGACGTCACACCGCCATCTTCTCCGTTGGCCGGCGATAAGTCAGGCGACGCAACAGCGCCTCCGCTGGACCGCGCCGGCCCGTGCGGCGCAGCAGGTCGGCCAGCAGCACGGAAACCAGCCACGTGCCGAGCGCGACCGCGGCGATCCCGGCGGTGCCGAGCTTCGCGCCCAGCCCCAGGGTGTACGGCATCAGCAGCGCCACGAACACCACCGACTGGAACAGGTAGCAGCTGAGCGAGTACTGGCCGGTCGCGGCGAGCGCCCGCACGACCGGTCCCCGCCGTTCGCCGACGCGGATCGCGACCAGACCGATGAGCGCCGCGTACCCGAGACCCCCGGCGACCCCGGTCACCGCGTGCAACGCCGAGACGCCCCACAGCGCGAGCCCCGACGTCGGCTCCCACACGCCGCCCACCGCCAGGCCGATCGGCAACCCGCCCGCCGCGGCCACCGTCAGCCCGATCACGGCGGTGCGGAGCAGCAGGGTCCGGTGCGCGGCCGGTTCGGTGAGCACCCGGCGCCTGCCCGCCCACGTGCCGACCAGGATGGCGCTGCCCACGCCGGTGATGCCGAACGGCGTCAGCATCCACTCCGCCGGCCGCAGGGCGAGCGCCGCCAGCGGGTCCGCCGTCTCGAAGGAGAGGAAGTAGGAACGCGCGCCGCCGTTCGGCGGGAGCATGGCGGAGGCGCCCTGCACCAGCGCCACGACGAGCAGCCACAGGCCGGCGGCGGTAAGCAGCTTGCGGTCCGCCGTCCGCTGCCAGGTCACCAGCAGGAAACCCAGGATCCCGTACGTCGCCAGGATGTCGCCGGGGAACAGCAGCACCACGTGCACCGCGCCGAACACGACCAGCCACCGGCTCCGCCGCCGCAGGAGCCGCTTGGTCTCCCGGTCGTCCACGCCGGCGGTCCGCTGCCGCTGGTGCACGTGCACGACGCCGTAGGCGAAGAGCGCGGCGAACATCGGGTAGGCGCGCCCGTCGACCAGGGTCACGTCCAGCACGCTGATCACCCGGTCGAGCAAGCCGTCCTCGACGATGTGCTGCCGGACGCCGTAGGGCCGGCCGTAGAGGTACACCACCGAGTTCGCCAGCGCGATGAGGGCGAGCATCACCCCGCGGGCCAAGTCCGGCGCGAGCGACCGTTCCCCGGCGGCGACCGGCCCCACCGCGATCCTTGGTTTCGTCATGGCTCCAGCGTCGTGCGCGCGGGCCGTCGTCGAATCGTCGGTTCGACGGACGGCGCGGGTCCACCCGGGTCGGTCCCGGGTCCACCGATCGGTCGATGTGGCGAAGCGCTTCGATCCTGGTCATTGACAAGGCCCAGGGCGCACCGCACAGTTTGGGAGCGCTCCCAGATCATCACCGTCGATGAGGAATTCCCTATGAGACCGCGTCCCGTCGTGCTACCCGCACTCGCCGCCCTCGTGGCCGCCCAGGTCGTGCTGACCACCGGCGCGCCGGCGCAGGCCGACTCCGCCGCCACCGTCACGGTCAACACCAGGGCCGGGTTGGAGGTGGTGCACGAGGCCGCGACCGGGGTGAACCACGCCATCTGGGACGCCCAGCTCGGCAGCGACGCCGTCGCCGACCTGCTCAAGGACGCGGGCGTCAAGGCGATGCGCTACCCGGGCGGGTCCTACTCGGACATCTACCACTGGGCCGACCACACGGCGCCCGGCGGGTACGTGGCGCCCAACACCGACTTCGACACGTTCATGGGCGGCGTGCGGAGGGCTGGCGGTCAGGCGATCGTCACCGCCAACTACGGCACCGGCACGGCCGAGGAAGCGGCGGCGTGGGTCCGCTACGCCAACGTCGAGAAGCGCTACGGCGTGAAGTACTGGGAGATCGGCAACGAGAACTACGGCAACGGCCACTACGGCTCGGGCTGGGAGGCCGACCACCACCCGGACAAGAGCCCGACCTACTACGCCAGCCTCGTGCGCGACTACGCCACGGCCATGAAGGCGGTCGACCCGACCATCAAGATCGGCGCGGTGCTGACCACGCCGGGCGAGTGGCCGGACGCCATCACGGCGGCGGGCGACTCCGCGTCGTGGAACGAGACCGTGCTGTCGATCGCCGGCCCCGTGGTCGACTTCGGCATCATCCACTGGTACCCGAGCGGTGACACCGCGGCGCAGGTGCTGGCCAAGACCGACCGGGTGGGCGACCAGATCGCCCTGGTGCGCGAGCAGTCGCGCCGCCTGGCGGGCAAGGACCTCGGCATCGCGCTGACCGAGGTGAACACCTCCTACGGCCGCAACACCCAGCCGGGCGCGCTGTTCGCCGCCGACGCCTACGCGACCATGATCGGCCACGGCGTGTTCAACGTGGACTGGTGGAACGTCCACAACGGCATCGGCCAGGTCCGCGAGATCGCGGGCCACCCCGACTACGACGACTACGGCCTGCTCTCCAGCGGCGGCTGCACCGCCGACGGCACGGTGTGCCAGCCCGCGCTGAACACGCCGTTCGCGCCGTACCACGCGATCTCGATGGTGTCCCGCTTCGCCCGCCCCGGCGACCAGCTCGTCACGGCCGCCTCCACCGACCCGCTGGTGCGCAGCCACGCGGCCCGGCGGCCCGACGGCGGCCTCGCGGTCATGCTCGTCAACCAGGACCCGGACGCCGCGAAGACCGTCGACCTGCGGTTCGCGGGCTACTCGGCCGCCGCCGACGCGACCGTGCTGACGTTCGGCAACGGCGACACCGGCATCACGACCACGACCGGCTCGTCGTCCTCGGCGACGCTGCCGCCGTACTCGATCACCACCCTCGTGCTCAAGCCGAGCGGCTCCGCGACCGGCCCGGCCGCGCCCGCCCGGCCGGCGGTGGACTCGGTCACCGACCGCACCGCCGCGCTGTCCTGGCCCGCGCCGCCCGCCGGCGTGAAGTACGAGGTGCACCGGGTCGACGGCGCGAACACCGAGCAGTGGGGCGAGACGACCGGCGCCACCTTCACCGCGGCCAACCTCACGCCCGGGACGAAGTACACGGTCAACCTCGTCGCGCGCGACAACGCGGGCAGGGTGTCGTGGTCCTCGCCGCCGCTGACCTTCACCACGGGCACACCGGCCACGTCGACGTGCGCGGTGACCTACAAGGAGGTCACCAACTGGGGCAACGGTTTCGTGGCCGACCTGGAGATCGCCAACACCGGCGCCACGCCGGTGAACGGCTGGACGCTGACCTACACCTGGCCCACCACGTGGCAGCAGGTCTCCAGCGGCTGGAACGCCACCTGGGCCCAGACCGGCTACCAGGTGTCCGTGGCCAACACCGCGCCGCTGGCGCCGGGCGCGTCGACCACCGCCGGGTTCGTCGGCAGCTACCAGGGCCCGAACGTGCGGCCCGTGAAGTACTTCCTGAACGGAAAGCTCTGCACGACGCGCTGACTCCGCGCTCGTTCCCGCTGCCCCCTGTCGACCGCGGTCGACAGGGGGCAGTGTCGTTTCACCGAACGTCGTTCGTTCACATTCATGACCCGCCCGGGTCGGATTTGTTCACGAGTGTGACCAGCACGTATTCCCGACGGAAAAGCGAATGTCCGGCGTTGACCGGATGTGCCGCAGCTCCTAGCATCCGAAGGGAAATAGCTTTCCCTGCCCGGCGGTCATATTTGTGAATCGGCGAGGTATCGCCGTTTTCCGGCGTGCGCGAGAAGTCGGCGCCGGCTGCCGGAATCGTTTCGGAAGTGGAGTCGGCATGAGCACATCGGAGCAGCCCGCAGCGACGCGGGCTGTACGACCGAGGGCCGTTCGCGGCGGGTTGATCGCGGTGGGGGCCGTGGTCGCGCTGGCGGCCACGCTCGCGGCGTGGCCACTAGCCACGTCCGCGCGAGCGGCGGTCGGCGCGGGCACCTACACCGTGAAGAACGCCGGCAGCGGGCACTGCCTGGACGCCGCCGGGTCGACGAGCGGCGTGCAGCTGCGGCAGCAGGCGTGCGGTGACGTCGCGGCCCAGCGGTGGACGTTGACGGCGGTCAGCGGCGGGTTCCGGATCACGTCGGCCGCGACGGGCCTGTGCGTCGGCGTGCAGGACGCGTCGACCAGCGCGGGCAAGGCGATCCAGCAGCAGGCGTGCACGGGCGGCTCCAGCCAGGTCTGGTCGGTGACGGCGGTCGGCGGCAACTACCGCGTGGTCAACGCCAACGGCGGCAAGTGCATGAACGTCAAGGACAGCTCCACCGCGGTCGGCGCGCTGGTGCAGCAGAACTCCTGCGACAGCGTCGTCTCCAAGCAGTGGACGTTCGCCCCGGCCACCGGGGTCACGACGACGACCACCACCAGCACGACCACGAGCACCACCACGACGACCACCACCACGACCACCACGACCCAGCCGCCGGCCTCCGCCCTGTACGTGGCGCCGAACGGCACCGACGGCGCGGCGGGCACTCAGGCCGACCCGACGACGCTCACGTCGGCGATCAGCCGCATCACCCCCGGCGGCACGATCCTGATGCGCGGCGGCACCTACCGCTTCACGCAGACCGTCACCGTCCCGCAGGGCAACAACGGCACGTCGGCCGACCGCACGGAGCTGTTCGCCTACCCGGGTGAGACCCCGGTGCTGAACTTCTCCGCCCAGGCGGAGGACCCGGCCAACCGCGGCCTGGCCGTGAACGGCAACTACTGGCACGTGCGCGGCATCGTGGTCGAGCGGGCCGGTGACAACGGCATCTTCATCGGCGGCAGCAACAACGTCTTCGAGCGCACGGTCACGCGCTTCAACCGCGACACCGGCCTGCAGCTGTCGCGGATGCTGTCCACCACCCCTAAGGACCAGTGGCCGGCCAACAACCTGATCCTGAGCGCGGAGTCGCACGACAACGCCGACTCCGACGGCGAGGACGCCGACGGGTTCGCCGCGAAGCTGACCTCCGGTCCCGGCAACGTGTTCCGCTACGCCGTGGCGCACAACAACATCGACGACGGCTGGGACCTGTACACCAAGACCGACACCGGCCCGATCGGCGCGGTGACCATCGAGGACTCCCTGGCCTACGAGAACGGCACGCTGAGCAACGGCGGCCAGGCGGGCAACGGCGACCGCAACGGCTACAAGCTCGGCGGCGAGGACATCGGCGTGAACCACGTCATCCGCCGCAACATCGCCTACGACAACGGCAAGCACGGCTTCACCTACAACCGCAACCTGGGCACGATGACCGTGTCCGACAACGTCAGCATCGACAACGCCGAGCGCAACTTCAGCTTCGACGGCGGTTCCTCGGTGTTCCGCGGCAACACGTCCTGCCGCAGCGGCAGCGGCACCAACGACAAGACCGTCGGCAACGTCGACGGCACCAACCAGTTCTGGAGCGGCACGAACGGCTCCCGGTGCGCGTCCTACGCCGGTGCCCTGCGCTGGTCCTACGCCTCGGACGGCCGCCTGGTCGTCACGTTCGGGTAGCCCCCTGTCCCGGGGGGGGGGGGGGGGGGGCCCCCCCCCCCGGCCGGGGAGTTGGGGCGGGCCCCGGCGGGCCCGGCGCGCCGGGGG
>NZ_JAJHUO010000004.1:29841-378763 GCF_020859565.1 Saccharothrix luteola | reverse complement strand
GCCCCCCCCGGGGCCCGGCCCCGTGGCGGCCGGGGGGGGGGGGCCCCCCGCCCGGGGGGGGGGGGGGGGGGCCCCCCCCCCACCGGCGTGTCAGTTGCCGCGGCCCCGGTCGTCCAGGACGAGCGGGGCGCGGCCCCGGACGGTGTAGCGGACGTGGGTGACGTCCGGGGTGTGCAGGACCCGGGTCGGCGTCAGCTCGATGCCTTCCTCGTGCCCCAGGCCGAGGTCGGCGTCGAGCAGCCGGAGGCCGTCGCCGAGCACGACCGGCACGATGTGGAGCTCCAGCTCGTCCAGCAGACCGGCGGCCAACACCTGGCGGACCAGCGTGCCGCCGCCTGCGACCGCGACGTCCTTGCCGCCTGCCGCGGCCTTCGCCTGCGCCACCGCGCTCTCGACGCCGTCGGTGACGTAGGTGAAGCTGGTGCCGCCCTTGCGCTCCAGGGTCCGGCGCGGCCGGTGGGTCACCACGAAGACCGGCGCGCGGAACGGCGGCTCCTCGCCCCACGGCACCTCGCCTCCGTCGGCCATGCGCCGGCCCATCACGTACGCGCCCGCGGCCTCGAAGCTCTCCCGGATGACGTCGGAGTTCACGTCCTCCTCGCCGCCCGCGAAGCCCTGCCGCTCCCGCCACGCCATCGCGCTGATCGCCCAGCGGGTGACGCGGAAGAACGCCGCGGCCTCCGCGGACGCCAACCAGTCGCCGTCGCCCTCGTGGCGCGGTCCGGCGTAGAAGCCGTCGAGGGACACCGACAGCTGCGCGGTCACCTTGGTCATGGCTGCGTTCCTTCCTCCCGGCGACGCCCGGTGGTGTCGCTCGGGAGGGGATCGGAGCCGGCGACGCGACTTCTACATCGGCGCGGAAGAATTTTCCGCGGCGGCGCAGCGGGCCGCTCGCAGGAGCAGGAACCGCTGCTCGGGGACGTTGCCCGCCAGCCGTGCGGCCTGCCGGAACGCCTCGCTCGCGCCCGTGCGGTCGCCGGCCCGTTCGAGCAGGTGCGCCCGCACGGCGAGCAGCCGGTGGTTGCCGGCCAGGACCCCTCGCTCCAGGTCCGCGACCACCTCCAGAGCGGCGGCCGGACCCCGCACCTCACCGAGGGCGACGGCCCGGTTCAGCGCGGTGACCGAGCTGGGCGCGAGGCGTTCCAGCACGTCGTACAGGGCGAGGATCTGCGGCCAGTCGGTGTCCTCCGCCGTGGCGGCCTCGCTGTGCACGGCCGCGATCGCCGCCTGAACCTGGTACGGGCCGACGGGGTGCGCGGCCAGGCTGCGGGTCACCAGCTCGGTCCCCTCGGCGATCGCCGCGCGGTCCCACCGCGACCGGTCCTGCTCGGCCAACGGGACCAGCACGCCGTCCGGGCCCGTGCGGGCAGCGCCACGGGCCTCGGTGAGCAGCATCAACGCCAGCAGGCCCGCCGTCTCGCCGTGGTCGGGCAGCCGGGCGTGCAGCTCACGGGTCAGCCGCACCGCCTGCCCGGTCAGGTCGGGACGGCGCAGCCGCGGACCCCCGCTGGCGCTGTAGCCCTCGTTGAACAGCAGGTAGAGCACGTGCAGCACGACCGCCAACGCCCGTTCGCGGTCGGCGGGCGGCTCGAACCGCGCGCCCGCCTCCAGCAGCCGCTGCTTGGCGCGGGAGATCCGCTGGCCCATCGTCTTGTCCGGCACCAGGAACGCGGCGGCGATCTCGGTGGTGGTCAGCCCGGCGACGGCCCGCAGCGTCAGCGCCATCTGGGACGGCGCGGTCAGCGCGGGGTGGCAGCACAGGAACAGCAGCTCCAACAGGTCGTCGCGCGCGGGTTCGGCGTCCGGCGGCGGCGCGAGCAGCTCGTCGCGCGGCACGGCGTCGAACAGCGCCTGCTCCCGGCGCTCCCGCGCGGCGTCGGAACGCACCAGGTCCACGTAGCGGCGTGCGGCGACCGTGGTGAGCCAGCCGAGGGGGTGTTCGGGGACGCCGTCGCGCGGCCACGTGTCGGCGGCGTTGATCAGCGCCTCCTGCACGGCGTCCTCGCAGCGCGCGAAGTCGCCGTGCCGGCGCACGAGGATGCCGAGCACCTGCGGCGTCAGCGTGCGCAGGACGTGCTCGACGGCGGTCAAAGGTCGTCGCCGCCGGGCCGCATCAGGGGCCACACCTCGAGACCGCCACCCAGGCCCCGGCTGTAGCGCAGGGCCGGGTAGGACCGCGCGATCTCCATCGCCCGCTGCTCGCTGTCGACGTCGACCACGAAGTACGAGCCGACGTACTCCTTGGCCTCCAGGTACGGGCCGTCGGTGACGACGGGCGCGTCGCCGACCACGCGCACCGACCGCGGGCGGGACACCAGGCCCTGCGAGTCGACCAGCTCGCCGGACTCCCGCAGGTCCGCGTTGAACGCGTCCACGTCGGCGACCAGCTTCGCGAACTCCTCCGCGTCCACGCTGTTCCACACCTGCTCGTTGCCGTAGATCAGCATCAGGTACTTCACCGCGTTGCCTCCCACCGTCGACTTCGGACGGTGGGGATTCTGCCGGCACTCCCCGGCTTTCGAAACTTTTGCGAAAGCCTATCGCGACTTCGGTGTTTCGAGTGCCGGTTGTCGGTCGCACCTGGTGAATCGGTGCAGCTCAGAGCTTCGTTGTGTTTCGCATGATTTCCGATAGTGTCGGGGCCGTGAGCGCGCTGAGGATCCTCGAACGCACGTGCCTCGTGCGCCGGGCGCGGAGTGACCGGCCGCTCCCTCCCGCCCCGCTGGTCGAGCTGGTCTTCCCGGCCCTCAACAGCGCGTGGGCCATGGAGGTGATGCGGGGCGTCGTCGACTCCGGGTTGGACGTGGTGCTGTCCTCGGCGGACGGCCGTGGCACGTCGTGGGCGGCCGACCTGGTCCGGGCGCGGCGCGCGGGCGTGCTGCTGGTGACCTGCCCGATCAGCGCGGCCGAGGAACGGGTGCTCGCGCGGGCGGGCGTGCCGCTGGTGCACATCGACCCGGTGGACGCGGCCACGCCGGACCTGCTGAGCGTCGCCGCCACCAACCGGGCGGGCGGCATCACGGCGGCGAAGCACCTGCTGTCGCTCGGGCACCGGCGGATCGGCGTCGTCGGCGGCCCGCGTGACGTGCTGTGCAGCCGTGCCCGCGTCGACGGCTACCGCTTCGCCCTCGGCCGGGCCGGCATCGCCCTCGACACCGCTTTGGTGCGGCACGGGGACTTCACCCGCGAGGGCGGACGGCGGGAGGCCGACGAGCTGCTGCGCCTGCCCGACCGGCCCACGGCGGTGTTCGCGGCCAACGACGAGCAGGCCCTCGGCGTGGTCGAGGCCGCCCGTGCCGCGGGCCTGTCGGTGCCCGGGGACCTCAGCGTCGTCGGCTTCGACGACCTCCCGGCGGCCCGCCGCTGCACCCCGGGCCTGACCACCGTCCGCCAACCGCTGGCCGCGATGGGCCTGCAGGCGGGCTGGATGCTGGCCGGCCTGATCGCCGGCCACCCGCCCGTGGCGGACCGGGTGGAGCTGGCCACCGACCTGGTCGTCCGCGACTCGACCGCCCCGCCAATCCCCTGGTGACGGGGC
This sequence comes from Saccharothrix luteola, assembly GCF_020859565.1. Taxonomy (GTDB): domain Bacteria; phylum Actinomycetota; class Actinomycetes; order Mycobacteriales; family Pseudonocardiaceae; genus Actinosynnema; species Actinosynnema luteola. The sequence continues at coordinate 375,225 of NZ_JAJHUO010000004.1, read as the reverse complement.
GGCGCCGCGTCAGCCCGTGGTCGTGGCCGTCGTGGGCGCGGTCGTCGTGGGCGCGGACGACGGCGTGACCGACGACGGTGGCGCGGTCGTGGTGGTGCTCGGCACGGCCGGCATCACGACGGTGAAGGGGACGCCCGGGACCTCGCGGCAGCCCGTCTCGTCGTGGACGACCTTGGGCCGGGGGTAGCGGTTGTCGTCGCGGCTCTCGCCTTCGCAGCCGTACCACGGCCCGTTGAGCGGGCGGCCGTTCTCGTCGTAGAGGTGGACGTCGGTGAGCGGCTTGCCGTCCTTGTCGAACACGTAGATGTTGTCCGGGGTCTGCGGCGCCGGGTTGTACGAGACCGGCGCGTTGACGACCGGGTAGATGTCGAACAGCGACACCATCTTGCCGCCGACGAGCAGCAGGACGCCGAGGGCGAACCCGGTCGCGGGCAGGCTGATCCACAGCCACCGGCGGTCGGTCCGCGCCTTCGGGCCGGCCACCAGCGACACCGCGGCCAGCGCCAGGGCCGGCAGGAAGGTGAGGTCCGACCGGTAGACCAGCACGCCGCCCAAGCCGATGAGCAGCGCGCGGATGATCCACCACACCGGCTGGACCGGGCGCAGCGACGCGAACCACGTGCGCAGGCCGGTCAGCTCGGTGCGGGCCAGCGAGTCCTTGACGGCCACGGCCTCCGGCAGCTTCGCGATCTCCGCCACCAGACCGCTCTGCCGGAACACCACGACGGTGGCGGCCGCGGCGCAGAGGCCGACGAGGAAGGCGGCCTCCAGGATGTGGCCGTCGGTGACGGCGAAGCCGAACGCCATGACCGTGGCGGCCAGCAGGCTCCACAGCGCGAACCTGGCCAGGACCGTCGGCCGGGCGCCGCCGCCCGCCGGCGAGGAGGGGGAGGGGTAGCCCGCCGCGACGCGCAGTTCCTCGGCGTACGCGCGCGGCGTGCCGAGCCGGTCGATCAGGGCGGCGGCCGAGAACTCGTCGCCCATCTCCTCGGCGACCTCGACCACGTGCGCCCCCGCGTCGTCCATGATCTCGGCGACCTCGGCGGGGGGCAGGTCGGACAGCGCGTCGCGCATGGCGTCCAGGTAGTGCTTGACCTCGGTGTTCGTCTGCGTGCTCATGCACCCTCCCCCAACAGGTCGTCCAACGTCCGCGCGAACGACTTCCAGGTCTTGCCGGATTCGAGCAGCCGTTCCCGGCCCGGCTCGTTGAGGCTGTAGTACTTGCGGTGCGGGCCCTCTTCGCTCGGCACGACGTACGACGTGAGCAGCCCGGCGTTGTAGAGCCGGCGCAGGGTGCCGTAGACCGACGCGTCGCCGACCCCGTCCAGGCCGCCCTGGCGGAGTCTGCGCAGCACGTCGTAGCCGTACCCGTCCTCCTTGCGCAGCACGGCAAGGACGGCGAGGTCCAGCACCCCCTTGAGCAGTTGGCTGGTGTCCATGCGCTTCTCCCCGGTGGTGTGCGGTGAAGGGTACTACGGAAAGCGCAGTACCGCGTACGAGGGGGTAGCAGTACGCGCGACCGGTGGCTCGCCTCGTGCCGACGGGGCCGTCCCGCGTGGACGGCCCCTTCGAACCCCGCTCAGGACTTGAGCACCGCCGTGCCGCCCGCCGGGACGACCAGCTCGGACTCGCACCGCTCTCCGGTGAGCAGCTCGGTACCGGACGCGGCCAGCCGCACCTCGGCTTCGCTGTGGTTGAGCACGAACAGGTACTCGGCGTCGGAGCCGCGGCGGCGCACCACCTCGACGTCGTGCGGCAGGTCGTCGCGGGCCTCGACGCCGGCGTCCGGGAAGACCTCGCGCAGCACCGCGTCGAGCGCCGCGCCGCGCAGCCGGGTCGAGACGTACCAGGCGGTGCCCTCGCCGAGGTGGTGGCGCGTCACCGCCGGTCCGCCCGCCGCCGGGCCGTCCAGGTACGAGCGCACGCTCTCCGCACCGGCCAGCCGGACGTGCTCGGCCCACACGTCACCGCGCAGCCCGCCGTCCAGCGAGACCTCCTCGCCGGAGCGCAGCGGGAGGAACTCCTCGACCTCCAGGCCGAGCACGTCGCGCAACGCGCCGGGGTGGGCGCCGGGGTGCACGGTGTCGTTGGCGTCGACGATGCCGGAGAAGTACGAGACGACGAGCGTGCCGCCGCCGGCCACGTAGTCGTGCAGCACCTGCGCCGCCGCCGTCGACATCAGGTACAGCGACGGCACCACCACGAGCCGGTAGCCGCCCAGGTCGGCCCCCGGCGCGACGAAGTCCACCGTCAGCCGGGCGTCCCACAGCTGCTCGTAGAACGCGCCGACCCGTTCCCGGTAGGACAGGTCGACCGACGGCCGCCAGTCCAGCTCCAGCGCCCACCACGACTCCCAGTCCCACAGCACGGCGACGTCGGCGCGCACCAGGCTGCCGCGCACCTCGTGCAGCGCGCCGAGGTCGCCGCCCAACCGCACGACCTCCTGCCACAGCCTGCTGCTCGTGCCGGCGTGGGGCAGCATCGCGGAGTGGAACTTCTCCGCGCCGAAGCGGGAAGCGCGCCACTGGAAGAACATCACCGCGTCCGCGCCGCGCGCCACGTGGGCCAGGCTGTTGCGGCGCATCTCGCCGGGCCGCTTGGCGATGTTGCGCGGCTGCCAGTTCACCGCGCCGGTGGAGTGCTCCATGAGCATCCACGGCCGCCCGCCCGCCACCGCGCGGGTCAGGTCCGCCGACATGGCCAGGTCGATGTGGTTGCGGTCGGCCTCCGCGGTCAGGTAGTGGTCGTTGGCCACCACGTCGACCTCGCGGCCCCAGCGCCAGTAGTCGATCGACTTGCAGTTGGTGGTCATGAAGTTCGTGGTCACGGGCACGGTCGACCGCTCGCGCAGGACGTCGCGCTCGGCCGTGTAGCAGGCCAGCAGCTCGTCCGAGCAGAACCGGGCGAAGTCGAGCTCGTGCGCCGGGTTGCCGGTGGTGCCGGACACGCGCGGCGGCTCGATCTCGGCCCACTCGCCGTAGCGCTGGCCCCAGAAGCTGGTGCCCCAGGCCGCGTTGAGCGCGTCGAGGTCGCCGTGCCGCTCGCGCAGCCACCGCCGGAACGCGGTGGCCGACTCGGGGCAGTAGCACGCGCCGACGGGTGCGCCGTACTCGTTGTGCACGTGCCACAGCGCCACGGCAGGGTGCGTGCCGTAGCGGTCGCCGAGCTGCCGGGTGATGGTCGCGGCGGCCCGGCGGTAGGCGGGCGCGCTCGGGCAGAACGTCGCGCGCGACCCGCGTTCCAGCTCCGTGCCGTCCCGGGTGACCGGCCGGATCTCCGGGTGCGCGCGGTAGAGCCACGCGGGCGGCACGACGGTCGGCGTGGCCAGGTTGACCGCGATGCCCGCGCCGTGCAGCAGGTCGAGCAGCCGGTCCAGCCAGCCGAAGTCGAACTCGCCGGGCCGCGGCTCCAGCGCCGCCCACGCGTGGATCGCGACGCTGACCAGGTTGACCCCGGCCTGCCGCATCAGCGCGACGTCCTCGACCCACACCTCCTCCGGCCACTGCTCGGGGTTGTAGTCCCCGCCGTAGACGAGCCCGTCCACGCCTACCGGCATCCGCGGCGCGAACGGGTCCTGCGCGGCCCGCTCGTCGGCCTGGCGAGGCACCACAAACGTCATGAACACTCCAGTGGATGTGAACGTGCACGGTCTGATCGCAGATTACGGTGCAGATAAGACAGGGTGTCAAGTGGTTGACAGGCGTGACGTCCGGACAACTACTGTGCACGTTCACAGCGCGGTTCTCGCTGGCAGCGGCGTCAGCGACGCGGAACCCCCGGAGACCTCATGCGACTCGACATCGCGAAGAAGGCCCTGGCACTCGGACTCGGCCTCACCCTGCTCGCCGGCTGCGGCGGTGGCGCCGAGGAGGCCGCCGACGGCCCCGTCGAACTGTCCTTCTGGGCTTGGGCGCCCGACATCGACAAGGTGGTCGACAAGTGGAACGCCGCCCACCCCGACACCAAGGTGGTGGTGAGCAAGCAGGCCCAGGGCGACGAGCTGGTGACCAAGCTCCTCACCGCGGCCAAGGGCGGCAACCCGCCTGACCTCGCGCAGGTGGAGTTCCAGTCGCTGCCGACCCTGGTCAGCAACGACGTGGTGGCGGACATCGCCGAGGGCGCGGCGGTGGCCAAGGACAAGTTCGCACCCGGTGTGTGGGACCAGGTGACGCTGGGCGGCGCCGGTGTCTACGCCGTGCCGCAGGACTCCGGGCCGATGATGTTCTACTACCGCGCCGACCTGTTCGAGCAGTACGGGCTCGAGGTGCCGACGACGTGGGACGAGTACGCGCGGACCGCCCGTGACCTGCGGGCCAAGGCGCCCGACAAGTTCCTCGGCACGTTCTCCTCCAACGACCCGGGCTGGTTCGCGGGCCTCGCGCAGCAGGCGGGCGCGTCGTGGTGGTCGGTCGACGGCGACACGTGGAAGGTCTCCGTGGACGACGCCGCGACGAAGAAGGTCGCGCAGTACTGGAGCGGCCTGGTGGCGGAGGGCGCGGTCGACAAGTCCCCGATGTACACGCCGGAGTGGAACAAGGCGCTCAACGACGGCGTGCAGATCGGCTGGCTGAGCGCGGTGTGGGCGCCGGGCGTGCTCAAGGGCAACGCGGAGAGCACGGCGGGCAAGTGGGCGATGGCCCCCATGCCGCAGTGGGACGCGTCGAAGCCGCGCACCGGCAACTGGGGCGGCTCGACCACGGCGGTGACCGCGGGGTCGAAGCACCAGAAGGCGGCCACCGAGTTCGCGGTGTGGCTGAACACCGACCCGACCGCCGTCGCGGCGCTGGTCACCCAGAGCGGCATCTACCCGGCGGCCACCTCGGCGCAGGAGGCCCTGACCAACCCGCCGGCGTTCTTCCCGAACCAGCCGGACTTCTACACCACGGCCGCGAAGATCGCCGCCACGTCGTCCGGCTTCACGTGGGGCCCGAACGTCAACGTCACCTACACCACGTACCGCAACGCGATGGCAGAGGCGATCAGCGGCGGCGCGGACCTGGTGCCGTCGTTGGCGAAGATGCAGAGCGCCACCGTGGACGACATGAAGGCCAACGGCTTCACCGTCGGCAACTAGGAGGGTGCGCCCGTGACGACGACACGCGTGTCCGGGCGGGGTGGTACGGCGCCGAGAGTGGCGCCGTACGCCTTCGTCGCGCCCGCGGTGGTGTTGTTCCTGCTGGTGTTCGCGCTGCCGATCGCCTACACCGTCTACCTGAGCCTGTTCCGCACCGAGGTCAAGGGGCTGGGGCTGGGCAGGGGCAGCCGGACCGAGGTCTTCGTCGGCCTGGACAACTACGTGCGCGCGCTCACCGACGCCGAACTCGGCGCGGGCGCGCTGCGGGTGCTCGGCTACGGCGCGATCCTGGTGCCGACGATGCTGGGGTTGGCCCTGGTGTTCGCGCTGCTGCTGGACGAGGACCGGGTGCGGGCCCGCGGGTTCAGCCGGATCGCGATCTTCCTGCCGTACGCCGTCCCCGTCGTGATCGCGTCGCTGCTGTGGGGGTTCCTGTACCTGCCGGGCACCAGCCCGTTCAACCAGGCGCTGCGCGCGCTGTCGCTGCCCGAGGTGGACCTGCTGTCGCCGACCGCCATCTACTTCGCGGTGGCAAACATCGCGGTGTGGGGCGGTGTCGGCTACAACATGGTCGTCCTCTACACCGCGTTGCGCTCGATCCCGCACGACCTGTACGAGGCGGCCCGCATCGACGGCTGCACGCCGTGGCAGGTCGCCGTGCGGATCAAGATCCCGCTGCTCGCGCCGGCGCTGGTGCTGACGTCGTTGTTCTCGATCATCGCGACGCTGCAGGTGTTCGCCGAGCCGACCACGCTGGCGCCGTTGACCAACTCGCTCTCGCTCACCTGGACGCCGTTGATGAAGGTCTACCAGGACGCGTTCGGCCGCGGTGACATCTACTCCGCCGCCGCGACGTCGGTGCTGATCGCCGTGGCGATGTTCGTGATCTCGTTCGTGCTGCTGCGGGTGACGCGGTCGCGGGCGTTCGGGGGTGAGCGGTGAGGGCGCGCTTGGGCGGGTTGCCGACGTTCGTGCTGCTGGTGGGTGCGGCGTACTGCCTGTTCCCGGTGGCGTGGGTGCTGATCGCCGCGACGAAGAGCACCGGCGAGCTGTTCTCCACGACGACCTTGTCGGTCGGGTCGTCCCTGATGTCGAACCTGGGCGAGCTCGGCTCCTACCGCGGCGGCGTGTTCTGGCAGTGGATGGCGAACTCCGCCCTGTACGCGGGCGTGGGCGCGCTGCTGTCCGCGGTGCTGTCCGGCGTCACGGGGTACGCGCTGGCCAAGTACGCGTTCCGGGGTCGGGCGTTGATCTTCAACGCGCTGATCGCGGGCGTGCTGGTGCCCGCCGTGGTGCTGGCCATCCCGCAGTACCTGCTGATGTCGAAGGTCGGCCTGACCGACACGTACCTGTCCGTGCTGCTGCCGAGCGTGATCAGCCCGTACGGCATCTACCTGGCGCGGATCTACGCCGCCGCGTCCGTGCCGGAGGACGTGGTGGAGGCGGCCCGCACGGACGGCGCGGGCGAGGTGCGGATCCTGGGCTCGATCGCGTTGCCGATGATGGTCCCGGGCCTGGTCACGGTGTTCCTGTTCCAGTTCGTGTCGATCTGGAACAACTTCATGCTGCCCTACATCATGCTCGGCGACGACGGGAAGTTCCCGGTCACGCTGGGGCTCTACACGATGCTCAAGCAGGGCAACACCACGCCCGCGCTGTACACCCTGGTCGTCACCGGTTCGCTGGTGTCGGTGGTGCCTCTGATCGCGCTGTTCCTCACCTTGCAGCGATACTGGCGCATCGACTTGCTCTCCGGAGCGGTGAAAGCATGAGGGAGTCATGAGCGGGAACAGGGCGCCGCGCAACCGGCCGACCATCCACGACGTGGCCGCCGCCGCCGGCGTGTCGCGCGGCACGGTGTCGCGCGCGCTCAACGGCGGGCGCAACGTCAGCCCGGCGGCGTTGGAGGCCGTGCTGAAGGCCGTGCGGACCACCGGGTACGTCGCCAACCCGGCCGCGCGCAGCCTCGTCACGCAGCGGGCGCACTCGGTGGCGTTCGTGCTCACCGAACCGCAGCAGCGGCTGTTCGAGGACCCGAACTTCAGCATCCTGCTCCAGGGCTGCACGCAGGAGCTCGCCGAACTCGACGTGCCGGTGTTGTTGATGACCGCCAGCACCGAGGTGGAGCGCAAGCGGACCAGCCGGTTCATCGCCGCGGGTCACGTGGACGGCGTGCTGCTGGTGTCGTCGCACACCGGCAACCCGCTGCTGGAGGAGCTGCGCGACTCGGGCATCCCCGTCGTGGCCTGCGGCAAGCCGATCGGGCACGAGGGACAGGTCGCCTACGCCGCGGCGGACGACCGTTCGGGGGCGCGCCAGATGGTGGAGCACCTCCGCTCGCGCGGGCGGCGGCGGATCGCCACCATCACCGGGCCGCCGGACACTCCCGGCGGCGTCGAGCGGCTCGCCGGCTACCGCGACGTGCTGGGTGCGGAGGCCACCTCGAACCTGATCGCGCACGGCGACTACAGCCGTGCCGGTGGTGAGGCGGCGATGGCCGAGCTGCTCTCGCGTGCGCCGGACCTGGACGCGGTGTTCGTCGCGTCCGACCTGATGGCGGCGGGTGCGCTGAACGTGCTGCACGACTCCGGCCGCCGCGTGCCCGACGACGTCGCCGTGGGCGGTTTCGACGACTCCAGCATCGCCACCTCCACCCGCCCCGCGCTGACGACGGTGCGGCAGCCGTTCCAGCGCATCACCCGCGAGATGGTGCGCCTGCTGCTGGAACAGATCCAAGGCGAACCACCGGCCGCTTCCATCCTGCCGACCGAACTGGTCGTCCGCTCCTCGACCTGACGATCGCGCCAGGTGTGCCGTGGTTCCTAGCGGGTCGACTCCAGCGCGCTGCGACGGGCGGTGACGTCGTCCGGGTCGTCGCCGAAGACCAGCAGTTGGAGGGTGCTGAGCACCGCCGGGTCGTCGGTGCGGGTGGTGTCGTGGCCGGAGGTGATGAGCACGCCGCCCGCGTTCAGCGCCGGTCGGACGTGGGCGAGCAGTGCGGCCAGTGGTGCGGCCGCGGTGAGCTTGACCGACTCGGCGTACCCGTCGAGGGCGTCGGGCCGGACCGACTGCAGGGCGAGCAGCGGGATCGAGCCGCTGGTGATCCGGAAGTTCAGGTCGAGCACGACCAGCCGGCCGTCGAGGGTCTCGGCGCAGTCCAGGCTGCACAGGCCGCGGTAGCCGACGTCGGCGGCGCGCTGGGTGATCGCGAGGCACTCCGCGAGCAGGTCGGCCGGCGGCTGCCTGACCAGGCCGAACCGGCCGCCGACGTAGACGCCGGTGTCGTCGACGCGCTGTTCGGTGACGGCGAGCAGGCGGGCGACGGCGTCCGGGCCGACGTAGAGCTGGATGCCCCAGTTGCGCGCGAGGGTGAGGTACTCCTCGATCACGAACTCGCCGAGCAGGTCGGTGAACGCCGGGAACTCGACCCGTTCGCCCGCCTCGTGCAGGTAGACGTCGAGGCTGCCGCCGTGCGCGTCGTTCGTGGCGGCCTTGAGGACCCAGGACTTCTCCGCCGGCGCCGCTTCGGCGAGGTCCGCGCGAGTGACGAGGCTGCGGCGGGCGTGGAAGCGCGGTGCGACGAACGTGCTGATGGTGGCCTTGTTGTTCAGGTAGCCGACGAGGTGACCGGTCTTGACCACGCGTTCGTCGGGGTACCGCGCGGTGGGGTGCGGGTACTCCATCGAGATCAGCAGGCCGTCGGCCATCGCCTCGGTGACGCGGGCGGCGAACCCGGCTTCGTCGCGGAAGTCGCGCAGGTCGTCCCCGACCGGCAGCCCGCCGTCGCGCAGGCGCGCCAGCAGCTCCGGGTCCGTGCCGCCCGCGCTGCAGATCACCGGCGCGTCGCCGGCGACCGCGATCGGGCGGGCGGAGAGCGCGTCGACGGTGCTGCGGTGCCGGTTGGCGGCGGTCATGGCCGGACGTGCGCAGACGGCGACGCCGGGGCCGTAGACATCGGTGAGCGCGCGAGGCGCGCCGACTGCCGGCGGCAGCGGTGTGGAGATGCTGATGACGTGCTCCGTGGGGGTGAGTCGGGACGGCCACGCACGGCCAACACGGTGGTGTGGACGTCATGCCGTAAGGCGGAGCGAGAGCGGTGAAGACGTGCCGTGCGCGCGAGGCGGCGTCCACTGTCGGCCCCGTCGATACTCGGGAAACCGGAAACGTGAGCCGTGGGCGAGCAGCCCGGATGCGGGCTGTGTCCCCCCAGCGTCTCACGCCACCCCCACCACCCCCAAACGCGCGTCCCGCGAGAGTCCTACGTCCAAGCGGCGAGAGTCCTACACCCACGACACCTGAATTCAACGCTCAGCCGACGTGCCGCTGGCCGTGAGCGTTGAATTCGGGGTGCGTGAACGTAGGACTCTCGAGCTCTGGACGTAGGACTCTCGGTTAGTGGGGGGTGAAGGTCAGGCAGAGGTGGAGGGGGTGTTCGCCCCACGTGTTCATCGCGTACATGGCCAGGAGGCCGCCCGACTCGACCGACTCACGCGTCGCCGGCACGTCGAGGGAGGCCTGGCCGAGCCACATCGGCGTGCCCGGGGGTGGGGTGGGCGCGGTCCGGGCGATCGAGACCGGGTGGCCCTCCTGCTCCTGCACGGCCAGCAGCACGTACGGCTCGGTCAGGTCCGCCGTGTGCCTGCCCGGCTCCACGGTGACGTACTCGCCCCGCTCCGCCGCCGCCCCGCTCACCCGGCCGATCCAGCGGAACGCCTCCAGCAGCGTGTCGGTGGTCAACGCCTCGTGCGCCTCCAGCCCGGTCACCCTGGTCAGCCCCACCACGCCGCCGGCGATCCCACCGTCCTCGGAGCGGTACCGGTCGAGCAGCATGATCGTGCCCGACGCCTCGTCCAGCGCCACCAGGTCGCGGAACCGCCGGTCGGTCAACGGCGTGCGCGCCAGTGCGCCGAGGGCCAGCTTCTCCAGCACCGCCTCCGGCTCCGCCATCCGCCAGAACGTGCACTCGTCGTCGATCCACAACGGCAGGTAACCGCCGATCGGCAGACCGGGCACGACCATCGTCACCGTCGAACCGACCTCCGGGCCGGGAGCCGGAACCGGAGCGGCACCGGGCTGGAACGGCGCGAGCGCGGCGAACGCCGGGTCGACGCGCGCGGTGCGGATGACGTGGTGCGCCCACCTCCGCACACGCGTCAACGGGTGGTCGGCGAACTGCGCGTCGTAACGCGGGTCGTCGCCCTTGTGGAACGGCAACCGCCCCTCCACCTCGGGCGCGTACGGGTGCGGCATCACCCAGCCGTCGAACCCGAGCTGCGCCACCAGCACCGCCTCGCGCACCCCGGTCGTCCCCCGCTCCGCCGCCTGGAGCTTCAGCACGGCGCTGCTGCCGGCCCTGGGCACGGTGAACGAGCCGATGAACACCTGGCCCGACGGCTGGTCCGGCAGCGGCACCTTCACCACCTGGAACAACGCGGGCACGTCACCGAGCCGCACGTGGTGCGCCTCGATCAGGCAGCCGACGACGCCGGTGGTCACGGCCAGGTCGTGCCGCAGCTTTGGCATCTCGTCCAACGACGCGGGCAGGTCGGGCGCCAGGTCGAAGTACGTGAGGCTGACCTGGTCGCCATTCGCGGGGTTCACCCAGGTGGTCTGGTCGTGCTGCTGGAAGCCGGTCGTGTCGAATGCGATAGGCACCCGCCGACCCTAGGGGGTGACACCCGACCGGGCACGACGCTCACTGGTTCAGGTACTCCAGCACCGCCCGGACGCGACGGTGGGTGTTGTCCGCGGGCGGCAGGTCCAGCTTGGTCAGGATGTTGCCGATGTGCTTCTCCACCGACGGCGGCGCGAGCACGAGCTCGGTGCAGATGGCCGAGTTGGACAGCCCCTGCGCCACCAGCGCCAGGACCTCCCGCTCACGCGCGGTCAAGGCGGTGATCCGCTGGTCACGGGTGTTGCGGGCGAACAGCTGGCGGATCACCTCCGGGTCCATCGCGGTGCCGCCGGCGGCCACCCGGTCCAGCGCGTCCAGGAACTCGTCCAACGCCGTCACGCGGTCCTTGAGCAGGTAGCCGATCGCGCCGTTGCCGTCGGCCAGCAGCTCGGTCGCGTACGTGCGCTCGACGTACTGCGACAGGATCAGGATCGGTGCCTTCGGGTCCTGCCTGCGCACGGACAACGCGGCGCGCAGCCCTTCGTCCCGGAAACCCGGCGGCAACCTGACGTCCACAATGGACAGATCCGGCCGGTGTTCGAGCACGGCCCGTTCCAGGTCCGGCGCGTTGTCCACGGCCGCGACCACGGTGTGCCCGGTGTCGGTCAGCATCCGCACCAGGCCGTCGCGGAGCAGCAGCAGGTCTTCGGCGATCACGATGCGCATGGGAACTCCGCGAGGACGGTGGTGGGCCCACCGGGTGGACTGGTGACCTCCATCGTGCCGTCCAACGCCTCGACCCGACGCCGCAACCCGTCCAAACCGGAGCCGGAGGAATCGGCGCCCCCGCACCCGTCGTCCCGCACGACCAGCGCCAGCACCCCGTCCGACCGCGTCAGCGTGATCACGCACTCGTCCGCGTCCGCGTGCTTCACCGCGTTCGCCAACGCCTCCGCGACCACGAAGTACGCCGCCGACTCCACCGCCGCCGGCAGCTCGCCCAACTCCGACGCGTCCACCACGACCGCCAACGGCGCGTCACCGGCCAACGCCGTCAACGCCGCCACCAGCCCCCGGTCGGTCAGGATCGGCGGGTAGATCCCGCGCACGAGCCGCCGCAACTCGGCGAGCGCCTCGTCCAACTGCCGCCGCGCGCTCACCACGTCCGCCCGCGCCGGGTCCTCCGCCAACCCGGACGCGCGCAGCTTCCGATCCGCCAACGCCAGCGTCATGCCCGCCGCCACGATCCGGGCCTGCGCGCCGTCGTGCAGGTCCCGTTCGATCCGCTGCAACTCGGCGGCCTGCGCGTCCACCACCCGCAACCGCGTCGCCCGCAACGCGCTGACCTGCTGCCGCAACCGCGCCCGCGGTCCGGCCTCCAGCAACCGCGCCGCCACGGACGCCTGCACCCGTGACACCGCCGCGACCAGCCACCACACCGGCCACGCCGCCACCAGCGCCACCGAGGTCAGCACGAACCGCCCGCCGACGGTGTTGAACAGCCAATCCGCGACCGGGTACAGGTGGGGGTTCGGCACGGCCCACAGCCACAGCGGCGCGAGCACCGTGCCCAGCCAGACCACCCCGGCGACCACGCCGACCACCCCGGTCACCAGGCCCACCGGGAACCCCGCCAGCAGCCACGCCAGGTCACGCCACGTCCCCGGCTCGCGGAGCACCGAACGCCCGCGCGTCCACGGGTTCCCGCCGGTCACGGGCCCGTACGGGTCGCCGATCGCCCTCCCCAGCACCCACCCGGCCCGCCACCGCTCCAGCCGCGCGATCCGCCGGCTCACCCACGTCGCCACCAGGAACACCGGCGGCCCCAGGTACGTGAACGACAGCAGACCGCCGGCCACCGTCGTGACCACCGCCCAGACGAACGACGCGGGCCCGATCACCAGCCCGGTCGCCAGGTGCGCCAGTCCTCTGGCCGCTCGCGAAAACACCTGGTCAACCTAGCTGAGGCAGGGCGCGCAGCCGGACCACCAGACGTGCGGGCACCGCAGCGGCCACCAGGCCGAGCACCCCGACACCCGCCACCATCCCGAAGTACCGCACGGGATCGGCGAACAACCGCCACCGCCCGTCCTGCGCCACGCTGAACGCGCCGACCACCACCCCGCTGATCACGCAGCCGAGCACCAACGCGACCACCACCGTGATCAACGCCTCCCAGTCGAGCAACCGGTGCAGCTGCCGCGAGGTGGCGCCGGCCAACCGCAACTCGCCGAACTCCCGCCGCCGCGCCCCGGTGGCGACGGCGAACGTGTTGACCACCGCGATCGCGGTGAACCCCGACGACACGGCCACCATCAACTCCCACGCCGCCTGCTGGTTCTGCACCTCCGCGAGACCACCCGCACCGACCGCCACCGGGAACCCGGCCAGATCCGGCTCGCCACGCAGGTAGACCGCCCCGACCAGCCCGCGCGGATCGTGCGCCGCCACCAATTCCGCGTCCAGCACCAGGTCACCGAACCCGCGCCAGTTCGAGAACACCGCCACCACCACCAACGCCACCCGCGTGCCGTCCGCCAACCAGAACGACGGCCGATCACCAACCGTCCACCCCCGCTGCTCGGCCAACGGCCCACTGACCGCCACCGAATCGGCCGAAAGCCTCAACTCGCCCTCGACCACCCCCAGGTCCAACGCGGACTCACCGGCCAACCGCAACCCTTGCGCCGGGTAGTCCTCCGGCTTGCCCTCCTGATCCACCACCACCCTCGTGCCGACGGTGAGCGCCGACCCCGTCACCGCCGGCAACGCCGCCACCTGCTCCGCGGTCGCCATCGGCAACCCGGGCGCGTTCGTCGCCATGACCCGCACGGTCGCCGGCGCCGTGCGCGCCGCCTCCTGCTCAGCCGTCACCACACCGAGCACATCGCCGTTGATCAGCATCGTCGCGTTGATCGCGAACATCAGCGTCAACGGGATCGCCACCCCCACCACCCGCCGCCCCTCGGCCCGCGTCATCGCGCCGGCCACCCGACCGACCACACCCGCCAACCCGACGGCCCGCGACACCACCGCCGTGACCCCACCGACCACCACCGGCCCCGACGCGGCCACCGCGCACAACAGCAGCGCACACGACACGAACCCCATGCCCATGCCCAACGGACCACCCAACGGCACCAGGACCAACACCGCCACCGCACCCAACGCCAGCACGACCGCCGCCACCACCCTCGGCACCGGACTGCCACCACCGGCCGTCACCGTCTCGCGCAACGCCTGCGTCGGCGCGATCCGCACCGCCCGCCGCGCGGCCACCGACGTCGCTCCCAGCGTCACCACCAACCCGACCACCGCCGCCGCGATCAGCACCACCACGTTGACCGCCACCGCGAACTGCGCCGGCACCGCACCCAACTCGCGGAACCGACCGGCCACCACCCGCGCCACCACCACACCGACCGGCAACGCCGGCACCGTCGCCACCACGGTGACCAACGCGACCTCCAAGCGCAACAGACGCCTCAACTGCCGCGGCGTCGCACCGGCCGTCCGCAACAACGCCAACTCCCGCAACCGCTGCCGCACCGCCAACGACACCGTCCCGGTCAGCACGAACACCGCCGCGAACCCCGTGATGCCCAACACGAACCCGAAGATCGAGATCGCCCCGACGTAATCGGGCACCGCGCCAGGCAGGTCACCGTTCACCTTCCCAGCCCCGCTGAACACCCCAACCCCAAGTTCCTCCAACGCGGCAACGACACCACTCAACTCCGCCCCCTCGGCCAACCGCACCGCGACCGCCGTGGGCCCACCCAACCCGGACCACTCGGCCACCTGCCCGTCGGCCACGAACACCGCCGCCTGCCCCGGCACACCACCGGTCACCAAACCCGCCACCCGCACGTCCCGCGCACCCGTCCGCGTCGTCAGCCGCACGGTCTGCCCCACCACCAACCCCAACTCCGACCCCACCACCACCTCACCGTCCGCAGGCTGAACCCCCTCCCGCAACACGTAAGGCGTCAATGCCGCCGAAACCCACCCGTGCGCCACCACCGCCGCCCGCTCGGGCGCCCGCACCGCAACGCCTCCGACGTCCAACGCCACCGGAAACGCCACATCCGCCACCACTTCTCCAACACCGGGCGTAGCGGCCACCGACCTCACCAACTCCCCGGACAACACCCCCGCACCGGTCAGCCGCTCGGTCTTGGTCTTCACCTTGAGCTCGTCACCCTTGTCCACCTCCGTCGTCAACTCGACCGACCGCTCCGCCGCCACCACCACGTCCACCCCGGCGAACCGATCCCCACCGGGCCCCGCCGTCAACACCGAGTACAGCAACAGCCCACTGCCCGAGATCAACGCGACCGCCAGGAACGCCGTCAGGAACGTCCCGACGAACGCCCCCACCCGCCGCCGCACGCTCGTCGCCGCCAGCTTCAGCATCATCGGGTCAGCTCCGTCATCCGAGCCGCAACCCGCTCCGCCGTCGGCCGGACCAACTCACCCGCGAGCCTGCCGTCCGCCAAGAACACCACCCGATCCGCCCACGCCGCCGCAGCCGGGTCGTGCGTCACCATCACCACCGTCGCCGAGGAAGAGTCGACGAAACCCCGCAACAACCCGAGCACCTCACGCCCCGTCGCCAAGTCCAAAGCCCCCGTCGGCTCATCACCGAAGATCACCTCGGGCCGCCCCGCCAACGCCCGCGCCAACGCCACCCGCTGCTGCTGCCCACCGGACAACTCCCCAGGCCGTGACCTCTCGCGCCCACCGAGCCCGACCTTCTCCAACACCTCCCGGGCCCAAGCCTTGTCCGGCCGCCTCCCCGCGAACCTCTGCGGCAACAACACGTTGTCCCACACCGACAACGCGTCCACCAGGTTGAACGACTGGAACACGAACCCGACGTGCCGCCTCCGCACCGCCGTCAACCTGGGCTCCCGCAACGCGCCGACATCCTGCCCCGCCAGCACCACGCGCCCACCGTCCGGCAAGTCCAACCCGGCCGCGCAGTGCAGCAACGTCGACTTCCCCGACCCGGACGGCCCCATGACCGCCGTGAACGACCCCCGACCAAACCCGACGGAAACCCCGTCAAGCGCCCGAACGCGCCCCGAGTACACCTTCGTCACATCGGTCAACGACACAACATCCCGCACCAGATCCATGCCGCAAACCCTGCCGCCGCCGCCCTCCAAACCCCACCGTGCAACCTCGGATCTCCACGGTATGGCCACCCCTACCCCCGCCCTCCCCGCACCCGCCCCCACACCCCCCTCCCCCCCCCCCCACTGCCACCTCCGCCCTCCCAACAGAAGGGCTTCGTGTCATCCCGCCGACCTGGCTCCGCCCTACCGCGCGTGTCAAGGGGGCCGTTCACCGATACCTGTCGGCGTCCACTGATGACCGCCCCCTTGATACGTGTGGTAGCCCGTAGGGAGGTCGGTGGGATGACACGAAACCCGACCAACAACGGACCCGGCGCATAACTTCCCACCAGGGTCATCCTGCTGATCTGCCCGTCCGGCGAGGACGCTTCAAATTCCCCAGCCCCTGATCCGCGAGGTGAACTCGCGATAACGTGTCCGGATCGGATGGTCGACGCGATACGGGACGGTGACCCGCCCGAGTCTTATCTCTCCAACCTGCACACCTACGTGTCACGGCTGCGCGAACGGCTGCCCGGCCTGCGGATCGACCACATCGACGGCCAGTACTTCCTGCGCGTCGGGCCGCGGCGAGGTCGACCTGCTCGTGTTCCGGGCCAAGGTCGACGCCGCACGCCGCGGCGAGCACGCCCTCGCCGCCGACCTCTACCGCAGCGCGCCGGCGCTGTGGCAGGCCGAGGACGAACCCCGCCGTGCCCAGCCGTTGCGAGGAGCCGGCTGATCGGCGGCGGCACTGGCGGATAGGAGGCCTGCCGGCACATGCGTTCTTTTCTCTTCCTGAATTGCCTGAATTGCGGGATGTGTGCGCCGAGCGAGCCGCGGCTCACCGGAAATGCGCGTCGTGGCACCGTTCTCCGTTTCGAGGAACGGCGGGCAAATGACGCACGGGGCGTCGGCGTCGCATAGCCTCGCACGCGTCACCAAACGCCCCGCACACACTCCGTGCACAGTTCAGGAGGTCCGGCTCACCGAGCCGTGGGGTATTCGTAGCCCGCCGGCCGGTCCACCTGCGGCAGGTCGTGGCCCAGCCGGTCGCGCTTCGCGGTCAGGTAGCCGATGTTGTGCGGGTTGGGCCGCATCAGGTGCGGCACGCGGGCCGCGACCTCGATGCCGTTGGCCTCCAACGCCTCGATCTTGTCCGGGTTGTTCGACATCAACCGCACGGACGTGACGCGCAGGTGCTTCAGCACGCGCGCGGCCGGTGAGTAGTCCCGGACGTCGACCGGGAGCCCGAGCGTGGTCGCGGAGTCGAGCGTGTCCAGGCCCTGCTCGTCCTGCAGCACGTGCGTGCGCACCTTCGCCACCAGGCCGATGCCGCGCCCCTCGTGACCGCGCAGGTAGATCAGGATGCCGCTGCCCTCGGCCACGATCCGGTCCAGCGCGGCGTCGAGCTGGTCGCCGCACTCGCAGCGCATCGCGCCGAAGATGTCGCCGGTCATGCACTCGGAGTGCACGCGGACCAGCACGTTCTCGCGCAGCGCCGTCCTGCCGTAGACGAGCGCCATGTGCTCGTGCCCGTCGGCCCGGAACGCCACCGCGCGGAACGTGCCGCGCCGCGTCACCAGGTCCGACTCCGCCAGGTCCTCGTCGTTGAAGGCTTCTTCGCGCATCCGGCTCCCTCGTCACCCGAACCCGACACCGGCGAGGAGGTCACTACGCTCGGCCGGTAGTTGCACCGTAGCTCGCTCACTCGGCGGAGGTCACCCTGTTCAGCATCACCGTCCGCGATCACGTGATGATCGCCCACAGCTTCCGCGGCGAGGTCTTCGGGCCGGCCCAGCGCCTGCACGGTGCGACGTTCGTGGTGGACGCGAGGTTCAAGCGGCCGGAGCTCGACGCCGACAACATCGTGGTCGACATCGGACTCGCCACGGAGCGGCTGCGGGCCGTCCTCGGTGAGTTCAACTACCGCAACCTGGACGACGTGCCGGAGTTCGCCGGGATCAACACGTCGACCGAGTTCCTGGCCAAGCACATCGCCGACAAGCTGGCGGAGGCCGTGCACGCCGGTTCGCTCGGCGAGGGCGCGCGGGGGCTGTCCGGCATCGAGGTCTCGCTGCACGAGTCGCACGTCGCGTGGGCGAGCTACGAACGCCCGCTGTGACGGTCCACTTCGTCCTGCCCGGTGGCGTGGACGACCCGGCGTCACCGAGCGGCGGCAACGTCTACGACCGGCGGGTGATCCGAGCCCTCCCCTCGGTGCGCGAGATCGAGGTGCCCGGTTCGTGGCCTCAGCCCCGGGGGGCCGCCCGCTCGGCGTTGAGCCGGGCGTTGGGCGGGATCCCGGACGGTTCGGTCGTCGTGCTCGACGGGCTGGTGGCGTGCGGTGTGCCGGAGGTCGTCGTGCCGCACGCCGATCGGCTGCGGCTGGTGGTCCTGGTGCACCTGCCGCTGGCCGACGAGACGGGCCTGTCACCGACCCTGGCCGCCCGGCTCGACACCGCCGAGCGGCAGGTGCTCCGGGCCGCGCACGCCGTCGTGGCCACCAGCCCGTCGGCCGCTCGGCGGCTCACCTCGCACCACGGGTTGGCCCGGGTCCACGTCGTCGTGCCCGGCACGGACCCCGCGCCCTTGGCCACCGGCACGGACGGCGTGTCCCGGCTGCTCTGCGTCGCTTCGCTCACGCCGCGCAAGGGGCACGACGTGCTGGTGCGCGCGCTGGCTTCGGTGGCCGACCTGCCGTGGAGCTGCGCGTTCGTCGGGCCGGTGCGGTCGCCGGTCCGCGACCTGGTCGACCGGCACGGGCTGGGTTCGCGGGTCGAGCTGCGCGGTCCCCTCAGCGGCCCGGCGCTCGACCGCGCGTACGCGACCGCGGACCTGTTCGTGCTGGCGTCGTTGGCCGAGACGTACGGGATGGTGGTGACCGAGGCGCTGGCGCGGGGCGTGCCGGTGGTGGCCAGCTCCGTGCCGGACGCGCTCGGCGCCGGCGGCGTGCTGCTGCCCGCGGGTGACGTGCCGGGGTTCTCCGAAGCCCTGCGGCGGTGGCTGACCGATGACGGGTGGCGGCGTGAGCTGCGCGGGCGTGCGGCGGCACGTCGGCGCGAGTTGTCCACATGGGACGAAACGGCCGTTCGGCTGGCGGAGGTGCTGGCTAGTCTGCGGCCATGAGCACCTTCGCACCGGAATGGCTGTCACTGCGCGAGAAGGCCGACGCGGAGGCCCGCGCGGTGGACCTGGTCGACCGGCTCCTGAAGATCGATCTGAACCGGGACCCCCTCGTGGTGCGTGATCTCGGGTGTGGAACGGGATCGTTGGGACGATGGCTCGCCGGCCGGTTGGGCGGTCCGCAGCACTGGGTGCTGCACGACCGCGACCCCCGGCTGCTCAGCATCGCGGCGGCGACCGTGAGCGGGGTGACGATCGAGACGCACGAGGGCGACCTCACCGGGTTGACCGGTGCGGACTTCGCCGGGACGTCGCTGGTCACCGCGTCGGCGCTGCTGGACCTGCTGACCGCCGACGAGGTGGACGCCCTGGCCGGCGCGTGCGTCGACGCGGGGTGCCCGGCGCTGTTCACGCTGTCGGTGGCGGGTCGGGTGGAGTTCGAGCCTGCCGAGTCGCTGGACGGGGACTTCGCCGCGGCGTTCAACGCGCACCAGCGGCGGGTGGTCGACGGGCGTCGGCTGCTGGGGCCGGATGCGGTCGCAGCCATCTCGGAGGCGTTCGAACGGCGGGGCGCGGAGGTGACGGCGAGCCCGAGCCCGTGGCGGCTCGGGCCCGAGCAGGCCGCGCTGGCGGGGGAGTGGCTGCGCGGCTGGGTGGAGGCGGCGGTGGAGCAGGAACCGGAGCTGGCCGCCGACGCGCCCGCCTACCTGCGGCGCAAGCTGGACAACGGCCGCCGCGTGGTGGTGCACCACACGGATCTGTTGGCGGTACCCCGATGACGCGGCCCGGCGTGGTTGGTGGGTCCGGCGGGGTCGAGCCTGGCGTGGTTGGGCCTGGCGTGGTGGGCGCCGCCGGCGCTCCAGCGGCGGCCGGTCGACGGGTGGTCGGGCGACCGTCGGTGAAGCGCGCGTGGCCCTGGCTGCGGCTCGCGGCGGCGGTCGCCATCCTGGTGGCCCTTGGCCGGCGGCTCGGCGCCGACGCGTTCGTGGACGGCCTGCGCGCGGTCGACGGCGGGGCGGTCGCCGCCGCGTTGGGCATCGGGCTGCTGACCACCGTGACCAGCGCCTGGCGGTGGTGCCTCATCGCCCGCCGCCTCGGCCTGCCGCTCACCCTCCCCGCCGCCGTGTCCGACTACTACCGCGGCCTGTTCCTCAACGCCGTGCTCCCGGCCGGAGTCCTCGGCGACGTCCACCGGGCCGTGAGCCACGGCCGGCGGGCCGGCGACGTCGGGCGCGGCGTCCGGGCGGTCGTGTTCGAGCGCGGCGCCGGACAGGCGGTGCTGGTCGCCGTCGGCGTCACCGTCCTGGTCACCGGGTCCCTTCCCGTCGAGCTGCCGGTCGCGGGCCTGCTGACCGGCCTCGCCCTCGTCGCGCTCACCACTCTCTCCCCGACGGTCCGCCGAGCGGCGCGGACCACGTGGGCCGATGCCCGCACCGGCCTGGTGAACCGCGAGGTCCTGCCCAAGGTCGCCCTGCTGTCGGTGGTGACGCTGGCCGGGCACGTGGCGCTGTTCGTGGTGGCGGCCAAGGCCGCCGGCGTGCAAGCGCCGACCACCAGCCTGCTCCCGCTGATCGTGCTCGCCCTGCTGGTGATGGCAGTCCCGCTGAACGTCGGCGGCTTCGGGCCGCGCGAGGCGTTCCTGGCGGTGGCGTTCGGGGCGGCCGGCCTGGGTGCCGCGCAAGGGGTAACGACCGGTGTCGTCTACGGCGTGCTGGCGCTGATCGGCAGCCTGCCCGGCGTCCTCTCCTCGATACCCGGGTCAGAACACCGACAGGTACGGCCCGAACGACTCGACCAGCGCCGCGAGCACGTCCCGGCCCTTGTCGGCTGACGCCAGCGACGGCCGCCCGATCACCCCCGACGACGTGTACGGCGCGAGCCCCAGCGTGAGCATGTGCGGCCGGTCGTCCGCCAGGTGGTCGCTCGTCTCGTACCCGGGTCTCACCAGCTCAGGGTGGGCGTGCAGGAGGATGGACGTCTCCAGCTCACCCGCGTGCATGTCGCCGCGCGACGACGTCTCGACCCCGGCGGCGGTGCGTGCCGCGGCCCAGTCGCCGCTGCCGGGGAACAGCGCCATCCCCTCCGACTCCTGCACCACGTTCGACAGCACGTAGTTGCCGCCGTGCCCGCTGACCAGCACCAGGTTCGGCACGCCCGACCGCCGCAACGAGTCCGCCACGTCGCGCACCACCGCGTACAGCGTGCGCGCCGAGATGCTCACCGTGCCCGGCCACGCGGCGTGCTCCTGCGAGCACGAGATCGTGATCGGGGGCAGCAGCTGCACGGGGTGCGCGTCGGCGATCGCCCGCGCGATCGTGCAGGCGACCACCGTGTCCGTGGCCAGCGGCAGGTACGGGCCGTGCTGCTCGTGGCTGCCGATCGGCAGCACCGCCACGGTCGCCGCACGCGCACGCACGTCTTCGGTGGTGTCAGGCAGGTACATGCCGGGCACGGTAGTCAACGCTGGTAGTCGACGCGGTGGCACAGGGGCGGCAGCGCGCCACCCGCCAGCACGGACGGCAGGTCGTCGAACCGGCTCTCACCGGTGATCAGCGCGTCGAACGCGGGATCGGCGAGCAGGTCCAGCGCCAGCGCCATCCGCTCGGCGTACGTGCGGTCCGGCCGCGCCACCACGCCGACCTGGCTGCTGCGCAGCCGCAGGCGTCGCGAGTGGAAGAACTCGCCGAGCGGCACCGACACCCGCCGGTCGCCGTACCAGCTCAGCTCCACCACCTGCCCTTCCGGCGCGAGCAGCGCCAACGACCGGGCCAGCCCCTCCTCGGACGCGCTCGCGTGCACGACCAGGTCGCAGTTCCCCGCCGCCTCCCCGGGCGTCGCGAAGTCGACCCCCAACGCGGCGGCCACGGACGCGCGGTCCGGGTCGGCGTCGACCAGTTGCAGCCGCACGCCCGGGAACCGGGCCAGCACGGCGGCCACGGCGCACCCCACCATCCCGCCGCCGACGACCGCGATCCGGTCACCGATCAACGGCCGGGCGTCCCACAGCGCGTTCACCGCCGTCTCCACCGTCCCGGCCAGCACCGCGCGCGCGGCGGGCACCGAGTCCGGCACGGGCGTCACGGCGTCGGCGGGCACCACGTAGTGCGTCTGGTGCGGGTAGAGGCAGAACACCGTGCGGCCGAGCAGCGGTCCCCGCTCCACCACGCCGACGTTGAGGTAGCCGTACTTCACCGGCCACGGGAAGTCGCCCTCCTGGAACGGCGCCCGCATCACGTCGTGCTGGCTCTCCGGCACCCCACCGCGCAGGACCAGGCTCTCCGTGCCCCGGCTGATCCCCGAGTACAGCGTGCGCACCACCACGTCGTCGGGCCCGGGCTCGGGCAGGGACACCTCGCGGATCTCACTTTTTCCCGATGAGGTGAACCAGAGGGCCCTCGCAGAGCGTGTCACCTGTACAACCTCCGAACAACGGGGCCACCGCCACGAGGGGCACGATGACGACACTTCACCACAGCGCTGCCTGGCGGCGGCAGTCCACCGCCGACTTCCGGGCGACCGGGTCGCTGTCTGCGGTGCAGCGGCAATCCGACACCGAGGTCGCGTCGGTCGTTCGCGGCTCGTTCGCCGGCGATCACGTTTTTCGATCGTCGGTGAATCAGGCGCGAGCGGCCGACTTCCGGGCGACCGGGTCGCCGTCTGCGGAGCAGCGGCAATCCAACACAGAGCCGGTCGCCTGGGCGGGCGTCCAAGTGGTCCTGCTCGCCGTGCTGGAGGGCACGGTCGGGTTGGGCGTGCTCGGGTGGCTCGCGGGCATCGCGTACGCGGTGGCGAACCAGGCGTTGCTGAGCGGTGCGGTGCAGCGGTCCTCGCGCGGGGCGCTGGGGCCGGCCGACCGGGTCACGGTGGTCAGGGGGCTGCTGGTCGGCGGCGTCACGGCGCTGGTGGCCGACGGCGGTCACCAGCCGGCGCTGCTCGTCGTGGCCGCCGCCGTCGCCCTGGCGCTGGACTTCGTGGACGGGCAGGTGGCACGTCGCACGGGCACGGCCTCGGCGATGGGCGCGCGGTTCGACATGGAGGTCGACGCCTTCCTGATCCTGGTGCTGAGCGTGCACGTGGCGCTCACCCTCGGCCCGTGGGTGATGGTGATCGGCGCGCTGCGGTACGCGTTCGTCGTGGCGTCCTGGGGCCTGGCCTGGCTGAGGGAACCGCTGCCGCCGAGCCAAGCGCGCAAGGTCGTGGCCGCCGTGCAGGGGATCGCGCTGGTCGTCGCCGCGTCCGGCCTGCTGCCGCACGCGGACGTCCTCGTCGGGCTCGCGCTGGTCTCGCTCGTCTGGTCGTTCGGCCGCGACATCGCCTGGTTGTGGCGCAACGCTCCCGCATCGGTGGAAGGAATCAGCCATGGCTGACGCAGCCCGAACGAAGATCAGCGTCGCGAACATCGCCCTCTGGGCGTTGCAGGTGCTGCTGGCCGCGTACTTCGTCTACAGCGGTGTGTCGCTGCTGGGCGACGACTTCGTCGGCAAGTTCGACAAGATCGGCTTCGGCCAGTGGCTGCGGTACGTGACCGGGGTGCTGGAGCTCGCCGGCGCGCTCGGCCTGCTCGTGCCGAGGCTGTGCGGGCTCGCCGCGGCCGGCCTGGTCGGCGTGATGGCCGGCGCCGTCGCCACGGAGCTGGTCATCCTGGGCGACCCGGACGGCGCGGTGCTGCCCGCGGTGCTGCTCGGGCTCGCGGCCGTGGTGGCGTTCGGCCGCCGCGCCACCGTCCTTCAGACCTTCGGGAAGTAGCGCAGCACGGCGACGTCGCCGAGCCGGCCCACCTCCGCCAGGTGGAAGCGGCGCGCCGGACCGCCGGGGAACTCGGCCGGGTTGACGAACCGCGGCGCGGCGGCCTGCCCGATCAGCATCGGCGCGACCGCCATCCGGATCTCGTCGGCCAGCCCGGCGGACAGGAACGCGGTGTGGATCGTGGCGCCGCCCTCGACCATGAGCCGGTCGACGCCGCGTGCGCCGAGGTCGTCCAGCAACGCCCCGAAGTCGACCGCCGGTCCCAGCGACACGACCTCCGCCAGGTCGCCCACGGCCTCGACGGCCCGGCGGTGGCCGGCATCGGTGGTGTAGACGAGCTTGTCGCCGCCGTGGTGCCAGAACTTGAGCGCCGGGTCGAGGTCGCCGCTGCCGGTCACGGTCACCTTCACGGGGTGCTCGGGGTGGCCCCGGGCCACCCGGGCTGCCCGGCGGTGCTCGCCGTTGACCAGCAGGCGCGGGTTGTCGCAGCGGATCGTGGCCGCGCCGACCATGATCGCGCCGGACTCCGCGCGCACCTGGTCCACGTGGTCGAAGTCCTCGGCGTTGGACAGCGGGAACCGGTGCGCGCTGCGGTCGTCGATGTAGCCGTCCACGCTGACGGCCACGCTGAGCAGGACGTACGGACGGGTCACGAGCCCACCGTACCGACGTCCTCTCGTACTTCAGGCCGATCCGGCGCGCGCCCGGCTCTCGTACCATCGGCCCGTGCACGCCGTCCTCCGCTCGACGTGGGGTGAACCCCGACCTCACCACCCGCCACGGCGGGTGTGGCGCGATTGGGCGCTCGTGGGCGCGCTCGTGCCGGCGGCGGCGCTGGAGATGGCCTTGCGGTCGGACCTGCCGTGGCCGGGCCTGTGGGCCGTCGTGGTGATCGGACTGGCGCCCACGCTGCTGTGGCGCCGGACCCGACCGCTGCTGGTGCTCGTCATCGCCATGGCCGCCACGGGCCTGGTCCCGCTCCTCACGGGCGAGCGCGTCGAGCCCTACACGACGGCGTTCGTGCTGATCCTGGTGTACTCGGTGGTCAGGTGGGGTTCCGGGCGCGAGGCCGTCGTCGGCCTGGCGATCGTGCTCGGCGGCGTGTGCGTGTCCATCGCGTTGCGCCGGCTGGCACCCGTCGACGCGATCGGCGGGCTCACCGTGATGTTCACGGCGACCGCCCTCGGCGTCGCGATGCGCTACCGGGCCCGCCTGCGGACGCGTGAACTCGACCAGGCCAAGCTCGTGGAGCGGGAACGGCTGGCCCGCGACCTGCACGACACGGTCGCCCACCACGTGTCGGCGATCGCGATCCGCGCCCAGGCCGGCCTCGCGACCGCCGTGACGCAGCCGGACGCCGCGACCGACGCGCTGCGCCTGATCGAGGCCGAGGCCTCGCGCGCCCTCACCGAGATGCGCGCGATGGTCCGCGTGCTGCGGCGCGACGAACCCGTCGACCTGGCGCCCAGCCCGCGCATCGCCGACCTCGGGCAGCTCGCGACGTCGACCCGCACCGGCCCGTCGGTCGAGGTCGGCCTCGCGGGCGACCTCGACGGCGTCCACCCGTCGGTCGACGCCGCGGTCTACCGCCTGGCCCAGGAAGCGGTCACCAACGCGCGGCGGCACGCCCGGCACGCCACCCGCATCGAGGTGCGCGTCGACGCCGACGACACGTCGGTGCACCTGCGCGTGAGCGACGACGGCGACCCCTCCGCGGGCACGGCCGACGAGCCGGGGTACGGGCTCATCGGCATGGTCGAGCGCGTCGACCTGCTCGGCGGCACCTGCACCGCCGGTCCCGACCGCGACCGGGGCTGGACCGTGACCGCCACCCTGCCCCGGACGGGAACGGGCGCATGAGCATCCGGGTGGTGGTCGCCGACGACCAGGAGATCGTCCGCACCGGGCTCACGATGATCCTCGACGCCCAACCCGGCATCGAGGTCGTCGGCGCGGCGGGCGACGGGCGACGGGCCGTGGAGCTCGCGCGACGCCTGCGCCCGGACGTGTGCCTGTTCGACATCCGCATGCCCGGCCTGGACGGCATCGAGGCCACCCGGCTCCTGGCCGGACCGGACGTGGCCGACCCGCTCGCCGTAGTCGTCATCACCACGTTCGACCTGGACGAGTACGTGTTCGCGGCGCTGCGGGCGGGCGCCGTCGGCTTCCTGCTCAAGGACGCCGGTCCCGCGCTGCTCGCCCAGGCCGTCCACGCCGCCGCCGAGGGCGACGCGCTCATCGCGCCGAGCATCACCGCACGGCTGCTCAAGACCTTCGCCGCCGCCGAACCGGCCGCGCCCGCCCAACCCCTCGAACCGCTCACCGACCGCGAGGAGCAGGTCCTCGTCACCGTGGCGCGCGGACGCACGAACCGCGAGATCGCCGACGAGCTGCACATCACCCTGAGCACGGTCAAGACGCACATCGCGAGCCTGATGACCAAGCTGGGCGCCCGCAACCGGGTCGAGATCGCCATGTGGGCCTACGAGACCGACCGCCTCGCCGGCCGACCCCGACCGACCTGACCGGGCCGCCCGACCGGACCCGCCCGACCTAGCCGGCCGAAAGTACTAGTCGCGCCTGCCCGGGAGTACTGCCCGGCTCCGGCCCTTCTCCCGATGTCCGCCACGTCGCCGATCACCAGACTCGGATCACACCGAGACCGGGCGACCGGACCGACGAAGGGCCTCCGCCGTGACCTCCTCCCGCAGGGCCGACTGGCTCGTGCCCACCGCCTTGATCGCGCTCACTCTCATCCCGATGGCCGGCGGCGCCATGCGCCTCACCGACCTGGCCGGCGGTGAGGTCACCCCGGAGAACGCCAGGTTCTTCGCCGCCCCGGCGCCGGTGGTGCTGCACATCGTCGGCGCCGTCCTGTACTGCCTCGGGGGCGCCTTCCAGTTCGCGCCGGGCTTCCGCCGCCGGCACCGGGCCGGGCACCGCGTCCTCGGCCGGGTCCTCGTCCCGGCCGGCCTGCTGATGGCCCTCACCGGCCTGTGGATGACGTTGTTCTACCCCTACCCCGAGGGGGACGGCGACCTCCTCGCCGCCTTCCGGCTCGTGACCGGCTCCGCCACGGTCCTCGCCCTCGTCCTCGGCGTCCGGGCGATCCTGCGGCGGGACGTCGTCCGGCACCGCGCGTGGATGATCCGGGCCTACGCGATCGCCCAGGGCGCGGGCACGCAGGCGCTGGTCACCATCGCCTGGGTCGTGCTCGTCGGCCCGGCCACCGGCCTGACCAGGACGCTGCTGCTCGGCCTCGGCTGGCTGATCAACATCGCCGTGGCGGAATGGCTCATCGGTGAACCCGCCAGGGGTCGGCGCACGTTGTACCGGGCAAGGAGAGCAGAGAGGACCGCATGACCGAGGACACCCCGGACCGCCGTGGCCGCCGCGCGGCAGTCACCGCCTCGGCCGCCGCGCTCGTCCTGCTCGCGCTGCTCGTGCCCGGCGACTCCGACTCGCTGACCCCGGCCGCGTTCCTCCGCCTCCCGGTGGAGGCGCTGCTCGGCGTCGTCCTGGTGCTGGTCCTGCCGGAACGGGCGCGACGCGTCGCGGCGCCGGTCGGCGGGGCCCTCCTCGGCCTCATCCTCGTCCTGAAAACGCTGGACCTGGGGTTCGACGCGGTGCTGCACCGGCCGTTCGACCCGGTGCTCGACTGGCCGCTGCTGGAACCCGCGGTGGACTACGTGGACGTGACGGCGGGGCGGTTCGCGGCGGTGGCGGTAGTCGTCCTCGCCGTCCTGCTCGCCGCCGGGGTGGTGTTCCTGGCCGCACGGTCCGCGGTGCGGCTCAGCGGAGTCGTGGTGCGCCACCGGGTCCCCGCCGCCCGCGTCGTCGCCGTCCTCACCGTCGGGTGGATCACGTTCGCCGGCCTCCAACCCGCGATCGCGTCGCACAGCACGGCGGCGTTCGCCTACGACCAGGCACGAAGGGTGCACGACGGCCTGCGCGACCGCGATCGGTTCGCCGCGGAGTCCGCGGTGGACCCGTTCGCCGGCGCGGAGGCCGAGGAGATGCTGACCTCGTTGCGCGGCAAGGACGTCGTCGTGGCGTTCGTCGAGAGCTACGGGCGTTCCGCCGTCGAGCACCCGGGCATCGCGCCGCACGTCACCCCGGTGCTCGACGCGGGCACCCGCCGGCTCGCCGCCGCCGGGTACACCTCGCGCAGCGCGTACCTCACCTCGCCGACCGCGGGCGGCGGCAGCTGGCTCGCCCAGGCCACCCTGCTGTCCGGGCTGTGGATCGACAACCAGCAGCGCTACCGCACCCTCCTGGGCAGCGACCGGCTGACGCTCGGCGGCGCGTTCCGGCGCGCGGGCTGGCGTTCGGTCGGCGTCATGCCGGGCATCACGAGGGCGTGGCCCGAAGGCGGGTTCTTCGACTACGACCGGATCTACGCGCTCGACGACCTCGGCTACCGCGGACCGCGCTTCGGCTACGCCACCGCGCCCGACGAGTTCACGATGGCGAGGTTCCAGCAGTTCGAGCGCGCCGACGGGCACGCGCCCGTGATGGCGGCGATCCCCCTGCTGTCCAGCCACGCGCCGTGGTCGCCCGCGCCGACGGCGGTCGGCTGGCACAACGTCGGCGACGGCTCGGTGTTCCACTCCATGGCCTCGGGCGAAGCGCCCGCGGAGGACATGTTCGGTCGCGACCCGGCGCTCGTGCGGTCCGACTACTCGCGCACGGTCGAGTACTCGATCAACACCCTCGTGTCCTACGTGGAGACCTACGGCGACGACGACCTCGTGCTCGTCTTCCTCGGCGACCACCAGCCCGCGCCGTTCGTCACCGGCCCGGACGCGGGTCGGGACGTGCCGATCACCATCGTGACCCGCGACCGGGCCGTGCTCGACCGCACCGACGCCTGGGGCTGGACCGACGGCCTGAAGCCAGGTCCTCGCGCGCCCGTGCGCCCCATGGACACCTTCCGCGACCAATTCCTGACCACGTTCCGCTAGCCGCTCCCGGTGGATGTCCGATCAGGCGTCAGCGCCGAATGCACTACCGTCGGCGGCGCAGACGGATGACTTCACGGGGGAGTGCAATGAAAGCGTTCCGACGCAGACTGCTCACCGCGACCGCCCTCACGGCGGCGACGGTGCTGGTCAGCGCCCTGGCCACGGTGCCGGCCGCGACCGCGGGCGGTGACGTCAACGCCCTGCTGGCCGAGTCGCTGCGGCAGGCCGTGGTCGCGCAGGACTTCAAGGACGTGCTCGACCTGACCCCGCCGGAGCAGGCGGCGGCGGCGTCGAAGGCGGGCGCGCCGGAGAAGTACGACCCGCTGTCCGCCGAGGAGGCGTCGACGGCCAGGCTCGACGCCGCCGCGGCCCGGCCGCTGCACCAGACGCCGAACGTGGACCTCGCGGTGATCGAGCTCGACCGCCTCGGCCGGCCGATCGCGGTGGCCGACGTCCTGCTCAGCCCGCAGTACCCCAACGGGGTCGTGGTGCCGGTGAACGAGCGGAAGCTGTCCACCGACAAGGTGCGCTACCGCTGGTGGGACGACACGGAGTGGGACGTCAACGGCGGCCGGGGGACCCGTGACGTGCTCGCCGGCCGGGAGAACGCGCCCATCGACTTCTCCTCGCCGTACCCCGCGTCGGTGCTCAAGCTCATGGTCGGCTTCGGCGTGCTCCGGCTGGCCGACCAGGGCCGGGTCGACCTCGACGCGGTCTACGACTACCGGCCGGTGACGCAGCACCCGGTGTGCGGTGCCGCGTCCAGCAAGGTGATCCGGCAGCACTTCGACGAGATGATCACCAAGTCGCAGAACGAGTCCACCTGCGCGTTGATCAAGATGATCCACGACCTCGGCGCGTGGGACGAGGTCAACCGCACGTTCGTCGAGCTGGGCATGCCGACGCTGATGGTCACCGGCACCAACCCGGAGAACGGCGGGCGCTGGATCGGGTCGAACATGAGCGCCATCGACACCGCGAAGCTGCTCCTGCTGGTCAACGGCGGCTCCGGCGTGCTGTGGACGACCGACGCGGGCAAGCTCGTCACCCGCAACGAGCTCACCGAGGCGTCCCGCGTGCAGTTCATCAAGTCGCTGGGCAACCAGGGCCACAACGAGATGCTGTCCACCACGAACCACTGCGGGCGCGACTACCCGGTGCAGGGCATCGCGCAGCTCACCCCGCCGCGCTGGATCCAGGCCGACGGCACGATGAAGGTCGGCGACGCGGTGTACGACAGCGACGTCCGGCCGTGCGACGCGGTCGCCGAGGTGACGTTCGGCCACAAGACCGGCTGGGTCGACACGACCGGCAGCGACGCGGGCATCGTGAAGTCCCTGCCCGGCAAGGCGCGGCGCAACTACATCGTGGTCGCGTTCAGCAACCTGGGCACCGACTACGTCGACGCCTACCGCCCCGCCAACCGGCCCGGCGTCTTCCCGGTGCTCTACACCGAGAAGTACGCCAAGCTGGGCGCGGCCGTCGACGACATCATGACCGCGCTCGCGCCACTGCCGCACTGGAACGTGCGCCAGGGCTAGCCGGATGGGCGATCACCCGGCGCGACGCCGCCGGGTGATCGCCCGCCAGTCCTTTCGGCACACGCGCGGCTGGTGACGGCGCTGTCACGCCCGGCCGCGCCGTGGCGGTGGCGGCCCTGCCCCCCCGGCCCCGGCGGGGGGGCCCCCCCCCCGCCAGTCCTTTCGGCACACGCGCGGCTGGTGACGGCGCTGTCACGCCCGGCCGTGCCGCTCCAGCAGCGCCCGCAACACCGCCATCTCCGCGGCGAGCGCCTCGCGGCCCGCGGCGGTGACCCTCACCCACGTCTTCGGGCGCCTGCCGTCGTAGCCCTTCTCGACCTCCAGCAAACCGGCCTCTTCGAGCACCGTGACGTGCCGGGACAGGTTGCCCGCGGTGAGGTCCAGAGTGGACCTGAGGTAGCCGAACTCCACCCTCTCGACCTCGGCCGCGATCGTCAGGATGCCCAACCGGTGCCGCTGGTGGACGGTGTCGTCCAGCCCCGACGTGGGGTGCTCGGTCATGTCGCGATCTTGCCCCGCGCCCGACGGGCGACGAGACCGCCGACCCCGCCGAGCACGAGGATCACGGCCGACGACAGCAGGTCGCCGACCTCGATCAGCGGGACCGGCCACAGGAACGCGCCGTAGACCCACGTCGCCCACCCGTTCACGAACAGCGCCCAGACCGTGAACAGCACGGCGAACGACGTGCACAGCGCACTGCGCTCCACCCACGCCAGACCGAGCACCCCCACCGCCACCACGAGCAACGGTCCGTACGGGAAGATCATCACCAGGTGGGCGACCAGGATCAGCGACAGGATCACGATCGCGGTCCGCAGCTTCCGCTTCGCGAGCACCGTCGCCACCACGACCCCGACGACCAGGACCGGGAGCGCGACCGGCCAACCCAGTCCGGTGAAGACCAACCGGGTGACCACCGGCACGCCCACCAGCGGGAGGACCAGCACGAACAAGGTCACCTGGGCGTAGAGCAGCGTCGAGGTCTCCACCCCGACCTTCCCCGCCCGCCACCGGTACCACCCGACCGTCGCCAGGAACGCGACCGCCAGCGTGCCCATCCAGTAGAAGTCCTTCCACAGGGACGGGTGGTTGCCGAAGGCGAGCACCCCGCTCGCCTGCCCCGTCGGGTGCAGCCAGTGCCACAGCGGCGGCAGCTCGTTCGCCGACCAGTAGCACACGGACTCACACCGCTCCGGCAGGTACAGCGGGATCGCCGCCGCGACGATCGCCCCGAACAGCAGGAACGGGACCCAGTAGCCGTGCCGGTCGCGGCGGGCGCGCCGCCGCAACGCCGTCAACTCGTCGAGCAGGTCCTTCGGATCACCGGCCACTGCGCGCCCCCCAACTCCTCGCTGATGCAATCAAGTTTGCATCACAAACCTAGTGCGGTCAACGCGCCGAACGGCGCAAAGCCGCACGTCGAACTCCGGCCACCGCACGTACACCCGATCGGAAAAGCCGTTGGCGCGTTCGCCGGGTTTCCGGTGGACTTGCCGGCATGACCGACCAACCCGTAGTGCGACCGGCGCCCGTCAGCGGCTTCCCGGAGTGGCTGCCGCACGTGCGCCTGGTCGAGCTGCGCTGGCTGGACGGGATCCGCGCCGCCTTCGAGCGCTACGGCTTCTGCTCCGTCGAAACGCCGGCAGCGGAACGCCTCGAAGTGCTCATGGCCAAGGGTGAAACCTCCAAGGAGGTCTACTCGCTGGGCCGGGTCCAGGGGTCGGACGACGGGCAGCTCGGCCTGCGCTTCGACCTCACCGTGCCGTTCGCCCGGTACACCGCGCAGCACTTCAACGAGCTCGTCTTCCCCTTCAAGCGCTACCAGATCCAGCGCGCCTGGCGCGGCGAACGGCCCCAGGACGGGCGGTTCCGCGAGTTCACCCAGTGCGACATCGACGTGATCAACGTCGACGAGGTGCCGATCCACTTCGACGCCGAGCTGCCGCGCATCGTGCACGAGGTGCTGACCTCGCTCGGCCTGCCGCCGTGGACCATCAACGTCAACAACCGCAAGGTGTTGCAGGGCTTCTACGAAGGCCTCGGCATCGAGGAGCCGCTCGACGTCATCAGGACCGTGGACAAGATCGACAAGATCGGCCCCGACGGCGTGGCGTCCCTGCTGGCCGACCGGCTCGACCAGACGCGGATCAAGTCCGTCCTCGACCTCGCGCAACTCCGCGGCGGTGTCGACGACGTGCGCGCGTTGGGCGTGCGGTCGGCACTCCTGGACGAAGGGCTCGAAGAGCTGGACTTCGTCCTGCGCGAGCTGTCCGACCTGCCCGAGGTGGTCGCCGACTTCTCCATCGCGCGCGGGCTGGACTACTACACCGGCACCGTCTACGAGGGGAAGTTCGTGGACTGGCCGGAGTACGGCTCGATCTGCTCCGGCGGCCGGTACGAGGACCTGGCCGGGTCGTTCATCCGGCGCAGGCTGCCCGGCGTCGGCATGTCGATCGGGTTCTCCCGCATCTTCGCCAAGGTGCTGTCCGCCGGCCTGCTCGAGACGGGCCCGAGCACGCCCGCCGACGTCCTCGTCGTCCTGCCGCCGAACCGCCGCCGGACCGCCACCGACACCGCGAAGGCGTTGCGCGACAACGGCTGCAACGTCGAGCTGTACCACCAGGAGGACAAGCTGGCCAAGCAGGTCCGGTACGCCTCCCGCAAGGGCATCCCGTTCGTGTGGTTCCCGCCGTTCGAGGACGGCCGGCCGCACGAGGTGAAGGACCTGGCCACCGGCGCGCAGACCGCCGCCGACCCGGCGACCTGGTCGCGCGGACGGGGCTGAGCCCGCGCGACCGGCGGCCGTCAGCGCCCGGCGAGCCGGTTCGGGATGGGGGCCAACGGGTAGGTCTGCCAGAAGAACCGGTCGGCCGCGTGCTGGTCGGCGGCGAAGTTGACCGCCTCCACGATCTTCCGCCCGCGGATCCGGAACGCGAGCGCCCACGTGATGTCCAGGCCCTCCGGCGTGGTGCTCCAGCCCCGGTGCAGGTCGACGACCCAGTCGCGGTCCGCGGCCAGGAAGATCGGCTCCGCGCGGAAGCCCGCCTCGGCGAGTTCGGCGAAGAACGCCAGCACCTCCTCGACGCCGACCTTGGTGCCCGACAACGGGTGGTGGCCGGGGATCGTCCACCGGATGTCGTCGGCGAAGAACCGGCGCAGGGCGTTCACGTCACCGGAGCCGTAGGCCGCGTAGTAGTCCTTGATCAGCCTCACGTTCGGGTGCTCGGCGGCGGCCGAGGCCGTCGCGCCGCCCGTGCCGAGCAGCGAGCCCGCCGCCACGCCCACCGCGGTCGCGCCGAGCCCCCGCAGCACGTCGGCCCGGGACAGGTGTTCCGTCATCTCACACTCCTGGTGGTTGATCAGCTGTTCCAACGGGTGCTCGCGCCCGCCGTCACGTCGAGCACGGTGCCGGAGACGTACCGGGCGCGCGGCGAGGCGAGGAACGCGATGGCGTCGGCCACGTCCTCGGGCTCGATCAGCCCGACCGGCTGGGTGTTGTAGCCGCGCAGGGCGCGCTCCAGGTCTTCGACCGTGGTGCCGCCGACCCACTCGTAGGTGGCGTCGTTGAGCACCATCGGCGTGCGCACACCGGTCGGCGCCACGCCGCTGACCCGCACGCCCGCCGGCCCGACCTCCGTCGCCACGCCCTTGACCAGGCCGATCACGCCCCACTTCGCGGCCTGGTAGTGGGCGAGCCGCGGCGCGCCGTGCCTGCCCTCGCTGGACGACACCACGATGATCGACCCGCTCTTGCGCGCCACCAGGTGCGGGATGACCGCACGCATGGTGTTCGCCACGCCGATCAGGTTCACGTCGATGACGTCCGCGAACTGGCGCGGCGACATCGCGTCCAGCGGCGCGTAGGTGGTGATGCCCGCGTTGGCGACCGCGATGTCGAGCCGGCCGAACTCGCGGACCGCCTGCCGCGCCACGTCCTGCATCCGCCCGGCGTCGCGCACGTCCGCCTTCACCGCCACCGCGCGCCGTCCGAGCGAACGCACCGCGCGCACGGTCTCGTCCAGCTCTTCCGCGCTGCCCAGCGGGTAGTCGAGCGTGATGGCCTTCGGCGAGGCGATGTCGAGCGCCACCACGTCCGCGCCCGCCCGCGCCAGCGCCACGCACGTCGCCCGGCCGATGCCGCGCGCCGCGCCGGTGACCAGGGCGACCTGCCCGCGCAACTCGCCACCGGGCTGCCCTTGCACGGCGCCCGCAGCGCCCGTCCCCGCAGCCACCAGACCCGCCACACCGGCGCCCGCCAACAGCGTGCGTCGGCGCACCTTGTCCCCGTCGTCCATGGTTCCGATCGTCCGCAGCGGGAGGGTGCGGTGTCCAAGACCCGTGCCGATGCCGTTCGGTAATAGGGAGGCCACGAGCACGGGTGGTGCGCCACCATGCCCTGGTGGAAGAACTGGAACGGCTCCTGGACTCCTACCGCGCGAGGTGGACCGAGCCGGACCCCGTGCTCGCGCTGCTCACCGAGATCGACGCGGCGGGCGACGAGGCGGCGGGCCTCGCGGCGTTGGCGACGCTGGCCCGTCGGCCGCGAGCGGTGATCCTGCTGGACTCCTCCGCCCGGCGGGTGCGGTGGCACGTGTCGGAGGGCTATGTCCCGCCGCAGCTCACGAAGGCCGGCCGTGCCCGCCGCGACGGGTCGCCGTTGGGCGTCGCGTTGGCCAGCACGCACGGCGACGGGCGGCTCCGGGAGCGTGCGGTCGAGCAGATCATCGCGCGGCGGCTGCCGGAGTTGGTGCCGTTCCTGGTGCTGCGGACCGGGGACTGGGTGCCGGAGGTCCGCGAACGGGCCGGCGCGGGGCTGGCCGTGCTGCTGCACCGCGATCCCGCGCGGATGCTGCCCGCCGCGGTGGGGGTCGGGTTGTGGGTCGAGGGGCGGCTGCGGGGCACGTTCGTGCGCAACCAGCTCCGGGCCGCCGCGGCCGATCCCCGTGCGCCGTTGGAGTCCTTGCTGGGATCGCCGGACCGGGAGGTGCGCGCGTTCGCGTTCGAGGCCGGGGCGTGGCGGCTGGACCGGAAGGTGTCGGTCGCGTTGACGGCGCCGGACGTGCGGCTGCGGTCGTCGGCGGCGGAGGCGGCGGCGCGGGACTGCGTCTGGTCCGCGCGGGTGGAGGTGTTGCGGCGGCTGGCCGCGTCACCGCACGCCGAGGTGCGGGTGGAGGCGTTGACCGGCCTGGTGCGGTTGGGGCGTGACGCGGAGGTGGTGGCGCACTTGGACGACAAGTCGTCGCTGGTGCGCGCGTTGGCGCGGGCGGCGGCTTCACGGGTGGGCGTGGACGTGCCCGCCTACTACCGGTCGCGTGTGACCGCGGGCGCGATCGACGGGTTCGCCGAGGTGGGCGGCGACGGGCGGCACCTGGTGGAGTTGCTGGCGCACCCGACGGGCCGGATCCGGGCACGTGCCGTGCGGGCGTTGCGGGTGCTGGAGCAGGTGACCGACGACCTGGTGCTGCCGTTGCTGCGCGACCCGTCGTCGGTCGTGGTGCGTGAGGCGACGGTGGCGTTGCGCTCGGTGCCGGCGGCGTTGCCGTGGGAGTTGCTGGGTGACGAGCGGCCCGCGGTGCGGACCGCCGGCTACCGGTTGGCGCGGCGGCTCGGACGGGTCGCCGAGCTGCGCGCGGCGTTGACGGCGGTGGGTGATTCGCACGTCCGGTTGGCGCGGCGCGGTCGGGCGGACGCCGTGCGGATCGCGCACTCCCTGGTGTCGGTGCCGTGGCGCCGGCGGACCGTCGCGCCGTTGGAGGTGGGTGCGGCGGAGGCGCCGGGCTTGCGGGCGTTGCTGGAGCGGGCGGCGGTCGGCCTGGACGAGCAGACCGCCTACCTGCTGCGGGAGCTCCTGGGCTGACCTGGTCGGCGCGGACCGCGCCGACCAGGGGTCAGGTGCGCATCTCGCGCGTCCGCCACATCACCAGCACGAAGTACGGCGTGCCGATCAACGCGATCACCAGCCCGGCGGGCACCTGCGCGGGTGCGATGACCGTCCGGCCCACGGTGTCCGCCGCGCTCACGAGCACCGCGCCCACCGCCGCCGCGACCGGCAGCACGCGCGCGTGCCGACCGCCGACCAACGACCGGGCCAGGTGCGGCGCGACCAAGCCGACGAACGCCACCACACCGATCGCGGACACTGCCGTCGCCGCCAGCACACCGGCCGCCAGCAGGATCACCAGCCGCGACCGCTCCACCCGCATGCCCAGCACGCGCGGCGTGTCCTCGTCCAGGCTGTGCAGGTCGAGCTCGCGGTGCCGCGCCCACAGCAACGGGGTCAGCAGCACCAGCGCCAGCGCCGTCGGCACCACCTGCTCCAACGTCCGCCCGTAGGTCGAGCCGGACATCCACGTCAGGGCCTTCGCCGTGTTCCACGGGTCCGACGTCACGATCAGCAGCGTGATCAACGCCATCCCCGCCGACCACATCGCGATGCCGATGACCACCAGCCGGTCCGAATCCAGCCCCGACCGCCACGCCAGCCCGTAGACCAGCGCGAACGCCACCATCGCACCCACGCCCGCGGCACCCGCGATGTGCCACGCGCCGGCCAGCGGCACCGCCGTGATCAACGCGATCGCGGCGAGCCCGGCGCCCGCCGTGATGCCGAGCAGCCCGGGTTCCGCCAGCGGGTTGCGGCTCACCGACTGGATGCCGCACCCGGCCACCGCCAGCGCCGCGCCCGCCACCAACGCCGCCAGCACGCGCGGCAGCCGCTGGTCGAGCACGAACGTCAGCGCGGTGCCCGTCCGCCCCGCGAACCAGTTCGCCAGGTCGCCCAGCAGCACCAACCGGTCCCCGAGCATGAGGCCCACCGTCGGCGTCGCGACCAGCAGCACGCCCAGCACCACCGACGTCACCACGAGCCGGCGCGACGACCCCGCCACGCCGACCCGTCCGGCCGGCGCCTGCCGTGGCGTCCCGCCGGACCGCCCCCGTCGCGCCAGCCAGATCAGCACGACCGCGCCCAGGACCGTGGTCATCACCCCGGTCGGCACCCGGACGGCCGCCGCCGAGCCCATGACGGCCCGCAGCAGCACGTCCGCGCCGAGCACGATCACCACGCCGACGAGCCCGGAGAACGGCAGCAACACGCGGTGCTTGCCCAACCCGGGCACGAACGGCGTCAGCAGCCGGGTGATCACCGGCGCGCTCAGCCCGACGAACCCGATCGGCCCCGCGACCGTCACCGCCGCCGCCGTCAACGCCACGGTCAGCAGCACCGCGCCCACGCGCGTGCGCCGCACCTTCAACCCCAGCACGGTCGCGTTGTCGTCACCCAGGGCCAGGATGTCGAGCGACCGGCCCATCACCAGCAGCGCCGCCACCGCGACCACCACGACCGGCGTCATCTGCGCGGTCGCGTTCAGGTCGCTCACGGTCAGCGAACCGGAGCCCCAGGCGAACAGCCCGGTCGTCTCCTGCTCGTACATCAGCAGGAGCAGGACCGTCGCCGACTGGAGCGTCAACATGACCGCCGAGCCGACGAGCACCAGCCGCGGGCTGGTCGAACCCCCGCCGGACAGCCCGAGCACGACGACCGACGCCGCGAGCCCGCCGACGAACGCCGCCGCGCCCGCGGGCAGCGTGGGCAGGCTCAGCCCGAACGCCGCGATCGCGACCACGGCCAGGTGCGAGCCCGCGTTCACGGCGAGCGTGTCCGGTGAGGCCAACGGGTTGCGCGCGACCGACTGCATGCCCGCGCCGGCCACGCCGAGCGCGACGCCGAGCAGCAACGCGGCCAGCAGGCGCGGCACGCGCGAGCCCTCCAGCACGGCGAGGGTCTGCGCGTCCCCGTTGCCCACCAGGGCGTTGAGCACGTCGAGCACACCGGTCGACGCGGTGCCCTGGGTGAGGTGGACGGCGGAGAGCACGGCGATGAGCGCCACGATCCCCGCCGTCACGGCGGCGGTGCGCATCATCAGGCGGTGGCAGCCTTCACGAACTGCTCGGCGACGTGGACGACCGACTTCGGCCCGCCGAACGTCCACGTGCCCGGCTCCAGCTTGACGACCTTCTTGCTCACCACGAACGGCAGCCGCTGCCACACCGGGTTCGCGGCGAGGCCGGTGGTGAACACGTCGTCCTCGGAAGCGCTGTAGAACAGCACGGTCTTCGGGTCGGTGAGCGCGGTCAGGCCCTCGACGTCGGTGGCGCCGAGGCCCCACTGCGGGTCGACCTCGCCGGTCCACGCGTTCTTCAGGCCGACGGCCTCGGCGGCGTCGGACACCAGCGAGCCCTTGCCGAACGGGCGGATGTTGACCGTGCTGCCCTCGAGCCAGCCGTCGGCCATGACGAACGGCGTGCCGGTCGCACCCTTGGCCTCTACGGCCTTCTTGCCGTCGGCCAGTGCGGTGTCCAGTTCGGACAGCAGCTTGTCGCCCTCGGCGGACTTGCCGATCGCCCGCGCGATCAGCTTGGTGTCCTCGCGCAGCCGGTCGAGGTTGCGGGAGGCGTCGCTGGCCTGGGTGACGACCACGGGGACGTACTTCTCCAGCTGGTTCGCCAGCGTCTCGTCCCGGCCCTTGGCCATGATCACCAGGTCGGGGTCGAGCGCGACGATCGAGTCGACGCTGGGCTCGTTGCGCTTGCCGACGTCCTTCACGTCGGCGGCGAGCGGCACCGACGCGTCCCACGTCTTGTAACCGGCTGCGTCCGCGACACCCACCGGCATGACACCCAGTGAGGCGATGGTTTCGGTCTCGGCCCACTCCAGCGTGACGACCTTCTTGGCCGGGGCGTCGAGCTTGACCTCCTTGCCGCGGGCGTCGGTCACGGTGACCGGCCCGCCGGCGGACTCGGTCGGCGTGGACGTGGGGGTCTCGGTCGTGCCGCAGGCGGACAGCAGCACGGCCGCCGTCACGAGGGCAGGGGCGAGCAAGCGCATCGCTGGTACCTCTCAGGGTGAAGGGAAGGGATCAGACCGGTCGCGGGGTGTGCCTGCCGAGGGGGCGGCAGTGGATCGCGCCGGTCACCGGGTCGTCGGCGACGTGCACCGTGACGCCGTAGGCGTGGGTCAGGTGCTCACCCGTGAGGACGTCGCGGACCCCGCCGGCCGCGACGACCTTGCCCTCGCTCAGCAGCACGACCTCGTCGGCGATGATCGCCGCGTGGTCGAGGTCGTGCAGCACGACGCCGACCGCGACGTCGTGGTCGTTCGCCAGGTCGCGCACCACGTCGAGCACCTCGACCTGGTAGCGCAGGTCCAGGTGGTTGGTCGGCTCGTCGAGCAGGAGCACGGAGGTCTGCTGCGCCAGGCACGACGCCAGCCACACGCGCTGCAACTCGCCGCCGGACAGCTCGTCCACGCCGCGGTCGGCCATCGCGGTCACGCCGGTCAGCTCCATGGCGCGCTCGACGGCGGCGCCGCCCTCCAGGTCCACCCCGCGCCACCCGGTCCGGTACGGGTACCGGCCGTAGGAGACCACGTCGCGCACCGAGACGCCGGACGGCGTCGGCCGCTGCTGGGTGAGCAGGGTGACGTTGCGGGCGAACTCCTTGCCGGACAGGGGGGAGTGGCCCCAGACGGACCGCTCGCCCACCCGGACGTTCCCCTCGCGCGGCCGGTGCAGCCGCGCCAGCGACCGCAGGACGGTCGACTTGCCGGACCCGTTCGGCCCGACGAGCGCCGTCACGGCGCCGGCGCGGAGTCCGAGCGAGACACCGTGCACCACCGCGCGGTCGTGGTGCGCCAGGACCAGTCCCTCACCGGCGAGCAGCGCGTCTCCCTTAGACATGAGGGGAGCCTAACCTAATGTCCAGTATCACCCATATGGCCGTGATCTACTGCACTTCTCGGCCTATTCGGTAACGCAGCGCAAGCAAGATCAGCCGCTGAAGTGGCGCCGCGTGTCGGCCACCAGGGAGTCGAACACCAGCACGTTCAGCCGGTCGCCCACCTTGAGCCCCGACTCGTAGGCGAACGTCCACGTGAGCCTCGCCCCCTCGGCCGACCGCTCCACCAGGTAGTCCTCGCCGAACCGCCGGAACACCGGCAGGTTGGCTCGGTCGACCAGGAACGACTGCCGCCTGCCCTCCTCCCAGCGCAGGAACACCTCGCGCAGCCGCAGCACGCCGAGCAGCGCCGCCGTCCGCGTCGTGCCCACCCCGAACGGGCGAGGGGAGGTGTACTCGACGGAGGACAGCAGCCGGCACCACCACAGGGGGTTGGAGGCGGACAGGCCGCGCCAGACACGTTCGGGTGACACCGGCAGGTCCAGCACGTAGCTGCGGCGCTGCGGCGCCGAGTCGAAGAAGTCCACGTCGAAGGGCTCCAGGCGGGGCACGTCCTCCAGTGTGCGGCCTGCGTGCCGGTTTCACCGCTCGTCGGCGCGAGCGCACTGCGGGGTCCCACCACCCGATCCGGCGGTGACCGAGGGCGACCACCCAGAGCGGCGGCCCGTTGCGCCGGTCGGGCGGACTCGGCGCTCGAACGTGTGGATCACCACCGCCGGGTCTTGGCGGTCACGGCCGGGCACTGGTTGCGTACACCCGACAGGTCCCGACGAGAGGTGCGAGCCGATGGCGCAGCCGTTCCAGCTGCCGGATTTCTACCTGCCCTACCCGGCACGGCTCAATCCCAACCTGGAGCGCGCGCGGGCCCACACGAAGACGTGGGCGCACGAGATGGACATGATCGACGTGCCCCAGCACGGCACGGTCATCTGGACCGACGAGGACCTCGACTCCCACGACTACGCCCTGCTCTGCGCCTACACCCACCCGGACGCCTCGCCGGAGGACCTCGACCTCGTCACCGACTGGTACGTGTGGGTCTTCTACTTCGACGACCACTTCGTCGAGCTCTACAAGCGCAACCCGGACGTGGCGGGCGCGAAGGCCTACCTCGACCGGCTGCCGCTGTTCATGCCGGTCGACGGCGCGATCACCGAGGAACCGACGAACCCGGTCGAGAAGGGCCTCGCCGACCTGTGGGCGCGCACCGTCGGCAGCCACTCGGCGGACTGGCGCCGCCGGTTCGCCGCCAACACCGAGCACCTGCTCGACGAGTCCATGTGGGAGCTGCTCAACATCTCCGAGGGCAGGCTCGCCAACCCGATCGAGTACGTCGAGATGCGCCGCAAGGTGGGCGGCGCGCCGTGGTCGGCGAACCTGGTCGAGCACGTCACCGGCCTGGAAGTGCCCGCCCGGATCGCCCTCACCCGCCCGATCGGCGTCCTGCGCGACACGTTCGCCGACGCCGTGCACCTGCGCAACGACCTGTTCTCCTACGAGCGCGAGGTGCTGGACGAGGGCGAGCTGAGCAACGGCGTGCTGGTGCTGGAGAAGTTCCTGGGCATCCCGACCCAGGAGGCCGCCGAGGCGGTCAACGACCTGCTCACCTCCCGCCTGCACCAGTTCGAGCACACGGCCGTCACCGAGGTGCCGCTCCTGCTCGACGAGCACGCCGTCGACCCGGCCGGCCGCCTCGCCGTGCTGGCGTACGTGAAGGGCCTGCAGGACTGGCAGGCGGGCGGTCACGAGTGGCACGCCCGCTCCAGCCGCTACATGAACGAGGGCGCGGTCACCGCGAACCCGGTGCTCGGCGGCCCGACCGGGCTCGGCACGAGCGCTGTCCGCTCGCTGATCGCCACCGCGCCGCAACGCCTGCGCTCCTTCAGCCACGTGCCGTTCGAAGAGGTGCCGTCCAGGCCCGAACCGGCGCTGGACATGCCGTTCGCGGTGGCGGTGAGCCCGCACTGGCACGACGCGCGGGAGAAGAGCGTCGCGTGGGCGGGGGAGATGGGCTTCTTCGACGACGTGCCGCGCGTGTGGACCGAGAGCAGGCTGCGCGACATGGACCTCGCGCTGTGCTCGGCGGGCATCGACCCGGACGCCACCCCGGAGGAGCTGGAGATCTCCGCGCTGTGGCTGACCTGGGGCACCTACGGCGACGACTACTACCCGGTCGCGTTCGGCCGCACGCCCGACCTGGCCGCCGCGAAGGCCACCACCGACCGGTTCAAGCAGATGATGCCGCTGGACGGCGCGCCGCCGTCCCCGCTGACCCCGATGGAACGCGGCCTCGCCGACGTCTGGCAGCGCACCGCCGCCCCGATGCCGCGGGACAACCGGCAGCAGCTGCGGCACGCCGTGGAGCTGATGCTCGACAGCTGGCTGTGGGAGCTGAAGAACCAGCACGAGAACCGCGTGCCCGACCCGGTCGACTACGTCGAGATGCGCCGCCACACGTTCGGCTCGGAGCTGACCATGAGCCTGTCCCGGCTCGGCCACGGCAGGCTGGTGCCCGACGAGCTCTTCCGGACCCGCACCATCCGCAACATCGAGAACTCGGCGATGGACTACGCCACGATCCTCAACGACCTCTTCTCCTACCGCAAGGAGATCCAGTTCGAGGGCGAGGTGCACAACCTGGTGCTCGTCGTGCGCAACTTCCTCGACGTGGACCTGGACCGGGCGTGGGGCATCGCGACCGATCTGGCGAACGCGCGGTTGGCGCAGTTCCAGCACTCGGTGCGGGTCGAGCTGCCCGCGTTGTTCGAGGAATTCCGCCTCGAACCCGAGGTGCGCGACGCGCTGAACGACTACGTGGGCGAGCTGGAGGACTGGCTGTCCGGCATCCTCAACTGGCACCAGCAGGTCGTCCGCTACCACGACGCCGACCTGGCCAAGCACTTCGGCGGCCGGGAGCTCGCGTTCACGCCGCAGGCCCTGCGCGGTCCGACGGGTCTCGGCACGGCGTCCACCCGCATCCTGGTGAACAATGGGTGACTGCAATCTGAATGGGAATCGTCGGAATGTCGAACAATGACCTGAGGTGATTTACGAGACTTTTCCCTCCTGAATTCGGCGAATTCGGTGGCAGGATGATCCCGTGGTCGAGGGGGGAGTCCGCTACCGGTTGCTGGGCCCGGTGGCGGCACACCTCGACGGCGAGCCGGTGCGGCTCGGCGGGCCCAAGCAGCGCGCGGTGCTCGCCGCCCTGCTGCTCAACGCCAACCGCGTCGTCTCCGAAGAGCAGCTGATCGGGCTCGTCTGGGACGGCGAGCCGCCGACCAGCGCCCGCGGTCAGCTCCAGGTGCGGATCTGGGAGCTGCGCAAGCTCCTCGGTCGGTCCGCGATCGTGCGCCGCTCGCCCGGTTACCTGATCGAGGTCGCGCCGGGGCAGTTGGACCTCCAGGTGTTCGGCGACGCGGTCGCGGCGGCCCGCGCCGACCTGGCCGAGGAACGGGTGGACGCGGGCGTCACCCGGCTGCGGGACGCGCTGGCGTTGTGGGAGGGCCCCGTGCTCGGCGGGGTGACCGAGGCGTTGCAGGACCGGGAGAGCCGGTTGCTCGACGAACGGCGGCTGGCCGCCGTGGAGGACCTGTTCGACGCCGAGCTGCGCGCCGGGCGGCACGCGGACGTGATCGGCGAGCTGCGCCGGGCGGGCGGCGAGTACCCGTTCCGGGAACGGCTCCAGGGCGCGTTGATGCTCGCCCTGCACCGGTCGGGCCGCACGTCCGAGGCGTTGGCGGTGTACGCGGAGACGCGGCGGCGGTTCACCGCGGAGCTGGGCATCGAGCCGGGGCGTGAGCTGCAGGAGCTGCACGTCCAGGTGTTGCAGGGCGAGGAGCCCGCGCCCGTGCCGGTGGCGCGTCCCGCCCAACTGCCGCACGACGTGCGCGGGTTCGCCGGGCGGCACGCGGAACTGGCGCGGTTGGACGACGCCGGGATCTGGGTGATCACCGGTGCGGCGGGCGTCGGGAAGACGGCGTTGGCCGTGCGCTGGGCGCGGCGGGCGCGCGACCGGTTCCCGGACGGGCAGCTGTACGTGGACCTGCGCGGGTTCGACGCCGACCACGAGCCCGTGCCGCCCGCCGCGGCCCTGGCGCAGCTGCTGCGGGCGTTGGGGCAGCAGCGGTTGCCGTCCGACGTGGCCGAGCTGGCCGCGCTGTACCGGACCGTGCTGGCGGACCGGGACGTGGTGGTGCTGCTGGACAACGCGCGGGATTCCGACCAGGTGGCGCCGCTGCTGCCGCCGTCCGGGATGGTCCTGGTGACCAGTCGGCACCGGCTCGGCGACCTGGTCGCGCGGACCGGCGCGCGGTCGCTGCCGCTGTCCGTGCTGCCCGCCGCCGACTCGCGCGCCCTGCTCACGGGGGTGCTGGGCGTCGAGTCGTCCGACGCGCTGGACGAGCTGGCGCGCCTGTGCGGCCACTTACCCCTGGCGTTGCGCATCGCCGCGGCGAACCTCGGGCCGCAGGCGCGGATCGAGGACTTGGTGACCGAGCTGCGGGCCGACCCGTTGACCGGGCTGACCGTGGACGGCGCCGACGAGAGCTTGCTGACCAGGGCGTTCGACGTGTCGTACGCGGCGCTGACGCCCGGTGCGCAGCGGTTGTTCCGGCTGCTCGGGCTGGTGCCGGGCGCCGATTTCACGCCCGGGGTGGCGGCGGCGTTGCTGGACGTGCCGCCCGCCGAGGCGGGACGGTTGCTGAACCGGCTGGCCGCCGCGCACCTGGTGGAGCGGCACGGGCCGGACCGGTTCCGGTTCCACGACCTGGTGCGCGACTACGCGCGCACGTTCGGCGCGGAGTCGGGCGCGTGGGACCGGCTGGTGGAGTACTGCCTGGCGTCGGCGGACGCGGTGGACCGGCACTTCAGC
The DNA here is from genome assembly GCF_020859565.1 of Saccharothrix luteola. Taxonomy (GTDB): domain Bacteria; phylum Actinomycetota; class Actinomycetes; order Mycobacteriales; family Pseudonocardiaceae; genus Actinosynnema; species Actinosynnema luteola. The sequence goes on along the minus strand of NZ_JAJHUO010000004.1, from coordinate 330,429 downwards.
CGCCACCCGCTGCGGCTGCCGCGCGACGTCGACCCCGTGCTCCAGGTGGACTTCGCGTCGTCCGCCGAGGCGGTGGCGTGGTTGGAGGCGGAGCACGACAACCTGACCGCCGTGCTGCGGCACGCCGCCGTGCACGGTCCGCACCCGGCGGCGTGGTACCTGGCGGACGTGATCCGGTCGGTGTTCCTGCACCGCGGGCTGCGGGCGGAGTGGCTGGAGGTCGCGTTCCCGGTGCTGGAGGCGGCCCGCGGCGTGCCGCGCGTGGAGGCGTTGATGCGGCAGGGCATCGGTGCGGCGTGCGTGCACCTCGGGCGGCGTGACGAGGCGATCCGGCACTTGGAGGCGGCGTTGCTGGCGCACCGCGAGGCCGACTGGCCGGAGGGTGAGGCGGCGACGGCGAACAGCCTGGGCATCGCGTTGCTGGCGTCCGGCAGGTTCACCGAGGCGAGTGACTTGTTCACCCGGTCGTTGGACGCGGGGACTCGGACCGACCGGATGATGGCGTTGAACAACCTGGGGTTCGCCGAACGCCAGTCCGGCCGCCTGGACAAGGCCCTTGAGCACCTGACCCGCGCGTTGGCCATCAGCACGGAGGACGGCTCCCAGTGGGGCGAGGCCGTGGCGCGGGTGAACCTGGGTCACGTGCTGAGGTCACGCGGTGACCTCGCCGGCGCTCGGGGGCACTTCATGGCGGCGTGCGCCCTGCACCGGCACTTGGGCAACCGCTACGGCGAGGCGTCGGCGTTGACCGGTCTGAGCCTGATCGCCACCGACCACGGCGACCTCGCCTGCGCCCTGTCCCACGCCACCGACGCCCTGGCCGTCGCCCGCCGCGAGGAGAACCGCGAGACCGAGGTGGGCGCCCTCATCGCCCTGGGCTACGCCGAATCAGCCGCCGGCCACCACCTCGACGCCGAACTCCACCACCGCCAAGCCGTCACCCTCGCCCGTCGCTGGTGCTCCCCCTGGCAACTGACCGAAGCCGAAACCGCCCTCCACACCACCCTCACCTAACCCGAGAGTCCTACCTTCAGCCCTCGAGAGTCCTACGTTCAGAACCCCTGAGTTCAACGCTCAGCACACCGCCGGCTGTGCTGAGCGTTGAACTCGGGTTGCCTGAACGTAGGACTCTCGCGCACTGGACGTAGGACTCTCGCGGGTGGAAGTGGAAGGGAAGTGAGGTGGAAGTGAAGTTGCCTAGCGTCCGCGACGGCCTGCTCAGTCGACTGGGGGAGCGGTATGTCGTCGCGTGTGCGCAAAGCCGGGCTGCTCGGAGCGCTGTGGGCGTCCGGCCCGGCCAAGGTGGTCGCCGTCGCCGTGGTGCTGGCCGTCACCGCGACCAGCGGCGGGGACGCGGTCGACGGGTGGGGGCGGTCGGAGACCCACGCGGCGGACACGGAGGTCGTGCCGGGACCCGGCCAACGGTGGGGTGAAGCGCAAGCCGACCCCGACCACCTCGACGGCGCGCCGGACAACCACACCGTCCCCGACTCGCTGAGATCCCGCTACCCCAAGGTCGAGTGGGACGTCCATCCGCACAACACCGCCTCGGTGGAAACGCCGCCCGCCACCGAGACCAAGGGCTTCGAAGAGGGCAAGAGCCAGGAGAAGCCCGAGGCGCGCACCAAGCACGAGAAGGTCTACACGAACCCGGACGGCACCGAGACCACCGAGTTCTCCGCCGGTCCCGTCCACTACCGCGACGGCGACCAGTGGAAGCCGATCGAGCCGCGGCTCGTCCCGGACGACCAAGGCTGGCACAACGCCGCCGACGAGGTGGACGTCCGCCTGGCCCGCCACGCCGACGCCGAACGCCTCACCACCCTCACCGTCGACGCCGACCACGAGGTCTCCTACGGCCTCGCCGGCGCCAACGAGGTCGACGGCGCCGCGAACGGCAGCACGGCCACCTACCCCGGGGTCCAGCCGGGCGTCGACCTGCGGCTGGAGTCGCAGCCGGGCGGCGTGAAGGAGACCCTGGTCCTCACCCGCCCCGGCCCCACCGACTTCACGTTCCCGCTCACCCTCAAGAACCTCACCGCGCACGTCGAGCACAACCAGGTCCTGCTCAAGGACCGCACCGACACGACCAGGGCCGTCATCCCGCCCGGCGACATGGTCGACGCCAACGGCGTCCGCTCCACCGCCGTCACCTACACCCTGACCAGCCACAACGGCCGCCAAGCCCTCCGGCTCACCCTGGACGGGACCTGGCTGGCCCAGGCCGCCTACCCCGTCGCGGTCGACCCGACCGTCCAGCTCCCGGTCACCGGCGAAGCCGCCGACAGCAGCCTCTACGTCAACGGCACCTCGTCGTCCCCCGGCGGCAACACCCTGATGGTCGGCCCCAACGCCGCCTCCTACCTCCGCTTCGGCGGCCTGGTCGACAAGCTCCGCCACCACACGATCTTCGGCGCGCAGCTGTGGCTGGTGAACTACGACGCCGACTCGTGCAAGCCGCGCAACGTCACCGTCCACCCGGTCACGCAGAGCTGGGCGTCCAGCGACGACGTCGACTTCCCCGGCCCGAGCACCGGCCGCCAACTCGCCGAACGCTCCTTCGCCCACGGCCACATCGCGTTCGGCCAGTCGTCCTCCAACTGCCCCACCGCCGGCGAGCTGATCAACCTCGGCGGCGGCGGACGCGACCTGGTGCAGAAGTGGGTCGACGGCACGCAGGCCGACAACGGCATCTCCCTGCGCGCGAGCGGCGACGGCTCCGGCAAGAAGTTCACCGGCCCCGCCACCGCCAACCCGCCACGCCTCTACGTCACCCACAGCCCGTACAACGCGACGTACGCGCTGGCCAACCCGGTGCCGAACCCGCCCGTGCTGCAGAACCAGGACGGCAAGGTGAAGATCGCGGTCACCAACAAGAGTGCCGCCGCCTGGGCCCCCGGCGACTACTACCTGGCCTACCGCGCGTACAACGCCAAGACCGGCGCGTCGGTCGTCCAGCAGCGCTCGGCCAACCTCACTGCCACCGTGAACCGCAACCAGCGCGTCACCCTCGACGCCACGATCAAGGCCCTGCCGCCGGGCAAGTACTTCCTCGACTTCACCATGGTCAAGACCGGCGGTCCGGTGTTCACCGACCACCAGGTCCCGCCCGGCCGGATCGTGCTGGAAGTCTTCGACATCCCGCCGGTCGTGCAGGAGCTGTACCCGCCGAACGGCTACCAGGCGCGCACCCTCACCCCGCAGCTCTGGGCACGCGCGCTGGACGTCGACGCGCCGCCGAGCGTCACCATGCAGTTCAAGTTCGAGGTCTGCGAACGCGACGCCGCGAACAAGCCGGTCAACTGCGTGAACTCGGGCTACCAGGCGAAGACCGCCTGGACCGTCCCGGCGGGCACGCTCAAGTGGAGCAAGGCTTACGACTGGCGCGCGTACGTCAAGGACGCCACCAACGAGATCATCTCGCCCTACTCCACGGTCCTGACCAGCGTCCCGCAGCCGGAGATCACCTCACGCCTCGCGGGCGGCCCGTACGGCACGAAGGACCAGGAGTTCGACCCGCAGACGGGCAACTACTCCACCGCCGCCGTTGACGCCTCGGTCACCACGGTCGGCCCGGAGCTGCGCGTGGTCCGCACCTACAACAGCCTGGACCCGCGCCGGGACGGCATCTTCGGCGCCGGCTGGTCCACCCGCTACGACATGAAGGTCGTCCCGGACGACGACGGCTCCGGCAACGTCGTGGTCACCTACCCGGACGGCCAACAGGTCCGCTTCGGCCGCAACGCCGACGGCACGTTCGCCGCGCCGTTCGGCCGCCAGGCCAAGCTCACCGTCGACACGACCGCGTGGCGGCTGCTCGACCTGTCCGGCACCACCTACCAGTTCTCCCTCAACGGCAGGCTGAACCGGATCACCGACAGCGCCAACCGCGCGGTCGTGCTGACCTACGACACCACCACCGGCAAGCTCCAGAAAGCCCAGGTGTCCAACAGCCAGACCAACACCGCCGGCCGGTTCATCACGTTCACCTGGACCGGCGACCGCGTGACCGCCGTCAAGGCCGACCAGACGACGTGGAGCTACACCTACACCGGCGACCTGCTCACCAAGGCGTGCGTGGGCACCGCCTGCACCGGCTACGAGTACACCGCCGGCTCGCACTACCGCACCACCGTGCTCGACTCGCGCCCCGAGTCCTACTGGCGGCTCGGCGAGCCCGAGGGCACGGCCGCCGCCAGCGAGGTGGCCGTCAACCTCGGCAAGGACGTCGGCACCTACAAGAACATCACCCTCAACACCCCGGGCATCAACGCCACCGACACCGCCGCGTCCTTCAACGGCACGACGTCCGCCGTCGACCTGCCCAAGGGCACGCTGAAGAAGAGCCGTGACGGCGCGGTCGAGCTGTGGTTCAAGTCCTCGGTCACGGGCTCGGGCGGTCCGCTGCTCGGCTACCAGGACAAGGCGCTCGGCAGCGCGTCCACCACCGGCGTACCGATCCTGTACGTCGGCACGGACGGCAAGCTGCGCGGCCAGTTCGGCGTCGGCTCGGTCAGCCCGATCACCAGCGGCGTCCTGGTCAACGACGGCAAGTGGCACCACGTCGTGCTCAGCTCGATGGGCGCCACCCAGACGTTGTTCCTCGACGGCGCGAAGGTCGGCGAGCTCACCGGCAAGCAGGTCGACCACGAGAAGCTGACGTTCAACCAGGTCGGCGCGGCCTACGCGACCGGCACGTGGCCCGCCTGGGGCACGACGCCGCAGCGCCACTTCTCGGGCGTGATCGACGAGGTCGCCGTCTACGCCGGCCCGGTCGGCCCGACGACCACCACCGCGCACCGCGCCGCCAACAACCAGGCCGACCAGCTGGCGAAGATCACCCTGCCCAGCGGCAAGGTCGCCGCCACCACCACCTACGACACCACCCGCGACCGCGTGAAGGAGCACACCGACGACAACGGCGGCACGTGGCGCGTCGGCCCGCCCGCCGTCTACGGCGGTGACGACGACCTGCGCCGCACGGTCGAGGTGCTCGACCCGGCGAACCGGCCGAGCCTGTACGAGTACGACGCCCTGGGCGGCTGGCTGCTGCGCCTCGGCCAGCCGCTGGGCCTGGAGGCACGCCCCGAGGACCGGCCGGGCGAGCCGACCTCCACACCCGCACCACCCGCGGAGACGTGCGGCAAGCCCGACCCGAACGACCCGTCGTTCTGCACCACGATCCCGAACGGCTCCGGCGGCCCGGTGTTCGTCCGCTACGGCGCGGAGGGCATGAGCATCCGCTCGTACTCCTACGACGACAAGGGGCAGCTCACCGTCGTCACCGACGAGAACGGCGACACGGTCACCCTCGGCTACGACGCGCGCGGCAACATCACCTCGAAGAAGACCTGCCGCACCGCGACCGAGTGCCACACCACCTACGAGACGTACCCGACGACCGTCACCGACGAGTACGACCCGCGCAACTTCCTGCCGCTGGAGTCGCGTGACGGCCGCTCGGCGAGCGCGACCGACAACACCTACCGCACCACGTTCGGCTACCACCCGACCGGCCAGCTCGTCCAGGAGACCGCGCCGGACGGCAGCTTCGTCAAGCACACGTACACCAACGGCGCGGAGGCGGCCGTCAACGGCGGCTCACCGCCCGCCGCCCTGCTCGCGTCCACAATGGACGCACGGGGCAGGACGACCCGCTACGCCTACTACAACAACGGCGACCTGGCCCGCGTCACCGCGCCGAACGGCCTGGTCACCGAGTACACCTACGACAACCTGGGCCGCCGCGTGACGGTCAAGGAGATCTCCGACAGCTTCCCCGCCGGCGTCACCACCACGTTCTCCTACGACGCCATGTCGAGGCTCCGGACCACCACCGGCCAGCTCACCGCGGACGCCGTCAGCGGCGAGAAGCACCAGCGGCGGACCACGAACACGTTCGACGTCGACGGCAACATCACCCAGGTCGAGGAGGCCGACGCCCAGGGCAACGACGCGCCGCGCGTCACCAAGTACGACTACGACCAGCACAACCGCCTCGCCCGAGAGACCGACGCCGAGGGCGGCGAGACGTCCTACGAGCACGACGCGTTCGGGCAGCGGACCTCGGAGACCGACCCGAACGGCAACCGGTTCGACTTCGCCCACACCAGCCGCGGCAGCCTCGCCGAGGTGCGGCTGCGCGACTGGCGCAGCGACCCGGCGGGCGTGCCCGCGCCGGCCAACGGCTACCTGCTCCTCGCGTCGCTGTCCTACGACTTCGCGGGCAGGCTCGCGAGCGAGACCGACGCGATGGGCCGCCGCACGGAGTTCCAGTACTGGGGTGACGGCCTGCTGCGCCGCAAGGTGCTCAAGGACTTGCGCAACCCCGACGGCAGCAAGCGCGACTTCGTGCTGGAGGACAACACCTACGACGGCGCGGGCAACCTGACCCGCAAGGTCGCCGCCAACGGCAAGTCCGTCACCGAGCACACCCACGACCGGCTCGGCCGGCTCGCGACGGTCGTGGTGGACCCGACGGGCCTGCGCCGCACCACCACCTACTCCTACGACGGCGGCGACAACGTCACCCGCGCGGTCACCGGCGGCAAGGCGTCCAACGCGCCGTGGGAGGTGTCCGCGGCGCCGGAGGCGGTGAGCTACCGGCACGACGACGTGGGCAACGTGGTCGAGGAGACCGTCACCGACGGCATCACCGACCGGGTCACGAAGTTCACCTACGACCAGCGCGGCCACCAGACGTCGGTCACCGACCCGCGCCTGAACACCGCCACGTACGGCTTCGACGAGCTGGGCCGCCAGGTCACGGCCACCGGCGCGGCCGTGTCGGTGGAACGCGACGGCGGCGCGCCGACGACCACCAAGCCGACCACGAAGACCGGCTACAACACGTTCGACGACGTCGTGGCCACGGCCGACGCGCTGGGCAACGTGTCCACCGCCGAGTACGACCGCCTCGGTCGCGTGGTCGCGGCGAGCTCGCCGACGCACCAGGGCGTCACGCCGACCGTGAAGACGTCCTACGACGGCAACGGCAACGTCACCGAGATCGTCAACGCCCGCGGTCACGCCACCAGGCTCGCCTACGACCAGCTGGACCGCGTGGTCACCTGGGACGAGCCCGCCACCACCGGCCGGGCCGTCACGCGCTACGCGTTCACCCGGTCCGGCCAGGTGCTCTCCACCACCCTGCCGGACGGCGCGCGGACCGAGTCGACCTACGACGACCTCGACCGCCCGGTCACCGCGACCCAGTACGAGCGCAAGCCCACCACCGGCACGTTCACCGCGTGGCAGCGCTACGACGACCTGGGCAACGTGACCTCGGCCGTCGCGCCCTCCGGCGCCGCCGCGGCGTTCACCTACGACACGCTCGGGCAGCTGATCAAGGAGACCGACCCGGCGGGCGTGCCGACGCACCGCGGCTACGACGCGGCGGGCAACGCCGTGCGGGTCACCGACGGCCTCGGTCGCACCACCCGCCTCGCCTACGACCTGTTCGGCGACCAGGTGGCGAAGTCCGAGCTCAAGCCCGACGGCACGGTCCTGCGCACCACGAGGTTCGGCCACGACCCGGCGGGCAACACGACCACCGTCACCGACGCCAAGCTGAACACCACGACGTTCGAGTTCGACGCGGGCGACCGGCTGGTCAGGCAGGTCGAGCCGGAAGGCGTCACGCAGGAGTTCGGCTACGACGCGGCGGGCAACCTGACCCGCTACACCGACCCGCGCGGGCACCGCACGATCACCACCTACAACGCGTGGGGCCTGCCGGAGAAGGTGATCGAGCCCGCCACCGCGGCGCACCCGACCGACCGGACGTGGACTTCGGAGTACGACGCGAACGGCAACGAGGTGAAGCTGACCGCGCCCGGCGGCGTGGTCCGGACCCGGACCCACGACCCGGCCGACCAGCTCACCGCCGAGACCGGCAGCGGAGCCGAGCAGCCCACCACCGCTCGGGACATCGCCTACGACGTGGTGGGCCGAGCGATCCGCGTCGGCTCCGACACCTACTCCTACGACGACCGCGGCAACCTGCTCACCACGGCCGGTCCGGGCGGCGCGGCGGAGTTCGGCTACGACGCCGACGGCAACCCGACCACCCGCCGCGACGCGGCCGGCACCGCCACCTACAGCTACCTCAAGGGGCGATTGCACGCAGTCGCCGAAGGACTGGCGGGCGTCACCCGGACCTACGGCTACGACGCGGCCGGCGCGCTGAAGACGATCGGCTACGGCGCGGGCCGCACCCGAACGCTCTCGTATGACGACCACGGTCGACTGCACACGGACGTCCTGGCGGGCTCGGCGGGGCAGAGCATTTCGTCAACCGCATACAAGCGCGATGAGCTGGACCTGGTGTCGAGCAAGACCGAGAACGGCGTCGAGACCACCTACACCTACGACGCGGTCGGCCGGCTGAAGACCGCCACCACGGGCGGCGTCACCACGCCGTACGAGTGGGACGCGGCGGGCAACCGCACCAAGGCGGGCGCGAAGACCTCGACCTACGACGAGCGCAACCGCCTGCTGTCCGACGGCGACTACACCTACGCCTACAGCCCGCGCGGCACGACGGCGAGCCGCACCAGCTCCGGGCACACCGAGCCGTTCGCGTTCGACGCGTTCGACCGGATGGTGGGCGCGGCGGGCCAGACCTTCACCTACGACGGCCTGGACCGGGTCGCCACCCGCAACGGCGCCGCGTTCACCTACGCGGGCCTGGACGACGAGGTGGTGTCCGACGGCGCCGCCACGTTCGCCCGCGGCCCGGGTGACGAGCTGCTGGCCACCCGGAAGGGCGAAACGTCACGCGTGCCGGTGGCCAACGGCCACGGCGACGTGATCGGCGCGATCGCCCCGGACGGCCAGGCGCTGTCCGACCGGACCTCCTACGACCCGTTCGGCGAGGTCACCGCGAAGACCGGCGACACCGGTCCGCTCGGCTACCAGGGCGACTGGACCGACCCGGCGACCGGCCAGGTCGACATGGGCGCGCGGTGGTACGACCCGTCGGCCGGCGTCTTCACCTCGCGTGACGACATCCCGTTCCAGGGCGGCGACGGCATCCGCGCCAACCGCTACACCTACGGCGCGGGCGACCCGGTCGGCCAGGTCGACCCGGACGGTCACTGGTCGTGGCCGTGGGACTGGTTCGACGACGACGATGACGACGGTCCGTCCCAGTGGGTCGAGACCTACGAGTGCATCGTCTTCTGCGACTACGCCTCCGACCTGTCGTGGTTGATCCGCCAGCAGGCGGACAACCTGTCGGGCAAGAAGCGGAAGAAGTCGCCGGGCGCGAGCGGCACCTACCCGGACTACGCGCGCGGCCCGGCGTACTCGGGTCCGGGCGGCGGCGGCAGCTGCGGCAGTTGCTACAAGAGGGGTGGCGGCGGCCCCACCGCGGCGGAACGCGCCGAGGCGGCCCGGCGGGCGGAGCACGAGCGCAAGCGGCGGGTGACCGCGCAGGCCAAGGCGGCGGCGCAGTACTCGGCGCGGCACACGCCCAGGACCGTGTCGGGCGCGGCGCACGCGCCGGTGACGAACATGCCCAAGACGGTGTCCTCCGACCCGAAGCTGCCCGCGAACCAGGTCGGGGCGAACCGCGACGTGGTGGCCGACGCCAAGCGCGGCACGGACAAGATCTACGACGCTGCCGTGCAGAAGGCCGGCAACCCGGTGAGCAACACGTCCGCGGCGAGCAAGTCCGGCGCCGGTGGCGGCGGCTTCGCGTGGAAGTGGCCGAAGTGGCAGGGCTGGAAGGCCGAGGGCAAGGCCCTGCTGAACGGCCTCGCCGAGATCAGCGGCTACAACGACGGCAAGCGGTGCGTCACCGAGGGCGACGTGGAGAGCTGCATCTGGGCCGGGGTGTCGGTGCTGTCGCTGTTCGCCGGACCGTACGGCGTCGGCGCGGTGCGTGCGGCCAAGGGCGTGCGGATGGGCGCCAAGCACGCCGACGAGCTCGTGGGCGCGGCGTGCGCGCTGGTCGCGTCCAACAGCTTCACCGGTGACACGGCGGTGCGCATGGGCGACGGCTCGACCAAGCGGATCGAGGACGTCCACGTCGGTGACCAGGTCGCGGCGACCGATCCGACGACCGGCGAGTCCGGTGCCTTCACCGTGACCGACCTGATCACTCGTGCCGGCGTCAAGCAGATGGTCGAGGTGACGGTGGAGGCCGAGGGCCGCACGTCCACCCTCACGACCACCGACGGCCACCCGTTCTGGGCGGACGGCGCGTGGGCCGAGGCAGGCGACCTCGTGGCCGGGCAACGGCTCTCGGAGGGCACGGTCGTCGGCGTCCGGTCGTGGACCGAGCAGCGGACCGTCCACAACCTGACCGTCGACACCGTGCACACCTTCCAGGTCGTGGCCGGTGACGCGGACGTGCTCGTGCACAACGCGGGCAGGTGCGGCAAGGCGCTGGCCAAGGTGCGCGCGGGCGCGACCGCGGTGAAGAACGGCGTGGTCAGCGGCGCGAAGGCGGTCGCGAGCGGCGCCCGTGCCGTCGGTCGGGGCGTGCAGGCGGTCGGCCGCGGGGTCGCGTCCGCCGGCCGGTGGCTCGGCATGCACGCGCGGATCATCGGCAAGCGGACCGGGTACTACATCGCGCTCAACCCGGCCCGGTTCTTCCTCAAGTGCATCGCGCTCCCGGTCGCGGTGACGGGCGCGTCGACCACGGTCGACAACACCGCCGTCACCCTCGGCGCGATGGTCGGCTCGACGATGGCGTGCGCGGTCAACATGACCCACGACGCCTGGCCCACCTACAAGCCCAAGTAGCCAAGCAGCCGAGTTGCCCCAGGTGGCTCCGAGTGAGGGGAATCAAGTTGTCCAAGAGATCCGGCGTGGGCTTGCTGGCGGTCGCCGCCGCAGTGCTCGCGATGGTGGTCGCACCACCGGCCCAGGCGGACTCGTCCGGCGGTGGCGGTGACTACGTCTCGCTGAACGGGCACGCGCACGTGCTGGACACCCGTGACGGCACGGGCGGCGTCACCGGGCAGCGCGGCCCGGAGAGCACCACGACGTTCCCGGTGCTCGGCGTCGGCGGCGTGCCGACCAGCGGCGTCGGCACGGTCATGGTGCGGGTGGCGGTCCTCGCGCCGACCGCGGAGACGTGGCTGGAGCTGTGGCCCGACGGCACGCCCCGGACGTCGGACGGCACCGCCGTCACCGCACGGCCGGGCGAGGACCTGTCCGCGTTCGTCGCGGTGAAGGTCGGCGCGAACGGCAAGATCGCGGTGTACCAGGCGGCGGGCAAGGCGCACGTCGTGGTCGAGGTGCACGGCTACTTCAAGTCCGCGCAGGGCACCAACGGCGGCGGCTTCGTGCCCTTGGCGCACAGCCGGATGATCGACACGCGCAGCGGGCTCGGCGTGTCCACCGGGACCATCCCGGCGGGCGGCACCCGGACCGTGACGCTGACCGGCGGGCTCATCCCCACCGGCGCGTCGGCCGCGTACGTGAACCTGGCCGTGCCGGGCGCGTCGGCGAAGGGCTGGCTGGCGTACGCGCCGTCGGGCCTGGCCACCCGGCCGGTCATGAACTACATGAACGGCACCACGCAGCAGGCCGCGGTCGTGCAGCTGAGCGCGGACGGCAAGGTGACCTTCACCAACAAGGGCACCGCCGCCGTGCACTTCATGCTGAACGTCGAGGGCTACTTCACCGGCTCGGCCACCACGGGCAGCGGCTTCCGGTCCGGTGACGGCCGCCTGATCAACACCCGGTCGGTGGGCGCGGGCGTGCCGATGGCCGCGAACAGCACCATCGACGTGCAGGTCGGCGGCACGTTCGGGCTGCCGACGCGGGGCATCGCGGGCGCGTTGCTGTCGATCACCACGACCTCGGAGGCCGCTGGTTACGTCAAGGCGTGGCCGCTGGGCGAGGCCGAGCCGGGGCTGACGATGATGGACCACGGCATCAGCCGCCGGACCAACTCGATCGTGCTCAAGCCGGGCACCGACGGCAAGATCCGCATCCGCAACGGCAGCTCCGACAGCACGCACCTGATCGTGGACCTCCAGGGCTGGTTCGCCGAGCCGCTGCCCACCGTGCCGGTGGTGCCGAACAGCCGCACGACGGTGTTCCAGGCCGCCCCGGTGGCCGGTGCGCGCGTCGGCACGCTGGAGTACGCCTACACCGACAACGCGGGCCGGGTCGTCTACGGCCACCAGTCCGATGTGGACAACTTCGGGTCGGTCCAGTGGACGGTGATCTCGGGCAACGAGGCGTTCACCGGGCAGCCTGCCATCGCGCAGCTGTCCGACGGGCGGATCCAGGTGACGGCACAGCGCCGTGACGGCGACATCTGGGCGGTGACCCAGACGGCGGCCGGCGCGGTGACGTGGGGCGCGTGGAAGGACTTCGGCGGTTCGATGGCGGCGGCGCCGTCGGTGGCGAAGCTGTCCGACGGGACGTTGGCGCAGTTCGCGGTCGACGTCGACGGCAAGCTGTGGGTGTACCAGCAGAAGGGCTCGGTGCCGTTCTGGCGGAACCTGGGCGACCAGAACCTGGTCGGCGGCTTGACGGTGGTGGCGGTGCGCGACGGCGTGCGGGTCTTCGGCCTGGACGGCGCGGGCGTGGTGAAGACCGTCCAGTTCTACCACGACGGTTCGCTGTCCCCGTGGACCAACCTGGGCGGCTCCGGCTCGTCCGGCGCACCTGCCGTGGTCGTGCGGCCCGGGTACCAGCTCCAGGTCTTCGTGCGTGACGGCGCGGGCAAGGTCGTCACCAAGCTCCAGGACGCCGGCGGCACGTGGCCGGCCGACTGGTCGGAGGTCGGCACCGGTGCGGTGGCACCGGCCGGCGCTCCGGCCGCCGTGCTCGATCCGGCCCTGGGCCGGGTGGCCGTGGTGGTCCGAGGCTCGGACAACGAGATCTACCGGGTGTGGGAGACCGCCACGGGCTCCAACACGTGGAGCGAGTGGTCGTGGTTGATCGACGGCATCTCGGACCCGTCGGCCACCGACCCGAGCGCGGTGCCGTTCGCCAACGCCAACGGCGAATCGTGGCTGGTGACCTTCCGCAGCCCGAACGGCACCCCGAGGTTCATCGACCGCAGGATCTAGCCGTTTCGTGGAATCGGGCCGGGGCACTTGCGCCCCGGCCCGTTCTCACTTGCTGCGCTTGACGAACTCGGCCCAGACACTCGCCGGGAAGGCGAGCCGCGGCCCGGTCGGGTTCTTGGAATCCCGGACGCCAACGGGTCCGGCGACCGGGAACTTGACGGCCACACAGCTGCCGTTCTCCCCGCTGTAACTGCTCGTACGCCACACGGCGGACTCCTACGTGATCAACGATTCGATCAAGGTCGCGCTCTCACCGGGTGACAGCGCGACCCGCTCCAGGCTCTGCGTACTGAGGGTATACGTACGCACGCGGACCGAGTCGTCGACGAAGACCGCCGCGTCCTGCAGTTCCACGTACACGATCGGCCTCGCGTCACGGAAGTCCAGCAGGACGAACTGCCCGTTGACCGCCGAGTGGGGTCCGGCCTCGGCGCGCACCACCTGCAAGGTGATGTTGGGCAACTCCGCCATCTTCAGCAGGTGGCGGTACTGGTCGTTCAAGACCTCGCGTGAGCCGACCCGAAGCCGCAGGGCTTGTTCGTTGAAGATCGCATGCAATTGCAGTGGGTTGTTCTTGAAGAGTTGGCGGCTGCGCTGCAAGCGGAACTCCACCAGTCGTTCGGCATGGTCCGGTCGGACCCTGATGGCCGCGTTCGTGAGCTCTCGTGCGTAGTCCTCGGTCTGGAGCAGGCCCGGCAGCAGGATCGGTTCGAAGACGAACTCCCGCTGTGCCAGGGCTTCCAGGCCCGCGAAGGTGCGCAGCCAGTCCGACATGACATCGGACCACGCGCCCAACCAGGAAGCCTCGTCCACCCGCGTGGTCAGCTGCACGATGCGGTCGATGTGCTCCTTGTCGACCTGGCAAGCCTTGAGGACCTTGCGGATGTCGGCCGGGTACTGCACCGAGCGGCCGGTCTCCATGTGCCCGAGCTTGGGGCGACCGATACCGGTGGTCTCCGCCAGTTGCGTCAGCGAGAGGCCGGCCTCGTTCCGGTAGCGCGCGATCTCCACGCCGATCAACCACTGGAGCGCCGATGGCGCGGCCAACTCGAACATGTGATCAACGCTAGCCAACGTCTCGCCAGCCGTATATCGCTCAATCGTGTAATGGTGCTCAGTAGATGTCTACCGATAGCGTCCTGACATGCACATCAGTGACAGCTCGGTCTACAGCCACACCTACGTGGACGTCGCCTCGGTCTCGGAGGTGAGCGTCGAACTGCTGCTGGACGACCAGGTCGAGGTGTTCGTCGGCGAGCGCAGCGAAGTCCTCGGCGTGACCAACGGCGTCACGCTCGTGCTCGGCGAGGACGCCCTCGGCCAGCTGCTCGGCAAGCTGACCGAGGGCCTCGCCGCCCTCAAGGAACGGGCCGCCTGATCAACCCCGGGCGAACGGTCCCGGTGTCACCACCTCGAACGGCAGGTGGGTGATCGTCGTGCCACCGCGCTGGACCCGGAACTCGTCCAACGTGCCCTTGAACCGGTCGGCGCCGTCCGGCCTGGCGCCCAGTCGCAGGCCGTCCACCGCGAACGTGTCGCCGTGCGTCAGCGAGCCCTTGATCGCCGCACTGCCGCGAACCGCACCGTCGACCAGCAGTTCCAGCGTGCCGCCGACCCGGCGCAGCACGACGTGGTGCCACTGGCCGTCCCCGAACGCGCCCACCGACGCGACCGACGTCGGCCCGGCATCCGTCTGCACCCGGGCCAGCAGCCGACCCTGGCTGGGCTGCGCGCGCAACCACAGCGAGCGCTCCGTCGCACCGACGTCGTAGGCCCACACCAAGACCTGGTCGGCCGTGCCCGCGACGTACCGCATCCGGAAGTCGATCGAGAAGTCGCCGTCCAACGCCTGGTAGGGCACGACGACCGAGTCGTCCACGCCGTCGAACGCCAAGCCGCGCCCGCTCACGCCGGTGGTCGTGACGGCGCCGCCTTGCACGGCCGAGTGGTGGCAGTGCTCGGACACGTCGGCGGTCGCCGGGCCGAGCGGGGTGCGGACGGCGTCGTGCGCCTGCGTGTTCTGGTGCTCGAAGCCCCACCACAGCGCCGGCCGCGTGCCCACGGTCAGCCGGACGTCGTCCAGCCGCCCGTCCAGCACGTCCGTCCCGTCCGGCTTCGACCCGACGCGCACGCCGAGCGTGCTGGACACCGACCCGGTCAACCCGGTCGCCACGGCCGGGGCACCGCCGTCGACGCTCATCTCCACCCGGTCACCGATCCGGCGCAGCGACAACTGGTGCCAGGCGCCGTCGCCGAAGGCCGTGGCCGCCGAGGTGTCGGTCACCGCCACGGACACGTGCCCGGCATCGGTCTCGACCCACCCGAACAGCCGGTCCGAGCCGGGCTGGGCCCGCACCCACACCGACGGCTTGCCCGTCGTCGCCCCGTACGCCCACAGCAACGCCTGGTTCGCCGTGCCTTGGCGCTGGAACCACAGCGAGAACGCGAAGTCACCCGCACCGGGGTCGAGCGCCGGCGAGTACGGCACCTCCACCCCCGGACGCGTGGCGTCGACGTCCAGGGCCGTCCCGGCCTTCCCCGCGACCAACGGTCGGTGCCCGCCGAGCAACGTGCCGGCCAGGCAGTGCCCGGTGAGGTCGTCGGTCAGCGCGACCTTCGTGCGGGTCGGCGTCACCGCACCGTCCACCACCTGGAACGGCAGGTTCAGCACCGCGACGCCCGCCTTGCGCACGACGAAGTCCTTCAGCACCCCGGAGAACGGGTCCGCGCCGTCCAGCCGCGAGCCCAGCCGCAGCCCGGTGCGCGTCTTCGTCACCGCGCCCTCCACCCCCGTCGCCGACGCCGACACCCCGTCCACGGTGAGGGTGACCCGGTTGCCGACGCGGGCCAGCGTCAGCTCGTGCCAGGCGTTGTCGGCGAAAGTGCCGTCCAACGACACGGTGGCGCCGCTCGTCGTCCCCCTCACCCAGGCGACCAGGCGTCCGGACTGGATCCGCGCCCACACCTGCGGCACCTCCACGCCCTGGCCGAACCCCCAGAACAACGCCTGGGCGGCGGTCGAACCGCCGTGCCGGAACGAGGTCTCGACGGTGAAGTCCTGCGCGCCGACGTCCAGCGACCGCGAGTACGGCACGTCGGCCTGGCCGGTCAGCCCGGCGTTCACCGAACCGCGCACGTAGGCGTCGTTGGCCTGGGCCGTCGTGTCCGGCGACGTGGGACCGGCGGCCGGGGTCGCCTCGGCGGACGGGTTCGTGCCGCCGGGGATCTGCGCCTGCTGCGTGGTGAACCGGTTGAACCGGATCTCGTCCGCCGAGAACGACTGGCCGCCCTCGTACAGCAACCCGATCTCGCCGGTGGACAGCTCGGCCAGGTCCGAGTACCCGGCCCGGCTCGCGTGGATCAGGCCGCCCGCGCCCCACGTGACGCCGCCGTCGGTCGAGTACCGGATGCGCATGAGCTCGCGGTCCTGCGGGTCGGACGGGCCGGAGAACAGCAGCACGCCGTTGCGCAGCGCCAGCACCGCGCCCTGCACGGCCGGCGTGACCAGGCTCGGGATCGGGGTGGAGGCGGACACCGTCGTGCCGCCGTCCGTGCTGATGGCGCGGGTGCGGTGGTGCCCGGTGGCGATGTCGTTGCGGCCCAGCACCAAGACGTCGCCGTTGGGCAGCTCGGCCACCGACATCTCGCCGGGCGTGACCTTGCCCTCGACGAACGAGTCGGGCGTCTGGCTCGCCTGCCAGGTCTCGCCGTGGTCGGAGCTGTAGAGGACGCCGGCCCGCACGACGTTGCCCACGGCCTGGTGCGCGCCCACGACCAGCCGCCCGCTGCGCAGCTGCACGCCGTGCGACGGCCCGGTGGCGAACCAGCCGCGCGTGGTCCCGTCGAACGACGCCGGGATCTGCCGTGCCGCCGACCAGGTCACCCCGTCGTCGTCGCTGTGCTGAACCCACGGCAGCCGCACGCCACCGGGCAGGGCCTCGTTCGACGTGGACAGCAGGAACACCCGCCCGGTCTCCCGATCCACGACCGGTGCCGGGTTCCCCCTGGTGAACGGCCTCTCCAGGTCTTCGGGCACCCCGCTCAGCACCACCCGGGCGGGACCCCACGTACGACCGTCGTTGGTGGACCGCCGCACGACGATGTCGATGTCACCGCGGTCGGCGCACGAGGGCGACTCGCGTGCCTCCGCGAACGCCAGCAACGTGTCCGCCGACGTCCGGACCAGCGCCGGGATGCGATAACACCCGTACCCGCCGGTCCCGCCCTTGAACAGCAGGTGCTCGACACCGATGGACGACGGCGACGCCGCCGTGCCGCTACCCCAAGCCGGTACCGGCGCCACCAGCGCCAGGACCAGCGCGAACCCCAGAAGTCGTCTCACCGGCGCAGGTTAGGCGGCCCCGCTTCCAACGGACTTCCACGCCACTTCGCCGGGCACGAGAGCGTCTGGGCACGGGAACGTCCGGGCACGAGAACGGCCGCCCCCAGGTCGGCCGTCCTCGTGAGCACGGGGCGGGCACACCGCGGCGTCCCAACCGGCAGGGCGGAGCACCGGTCGGGACGTCGACCCCTCGTCTCCGGCGGGGGTGTGGGGCACTCCGCCGGGGTCCTTCATCTATCCGCGGTCATGGGTACACCCTGCTGGGCCGAACGTGAGCGAACCTAGGATGAACCTTGAACCGGCTGTTCGAAGGGGCTGAGCGTGGACTTCTCGCTGCTGGGCGGTGTCCGCGCCCGGGTCGGCGGCGACGACCTCGACATCGGCCACACCCGCCGGCGGAGCGTGCTGGCGGCGTTGCTGCTGGAGGCGGGGCGCCCGGTGCCCGCGGAACGGCTCGTCGACCGCGTCTGGGGCGGCCGGCCGCCGCTGCGGGCCAAGGAGACGCTGTACGGGTACGTCTCCAAGCTGCGGTCCGCCGGGATCGACATCCAGCGCCGGCCGGGCGGCTACGTGCTGGAGACCGACCGGGTCGACCTGGTCGAGTTCCGCGCCCTCGCCGAGCGGGCCCGCGCCGAGGCCGACGACGAGCGGGCCGCCGAGCTGTACGACCAGGCGTTGCGGCGGTGGCGCGGTGAGGCGTTGGACGGCCTCGACTCGCCGTGGTTCGCCCAGGTCAGGGACGCCTTGCGGGCCGAGCGGACGGCCGTCGAGCTGGACCGCAACGACGTGGCGATCAGGCTCGGCAGGCACGCGGCCCTCCTGCCGGCCCTCCGTGACGCGACCCAGGCCGACCCGCTGGACGAACGCCTCGCCGGTCAGCTCGTGCTCGCCCTGCACCGCAGCGGCCGGTCGTCGGAGGCGTTGCAGCACTACGACGCGTTGCGCCGCACGCTCGCCGACGAGCTGGGCACCGACCCCGGCAAGCCGCTGCAAGACCTCTACCTGCGACTTCTAGGTCAGCAGGCGTCCCAGGACGCCCCGGCCGTGCCCCGGCAGCTGCCCGCGCCGCAACGCTGGTTCACCGGCCGGGCGAAGGAGATCGCCGACCTCACGGAGCCATCGGCCACGGTCGTGATCACCGCGATCGGCGGCGCGGGCGGCATCGGCAAGACGGCCCTCGCGCTGCACTGGGCCCACCAGCACGTGGACGACTTCCCGGACGGCCAGCTCTACGTCAACCTGCGCGGCTTCGACCCGGTCGGCGACCCCGTCACGCCCCAGCAAGCGCTGCGCGGCTTCCTCGAAGCCCTCGGCGTCGACGACCCGCCCGCCGACCTCGACGCCCAGGCCGCCCTCTACCGCAGCCTGGTCGCGGACAAGCGGATGCTCGTCGTCCTGGACAACGCCCGCGACACCACCCAGGTCACGCCCCTGCTGCCCGGCGGCGCGCGCTGCACCGTGCTGATCACCAGCCGCTTGCAGCTCCTCGGCCTGCTCACGGCGCACGGCGCGCGTTCGGTCGCGTTGGACGTCCTGGACGAGCACGAGTCCCGTGATTTCCTGGTCGCCCGACTCGGCGCGCAACGGGTCGAGGCCGAGCCGGACGTCACCCGCGAGCTGCTGGTGCTGTGCGGCGGCCTGCCGCTGGCGTTGAGCATCATCGCGGCTCGTGCGGTGACGCAGCCGGACCTGCCGCTGTCCGCGCTCACCGAGGAGCTGAAGGACCAGCGGCTCGACGCGCTGGACGACCTCAGCGCCGACCTGCGCACGGTGTTCGCCTGCTCGTTACGGGTCCTCACCCCCGCCGCGACGGAGCTGTTCGGGCTGATCGGCCTGACCTCCGCGCCGGACCTGGGCCTGAAGGCGATCACCGCCCTCACCGGCCGCGCCGACACCCGCCGCCTGCTCCGGGAACTCGAAGCCGCCCACCTGGTGCAGCAGCACCGGGTCGGGCGCTACCGCATGCACGACCTCGTCCGCCTCTATGCCGCCGAGGTCGCGCCCGCGCACGCCGACGCCAACCTCAAGGCGTTCATCGGCTACTTCGCCGCGACCGCGCACCACGGCGACATGCTCATCGAGCCGCACCGCCCCCCGATCCCGGCCCCGGAGGGCTACCCGGCGCCGTTGGCCGACGTCACCGCCGCGATGGACTGGTTCGACGCCGAGCACGAGTCGCTGCTGGCCGCCCAACGCCTGGCCGGCGACCACCGGTGGCACGACGTCGCCTGGCACCTGGCGTGGGCGTTGACGAACTACCACCTGCGCCGGGGGCACGCCGCCGACGACGTCGTCTGGCGGCTCGCGCTGGACGCCGCGGACGCGTTGGGCGACCGGTTCAAGCAGGTCACGGCGCACAAGTTCCTCGGCATGGCGTTGACCGACTTCGGCCGCCACGACGAGGGCGACCACCACCTGCGCCAGGCGTTGGAGCTGGTGGAGGACGACTACGGCAAAGCGTCGGCGCACCGCGCCATGGCGTGGGCGATGGAACGCCGGGGTGACGTCGCCGGGGCGTTGGAGCACGCGCAGGCGCAGCTGGAGCGGTTCCGCGCGCTCGGCATCCCGGTCCGCATCGCGGAGGCGCTCAACGACGTCGGCTACCGGATGGCACGGCTCGGCGACTACGCGGGAGCCGAGGCGCACTGCCGGGAAGCGTTGGCGCTCAACGAGGAACTGGGCCACGTCGAAGGCGAAGCGGCCACTTCGGACAGCCTCGGCTTCATCGCCCACCACCACGGGCGCGACGCGGACGCCGTGGAGCACTACCGGCACGCGTTGAAGCTCTACCGGCAACTGGACAACTCCTACGAGGAGGCCACCGTGCTGCGGCACTTCGGCGACGTGCTCGCCGCCGTGGGCCGGCACGACGAAGCGCGCGACGCACGGCAACGAGCCCTCACCCTCTTCCGCGCCCAGGGCCGCGTCGAGGACGCCGACGAAGTCCGGGCGTTGCTGACCTGATCGCCGCTGCGCCACCCGATCGAGTGCTCCTCGTCCGGTCACCGGCGGCATCGGCAGGCCGACCATACGATTCTCCGATGTCCAACGGGACCGGCACGCCACTGCAGGTACCTCCCGGCTACGACCTCGACATCGCCCGGACTTGCTCGTTCGTGGTCAACGTCGCCTGCGACATGTGCGAGCAGTGGAAGGCGGCCGGCTGCCCGCCCGCCGGCTTCTTCCAGTGGCAGCCCGTGGACACCTGCCCCGTCACCAACTCGGTGTTCGACGTCGGCGACTTCACCTTCTCCGGCCCGATCTGGAGCAACTTCATCCTGGACGCCGCGGTGGTCAGCGAGCCGTTCGGCGTCCTGGCCCGCAGCGCGAGCGATCCGCAGACCCTCCACCTCGCCTTCCGCGGCTCGCAGACGGACGCCGACACGCGGATGGACCTCCAGGTCGAGCTGGTGGACTACCCGCCGCCCACGACGCCGACCGCCGGCGGCGTCAAGGTGGAGCGCGGGTTCTACGGCGTGTTCAGCGGGATCGACCGAGGATTCCTGGACCGGTTGTTCCTGACGGCTTCGGCCGCCGGCACCCGGCTGATCGTGAGCGGGCACAGCCTCGGTTCGGCCCTGGCCACCCTGGCCGTGCCACTGGCGCGCGCCAACGGGATCGCCGGCGCGAACACCCTCCAGTACAACCAGGCCAGCCCCCGGGTCGGCGACCAGGGTTTCCAGAGCTACTACGACAGCCTGGACGTGACGACGTTCCGGCTGGTGAACACCTACGACAGCGTGCCGAAGTCACCGCCGCCGCCCTACGCGGCTGTCGGCGTGGAGGCGCCCTTCGGCGCCGACTACGGCTCCGAGGAAGAACGCCACAACCCGTGCTGCTCCTACTCCTACGCCCTGTTCAACCCCACCGCGCCCGTCAACCAGGGGATGGGCGCGTGCATGGCCGCGTCGAAACCCGAGCCGCACGTCCCCTGATAGCCGCTCACCGCGGCCTACCACCGGTCAGCACCACGACCCCCGCCACGGCCACCGCCGCCAACACCGCGACACCCGTGCGGAACCCGGCGTCACCACCGCCCGCCAAGCCCGCCGCCAGCGCCGCCACCGCGGGACCCACCGTCGTGCCGACCATCCGCGCGGTCGCGCTCAACCCGCCCGCCGCGCCTTCCGCCCCTTCCGGCGCACCGGCCATGACCAGCGTGTTCATCGCCGTGTTGAACAGCCCCTGACCGACACCGAGCACGCCGAGCCGCCAGCACAGGTCGACCAACCCCGTCACCGGCACCATGAGCAACCCCAACCCGAGCGCACTCACCACCGACCCGGCCATCGCCACGGGCCACGGCCCGTACCGGTCGGTCAGCGAACCCGACACCAGCGCCAGCGCCGCCACCCCGGCCACGAACACCAGCAGCGCCACCCCGACGTCCTCCGGCGAACCGCCCAGCACGTCCGTCACGTGGTAGGGCACCAGGAAGAACATCACCCCGCCCAACGTCGACACCAGCGACAACGTCAGCAGCGGCAGCCCGAACACCCTCCGCCGCACCAGCGCGAGCACCGGCCGCGACCCCGGCAGCCGCGCCCACCACACCGCCGTCACGGCAGCCACCACGAGCAGCCACGCCAGGTCCTCGAACGCCAGCAGCACCGACGTCACCGCACCGCCCAGCAGCACGGTTTCCAGCACCAACCCCCGGTCGGGCACGGGCAGCCCGCGCCCGTCACCGCGCAGCGCCCGCCACCCCAGCCACAACGCGACCGCCAACACCGGCAGCTTCATCAGGAACACCGCACGCCACCCGAACGCACCCGCCACCAACCCGCCCAGCGGCGCGCCGGCCAGCCCGCCGACCGTCATGATCGTGATCACGTACCCGATCGCCCGCCCGCGCTGCTCCGCCGCCACCGCCGCGACCACGATCGGCATGTACCCGGCCAGCACCAGCGACCCGGCCACGCCTTGCAGCACCCGACCCACCACCAACACCCAGAACGACGGCGCGACCGCCGTGAGCACGCTCGCCACCGCGACACCGGCCATCGCGAGCAGGAACGCCGACCGCACGTCCGCCCGGTCCACCCACCGTCCCGCCGGGATCGCGATCGCCGCCATCGGCAGCGTGTAGGCCAGCAGCACCCACGCCGTGGCCGCCGGTCCCACGTCCAGTTCGCCGCCGAGACTCGGCAGCGCCACCGCCGCCACCGTCATCTCGGTGGTCACCACCAACATCGCCGCCGCCAACGCCACCACCGGCGCCCAACGCGTCCTGACCTGCGCTTCTCGTGTCATGCCGGCGACGCTACGACCGCCCGTCGACCGCTCGAATCCGTCAGGTGACCAGTCACCTGACAGATGCCCGTGCCCCACCCCGCTCCTAGCGTCGACACCGACACAACCGAGGGAGGGAACACCCGTGATCAAGCTAGCGATCATCGTCGGCAGCACCCGGCGCGGCAGGTTCGCGCCGGTGGTGGCGAACTGGTTCGCCGACCGGGCCAAGCAGCGCGACGACCTGAGCGTGGACGTGCTCGACCTCGACGACCTCGACCTGCCGGACCGGCTGCACGGCTTCGGCGAGGACCCGGCGCCGGAGGTCGCGCTGGTCTCGCCGCGCCTGCGCGACGCGGACGCGTTCATCGTCGTCACGCCCGAGTACAACCACAGCTTCCCCGCACCGTTGAAGAGCGCCATCGACTGGCACTTCACCGAGTGGCAGGCCAAGCCGGTCGGGTTCGTCTCCTACGGCGGCCTCGGCGGCGGGTTGCGGGCGGTGGAGCAGTTGCGGCAGGTCTTCGCCGAGCTGCACGCGGTCACCGTGCGCGACACCGTGAGCTTCCACGGCGCGTGGTCGCGGTTCGACGACGCGGGCGAGCCGGTCGAGGCCGACGAGGTGAACAAGGCCGCCACCGCCGTGCTCGACCAGGTGGTCTGGTGGGGTACGGCGCTCAAGGAGGCCCGCGCCAAGCGGCCTTACGGGGCCTGACGTGCTGGCCGTGCGGCTGCACGCGTTCGGCTCGGCCCTGCGGTGCGAGGAGGTCGAGGACCCGTCGCCGGGGCCGGGCCAGGTGCGGATCGCGGTGCGCGCGGCGGGCGTGCACCTGGTGGACGGGGTGATCCGGCGTGGCCGCGAGGACTGCGTGCCGTTGCCGGAGCTGCCCGCGGTGCTGGGTTCCGAGGTGGCCGGGGTGGTGGACGCGGTCGGCCGTGACGTGGACGAGGCGTGGCTGGGGGAGCGGGTGGTGACGCAGCTCGGCCTCGCCGGCGGGGGGTACGCCGAGCTGGTGGTGCGGGAGGTGGGGGCGCTGCACGTGATCCCGGTCGGGCTCGACTTCCCGGCGGCCGTGGCGATGATCTGCACCGGCGGCACGGCGTTGGGCGTGGTGGACGCGGCGGCCCCGGCGCCGGGCGACGTGGTGGTCGTGACGGCCGCCGCCGGTGGGATGGGGACCGTGCTGGTGCAGGGCGCGGTCCGGGCGGGTGCGCTGGTGGTGGGCCTGGCGGGTGGCGAGGAGAAGCGGCGGGTGGCGTTGCGGGCGGGTGCGGCGGTGTCCGTCGACTACCTGGTGGAGGGGTGGCAGCAGCAGGTGCGCGCTCGACTCGGTGGACGGGAGGTGACGGTGGTGCTGGACGGTGTCGGGGGTGCGCTGGGTCGTGGCGCGGTCGACCTGCTCGCGCCGGGCGGGCGGGTCGTGATGTTCGGGTCGTCGTCCGGCGAGCTGGTGCACCTGACCTCGCAGGACTTGTTCGCCCGCGCGCTGACCGCGACCGTCGCCGTCGGCCCGCAGGTGGCGAAGCGGTCGGGCGGGCTGCGTGCGCTGGAGGCACGTGCCCTGGCCGCCGCCGCGACCCACCGGCTGACGCCGTTCGTCCAGGCGTTCCCGCTGGCGGAGGCGGGGCGGGCGCACGAGGCGATGGAGACCAGGCGCACAGTCGGCAAGGTCGTCCTGCTGCCGGACGCCGGCTAGGGTCGGGGACGTGCTGCACGGGAGGTCCGCCGAGCTGGCCGTGGTGGACGGTCTCTTGTCCGCCGCCCGCGCCGGTCGCAGCGGCGTGCTCGTGGTGCGCGGTGAGGCGGGCATCGGCAAATCGGCCCTGCTGTCCCACGCCGCCACCCGGGCAACCTCGCCCCCACCGGAATTGTCAGACCCCTTTGGCAGAATGAAAGCAG
This sequence comes from Saccharothrix luteola, assembly GCF_020859565.1. Taxonomy (GTDB): domain Bacteria; phylum Actinomycetota; class Actinomycetes; order Mycobacteriales; family Pseudonocardiaceae; genus Actinosynnema; species Actinosynnema luteola. The sequence goes on along the minus strand of NZ_JAJHUO010000004.1, from coordinate 305,915 downwards.
GGGACCCCCTGGCGGGTACCCCTGCGCAGCGACCACCCGGCACCGCCCGCGACAACGGCATCCCAGCCGGCGACAACCGCGCGCAAGCCGGCGAGAACCGCACCGCGATCGGCGACAACCGGACCCCGGCCGGCGACAACCGGACCCCGACCAATGCCGGGTTCCTGGTCCTGCGCGGCACGGCGGTGGAGTCCGAGTCGGTCGTGCCGTTCGCCGGCCTCAACCTCCTCCTCGGCACGGTCGTGGACCGGGTCGACGCCCTGCCGCCCAACCAGGCCACCGCACTGCGCGCCGCCCTCGGCCTCGCCCCGCCCGAAGGCGGCGACCACCACCTCGTCGGCCTGGCCGTCCTCACCCTCCTCGCCGACCTCGCCGACCAGCACCCCGTCCTCTGCCTGGTCGACGACGCGCACTGGCTGGACCAGGGCTCCGCCCGAGCGCTCGTCTTCGCCGCACGCCGCCTCCACGCCGAGGGCATCGCGATGATCTTCGCCGCCCGCGACCTGCACGCACCGCCGTTCCCCGCACCCGGCCTGCCCGAACTCCGCCTCACCGGCCTCACCCCGGAGCACGCCGCCGCCCTCCTCGAAGAGCACGCCGCCGACCTGCCCCGCTACGTCCGCGACCAGATCGCAGACGAAGCCCGCGGCAACCCGTTGGCGCTGCTCGAACTCCCCGCCGCCCAACGCGAAGGCCACCTGCCTGCCGCCCACGCCTACCGCGTCGCCGCCCTGCCCACCCACAGCCGCATCCAGCAGACCTTCGCCGACCGCATCGGCACGCTCCCCGAACGCACCCGCACCCTCCTCCTGGTAGCCGCCGCCGACGACACCGGCGACCCGGCCGCGGTGTTCGCGGCCGCGGAACTGCTGGGCGCGTCCGTCGACGACCTCGAAATCGCCGAACAACGCCAACTCCTGCGCTCCGACGACGGCCGGCTGACCTTCCGCCACCCCCTGATCCGCGCCGCCGCCTACCAGAGCGCGCCGCTCAAGCACCGCCTCACCGTCCACAAAGCACTCGCCGAGGTGCTGGACGACGCCCACCGCAGCGCCTGGCACCTGGCCGCCGCCACCACCGCGCCCGACGAGGACGTCGCCCAAGCCCTCGCCCGCACCGCCGAGGACGCCCGCAACCGGGGCGGCTACGTCGCCGTCGCCTCCGCCTACCACCGCGCCGCCGAACTCACCCCGGACCCGACCGAACGCGGCCACCGGCTGGCGGCGGCAGCGGGCGCGGCCGGCGCGGCGGGCCAGTTCGACCGCGCGGTCGCGCTCGCCGACCAGGCGTGGCACCTCGTGACCGACACGTTGGACGGCGCGCGGGTGGCACGCATCCAGGCGAGGTTGGCCGCCGAGCAGGGACGGCCGGCGGAGGCCGCGGCGCAACTCGCCCGCGCCGTCACGTGCGCCCGGCACGCCGATCCCGAGCTGGCGGGGGAGATGCTGTTCCACGCCGCCAACAACGCGTGGGCCGGCCGCGACTTCGACCTGCTCCGGGACGTCGTGGCACGTGCCGAGGGCCTGCCCGGCGCCGACGACACCCGGGGCGTCGCCAAGGCCGCCCTCGGCCTGGAAGGCGAGGACGTCCCCGGCGGCATGGCCGCGTTGCGCAAGCTCCTCGACTCCCCGTACGTCGGCGGGCCCGGCAACGCGGTCACCGCCTGGTGGAACCTCGTCCTCGGCGACGACCAAGCGGCCCACGCCTGGGCGTTCGACCTGGAACGCCAGTCACGCGCCCAAGGCGCTCTCGGCGTGCTGCCCCGAGCCCTCGCCTACCTGGCCCGCGGCCGCCTGCACCTCGGCCACCACCGCGACGCGCGCGCCACCGCCGAGGAAGGGCTCCGCATCGCCGCGGACATCGGCCAGGAGTTCAGCGTCGGTTACCTGGCCGCCGTGCTCGCCGAACTGGCCGCCATCGAGGGTGACGAGACCAGGTGCGAGGAGCTGGTGACGACGTTGGTCGGCGGCGCGCCCCAGTCCGTGCGGGCCGCGTGCGCGTTGGCGTTGCTGGACCTGGGCCTCGGCAGGCACGAGGCCGTGCTGGACCGGTTGGCCGACGTCGCCGCGGGCGCGCACCGGCTCTACTCCGTCACCAGCCTGCCCGACGTGGTGGAGGCGTCCGCCCGGCTGGGCAGGCCGCACGACGACGCCGCCCGCTGGTACGACGAGTGGGCGTCGAGCACCGGCCAACCGTGGGCGCTCGCCGTCTCCGCGCGCTGCCGCGCCCTGCTCACCAACGACGAGCAGTGGTACTCGAAGGCCGTCGACCTGCACCGCGTCGACGACAGCCGCCCGTTCGAACGCGCCCGCACCGAGCTGCTGTACGGGGAGTGGCTGCGCCGGGCCCGCCGCAAGGCCGACGCCCGAACGCACCTGCGGTCGGCGTCGGAGGTGTTCGAACGGCTCGGCGCGACACCGTGGGCCGCCCGCGCCCGCACCGAGCTGCGCGCCACCGGCGAGAGCCGCGCCGTGCCGGGGCCGGACCCGCTCAGCGCCCTCACCCCACAGGAACTGCAGGTCGTGCGGCTGGCCGCGGAGGGCCTGAGCAACCGGGACATCGGCGCGCAGCTGTTCCTGAGCCCGCGCACGGTCGGCTACCACCTCTACAAGGCGTACCCGAAGCTCGGCGTCACGTCGCGGGTGGAACTCGGCAAGCTCGCCCTCGCGTAGCCGACCGGGGTGGCCAACTGGTCTAGACCCATTGACATCTCCTCCCGGGCGTACGCACGCTTGACGGCAGCCGGCCGCCGCCTTGCCCTAGGAGGACCAACGGTGAAACCCCCAGCGAGGACGGCGCGAGCGCTCGCCGCCCTGGTGATGGTGTCCGGCGCGATCGTCGCCTGGAACACCGGCACCACCACGGCCTCGGCCGCCGAGCCCCTGAACAGCCTCGTCCCCGTGCCGGTCTCGGTGCAGCCCGCCGCCGGCGTCACGCACGCGATCACGGCCGACACCCGGATCCACACCACGGCCGCCGCGCACGGCGTCGGAGACCACCTGGCCGCCCTGCTCCGCCCGTCGACCGGCTACGCCCTGCCGGTCGCGGACACCACCGGCGTCCCGGCCGACGGCATCGCGCTGCTCCTCGGCGGCGCGCCGGCGTCCGTCGGCGACCAGGGCTACCAGCTCACCGTGACGTCCGCGGCCGTGCAGCTGCGGGCCAATACGGCGGCGGGCCTGTTCGCGGGTGTGCAGACGTTGCGCCAACTGCTGCCCGCCAAGGTCGAGAGCCGGACCGCGCAGCCGGGCCCGTGGACCGTGCCGGGCGTGACGATCACCGACCACCCGCGCTTCGCCCACCGCGGCGCGATGCTCGACGTGGCGCGGCACTTCCACCCCGTCGCCGCGGTCAAGCGGTACCTCGACCAGCTCGCCCTCTACAAGGTGAACTACTTCCACCTGCACCTGACCGACGACCAGGGCTGGCGCATCGTCGTCGACAGCTGGCCCCGGCTGGCGACGCACGGCGGCAGCACGCAGGTCGGCGGCGGGCCGGGCGGGTACTACACCAAGGCGCAGTACCAGGAGATCGTCGCGTACGCCGCCGCCCGGCACATCACCGTCGTGCCCGAGGTCGACCTCCCCGGCCACACCAACGCGGCGCTGGCCTCCTACGCCGAGCTGAACTGCAATGGCGTCGCGCCCGCGTTGCGCACGGACATCGCGGTGGGCTACTCGTCCCTCTGCGTGTCCAAGGAGATCACCTACACGTTCGTGGAGGACGTGATCCGCGAGATCGCCGCGTTGACGCCCGGCCCGTACTTCCACATCGGCGGCGACGAGGCGAACGCGACCACGGACCAGGAGTACCAGGCGTTCATGAGCCGCGTGCTGCCGCTGGTCGGCAAGTACGGCAAGAAGCCCATGGGCTGGCACGAGTTCGTCAAGACGACCGCGGACACGGGCGCTGTCGCGCAGTACTGGGGCACGACGACGTCCAACGCGGTCGTCCAGAACGCCGCCGCGCGTGGGCAGAAGATCGTGATGTCGCCCGCGAACAAGGCCTACCTGGACATGAAGTACCACTCCGGGACGCCCCTCGGCCTGAGCTGGGCGGGTTTCGTCGAAGTCCGCGACGCCTACGACTGGAACCCCGGCACGCACGTCAGCGGCGTCCCGGAATCCGCCGTCCGCGGCGTGGAAGCTCCACTGTGGACGGAAACGATCGTGACACCGGCCCACATCGACCACATGGCGTTCCCGCGCCTGTCCGCGATCGCCGAGCTGGCGTGGTCACCGTGGTCGACCCACAACTGGGACGCGTTCCGCCTCCGCCTCGGCGCCCAAGCACCGCGCTGGGCCGCGATGGGCATCGACTTCTACCGCTCACCCCAAGTCCCCTGGGCCGACAACGGCACCACCACCACGACCACCACCACCCAACCATCCGGCACCTGGGCCCCTAACCGCGCGTACACGGCGGGCACCCAAGTCACCTACAACGGCGTCACCTACCAGTGCCGCCAGTCGCACACCTCGCTACCCGGCTGGGAACCACCGAACGTCCCGGCCCTCTGGCAACGCCTCTGACCCGAACGTAGAACTCACGGGCCCTGAGTGTTCGACACGGGGGACCTGAGTGTTCGACCACCCCGACGCAAACCTGAAACCCGCGCGTGTCGAACGTCCGGGCCCCGTGTGTCGAACGTTCGGGTCCCGCGTGTCCTACGTTCAGGGACCCCGAGTTCAACGGTCAGGACACGACGCGGGCGGCGGAGACCGGACGGTCCGACACCGGGAACGTCCGCGCGGACGACGTGTTCACGCTCCACCGGTACCGGCTGAACTCGCCGGTGGCGTCGGACGCGTAGAACATCATGTGCCCGTACCCCGCGCCGTCCGTCGCGGCGGTGGCGTTGAAGATCCGGTTGTCCGGGAACCGGAAGTAGTTGCCCACCCCGTACACGCCGTGCGGCTCGGACGTGCAGTCCACGACCTCCACCGCGTACTGCGTCTCACCGGGGAAGTTCAGGGCCCGGGTCGGCGCGGTGTAGACGCCCTTCACCGAACGCACCATCACCACGTGCCCGGTGTTGGTGTCCTGGTCGTTGCGGTAGTCGACGGCGATCAGGTCACCCGGACGAAGGTCCGCCACCCTGGTGACGCGCTCGAAGTGCGGGATCTCCCGCTCCGCGAACGCCGCCCGGTAGTCCCGCGCGAACGGGCTCGCCACGCCGAAGTGGGCGCTGAAGAACCCTGAAGTCGCCCACTTGTACGTGCGCTTCAGCACGGCGGTCAGGAACGACGCGCACTGGCTCTGGTTGACCCACCCGGACGCGTCACCGGGCGAGCCCCACCGGACCACGTTCGGCTGGTCCGGCTCCTTGTAGGTGTTGTTGGCCAACGGGCACGTCGGCAACGACAGGTAGCCGACCAGGTGCTCGGCTTCCAGCAGGTGCGGTGTGGACGGCCGGTGTGGACGCGGCGTCCGGGCCGACGCGGCGGTCGTCCCGGGGGTCGCGGTCGCCGGTGCGGCGACGGCGGTTCCCCCGGAGAACGATCTGCGCGACAGGTCCATCGTGCGACTCCCCCTTCGATGCGGGCCCGCATACCGTAGTCGAAGGGGGTGGGCCGCACGTGGCGGTTCAGCGCGCGTAGACCAGCAGAACGGTGGTCAGCACGGTGCAGAGGGCGAGCATCGTGGCGATCCCGGTCATCGCCGCACCGGCCGACAGCAGGACCCGGGTGAGCATGCCGAGCACTCGGCGCAGGAGCTTGGCCAGGCCCATGACCAGCGCCATCGCGCCGACCATGATCATCACCACCAGCGGCGTCCACTCGGTGGTCTCGGACGTTTGAGCTAACGCGGTGAGCATGTTCATGATGACCCCCGGATGGCTTCCTGGGTGAACTTCACCTCTACTCACTGAAGTTGACTGAACCTCAGTAACTTGAGCGTAAGTGCGGTGTACCGGACTGACAAGCCCCTGATGGGCGTAGCGACTCGTGACTTTTCTCCGCAATCGTGTATGTTTCACGCTTCAGCTGTTACGCTGAAGTTCACTGAAGGGCGCGCGGACGTGGTCGTTGCGGAGGACTCCCACTTGCTGGCGCACCGCCTTCGGGCGCTGCGTGAAGAGCGGTGGCCCGACGTGACGATCACGCAGAGCGACCTGGCGCAAGCGTTCAGTGCCGAGAAGCCGGCCAGCGTGCCCCTGCTGTCGTCCTGGGAGAGCCGCAGCAAGCCCAAGACGCCGCCGCTGAACCGCCTCGCCGCCTACGCCACGTTCTTCGCCACCAGGCGCTCCGTCGCCGCCCGCCCCTACCGGCTGATCCCGGTGGAGGAGCTGACCCCCGACGAGCTGCGCCACCGGGAAGAACTGCTGCGCGAACTGGCCGACCTGCGCGCCGCCGTCGAACGCGAGGACGGCGCGACCCCGGCCCAGGACCGCGCCGACCGGGGCTTCTGGTACTTCGACGACCGGTACGACATCACGATCGTCGTCGCCCAGCTCCCGGCCGACATGCGGGCGAAGATGCCCTACTCCGACCCCACGCAGCCGGACTACGTCGAGCTCTACACCTACGCCGACCTCGACGCCCTGATCGAGCTGCACGGCCACATCCGCGCGCTCAACCCGCGCAGCCAGGTCAACTTCCGCATCGCCTCCGACCTGGCGCCCGACGACTACACCACGCACCTCGTGCTGCTCGGCGGCGTCGACTGGAACCTCGTCACCCGCGAGCTGCTCGACCGCGTCGACCTGCCGATCACGCAGGTGGCGCGGCACGACGAGGCCGAAGCGGGCGGGTTCGTGGTGCGCGACCGCGAAGGCCGCGAACGCCTCTTCGCGCCGAAGCTCGGCAACCACCGCGGCCACGAGGTCCTGCTCGAGGACGTCGGCCACTTCTACCGCGGCACCAACCCGTTCAACCACAAGCGGACGGTGACGATCTGCAACGGCCAGTACGGCAGGGGCACCCTCGGTGTCGTGCGGGCTCTGACGGACAGCAGGTTCCGCGACCGCAACGGCGCGTACCTGGAGTCCCGCTTCGCGGGCGCGAACGCCTACAGCGTCCTCACGAGGGTGCAAGTGGTGAACGGCCGGGTCGTGACGCCGGACTGGAACCTGCCCGAATCCCGCCTCGTCGAATGGCCGGAGGGCCCGGGTTGAACGCCACCGCCCCTGCGCTCGTGGAGCACCACGCGTCGCACGGCAAGCTGCTGACCACAGTGGACGTCCGAGACTGCCCGCAGGGGGCCGTCGACGCGATCATCGTGCCGACCAACCGCCCGTGGAGCTACCTCGGCACGGCGGCCGACGTCGCCGCCGAGCTCGACCGGCCGCTGGTCGTGCTCACCAGCGGCGCCGCCGCACCCGACCGGGCCGCGAAACTGGCCCGCACCAGGGGCGTCGAGATGCTGGTGGTCGACGTCAGCGCGCTGCCCTCCTCGCTCATGCCCCGCCAGTCGGCCACCACGAAGGTGTTGGGCCCCACGGAGTTCATGCGGCACACCGACACCAGCTTCAAGCGCAACCTCGGCCTGCTGGTGTCCCGGGTGGTCGGCTGGGAGCGGGTGGCGTTCCTGGACGACGACATCACCGTGCCGACGCCGTCCGACCTCGACGCCGCCGCGGGCCTCGTCTCGGAGGGCTACGCGGCCGTCGGGCTGGAGGTCGGCGGCTTCCCGGACAACTCCGTGGTCTGCCACGCGCACCGAGAGACCGGCGGCGACCAGGGCACGTTCATCGGCGGCGGCGCGCTGGTCGTCGGTCGCGAGTCGATGACCTCGTTCTTCCCGACGATCTACAACGAGGACTGGTTCTTCCTGCTCGACGACGCGGGCCTGCGCCGCTCGGCGATCACGGGCAAGGTGGAGCAGAAGCCGTACGACCCGTTCGCCAACGAGTCGCGGGCGCAGGTGGAGGAGTTCGGCGACTGCCTCGCCGAAGGGGTGTTCGCGCTGCTGGACGACGACGGCGGCTTCGAGGCGGCGGCGGACGAGGGTTACTGGACCGAGTTCCTGCACGGCCGGATCGCCCTGATCGACAGCATCCTCGACCGGATCAGGTCACGGGGACGGCGTGACGACGAGGCGTTGCGGATGGAGATCGCCCTGCGCGCCGCGCGCAAGCGCTGCGAAGCCATCCCGCCGTCGCTGTGCGTGCGGTACCTCAAGGCGCTCGCCCAGGACCGGCGCACGTGGGCGGCGCACGTCGCGACCTTCCCCGGCGGCACGGTCGGGTTGCGCGGCGCGGTGACGGAGCTGGGCCTGGTCGGTCACGCCGCCTACGTCGCCCGCTGAGCACGCCTCCCATGTGGCGGAACGCTCAGTCCGCGGCGCGCGCCGGCGATTAGGCTCCCCTGCTGGGACGCAGACGGTAGGAGGGCGCATGACGAGCACCGATGGTCGGCAGAAGTGGCTGACCGTCGCCGAGGAGCTGGCCGCGGCGTTGCGGGTCGACGCGGCGGAGCGCGACCGGCGCGGTGCGGAGCCCTCGGCCGAGGTCGGGGCGTTGCGGCGGTCCGGGCTGCTCAAGGTCGACGACTGGGCCACGCAGCAGGCGGTGACCAGGGTCGTCGGCGCGGCGGACGCCAACATCGGCCACCTCCTCGGCTACCACTACCTGCAGGTCTGGCGCAGCGGCCTGTTCGACAACCCGCGCCACCTACCCGACCTCTCCGGTGCCGACCTCTCCGGTGCCGACCTCTTCTGGGCAGGCGTGAGCAACCCGCTCGACGCCGCCCTGGAGCTGCGGCCCGTCGACGGCGGGTTCGAGGTCACGGGCCGCAAGACGTTCGCCACCGGCGCGTCGGTGGCCGACCGGCTCGTGGTCAGCGCCACCCACGCCGAGACCGGCGCCAAGATCACCTTCACCCTCGACGCCAAGGCCGACGGCATCACCTACGCCGGTGACTGGGACAACATCGGCCAACGCCTCACCGCCAGCGGCGGCGTGGTGTTCGACCACGTGCACGTGCCGTCCGACCAGGTCCTCGGCGCGCACGACGAGAACAGCCCGCGCCTCTCGCTGGCCGCCCTCGGCTTCCAGCTCGTGCTAGCCCAGCTGTACGTGGCGATGGCCGAGGGCGCGCTGGCCGAAGCCGCCCAGTACACCCGCACGACCACCCGACCGTGGTTCCTCAGCGGCGTCGACACGGCCACCGCCGACCCGTACGTCCTCGGGACCTACGGGGAGCTCGTCGCCGACACGCAGGCCGCCGGCTTCCTCACCGACCACGCCTCGGCCGAGCTCGACCAGGCCTCCCGGCGCGGCGCCGACCTGACCCGGACCGAACGCGCCGAGACCGCCGCCGCCATCTCGTCGGCCAAGGTCGTCGCCACCAAGGTCGCCAACCAGACCACCAGCCGGGTGTTCGAGCTGTGCGGCGCACGGGCCACCGCCGCCGGCTACGCCTTCGACCGGTTCTGGCGCAACGCCCGCACCCTCACCCTGCACGACCCCGTGTCGTACAAGGCGCGCGAGGTCGGCGCGTACTACCTCACCGGCGAGCACGCGCCGTTCACCGGGTACAGCTGATGGAGCCGTTGCTGGCGCGCAGCGTGCGCCTCGAGGACGACGGCGTGCACATCCTGGACCGGCGCAACTTCCCGTTCGAGAAGACGTGGGTGCGCTGCGGCACGGTCGCCGAGGTCGCCAAGGCCATCGAGGACATGGTCACCCAGTCCTCCGGCCCGTACTTCGCCGCGCTGTGGGGCATGGTGCTGGCCGCCCGCGAGGCCCGCGGCCTGCCGCGCGACGAGGCCCGCGCCCACCTCGACCGGGCCGGGCAGCTCCTGATCGCCACCCGCCGCACCAACAACCACCTGCGCAAGGCCGTGGCCGCGGTGCTGGCGGGCGTCGACGCGAACGACGACCTCCAAGCCGGCGCGCTGGAAGGCGCGAAGGCGGGGGACGAGCGCTACCGCAGCCGCAGCCGCAGCCTCGGCGCGCACACCGCCGAGCTGCTGCCGGACGGGGCCGCGGTGCTCACGCACTGCTGGGCCGACCTCTACCTGACCGAGACCGTCGCCGCTGCTCAGGCGATGGGCAAGCGTTTGCGGTTCCTCTGCACCGAGACCCGCCCGTACCTCCAGGGCGCCCGCCTGACCGCGGAGACGCTGGGGGAGATGGGCGTCGACACGACCCTGATCACCGACGGCATGGGCGCGGCCGTCATGTCGACCGGCGACGTGGACGTGCTGCTGACCGCCGCCGACCGCGTCACCATGGACGGGCACGTGGTCAACAAGGTCGGCACGCTCGGCCTCGCCATCGCGGCGCACGCGTTCGACGTGCCGTTCCTGGCCATGGTGCAGGCCCCGGACCGCCTGGCGCCGACCGCCGCCGACGTGCCGATCGAGTACCGGCCGGGCGACGACGTGCTGCACACGCTCGGCCGCCGCACGGCCACCGACCGGGCGCGGGGCCTGTACCCGGCGTTCGACGTCACGCCGCCGCGGTTCGTCACGACGGTGGTGACCGACCGCGGTGCGTACGCTCCGGGCGGTTTGGCCGATTACTACGTTGGGGACGTTCATGAGTGAGTGGGTAGTGCTGGACATCGAAGGCACGCTCAGCGCCACCGACCAGGTCCTGGTCACGCTGTACGACTACGCCCGGCCGCGCCTGGGGCCGTGGATCGACCAGCACGGTGACGACCCGGCCGTCGCCGAGGCCGTGGCGCAGATCCGCGAGCTGTCCGGTGTGGACGGCGGCACGGACGAGCTGGTGCGCGTGCTGCACGGCTGGATGGACGCCGATCAGAAGGTCACGCCGCTGAAGACGTTGCAGGGCCTGATCTGGCAGCGCGGGTACGCCGAGGGCGACCTGGTGGCCGAGTTCTTCCCGGACGTCGTGCCCGCGCTGCGCGAGTGGCACGCGGAGGGCACGAAGCTGGCCGTGTTCTCCTCGGGTTCGGTGGCCGGTCAGGTGGCGTTCTTCGCCCACACCACGGACGGCGACCTCACCTCGTTGTTCGAGTTCCACTTCGACACCGTGAACGCGGGCCCCAAGCGAGAGGCCTCGTCGTACCTCAAGATCGCCTCCGTGCTCGGCTCGACCGACATCACCTTCTACTCCGACGTCCCCGCCGAGCTGCACGCCGCCGCCGAGGCGGGCTGGCGGACGGTCGGCGTCGCCCGCCCCGGCGAGCCGTACGGCGACGCGGACTTCGGTCCACACCGGACGGTGCAGGCCCTGTGAGAACCGGCTCTGTGACACCCGGTGAGGCGCTGGCCGCCGAGTGCGCCCGGTACACCGCGATGGGGTGGATGCGCGGCACGTCCGGCAACCTCTCCGTGGTCGTGGGCCGCGACCCCCTGCGGCTCGCGGTGACCGTCAGCGGCAAGGACAAGGGCGAACTCGCGCCGGACGACGTGGTGGTCGTCGACGCCGAGGGCCGCACGGACGACCCGGTGCGCGTGCCGTCGGCCGAAGCGGGCCTGCACGGGCGGATCGCGGCGGTGTCCGGCGCCGGCGCGGTGGTCCACGTGCACGCCCTGGCGCCCGTGGTCGCGGCCGAGCTCTGGCCCGACGGCGTCGAGCTGCGCGACCTGGAGATGCTCAAGGGCTTCGGGCGGCAGGCGCACGAGACCGTCGTCGTCCCCGTGGTCCCGAACAGCCAGGACATGACCGAGCTCGGCGACGCGTTCGAGGCCGGTTTCCGCGCGGACGTGCCCGCCTTGCTCGTCGCCCGCCACGGGGTGTACGTCTGGGGTGACGACCTCTACCAGGCCCGGCACCGGCTGGAGTGCTTGGAGTGGCTGTTGCGCTTCAAAGCCGAGACCTACAGGAGGTAGGCGCGATGACGTTGCTGACCGTGTGGTCGGACACCGACCCGGAGACCGCTCTGGTGCGCACCGCCGACCCCGCCGAGATCGCGGCCGAGCTGAAGCAGCTGGGCGTCCGGTACGAGCAGTGGCCGGTCGTGCCGGGTGTGACCGCCGAGAACGCCTTGGAGGTGTACGCCGAGCAGGTCGCCCGCGTCACCGAGACCGAGGGCTACGTCCTGGTCGACGCGACCGAGATGACCCCGTCGGACGACCCGGAGTGGCTCGCGTCGGCCGGGCAGGCGCGGCTGAAGTTCCTGGCCGAGCACACCCACGACGACGACGAGGACCGGTACTTCGCGCGCGGCTCCGGCGTGTTCTACCTGCACGTCGAGGGGCGCGTGTACGCGGTGCTGTGCGAGGCGGGCGACCTGCTGAGCGTGCCCGAGAACACCACGCACTGGTTCGACATGGGCACCCGGCCGGACTACGTGTCGATCCGGTTCTTCCACGACGACGACGGCTGGGTCGGCAACTTCACCGGCAGCGAGATCGCCAAGGCGTTCCCGACGTACGACGCGCTCATGGCGGGTCACCGAGCGAGCTGAGCTCGCCGGCGAGGTTGGCCTTGGCGCGGACCTCCCACCGCGCACGCGCGTGCGGCGTGACGTACAGCGGATCGCGCCGGGCCAGCGCGTGCAGGACGCCCGCCCGCCCCACCCGCCACGCGTCGTCCGGCACGTGCGCGTACTCGGCGCGCACGGCCGTGCGGTAGCGCTCGTAGGTGGCCGGGTCGGAGCCGAGCACGGCCAGGTCGGCGTCCAGGAGCAGGCACGTCAGCGGGTCGTCCGAGGCGTGGTCCGCGGTGGCCAGCACGAGCTCGGCCACCGCGTCGGCCTCGGGCAGGCCGGTCAGCCGTTCCCGGGCCCACTCGGCGCTGCGCCGCTCGTCCTCGCCCGGCACGCCGTCGTAGATCACGTCGTGCGCCAGCGCCGCGAGCGTCAGCACAGCGCGCTCACGTGCCGTGTGATCGACGGCCAGGGCGTTCACGTCCCGGACGACGGCCAGCACGTGCTCGGCGTTGTGGTAGCCGCGGTGCGGTTCGGCGTACCGTTCGGCGAGGTCACCCGGTCCGTGCGCGCCACCCAGCACCCGGACCGCGTCGTGCCACCGCGCTTCCAGCTCACGCATCGGGCAACCTCACCGTGAACGCCGCGCCGCCCTCGGGCGCGGGACCGGCCTCGATCGTGCCACCCAGCCGGGTCACCAGACCGTGCACCAGCGCGAGTCCCAGACCCGTGCCGACCGGCCGGGAGCGCTCGTACTTGGCGTGCAGCGCTCCCTTCCGGAACGCGACCCGGTAGTCCTCCTCGGACAGCCCCGGACCGCCGTCGCGCACCTGGAGCACGTCGTGCAGCGCCAACACCACCGGCCGACCGGCGGGCGTGAGGCGCAGCGCGTTCTCCAGCAGCCCGTCCAGCACCTGCCGCACCCGCCGGGCGTCCGTCGTCCGCACGGTCGGCCGCGACGGCGCCTCCAGCCGGAACTCGACCCCCTTCGCCGCGCACCGGGCCCGCCACACCTCGGCGGCGGCCGTGACGACCTCGGTCAGGTCCACCGGGGCGAGGTCGACGCGGAAGTCGTCCGCACCCAGCCTGGCCAGGTCCAACAGGTCCGTCACCAGTCGGTCGAGCCGGTGCGCCTCCTCGGAGATCGTGCGGCCGACCGACGGCACCTCCGGCCCTGACACCACACCGTCGGCCAGCGACTCGGCGAACCCGCTCACCGCGGTCAACGGCGTGCGCAGCTCGTGCGAGACCGACAGCAGGAACTCCCGCTGCCTGGCCTCGCTGCGCGCCAACGCGTCGGCCAGGGCGTTCACCGCGCCGCCGACCTCGGCGACCTCCGCCGGCCCCTGCTCGGGCGCCCGCAGGTCACGCCGACCGCCGCTCATGGTGCGCGCGACCGCCGCCGTCCGCCGCAACGGGCGCGCGACCAGCTTGCCCAGCAACAACCCGGCCACCGCCGCGACCAGCAACCCGACGAGCAGCGCGAACGCGATGTTGCGCAGCAGCTTGCGCCCCGGCCCGTTGCCGAGCCCCGTCTCCTGCACCAGCGCGACCCCGTCGCGCACCTCGACCAGCCGCGTCCCGGCGACGCCCGACCTGACCCGGGCCTCCCGGACCGCGCGCACGGCCTGCGGATCACCGGTCAACCCGCCGTCCGGCCCGATCAGGACCACGGCGATGCCCTGCCCGCGCAGCACCTCGACCACCCGCAGCCGCCCGGCCCGACCACCGTCGAGCTGCCCGGCCACCACGTCGGCCTGGTCGGCCAACGCCTCGCGGCTCACCTCGCGTGCCGCGGTCAGCACCAGCCGGGCCGACACCAGACCCGCCACCACGACCGCCACACCGGCCACGGCCAGGCACAACGCCGTGATCCGGAACGCCAGGCTGGTGCGCGTCACGACGCCTCGACCGAGTAGCCGACCCCGCGCACGGTCCTGATCGGACTGCGGTCGCCGAGCTTCGCCCGCAACTGCGCCACGTGCACGTCCACCGTCCGCGTGCCCGCCGCCGCCGCGTAACCCCACACCGCGCTCAACAGCTGCTCGCGCGCGAACACCCGGCCGGGGTGCCGCATCAGGTGCGCCAACAGCTCGAACTCCGTCGACGTCAACGCCACCTCGACCTCACCCGCCCACACCCGCCGCCGGTCACCGTCCAGCTTCACGTCGCCGACCACGTGCACCGGGTTGACCTGCGGCGTTCCCCGGCGCAGCACGGTGCGCACCCTGGCCACCAGCTCACGCGGGCTGAACGGCTTGGTCACGTAGTCGTCCGCGCCCAGCTCCAGCCCGAGCACGCGGTCCACCTCGTCGTCGCGCGCGGTCACGAACAGCACCGGCGTCCAGTCGCCCGCCGCGCGCAGCGCCCGGCACACCTCGACCCCGTCCATCCCGGGCAGGCCGACGTCCAGCAGCACCGCCACCGGCCGCAACCGCCGCACCGCCGCCAAGGCCGCGTGCCCGTCCGCCTCCACGTGCACCCCGAACCCGTCCCGCCGCAGGTAGAGGCAGATCAGGTCGGCGATGGCCCGTTCGTCCTCCACGACCAGCACGAGTCCCTGCACGCCGGGAATCGTGGCACGGGGCCGGCGGCGGGCAGGGCCACGAGCGTGTTCGGGTTCGGTAAAGGCCGCCCGCATCCCCGCCACGGGGGAGATCCGGCCCATTCCAGGCCGCTTCGCATAACGACTCGGTCTCGGCCTGCATCATACGAACGGGTTAACGCGATAGAGCAGCGACGGAGCAGTCCGATCCGCCGAACGCCACATCGAGCCATGCGGAGAGCCCCATGAGCACGACAAGTCGCACCACGTTCGGAGCAGTCTCGTTGCTCGCCGTGATCGCAGCCGGTCTCCTCGCCACCGGCGCGTCCGCCCAGCCGAACCAGGACCCACCCCTGCCGGGCGACAGCCGCGCGACCGCCTTCACCGGCAACATCGCCATCGACCAGCAGGGCAACGCGTGTGCCGCCGTGGGCCTGCCGGGCACCGAGGCGACCCTGTCCGGCGGCTTCTCGGCCGACAGCACCTACATCGACATCACCGCCCACCCGTCCGGCTTCGTGATCACGGGAGTCGTCGTCAAGGGCGGCAACGCCTACAACGTCTACCCCGCTCTCGGCTCCCTGCCGTGGCTCGACCTGCACTCACCACTGAACGAGAACGGCACCCCGGCGGGCATCAGCCACTGGTTCGTCTGCCTGACCACCACCACGACCACCACGACAACAACCACCACGACCACCACCGCTCCCACCACAACGACAGCCACCACCACCTCGGCCGTGACCACCACGACCACCGTCACCACCACCACCACCACCACGCCGTCGACCACCACGCCGACCACCACCACCGTCCCGACAACCACCACCACCACGCAACCAGCCTTGATCGTGGCCGTCCCGACCACCACCACCACCAAAGCCGCCGGCGCGATCATCGTCCCCAAGTCGAACGACGGTCTGGCGAGCACCGGCTTCGACGGCTGGTGGCTGATCGTCGCCGGCCTGTCGCTCCTCGCCGCCGGCGCCGCGTTCCTCGCCTCGCCGAAGCTCCGCAAGTTCCTCCGTCGGTGAAACGGTCGTTACCGAACGTTGAGATCACCGACTCATAACAAATGCACTCCAACCCGCTTCGTCTGAATGGGCTACCTCGATAGAGGGATGCCCGGTGTAGTTCGATCCACCCGGTCAGCCCTCGAACCCGCGGAGCAGCACCCATGCGCATCACCACCCGCCGCCTAGTCGGAGCAGCCGCCCTGCTCGCCCTGAGCGCCACCGGCCTGCTGGGCGGCACCGCCTCGGCCTCGCCCGGCACCCCCCTCGAGTCGGGCGACGACCGCGCCACCGTGGTCGACGGCAACGTCGACATCGGCCAGCCCGGTAACGCGTGCGACGTCGTCGGCCTGCCCGGCGACGAGATGACCATGCCGGCGGGCACCTTCACCACCGAAGGCGTCAACATCACCATCACCGCCCACCCCGAGGGCTACACCGTCACCGGTGTCGTCGTGAAGGGCGGCAGCGCCTACAACGTCTACGACGCCGCGGACCTCGGCGACCTGGCCTGGGAAGACCTGCACCCGCCGGTCAACTCCAGCGGCGGCCCCGCGGGAATCAGCCACTGGTTCGTCTGCGCCGAGCAGGACGCCACGGTCACCACGACGCCGTCCACCCCGGACAGCACCACGCCGTCCACCCCGGCGACCACCACCGAGGTGACCCCGACGACCACCACGGAGTCCGTCGCGACCACCCCGACCACCACCTCGGCGCCCGCCGTGGCCGACGGCACCAACGACGGCGACCTGGCCAACACCGGCTACGACGGCGGCTGGATGCTGATCGTGGGCCTCGCCCTGGTCGCCGCCGGCGCCGCCTTCGTCGCCTCACCGAAGCTGCGCAACCTCCTGCGCCGCTAACCCCAGCACCCACCTCACCCACAGGGCCGCTCCCACCCCCGGGAGCGGCCCTCGTGCTACCCCACCCCCGCCCCACCCCCTGCTTCACCACTCCGATCACGCCGACCCCGCGAGGTCGCGTCGATCGTTCGCGTCCTCATTCTCCGGAGATCACGCTTTCGATCGTCGGAGAATCAGGGCGCGAACGATCGACTTCCCGGCGACCTCGCCGCCGTCTGCGGAGCAGCGGCCATCCAATCCTGTGACCTGCGCTACCTCACTTGATCCAGGGGGCAGCCCAGCCGCACCACCCGGAACACCGCCGTCTACGATCCGATGAGCCGGCGGCGCCACCCACCGGCGAAGCCAGAACCAGACAGTGCAGGAGGCACCGTGACGGCCGTAGCCCCGCAGCCGATCGCGACGCGGCCCTTCGGGACTCGCGACGCGGTCAAGGGTTCGTTCCTGCTGCGGATGTTCCGCACCACGGACCACAAGCAAATCGGCATCATGTACCTGGTCACGTCGTTCGCCTTCTTCATGGTGGGCGGCGCGATGGCCATGCTGATGAGGACCGAGCTGGCACGACCGGGCATGCAGTTCCTGTCCCAGGAGCAGTTCAACCAGCTGTTCACCATGCACGGCACGGTGATGCTGCTGCTCTACGCGACGCCCATCGTGTTCGGCTTCGCCAACTTCATCCTGCCGCTGCAGATCGGTTCGCCGGACGTCGCGTTCCCGCGGCTCAACGCCTTCTCGTACTGGCTGTACCTGTTCGGCGGCCTGATCGTGATGGCGGGCTTCCTCACGCCGGGCGGCGCGGCCGACTTCGGCTGGTTCGCCTACACCCCGCTGTCGAACGCCATCCACTCGCCCGGCGTCGGCGCCGACCTGTGGATCTCCGGCCTGGTCGTCGGTGGTCTCGGCACCATCCTCGGCGCGGTCAACATGATCACCACCGTGGTCTGCCTGCGGGCGCCCGGCATGACCATGTTCCGCATGCCGATCTTCACCTGGAACATCCTGGTGACGTCCGTGCTGGTGCTCCTGGCGTTCCCGATCCTGACCGCCGCGCTGCTGGGCCTGCTGGCCGACCGCCACCTGGGCGCGCACGTGTTCGACCCCGCCAACGGCGGCGTGATCCTGTGGCAGCACCTGTTCTGGTTCTTCGGCCACCCCGAGGTCTACATCGTCGCGCTGCCGTTCTTCGGCATCGTGTCGGAGATCTTCCCGGTGTTCAGCCGCAAGCCGATCTTCGGCTACAACGGCCTGGTCTACGCGACGCTGGGCATCGCGGCGCTGTCCGTGGCCGTGTGGGCGCACCACATGTACGCCACCGGCGCGGTGCTGCTGCCGTTCTTCGCGTTCATGACGTTCCTGATCGCGGTGCCCACCGGCATCAAGTTCTTCAACTGGATCGGCACGATGTGGAAGGGGCAGCTGACGTTCGAGACACCGATGCTGTTCAGCATCGGCTTCATCGTCACGTTCCTCTTCGGCGGTCTGTCCGGCATCCTGCTGGCCGCGCCGGCGATCGACTTCCACGTGTCCGACACGTACTTCGTCGTCGCGCACTTCCACTACGTGCTCTACGGCACGATCGTGTTCGCCACGTTCGCGGGCATCTACTTCTGGTTCCCGAAGATCACCGGCCGGATGATGGACGAGCCGCTGGGCAAGCTCCACTTCTGGACCACGTTCCTCGGCTTCCACGCGACGTTCCTGGTGCAGCACTGGCTGGGCAACGAGGGCATGCCGCGCCGGTACGCGGACTACCTGCCCAGCGACGGCTTCACCACGCTGAACACGATCTCGACGATCGGCGCGTACATCCTCGGCGCGTCCACGCTGCCGTTCATCTGGAACATCTTCAAGTCCTACCGGTACGGCGAGACCGTGAAGGTGGACGACCCGTGGGGCTTCGGCAACTCGCTGGAGTGGGCGACCTCGTGCCCGCCGCCGCGGCACAACTTCACCGAGCTGCCGCGCATCCGCTCGGCGCGCCCGGCGTTCGAGCTGCACTACCCGCACATGATCGAGCGGCTGCACAGCGAGGCGCACGTGACGTTCACCGGCAAGGCCATCGCGCACGAGGACGCGAAGCCCGCGCCGTCGGAGGTGGCCGCCGCCGCTGTGCAATCGGGCACAGCCTCGGAGGACACCGAGGGCGACCACAAGTAGCGCTTGTAACCTGAGCGCAGGTTCAACGGCGAGCCCCGACGACCAGCGTCCGATCCCTCGGACCGCGGTCTCGGGGCTCGTCGCTGTCTGGCATAGGAGCCATCAGTGACCAAGCCCAGCGCCACGCCCGTCCTGATCACCGTCACCGGACCGGACAAGCCGGGGGTCTCCTCCGTGCTCTTCGCGGTGCTGACCAGGCACGGCGTGGAGATCCTCGACGTCGAGCAGGTCGTCATCCGCGGTCGGCTGGTGCTCGGCGTGCTCGTGGCCGCCGACCGCGACCCCGAGGGGTTGCAGGAGGCCGTCGAGCAGGCCATGGCGACGGTGTCCATGCACGTCGAGGTGGAGATCGGCGCGGACTCGAAGCGGACGGCGCGGCTGGAGTCCAGCCACGTGCTGATCCTGCTCGGCCGCCCGGTCACGGCGCGCGCGTTCACCGAGGTGGCGCGTCGGCTCGCGGCGCTCGGCGTGAACATCGACGCGATCCGCGGTGTCGCCGACTACCCCGTCACCGGCCTCGAGCTGCGGGTTTCGGTGGCCGACGACACGCCGGAGAGCGACGCGCAGCTGCGGTCGGCGTTGGCCGAGGTGGCGGTGCGCGGCGGGCTCGACATCGCGGTGGAGCGGGCCGGGCTGACCCGGCGGGCCAAGCGGCTGGTGGTGTTCGACGTCGACTCCACGCTGATCCAGGGCGAGGTGATCGAGATGCTGGCCGCGCACGTCGGGGTGGAGCCGCAGGTCAAGGAGATCACCGACGCGGCGATGCGCGGCGAGCTCGACTTCACCGAGTCGCTGCGGCGGCGGGTGGCGCTGCTGGAGGGCCTGGACGAGTCCGTGCTGGACGAGGTCGCCGAGTCGCTGGAGCTGACGCCCGGCGCGCGGACGACGGTGCGGACGTTGAAGCGGCTCGGGTTCCGCTGCGGTGTGGTGTCCGGCGGCTTCACGCGCGTGATCCAGCGGCTGGTCGACGACCTCGGCCTGGACTTCTGCGCGGCCAACGAGCTGGAGATCGTGGACGGCAAGCTGACCGGCCGGGTCGTCGGCGAGGTCGTGGACCGGGCGGGCAAGGCGGTGGCGCTGCGGCGGTTCGCCGACGAGCAGGGCATCACGCTGGCGCAGACCGTGGCCGTCGGCGACGGCGCCAACGACATCGACATGCTCGGCGCGGCCGGGCTGGGCATCGCGTTCAACGCCAAGCCCGCGTTGCGCGAGGTGGCGGACACGGCGCTGTCGCACCCGTTCCTGGACGCGGTGCTGTTCGTGCTCGGCGTGACGCGTGCGGAGGTGGAGGCCGCGGACGCGGCGGACGGTCTGGAGCTGAACCGGCTGTGAACCCGATCCTGCGGATGCTGGTGGACCGGCACTACGCGACCGACGAGGAGGACCCGGAGTCGGTCCGGGCGATGCCGGTGGTGCTGCGGATCGAGCGGTCCGCGCCGCCGTCCCGGACGGACGTGCTGGAGGCCGCCGCGGCCGCCGCCATCGCGGTGTGCCTGGACGACCGCGCGCTGCCGGGCGGCGAGTGGCACGACGAGCTGGTGGCGTGGGTGCGCGGTCGGATCCGGAAGGTGACGCGGCGGGCACGGGGCGCGCACTGGGAGGCCGTGCAGTCGTTGCCGGGCGTGACGATCACGGTCGGCGGCGCCTCGGTGCGGGCGTTCGTGCCGGGGCGGGTGGTCGACCTGCCCAAGGAGCTGAGCCGGTTGCAGATCTCGGGCAGCGAGCTGCCGTCCGACGAGCCCGGCCCGATCCCGCCCGGCGCTCACGAGCTCTGGCTGAACCCGCGGGTCGGGATGACGGCGGGCAAGGCCGCGGCCCAGGTGGGGCACGCGTCGATGCTGCTCGCGCCGCACCTGTCCGACGCCGAGCTCAAGGAGTGGGCGGAGCTGGACTACCGGTGTGCCGTGCGGACGCCGTCGGCGGCGGACTGGGACGCGCTGGTGGCCCGGCCGGACGTCGTGCTGGTGCGCGACGCCGGGTACACCGAGGTCGCGCCCGGCACGGCGACGGTGGCCGTGCACCGACGTTTCGGCTGACCGATTTGCGGTAACCATCCCCGGCGTGGGCCTGTTGGACGTGCTGGACGCCAAGCTCGGTGACGGGCTGGAGAGCTTGCTGTGCGCGCACCACGCGAGACGGTTGCGCAAACTGGGGTGGGGTTCGGCCTTCGGCTCGGAGGCCGGCTGGTGGACGCCGCGACGGCCGGTGCGGACCGGCAACCGGGTCGAGGTGCTGGTGGACGGGCACGAGGTGCTGCCCGCCATCGCGTCGGCGATCTCGTCGGCACGCCGGTCGGTGCACCTGGCCGGGTGGTGCGCGAGCCCGGACTTCCGGCTGACCCGTGAACCGGGCTCGCCGACGTTGCGCGAGCTGCTGGCGTCGGCCGCGTCCCGGGTGCCGGTGCGCGTGCTGCTGTGGGCGGGGCCGCCGGTGCCGATGTTCGAGCCGACCCGCAAGCGCGTGCTGGCGGCGCAGCGCGAGTTCACGCGCGACAGCGCGGTCCGGTGCGAGATCGACGCGCGGGAGCGGACGCTGCACTGCCACCACGAGAAGATCGTCGTGGTGGACGACGAGGTGGCGTTCGTCGGGGGCATGGACCTGACCGCGGTGGAGGGCGACCGCCACGACACCGCCGAGCACCCGCCCCGTGAACCGCTGGGCTGGCACGACATCGGGACGCGCCTGCACGGGCCGATCGTCGCGGACGTGGCCGACCACTTCCGCAGTCGTTGGCAGGAGATCGCCGGCGAGCAGCTGCCCGCGGCGACGCCGCCCGCGCCCGCCGGCCCGTCCTCGGCCCAGCTCGTGCGGACGATCCCGGAGCGCACCTACGACTTCGCGGCCCGCGGCGAGTTCAGCCTGCTCGACTCCTACCTCCGCGCCCTGCGCGCGGCGAGGAGCCTGATCTACCTCGAGAACCAGTTCCTCTGGTCACCCGAGATCACCGAGGTCCTGATCGACAAGCTCCGCAACCCGCCCCACCCGGACTTCCGCACGGTCCTCGTGCTGCCGCGCAAGCCGAGCAACGGCGCCGACACCACCCGCGGCCAGCTGGGACGTCTGCTGGACGCCGACGACGGCAACCACCGCCTGGTCGCCGCCACCCTGTCCTCGCACGACGGCGCGACGTCCTCGTCGGTCTACGTGCACGCCAAACTGGCCATCGTGGACGACCGCTGGCTGAGCATCGGCTCGGCCAACCTGAACGAGCACTCCCTGTTCAACGACACCGAGGTCAACGTCGTCACCGACGACCCCGATGTCGCGCGCGACACCCGGCTGCGCCTCTGGTCCGAACACCTGCAACGCCCGCTGTCCGACGTCACCGGCCCCGCCCACGACGTCGTCGACCGCCTCTGGCGCCCCACCCTGACCGCCCCGGGCAAGCACCGCCTGACCGCCCTCCCGGGCGTCTCCCGCCGCGCCGGCCGCCTCCAAGGTCCCCTCCGCGGCCTGCTCGTCGACGGCTGACCCCGCGAGAGTCCTACCTCCACGTCGCGTGAGTCCTACGTTCGCGTCCCGCGTGTCCTACGTTCAGGACCCGCGTGTCCTACGTTCAGGACCCCCGAGTTCAACGCTCAGAACACGCGACCTGCGGAAACGGCGTCAGTTGTTCGCCGCGTCGAGCCGCTTGAGCGCCGCCCGCACGACCTCCGGGTCGTACGTCGTCCAGAACGGCGGCAGCGAGGCGCGCAGGAACCCGCCGTAACGGGCCGTCGCCAGGCGCGGGTCGAGGATCGCCACCACGCCCTTGTCGTTCATCGAACGCAGCAGCCGCCCGGCCCCCTGCGCCAGCAACAGCGCCGCGTGAGTAGCCGCCACGGTGAGGAAACCGTTGCCGCCGCGCGACTCCACCGCCTTCTGCCGCGCCGACGCCAACGGGTCGTCCGGCCGCGGGAACGGGATGCGGTCCATCACCACCAGCGACAGCGCCGGCCCCGGCACGTCCACGCCCTGCCACAACGACAACGTGCCGAACAGGCACGTCTGCGCGTCCTCGGCGAACCGCTTCACCAACTGCCCCGTGGCGTCGTCACCCTGGCACAGCACGGGGTAGTCCACCTTGTCCCGCAACGCCTCCGCCGCCGCCTTCGCCGCACGCATCGACGAGAACAGCCCCAACGTGCGCCCGCCCGCCGCGTTGACCAGACCCTCGATCTCGTCCACATAGGACGGTGGCAGCCCGTCGCGCCCCGGCGGGGGCAGGTGCCGCGCCACGTACAGGATCCCGGCGCTCCCGTGCGAGAACGGCGAGCCGACGTCCAGCCCGCTCCACCGCGGCGCGCTCAGGTCCGACGGCGGCTCCTTGTCCGTCGCCGTCCCCTCGGCCTTCCGCACCCCCGACGCCGCCGGCAGCCCCCACTGCCGCGCCAACGTGTCGAACGTGCCGCCCAACGTCAACGTCGCCGAGGTCAGGACCGTGGTCCGCTTCCCGAACAGCCGCTCCCGCAGCAACCCGCCCACGCCCAACGGCGCGACCCGCAACGACGGCGGCTTGTTGCGGTCGGCGAAATCACCGGACACCCAGACCACGTCGTGGTCGGAGTCGAACGCCTCCAGGATCCGCGTGGCGCAGTCGTGCACGTCGTCCAGCAGCGACATCGCCAACTTGCGCGACGTGGCGCCGTCCACGTCCTCCTTGCGCTCCGGCCCCAACGACGTGATGCACGCGTGCGCCGCGTCCTTGGTCGCCCGCAACGCACCGGCCAACGCCTGCGGCAGGCTGTCCAGCCGACCGGCCGGCACCTCCTCCAGGATCATCGCCAGGCCGTCGCTCGCCTCGGCCATCCGGTCGGCCACGGTCTGGTCGATCAGCCGCCCGCAGCGCCGCGCGGCCGTGGCGACCAGGGACGCGCTCAGCTCCTCCGTCGCCACCGACGTGACGCGGTCGACCAGGTCGTGCGCCTCGTCGATCACCACGACGTCGTGGTCGGGCAGGACCTGGTAGCCCTCCAGCGCGTCCACGGCGAGCATCGCGTGGTTGGTCACCACGACGTCCGCCTTGCCCGCCTCGGCCCGGGCCTTCTCGGCGAAGCAGTCCACGCCGATCGGGCACTTGTTCACGCCGAGGCACTCGCGCGCGGTCACCGAGACCTGTCGCCACGCCTGGTCCGTGACGCCCGGCACGAGCTCGTCCCGGTCACCGGTCTCGGTCTCGGACGACCACTCGTGCAGGCGCTTGATCTCCCGGCCCATCTTGGACACCGCGAACGGGTCGAACAGGCCCGCGTCCTCCGGCTCGTCCGGTGCTCCCGTGTGCAGGCGGTGCATGCACAGGTAGTTGCGCCGACCCTTGAGGATCGCGAACCTCGGCTCGCGCCCCAGCTCCTTGCGCAACGCCTTGGCGAGCCGGGGCAGGTCGCGGTCCACGAGCTGGCGTTGCAGCGCGATGGTGGCGGTGGAGATGACGACCGTCGTCTCCTCGGCCACCGCGTGCCGCAGCGCGGGCACCAGGTAGGCCAGCGACTTGCCCGTGCCGGTGCCCGCCTGGACGGCCAGGTGCTCGCCGGTCCGGATCGACCGCTCGACGGCCTCCGCCATGTCGACCTGGCCCTGGCGTTCGGCGCCGCCCACCGCCTCCACGGCAACGGCGAGCAACGTCCTGGTGTCGGGGATCGCGGTGGTGGCGGGCACGGCGAAGACCGTACCCGCCCACCCCGTCACCGCGGGCCGGACACCCCAACGCGTCCCGAGCGTTGAACTCGGGTGTTCCGAACGTAGGACACGCGTGTTCCGAACGTAGGACACGCGTGTTCCGGACGTAGGACTCGCGCGTCCTGGACGTAGGACTCGCGCGGTTACTTGCGGTTGACCAGGGCCCAGGTCGCGGGCAGGAGACCGGCGGCCAGGGCGATCTTCAGCGCGTCGCCCAGCAGGAACGGCGTCACGCCCAGCTGCAACGCCTTGCCGAAGCCGACGCCCGCCGCGGCCATCAGCCACGGCACGCCGCACGCGTAGATCGCCAGGTTGCCCACCGCCATCGTGCCGACGGTCCGCAACGGCGTCCGGTCACCGCCGCGGGCGGCGAGGTGGCCGACCAGCGCGCCGGCGAACACGAACCCGACCACGTACCCGAGCGACGCGGGCGTGCCCGACGATCCGCCCTGGAACCACGGCACACCGGCCACGCCGGCGATCAGGTACAGGACCATCGACGCGCCACCGCGCTGCCACCCGAGCGCCGCGCCCACCAGCAGGGCGGCGAACGTCTGGCCGGTCAGCGGCACGGGGCTGCCCGGCACCGGCAGCGCGACCTGGGCGGCCAGGCCGGTCAACCCGGCGCCCGCGACGACCAGGGCGATGTCACGCGCGAGAGCGCCCGGGACCAGGTCGGCGAGCACCGCGCGACGGCCGGGAACGGCGAGGACGGACACTTGGGACCTCCCAGAGGATCGACTCACCGGGAGGTTAACCGGCGATCACTCGTTCGGTCTTTGTCGAAGCTCTACAAAGTTGGCCATCTCACGCGGGACGAGCCGACGTGCCAGTGGTGTGCGGCCGTCCCGCCGACGCGCTCACCGTCGGGCCGAGCTGCCTGAGGCCTTCCCTCGATCGAGGGATCGCCCGATTAGGGCTGCTTGGTGGTCATCGGGTGTGCATACGGCGAACCTCACCCCCGGAACGAGTGAAAACGCGAAGTGCTTTCGGGCTGTTCGCCCACGTTCAGTGGCGGTGATTGGGCGGTTCGAGTGGCGGTTGTCCCTCTTTACGGTCAGCAACCCTCAATGCGGCGGGAGGAACGCCGATAGGGGCATTTGCCCGACCGGACGTTTCGTGAAAGGGGTCCCATGCGTGTGCCAGTGACGCGTCACGCCGCGGCTGCCGGGCTCGCCGCCGCGGCGCTGGTCGTCGGAGCCACACCGGCCTCGGCGGCGCCCGGGGACGCCTCGGCCGACGGCGCGAGGGTCGACCTGTCGCTGCCGGGCCGTGCCGCGGTGTCCGCCGGCCCCTTCGCCGCCGCCGACGCGAACGGCCCCACCACCGCCACGTTCGCGGGCGTGGACCTGCCGAACACCCTGAAGACCGGTGTGATCAGCGCGTCCACGTCGCGCGACGACAAGACCGGCGGCGTCGGCTCCCGGGCGAGCACCGCCGACGTCCGGCTCGACCTGCTCCCGACCGCGACCGGCGGCGTGTCCGCCGAACTGGTCGGAGCCGAGTGCGCGGCCACCCAGAAGGGCGTGGTGGGCAGGACCGACCTCGTCGGTCTGGACCTCGGCGGGCTCGGTGAGGTCGACGCGCGACCCGCGCCCGACACCACGATCGACGTCGGCCTCCCCGGCGCGGAGGTGGTGTTCAACGAGCAGGTGCGCAACGCCGACGGCAGCCTCACCGTCAACGCCGTCCACGTGACCCTGGGCGGCGGCGCGCCGGGCACCGGTGACCTGGTGCTCTCGTCCGTCACCTGCGGTCCGGCCGGTCTGCCGATCCCGATGGCGTCCGGCGCCGGACTGTGCGTCGGGCTCGGCCTGCTCGCCCTGTTCGGCGTGCCCGTGGGCGCCGCGGCGTTGCGCCGCCGACACGAACCCGCGCCCGTCCGCACCGCTGTGAAGGGAGCAAGGTGAAGGAAGTCGTGCTGCTCGCGGGCACCCGATCCGAAGCGGTGAAGGTCGCGCCGGTGGCGCTGGCGCTCGCCGACCACCCGGTGCTCCGGCCCGTGATCATCCACAGTGGACAGCGCAACGGCGTGGTCGAGCAGGTGCTGAGCTCGTTCGGCCTGCTCGTGGACGTCGACCTGGACGTGCCGCGGGCCACCGGCGGCCGGGACGAACTGCCGGCCCGCCTGGTCGCGGAGTTCGACCGCATGCTGCGCGGTCGCGACCCGGCCGTCGTCCTCGTGCCGGGCGACACCACCACCGCGCTGGCCGGCGCGCTCGCCGCGTTCTGGCGCGGCATCCCGGTCGCGCACCTCGAAGCCGGCCCGGGCACCGCCGGGCCGTTCCCCGAGGAGGGCGCCCGGCGGATGATCGCCCGGATCGCCACCCTGCACCTCGCGCCGACCGACGACGACGCCGCCGCGCTCGTCCGAGAGGGCCTGGCGGACCGCCGGATCGTGGTCACCGGCAACACCGTTGTCGACGCCGTGCAGCGAATCGCCGCCGCCGACCTGCCCGCCCGCGACGCCGACCTCGCGGTGCTCGAAACCGTGCTCGACGAGCGCTCCGAACGCCTGGTGCTGGTCACGGTGCACCGGCGCGAGTCGTGGGGCAAGCCGTTGACGCGGGTGCTGCACGCCGTGCGGGCGATCGCCGACCGGCACCCCGACGTGCGCGTGCTGCTGCCCGTGCACTCGGACCCGCGGGTGCGTGCGGCGGCACGGGCCCTGCTCGGCGGGCACGAGCGGATCGTGGTGACCGGGCCGTTGGACTACTCGGACCTCGTGCGCGCGCTGCGCCGGTCCGCGCTCGTGCTCACCGACTCCGGCGGCATCCAGGAGGAGGCGCCCACGTTCGGCGTGCCGGTGCTGGTGCTGCGGGACACGACCGAGCGGGTGTCCGCGGTGGAGGCGGGCGGGGCGTGGCTGGTCGGCACCGACCCGATCCGGATCATCGCCGAGGCGGGCTGGGTGCTCGGCGCGCGGCTGCGGCTGCCGCGGGGGCGCAACCCGTTCGGCGACGGCCGCGCGGCGATCCGGGTGCGCGGCGCGTTGGAGCGGCTCGTCGGTCTGCCGAGTGATTTCGCCGGCGCGTCGCTGCCGGTGCGCATTCCGTGCTGACCGCGTTCTGTCACTCGAACAGGTATCGGTTTTCCTCTAGCGGGTGATGTACGCGCGAGATCATCGGGTCGTGTCCGCCGGAGTTCGATAGTCCTCACGACCGCGAATAGCAGGAGGGCGACACGATGAAGCAGAACGGAGCGCGCCGGGTGGGCGCCGTGACCGCGGCGCTGGTGCTCGGCCTGGTCACCGCCGCGCCACCGGCGTCGGCGGCCAACCCGGCGGGGGTGGCGTCCGTCGGCTCCGCCGAGTTCACCAAGGCGGGCACTCGGGTCACCGTCGCGCCGCTGGCGCCGTGCGCGGTCGACGGCACGACGTCGAACAAGTCCGAGGCGGTGAGCCGCACGGGCGTCCGGTTCGGCGCGGGCACGTCGTCGTGCACCACCGCGGTCGCCGACCCGGACAACGGCACGACCACGTCCACGTCCGAGGCGGTCGGCGCGGAGTTCGAGCTGTCGGCGCTGATGTCGGCGGGCGGGCCGAGGCTGCGGGTGGCCAGGTGGAAGGTCACCTGCGTGGGCACCGTGTCCGGCACCAGCGCGGGGTGGGCCGCGGACGGCCTGCAGGGCTTCGCGGGGCTGCCCGAGCAGATCCCGACGAACTACGTGCACGAGGTGAAGTCGGGCGACGGCACGGTGCTGGCCACGGCGACGTTCGGCGAGACGGCCAACCCGGACCCGAACGACGGCAGCATCGCGATGACCATGCTGCACCTGCGCTTCACCGAGGCGTCCACCGTGACCGGCGACGTGGTCCTCGGCGCGACCGCCTGCTCACCGACCCCTTGACCTCGCGCGTGTCGAACGCTCGGGCCCCGCGTGTCGAACGCTCAGGACCCCCGAGTTCAACGCTCAGGACCGCGACCGGCGGCCGTGAACGCGGAACTCACCCGACCTGAGCGTTCGACACGCCCGACCTGAGTGTTCGACACGCGGGACCTGAGCGTTCGACACGCCCGACCTGAGTGTTCGACACGCGGGACCTGAGCGTTCGACACGCGGGGTGGTCAGCCGACGCGAGGGGTGCCGGACAGCGTCACGCCGGCGTCGCCCAGCCGCGTCAACGCGCTGTCCACCGTCGCCTGCGAGACGCCCGCCGTCAGGTCCAGCAGCACGGTCGTCGCGAACCCGGCGTTCGCCGCGTCCACCGCCGTCGCACGTACGCAGTGGTCGGTCGCCACCCCCACCACGTCCACCTGCTCCACCCCACGCGCACGCAGCCAGTCCACCAACTGCTCACCCGAGCGCGACGAGCCCTCGAACCCCGAGTACGCCGCCGCGTACGCGCCCTTGGAGAACACCTCCTCCACCGGCGTCACGTCGAACTCCGGGTGGAACGCCGCACCGGCCGTCCCCGCCACGCAGTGCACCGGCCACGAGTCGACGAAGTCCGGCGTCTCGCTGAAGTGCGCCCCCGGGTCGATGTGGTAGTCGCGCGTCGCCACCACGTGGTCGTACGACGACGAGGCGACGTGCGCCGAGACCGCCGCCGCCACCGCCGCGCCACCGGGCACCGCCAGCGAGCCGCCCTCGCAGAAGTCGACCTGCACGTCCACCACGATCAGCGCCTTGCTCATCTTCCGCCCCCTACAGGAACGTCGTCGGGATCGCGGGCTCGCCGCGGGACAGCTTCAGACCTTCCCACGGCACGGTCACGAGGGCAGCACGCAGCCGTTCCCGGCTCTCCGCCAACGTGTCCAGGCCGTCCACCCGTCGGCCGGCGCGGACCAGCGGCACGGCGAGCAGCCGGTCGTGCGCGCCCGCCGACGGCTCGGAGTCGTGCGGGAACACGACCTCCTCCAACGCCGTCCCGGTCTCCTTGTGCCGCCGCAGCGCGCTCTTGCGCCCACCGCGCGACTCCTTGTGCGAGCTGCGCTTGGCCACCGGCCGCCCATCCACCTCGACCAGCTTGTAGACCATGCCCGCGGTCGGTGCGCCGGACCCCGTGACCAGCGACGTGCCCACGCCGTACGCGTCCACCGGCTCCGCGCGCAGCATCGCGATCGAGTACTCGTCCAGGTCGCCCGACACCACGATCCGGGTGTTCCGCGCGCCCAGCGAGTCCAGCTGGTCACGCGCCTGCCGCGCCAGCACGCCCAGGTCGCCGGAGTCGATCCGCACCGCGCCCAGCGCCGGCCCCGCCACCTCCACGGCGGTCTTGATGCCGTTGGTGATGTCGTAGGTGTCCACCAGGAGCGTCGTGTCCACGCCCAGCGCCTCGACCTGCGACCGGAACGCCGCCTCCTCGCTGTCGTGCAGGAGGGTGAACGCGTGCGCGCACGTGCCGGCGGTCGGGATGCCGTGCCGCCGTGCCGCCTCCAGGTTCGACGTCGCGGTGAACCCGGCCAGGTACGCGGCGCGGGCCGCCGCCACGGCCGCCTCCTCGTGCGTGCGGCGCGACCCCATCTCGATCATGCGCCGACCGTTGGCCGCGCCCACCATCCGCGCCGCCGCCGAGGCGATGGCGCTGTCGTGGTTCAGGATCGACAGCGCCAGGGTCTCCAGCACCACCCCGACGCCGAACGGCGCCCGCACGGACAGGATCGGCGAGCCCGGGAAGTACAGCTCGCCCTCCGGGTAGCCGTCCACGTCCCCGGTGAACGAGTAGTCCGCCAGCCACGACAGGGTGGCCTCGTCGACCACGTTCGTGCGTTCCAGCAGCTCAAGGTCACTTTCGGTGAAGGTGAAGTCGGTGATCGCGTCCAGCAGCCTCCCGGTGCCCGCGACCACCCCGTACCGCCTGCCCTCCGGCAACCGCCGGGCGAAGACCTCGAAGACGCACGGCCGGTCCGCGGTGCCGTCGCGCAGCGCCGCGGCGAGCATCGTCAACTCGTAGTGGTCGGTGAACAGCGACGTCGACATGCGGGGAAGCCTAAGCCGTGGGCCAGGGTGCCCCTGAGGGCTCCACCGCGGACCGGAACATGACACCATTGGCGGTATGACCACGCCCGTCGAGCATGAGCGGACGCAGGTTGACCCGGCCGGCGAGGAGGTCCGCACCGAGGACCGCCCGTGGCAGACCCTGGTCTGGAACGACCCGGTGAACCTGATGTCCTACGTGACGTACGTGTTCCAGAAGCTGTTCGGCTACAGCCGCGACCACGCGACCAAGCTGATGCTGGACGTGCACCACAAGGGCAGGGCGATCGTGTCGTCGGGGAGCAAGGACAAGGTGGAGGCCGACGTGGCCAAGCTGCACGCGGCCGGGCTCTGGGCGACCATGCAGCGTTCGTCGTGAAGAAGTGGACACGCACCGGCGACCAGGTGCTCGGCCGGTTCGACCGGCAGGAAGCAGCCGTGGTGCGCGGCCTGGTGAGCCAGATCCAGGACATGCTGATGGCACGCGCCGAGGAGGCGCCGCAGGACGAGCTGGCGGAGCTGACCGGCATCCGCACCGGCCCGTCCACGCCGCCGGACGACCCGATCCTGGGGCGGCTGCTGCCCGACTTCCACCGGCTCGACCCCGACGCGCCCGACCCGGCCGAGGTCGACTCGGCCAACGCGCTGCGGTCGCTGCACGAGCCCGAGCTGCTGGACCTGAAGACCGGTGTCGCGGCGGTGGTGCTGCAGACGTGCCCGCCCGACGGCGGTGAGGTGCGGCTGGCGCTGGAGCAGGCCGAGGCGTGGCTGTCGGCGTTGAACGACGTGCGGCTGGCGCTGGGGACGGCGTTGGACGTGCAGGAGGACATGCCGGACGAGCTGCCGCCGGACGACCCGCGGTCGCCGCACCTGGGCGTGTACCACTGGTTGACGTGGGTGCAGGAGACGTTGATCGAAGCGGTCATGGCCTGATGCTGGCCGGCCGTGCGGCGGGCGTGGCGGTGCTGCTGACGCCCGCGGGCGCGGTGGCCGGGGTGGACGTCCGGGGCGCGCCGGTCGGCACGCGCGAGCTGGACCTGCTCGACCCGTCGACGTTGGTGCGGCGGGTGCACGCCGTGGTGCTGGGCGGGCCTTCGGCCGTGGACGGTGTCGTGCGGTGGCTGGCGGAGCGCGGCCACGGCTTCCCGGTGGGCACGCGCCCGTTCGAGGTGGTGCCGATCGTGCCCGCCGCGGAGGCCTTGGACCTGCCTCCGGCCGACGGCTACTCGGTGTGCGCCTCCGCCGTGCCGCTGGACGTGCCCGCCCTGGCCCTGATCGGCTCGACCGCCGCGGGGCTCGTCGTGGTGGACGCCGACCTGGACCCGGCGGAATGCCGACGGGTCGCGATGTCCGCCCACGACGCCTTCGCCCGCACCGGCGTGACCGTGCCCGCCACCGTCTTCGCCGTCGCCACGGGCCGTCCGACCGCCACCCCCCTGAACGACCTCTGCACCACCGCCACCACCGCCCTCCACCACGCCGTCCTTGAACCCCCGCGCGTGTCGAACCTTCAGGTCCCGCGTGTCGAACGCTGAGGTACCCCGAATTCAACGCTCAGGACGGCGCCAGGTGACCCGAACGTAGAACTCGGGGGTCCTGAGTGTTCGACACGCCCGGCCTGAAGGTTCGACACGCGGGACCTGAGTGTTCGACACGCCGGGTGGGTATCCGGTCGGCATGGCGGCTGTGCAGAGGGCGTTCAGGTGGGTGCGGACCAGTCCGGCGGTGGACAAGGCGGCCGGGGCGTTGGCCGAGGCGGTGCCGGCGACGCTGCGCAGGCGTGAGGTGACGGACCTGCTGCGGGCACGGGCGCTCGGCCGGCCCGTGCACCCGGCGGTCGTCGCGCTGCCCATCGGGCTGTACGCGGCGTCGGCGGCGTTGGACCTCATGCCGGGCAGCGGCAAGGCGGCCCGAGCCGTGATCGGCGCCGGGTTGGCGATAGCGCCCGCGGCCCTGGCCACCGAACTGGCCGAGTACGGCACGTTGGACGAGAAGCAGCGGCGCACGGCGTTCGTGCAGCTGACGGCCAACGCGGTGGCGAACGTGTGCTACCTCACGTCCTTCCGCCTCCGCGGCCACGGCTTCGGCGTCGTGGCCAGGGCCGTCTCGGCACTCGGTCTCGCGGCCCTCGGCGCGGGCGGCCTCCTCGGCGTCCGGACGGCCGATCCCGCTGCGCCCGGAGGCGTGCGCGAACCGGTGTAGTGCGGGTTCTCACACGGCGGGACACCTTCCCCCACCACGTAGGATGGAGGGGTGCTGGTGATTCGCCGTGACCTCGTGGACGCGATGGTGGCCCATGCCCGTCGCGACCACCCGGACGAGGCATGCGGGATCATCGCGGGCCCGGAGGGCTCCGACCGCCCGGAGCGGTTCATCGCGATGGACAACGCCGAGCGCTCGCCGACGTTCTACCGCTTCGACTCGATGGAGCAGCTGCGCGTCCACCGCGAGATGAGCGCCAACGACGAGGAAACGATCGTCGTCTACCACTCGCACACCGCCACGGAGGCGTACCCGTCCCGCACGGACATCTCTTACGCGAGCGAGCCCCAGGCGCACTACGTGCTCATCTCCACCCGTGACCCGGAGCAGCACGAGCTGCGCTCCTACCGGATCGTGGACGGCGTGGTGACCGAAGAGCCGGTCGAGGTCGTGGAGTCGTACATGTTCGCCCACACCGGCGCCGACGACACGCCCGACTGTCCCTGAGCCCCTCCAGGTGCGCGCGCGCACCACACGTGGCACCACCTCACCAAACCCGGCTCCTCGGAGGTACCAGCATGGCCGTCACCGTCTCCATCCCCACGATCCTGCGCACCCACACCGGTGGGCAGAAGTCCGTCGAGGCCGCGGGCGCGACGCTCGCGGAGGTCATCGACGACCTGGAGACCAACCACGGTGGCCTGAAGCAGCGCCTGGTCAAGGAAGGCGCGCTCCACCGGTTCGTCAACGTCTACGTCAACGACGAGGACGTGCGGTTCGCGGGCGGCCTCGGCGCCGCGGTCAAGGACGGCGACACCGTGACGATCCTCCCGGCCGTCGCGGGCGGCTGACCCACCCCGGAAGGACGCACCCCGGAAGGACCCACTGCGGAGGAAGATCGTGGCCCGGTACGAGTCACTGCTCGACACCGTCGGCGGCACGCCCCTGGTGGGGCTGCCCCGGCTGTCGCCGTCGAAGGACGTGCGGCTGTGGGCGAAGCTGGAGGACCGCAACCCGACCGGCTCGATCAAGGACCGCCCGGTCCTGATGATGATCGAGGAGGCCGAGCGGAGCGGGGTGCTCACGCCGGGCTGCACGATCCTCGAACCGACGTCGGGCAACACCGGCATCGCCCTCGCCATGGCAGCCAAGCTCAAGGGCTACGGCCTGGTGTGCGTCATGCCGGAGAACACGTCCACCGAGCGCAAGCAGCTGCTCCAGGCCTACGGCGCGAGGATCGTGTTCTCGCCGGCGGCGGGCGGCTCGAACCAGGCCGTGGCGCTGGCGAAGGAGCTCTCCGCGCAGAACCCGGACTGGGTGATGCTCTACCAGTACGGCAACCCGTCGAACCCCGGCGCGCACTACCACGGCACCGGGCCGGAGCTGCTCAAGGACCTGCCGACGATCACGCACTTCGTCGCGGGCCTCGGCACCACCGGCACGCTGGTCGGCGTCGGCCGGTACCTGCGCGAGCACAAGCCGGACGTGCAGATCATCGCGGCCGAGCCGCGGTACGGCGAGCTGGTCTACGGCCTGCGCAACCTCGACGAGGGCTTCGTGCCCGAGCTGTACGACGCCGAGGTGCTGACCGGTCGCTACTCGGTCGGCTCGTACGACGCGCTGCGCCGCACCCGGCAGCTGCTCGAGGTGGAGGGCATCTTCGCGGGCATCTCCACCGGTGCGATCCTGCACGCGGCGCTGGCCGCGGCGGAGAAGGCCGCGGCGCGCGGCGAGTCGGCGGACGTGGCGTTCGTCGTCGCGGACGCGGGGTGGAAGTACCTGTCCACCGGCGCGTACGCGGGCACGTTGGACGAAGCCGCGGAACGGCTCGACGGTCACCTCTGGGCCTGAGGCCAGGCATGCGAAAGGGGTCCCGCACAGGGTGCGGGACCCCTTTCGCGCGTCAGGCGACCGTGCAGGCGGCCCCGTTGAGCGTGAACGAGGTCGGCTCGCCGGTGTTGCCGGTGTGGGTGGCCTGGAACCCGATTCCGGTCGACGCGCCGGGGTTGAGCGTCCCGTTGTACGAGGCGTTGCGCGCCGTCACCGCCCCGCTGGTGGGCGAGTACGTCGCGCTCCACCCGCTGGTGATGGTCTGCCCGGACGGCAGGGTGAACGCGAGTTGCCACCCGTTCACCGGGCTGGTGCCGGTGTTGGTGATGGAGATGCTCGCGGTCAGGCCGGTGTTCCACGAGCTGACCGCGTAGGTCACCCGGCACGCGCCCGTCGGGTCGGGCACGGTCGTGGTGGTCGAGTTGGTCAGGTCGGTGGTCGTCGGGCCGGTCTGGTCCAGTCCGAAGAACTGGATGGCGCGCAACGCCATGCCGGAGACCAGGACGTTGTGCGAACCGCCCTGGATGGAGATCGCCTCGACCTTGTCGCCGTAGCGGGTGCGCGTCCAGCTCGACTGCGGGTAGTCGGTCGAGGTCGGCGTCGTGGACAGGCCGTGGACGTTGGTCCACTGCTCGATCTCTTCGGTGAAGTTCGGATAGCGCAGCGTGTCGTCGTTCGTGCCGTGCCACAGCTGCATCCGCGGCCGAGCCCCGCTGTAGCCGGGGTAGGCGCCGCGCACCAGGTTGCCCCACTCCTGCGGGGTCTTGTTCACCTGGCCGTTGGCGCAGGCGCTGTTCCAGCCCGAACCGTCGGTGGTGGCGAAGCAACTGGCCGGCACGCCCGCGAACGCGGCGCCCGCGGCGAACACGTCCGGGTAGTTGGCCAGCATGACGTTCGTGGTCATCGCGCCGGACGAGACGCCGGTGACGAACACGCGGCTCGTGTCGCCGTTGTAGCGCTGGAGGACGTACCGGACCATCGACATCAGGCCGACCGGGTCGCTGCCGCCGTCCCGCCGCAGCGCCTGCTGGCTCGACACGTCGAAGCACTGCCCGCTGCGGGTCGCCGACGGGTAGATCACGATGAAGCCGTACTGGTCGGCCAGCCGGGCGAAGTCCGTGCCCGAGTGGAACGCCGGGCCGGTGCCCGTGCAGTAGTGCACGGCCAGCAGCACGCCCGGCCGGGCCTGGGTGCGGTCCGGCACGTACAGGTGCATGCGCAGGTTGCTGGGGTTCGTGCCGAAGCCGGTGACCTCGGTCAGCGTGGCGGCCGAGGCCTGCGGTGCGGCGACGGAGGCCAGCACGAACGCCGCCGCGACGGCCAGGGAACCCAGGATCGCGCCGAGGACCTTCACGGAGCCACCACCCGTCCGGTGTTGTCGATGCGGCCGGGGCAGAGGTTCTTGGCCGCCAACCCCTGGACGATGCGCGGCACGGCGTTGACCGTGTTCTGGTAGCTCGCGTGCATGAGCACGATCCCGCCGGCGTTCGCGCTGGTCGCGGCGCGCACGATGGCGTCGGTGGACGCGCCGTTCCAGTCCTGCGTGTCGACCGACCAGATGACCTGGGTCAGGCCGAGCTTGCGCGCCTCGGTCTGCACGGTCGCGTTCGTCGCGCCGTACGGCGGGCGGAACAGCGTCGGCGTCCGGCCGGTGGCGTTGCGGATCGCGTTCTGGGTGTCGCCGAGCTCCTTGGCCACGGCGGCGGCGCTCAGGTTCGTCAGGTACGGGTGCGACCACGAGTGGTTGCCGACCCACATGCCCGCCTGCACCGTCTCACGCGCCAGTTGCGGCTGTTGCTGCACGCGTGAGCCGAGGTCGAAGAACGTGGCCCGCGCGCCCGCCGAGCGCAGCGCGCTCAACAGGGGGCGGGTGAACTGCGCGTTCGGGCCGTCGTCGTAGGTCAGCGCGACGTACCCGTTGCAGGCGAGCGCGACCGCCCCGGCTTTCGGGGCGGGCGCGGCGCCCGCGGCGTTCGCGGACAGCAGTGGCGAGACCACCAGCAGCACCACGGCCAGAAGGGTTCTCAAGACCATTCCCTCCTCCTTGAGGATCACGGCGTGAGTTGTCGTCACTATGTGTCGCCGAGTGGTCGCGGACAATGAGTTTCGTGAATGTTGCGAGTCTCAAATGGCGTGTTGAGCTGCGGCAACGCGCGGTGCGCCCGTTTGGTCGCGCCGGTTGCGCCCGAAAACTTTCGGTCAGGCCGGTCGGAGCGGGGTCCTAATCTTTCGGGGGACCGCCCGAAGTAATAGCAAAACAGGCTCGACGGTCTGGTGGTGGCCATCCGCGTGAAATTGCCGCGTTACCGAATCCGCTTCGGAAAGCCGCAGGCCCGTGCAGGCTCCCGACCTCGGTTGATGCATTCGAGTGAACCTGTGCGGCGGTCGAATTCAATGGTCGGCACCCACCGTGTTTCCGCATTTTTGCCGTCGTCGGTCCTGCTATCGTTCGGCCCATGCAATTGACGGTGCTCGGGTGTGCGGGCAGCGCGCCGGGACCCGATCTGCCGACCTCCGGGTACCTGGTGGAGGCGGGCGGCGTGCGGATCGTGATGGAGCTCGGCAGCGGGGTGTTCGGCCCGCTCACGCGGCTCTGCGACCCGTTCGACCTCGACGCCGTGCTGCTGTCGCACCTGCACCTCGACCACTGCGCCGACTTCGGCTCGCTCGCCGTGCACCGGCGCGAGCACCCGGAGCCGCCCTACGACGTCACCGAACGCCGGTTGCCGGTGTTCGCGCCGTCGCACGCGCCGTCCCGACTGGCCAACGCGCACGCCGCCGACCGGGCCTCGCTGGCGACGACGGACCTGACCGAGACGTTCGACTTCGTCCCGCTCGCGCCCGGCCGGTACGCCATCGGCCCGGTGGACGTCGAGGTGGCCGCCATGCGCCACATCTGCGAGGCCTACGGGTTCCGCATCTCCTACGGCGGCGTGTCGCTGGTGTTCTCCGGCGACACGGTGCCGTGCCCGGAGCTGGTGCGGCTGGCCGCGGGCGCCGACCTGCTGCTGGCCGACTCGGCGTGGCGCGAGCAGGCGGGCCGCGCCAACTACCTGCACATGAGCGGGCAGGAGGCGGGCGAGGTGGCCAAGGCCGCCGGCGTCGGCCGCCTGGTGCTGACCCACGTCCTGCCGTGGTCGGACCACGACGGCGTCCTGAGCGATGCGGCGGAGGCGTTCCCGGGCCCGGTCACGCTGGCCGCGCCGGGCGCCACCTACGCGCTCTAGCCCGCGAACGCGGTCGACGGCAGGCCCTCGCCGACGCCCGGCAGCACCAGGACCGAACCGGCCAGCTCGCTCGACGCGTCACCGCTCAACCCGACGCGCGCGGTCGTCACGTACAGGTCGGTGAAGTCCGCGCCGCCGAAGGAGCACGCCGTCGGCTGGCCGACCGGCAGCTCGACCTCCCGGTCCAGCGCGCCGTCCGGCGTGTACCGGTGCACCGCCGCGCCGCCCCACAGCGCGACCCAGATCGCGCCGGACGCGTCCACGGTGAGGCCGTCGGGCAGCCCGCGCGCCACCTCGACGAGCGGGCGGCGGTTGGTCGCCTCACCGGTGCCGCGGTCGTAGTCGAGGACGTCGATCCGCCGTTCCGCCGAGTCGATGTAGTACATGCGCGTGGCGTCGGGGCTCCAGCCGATGCCGTTGCTGACGCTCACCTTGTCCAGCACGACCTTCGCGTCGCCGCTCGGCTCCACGCGGGCCAGCCAGCCGCCGGGGGCCTCGTCGTACCGCATCGTGCCCGCCCACAGCCTGCCCGCCGGGTCGATCGCGGCGTCGTTGCCGCGCACGCCGTCGCGCGCCCAGTAGACGAGCCAGGTCTTGACGCCGTCCCGGTCGATCAGGGCCACGCCGTCGCGCAGGTTCAGCACCAGGCCGCCGCGGGTCCGGGGCTTGGCCGCGCCCACGTGCTGCGGCACTTCGAGGACGGCGTCGTCGTCGCGCGAGGGGTCGTACCGGTGCACCTCGCTGCGGAGGACGTCCACCCAGAGCAGCGTTCCGCTGGCGTGGTCCCACGTGGGGGCCTCACCCAGTTCCGCTTCGGCCCGCACCGCCACTTCGATCGACACCGGCACAGCCTACGGTCACGCCCCGGTCGCACAGGGGCGAAGACGGAGAAGTCACGTTGAACGGAAGTCACCGCTGGATCACCACATCCGCGCGTAGCCTGGTGACGTGGACCCCACCGGCCCCTTCACGCCGCCGACGCCCGACCCGGTGGTCGCCGCGCCCAGGCAGGCCAAGCAGCCCAAGCCGTTGGCCAAGCGCGTCGTGCCGCCGAGGCCCGTGCTGTCGGCCGTGGTCGTGCTCGGCTTCGTCGGCCTGCTCTACGTCGTCGAGGCGATCGACACCGTGCTCGGCGGCCGGCTCGACAACGACGGCGTGATCCCGCGCGACTTCAGCCAGTGGGACAACATCTTGTGGTTCCCGCTGCTGCACGGCGACTGGACCCACCTGACCGGCAACGCGGTGCCGCTGCTCGTGCTGTCGTACCTCGCGACCTCCGCCGGGATCAAGCAGTTCCTCCAGGTCACCGCGGTCATCTGGCTCACCAGCGGCCTCGGGGTGTGGATCTTCGGCTCCACTGGCAGCCACATCGGCGCGTCGGGCCTCGTCTTCGGCTTCCTGGTGTTCCTGCTGGTGCGCGGCATCTTCGCGCGCAGCCCATTGCAGATCGTGCTGGCCGTGGTCGTCTTCGCGGTCTACGGCGCGGCGCTGTGGGGCGTGCTTCCGGGCCAGCCGGGCATCTCCTGGGAGGGGCACCTGTTCGGCGCGCTCGGCGGCGTCCTCGCCGCGTGGGGCGTCGCCCAGGATGCCAGGAAGGGCGCCCGGACTACGCTCGACGTGTGACCGTCACCGCCGATTCGCCCATCGCGATCTTCGACTCCGGCGTCGGCGGGCTGACCGTCGCACGGGCGATCATGGACCAGTTGCCGGGTGAGCGGATCCGCTACGTCGGCGACACGGTCAACTGCCCGTACGGCCCGCTGCCGATCGCCGAAGCGCGCAAGTACGCCCTCGAAGTGATGGACCGGCAGGTCGCCGACGGCGCGAAGCTGCTGGTCATCGCCTGCAACACGGCGTCAGCGGCCTGTCTGCGCGACGCGCGCGAGCGTTACGACATCCCGGTGATCGAGGTCGTGCTGCCCGCCGTGCGCCGGGCGGCGGCCACCACCCGCACGGGGCGGGTCGGCGTCATCGGCACGGCGGGCACGGTCGCGTCCGGCGCGTACCAGGACGCGTTCGCCGCCGCACGGGACATCGAGGTCACGGCGGTCGCGTGCCCCAGGTTCGTGGACTTCGTGGAACGCGGCACCACCTCCGGCCGCCAGGTGCTCGGCCTGGCGCAGGCCTACCTGGAACCGTTGCAGCGGGCCGAGGTCGACACGCTCGTCCTCGGCTGCACGCACTACCCGCTGCTGACCGGCGTGTTGCAGATCGTGATGGGTGACGGCGTGACGCTCGTCTCCAGCGCCGAGGAGACCGTGAAGGACGTCGTGCGGGTGCTCACGGAGCGCGACCTGTTCCGCGCCGGCGACCCCGATCAGCGGTTCAGCTGCACCGGTCCGGTCGAGCCGTTCGCCCGGCTGGCGCGCCGATTCCTGCCCGGGTTGGAAAGAGCGACCTTCCAAGCCCACGGCTGACCTGGCACGCTCCACGGGTGCTGTTGACCATCCTCGGCTGCTCGGGCAGCCTGCCGGGACCGCACGGGCCCGCATCCGGCTACCTCGTCGAGGCGGAGGGCTGCCGACTCGCGATCGAACTGGGCAGCGGGGTCCTGGCGTCGCTGCAGGCGCGTCACGACGCGTTCTCGTTGGACGCCCTGCTGTTCTCCCACCTGCACCCGGACCACTGCGCCGACTTCACCACCCTCACCGTCATCCGCCGCTACCACACCCACCCGCCGTACGACACGCGGGAACGCCGGCTGCCCGTGCACGGGCCGGCCGAGTCCGCCGACCGGTTCGCCCGCGCGTACGCGGAGACGGCCGACGAGCTGCTCACCACGGACCTGAGCGACGTGTTCGAGTTCCACACCCTCGCCGACGGCGCGGTGACCCGCATCGGGCCGTTCGAGATCACGGCCGTCCGGGTGGACCACCCGACCGAGACGTACGGGTTCCGCATCGCCACCAAGACGGCGACGTTGGCCTACACCGGCGACACGGGGCCGTGCGAGGCGTTACGCGGCTTGGCGCGCGACGTGGACGTGCTGCTCTCGGAGGCGACGTGGACGCACTCCGACGACCGGCCGCCCGGCACGCACCTGTCCGGCGTGCAGGCGGGCGAGGTGGCGGCGGACGCCGGCGTCGGGCGGCTGCTGCTCACGCACATCGCGCCGTGGACCGATCGCGACGCCGTGCTGGCCGAGGCGCGCAGCCGCTTCCCCGGGCCGGTCGACGTGGTCAACCAAGGCGACACGTACGCGGTTGACCGGTCGGAGGTGCGGGTAATCGGCGGCCATGGCAACTGATGTCGTCGAGTTGATCCTGGCCGACCACCGGAAGTTCGAGGAGCTGTTCCGCGCGCTGCGCGACCGGAACTCCGACCGCTCGACGGTGCTCGGCGAGTTGGCGGCGCTGCTCGTGGCGCACGCCGAGGCCGAGGAGTCCAAGGTGTACCCGGCCCTCAAGCGGTACAAGGAAGTCGACAACGCCGAGGTCGACCACGGCGCGGAGGAGCACGCCGAGGGCCACCAGGCGTTGTTGGCGTTGATGGAGGTCGAGGACACGAGCTCCGACGAGTGGGAGAGCAAGCTGGAGGAGTTGGTCCAGGCGCTCAACCACCACGTGGACGAGGAGGAGCGGACGATCCTCAACGACGCGCGGGAGGAGGTGTCCGACGAGCGGCGCGACGAGCTCGGCCGGCTGTTCGTGGAGGTCCGGCAGAGCCGGTTGGACGACGACTGCGGTGACATCGGCTACGTCCGCAAGATCGCGGCAGCCACGGAGGACCGGATCGACTAACGTCGATCGTGTGTCGAACGTCGAGGTGCGCCGGGTCGGTCAGCACGATTTCGTGGCCACGAACGACCGGGGCGCCTCGGTGCGCGTCGGCCGCAAGGGCGCCGAGGGCTCGTTCACGCCGGTGGAGCTGCTGCTCGCGGCCGCGGCGGGCTGCGCGGTGGTGACGGCGGAGACGCTGGTGACGCGTCGCGTGGACGGCGACCTGGTGGCGCGTGCGGACGACGTGCGTTCGGCGGACGGGCACTCGCTGACCAGCGTGCCGGTCGCGCTCGACTACGACATCTCCCAGCTGGACGAGACCCAACGCGCCGCCCTGGAGACCGCCGTCCTCCGGGCCATCGACCAGCTGTGCACCGTCACCCGCACCCTGAAAGCCGCCCCGCCGACCCCTCTGACGCTGCCCACCTGACCGTCGAGAGTCCTACGTCCACGCCGCGAGAGTCCTACGTCCACGAGCGGTGAATTCAACGCTGAGCGTTGAACTCGGGGTCCGTGGACGTAGGACTCTCGGGCTCCGGGCGTAGGACTCTCGCGGGGTCAGATGGTGCTCACGTAGTCGTAGACGGCGGTCGAGCCGCTGTGGCCGATGCGGACGGTCTGGACGGTGGCGGCGGCGCCGGCGGCGATGACCAGGACGGCGACGACCGTCGAGATGCGGCGCCACGTCTTCGGCACGGCCGGGTCCTCGACGGCGGCCACGCGTTCGCGGTCGGCCAGGCGGCCTGCGACGAGCAGGGCCACCACGACCACGAAGAACCCCAGCGCGAACGGCAGCAGGTCGTTGCCCAGGTCGGCGTGCCGCTGGGCCGCCGGGTCCTCGAAACCCGCCGCCTGCATCTTCGCGATCAGCTGCTCGCCCGCCCACTGCGCCAGCGGCACCGAGCCGACGGCCACCAGCGTCACGCCCAGCAGGGGCCACGCGTACCGCTGCCGCCACCGGGGCACGACGGCCAGCGCGGCGGCGCCCGCGGCGGCCAGCGGGAGCAGCACCACCACGGCGTGGACCAGCAGCGGGTGCGCGGGGAGACCGAAGATCGTCACCAGGTCGTCTGCGAGTGCCATGTCTCTCCCTACGCCGGTGGGTTGCTCCCGGGTTCAGCGACATAGGGTAGTGCCGTGCTGAGGACCGATGGCAGGAACGACGACGTACTGCGCGACATCCGGATCACCCGCGGCTTCCAGCAGTGGCCCGCCGGGTCGGTGCTGATCGAGTTCGGCAACACGCGGGTGTTGTGCGCGGCCAGCGTGACCGAGGGCGTGCCGCGGTGGCGGTCCGGCTCGGGGCTCGGCTGGGTGACCGCCGAATACGCGATGCTGCCCTCCGCGACGCACACGCGCAGCGACCGTGAGTCGGTGAAGGGCCGGATCGGGGGACGCACGCACGAGATCAGCCGCCTGATCGGGCGGTCTTTGCGGGCGTGCATCGACCTGGCCGCGCTCGGCGAGAACACGATCGTGATCGACTGCGACGTGATCCAGGCCGACGGCGGCACCCGCACCGCCGCCATCACCGGCGCGTACGTGGCCCTGGCCGACGCCGTCACCTACCTGGGCGCCGCCGGCCGCCTGGCCGACCCCCAGCCGCTCTCGTGCGCCGTGTCGGCCGTGTCGGTCGGCGTGGTGGACGGTCGCGTGCGCCTCGACCTGCCGTACGAAGAGGACTCCCGCGCCGAGGTCGACATGAACGTCGTCGCCACGGACGCCGGCACGTTGATCGAGGTGCAGGGCACCGGCGAGGGCGCGACCTTCGCGCGGTCGACGCTGGACAAGATGCTCGACCTCGCCCTGGCCGGCTGCGCCGAGTTGAACCGCATCCAGGCGGAGGCGCTGGCCCTGCCGTACCCCGGCGTCCTGCCCGAGCCGAAGGCGAAGAAGAAGTGAAGCTGCTCCTGGCCTCGCGGAACAAGAAGAAGCTCGGCGAACTGCGCCGCATCCTGCTGGCCGAAGGGCTGGAGGGGATCGAGGTGGTCGGCCTGGACGACGTGCCGGAGTTCCCGGAGGCCCCGGAGACCGATCCCACGTTCGAGGGCAACGCCCTGGCCAAGGCCCGTGACGCGTTCAACGCCACCGGCCTCCCGTCGGTCGCGGACGATTCCGGTATCGCCATCGACGCGTTGAACGGCATGCCGGGCGTCCTGTCGGCCCGCTGGTCCGGCCGGCACGGCGACGACCAGGCCAACCTGGACCTGGTCCTCGGCCAACTCCGTGACGTGCCGGACGAGCGCAGGGGAGCGGCCTTCGTCTGCACGGCGGCGTTCGTGGCGGGCCCCGGCGCGGAGACGGTGGTGCGCGGTGAGTGGCGCGGCACCATCACCCGCGAGCCTGCCGGCGAGAACGGCTTCGGCTACGACCCGATCTTCCGCCCGGAGGGTCATGACGTCACCTCGGCCGAGCTGACCCCGGACCAGAAGGACGAGATCTCCCACCGGGGCCGCGCCCTGCGCCTCCTGCTCCCGCACCTGCGCGAGCTGGCTCAGTAGTAGCTGACCGTCACCCCGGGGCCCAACTCGTCCAAGCCGATGTGCTCGTCCCGGGGCGAGAGCCAGAGTTCCAGGGTCATGCCCCGGATGGGTCGCAGGTCGAGCGGCTTGGACTTGGCCCTCAGCGTCAGCTCTCGCAGCTTCTTGAGACCGGTCACGGGATCAAGGCGCTGCGCGATCTCGCCGCCCAGGTGGAGGCTTTCGAGGCCAGGAAAATGGTCGG
This sequence comes from Saccharothrix luteola, assembly GCF_020859565.1. Taxonomy (GTDB): domain Bacteria; phylum Actinomycetota; class Actinomycetes; order Mycobacteriales; family Pseudonocardiaceae; genus Actinosynnema; species Actinosynnema luteola. The sequence continues at coordinate 261,768 of NZ_JAJHUO010000004.1, read as the reverse complement.
CGATGTCGTCGAGCACCTCCGGCGTCGCGCCCCAGTACAGGCCGAGGTAGCGCAGAGGCAGGTGGCGCAAGGGCGCGAGGCTCGGGCCCGCCTCGGGGAGGAGTCTGACGGCGAGGAAGTCGAGCTTCCGCAGTCGCGCCAACCCGTCGAGCTCGGCCAGTTTGCCGAGGGCCAGCTCCTCCAGGTCCGGCAGAACTTCGAGCGCATCGAGATTGCGGTAGCCCTGCGCACCCGGGATGAACAGCTGCTGGAGCTCCGTGTGCTCGGCCAGCGGGGCGAGGTCGATGTCGCCTTCCACGTCCTGGTGCAGGTACTTCAGGTGCGGAACCCCCCGGACGAGCCGGAAATCGGCGTGCGGTCCGGCCAGCCGCAAAGTCGTCCAGGACAGGTTCCGGAGCAGGGGCAGGTGCTTCACCAACCGGGCCTCCGTCACGTGGATGGTGCCGGACCGCAGCGGCGCGTCGGCCAGCACCTCCCGCGCGTACCGCTCCGGGTCGAAGTACTCCCACGCCTTGGCCAGCTCCAGTTGCACGGCCTGCCTGCGGTCCTGGGCGTAGCGGGAGAGTCGGGGGATGGCGTCCGCGATGCCCGTCAGAGCCACGGCGCGAGTGGTGGCGGCGGCAGCAGCCGGTGAGAGGTCGTCCAGCGTCTCCGGCAGGTAGCGCAGCACCCGGTGGCCGATGGACGCCAGGGAACGGGTCTCCCGGACGCTCCGGGGCGGCACGAGGTGGTCGCGGATGACCCGGTCGATCCGATGGTGCACCTCGGCGTCCACATCGGTGACGGTCTCCAGGCATGCGGCGGCCAAGAGCCGTAATCGGCGGGCGTGGCGGGGTTCAGAGTCCGCCCGGTCCAGGATCTGAGTCAGCAAAGCCTTGGTTTGCGAGCGCTTGCCGTGACCGCACGCCATGACCACGGTCTCGCGCCACGTGTCCAGGTGCGCGTTCCCGGCCAACGTCTCGATGTGCTCCTGCTCGGTGGCCTCGCTCGCGGCCAGGTACTCCTGGAACGTCCGGTGCACGAAGTCGACCCGACCCGACACCGGTTCGCGCAGCACCCCGCTCCGCTCCAGCAGGTGTGCCAGCACGACCTCCGCCGAGGACTCCACGGTGGGCATCGAAGGCAGCTTCATCGACACGAAGGAGACCGCCCGATCGAGTGGCAGTTCACTCCGACCGGCCTGGATCAGCCGCCACGCCAGGTCGCGCAGCAGCACGGTCTTCTCGGTCCCGCTCAGCATCCCCGCGATCTGGCGCTCGGCGTCCCTCAAATCCAGCAGCATGGTCAACGCCGCCTGGTACAGCTCCATCCGGCTCTGCGGCAGCTCCGAAGTCCGCCCCAGGTTCAACGCGCACAGCATCGCGCACAACAACGGCGACGCGGCCAACGCCCGCAAGTGCGGCCGGTTGTCCAACTGCCGCAGCAACCGCCGCTCCGCCACCGGCAGGTCCTCCGGCGCGCACGGCAACGACTCGGCATCACGCGCGGCCTCGTGCCAACGCTGGAGGAACACCCGCACGTCGGCCGGGCTCATCTGCTCCAGCAGCACCGAGCCGAAACCCTCGTCGTGCAGCCACCGCTGGTCCGCCGCCGCCGGCCGGGACGTCACCACCACCCGCGCCGAGGGGAACGCCGTCACCAGCTCCCGCAGCCACTCCCGCACCAGCCGACGCCGACCCGCCGGCACCTCGTCCACCCCGTCGACCAGCACCAACCCCTGACCGGCGCGCAGCACGCGGTGCACCCAGCCCCGAGGCATGAGCCCGGCCAACCACCCCGCCGCGTGGTCCAGGAACTGCTCGGGCCGAGGCAGCGGCGAGTCCGCGTACCGGCGCAGCCGCACGACCAGCGGCACCAGGCCGTTCCACGACGACAGCCGGTCGGTGAACGCCTCCCGCGCCGCCGTCACGGCCAGCCAGTCCAGCAACGTGGTCTTGCCCGACCCGGCCTCACCGCGCACCAACGTGCGGTCGGCGTTGCCGATGGCCGCCTCCACCCGCATCGACCCGTGCCCGTGGTCCACGTCGGCGCCGAACCAGCGGTCGAACTCGAAGCGGGAGCCGCGGTGGTCCTGGTCGGTGACGCTAAGGCTCAGGTAGGCCACGCTCAACGCGAGCTTCGGCCGGTGGCGCATGGTCAGGCCCAGCAGTTCGAGGCGGTCCACGCTGTTCGCCACGTAGCGCAGGTACTCGTCGCGGAACTCCTCGTCGGTGTCCGCGCCGGTCGGCGCGTGCAGGCTGGTGCGCGGCAGCCGGGACAGCACGTCCTCCAGCAACGCGGCCTGCTGCGACGCCCGGGCCAGCACCTCCGCCAACGCCCGCGGCTGGAACGCCGGCAGGTGCCGGATCACCTGGACGAGGTAGCGGCACGCCTGGTCGAGCGCGATCTCGTACAGGCGGGTCGCCGGCTCGGACAGCCCGGCGTCGCGGACGAGCGTCGCCCGCACCCGCCGGGCCAGCAGCTCGGGGTCGGCGTCGGCGGCCAGCAGCGCCTCGTCGGAGAGGTCCAGCTCGCGCAACGCGTCGACCACGGCGTCCAGGGCCGCCTCGACCTCGCCATCGGGCAGGGACGCGAACTTGGCCGCCAACAGCGGTTCGAGCTGGTCGCCCACCTGGTGGCCGATGCCCACGACCAGGTGATCCAACCGGTCACGTTGGCGGATCGACGACAGCTCTTCGGCGGCCAGTGAAGCCAACGACGCCGTGCGGTCGCGCGACGCCCGCCGGCGTGCCAGCCAGGACTTCGCCGCGTGCTGCGCGACGGCCTCACCGATCTTGCCGGCCGCCGCCTCCAGAATGGCGATGGTGCCCTCCCCGTGCTCCGAACCGACAGGTTCGAGCAGGGGAGGACACCCGGCAATCGGTCGTACGGGTGATCAGGCGGGCAGCTCGCGCAGCAGCTTGGCCACGTGGCCGGTCGCGCGGACGTTGTACATCGCCTTCTCGACCTTCCCCTCGGGGTCGACCAGGAACGTCGAGCGGATCACGCCCATGACGGTCCGGCCGTAGTTCTGCTTCTCCCCGAACGCCCCCCACTCGGTCAGCACCTTGCGGTCGACGTCGGACAGCAGCGGGAAGTTCAGGCCCTCCGCCTCGGCGAACTTGGCCAGCTTCTCCGGCTTGTCGGGCGAGATGCCGACGACCTCGTAGCCCGACGACGCGAGGTCGCCGATGCTGTCGCGGAAGTCGCACGCCTGCTTCGTGCAGCCGGGCGTGCCAGCGGCCGGGTAGAAGTAGACGACCACGGAGCGGCCGGCGTAGTCGGAAAGCGAGACGGGCTTGCCCTCGCTGTCGGGCAGCGTGAACGCCGGGGCCTGGTCGCCCGGGGACAGGCGCTTCTGCTCGGTCATGGCCCCAGACGCTACAAGGTCAGGCGACGCCCTCGAACGTCGCGCTCGGGTCCTGGTCGGCGCCGTTCGGCTCGACCACGAGCCGCAACCGCACCGGGTCGGCGGGCACGGCGAACGCCATCGTCAGCACGGTCTCCGCACCGGGCGCCACCTCGTTCACCCCGGCGCCGACGCCGTTGAGCCCCTGCACGGAGTCGCGCACCTCGGCGACCGGCTGGCCGTCGACCAGCGCGCGCACGGACAGCTGGCTGGTGCGGTAGGCGGTCTTGGTGCCGTTGACCACGGTCAGCGTGAACACGGCGGTGCGCGGCGACTGCGGGAACGACGTGTCGCTCGGTCTGAGCGACCTCGGCGCGGCCACGGTGACCGCCATGCCGTTGCCCCACACGCGCTGGGTGCCGAACGCCGTGAACGAGGCCGACGACGGCTCGTCGCCGCGCTGCTCGGCCACCGCGGACGGACCGGGGGGCGTGGAAATGTCGGAGGGGTCCGCACATCCCGCCATTGCCAGGCCTAGGCACACGCCGACGGCCAGTCTGGCGAACTTCACGAACCTCCCCTTCCCGCCCCGGCGGTGGGCTTGACTGCGACTGCCACCACCATGACGGTGCCGGGGGTTGCTCGGTGACCGAACAGGGGCCTTGATTCGCACCTGGTGCCTGCCTGTGGCCAAGCCGTGATGACGCACGGCTGCCCGCGTGGGCGGCGCCACACCTGGCGGCGACCACGCGGGTCGGCGGCGGCCGAGCGATCGGGCGCGCGGAGCGCCCGGAAGTTGGGGAGCGCGTCGGGGGGCGTGCGCGCTCCACTACGATCATCGCGCCCCGTGGCGGAACCGCTACACCTCTACGTCGGTCTTCACCCGTTCGGACGAACCCTGAACGGTCGAACGTCCCGCCAGCTCCGCCAGTAGTTCGTAAGACCTCAGCCGGTCCGACTGCTCGGCGACCATCGTCGTCACCATCAGCTCATCCGCCCGGGTGTCCTCCAAGAGCCGTTCGAGTCCCGCCTCGACCGTCTTCGGGGAACCGATGACCTGCGACGCGATCCGGTCCTCGAAGATCAGCCGCTCGATGTCGGTGTACGGGTAGTCGGCGGCCTCCTGGTCGGTGGCCAGCGGACCGGGCCGCCCGCTGCGCAGCTTGACGAACGCGAGCGCGCCGGGACCGGCGATCCACTGCGCGTGCTCGTCGGTGTCGGCCACGATCACCGACGCGCAGACCAGCGCGTAGGGCTCCGCCAGCCGCTCGGAGGGCCGGAACCGCTCGCGGTACAGGGCCAGGGCGGGCAGCGTGTTCTCCGCGCTGAAGTGGTGCGCGAACGCGAACGGCAGCCCGAGCAGGCCCGCGACCTGCGCGCTGTACCCGCTCGACCCGAGCAGGAACACGTCCGGCTTGTTGCCCTCGGCGGGCATCGCGTTGAGCTCCTCGGTGCCGTTGAAGTAGCCGGTCAGCTCGCTGAGCTGCTGCGGGAAGTCGTCCACCGACAGCGGGCCGGTGGTCCGGCGCAACGCCTGCGCCGTGCGCTGGTCGGTGCCGGGCGCGCGGCCGATGCCGAGGTCGATGCGGCCGGGGTGCAGGGCGGACAGCGTGCCGAACTGCTCGGCCACGACCAGCGGCGGGTGGTTGGGCAGCATCACGCCGCCGGAGCCGACCCGCAGCGTGGTGGTGGCGTCGGCGACGTGGCCGATGAGGATCGCGGGCGAGGAGCTGGCGATGCCGGGCATGTTGTGGTGCTCGGCCAGCCAGAACCGGGTGAAGCCGAGCCGTTCGACGTGCTGGGCCAGCTCACGCGTGTGCTTGAGCGCCGTGCGCGCGTCCGTCGCCGTGGTGACCGTGGCGAGGTCGAGGGCGGACAGGGGCACGTCACGGAGTCGGGTCATGCCTTCGACCAACGCCGAAGACCCCGAATGCCTTCCTGGTGTGACGGTCGCGACACCGGGAAAGGCCCGACCCGAAGCCTGCGTTGACCAAGGTATGGACGTGGTGGTCATCGGTGCAGGTCAGGCGGGGTTGTCGGCGGCCTACTTCCTCAAGCGCGCGAACCTCGACCACGTCGTGCTGGACGCGGACGCCGGTCCGGGCGGCGCGTGGCGGCACCGCTGGCCGACGTTGCGGATGGCGACCGTGCACGGCATCCACGACCTGCCGGGCATGCCGTTCGCCGAGCCGGACCCGACCGCGCCCGCCAACGAGGTGCTGCCCGCCTACTTCGCCGACTTCGAGCGCCGCAACGGCATCGAGGTGCGGCGGCCGGTGCGCGTGCACGCCGTCCGCGACCACGGCGGCCTGCTGCGCGTGGAGACCGACGGTGGCGTCTGGGAGGCCGAGGCGCTGGTCAACGCCACCGGCACGTGGACCCGCCCGTTCTGGCCCCGCTACCCCGGCCAGGAGCTGTTCCGGGGCCGTCAGCTGCACTCGTCGCAGTACCGGGGGCCGGAGGAGTTCGCCGGGCAGCACGTCGTCGTGGTCGGCGGCGGCACGTCGGCCGTGCAGCAGCTGCTGGAGATCGACCGGCACGCCGCCCGCACCACCTGGGCGACCCGCCGCGAGCCGGAGTTCTCCGACGAGCCGTTCACGCCGGAACTCGGCCGTGCGGTGGTCGCCAAGGTGGAGGACCGCGTCCGCCGCGGCCTGCCGCCGCGCAGCGTGGTCAGCGTGACCGGCCTGAGCCTCACCCCGGCCGTCCGCGAAGCCCTGGAGACCGGCGTACTGGCCCGGCGGCCGGTGTTCGACCGGATCACCGAGGACGGCGTGGTCTGGCCCGACGGCGCGCACGAGCGGGTCGACGCCATCCTGTGGGCGACGGGGTTCCGCGCCGCCCTCGACCACCTCGCCCCGTTGCGCCTGCGCGGACCCGGCGGCGGCATCCGGCTCGACGGCACGAGGGTCGTCGCCGACCCGCGCGTCCACCTCGTCGGCTACGGCCCGTCGGCCAGCACGGTCGGCGCCACCCGTGCGGGGCGTGCGGCGGCGAAGGAGATCAAGGCGTCGCTGTCGGGCCGACAGGCCGCTTGAACAGCCTCGACGCCTTCTGACCCAGCAGGTTCACCCCGACGCCCAGCTTGTACCGCAGCACGTCCAGTTGACGCACGTTGCGCCGGGCCAGGAACTCCCGGGTGGCCGCCGCGTCGAAGAACCAAGGGAACAGCGACGACGGGTCGTTGAATCCCTCCCACAGCTGCTCGCCGATGTCCTCGCGGCGTGACGCGGCGAGCATCACGGTCTTCTGCTCGTCGTTGAGCGGCGCGAGCAGCCCGTTGGAGAAGTCGCTGGTGTAGCAGCCGCGCTCCCACCACTCGTCGAACCTCTCGGTCAGCCACGACGCGGTGAAGGGGCCGCCGTGGGCGGTCAGCTCCTCGGCGAAGAACCGGGCCATCCGGGTGGCGTTGTTCGCGCCCTGGCCGGCCAGCGGGTCGTTGAGCACGACGGCGTCGCCGAGGCCGAGCACGTGCCGCCCGGACGGCAGCACGGCGACCGGCTTGCGCACCACCGGCACGATCTGGCCCTTGATCCAGGTCACCGGGCTGGTCGGGCGCGCGGGCCGCAGGAACGCCGACTCGTGCGGGAACAGGTCGTCCACCACGTCCTTGAGCACGGCCAAGCCCTCGTCGGCCGAGTTCACGTCGCCGAAGCGGTCCGCGCGACCGCCCGGCGCCGCCTCGACCACGATGCTGCGCGACTCGCCGACGTCCTTGTCGTGGAACGGGATCCAGAACACCTCCAGCGTGCCCGGCAGGAACGAGAACACGCCCTCCCGGTGCTCGGGCCGGGCCGCCATCTCGTAGCCGTGGATGTTGACCATGAACAGGCTGCGCTGCGGCTCCGAGTGCACCGACCGGACCGGATCGCGCTCGAACAGGCCGGTCAGCGACTTGTGCCCGGCCGTGACGACCACCAGGTCGTGCGATGCGGCCAGCCGGTCCAGGTCGTCGACGTCGACCGTGTCGATCACCACGGACGCGCCGCGCGACTCCAGCTCCTCGAGCCCGGCGGAGAACTTCAACCGCTGGTCGACGGCCAGCGCGGGCTTGCGAAGCGGCGCGTCGACCGAGAACGCCAGCGAGCGGTCCTCCGTGAACAGGTCCAGGTGGATGCGGCGCATCCGGGACGCCTCGGGCCAGAAGTCGAGGCCCAGCTCGGCCTCGTACTCGACCTGGTCGCCGAACAGGCAGGCGGTGGGCCGGCCGCGGTCGTCGAGGTGCTCCTCGGCCGTCCGGTCGGAGTAGAGGGTGACCCGCCATCCGGCGCGCAAGAGCGCCGCCGATAACACCAAGCCCGCTTGACCTGCGCCGATGACCGCGATTGTGCCCACAACACAGATCCTCTGCACAGGGATGTGCGATCGCCAATAGCACGATCGGGTCGACTAGCCTCGACCAGGTGCACAGGGGGTTGCGCGCTGTTGCCGGATTGTTGCTCGGTTTCGGCTCCGCGCTGGTGGATCTGGTCGTCGTGGTTTTCGCCCGGAAGGCGGCCGTCGCGGTCGCCGGGCTGGAACGGCGGCGGCTGCGGACGTTCCTCGGCATCGACAGCGCGGAGCCGACGCGGGAGCAGGCGCTGCGCTACCTGGCCGTGCGCGCGCCGGTCGGGCTGTTCGGCGGGTTCGTGCTGGCGTGGCTGTTCTACGGCCTGGCGATGGGCGTCATCGTGCTGTACCGGCTGGTCGCGGGCGGTCCGGAGAGCGGCCTGGACCGCTCCGACGACTGGACGGCCTTCCTGTGGACGGGGCTGATCGGCCTGGTCCTGCTCTACATCGAGGTGCAGGGCATCATCGGCGTGATCGCGCTGGAGGGGAAGGTCGCCCGGCGCTGGCTCGGCCCGAGCGAGTCGGAGCTGCTGCGCCTGCGCATCGACGAGCTGGCCGCGAGCCGGGCGGGCATCGTGGCGGCCGTCGACGCCGAGCGCAGGCGCATCGAACGCGACCTGCACGACGGCGTGCAGCAACGGCTGGTCGCGCTGGGCATGCTGCTCGGCCGCGCCCGCCGCAACCCGGGCCACGCCGACGAGCTGCTCGCGCAGGCGCACGAGGAGTCCCGGCACGTCCTGGAGGACCTGCGCGAGGTGGCCTGGCGGGTGTACCCGGCGGCGCTGGACTCGTTGGGGCTGGTCGACGCGCTGGAGGCGGTGGCGGACCGGTCCGCGATCCCGGTGCGGATCACGTGCGCGCCGCTGGCCGCCGCGCCGCAGGTGGAGACCGCGGTGTACTTCGTGGTCTGCGAGGCGGTGACGAACGCGGCCAAGCACTCGGGTGCGACCATGATCGGCGTGGACATCACCGAGGAGGCCGGCGCGGTGCGCGTGCGGGTCGTGGACGACGGCGTCGGGGGAGCGGACCCGGCCGGCGGCGGGCTGGCCGGTCTGTCCCGGCGGGTGCTCGCGCTGGACGGCGCGTTCGACGTGACCAGCCCGGTCGGCGGTCCCACGGTGATCACCGCGGACGTGCCGTGCGGGTGATCCTGGCGGAGGACTCGACGTTGCTGCGCGAGGGCCTGGTGCGGCTGCTCCTCGAGGAGGGCCACGACGTGCTCGCGGCCGTGGGTGACGCGGAAGCGCTGATCAGCGCGGTGGCGGCGCACCTGCCGGACGTCGTGGTGACCGACGTGCGGATGCCCCCCACGAACTCCGACGAGGGCCTGAAGGCCGCGCTGGAGATCCGCAGGCGGTTCCCCGGCGTCGGCGTGCTGGTGCTGTCGCAGTACGTCGAGCAGCGCTACGCCGTCGACCTGCTCACCGAGCACGCCGACGGCGTGGGCTACCTGCTCAAGGACCGGGTGGTCCAGGTGGAGGAGTTCCTGGACGCGCTGCGCCGGGTCGGCGCGGGCGACGTGGCGTTCGACCCGGAGGTGGTGCGCCGGCTGCTGGCCCGGACGACCCACCCGCTGGACGTGCTGACCGAGCGGGAGCGGCAGGTGTTGGCGCACATGGCCGAGGGGCACACGAACAACGCGATCGCGTCCCGGCTGCACGTGTCGCGCAGCGCGGTGGAGAAGCACATCAACTCGATCTTCGACAAGCTCGGCCTGTCCGATGTGGACGGCTACAGCCGACGCGTGCTGGCGATCCTGCGCTACTTGCGGGCCTGAGCCTTCTTCTTCTGGGTCAGGCGCGACACCACGAACCAGCCGACGGCCAGCACGACCAGTCCGATCACGACCTTCGACACGATCCCCATGTACTGGTCGACGAGGTGGTAGTTCGAGCCCAGCACGTACCCGGCGAGGATGAGCGCGCTGTTCCAGATCAGGCTGCCCGCTGCGGTCAGCAGCAGGAAACCGGGCAGCGGCATGCGCTCCACGCCCGCCGGGATCGAGATGAGGCTGCGGAAGATCGGCACCATCCGGCCGAAGAACACCGTCGCCTTGCCGTGCCGGGCGAACCACTCCTCCGTCCGGTCCACATCGGACACCTTGACCAGCGGCAGCCGTTGCGCGATGGCCCTGATCCGGTCACGGCCCAGCAGCGCGCCGAGGTAGTACAGCGCGAGCGCGCCGGCGACCGACCCGGTGGTGGTCCACAGGATCGCGGCGAACAGGTTCATCTTGCCCTGGCTCGCGGTGAAGCCCGCCAGCGGCAGGAAGAGCTCGCTCGGCAGGGGTGGGAAGAGGTTCTCCAGAGCGATCGCGATCCCGGCGCCGGGCGCGCCGAGCGCTTCCATCAGGTCGGTGACCCACGAGACGACATCCATGATCCCAAGTTACGAACGCGCCGACGCCGTCACCATGAAGCCGACCTCACACCGGGGTGTGGAAAACCTCAGTCCCCGGTGGCGGCGTGCGCGGCGAGCCCTTTCGCGTACCGCGTGATCACGGCTTGCAGCACCATGCGGTAGAGCCACCCCGTCCCCGGTGTCTTCGGCTCGAACGACGAGTGCCAGCGGATCGCCGTCCCGTCGCCGTCCGGCGCTAGGTCGATGAACGCGTGGTAGTCGCGAATGGCGAGACCCGAGAGCAGGACGTAACCCACCCGCCGGTTCGGCGTCAGTTCGACGACCTCCTCCCTCGTGAGCGCCTTGCGGCCTTTGTTGTGGAATACCCGCACTTCGCCGACGCCATTCGCGTCACCCGCGCGTTCCCGCTCGTACCGCACGACGGGCGACCACTCGGGCCACGTCGAACTGTCCGCGGCCAGGCGGTAAACCCGTTCCGGCGGTGCTTCGCTGTGAACTTGGACGTCCACTCTCTGTACCATGCGGTACATGTACCATCTGGTACATGCCGGAACAAGGGGGCGCCCGTGAACGCCTGCTCACCGCCGTGGTCGACCACCTGGCCGAGCACGGCCTGGGTGAGGTGAGCCTGCGCCGGCTGGCCGAGGCGGTCGGCACGAGCCACCGGATGCTCATCTACCACTTCGGCTCGATGGAGGGCCTGCTGGTCGAGGTCGTGCGCGCGGTCGAGGCCCGACAACGCGCGGTGCTGGCCTCGTTGCCGACCGACGACCCCGCCGAGGCCGCCCGCGCGTTCTGGCGCACGCTCACCGACCCGTCCCTGCGCGCCCACGAGCGCCTGTTCTTCGAGCTGTACGCCCAGGCCGCCCAGGGCCGCCCCGGCACCACCGCCCTGCTGGACGGCATCGTCACCGACTGGCTGGAACCCGTCGCGGCCGTCCAGCGCTCCCTCGGCCACCCGCCGGACGTCGCCGCCGCCCGCGCCCGCCTGGGCCTCGCCGTCGCGCGCGGCCTGCTGCTGGACCTGGTCGCCACCGACGACCTCGCCGCCGTCGACGCCGCCATGGAGCAGTTCATCACCCTGACCACCCCGTGAGTCCAACCCTCAGCACGCGAGAGTCCTTCGTTCGCGTCGCGCGAGTCCTACGTTCAGCACGCGCGTGTCCTACGTTCGGAGCACCTGAGTTGAACACTCGGGCGCGCCCACAGACGTCCGTGAGCACGGCTGAGCGTTGAATTCACGTGCTCTGAACGTAGGACTCTCGACGCGTGGACGTAGGACTCTCGCGGGGGACGTAGGATCGGTCGGCGTGAAGCGGATCCCGGTGGTAGTGGTGGCGGGGTTCCTCGGCTCCGGCAAGACGACGTTGCTCAACCACCTGCTCGGCGGCAGTCGCGGCACGCGGGTCGGGGTGGTGGTCAACGACTTCGGCGCCATCGGCATCGACGCGATGAGCGTGGCCGGTCAGGTCGACTCCACCGTCTCGCTCAGCAACGGGTGCCTGTGCTGCGCCGTGGACGTCAGCGAGCTCGACGGGATGCTCGCCAAGCTCGACTCCCTGGTGGACGTCATCGTCATCGAGGCGAGCGGCCTGGCCGAACCGCAGGCCATGGCACGGATGGTGCTCGCGAGCGAGAACCCGCGCCTGACCTACGGCGGCCTGGTGCTGCTGGTCGACGCCGCGGAGTTCCCCGACGACCTCGCCAGGCACGTGCGCGTGGCGGACCTGGTGGTGCTCAACAAGGTCGACCGCGTCACGGACGCCTCGGCGCTCGCGGCCGAGATCGACCGGCTCAAGCCCGGCGTGCCCGTGGTCCGGTCGTCGTTCGGCCGCGTCGACCCGGCCCTGCTGTTCGACCCACGTCCGCGCGAGCGGTTCGGCCAGCTGTCGTTCGAGGACATGCTGGACGAAGAGCACGACCACGTGCACTACGACAGCGTCGAGTTCACCGGCGGCGCGATGAACCCGTTGCGGCTCATGGCTTTCCTCGACGCACGACCCAAGGGCCTGTACCGGATCAAGGGCTTCGTGCGGTTCGACGTGCCCGGCCACCGTCAGCGGTTCGGCCTGCACACCGTCGGCGCGTTCCTGCGGTTCGAACGCTCGTCGTGGCCGGGACCGCGGCGCACCGAGCTCGTGCTGATCGGCACGGGCCTGGACGTCGCCGCGATCCACGCCGACCTGGCCGCCTGCGAGGAACCGGACCCGGCCGCCGTGGACCCGCAGTCGATGCTCGAAGTCCTGCGCTACACGGCGTGAGCGACCCCGCGAGGCCCCCGGCGCGGAACGCCGAGGGCCGCCGGTGGGCGACGTGGGCTCGGAGAGACTCGAACTCTCACTGGCACGGACCTAAACCGTGTGCCTCTGCCAATTGGGCTACGAGCCCGTCGCCGCAAGCTTATCGGCAGGCCTGAGCAGCCCGATGCCGAGGGACACGACGCCCGCCGCGAGGCTCAGGCCGCCGGCGTAGAGCAGGACGATCAGGCCGTTCGCCCGCGTCACGTCCGCACCCATGGCGGAGAAGAAGAACCCCGCGGGCATGAGGATCGCCGCGATCGGCACGCCGAGCCGCGCCACCCAACCCCACAGCCCGCGCACGTCCGCCGCGTCGGCGAACAGCAGGCACACCAGGCTGAGGATCACCAGCACGCCGGCGTGCGCGTGACCGGCGCGGAAGAACGACTGCTGGAACTCGGTCAGCGGCACCTCGCCCTGCACCACCCTGGTCAGGAACCGACCGCCGAACTCGACGCCGACGACGCTCAGCAAGAGCACGCCCGCCAACCGGCGGGACGCGAGTGACAACCGGATGGCGGCCATGACGCTCCTCCACTCGAATGGAAACAGCGTTATAAAAGCACTTGTCCGCCGGTCAGGTCAACGTGGTCGCGGCGTCTCAACTACGGTTGTGACCAAGGAGCAGGTAGGAGGAGATGTGGCCCGCGATCCCGACACCATCCAGCGCGAGATCGAGCAGGCTCGTGACGCGCTGGCCGTGACCCTCGACGAGCTGGGGACGAGGGCGAATCCCCAGCGCTTCGTCGAGTCCGGCAAGGAGAGCGTGCGCGCGAAGCTCGACGAACCCAAGATCCGGTACTCGCTGATCGCGGTGGCCGTGCTCATCGGGTTCGCCTTGCTGCGCAAGCTGTTCCGCTGAAGGTGCGCTACTGCCCCTTGGCGACGAGGGGCACCAGCACCTGTTCCACCACGCGGTCGACGAAGGGTCGGTCCAACGGGTCTCCGGTGAGCATCAACCGGTAGATCAGGGCCGCGCCCGCGATCTCGACCGCCATGCCGCGCGGCGCGTCCTGGCGGAGTTCACCGCGCTCTTCGGCGCGCTCCAGGATGCGCCGCAGCACGTCCCGCTGCGCGGTCAGGAACGTCTCGCGGAACGCCGAGGCGAGCTCGGGCTCGTGCGGCAGCTCGCCGACGAGGGCCTGCGCCGCCTTGCCGATCGGGCCGGACAGGAACGCGGCGAACGCGCTCAGGAACTCGCGCAGGTCGCCGGCGAGCGAGCCGGTGTCCGGCTCGGCCAGGTTCCGCTGCGCCAGCTGCGTGCAGGTGTCGATCACCAGGTCGAGCTTCGACTCCCACCGCCGGTAGATGGTCGCCTTGCCCGCACGGGCGCGCGCCGCGACGGCGTCCATCGTCAGCGCGCGGTACCCGACTTCGGCCATCACCTCCAGCGCGGCCTGTCGCAACGCGTCGTCCCGGCTGGCGTCCCTCGGTCTGCCTCGCTGCGGGGTCCGAGTCGCCCCGCTGTACACCGGTGTGGCCATTTCGCGCTCCTGTCGCCTTTGGCGGGACATCCTAGGCCGGGTGTGCCGGGAAACGGCCACAGATCATCTTCCCCGGCGCCGCGCCGCTTCGGGTTCACCCCGTCGGTGGGGGCACGAGACCCGCGCGGGTGTGCAAGTAGGCCACCGAGAACGCGAGCGCGTCGCCCTCCAGCAGGTGCACGACGGCACGGGCGGAGCGCCCGATCGCGATCTCCTCCACCAGTTGGTCGGCGGCCAGCCTGGCCGCGATCAGGCCTGGTGCGGTGGCGTCGAGTTCCTTGCCGGCGGCGCGCACGGTGACCGCCCAGTCGTCGCCGTCGCGTCGGTAGTTCGCGGTGATGGGGAGCGTGGTCATGCCTTGCCTTCCGTGGTTGTTGCGCATATCTGACCGGCGTTTGGGAGTTGGTGCGGCGTCATTCCTTCGATCGTGTGAGGTCGCCCGGGAAGGCGTGGGAACCCCGTGTCCTCACCCATTCGTGGAGGTCGAATACGGTGCACACACCGTGCATGAGCGGTAACGCGCGGCTACCGGCCATCGATAGGCCATTTGGAGCAATGTCCCACGTCTGAGAGGTCCTGATGAGCCGTCGAGTGGTCGTCGTGGTGTGCCTGTTGCTGGGGTTGGCGTTCGCGCCGGGTGCGGCGTCGGCCGACCCGTCGTGGGAGGTGCCGGACGGGTGGGGCGACAAGGTGTGGGGTGACGTCTGCAAGCACCGCGGTGATCCGCCGTGCCACACGACGACCACGCGCACGACGACCCCTTCGACCGGCTGGACGTCCACCGGGGCGACCACGACGACGACCGACGTGTCCGGCACGTCCGCGACCTCCGCGACCACCACGGACGTCGCCGGCACCACCAGCGCCGTGGTCACCTCGACGTCGTACGCGGGAACCTCACAGGTGGGAACCACGACCAGCGCGGTCGGCGTGCGCGCCCCCGCGTCGCCGGCTCCCCGCGTCGTGAGGTCGTCCACCGACCACGCGTTGGCGGCGACGGGCGCCTCGCCGCTGTGGACGGCCGTCGGCGGCCTGGTCGTGCTGCTCGGCGGCGCGGTGCTGCTGCTGTTCAGCCGCCGTCGTCGCGCCTGACCACACCGGTCACGTCGTGAGCCGGCTGGCCACGCCCCGCCACACGACGTCCATCACGTAGGCCGTCGCGAGCGCGGGCCCCACCTCGGGCCTGCGCTCGCACCACAGCGCGAGCCGTTCGGTCGAACCCACCACGATCTCGGCGAACGCCTCGGCCTCCACCGCGTCCACGTCGGAGTCGAAGCTGCCGATCACGGCCGCGATCAGGTCGGTCTGCTGCCGCCGGATGCCCTCGACCTCCTCGACGGCGGACGGCACGGTGATCGCCGCCTCCTGCCGCAGCAGCGCCCACGACTGCTTGTGCTCGGCGATGAACTCGAAGAACGCCATCAGGCCGCGCCGCAGGACCTCCTCGGGCCCGTCCGCGCCGGTGATCGCCTGCTGTGTGCGTTCGAGCAGCTCCGTGCGCGCCCGGTGGATGCAGCCGATGAGCAGGCCCTCCTTGGAGCCGAAGTACTCGTAGAGCATCGGCTTGGACACACCGACCCGTTCGGCGATCTCGTCCATCGACGCCGCGAGGTACCCGCGTTCGGCGAAGACGCCTTCGGCGATGTCGAGCATCTGCGCCTTGCGCTCCGCCTTGGGCATCCGCCGGCGGCGCGGCTCGGTGGTGGTCACGAACACGAGACTACCGGAGGTAACTTACTTCGAGTAACCTACTGGAGAGTATGTAGGTTGACGCGGAGGAGACGGGCATGCACCGAGAGGTCGAAGTCCTGATCGTCGGCACGGGCTTCTCCGGCCTGGGCATGGCGATCGAGCTGAAGCGGGCGGGGCGGCGCGACTTCGTCGTGCTGGAGAAGGCGGCCGACCTCGGCGGCACCTGGCGGGACAACTCCTACCCCGGCTGCGCGTGCGACGTGCCGTCCCACATGTACTCGTTCTCGTTCGAGCTCAACCCGCGCTGGTCGCGCATGTTCGCCCGGCAGCCGGAGATCTGGGACTACCTCAAGCGGGTGGCCGAGAAGTACCGGCTGCGCGAGCACATCCGGTTCGACAGCAAGGTCGGCGGCGCGCGGTGGGACGAGGACGCGAAGGTCTGGCACGTCACCGTGGAGAACGGCGACACCTACACCGCGAAGTCGGTGGTGGCGGGCGTCGGCGCGTTGCACATCCCGAACGTCCCGACCCTGCCGGGCATCGAGGCGTTCCAGGGCAGGACTTTTCACTCGGCCGAGTGGGACCACGACTACGACCTGCGCGGCAAGAGGGTCGCCGTGGTCGGCACGGGCGCGAGCGCGATCCAGTTCGTGCCGCGGATCGCCGACGAGGTCGGTCGGCTGACGCTGTTCCAGCGCACGCCGCCGTGGATCATGCCCAAGATCGACCGGGACATCAGCACGTGGGAGCAGAAGCTGTTCCGCGCGTTGCCGTTCACCCAGCGCCTGTACCGCGACTTCGTGTACTGGACGCGGGAGTCGAGCGCGCTCGGCTTCGCCGTGAACCCGAAGATCATGGAGTTCGCGCAGAACATCGCCAAGCGGCACATGCGCCGCCAGGTGCCGGACGAGGCGTTGCGGGCGAAGCTGACGCCGGACTACACCATGGGCTGCAAGCGGGTGCTGATCAGCAACGACTACTACCCGGCGTTGAGCAAGCCGAACGTGGACCTGGTGACCGACGGCATCGCCGAGGTGCGGGCGAACAGCGTGGTGGACCGCGCCGGGGTCGAGCACGAGGTCGACGTGATCATCTACGGCACGGGGTTCCACGTGGTTGACTCGTTCGACTACCTCGACGTCACCGGCAAGGGCGGGGTCGACCTGGCCAAGCAGTGGCGCGAGAAGGGCATCGAGACGTACTACGGCATCACGGTCTCGGGCTTCCCGAACTTCTTCTTCCTGCTCGGCCCGAACACCGGTCTCGGGCACAACTCGGTGGTGTTCATGATCGAGTCGCAGATCCGGTACGTGCGGCAGTGCCTGGAGCTGCTGGACCGCCACCAGGCCGACGAGCTGGACGTGCGACCTGACGTGCAGGCTCGGTTCAACCGGCAGTTGCAGCGCAAGCTGTCGAGGGGCGTGTGGACCGAGGGCGGCTGCAAGAGCTGGTACCTCGACGCGCAGGGCATCAACCGCACGGTCTGGCCGGGCTTCACCTGGCGCTACTGGATGCGCACCAAGACCGTCCGCGCCGAGGACTACACCCTGACCCGCGCCCGCCGCACCCGCGTCCCGGCCTGACCCGAACGTTCAACTCGCGTGTCCCGAACGTAGGACACGCGCGACGCGAACGTAGGACTCTCGCGGCCTGAACGTAGGACTCTCGCGTGCGTCCTACGTTCGGCACGCGTGAGTCCTACGTTCAGGCCGGGTGAGTTGAACGCTCAGGCGGTGACGCCGGCGGCCTTGGCGCGTTCGGCACGCGTGAGTCCTACGTTCAGGCCGGGTGAGTTGAACGCTCAGGCGGTGACGCCGGCGGCCTTGGCGCGTTCGGCGCGCAGGCGGGTCACGTCGGGCAGGTCGAGCGGGTTCAGCTTGGCGCCCGTGGCCCACTCGATCAGCAGGTCGGCGATCTGCGGGTTGCGCGGCAGCACGGGACCGTGCAGGTAGGTGCACAGGATCCGGCCCTGCACCGCGCCCTCCACCGAGCCGTCGTTGCCCGTACCCACCTTGACGTGCGCCAACGGTCGGGCGGACGGCCCGAGGACGGTGCGGCCCTGGTGGTTCTCGAACCCGGTCAGCAGGCCCTCGAACAGGCCGTCGGCCGGGGTCGCGATCACCTCGCCGATGGCCCGGCTGCCGCCCGCGTGCGACGTCGAGTCGATCAACCCGAGGCCGGCGTGCGTCACCTGGTCGGCCCGGGTGAACGACTCGCCGAAGATCTGGATCCCCGCGCACACGCCGAGGATCACCGCGCCACGTGCCGCCGCGCGCTGCATCCCGGGGTGCTCGCGCAGGTGCCGCACGGCCAACGTCTGCGCCGTGTCCTCACCGCCGCCGACCACGTAGATGTCGCACGACTCGGGCACGGGCTCGCCGAACCGGATGTTCACGATCTCGGCAGAGATGCCCCGCCACGTCATCCGCTTCTCCAGCACGACCGCGTTGCCGAAGTCGCCGTACGTGCCGAGCAGGTCGGGCAGCACGAGTGCGATCTGGACCTTGCTGGTGCTCACTGGGCGGCCCTCGCGTTCAGGTCGCGGAATGCGGTGTAGTTGGCGATCACCTCGACCGGACCGGGCGGCATGGCGTCGATCGCCAGCAGCGGGTCCGGCACGATCGTGTGCTCGACCTCGGCGTACGTCAGCCGCACGGCCAGGTCCGTCGCCCGCTCGCCGGACGCGATCACCTGCCGCCCGCGCAACCGCTCGAACGGCACGTCCCACAGCCACGACAGGTCGCGGCCGTCGGCCTCGTGCGCGTTGATCACGAGCACGGCGGGGTGGTCGGCCTCGCGCACCACGGTCAGCGTCTCGCTCCACCCGGCCGGGTTCTTCGACAGCAGCAGCCGGGCCCGGTGCCCGGACCGCTGGATCGTCCGGTACCGACCGGCCACGTTGGACACCGCGCGCAACCGCTGCACGGCCTCCTCCACGGGCACGCCGAGCGCCGCGGCGGCGGCCGTGGCCATCACCGCGTTGGCCTGGTTGAACTTGCCGGGCAACCGCAGCGCCAGCTCCACCTTCACGCCGTTGGGCGTGACCAGGTAGCCGTCGCCGGTCACCCACTGGGGACGTGGCCGGGCCAGGTCGCACCCGGTGCAGTGCCAGTGCTCGCCCTCCCAGCGGATCGGGTCGCCGCAGCGCGGGCACGAGGCGGCGTCGTTGTGCCAGCCCGTCCCGGTGGCGACCCACACCACGTTCGCCGAGTCGCGGGCCGCCGACGTCACCATGATGTCGTCGCAGTTGGCCACCACGACCCCGGTCACCGCCGTCAACGCCGTGCGCAGCGACTTCTCGATCGTGCGCACCTCGCCGACCCGGTCGAGCTGGTCGCGGCTGAGGTTGAGCAGCACGGCCACCGCGGGGGCGGCGGCGCGCACGACCTCGGGGAAGTACCCCTCGTCGACCTCCAGCACCGCGAACGGCGCGTCGGGCTGCTTGGAGAGCGCGGTCACGTGCCCGTCGGGCATGTTCGCGCCACCGTGGTTGGTGGCGACCTCGCCCAGGAACGACACGGCCCGGCTGAGCATCATCGTGCTGGTCGTCTTGCCGTTGGTGCCGGTCACGAGGGCGACCGAGCGACCGGACGTCAAGTGCGCCAGGGCCTGCGGGTCGAGCTTCAGCGCGACCCGGCCGCCGATCATGCCGCCCGCGCCCAGGCCCATCTTCTGCGACAGCTTGGAACTCATGTTGCCCAGTCGCACGGCCGCCGCGGTGCGCAGCGGCAGGCGGGCTGGGTCTGCACCTGGAGTGTTCGGCAAACCGACTTCCCGGATCTGTCAGGGGAGGGAGATCCCCCGATGCTACCGGTGCCGCTGGTGGTCGAGCTCCCGCAGGGTCCGGATCAGGTCCACCGTGCTGAGCTGGCACAACTGGGCCATGTACTCCAGCGCGGGCAGGTCGAGGTGCACCTCGGGCGGCTGGCCGGGCACCAGGTGCGCGAGCCTGCCCTGCGCCCAGCGCCGCAGCGGCATCAGCTGCGGCCGCGGATCGGCGACGACCGTGGCGAGGTCGACCGAGAGGTGGCCGGCGGGCGCGTCACCGAACACGCGTTCGTGCACCCGGGCCAGCACCTGGTGCGCGGGCACGCCCAGCGCGACGCAGATCTCCACCAACCGGGTCACCGAGCACTGGCGGGTGCCCAGCTCGTACGTGGCCAGCGTTTGCAGCGAGATGTCGCTCTGCAAGCGGCGGTTGAGCTCCTTGCGGGTCCATCCGCGCTGCTTGCGAAGGCTGCGGAGCTCATCACCGAGCACGCGCTGGTACGCCGCTGTGTCGATCTGCACCGTCGATCCTCCAGTCCGCTGGGGCCCCGGCAGACCCCACGCAGATGGAAAGCGCGACAGGACGGTTGCTTACGCGGGTTGTCCGATTTATCGCCCGATCGGGCTAACAGAGTGGTACCGAAAGTAGCGTTTCAGCGCTTCAAAGCGCTGGTGACGGCCGTTTCGACCGGCCCGAGGAACTGTGGATCGGGCTTGGCCACGACGCCGTCCCACATGGCCTTGCCCGCCGCGAACACCTCCCGGAAGTGCCCGTAGGCGGTGGTCGACACCCGGTCGGACGTGTCGTGGCCGACGCCGGACGCGTCGAGGCCCGCCGAACGGCACAGCGCCACCGCGCGAGGCAGGTGGAACTCCTGGGTCACCACGGTCAGCCGCTCGACGCCGAAGATCCGCTTCGCCCGCGTGCACGAGTCCCACGTGTCCAGGCCCGCGTAGTCGGCCACCACGACGTCCGCGGGCACGCCGCGCCCGATCAGGTAGGTGCGCATGGCGGTCGGCTCGTCGTACTCCGTCCGGCTGTTGTCACCGCTGACCAGCAGCACCTGGACCTTGCCGCGCCGGTACAGGTCGGCGGCCACGTCCAACCGGCCCGCCAGGAACGGCGTCGGCGTGCCCGACCTGGTCAGGCCCGCGCCCAGGACCAGCGCCACCGGCGCGTCCGGCACGTCGGCCGCGTCGTGCCGGTAGGCGGCGCTGCTGGTCTGCACCCACACCCACGGCGTGGCCGCGAGCACGGCCACCAGGCCGAGCGCGATCAGCACGCGCTTCCAGCGCACCCTTCTGATGAAGCTCCCCACGACTACCCCCCGAGTCGAACGATCAGTTCACGCAGCGCACCCCGTCCGCCGTGATGGGCGGTTCGGTGGTCGTGGTCGTGCCCGGTTGCTGCTGCCGCGCGCCGTCCAGGCCGACCAGGCGGTCGCCGGCGAGCGTCTGCGTGCCCGGCCCGGAGTAGTCCGCGCCGACGAACACGCGGACGTGACCGGCCGGGATGTCGTCGTCCTGCTCGATCTCGAGCCCGCCGAGGGACTCGGCGACGGCCTCCGCGCCCGCCTCGCCGCCCACGCCGTAGCGCACCACGGACGTGTCCATGAGCGTGGCGTTGTCGGCGCCGCCGTCGGTGTACCGCTCGGCCACCAGCGCCTGGAGCACCCGGCCGGCCAGCCCGGGCGAACCGGAGGCGTTGCGGACCTCGACGGTCACCGACGCCTTGTCGACGGCGGGCGCGGTGGTGCCGGTGGCGTTCGGGTCGGCGTTGAGGTTCTTGAAGAACTTCTTCACCTCGCGCTCGTTGACCTCGACCGCCAGGCCGTCCTCGGGCGTCTGCAGCTCCGGGTTGCCGGTCGGGATCGTCTCGAACTTGAGGTTGCCGCCGGTCAGGTCCTTCATCTGGGTGGCGAACTGCAGCACGTTCCAGTCCTTGTCCAGCACGATGGACTTGGTCAGCGCGTCGATCAGGGAGCGCAGCTTGCCGGGGTCGGACAGCGTGCCGGCGGACAGGATCTGCTTGGCCAGGCCCGCCATGAACACCTGCTGCCGCACGATGCGGTCGAGGTCGCCGCGCAGCAGCCCGTACCGCTGCCGGACGAACGCCAGCGCCTCGCGCCCCTGGATCTTCTGCGGCCCGGCGGCGAAGTTCGCGCCGGACATGTTGTCGCGGGTGGCCTGGTTCAGGCACACGTCCACGCCGCCGACGGCCTTGGTGATCTCGTAGAACCCGACCAGGTTGATCTCGGCGTAGCGGTCGATGGTCACGCCGGTGAGGTTCTCGATGGTCCCGATGAGGTTCTTCGCGCCCGCCTGCCGCGACTGGACCTCCAGCTGCGCCGGGTCGGTGACGCCCTCGCGCTCCAGCTTCGCGATCGCGTCGTTCTTGCCGTAGCCGTACGCGGAGTTGATCTTGTGCCGGCCGTAGCCGCCGTCGATCTGCACGTAGGAGTCGCGCGGGAACGAGACCGCGACCGCCTTGCCGCCGTCGTTCGGCACGTGCATGAGGATCAGCGTGTCGGTGTTCAGGCCGCCGTCGTTCTCGTTGCCCGCGTGCAGCTCGTTCAGGATCTCCTGGGGCAGCGGGTTGCCCTTGGCGTCGGTGCGGCTGTCCATGCCGACCATGAGGATGTCGACCGAACCGTCGGCGGGCTTCTCGCCACCGCCTTCGTCGCTGATGACGTCCGTGGTGGAGATATCGCTGAGCAGCGTGTTCAGGTTCGCCCACGCGTAGCCGGTGCCCAGCAGCACGGCGACGGAGAACAGCGCGAGCAGCGACCGGCCGAAGATCGCGCTGCCGGACGTGCCGCGCTCGGGCGGGCGGCGACGCGGCGGACCGGTGCGGCCGGCGGGCGGGCGCGGGCGTCGGCCGGTGGGACGCTGCGCCGGCGCGATCCGCTGCGGGGCGGCCGGGCGCCTGCCGTCGGCGTCGCGCTCGGCGGGACGGCGGCCGGCCGCCGGTCGGGGACGTTCGGCGGCGGGCCTCGGGGGTTCACCGGCCCGCGAACGTCCGTCCCCGGGCGCGTTCGGCCGGGGACGTTCACCCGACGAGGGGTCGGTCACCGGGCGTTTCGGCCGCTCACCGGGCACGCGTCCGCGTTCACCGGCCGGGCGGTCGGGGTGGCCGGGCGCACGTCGTCCGCCGGTCGGGCGCTCGGGCCCGCGCGGCGGCTGGTCGAACCGCCCCCCTGGCTCGGAGCGCCGTGGCGGCTCCTGGGCGCGCGGCGGCTGACCTGCGTGGGGACTCCGAGGGGGAACGGGTCGCCGGCGGAACCCATCGGGTTCGCCTGGCCTCGGCGGCCGGTTGTCCACTCCCACTCCTCCCATGTACCCGGGTTCGTCCCAGTGGACGCATGGCGGGCCGCCCAGGTTGCCACCAGCGTCGCACAGCGCGTTCGCCGGACGTGGTGATACCGGTCCGCGGGCGGGCTGACCAGGTCGGTTACCCGATTGTGAGGTCCGCGGTCCCGCGTTCGTAGACTGCCACCGTGCTGACCATGCAGGATGCGCTGCTCGCGCTGACCAGGTACTGGACCGAACGGGGCTGCGTCGTCGTGCAGCCGTACAACACCGAAGTCGGCGCCGGTACGTTGAACCCCGCCACCGTGCTGAGGGTGCTGGGTCCGGAGCCCTGGCGCGTGTCCTACGTCGAACCGAGCGTTCGGCCCGACGACGCGCGGTACGGCGAGAACCCGAACCGGCTGCAGACCCACACCCAGTTCCAGGTCATCCTCAAGCCCGACCCGGGTAACCCCCAGGAGCTGTACCTGGGCAGCCTCGAAGCGCTCGGCATCGACGTGCGGGCGCACGACGTGCGGTTCGTGGAGGACAACTGGGCCTCGCCCGCGCTCGGCGCCTGGGGCCTCGGCTGGGAGGTGTGGCTGGACGGGTTGGAGATCACCCAGTTCACCTACTTCCAGCAGGCGGGCGGCATGTCGCTCGACCCGGTGTCGGTGGAGATCACCTACGGCATCGAACGCATCATGATGGCCCTGCAGGGTGTCGACCACTTCAAGGACATCTCCTACGCGCCCGGCATCTCCTACGGCGAGGCGTTCGGCCAGGCCGAGTACGAGATGAGCCGCTACTACCTCGACGACGCCGACGTGGAGGCGAACAAGCGGCTGTTCGAGGAGTACGCCGCCGAGGCGCGCCGGATGCTCGACGCGCGGCTGCCCGTGCCCGCGCACAACTACGTGCTCAAGTGCTCGCACGCGTTCAACGTGCTCGACGCGCGTGGCGCGATCAGCACCACCGAGCGGGCCCGCGCGTTCGGCCGGATGCGCGGCCTGGCCCGGGAGGTCGCCGGGCTGTGGGCGGCGCGGCGCGAGGAGCTCGGCCACCCGCTCGGGCTGGCCGAGGCGCCCGCCGCGGCCACCGTGCCGGACACGTTCGCCGAGGTCACGGCCCCGAGCACGCTGCTGTTCGAGATCGGCGCGGAGGAGCTGCCGCCCGCCGAGGTGACCCGGACCGTCGAGGCGGTCGGCAAGGCCGTGGCCGACAAGCTCGGCGCGACCAGGCTGGCGCACGGCGCGGTCGAGGTGCACGGCACACCGCGCCGGATCGTCGTGCTGGTGCCCGACGTCGCGCCGCGCGAGCCGGATGCGGAGAAGACCGTGCGGGGCCCCCGCGTGTCCGCCGCCTTCGACGCCGACGGCAACCCGACCAAGGCCGTGCAGGGCTTCGCCCGCGGCCAGGGCGTGGACGTCGACGCGCTCGGCCGCGTCACCGAGAACGGCGTCGAGCACGTCGCCCTCGTGCGCACGGACCCCGGTCGCGGCGCGGTGGAGGTGCTCAGCGGGCTGCTCGGCGAGGTGGTGTCCGAGCTGCGCGCCGAGAAGAACATGAAGTGGAACGACCCGAAGCTGTCGTTCACCCGCCCGATCCGCTGGCTGCTCGCCCTGCTGGGCACGACGCCCGTGCCGGTCGCGGTGTCGTCGCTGGCCGCCGAGCCGAAGACCCGCGTGCACCGCACCGCGGCCACGCCCGTGGTCGACGTGCCCGCGGCGGACGGTTACCTGGAGTTCCTGGCCGGGCACGGCATCGACGCGTCGGCGCGACGGCGACGTGACGCCATCGTGGCCCGCGCCGAGGAGCTGGCCGCGTCCGTGGGCGGGGTCGTGGACTTCGAGGGCGTGCTGGACGAGGTCACGAACCTGGTCGAGCGGCCGACGCCGATCCTCGGCTCGTTCGAGGAGCGCTACCTGGAGCTGCCCGCCCAGATCCTCACCACCGTGATGCGCAAGCACCAGCGGTACCTGCCGGTGCGCGCCCAGGACGGCTCGCTGCTGCCCCACTTCGTGGCGGTGGCGAACGGCGAGGTGGACGTCGACATCGTGCGCGCGGGCAACGAGGCCGTGCTGCGCGCCCGGTACGAGGACGCGGCGTTCTTCTGGCGCGCCGACCTGCGCACGCCGTTGGAGGACATGAAGGCCGGGCTGGAGAAGCTCACGTTCGCCGACAAGCTCGGGTCGATGGCCGACCGGGCGGGCCGGATCGCGGCGCTCGCGCGGCGGTTCGCCGAGGAGGTCGGCGCGGCCGACGAGACCCTGGCGCGCGCGGGCGAGCTGGCCAAGTTCGACCTCGGCTCGCAGATGGTGATCGAGCTGTCGAGCCTCGCCGGCGTGATGGCCCGCGAGTACGCCGAGCGGGCGGGGGAGACCCCCGAGGTCGCGCGGGCGCTGTGGGAGATGGAGCTGCCGCGCTCGGCGGGTGACGCGGTGCCGTCGTCCACGCCCGGCGCGCTGCTGTCGCTGGCCGACCGGTTCGACCTGCTGGCCGGGCTGTTCGGCATCGGGGCGAACCCGACGGGCAGCTCCGACCCGTTCGGGCTGCGGCGGGCGGCGCTGGGTGCGGTGAGCGTGCTGCGGGCGTTCCCGGACCTGAAGGACCTCACGCTGACCAAGGCGCTGGCGCTGGCCGCCCAAGAGCTGGAGGTGTCCGCTGAGGCGCTGGACACGGCCCGCGAGTTCGCCGTGCGGCGGTACGAGCAGCAGCTCCTCGACGCCGGGCACGACCACCGGTTCGTCAACGCCGTGCTGCCGCTGGCCGACGCGCCCGCGGTGGCCGACGCGACGTTGGCCGAGCTGACGGGGCTGGCCGGCGACCCGGACTTCGCCGCGCTGGTGGCGGCGTTGCAGCGGGTGCGGCGGATCGTGCCCGCGGACACCGTGGGCGAGTACGACCCGGAGGCTCTCGTGGAGCCCGCCGAGGTGGCGTTGCACAAGGCGCTGGCCGACGTGCCGGCCGGCGTCACGGGGCCGGCCGCGTTCGTCGCCGCCGCGAACGGGCTCACCGGGCCGGTGAACACGTTCTTCGACGAGGTGCTGGTGATGGCCGAGGACGCCGACGTGCGGCGGGCCAGGCTGGGGCTGCTGGCGGCGATCCGCGACCTGGCCGCGCCGGTGCTGGACTGGCAGGCCCTGGGCACCGCGCTGGGCTGACGGACCCGTGCACGACGAAGATCCCCGCTCGCCGGCTCGCCGGAGGGCGGGGATCTCGGTCTGCCACTACATGTCGCGGTTGTCTTCGCTCGTCAGGAACTGGGCCGGCGACGGCGAACTGGCGACGGCGAGGTCCGGCGTGACCTGTTCGGCGGCGGCCGGCCCGGCGCCCAAGGCGAGCAGTGCCGCGGCGATCGCGGCCACCAGCGCTGCGGGGACGATTCTCACGCTGTTCTCCTCACACACCCGGCCAGGGTTCGGCACGCGACACCATCGCACACAATTCGTCCGAACGGGAGTCCCCTTTCCGCATCTGCCGGCTGCGTGACCAATCGGGTGCGGAGCGTGATAAGTACGCTCTGTAACGCCCCGACCAGCGACTTCGATGTTCCGGGAAGGTCAACTGTCCGAATGGGGAAGACCATTCGGAGCTGCGGGGTTGCTACGTCTTGACGAACCCGCACCCGGAGGGATGGAATTCGGGACATTCCGTATTTCCCGGGTCGACGTCGATGTGCCCGCGCAAGGGGTTGGCGAATGCGAAGGCTAGTCAGAGCCGTGTCCTGCGGTCTCCTCGTCCTGCTCGCCGCCGGCTGCGGCACGGCGGTC
Source organism: Saccharothrix luteola (assembly GCF_020859565.1). Lineage (GTDB taxonomy): Bacteria > Actinomycetota > Actinomycetes > Mycobacteriales > Pseudonocardiaceae > Actinosynnema > Actinosynnema luteola. Next base: position 235,448 of record NZ_JAJHUO010000004.1, on the reverse strand, counting down.
GACCCGCTCGCGCCCCCGACGGGCAGCCGCGCGCCGCGGCCGGTGGTCGGCGTGATCCTGCCCGACCGGTCGTCGTCGGACCGGTGGGAGGACCAGGACCGGCCGCTGCTGCTCCAGGCGCTGAACTTCGCGGGCATCGAGGGCGTGATCGAGAACGCGGACGGTGACGAGGCCAGGTTCGCCAGCATCGCCGACGAGATGATCGGGCGCGGCGTGAAGGTGCTGATGACCACGCCGCTGAGCCCCGAGGGCGGCGCGGCGGTCGAGCGCAAGGCGCGGGACGCGGGCATCCCGGTCATCAACTACGACCGGATCAGCCTGGGCGGCCAGGCCGACTACTACGTCTCGTTCGACAACCTCAACGTCGGCGAGCTGCAGGCCGAGGGGCTGCTCAAGTGCCTCGGCGAGAAGCAGGGCGCGCGGATCATCGAGTTGCAGGGCGCGCCGACGGACAACAACGCCACCCTGTTCTTCGACGGCCAGCGCCGCAAGCTCGGCCCGAAGTACGACACGGGCGCGTTGAAGCTGGTGGACAGCAAGCCGATCGACAAGTGGGACCCGCTGCTCGGCAAGGCCGCGTTCGAGCAGATGCTTCTCGCCAACGGCGGCGCGGTGGACGGCGTGGTCGCGGCCAACGACGGGCTGGCCGGCGCGGCGATCGAGGTGCTCAAGGCCAAGGGCCTGGCCGGCCGGGTGCCGGTGACCGGCCAGGACGCCACGCTGGAGGGCCTGCGCTCGATCCTGCGCGGCGAGCAGTGCATGACGGTCTACAAGCCGATCCGGGACGAGGCCGAGGCGGCGGCGCGGCTGGCCATCGCGGTGGCCCGCGGCGACCTCAGCGGCGCGGACGACCTGGCCACCGGCAACACCCGCGACCTCGTGGCGAAGCGGGACGTGAAGTCGGTGCTGCTGGGCGCGGACCTGATCACCCGGGACAACGTGCGCGCTGGTGGCCGAGGGCGTGGTCAAGCACGCGGACCTGTGCGCCGGCGACACCGCGGACGACTGCACCGAGCTGGGCATCCTGACCAACTAGACGGCCACGCGCCGGCCTAGGGCCGCCCTAGCCCTCCTCGTCGTGTCGCCCGGAGATGAACTCCTGCACCCGGATCTTCACCCGGATCAGCGGCTGGCGGATGCGGGCCTCCCGGCGGTACGCCCGGCGCAGCTTGCGCGAGCCCTCGGTGTACCGCCAGCGGGCCCACGGTGAGCCGGGGCGGGCCAGCCGCACGGCGCCGATCTCCGGCAGCACGGGCACCAGCAGGCCGATCAGCCCGGTCCACACCTTGCCCTTGAGCAGCGCCACGATGGCGAACCCGAGGTGGACCAGGATGATCAGCACGCGCACGGCCACGCCCTCGCCGTAGAACTCCTCGTAGCCGAGCGGACGGGCGCCGATCAGCAGCAGGCCGGTCATCCCGATGGCCAGGAACACCGCGTCCACGGAGAGCCGGCCGTCCTTGGTCCAGTACACGTCGCGCAGGTGCAGCAGCAGCGCGAACTCGTCGAGCACGAGAGCCGCGCCGACGCCGAGCAGAGCCGCTGCGGCAACCCGCACCCCGTGCTGGTCGTCCGGCACGGCCAACCCGATCACGCCGCCGAGCAGCATGAAGACGGTGCCGAACACGACGTGGTGGATGTGCGTGCCACCGGGGGTGAAGTTGCCCGGCCACCAGCGCACCTTGGCCCTGATCAGGCGGACGCTGATCCGGATGAAGACGAAGGTGAGCACCAGGCCGAGGAAGAAGAACAGCAGCCGGGACTGGGGCAGGTGGAGCGGGTGCACCACCCCATCTTCACCCGGCGGGGTTACTTGAACCTGATGCCGCCCTGGATGTCGCCCGCCTGCACGACGTTGCCGTGCACCGTGCCGGAGATCTGGTTGGTCACCCGGCCGGTCTGCGTGACGGCGTGGTGGGCCCGAAGCTCGGCACCGAAGGCGGGATCGGCCTCGATGGTCCGCTCCAGCGTTTCGCCCAACGCCCTGACCTGCGGCGAGTCCTCGGACGCGCCTTCGGCGGCGGTGAGCGCCGCGGTGGCGACGGGATCGTCCGCGAACTTCGCGCGGACCAGCTCGTACAGGCCGGCGACGGCCCGCGTGGCGAGCGACGCGGCGATGGAGACCAGCATCGGTTCAGGCATCGGAGACCCCCTGTGATCGCGACCTCGCCCACGGTAGCAGTGCGACTCGCCGCATTCTTCCGCTCGACTGCCGGCGGGATCTCGTGGTTGACTGTCTTCGGTCGTACCTTTCTGTGTTCGTGTTCCACCACGCTCGCGGAACGGAGTTGCGGGCGCCGAACTTTCCTCGCCAGGAGGGGCCGGGGCCCTAGCTGACCCGGTGGTCGCAAGCGCGATCCGGCACCTGTTAGAGGAGAAGTAGCAAGATGGCAGTTCAGGGCACCGTCAAGTGGTTCAACGCGGAGAAGGGCTTCGGCTTCATCTCCCCGGACAACGGTGGCGCCGACGTGTTCGTGCACTACTCGGAGATCCAGAGCAACGGCTACCGCACCCTGGAAGAGAACCAGCGGGTGGAGTTCGAGATCGGCCAGGGCCAGAAGGGCCCGCAGGCGCAGACGGTTCGACCGCTCTGACCTAATCCGGGTCACCACCAGGACCTGGATCTTTTCGGGCCGCCACACCTCGCAGCAGCGGGGGGTGGCGGCCCGAATCGTCGCTCAGGTGATCAGCGCGGGCGCCTCGTCGGCCTGCCCGCCGTAGACCCGCTTGCCCACCAGCCGGGCGTCGTCGAAGACGAAGAACGCCGTCGTGCGCACGCGGTAGGCACGCCCCGTCGGCTCCTCGCCGCCGAGACTGCGCTGGTGGGTGCCCCGCAGCTCCAGTTCGACGATCACCGCGCCGTCGGCGTGGTGCAGCTCGACCAGCGTGCTGCGCCGGTCCGGGAACGCGTCGCGGACGCGCGCGTAGTAGCCGGTGACCTCGGCCCGGCCGTCGAACACCTGGCCGGTCGCCACGATCTCGCACCGCGGGTGGTCGAAGGCGCCGACAGCGGTGTCGAACTCGTGTTCGTTCTCCGACTCCAGGTGCTCCAGGACGATCGCCTCCCGCAGGGCCCGCAGTGCCTTGGACGCGGTCATGCGCGCGATTCCCTCCGGTTCGTCGGTAGCTGACGACGAAACACGCAGCGCACCCGCCAGTCAAGACGGCATCCGCGCCGAGTGGTCCCGGATCGGGCGCGCGTTCACCCGTCGGGCCGTGTGCGCGACGTCCGGTCGGAGTGGTCGTGATTGGTGCGATTGCCGGTGCGGGCCGACCGACTACCGGACGCGGTTAATCGTTTACCCGGGGCTTCGCCGGTAAGGCGGTGGTGAACACCCACCGCCTTACCGTGATCGCTCACGGGCGCATTTCGTATGCGCCGGACAGCGCCGCCACCTTGCTCCAGACGCGTTCGAAGCGGGCCTGGTCGACAACGGGCTTGCGGACCTGCTCGACGGCCCAGCGCTGCTGCGCCTCGGTGGACGACGCCTTGCCGTGCAGCGCGACCGCGTAGGCCGAGAAGTCGCGCACCAGGACGTCGAACACCTGGTCCAGCACGTCGGCGTCCAGGTCGGTGATCCGGGCCTGCTCCAGCACGAGCTGGCCGTAGACGACCAGCGTGAACAGGTGGCCGAGGTTGAGCAGGAAGTCCAGGTCCTGCTGCTGCTCCGCATCCGGTGCGGCGGTGGTGAGCAGGGTGCGCAGCGCACGGGCCTGCTCGTGGAAGCGGGCCACGTTGGGCACGTGCGCGTGCTCGCGGTAGGCGGTCTCCCAGTCCTGGAACGTGACCCGGCCGAGGCCGCGGGCCGGTCCCTGGTGCCAGAAGAACCCGTCGTCGGCCTGGTCGTGCCTGGTCGGGACGTCGGCGTAAGCGGTGGGCTGGAACAGGTAGTTCGGCATGAACTTGAGCACGAGGGCGAGGTTGACGTGGACCGTGCCCTCCAGCTTCGGCAGCGCCCGGATGTCGCGGGCGGCCATCGAGAAGTAGGTGTCCTTCTCGAAGCCCTTGGCCGCGATCACGTCCCACAGCAGGTCGACGACCCGCTCGCCCTCGCTGGTGACCTTCATCTTGGTGATCGGGTTGAACAGCAGGTAGCGGCGGTCTTCGGGGGAGGCGCTGCGGAAGTAGTCCACCGAGCGGTCGGCGAACAGCTTCATGGCGACCAGGCGGGCGTAGGCGTCCACGAAGTTCTGCCGGACGTGCGGGAAGTCGGTGACCCGCTTGCCGTACAGGATCCGGTTGTGGGCGTGCGTGATGGCCTCGTAGAACGCGTGCTCGTCGATGCCGATCGAGGCCGTGCACAGGTTGAACTTGCCCACGTTGACCGTGTTGAGGGCGGCGCTGAACGCGTCCGGGCCGGTGTGCAGGACGTCGTCCGGGGACACCGGGTAGTCGTCCAGGTGGAACTCGCTGACGAACATCTGCGAGTCGACCACGTTCTTGACCAGCGTGAACTTCTCGTGCTGCGAGTCGACGGCGAAGAACACGTACCCGTCGGGGCCCTCGACGTCCGCGCGGCGGCCGAAGACCGACACCATGCCGGCCACGTTGCCGTTGCCGATGTAGTACTTCCCGCCGGACGCGGTGAAGCCCGTGGCGGTGGGCGTGAGGACCATGTCGGTGGAGTAGACGTCCGCGCCGTGCTCCTTCTCCGACAGTCCGAACGCGAACACCGAGCCCTGGTCGAGGAGTTCGGCGGCCTTCTTGCGGGCCACCGCGTTGTCGCTCATCCAGATCGGGCCCAGCCCCAGCACGGTGACCTGCCAGGCGTACCAGTACTGGAGGCCGTAGAAGCCGAGGACTTCGCTCAGCGCGGCGTTGCGGGCGGCGTCCCAGCGCTTGTCGCGGTTGCCGTCGGCCTCGGCCGCGGGCGTGCAGAAGGTCGCGAACAGCTTCTCGCGCGCGACGAAGTCCAGGAACTCGGTGTACCAGACCTTGGCCTGGTCGTCGGCGATCAGGCGGCGCTTGCCGCGCTCCTCGAACCAGTCGACGGTCGCGCGCAGCAGGCGGCGGCTCTCCGCGTCCAGGTGTCCGAAGTCGTGGGTGTTCGGGTCGAACAGCACGGGGTTCTCCCTTCGTCGCCGCCGCACGCTACCAGTCGGTAACTTGGCCGGCTCCTCGTGCTCGGGACGCGAGCTCGCCGCCGGCTGCGGGGCGGCGGCCGAAGGGTTAGTGTGCTGCGCGTCACAAGCTGAGGGGTTGTCATGAATCTGCTCGCCATCGGCACCCGCAAGGGCCTGTGGCTCGCGACCAGTGAAGACCGCACGTCGTGGAGCCTCAGCGGACCGCACCACCCGATGACCGAGGTCTACGCGATCGCGATCGAGGGCCGCCGCGACCGGCCGCGGCTCCTGGTCGGCACGAGCAGTCCCCACTTCGGGCCGACCGTCGTGACCAGCGACGACCTCGGCGTGACCTGGAAGGAACCGGACCACGCACCCATCGCGTTCCCGGCGGACGCCGCGCTGGAACGGGTGTGGCAGCTGGCGCTCACGCCCGACCCGGAGGTCGTGTACGCGGGCACGCAGCCGTCGGCGTTGTTCCGCTCCGAGGACGGCGGTCGGACGTACTCGCTGGTCGAGGGCTTGTGGAAGCACCCGCACCGCGAGCTGTGGGGCGAGGGGTTCGGCGGGCAGGCGATCCACACCGTGCTGCCGGACCCGGTCGACCCGCTGCGGCTGACCGTGGCGATGTCCACCGGCGGCGTGTACCGGACGTTCGACGGCGGGTCGTCGTGGGAGCCGGGCAACACCGGCATCAAGGCGTACTTCCTGGCCGACCAGTACCCGGAGTTCGGCCAGTGCGTGCACAAGGTGAGCCGGCACCCGTCCCGGCCGGAGCGGCTGTTCCTGCAGAACCACCACGGCGTGTACCGGTCGGAAGACGCGGGGGAGACGTGGGCGTCGATCGCGGACGGCCTGCCCGCGGACTTCGGTTTCGCCGTGGTCAGCCACCCGCACGACCCGGACGTGGTCTACACGTTCCCGCTGACCGCGGACGGCCACCGGTTCCCGCCCGGCGGGCAGTGCGCGGTGTACCGGTCGTCGGACGCGGGGTCGTCGTGGGAGGCGTTGCGGGTCGGGCTGCCCGACGGGTTCTGGACGGCCGTGATGCGTGACGCGATGTGCACGGACGCGGCGAGCCCGGCCGGCGTCTACTTCGGGTCGCGGTCGGGCGAGGTGTACGCGAGCGCCGACGAGGGCGACAGCTGGCGGCGGATCGCCGAGCACCTGCCCGACGTGCTGTGCGTGCGGGCGGCGGAGGTGTGACGTGCGGGTGCTCGTGCTGATCCCCGGGCCGCTCCGGCAGGCGGCGGGCGACCAGGCGAGGCTGGAGGTCGACCTGCCCGAGCCCGCCACGCTGGGGGCGCTGCTCGACCACCTGGCCGCGCGGTACCCGTTGCTGGACCGCAGGTTGCGCGACGAGCGGGCCGGGCTGCGCCGCTACGTGAACTTCTACGTGGACGGCGAGGAGTGCCGCCGGCTGTCCGGCGCCGGCACCTCGTTGCGCCCGGACGCGGAGGTGCGGATCCTGCCGTCGGTCGCGGGCGGCTAGGGCTTCGCGAGCCGCCGGTACAGCGGGCGCAGCTCGTCGGTCACCGAACGGCCGTCCACGACGAGCGGTTCGAGCTGGTCGAGCAGCGCGTCCGGGCGCCTCGTGGTCGGCTCGACGACGTCCGGCACGACCTCGGCGACCTTCGGGCGTGCCCAGAAGGTCTCGAACGAGTCCTCCGGTGGCGCCTGAGGTGTCGTGGGCTCGTCGGGCGGGATGGGCGCGCGCAGGTCGCGCAGCCGGTCGAGCAGGTCCTCGCGGGACCGCCCGCGCCAGGCCAGGATCTCGAACGGGTCGGTGTCGAACGACTCGGCGAGCAGGTAGCAGGTGGCGGCGAGGTGCTTGCACGGCACTTCCCAGTCCGGGCACGTGCAGTCCATGTGCAGCTCGCGCATCGTGCTCGGGAAGAGGGCGAGGCCGAGGTCGGCGAACACGTCCTCGATCTCCGGCGGCATCTCGCCCGCCAGCAGCTTGGCCGCGAAGATCGCCCGGTCGGCCAGCGCGTGCTCGATGCGCCGCCAGTCGTCGTCGGTGAACTTCCGCACCCCGATCCGCGCCCGGTACGGCTCGGGACGCGTCCCGGTCACCAGCGCCACCACCAGGCTGGACGACAGGGACAGGCTCATCACCTGGCCGGTGCGCGCGTACGCCCGGCCGCGGGCGAGGCGGGCGGCCATGCCGAACGACTCCAGCACCTCCAGGAACCGGCGCGACCACCACGTCTGCGCGATGTCGCCCCGCTTGCTGCGCAACGTGAGGCCGCCCTCGACCCGGATCGGCCGCGCAGGCGGGTGGTACCCGTGCCAGTCAGTCACCGACGGCCTCCCCGGACAGGGCGAACAGCTCGCGCAGCTCGCCGGTGGACATCTCGGTCAGCCAGTCCTCGCCCGCGCCGACCACGAGCTGGGCCAACCCGCGCTTCTCCTCGATCATCCGGTCGATCCGCTCCTCCAGCGTGCCGACGCAGACGAACTTGCGCACCTGCACGTGGTTGCGCTGGCCGATGCGGAACGCCCGGTCGGTGGCCTGGTCCTCCACGGCCGGGTTCCACCAGCGGTCGAGGTGGATCACGTGGTTGGCGGCGGTCAGGTTCAGCCCCGTGCCGCCGGCCTTCAGCGAGAGCACGAAGATCGACGGGCCGTCCTGCGCCTGGAACCGCCGCACCATCTCGTCGCGCTGCCGCTTGGGCGTGCCGCCGTGCAGGTAGAGCACTTCGGTGTCGAAGCGGGCGGCCAGGTGGGGCACCACGAGCGAGCCGAAGGCGGTGAACTGCGTGAAGCACAACGCCTTGTCGCCGTCGGCCAGCGCTTCGTCCAGGACTTCTTCGAGTCGGGCGAGCTTGCCGGAGCGGCCGGCGACGCGGGAGCCGTCACCGAGGAGTTGCGCCGGGTGGTTGCACACCTGCTTGAGGCGGGACATCGTGGCCAGGACCAGGCCCTTGCGCTTGACGCCCTCCGCCTCGGCGATCTTGGCCAGCATGTCGTCCACCACGGCCTGGTAGAGCGTGGCCTGTTCGGCGGTCAGCGTGCACAGCTGCTTGACCTCGATCTTGTCCGGCAGGTCGGTGATGATCCGCGGGTCGGTCTTGAGGCGGCGGAGCACGAACGGGCCGGTGATCCGGCGCAGGCGGACGGCGGCGTCCTCGTCGTGGTGGCGTTCGATGGGCACGGCGAAGCGGGCGCGGAACGTGCTGACCGTGCCCAGGACGCCGGGGTTGACGAAGTCCATGATCGACCACAGCTCGGCCAGCCGGTTCTCCACCGGGGTGCCGGTCAACGCCACGCGGTGCCGTGCGGGCAGGGCGCGCACGACCTTCGACTGCCGCGTGGAGCTGTTCTTGATGTTCTGAGCCTCGTCGAGCACGACCCGGTCCCAGCTCACGTCGGCGAGCTTCCCGGCGTCGCGCGCGACGACCGCGTAGGTGGTGATGACGAGGTCGCAGTCGGTGTCGAGGGCGCGGTCCGCGCCGTGGTAGACGCGCACCTCCAGGCCGGGGGTGAAGCGGGCGGCTTCGCGCTGCCAGTTGCCGACCACCGACATCGGGCAGACCAGCAGCGTCGGCAGGCGGGCGCCGTGCGCGCGGTTGTGCGCTTCCAGGGCCAGCAGTTGGACGGTCTTGCCGAGGCCCATGTCGTCGGCCAGGCACGCGCCCAGGCCCAGCCGGTCGAGGAACGCGAGCCAGGCCAGGCCGCGCTGCTGGTAGGGCCGCAGCTCGGCGACCAGGCCGCTCGGCTTCCCGACCGGCTCCAGGTGGTGCTCGACCTCGCCGGAGAGCAGGTCGCCGAGCCAGCCGGTGGCGCTGACGCCGTTCAGCGGCAGGGGCAGGTCGGCGTCCTCGGGGTGCAGGCCGGAGTGCAGCAGGACCTGCGCGGCGGTCATCTGCCCGCCGCCGCGCTTGAGGAAGGCGAGGCCCGCGGCGAGGCGTTTCGGGTCGACGTGCACCCACTGGCCGCGGACCCGGACCAGCGGGACCTTGGCCTCGGCGAGGGACTGCAGCTCGGCCTCGGTCAGCCGTTCGTCGCCGACGGCCAGTTCCCACTGGTAGTCGACCAGGACCTTCAGCCCGAGTTCGCTCTCCTTCGCGACCTGACCCGCCGTGCCGCGACTGGTGGCCGTGAGCCGGAGCCCGAGGCGGTGGGGTTGACGCCACCACGAGGGCAGCATCACGCCGAAGCCGGCCTCCGCCAACACCGCCGCGTGCTGGAGGAAGTCGTAGGCGCCTTCGACGTCCAGTTCCAGCTCCACCGGCCGGCGGGCGGAGAGCGCCCGGTCCAACGCCGGGTAGAGCCGACCGGCCCGTCCCAGGTCGCCGAGCAGCACGTCCTCCGGTCGACCGACCCACCGCCGCAACACCGCGTCCTGCTTGTGCCACAACTGTTCCGCCGTCACCACGACGCTGGGCTCGTCCACGGCCTGGAGCAGGAACTCGACCCGCCACCCGTCCTTCGCCATGCCGCCCTGGTCGGGCGAGCTGAGCCGGAAGCAGGTCCGAACAGGACTCTCCTGCAACCCGTTGGCCCGCCAAGCCGCCACCTTGGCCCGCAACGCACCCACTTCACCGACCACGCGCGGCTCGTCCACCAACGCGTTCAGCCACTGCCCGACCACGCCGTCACCAGCGGGCCGGGCACCTCGCAACGCCACCCGGACCTCACGGTCGACCGCGCGGTCCAGCACTTCCTGGACCAGGTCGCCAGGTCCGTCGGAGCCCAGGAACGACGGCGGCACGCTCGCCCGCAACGCCGCGAACCGCAACGCGTCCACCCCGGACAACGCCGCCCGCCACCGCGCGCACCCGTCCCCGTCCAGCGAAGGCAGCACCCGCCCTCGCCGAACCAGCTCCCGCCCGAACTCGAGGACGTCGATCAGGAACTTCCACGAAGCCCCACCCCGGCAGTCCGGCGGCAGCGATCCGGCCACCCCCTCGACCCAGGCAACCGGAACCGCCCACTCCCGCCACCGAAGAGCACCCCGCCGCCCACCGACGGCCTCCCTGACCAACTCGGGAGACCCGACCGGCCCACCGGCGTAGGAAGGCAACCGAACGGAAACCTCCCCGAGCACCCCACCGACCAACCGCGCGAGCCCTTCCCCGTCAACCGCAAACGGATGCCTCACCGCCCGCCGGGGCAACCGCCCACCGACCCGCTCCGGCAAGAGCGAATCCTCCACCCAAACCCCAACCCGCCCGCCACCCACGCCCAACGCATGCAGCACCAACACGGACAGCACTATGCGCCTACCGCCACCTCATCCCCAACCCACCCCCACCCAGCCGGCCACCAACAGCCCCACCTGCCACCGGCCCCACTGCACACCCCGCACCATTCCCCGTCGCATGCCCTGGCCGCGCCGTCCGCCCGATGCACCTGGCGTGCGAGCCGCCCCCGAGCACCCGGTCAATGCCGAGCCACCTCACGGACCTCGCAGCCCCACCCGCCCTTCGCTCTCAGCCGGGCACCTGGCTGCGCTCCTACTCGTCCCTCCCATGCATCGGCGATAGCACCCGCTCGCGCGACATCACAGGCACCCGGCCGCGTATCCGGGCGCACCTACCCACCTCACGCGGGCCTCGGTGGCCGGAGCGTCGCGTGGGGGCCGTGGCAGGCCGGACGGGGTTGGACCGGGCGGCCTGCCGGGGGGGAGGTCGGTCACTGGGGTTGGCGGGACCTCCGGCGGGCCAGGGTGGTGACGCCGACGGCGGCCAGGCCGACTTGCAGGGCCAGTTCGATCCAGTCGATGCCCGAGGTGGTCGAGACGCCGATGACGGACGCCGCGAAGGTGCCCACCAGGGCCGCCGCGATACCGACCAGCAGCGTCATCACCATCGAGATCTTCTGCCTGCCCGGCACGACCAGCCGCCCAAGGCCACCGACGACCACGCCGATGAACAGCGCCGAGATGAGCCCGGTGATCTCCACGAGAGGTCCTTTCCTCGCCCTACGCGTCCACCTCGAGCATCACTCGACACCCTCCCCTCCCGAATCGGGTTTGCCCCTGACCCGCCCCTGATCCCGACCCTGAACCCGGAACACCTGCGCGCCGTCGGAGGACAGCTCCCGGCCGGGCACGTCCGGGTCGCAGCCCACCCTCGCCAGCCGTGACCTGATCGAGGTGGGGGAGCGCTCCAGCCGCTTGGCGATCGAACGGATCAGGTCGGCGGTCGGGGTCTCGGTGGTGGCGGCCAGCCAGTCGGCGCGCAGGCCGTCGTCCAGGTCCCGGCTCCACGGTTGGTTGGCGTTCGCCGGGCGGTCGCGGGCCGAGAGCGGGGACGGTGTGCTCAGCCTGCCCAACGCCTCCAGCACCTGCGCGAGCAACTTGCCGATCTTCGCGCCCGCGTCCGCGGGCAGGCGGATGGTGCCCTCCGCCACCAGGACGCCCGAGGCGTCCACACCGGCCAGGTCGACGGAGAGGTCCGGGTCGGCGGTGGCCACCACCTGGTAGGTCGTGGAGCCGATGCGGACCGCGTTCTCATACGTGGTTGTCGTCATGGTGATGACGCTAGCGGAGGGGTCCGACAATTCCGGGCCACCGGCCGCGGCCACGTGCCGGAGAACGGACCGGAAGCCCGGATCAGGGGCAGAGCGGGCAGGTCGGCGCGGTCGGCTCGGCGCCCGTCAGGTACGGCTTGAGGTGCTCGGCGATGGCCCTCGCCAACGACGGCGGCACGGCGTTGCCGATCTGCCTGGCCACCTCGATCTTCGACCCGCACCACTCGAACGAGTCCGGGAACGACTGCAGCCGCGCCGCCTCCAGGTGCGTGATCGGGCGGTCGACCCGGTGCCCGTCCTGGCCCGGCTCCCACTGCGGGTGCAGGTAGCGACCCTTCTCCGGCTTGTAGAACTCGGTGCGGATGGTCACCGACGGCTCGTCCCACCGCATCCGGCCCATCACGTCCGTCGTGCCGCTCTTCTTCTCCCGCCAGCACCGCGGCAACAGCTCCGTCGGCACGTCGAACCGGCCACCGCCGGGCGGGACGTGGCGGTACCGCTCCAACGACAACGGCGTGGGGTTGCGGCCGATGTGCAGGTCCGGGCTCTTGAACGGCCCCGGCAGCTCCCGACCGAAGAACTCCACCACCGAGTTCGGCAACGCGGTCGTCACCGGCCGCTCCGGCAGGCCGCGGAGCACGTCGCCCACGGTGTGCCACTGCCCGCGCGGGTGCGTCGCGACCGGCAGCGGGACCCGCCCGATCCGCGAGCCGATCACGATCGTGCGCCGACGCCGTTGCGGCACGCCGAAATCCGCCGCCAGCAGGATGCCGAAGCTCAGCTCGTAGCCCTCGGTCTCCGCCTGGAGCAACGCGAACTCCGTCGACGCCAGGAACCGGTCGACGTTCTCGATCACGAACACCTTCGGCCGGGCCTTCCGCACGAACCGCAGGTACTCGCGCCACAACGAGTTGCGCGGGTCGTCGACGTCCTTCGAGCCCAGGTTCGAGAACCCCTGGCACGGCGGGCCGCCCACGATCACGTCGACCTCGGGGATCGCGCCGTCCGGCACGGCCGCGATGTCCGACCACCGGATGTGGTCCTCGCCGAAGTTCGCCGCGTACGTCGCCGCCGCGTGCAGGTCCCACTCGACCGCCATCACCGGCCGGTAGCCGCCCGCCGCGGCGAACCCCGCGGTCATGCCGCCACAGCCGGCGAACAGGTCGATCATGGACAGCACGGACTCAGGCTAGCCGACCGCGACGCCGCAACACCGTGGTCCGCACCCGACTCGCCGCGACGGCCGGGTCCTCGTGCTCCCACACCCGCACCGCGAGCCACCCCGCGTCCGCCAGCACCTGGTCGGTGTTCGCGTCACGCGCCTGGTTCGTCTCGATCTTGGTCCGCCAGAACTCCCCGTTGCGCTTGGGCCACGTGCCGTGCTCCGGGCAGCCGTGCCAGAAGCACCCGTCCACGAACACGGCCACCTTGGCCGGCCCGAACACCACGTCGGCCTCACGCCGCACCGCGCGCACCGGCCGCTGGTGCACCCGGTACCGCAGCCCCAGCCGGTGCAGCTCGCGCCGCAACGCGACCTCGATGCCCGTGTCACGGGAACGCTGCTTGCTCATCCGGGCGCGGACGTCGTCCGTCGTCTCCAGGTTCGGCACCCGGCCATGATGGCCCATGCGCCCGCCCCCGCCGGCGCCCACCGTGGCCCGGAGCCCGCCCGCGACCTCCCTCAGGCCGGGTGCAGCACGTCCCGCAGCCGCCGCGCCGCGCGGTCCAACTGCGCGCGTGACGGCAGCAGGGCCGCGCCGACCTGCGTGAACTCGGTGAACCCCAGATCCGTGAAGAAGAACGGCGGCATCGCGTGCACGAGCAGGTCCGCCGACCGCTGCCCGCCGCCGCGCGGGTTGAGGATCAGCCGCTCCACCCACGCGTCGACCTTGAACACCGTGTCCGCCAACGGGTGCACCCGCACGTCCAGCCCGTGCCCGCGCAGCACCGCGAGGACGTACACGTCGCGCAGGAACCCCAGGAAGTCGGACACCACGCGGTTGCGCAGCGCCGCCCGTCCCGCCGGCCCCACCTCGGCGATCACCTCGCGGGCCGGCGTCCACAACATCCCCCGCGCCTGCTCGTCGGCCTCGCAGAACTCCCGGAACTCCGGCCAGCCGGGTAATCGACCAAGCGCCTCGACCACGTGGTGGGCCACGTGCGCGAAGGCGAAGTCGGGCCGCCAGTGCAGGATCTCGGGCACGTCGGTCGGACCCGGCCGCGGCGCGCTGCGGCACGCGGCCTCGACCTCGTCGGGCGTGATCCGGTGCACGGCGACGGACTCGTGCGCCATCACGTGCGCCACGACGTGCTTGCGCCCGCTGAACCAGTGGTTGAAGTGGAACCGGGTCTCCTGCGTGACGTTGAACAGCCGGCGCACTTCCATCGCGGTGGGCATGACGCGGAGAGTACGGACGACCACCGACAGTTCCGGGGAAAGCGCAGGTCAGGTGATCGACAGGTTGGCACGGTCGGCGGCGGAGCGGCCCGCGTCCCACCCGGCCGCGCTGCGCACCGGCGTCGACTTGGCGACGGTCCGGGCGAACATCGCGCCGAAGTACTCCTCCACCGCCTTCTTGCGCTCGGCCAGCACGGGCAGCAGCCGGTCGTCGTCGGGCACCTCGTTCGCCGTCCGCAGCCGTTCCCCGATCCGGTGCGCGTAGGACAGCAGGAACGACTTGCGGAACGCCGCCGATCGCGCCTCGTCGCCCTTGCGCGCCTTGTCGCCCGCCGCGATCATCGCCCGCGTCGCCTGGACCAGCAACGACGCCGACAGCAGCTCCACGATCTCCAGGTCGAGCTCCTCGCCGACCAACGCCACGAACCCCAGGTCGTACACCACGGCGCGGCAGCGGTTCGCCTCCGCGACCACGTGCACGACGTGCGCCTTGCCGTCGAAGTACCGCTTGTCCAGCCACAACCGGCGTGACGTGGTCGTCGGCGCCTCGAGGGGCATCCGCTCCAACGCGTGCCGCGTCACCAGCTCCTGCGCCTTCGCCGACAGCGCCTCGGCCTCGTCCGGGAACGCGGTCGACTCCGCCTTGGCCAGCAGCCCTCGCACCCGGTTGAGGATCTTCGGGTCCACGTGGTGGTGGTCGACCTCGGCCAGCGGCGTGCCCGGCCTCGGCACGATCACCGGCAGACCCGGCAGCGTGACCAGCACCGCCAGCGCGGCCACCGCGGCGGCCACCGCGTCGTCACGCAGCTCGATGTGCCTGCTCGCCCACTGGTCGACGTGGGGCTGCGAGGTGTCCCACCACACCGTCGCCCCGATCTCCGCCAACTGCTCCCGCCAGCGCGGGTGCAACGCCGGGTAGCGGGCCGCCTCGACGGCCAACGAGTCGACCAGGAACGACAACGCGCGCTCGTCCTCGTTGCGCCGCACGACCTCGTACACGTCGTAGGGCAGCCAGCCGTGCTCCCAGAGGTGCTCGAAGGCACGCCTCAGCACCGCCTGGACCGCGTCGTCCACTTCGGCCGGTGGGAGGGAGGAGGTGCGCGGCAGCCGGGCCCGGCGGTTCGCCGCGGCCCGCCACAACGCCTCGCGCAGGGAGTCCACGACCGCCGATTGTCCCCTTTCGGGTGTGGTGTCGCCGCACCCGGTGCGCGTTGCGGCCCCACCCGCCCCCCGACGTGCCAGCCTCGCGCGGTGATCCGGAAGACGCAGGTGCCGAAGCGGCGGCCGATCGTGGTGGTGAACCGTCCACAGGGGACGCCGCTGACCGTGGCGCAGCGACAGGTGGTCCACCGCTGCCGCGCCCTGCCGCAGCTCCTCGACCCGCTGGAGGCGGAGCTGACGGTCAGCAGCGCGGTCGCGGACCTCCAGCCGGACGAGGAGTTCTGGGCGGGCCTGGTCGAGCACGCCGTGTCGCTGCCCAGCCGCCGCAACCACGCCCTGCTGCGCGTCCTGGCCGCTGTGCTCACCGGCCGTCCGCGCGAGTGGGCGGCGAGCGCCGTCACGCCGGCGGGCCCCGCCCTGGTGGTCGGCGGAGCCTGGATCTGCGACCGGTCGATCGACGCCGGCTACCTGGCCCTGATCTGCACGTACACGTTCGCCCGCGCCGAGCACGCCATGGTGTTCCTGATCGACGAGCTGTCGGGCGGCGAGGTTCGCACCGCCTTCGTCACCAGGGACGTCGTCACCGCCCGCGCCCGCCTGGCCGACCAGGGCCCGCTGAACCCGATCGGCGCCGAGGCCGCGCACTGGCTGCTGGCCAAGTCCTACCACCGCCTCGACCGCAACGCGGACGCGGTGATCGACCAGGACGTCCGGCGCACCCGGCTGCTGGCGGCCCGCCGGATCGCGCTCGCGTTCGGGTGACCCCTAATTCATTACTCCGACATCGAATCAGGTGACCGCGGTCACGATCCCGTTGGTCCGAACGGAGAGCGAATTGCCGAAGTAGGGGAATGTCTTCCGTACTGGCATACCGTACGGTCGTGTTGTTGGTCGAATTGACACGCCACGGGGGTAGCGGATGTCGCGATCAGGTCAGGGCCCGGCGGACGGGCTGGGCAACACCTTGTCGGGGTCCGTCTCCGGCGGTGCGGTGCAGGCTGCGGTGGTGCACGGGGGGATAGCGTTCCACAATGCACCGTCCACACCGCCGCCGGTGCCGCGGCAATTATTGGGGGCTCCGGTGCATTTCACGGACCGGACCGCGGAATTGGCCGAGCTGAACGAGGCGCTGGCCGACAACCGGCGTGACGGAATCCGCATGTTCGCGGTGCTGAGCGGTCCCGGCGGGGTGGGCAAGACCGCCCTCGCGCTGCACTGGGCGCACACCGCGCGCGACCGGTTCACCGACGGCCAGCTCTACGTCGACCTCGCCGGGTTCAGCGGATCCGAGCCGGTGACGCCGGAGGACGCGCTCGGCCTGTTCCTGCGCAGCCTGGGCGTGCCGTCCCGGGAGGTGCCGGTCGACATCGCCGAGCAGGCGGCGCTCTACCGCTCGCTGACCGCGGACAAGAAGCTCCTGGTCCTGCTCGACAACGCGTACTCGGCCGCGCAGGTGCGCCCGCTCGCGCCGAACTCGCCGGCCAGCGCGGTCCTCGTGACCAGCCGCAACCGCTTGACCGGCCTGGTCGCCGAGGGCGCGCGACTGGTCGACGTCGGTCCGCTCGGCAAGCTCTCGGCGGTCCGGTTGCTGGCGAAGGTGGTGGGCAGGCGCCGGATCGACGACGATCCCGAACGGGCCGAGGCGCTGGTCG
Organism: Saccharothrix luteola; assembly: GCF_020859565.1. GTDB lineage: Bacteria > Actinomycetota > Actinomycetes > Mycobacteriales > Pseudonocardiaceae > Actinosynnema > Actinosynnema luteola. Next base: position 218,693 of record NZ_JAJHUO010000004.1, on the reverse strand, counting down.
GCATGTGCGGCGGCCTGCCGATCGCGGTCCGGGTGGCCGCCGCACGGCTCGCCAGCCGGCCCCAGTGGTCCGTGCGGAAGATCGTCACCGAGTTGAGCGACGAGCGCAGCAGGCTGTCGATGCTGTCGGCGCCGGAGCTGTCCGTGCAGACGACCTTCGACCTGTCCTACCGCGCGCTCGGACCGACCGCGGCGGCGCTCTACCGCAGGCTCGCGCTGCACCCCGGTCAGGAGTTCGGCGCCTCGGTGGCGACGTCGGTGCTGGAGCAGGACACCTCGCACGCGTTGTTGGAGGAACTGGTGGACGGCAACCTGGTCGAGTCGGTCGGCGAGAGCCGGTACCGCTTCCACGACCTGCTCCGGCTGCACGCCCGCAACAAGGCCAACTCCGAGGACGACCCGGACGAGCGGGCGCACGCCGTGCGGCGGATGGTCGAGTGGTACCTCGCCGGCGCGATGGCGGCCGACCTCGTCGTCACGCCCCACCGGCGCAGACAGGCCTACGAGTTCCTGGCGCGGCCCGAGGGCGTGCCGGAGTTCGAGGACCGCGAGTCGGCGCTGGCGTGGCTGGAGGAGGAGCGGCGGAACCTCATCGCCTGCGGCCTGGTGGCGGAGGAACGCGGCTGGTGGGCGCTGACCTGGCAGCTGGCCGACGTGCTCTGGCCCCTGTTCCTGCACCACAAGCACTACCGCGACCGCCTGGAGGTCGACCGGCGCGGCGTCGAGGCGGCACGTCGTTGGGGGAACAGGCTCGCCGAGGCCGACATGCTCAAGCGGCTCGGCCTGGTGTGCACCACGGTGGGCAGGCTGGAGGAGGCCGAAGAGCACCTGCGGGCGTCGGTCGCCGTCGCCGAGGAGATCGACGACCGGCGGGGCGCCGCCGACGCGGAGGAGGCGCTCGCCCTGCTGCACGTGGCCGGTGGCCGGCTCGCCGAGGCGGTCGGGCTGTTCGAGCGGTTGGCCCGGACCAACCGGGACCTGGGCGCGCGGCGGAGCCTCGGCCTCACGCTGATCAACCTCGGCCGGGCGCTGACCGGGCTGGGTCGGGTCGACGAGGCGCAGCGGGCGTTGCTGGAGGCGACGGAGCAGTTCCGCGGCTTGGAGCCGCCGGACCCCTACAACCAGGCACGGGTCGTGGTGGCGCAGGCCGCGGCGTACCTGCGTGCCGACGACCTGCCGCTCGCCGACCGAACGGCCCGGAGCGCGCTGGACGCGCTGAGCGCGCTCGGCTCCAAACAGGGGATGGCCGAGTCGCACCAACTGCTGGCGGAGTCCGCCGAACGGCAGGGTGACGCGGAGCGGGCCGCAGAGCACTGGAGACAGGCTCTGCGGCTCTACACCGAGATCGGATCCTCAAAGGCCGACGGCATCGCTCGACGACTGGGCGTCCAGGACGACGACCCGGAGCCACCCGCACGCGACGGCTGACCGCCGTGCCCGGTGTTCCGCGCACCACACGGGCAGCCCACGCGGTCGCAGCGCGCTCAGGTCGAGTCGTGCCACGTGCCACGCGTAGAGCGACTGGACGGCCGACACCACGACCGCTTGGACGTCGAGGCAGCGCGCCTCGGTGGCCGCCGGCGTGAGCTCGACCACCTGGCCGAGTTCGGTCCGCACCACGAGCCGATCGGCCGACGCGGCGACCGCCAGCGCGGCGAACGGGTTGTCGCGCAGCAGCTCGGCGGTCGGATCACCATCCACACCGGACACCTCGCGCACGACGACGTCCGCCAGGCGGTCCGGGCCGCTCGTCCACCGCACCACGGGTTCGGTCACGGAGACTCCTCCGGTGGTGTCGGAACCGGCGGCACGGCGCGGTGCCGTCCCGGTTCGGGGAGGTCGAGCAGTTCGTACATGATCCGGCGCAGCCGCGCCGACGAGCGGCCGGGCTCGGAGGTCAACCGCTCCCGCACGACCTCGCCGAGCTCGGCCGCACGTGCCGCGGCCAGGTCGAGCTGCGGTCGCACGGGCGATCCCGACTGGAACCTGGGCGCCAGGTGCCGCAACAGCTCCTGCGCCGACCCGCTGGACGTGGCGACCCGCACCGGTGCGTCGACCAGGACCACCGGCCGGCCGATCGCCGCCGCGTACACGCCGACCGACCCGTGGTCGGCCACCACGTGGTCGGCGGCGATCACCGCGGCCCGCCAGTCCACGTGCGGGCCGACCACGACCAGCCCCGCGTCCCGGCACTCCGCGAGCCACGCGTCCACCTGCCGCTTGCCGTGGCCGAACCAGGCTCCCGGGTGCACCAGCGCCACCACGCGGAACCCGTGCGGCGTCAGCTCTTCGAGCAGGCTCGGCAGCAGGTCCTCGAACCTCGCGAACAACGAGTCCAGCCCCCACGTCGAGCTGACCACCACGGCCTGCTGACCCGGCTCGATGCCCAGCGCGGCCCGGTACTCGTCGCGCCGCGGCAGGCTCGCGACCAACCGGTCGTAGGCCGGGTCGCCCGCCACGACGGCGACGTCGAGCGCCTGCGGGCACTGCCGCCGCAGCACCTCCCGTTCGTCGTCGTGCGCGAGCACCAGCGCGCTCGCCAGCACACGGCCGTTGTGCAGGTGCCGTTGCGCGTCCAACCCGTAGACCACCGGCTCGCCGCCGGTGGTGAAGGACTTGCCGTAGCCGGCGCCGTGCGGCATCACCACCAGCGGCGCGTGCAACTCGTGCAGCCCGCCGTAGGACGCGGCGACGGCCAGGGCGAACTCCTGCCGGATCGCCAGCTCCCACGGCCACACGACGCCCCCGGTGGACCGCAGGAACTCGGCCACCCCGTTGCTGAAGACGTCAGGCGCCTGCGTGAAGACGACCTGAAGCCTCGTGTCCGTCTCGATCAGCTCCACGGCTTCCAGCAGGCGTTGCCCGCTGGTGACCGTGTGCACCACGGCGAGCACCGACAGGCACCCGGCGCGGCTGACCCACTGCGACGCGTCGAGCCCGATCGGCACTCGCGGCCACTCTGGACGTGTCATGCACTCCCCCTCGCGCTCCAACCCTCGGGAGAAGAGTGACGGACCGGTTTGCCGGGAACTTGCAGTCCGCTTGCATCTGCCGATCGCCGTCCGGTCACCTGGGCAATTCGGACGAAAATGGGAAACGGGCCTGCGGAACTTCCTCCCAGTGAAGCACACTGTGCCCAAGGGCAAGTTGGCCAGCGAAAGGTGGCGCTGGTGGAGTTCAAGATCATCGGCAAGACGCGATTACACATCGACGGGAATGATTGTGATCTCGGGCCGGCCAAGCACCGCGGCGTGCTCACATTGCTCCTCTACTACTTCCCGAGACCGGTCCAAGTGGACACCATCGCTCAGGTGCTCTGGCCGGACAGTGCCCCGGAACAGGTGAAACGAAACCTGCAGCCGATCGTCAGCCGACTGCGAGCCATTCTGGCCAAATCGGGGACAGGTGCGTCGATACCGAAGGAGGGCAACGCTTATCGCTTGGTGTTGCGACAGGCGGACCTGATCGACTACCACCGTTTCCGCAAATTGGCGGAGATGGGTCGGGTAGCGGCCTCTCGAGGTGACCACCGGGAGGCCAAGGCATTGCTGCGCGAGGCGCTTTCGCAGTGGAACGGCAGGCCGCTCGAAGAGCTCGGCGGGGCGTGGGCCGACCATTGTCGTGACCAAATGGAGACATTCGACCGGATGCCCGCGTTTTACGCGTTGCTGGACAGCCAGCGGCAACTGGGCGAGCACCTGGAGGTGATGGCCGAAGCGGGCAGGCTCACCGCGAGCCAGGCCCCGGACGAGGCGTTCGCCGGCCTTTACATGCGCTCCCTGGACGCCTTGGGCCGCTACTCCACGGCGCTCGACTTCTACGCCGTGTTCTGCCAGCGCCTGTTCGAGCACGTCGGCGCCGAGCCCGGCCCGGAGTTGCGGGACCTCTACCGGAGCATCCTGCGCAAGCAGGAGAGCACCGCGGTGCCGGGCACGACGGCGCCGCACCAGCTGCCGCCGCCCGCGCGCAGCTTCACCGGCCGCGACGACCTGCTGGCCAGGCTCGACGCCCTGCTCGGCGACGGCGACCAGGGCCGGGTCGTCGCGCTGCACGGGATGCCGAGCGTGGGCAAGAGCCAGCTCGCCCTCAAGTGGGCGGCACGGCACCGCGACCGGTTCCCGGACGGGAACCTGTACCTGGAGCTGCGCGGCGCCGGCCCCGGCACGCGGGTCGCGCCCGACGACGTGCTGGCGTTCCTGCTGAGGTCGCTCGGCGCCGAGCGGATACCCGCCACCGGCGGCGAGCGGCAGCTCGAGCTCCGCCGGTTGCTCGGCAACCGCAGGATGCTGGTCCTGCTCGACGACGCGCACGAGAGCGCACAGGTCAGGCCGGTCCTGGCGGCGACGCCGCAGTGCCTGACGATCATCACGAGCCGGACCCGGCTGATGGGGCTGAAGGTCCTCGACCACGTCGACCTCGTGCCCGTGCCGCCGCTGTCGACGGCGGAGTCGATCACGTTGTTGCGCAACGAGATCGGCCGCGAGCGGGCCGACGTCGACCCCGCGGCGCTGCGGGACCTGGCCGGTCTGGTGGACGGCCTGCCGCTCGGGTTGAGGATCATCGCGCAGCACGTCGCGAACCGGCCGGACACCCCGATCGGGGAGCTCGTCGAGGACTTCAAGGGTCAGGACGGGCTCGGGATCCTCGGATCCGTGCACGACAGCGACGACGAGAGCGCCACGCTGCCGGCGGCGTTCTCCTGGTCGTTCCGCGACCTGCCCGCGGACACCGCGCGGATGTTCCGGCTGCTGGCGCTCAACCCGACGGCCGAGTTCGGCGTCGACGCGGCGGTCGCGCTCCTGGGCGAGCCCTACGACGCGGTCAGCGCGCACCTGAGCACGCTGGTGCGCAGCAACCTGCTGGACTACGGCGCCGTGCCGCGGCGGTTCAGGCTGCACGACACGTTGCACGGCTACGCGCTGCACCTCGTGCGCCGCGACGAGCCCGCGCAGGCGCGCAAGCACGCCATGACCCGGCTGCTGGACTGGTACCTGGCGTCGTCCGGCGCCGCGGCCCACCTGCTGGATCCCCAGACCTCGCCGGTGCCGCCACTGCCGGGCATGTCGGCGGAGCCGGTGCCGCTCGCGGACCAGTCGGACGCGTTGAGGTGGCTCACCAGGGAGCGGGCGAACCTGGTCGCCGCGGTGCCGCAAGCCGTCCGCCACGGGTTCCACGGGCACGCGTGGCGGCTGTCGGCCAATTTCCACGAGGCGTACGACCGGTCCGGGCATTACGAGGACGTCCTCATCAGTCACCGGGCGGCGCTCAAATCGTGTGCCGCGCTCGGCGACCTGGAAGCGTTGAGCGGCACGCACAGCAATGTGGGAATGGTGCTGTACCGGTTGTGCAAGTACGCCGAGGCGGAAGAGCACTTCAAAGCCGGATCGGACCTGGCGCGAGCCATCGGCGCGCACGAGATCCAACTCATCTGCTCGCACAACCTGGCCGGAATCCGCTTGGCCCTGGGCGAGGTCGGCGCCGCGATCGAGCTGTACCGGGAAACCCTGGACGCGACGCGCGAATCCGGCTACCGCGACGGCGAGGCGTACGCCCTGAACGAGCTCGCGAACGCGTACCGCAAAGCGGAGCGGGACGATCTCGCGCTGGAGCACTACTACCAGGCGCTCGCCATCCGTCGCTCGATAGGTCACGTCAGGGGTGTCGCGACCACCCTCACGGACGTCGGGCGGCTCCACTTCGAGAGGGGCGAGCACGAGGAGGCCCTGGGTCGCCTCCACGAAGCCCTGGCGCTCCACCCGATCGGCGGTGATCGCGCCCGCACCGCCGACGCGCTCGTCACGCTCACCGAGGTGGAGTACGACCTGGGCCGGTTCGGTGAGGCCATCGGCCACGCCGAGGAGGCCGTTTCCACGTGTCACGTCATCGGGGCGCGTGCGGGACAGGGGCGCGCGCTGCACGTCTGGGGTCACGCGCTGGTGGCCCTCGGGCGGTTGGACGAGGCCGAAGAGCGGTTCCGGCTGGCAGTCGGCGTGCTGCGGGGCGTGCAGGAGGTCGAGGCCGAGGTGGTGACGGAACACCTGGCCGATGTGAAGACTATTCGCAGCGCTATTCCGGAGCCTCGTTCGTCGGCGCCCGACTTCACCGCCACGCCGGCCAAGGAGATCACTGAGCGTAAGAACTGAGAGGAAAGGTCGTCACCTGATCCAGTGAATGTTGAGCAGGACAACAAAATAGTTATGCATCAATGGGTGTCGCCGCTCTTCTCTGACGGGTGGGTGACACCCGGAAGAGAACCACCCCCGTGGGACGGACCACTGGGGCGGGTGATCTACTACGCCCGTGTACTCACGCATGCGCCGCGCATCGCGGACCATTGCTGTTTCGTTCACCGGTTCACTCGCCGTCGTCGCATTCGTGCTCGGCGGCCCGACGGCAACGGCCGCCGAAGTCGACCTGGGCAGCTCGGCTTGTGTTGTGCAATGGCCCGGCCGTATCGGATGACGACCGCTTCGCGGTGTCGAGACTCGAACGAGGAGCTCTGATGGAACCCGACATACGCAGAGCCGGCAGTACCGGTGGTGGAACCTCCGAGGCGCCGACCTGAGGACGTGGGTGGGAGTACGAGTTCCCACCCACTCCTTAGTGGCGTTCATCGCCGAGAAAGACAACAAGAGGGCCACCGGAATGGTGACCCTCTCGCTGTGTTGTGCGCCGCCAGGGACTCGAACCCCGAACCCGCTGATTAAGAGTCAGCTGCTCTGCCAGTTGAGCTAGCGGCGCCCGGACCCTCTTGCTCCGTCCGACGTGAAGAACATTAGCACAGCGTCCGACCGGGCTCCCAATCGCCTGGTCAGGGTGGGTGTGCCGCCCTGGTGCAGGGGGAACTTCGCCTTGGTAACGATCCAGCATCTCGGGCAACATCGTCAAGCCTCCAGGCGTCACCTTGTCAGGGGACGCCGACAGACTCCTGTTGCGGGCTGTCACGGCGTTCTGGGGACGAAGCGGAGGACGGGGATGTACCGCAAGCGGGGGGCGCGCCGAGCGCTGGGAATCGTCGCGATCGGGTTGGTCGCGACGTTGGTCACGAGTTGCTCTTCCGGTTCGGCCGCGACCGGGGACACCGGCGGCGAGGCATCCACCACCACCACGTCGTCGACACCGCCGCCGAAGCCCGTGTCGTTGACCACGGGCCCCGCGGACGCGGCGGTCGACGTGCAGCCCGGCGTGCCGGTCGTCGCCACGGCGACCGACGGCAAGATCACGTCGGTCGCGCTGACCAACCCGGAGGGCAAGGCCGTGGCCGGCCAGGTGAGCCCGGACGGTCTGCAGTGGACCAACACCGAGCCGCTCGGCTACCAGAAGACCTACACGCTGGCCGTGACGGGCGAGGGCGCGGACGGCAAGCCGGTCACCAAGACGTCCACCTTCACCACCGTCAAGCCGCGCACGCTGACCTACCTCTCGGTCAACCCGCAGGACGGCACGACGGTCGGCGTCGGCCAGCCGCTCGCGTTCTACTTCGACGAGCCGATCGCGGACAAGGCCGCCGCCGAGGCGATGATCTCGATCACCACGGTGCCGCGCGTCGAGGGCGCGTTCTACTGGTTCGACGAGAAGACGGCGCACTGGCGGCCGCAGAACTACTGGACCCCCGGCACCAAGATCACGATCAACGCCAAGATCTACGGCAAGCACGTGGGCAACGGCGTGTACGGCGAAGAAGACCGTGTGATCAACACCACCATCGGCGACGCCGTCGTGCACGAGGCGGACGGCCAGACGCACCAGGTCGTCACCAAGGTCAACGGACAGGTCGTGCGCACCATGCCGACCTCCATGGGCGACGCGCAGAACCCGACCCCCACGGGCACCTACGTGCTCATGGAGAAGCACGCCCACATGGTGATGGACTCCCGCACCTACGGCCTGTCGCTGGAGGCGGGCGGCTACGTCACCCCGGTCGACTGGGCCTACCGGATGTCCAACTCCGGCATCTTCTTCCACAGCGCGCCGTGGTCCATCGGCGACCAGGGCCACCGCAACGTCAGCCACGGCTGCCTGAACCTCTCGCCCGAGAACGCCAAGTGGGTGTTCGACAACTCCAAGCAGGGCGACATCGTGGTCGTCACCAACTCCGGCGGCCCGGTGCTGGAGTCGTGGGACGGCTTCGGCGACTGGCAGATCCCGTGGGACCAGTGGGTCAAGGGCAACCGCTAGGGCTCTACAGATCGGTGACGCGACCCGCCGCCACGACCAGGCGGCGGGTCGTGCGCACCGCGTCCAGCATCCGGCGGTCGTGGGTGACCAGCAGCAGGGTGCCCTGGTAGGAGTCGAGGGCGGACTCCAGCTGCTCGATCGCGGGCAGGTCGAGGTGGTTCGTCGGCTCGTCCAGCACGAGCAGGTTGACGCCGCGCGCCTGGAGCAGGGCCAACGCGGCACGGGTGCGTTCACCGGGTGAGAGCGAGGCCGCCGTCCGCAGCACGTGCGCCGCCTTCAGCCCGAACTTCGCCAGCAGCGTGCGCACCTCGGCGGGCGGCACGTCCGGCACGGCCGCGCCGAACGCGTCCAGCAGCGGCTCGTCACCCAGGAACAGGCCGCGCGCCTGGTCGATCTCGCCGACCACCACACCCGAGCCGAGGGACGACGAGCCCGAGGTCAGCTGGACGCGGCCGAGCAGCGCCGCCAGCAACGTCGACTTGCCCGAGCCGTTGGCCCCGGTGATGGCGATCCGGTCCGCCCAGTCCACCTGCAGGTCCACCGGCCCGAGCGTGAACGACCCGCGCGTCACCACCGCCGCCCGCAACACCGACACCACCGAGCCGGACCTGGGCGCGGCGGCGATCTCCATCCGCAGCTCCCACTCCTTGCGCGGCTCCTCGACCACGTCGAGGCGTTCGATCAGGCGCTCGGTCTGCCGGGCCTTCGACGCCTGCTTCTCGGTCGCCTCGGTGCGGAACTTGCGCCCGATCTTGTCGTTGTCGGGAGCCTTGCGGCGGGCGTTCTTCACGCCCTTCTCCATCCACGCCCGCTGCGCCCGGGCGCGCTCCTCCAGCGACGACCGCGTGGACGCGTACTCGTCGTACTCCTCACGCGCGTGCCTGCGGGCGATCTCCCGTTCCTCCAGGTACGACTCGTAGCCGCCGCCGTAGGACCGCACCTGCTGCTGCGCGAGGTCCAGCTCGACGACCCGCGTCACCGTCCGGGCCAGGAACTCGCGGTCGTGCGACACCACCACGACACCCGCCCGCAGCCCCGTCACGAACCGCTCCAACCGAGCCAGGCCGTCCAGGTCGAGGTCGTTGGTCGGCTCGTCGAGCAGGAACACGTCGTACCTGCTCAGCAGCAACGACGCCATGCTGGCCCGCGCCGCCTGGCCGCCCGACAGCGCCGTCATCGCCAGGTCGAGCGAGACGTCGAGCCCCAGGTCGGCGGCCACCTCCAGCGACCGCTCCGGAAGGTCCGCGCCGCCGAGCGCGAGCCACCGCTCCAGCGCGTCGGAGTAGCCGTCGTCACCCGCACCCGACGACAACGCCTCGGTCGCCCGGTCCAGCTCGACCTGCGCCGCCGCCACGCCCGTGCGCCGGGCCAGGAAGTCCCTCACGGTTTCACCGGGACGCCGTTCCGGCTCCTGCGGCAGGTGGCCGACGGTCGCGGTGGTCGGGGAGAGGCGGATCACACCCCGCTCGGCGGGCAGCAGGCCCGCCAACGTCCGCAGCAACGTCGACTTGCCCGCGCCGTTGGCGCCGACCAGGCCGATCACGTCACCGGGTGCGACGACCAGGTCCAAGCCTTCGAACAGGACGCGGTCGCCGTGCCCGGCGGCCAGGTCCTTCGCGACGAGTGTGGCGCTCATGACGACTCCACGGCAAAAGAAGACGCCCCTCGACAGGCGTCGAGGGGCGTTCGCTTGGGGTGAGTGACGGGACTTGAACCCGCGACACCTGGGATCACAACCCAGTGCTCTGCCAGCTGAGCTACACCCACCAAGACCGGCTGACCCGGCGCGTGAAGCATACAGTGCCCTACCGCCGGGTCTGAAATCGACCCTATTTCAGGCCGTCGGCGGCCAGCAGCTCGGCGGCCACGGCCTGCGCCTGCTCCGAGGAAGGCCCTGGCTGCGGCACGAACGCCGTCCGCCGGTAGTACGCCAGCTCGCGGATCGACTCCTTGATGTCGGCCAGCGCGCGGTGCGCCAGGCCCTTGCCCGGCTGCGCGTAGTAGATGCGCGGGTACCACCGCCGGCACAGCTCCTTGATCGACGACACGTCGACCATGCGGTAGTGCAGGTGGGCGTCGAGCTCGGGCATGTCACGGGCGATGAACCCGCGGTCGGTGGCGATCGAGTTGCCCGCCAGGGGAGCGGTGCGCGGGTCCGGCACCCACTCCTTGATGTAGGCCAGCACCTGCGCCTCGGCGTCGGCGAGCGTCACGGTCGACCGCCGCACCTCCTCGGTGAGCCCCGACTTGGCGTGCATCTGCATGACGACGTCCGGCATCGAGTCGAGCGCGGTGTCGTCGGCGTGGATCACCACGTCGACACCCTCGCCGAGCACGTTCAGCTCCGCGTCGGTCACCAGCGCCGCGATCTCGATCAAGGCGTCCTTGCCCAGGTCGAGGCCTGTCATCTCGCAGTCGATCCACACCAAGCGATCCATCACCCGCGCGAGCCTAGTCGCCCGGTCCCGCCGGCCCCGCGTCGCTTCGGGTGGCGGGCCCTTCCAATCTCATTACGCTCGGGGCGATGACGGCCCAGAGCGACATCGCTGCCGGTTACGCCTCCGAGGGCGCGGCCATCGAACTCGGTGCGGTCCTCGTGGACGGCACGGTGGAGCCGACCGCGCGCGTGCGGCTCCCGCTGGCCACGCTGAACCGGCACGGGCTGGTCGCGGGCGCCACCGGCACCGGCAAGACGAAGACGTTGCAGCTGATCGCGGAGCAGTTGTCGGCGGCGGGCGTGCCGGTGGTGGTGGCGGACGTGAAGGGCGACCTGTCGGGGTTGTCACGGCCGGGGGAGGGCGGTGAGCGGGTCACCGAGCGTGCCACCCAGACGGGTGACGACTGGCAGCCAGAGGCGTGCCCGGTGCAGTTCCTGTCGCTGGGCACGGGTGGCGTGGCCGTGCCGGTGCGGGCGACCGTCACCAGCTTCGGGCCGATCCTGCTGGCCAAGGTGCTCGGGCTCAACGACACCCAGGAGTCCACGCTCGGGCTGATCTTCCACTGGGCCGACTCGCGCGGGCTGCCGCTGCTGGACATCAAGGACCTGCGGTCGGTGATCGGGCACCTCACGTCCGAGGAGGGCAAGGCGGACCTGAAGGGCCTCGGCGGTGTGTCGTCGGCGACGGCCGGTGTGATCCTGCGCTCGCTGGTGAACCTGGAGGCGCAGGGCGGTGACACGTTCTTCGGCGAGCCGGAGCTCGACCCGCGCGACCTGATGCGGCTGGTCGACGGCCGAGGTGTGGTGTCGCTGCTGGAGCTGGCGGAGTTGCAGGCCAGGCCCGCGTTGTTCTCGACGTTCCTGATGTGGCTGCTGGCGGAGCTGTTCGAGGTGCTGCCCGAGGAGGGCGACCTGGACAAGCCGAAGCTGGTGTTCTTCTTCGACGAGGCGCACCTGCTGTTCGCCGACGCGTCCAAGGCGTTCCTGGAGCGGATCACGCAGACGGTGAAGCTGATCCGGTCCAAGGGCGTGGGTGTGTTCTTCTGCACGCAGCTGCCGACCGACGTGCCGAACGCGGTGCTGTCGCAGTTGGGCGCACGGGTGCAGCACGCGTTGCGGGCGTTCACGCCGGAGGACCAGGCGGCGTTGGCGAAGACGGTGAAGACGTACCCGACGACGCCGCACTACGAGCTGGATGAGGCGTTGAGGTCGTTGGGGACCGGCGAGGCGGTGGTGACGGTGCTGAGCGAGAAGGGCGCGCCGACGCCGGTCGCGTGGACGAGGCTGCGCGCGCCGCGGTCCTTGATGGACACGATCGGGTCGGACGCGATCAAGCAGGCCGCGGAGGCGTCAGAGCTGCACGGCAAGTACGCCGGGACGATCGACCGCGAGTCGGCGTACGAGAAGCTGACGGCGAAGGTGGCGGCGCCCCCCCCCCCGGGGGGGGGGGCCCCCCCCCCCCCCCCCCCCCCCCGCCGGGCCCCCCCCCCCCCGGGGGGGGGGGGGGGGCGCGGGGCGGGGGGGGGGGGCCCCCCCCGCCGGGGGGGGGGGGGCCGCCACCTCGCGAGCCCGAACGCCGGGCCGAGCGCGAAGAGCCGCGTGAGGAGCCGGGCGTGGTGTCGCAGGTGCTCGGCAACTCGGCGGTGAAGTCGTTCCTGCGTTCAGCCGCGAGCGCGCTCGGCCGCGAGATCACCCGTGGGCTCTTCGGGACCTCCCGCAAGCGCCGGTGAGCGCTTGACCTTCATGGACAGGAACGCGGCGCCGATGCTGAGCAGGCCGGCGACGTACCAGGCCGGCGCGTAGTCGCCGAAGTGGTCGCGGGTGAGACCGGCGGCGGTGGCGGCGATCGCCGCGCCGATCTGGTGCGAGGCGAAGACCCAGCCGAAGACCACTGGGGCGGACAGGCCGAACACCTGGCGGCACAGCGCGACCGTCGGCGGGACGGTGGCGACCCAGTCCAGGCCGTAGAAGATGATGAACACGAGCATCGACGGGTGCACCGAGTCGTGGAACAGCTGCGGCAGGACGAGCAGCGACGCGCCGCGCAGCGCGTAGTACACGGCGAGCAGGATCCGCGAGTCGACGCGGTCGGTGAGCCAGCCCGACAGGACCGTGCCGGCGATGTCGAAGATCCCGACCAGGGCGAGCAGGCCCGCGGCGGTGGTGGTGGGCATGCCGTGGTCGTGCGCGGCGGGGATGAAGTGGGTGCCGACCAGGCCGTTCGTGGTCGCGCCGCAGATCGCGAAGCCCGCCGCCAGGAACCAGAACGGTCCGGTGCGCGCGGCGCTGGTCAGCGCGCTGATGGCACGCCGGGCCGAACCGCCCGTCGACGGCGGCACGGGCACGATCTCGTCGCCGCCGTAGGGCGGGACACCCACGTCGGCGGGGTGGTCGCGGAGGAACAGCAGCGCCAGCGGCACCACCGCGAGGGCCGCGACCGACACCACGATGGACGCGGAGCGCCACCCGGAGGACTCCGACAACGCCGCCACCACCGGCAGGAACACCAGCTGCCCCGTCGCGCCGCCCGCGGTCAGGATGCCGGTGACCAGGCCGCGGTGCTTGACGAACCAGCGGCCGGTGATGGTCGCCACGAACGCCAGCGCCATCGAACCGGTGCCCAGGCCGACCAGGACGCCCCAGAACAGCACCAGCTGCCAGGCCGTGGTCATGAACACGGTCAACCCGCTGCCCACGGCGACCAGCGTCAACGCCGAGGCCACGACCTTGCGCACGCCGAGTCGCTCCATCAGCGCGGCGGCGAACGGCGCGGTCAGCCCGAACAGCATGAGGTTCACCGACACGGCGAAGCCGATCGTGGCCGTGGACCAGCCGAACTCGCGTTGCAGCGGTTCGATCAACGCGCCCGGGGTGGCCCGGAACGCCGCGGCGCCGACGAGTGCGATGAAGGCGACGCCGGCGACCACCCATGCCCAGTTCTGCCTGCTGCGAATCACGTGAGGAAGCCTCAACGATGCGACCCGGTTCCGGAAAGTGGCTGGATGGCCATCATGTGCAAAAATCCGGCCATGGACAGCCGTCACCTGGTCGCCGTGCTCGCGCTGGACGAGGTGGTGACGTTCGACCTCGGCACGCCGACGCAGGTCCTCAACGCCGCCCGCGACGAGCACGGTCAGCGGTACTACCGGGTGCGGGTCTGCACGCCGGGCGGACGTCCGGTGCGCAGCTCGGCCGGGTTCGCCATCACCCCCGACCACGGCTTGGAGCTGGTGGCGGAGGCGGACACGGTGATCGTGGCCGGCGTGCACTACGGGGCGCGGGTGCTGGAGGAAGGCACGCTGGAGGAGCCGGTGCGCGACGCCCTGCTCGCGGCGGCCGACCGGGGCGCCCGGGTGATGTCGATCTGCACGGGCGCGTTCGTGCTGGCCGCGGCCGGGCTGCTGGACGGGCGCAAGGCCACCACCCACTGGGCGCACGCGGACAACTTCCGCCGCCTGTTCCCGAACGTCGACCTCGACCCGGACGTGCTGTTCGTGGACGAGGGCGACGTGCTGACCTCGGCGGGCGTCGCCGCGGGCGTCGACCTGTGCCTGCACGTCGTGCGGCACGACCACGGCAGCGACGTCGCGAACACGGCCGCGCGCCGGTGCGTCGTGCCGCCGTGGCGTCCGGGCGGGCAGTCGCAGTTCATCGTCCGCCCGATCCCGGACCGGGCCGACACGTCCACCGCACCGGCCCGCGCGTGGGCCGTGGCGCACCTGCACGAGCCGCTGGACCTGCGCGCGCTGGCCGCGCACGCCCGGATGAGCGTCCGCACGTTCACCCGCCGGTTCCGCGAGGAGACCGGCGTGAGCCCCGGCAAGTGGATCACGCAGCAGCGCGTCGAACGGGCCCGGCACCTGCTGGAGACCACCGACCTGGCGATCGACCAGGTGGCCCGGCACGCGGGCTTCGGCACGGGCGCGGCGCTGCGGCAGCAGATGGGCGCGACGCTCGGCGTGTCGCCCAGCGCCTACCGCACCACGTTCCGCTCAGTCGGGTAGCTCCAGGAACGGGCGCAGCAGGTCCGGCACGGCCGCGTCGGCGAGCGCCAGGCCGTCGGCCTCGGCCACGTCGACCACGTGGTACGCGCCGTTGCCCGCCGCGGTGGTGGCGGTGATCGTGACCAGGCCCGCGCGGCGTTGGAAGAACGAGCGGGAGATGCGCCAGCCGATGATGCCGGTGCGTTGCAGGGCAACGGTTTCGCGGACCGCGGAGCCCGCGCGGGCGAGGAGGTGGCGGTCGGTCAGGGCGTGGCCGAGCGAGCGGTAGCGGTCCCAGCCCAGGGCGGCGGAGAAGGGCACCAGGGCCAGCACGACCTGCCACGTCCAGCTCGGCGCGAACCACGCCAGGACGGCCGCCGGCACCAGCAACGGCACGACGGCGCGCACCATCCGGCGGCGCAGGGCGGCCACCGGGTGCCTGCGCAACGGCGTCCGCGTCGGCGACGCCCCGGCCCGGTCGGCGGTGGCGGCGTGTTCAGCGGCGTTGCCCGTCGTCGGCCGCAGCACCTCCGCGGACACGCGGTGAGCCTCGGCGACCGGCGCGGGCGGCAGCAGCAGGTTGCTCTCGCCCTTGCGGCCCAGACCGGTCGTCACGGTCTTGGCGTGGGCGCCCCGCCCGGCGCGCAGCAGCAGCGGTTCGACCAGCTCGACGCCGCGAAGTCGTTGCTCCGCAACGGAAACCGAACGGGTGGTGAGCAGGCCGCGGCGCACGCGCACCGTGTCGTCCGGCTCGCGCGTCAGCCGGTAGCCCCAGAACTGCACCACGTACACCAGCACCGAGCCGAACGTGGCCACCAGCAGCACGACGCCCGCGAACACCGCGATGGTCAACCCGAGCGGCTGTTCCACCACCCAGTGCGCGGCCTCGCTCATCGGCTCGAACACCTCGATGTCCAGCTCCCGCGCGAAGTTCATCACGAACCCGAACAGCGCGCCCGCGGCCACCAGGCCGGACAACGTCAACGGCGCGTAGCGCAGCCACCGGTTGTCCCATTCGGACAGCACGACGCCCGGCCGCGCTTCCTCCGCGACGGCGGGGGTTTCCGCCTTGGCGATCGTGAGCAGCAGCACGCGCAGCCGTTCCGCCTCGGCGGACGACACCGCGTCCAGCGTCAGGCCGTCCTCACCGGGCTGGTCGCGCTGCCCGGTGCCGACCCGGATCGCGGACAGCCCGAACAGCCGGTGCCCGAGCTTCGCGGTCAGGTCGACCGTGCGGATCCGGTCGCGCGGCACCGCCAGGCGCTTGCGCACGAGCAGCCCGGTGTGCAGCTCGACCTGCTCGGTGGTGATCCGGTACCGGGTGGTGATCCAGCGCAGCAGGCCGAACAGCACGATCGCCGCGATCACGCCGACGCTGACCAGGATCCGCCACGTCTCGCCCTTGCCGAGCACGATCAGGCCGACGAACAGCGGCACCAGGCCGAGCAGCTCGTTCAGCGGGCGGACGACGAGCATCCGCACGTCCAGCCGGTGCCAGTCCACCACCGGCTCGGCGTACTCGGGCGCGGCGGGCAGGTCCGTGGTCACGTGGCATCACCCGGCGTGGCCTGGGTGGTCGTGGTCAGCTCGTCGGCCAACCGCACCGCGTCGTCGTGGTCGAGGCCCTCGATGAGCACGGGGCCGGCGGCCGAGGCGGTGGTCACGGTGACCGTGGAGAGCCCGAGGAGCTGTTGCAGGGGACCGCGCTTGGTGTCCACGGTCTGGATGCGCGAGACCGGCGCGATGCGCCACTCCTGGTTCAGCCAGCCGGCCAGCGTGTACACCGCGTCCGGGGTGGCCTCCCAGCGGTGCACGCGGTACCGCCAGCGCGGCATCACCAGCGTGTGCGCAGTGCCGAGCACGAGGGTCGCGATCGCGGCGGTCACCTGCCACGGCGACGTGGTGAAGATCAGCACGACGAGTTGCGGCACCAGCAGCACCGCCCAGCCGATCAGCGCGTGCAGGGTCCAGAGGGTGATCGACTTGCGGCTCACCTGGTGCCGCGGCGCACGCAGGCGCAACACTTCGCTGCTCACGCCGTCCACTGTGCCTCAAGGCCGAGCCCGCGTGCGCGCGAACCCGGCCTCGGGGCCGATCGGTTACGGCTGCGGTGCGTAGGGCGCCTGGAACACCCTGGCCGTGGCGCTCTCGCCCTGGACGGCCACGGCGGCGGGCACACCCACGACGACCGCGAGACCGGCGCAGACGGCGAGCGCAGCCATGATCTTGTGCAGGGAGTGCACAACCATCGTCGAACTCCGTTCGATCGTAGCGGCTTTGTCGGCAGGGGGAGCCGGACCAGATCCGCGGACAGCGCCCGGAGGCGTCCAAGCGGAGCATGGCACAGGCGGGTCGTCACGGTCATCACCCACTTCTGCCCCTGCCCGTTGGGCAATACCCCCGGAGCGGTAGCCCCGATCGTCGGGGACATCCCACCATTACGGGTAACGAGCCGGAAACCCGGAAGTGACTCAGTCGAGCAGCGGTCTGGTCCGCGCCTCCTCGTCCAGGTCCACCCACCAGACCGCGGCGCCCGCCCGGTCGCGCACGCCGATCGTCCGGTAGATCCGCTGGAGGTGGTTCTGCACGGTCTTCGGCGACAACGACAGCTCGGCCGCGATGTCCGCGGTGCTCTCACCGGCCGCGACGCGCCGCAGCACCTCGATGCCGCGCTTGGTCAGCCCGGACCGCAGCGCCCGCGCGATCCGCCGGTTGTCCTGCTCGGCGGTGGCCGAGCTGCGCAGCGGGTCCGGCGCCGCCCGATGCTCGCGGCGCAGCCCGAACGTGCGCTCGGCCAGCTGGTCGACCAGGCGGGCGGACAGGTCGTGCTCCCGCATCCGCAGCAGGTCTCGGCCTTCCTGGAGCTCCCACAGCCGGTACTGCTCCAATTGAGACCGGGCGTGTCGCAACGCCGAGTCAAACTTCCCGGCCCGTTCGTGGGCCACGCTCAGCGCGCCGTGCGCCCGCACCGCGACTTCCCGTGCCAGCACGCCCATCGCCAGTTCCGCCGCACGGGTGAGCAGCCGCACCTGGTCGTCGTGCCGCTCCCGCGCGCCGCTGATCCGGGCCCGCGCCATCAGCAGCTCGGCCCGCAGCACGGGCCGGTCCTGCCCGGTCAGCAGCCGGTCGGCCCGCTGGCACGAGCGCAGCGCCCGCTCCACGTCGCCCAGGTCCAGCCGCACGTGCGTGAGCAGCAGGTTCAGCCTCGCCATCCGCAACGGCTGGTCGAGGTGCTTCCACCGGTCACGGGCCTGCGCGCACAGCGCCTCCGCGCGCCGCAGCTTGCGCGTGCACGGCTCGCCGTCCGGGCTGCACCGGCTCGCCGCCGTGCGCACCATGCAGTGCTCGTGGTACTGCGTGCGCAGCACGTTGGCCTGCTCGTACAGGATCGAGCCGATCAGCTCGACGTCCTTGGTCAGCTCGGCCAGGCCGAGGGCGCGGGCCAGCGAGTGCAGCGACCGCTCCCGCGAGTCCAGCCGCAGCTCCACCACGGCCTGCGAGAAGCTGCACCACGCCTGGAGCCCGACGTGCCGGTTGGCCGCCGCGATGGCCTGCACCCGGTCGATGGTGTCCAGCGCACCCGGCAGCAGCCCGCGCTTGCCGAGCGCCACGGACTGGGCCAGCACGCTGTGCGCCACGCCCTCGGCGTCGTCCAGCCACGAGAACGCGGCCACCGCCTTCTCGGCGGACTCCAGCGCGTCGCCGGGGCGGCCCTCGTCCAGCGCCATCCGCGCCTCGCGCAGGTTGGACACCGCGGCCTCGCGCGGATCGGCTGCCCGCTGGACGGGAATCGTCATCAGTCTGCCCCCGCTGGAGAGGGTACTCACCCCAACTCGCGCTTCAGCACCTTTCCCGTCTCATTGCGCGGCAGGGAGTCGAGGAAGACCACCTCCCTCGGCACCGAGAACCTGGCCAGGTTGCCGCGCACGTGGTCCAGCACCGCGTCCTCGTCCAGCCCACCCGGCTCCTCGGGCACGACGTACGCGGCGAGCCGTTGGCCGAACTGCTCGTCCGGCACGCCGACCACGGCGACCTCGCGCACCCCGGCCAGGCCCGCCAGCAGGTCCTCGACCTCGCGCGGGTACACGTTCTCGCCGCCGGAGATGATCATCTCGTCGTCACGCCCGGCGACGAACAGCAGGCCGTCCCGGTCGCGGTAGCCGACGTCGCCGGTCGACATGAGGCCGTCGCGGACCTCCTTGCCCGCGCCGTTGGTGTAGCCGTCGAACAGCATGTCGTTGGCCACGAAGATGCGGCCGGTCGTGCCGACGGGCACCGGGTCGCCCGCGTCGTCCAGGATCGCCAGCCGGGTGCCGCGCGGCGGCAGGCCCGCCGTGTCCGGGCGCCGGGCCAGCTCGTCGGGCCGGGCGATGGTCACCCACGACACCTCGGTGGAGCCGTAGAGGTTGTAGAGCACCGGGCCGAACTCCTCCAGGCACCGCCGGGCCACCGGTGGCGGCAGCGCCGAGCCGCTGGACGCGATCACCCGCAGCTTCGGCAGGTGCGGGCGCCCGGTCAGCTCCAGGATGCGTTGCAGCATCACGGGAACGGTGAACAGAGCGTCGCTGCCGTGCTTGCGCGCGTCGGCGAGCACGAGCGCCGGGTCGAACCTGCGGCGCAGCACGAACGTCGCGCCGAGCACCAGCCCGATCTGGAACGCGGCCAGGCCCCAGGTGTGGAACAGCGGCGCGGGCACGGAGAACCGGTCGCCCGCCCTGAACGGGATGCGGGACAACAACGCGGCGGCGGGCGCGAGGCTCGCCGGCTCCGGCCGCCTGGCGCCCTTCGGCGCGCCCGTGGTGCCCGAGGTCAGCACGATCATCCGGCCGCGCGGCGGGCGCCTGGGCAGCGGCGTGGCGGGTGAGCCCGCGATCAGCTGCTCCAGCGTCCGGCTCCTGGTGACGCCCTCGACCCACGCCATCACCCGGCGGACCTTGCGCGGCGCGTTGGCCAGCAGGCCGCGGAACTCGGTGTCGGCGACGACCACGGACACGTCCTGCTCGCGCAGCACCACGGCGACCTGGGCCGCGCTCAACCCGGTGTTGATCAGCACGGTGTGCGCGCCGAGCTTCACGCACGCGGCCACGGTCTCCACGAAACCGCGGTGGTTGCGGCACAGCACCGCGACCTTCGAGCCCGACCGCACGCCGAGGTCGTGCAGGCCGTGCGCGAGCCGGGTGGTGCGTTCGTCGACCTGGGCGTAGGTGAGCGTGCCCGCGTCGTCGACGATCGCCGGCCGGTCGGGGTGGCGCGCCGCGCCGGTGGCGAACCCGAACGCCACCGTGATGTCCCACTGGAGGTAGGCGTCGACGACGCCGAGCAGCCTGCCGGGACCCATCGGCCGTACGACGCCGGCGCGCACCAGCGTCGCCACCGCGCGCAGCGCTTCCAGGACCCGGTTCACCGCGTCGCCCGCAGGACGAGGCGGGTGACGCCCGCGGCGACGGCGGCCAGCGGCGGCGTGGGCGGCGTGCCCTTCTCGGGCATCGCCCGGTACCCCAGGTGCAGCAGCGACCGCACCTGCTTCGGCGCGGCCTTGCGGGCGAGTTCGGCCAGCAGCCCGGACGGGAGGTTGACCTCCTCGGGACGGCGCTCCAGCGCGCGGACGACCCACCGCGCCGCGCGTTCGGGCGTCGCCGCCGGGAACGCGTCGTAGACCTTCGTCGGCCCGATCATGGGTGTTCGCACCAACGGCATCCGCACGGACGTGAACGTGACACCGTCGGCGACGGTCTCGCTAGCCGCCACCCGGCTGAACGCGTCCAGCGCGCTCTTCGAGGCCAGGTAGGCGGAGAAGCGCGGGGTGTTGAGCTGCACGCCCATGCTGGAGATGTTCACGATGTGCCCGAACCGCCGTTCCCTCATGTGCGGCAGCAGGCCGAGGACCAGCCGCAGCGGCGCGAAGTAGTTCAACGCCATGGTGCGCTCGAAGTCGTGCAACCGGTCGACGGACAGGTGCGCGCTGCGCCGGATCGACCGGCCCGCGTTGTTGACCAGCGCGTCGACGCCGTCGTGCTCGGCGAGGACCTGCTTGAGCAGCGCGCCGACGGCTTCCCCGTCGGTCAGGTCGCACGGGTAGGTGTGCGCCGCGCCGCCCTCCGCGCGGATCCGCTCGGCGACCTGCTCCAACTCCTCGGCACGGCGCGCGACCAGCAGCGGCACGGCTCCCTCCCGGGCCACGGCGAGCGCGGTGGCCGCGCCGATGCCCGACGACGCGCCGGTGATCAGCACGGTCCGCCCGGCCAGGCCGTGCTTCCGCGCGGCGCGCAGCGGGTCCAGGTGGTCCGACCAGTACTTCCACAACACGGGCGCGTAGGCGGTGAAGTCGGGCGGTTCCAGGCCGGTGACCGTGCGGGTGGCGGTCGAGTCGAACCCGGCGTGCACCGCGAGGTGCGGCACGACCTGCGGCGGGATGCCCAGTTCGGTGAGCACGCCGGTGACGACCGCGCTCGTCGGCGCGACGGGCGGCGGCATCGGCCACGTGAACCGGACCTTCGGGGCGCCGGCGGCGTCGGCCAGCGCGTTGTGGACCTCGTCCAGCGACTGTGAGCGGCGCGCGGTGAGGTGGAACGTGCTGCCGGACGGCACGTCGGCGTGGATCAACCGGTCCAGCGCCGCCACCACGTAGTCGACCGGAACCAGGTTCGTGGCTCCGAAGTGCGGCGCGACCAGCGGCAGCCGGCGCGGCAGGCGGGCGAGCGCGGCCAGCGCCGGGAAGAAGTAGTACGGGCCGTCGACCTTGTCGATCTCGCCCGTGCGCGAGTCCCCGACCACGGCGCCCGGCCGGTACACGCGCCACGGCGTGCCCTGGTCGCGGACGATCCGCTCGGCCGCGTGCTTGGTCTCGTGGTACGGCGAGGGCAGGTGCTGGCCGAGGTCGAAGTCGTCCTCGGTGAACGCGCCCCGGTGGTCGCCCGCGACCGCGATGGACGACACGTGGTGCAGCAGCCCGCAATTGGTGCGCTCGGCGTACTCCACGACCCGCCGGGTGCCCTCGACGTTGACGGCGTGGTGGGCGTCGGCGGACGCGGTGAAGTCGTAGACGGCGGCCAGGTGCACGACGTGGTCGACCCGGTCGGCGTCGATCGGCGAGCCGAGGTCGCCCAGCACCGGCGTCAGCTTGCCGTGCCGGTCCAACTTGTCCGCCGAATGCGGTCTGACCAGCGCGAACACCCGTTCGCAGTCCGGTCGCCGCAGGAGCTCGGCGACCAGGCGCCTGCCGATGAAGCCCGTCGCGCCGGTGACGAAGTAGGTACTCACGACCCCGATACTGACACTACCTACCCGCGAGTAGGAAGAGTGCGGGGTGAAATCGGAACGCCTGTGATCAGTTTTCCGGCGTGCCGGACGCGTTCACCACCGCGTCACGCAAGGCCGCGCGCAGGCGGCCCACCTCCAACGGCGTCAGCACCGCGGCCTCACCCGGCGGCACCGTCACCACGACGTGGCCCTGGCTGACGAAAACGGTCATGTCACGGCGACGTGACGCGATGTCGCGGCAGGAGATCTGCCACTCCTTGCCTGTGCTCACGGCCCCCAACCTCCAGGTGTCTCGACACGGTGTGCTCGGACCAATCCGGGCGCTCGTGGTGATGAGACGCACGCGGGTTGGCGCCATGACGGAACATTCCGCCGGGCAACCGCGCCGAGCTGTCGCTAGCGTCGCATGTGGCTGTCATTGCAGTCACCTGAAGGGGTGAGAAAATGGCTGAACCGCAACGGATCGTGATAATCGGGTCCGGTCTGGCCGGCGCCGCGGCGGCCGGGGCGTTGCGCGAGCGCGATTACACCGGTGACATCGTCGTCTTCGGCCGCGAACGGCACCGGCCCTACGAGCTGCCGGCGTTGTCCAAGCAGGTGCTGCTGGGCGACGCCGACGAGCCGGACTTCGTGCACGAGCCCGATTTCTACGACACCCGCGGGGTCGAGCTGCGGCTCGGCGTCGAGATCGTCCGGGTGGACGTCGGCGGGCGGGTGGTCGAGGACTCCACCGGTGCGTCGCACTCGTACGACCGGCTGATCCTGGCGACCGGCTCGACACCGCGCCGGTTGCCCGTGCCGGGTGGAGAGCTCCCGGGTCTGCGGACGTTGCGCACGGTGGAGGACTCGCTGGCGTTGCGGAGTGAGCTGACCGAGGGCCGCGAGGTGGTCATCGTCGGCGCGGGGTGGATCGGCTGCGAGGTCGCCGCCGCGGCCCGGCGGCACGGCGCCTCCGTGACCGTGGTCGACCCGGTGGACCTGCCGTTGCGGCGCGTGCTCGGGCCGCGGATGGGCGAGGTGTTCCGCGACCTGCACGCCGCGCACGACGTGAGGTGGCGGCTCGGTGTCGGCGTGGACGGCTTCACCGAGCACGGCGTCCGGCTCGCCGACGGCGGTTCGCTGACCGGAGACCTGGTGGTGGTCGCGGTGGGCGCCGCGCCGGACCTGGGGCTCGCGCGGGACGCCGGCCTGGCGTTGGCCGACGGCGGGGTGGCGGTGGACGCCGCGCTGCGCACGTCCGCGCCGGACGTCTTCGCCATCGGTGACATCGCCGCGCACGACCACCCCCGCTACGGGCGGCGCGTCCGGGTCGAGCACTGGGCGAACGCGAAGGGCCAGGGCGAGCACGTGGCCGGCACGGTCCTCGGGAGCGACGAGCCGTACGAAGCGTCGCCGTACTTCTTCACCGACCAGTACGACCTGGGCATGGAGTACCGGGGGCTCGCCGACGCCGAGCACGACGAGCTGGTGGTGCGCGGTGACGTGGACGCGCGCGAGTTCATCGCGTTCTGGCTGCGCGACGGGAGGGTGCAAGCGGCGATGAACGTCAACCAGTGGGACGACGGCGAGGCGTTGCAGCTGCTGGTCGACGCGCGGGCCGAGGTGACGCCGGAGCGGCTGCGCGGAGGCGAGCTGGGCTAGGCGTGGGCTAGGCGGTCACAGGCAGGAGCCGCTGTCGGGCCCGTGGTCCGCCGCGATCAGGCGCTCCAGCAGCTCGTGCAGGGCGCGGGCTTCGTCCGGCGCGAGCTCGGCGGTGAACTCGCGCTCCACCTGGACGTGCAGCTTCTCGACCTCGCGCTGGACGGCCCGGCCCTGCTCGGTGATCACCGGCACGCGCACGCGCCGGTCGTTCGGGTCCGGCTTGCGCATGATCAGGCCCGCGCGTTCCAGCCGGTCCAGCTCCGCGGTCAGCGTGGTCTTGTCGACGCCGAGCGCGTGGCCGAGCGCGAGCTGGGTGCGCTGGAACTCCTCGCTGGCCAACGCGGTCAGGACGATCTGCCCCCGGGTGGTGATGCCGTGCCGCACCGCCGCTTCCTGCGCGACCGTGCCCAGTTTGTGCGCCGCGCGGTGCAGCAGCCAGTTCAGGCCCGCACGGCTGGTGCAGCCGTGGCTGGGGGCGAGGTCCATGCCCGGATCATACGCCGGCTGTGAGATATTCTTGCCTGAGAACATCTTGACTCATAACGCCCCTACCCATATGTTCCGAGTCAAGAACTTCTTGAGAGGGAACTATGGCCCACTTGTTGCACATCGACACCAGCCTGCGGTTCGAGGGTTCGGTGTCGCGCCAGGTCAGCGGCGCTTTCGCGGAGGCGTGGCGCGCCGCGCGCCCGGACGGCGCGTACACCTACCGCGACCTGGCCGCCGACCCGTTGCCGCACGTCGACCCGGCGGCGCTGGCCACCCGGCAGGCCGACGGCGACCGGCCGTTGGAGCAGCGGCTGATCGCGGAGGTGAAGGCGGCGGACACCGTGCTGCTCGGCGTGCCGATGTACAACTTCGGCCTGCCGTCGAGCCTCAAGGCGTGGCTGGACTGGATCATCGTGCCGGAGCTGATGGCCGACCAGCAGACCGGCGAAGGCGTGCTGACCGGCAAGCGGATCGTGGTCGTGACCGCTCGGGGCGGCTCCTACGCGCCCGGCACGCCCCGGCACTCGTTCGACTTCCAGGAGCCGTACCTGCGCGCGGTGTTCGGGATGCTGGGCTTGGACCGGCACCTGGAGTTCGTGCACGCCGAGCTGACGTTGGCCGGCGTCGTGCCGCACATGGCCCAGTTCCGCGAACTCGCGGTCGCCTCGTTGGAGGACGCGCACCGGGTGGTGCGCGAGTTGGCCGTCGCCTGAGGGGGAGATCGGGTGACGGGCCGTGGTCGAGGGGGCGGCCCGTCACCCGATAGTGCAAGCCTCGTCGGCCTGCGACCATGTGGACCATGTCGGAGCCGATCGCCGCGGTCGTGGTGCGTGCCGCCGAGTTGACCGCCCGCGGGTTGCCGCGCCAGGCGATCGACCTGCTCCAGCCGGCCCTCGCGGCCAACCCGCTGCACGGTGAGGCGTGGTGCCGGCTGGCCGCCGCCTACCTCGACGCCGGCGAGCCCGACCCGGCGCTGAGCGCCGCCAAGCGGGCCCTGGTGCTCGACGGCGACCCGGCGTGGGCGCAGCGGCTGACCGCGTTGGCGTTGAGCGAACTCGGCCGGCACACCGAAGCGGTGGTCGCGGCCCGCGAGTGCGTGCGCCGCAAGCCCGGCGACTGGCGGTGCCAGGTGGTGCTGGCCGAAGTGCTGGCCGACAGCCCCGACGGGCAGCGCGAGGCCGTGGAGGTGGCGCGGGAGGCCGCGCACCTCGCGCCGACGGAGGCCCGCGCGTTCCAGGTGCTCGGCGACTCCGCGTTGCGCGTGCGCGACTGGGGCACCGCCGAACGCGCCTACCGCACCGCGTTGCGCCTCGACCCGGGCGACGACGACGTGCGCGCGAACCTCGCCACCGTGCGGCGCAAGCGCGGCGGCGCGCCCGTGCCGCCGCCGTCCGGTGAAGCCCTGCACGCCGCGCACGTCCTGGTCTGGCCCGCGCTGTCCCGGCTCGCCGCGCTGCTCGTCGCCGGCGGCCTCGTGCTGCTGCTGGCCGGCATGCCGAAGCCGACGCCGATGCTGGGCTGGTTCACCGGGCTGCTGGTCGGGGGTTGCCTGATGATCGTGGGACTGGTGCTGCTGAAGGCCCGGGGCGGCGTGCGGCGGGCGTTGCTGCGACTGCCGCTGCACCGGCCCAAGGTGGCCTTCGTCACGACGATGTTCGGCCTGGCCGCGGTGGTCCTCGCCGGCTGGGCGGTGGCACTCCTCCTAGGGGCCACGACGATGCAGCCGCTCGTGATCGCGTGGCTGTGCGCCCTGCTCGGCGGAGCCGTCGTGGTGCTCGCCGGAGGCCGCTAACCTGGACGTCGGGAAGGAGGCCGATGACCCGACGCGCGCTGCTCGCGATCCTGGCGTTGATCGCGGGTTTCGTCGTGTCCGGACCCGGCCCGAGCACGACCGCCGCCGTGGCCGCCGTCTCGTCCACCGTGGACGCCGCCCACCTCCCCGGCACGGCCACCCGCGGCACGAACGCCGCGCACCCCGTGCAGGTGCACGTCGGCCAGCCGCTGGACGGCGTCCAGCCCGCCGTGCACGTCACTCCCGCGCCACAGGTGCGGGTGCGGGTCGTCGACCCGACCCACCGCACCCCCGAGCGCAACGGCCAGACCCCGCTCGGCGAACGCGCACCGCCCCGGTCCCCCGGTAGCTGAACCCACCCGTTCACCTCATCCGGAGGTCTCTTCGCCATGCCGCGCCCCAGTGCGCGGCGAGCTCTTGTCGTCCGTGGGCTGCTGGCCCTCGGCGTGCTCGCCGCGTCCGCGTTCACCCTGCTCACCGTCCAACCGCGCCTCGGCCTCGACCTGCGCGGCGGCACCCAGATCGTGCTCGAAACCCCGTCCGAGGCCACCTCCGACGCCACCGACCGGGCGATGGAGGTGCTGCGCCGCCGGGTCGACGAGCTCGGCGTGGCCGAACCCGTGCTGGCCCGGTCCGGCGACCACCGCATCGTGGTGGAGCTGCCCGGCGTGCAGGACCCGACCGAGGCCATCGAGGTGCTCGGCCGCACGGCCCAGCTGCGCGTGCAGCCGGTGACCGGGCTCGGCGACGTGCCCACGCCCGAGGGCGACGCGGTCGGCCTCGGCGAGGTCGTGATGACCGGCGAGGGCATCGAGGACGCCCGCGCCACCCCCAACCCGCAGGGCGTCGGCTACCTGGTCGGCGTCGACTTCCAGGGCGACGCGCCGCAGGCGTGGCAGCGGGTGACCGCCGAGGCCGCGTGCTCACCGCCGGGCGACCCGAAGCGGCGGGTGGCGTTCGTGCTGGACGGTTCGGTCGTGTCCGCGCCCCAGGTCGACCCGTCGGTGGTGTGCGGCACGGGCATGATCGGCGGCAGCACGTCGATCACCGGGCAGTTCGGCCAGGCCGAGGCGGAGGAGCTGGCGCTGGTGATCCGGTCCGGCGCGCTGCCCGTGCCGGTGGAGGTGGTGGAGCAGCGGACCGTCGGTCCGACGCTCGGCGCGGAGGCGATCGAGGCCAGCGCCCGTGCGGCGATCATCGGCGTGGCGTTGACCGGGCTGTTCCTGGTGTTCGTGTACCGGCTGGCGGGGCTCGTGGCCGTGCTGGCGCTGGGTGGTTACGCGGCCTTGGCGTACGCGGCGATGCTGGCGATCGGCGCGACGTTGACGTTGCCCGGGTTGGCCGGGTTCGTGCTGGCCATCGGCATGGCGGTGGACGCGAACGTGCTGGTGTTCGAGCGGTCGCGGGAGGAGTACGCGCGGCGCAAACGCCTGCCGAGGTCGGTGGACCAGGGCTTCCGCGGCGCGCTGAGCGCGGTGGCGGACTCGAACGTGACCACGTTGCTGGCCGCCGGGCTGCTGTTCTGGCTGGCCACGGGTCCGGTGAAGGGGTTCGGCGTCACGTTGTCGATCGGTGTGCTGGCGTCGTTGTTCAGCGCCCTGGTGCTGAGCCGGGTGCTGTTGCAGCTGGTGATGCCGTTGCTGCAACGGCGGCCTGAGTGGAGCGGGCTGCACACGTTGGGGCGGGTGCGGACGTGGCTGACCTCGCGCGGGATCACGTTGTTCCGGCGGCCCCGGCGGTGGCTGCTCGCGGCCGGGCTCGTGCTGCTGGCGGCCGTCGGCGGGGTGGTCCTGCGCGGGCTGGAGCTGGGCGTGGAGTTCACCGGCGGTCGGATGCTGGAGTTCACGGCGTCCTCGGTGGACACCGGTCGGGTGCGGGCGGAGTTGGCCTCCGCCGGGTTCGGTGACGCGGTCGTGGTGAGCTCGGGCTCGGACGGCGTCTCGGTGCGCACGGGGCCGATCGACTCGGCCGCCGCCGTGCGCGTGGGTGAGGCGGTGGACCGCGCGACCGGTGGTGCGGAGCAGGTCAGCAACGAGCTGATCGGCCCCAGCCTCGGCTCGGAGTTGCGGCGCAACGCGCTGATCGCGCTGGCCATCGCGGTGGCCGCGCAGCTGGTCTACCTGGCCGTGCGGTTCGACTGGCGGCTCGGCGTGGCCACCGTGGTCGCGCTGGTCACGGACGTGGTCGTGCTGGTCGGCGCGTTCGCGTGGCTGGGCAAGACGGCCGACGGCGTGTTCCTGGCCGCGCTGCTCACCGTGATCGGGTACTCGGTGAACGACTCGGTGGTGGTGTTCGACCGGGTGCGCGAGCTGCGGCGGACGCGGGTGCCGTTCCCGGAGGTGATGAGCTCGGCGGTGCTGCAAACCCTGCCGCGGACGGTGAACACGGGTATCGGCGTGCTGTTCGTGCTGGCCGCGCTGCTGGTGCTCGGTGACGGCTCGCTGGCCGACTTCTCCACCGCGCTGCTGATCGGGCTCGTCGCCGGCACGGTCTCGACCGTGTTGACCGCGGCGCCGGTGGCGATCGTGCTGGAGGACCGGTGAGCAGCGGCCACGCGTTGCTGGCGGTCGGTGGGGCGTTCCTCGCCGCGGGCGTCATCGCGCGCGCCGGCGTCCGGATCGGACTGCCGACGATCCCGCTGTTCATGGTGGCGGGCATCCTGTTCGGGCCGCACACGCCCGGTCTGTCCCTTGTGGACGATCCCGGCGAGATGGCCGTCCTGTCCAGCCTCGGCCTGGTGTTCCTGCTGTTCTACCTCGGCCTCGAGTTCTCGGTGGACGACCTGGTGTCGGGCGGTCGACGGCTGGCGCTGGCGGGCGCGGGGTACCTGGTGCTCAACATCGGCGGCGGGCTCGCGTTCGGCTTCGCGCTGGGGTGGGGCACGCGCGAGGCGCTGGTGATCGCCGGCGCGATCGGCATCTCGTCGTCGGCGATCGTGACGAAACTGCTGGTCGAGGCACGGCGGTTGCGCAACCCCGAGTCACGGCTGGTGATGGGCATCATCGTGATCGAGGACGTGTTCCTCGCGCTGTACCTGGCCGTGCTGCAGCCCGTGCTCAGCGGCACGTCCGGGGTGTCCGCGCTGGTGGGCTTCGGCAAGGCGTTCGCGTTCCTGCTGGTGCTGGCGGCGATCGCGCGCTGGGGCGGCCGGGTGGTGACCAGGCTGTTCGGTTCGGCGGACGACGAGCTGCTCGTGGTGTGCTTCGTCGGCGTGGCGGTGACGGGTGCGGCGGTCGCGCACGAGCTCGGGGTGTCCGACGCGATCGGCGCGTTCATGGTCGGCGCGGTGCTCGGCGGTTCCGGCGTCGCGCCCCGCGTGCACAAGCTGGTGCTGCCGCTGCGGGACGCCTTCGGCGCGCTGTTCTTCTTCATCTTCGGTCTGAGCATCGATCCCCGCGCCGTGGGCACCGTGGCGTTGCCGATCCTGGCGGCCGTCGCGGTGACGATCGTGCTGAACCTGGGCGCCGGCCTGTTCGCC
Organism: Saccharothrix luteola; assembly: GCF_020859565.1. Lineage (GTDB taxonomy): Bacteria > Actinomycetota > Actinomycetes > Mycobacteriales > Pseudonocardiaceae > Actinosynnema > Actinosynnema luteola. The sequence continues at coordinate 189,436 of NZ_JAJHUO010000004.1, read as the reverse complement.
GCGAAGCTGCACTCGTTCGACCGGCAGCAGGCGGTGGACATCGGCCTGACCGTGTTGACGCGCGGCGAGTTCTCCCTGGTCCTGGCCGCGATGGCGGTGGCGGCGGGCCTGGACTCGCGCGTCGCGCCCTTCGTCGCGGGCTACGTCCTGCTGCTGGCCGTGGTGGGTCCGCTGGCCGTGCTGCGCTCGGACCGGCTGACCTGGCTGCTGCCGAAACGCCTGTTCGTGTAGCAAGGTGTCCTCATGACCGGATTCGCCGCGTACCAGAACGAGATCTACCTCCAAGGTCTGGCGGGGAACGTGCCGCCGTTCACCACGGATCCCGAAGCGCTGGAGGCGTCCGCCCGGGAACGGCTCGGGCCGGGGCCGTTCTGGTACGTGGCGGGTGCGGCCGGCGGTGGGGCCACGGCCCGGGCGAACCGGGAGGCGTTCGACGACTGGCGGATCGTGCCGCGGATGCTCACCAACGCCACCGAGCGGCACCTCGGGACGTCGTTGCTGGGCACGGACCTGCCCGCGCCGGTGCTGCTGGCGCCGGTCGGCGTGCAGTCGATCCTGCACCCGGACGGCGAACTGGCGACCGCGCGTGCGGCGGCGGAGCTGGGTGTGCCGTTCGTGCTGTCCACCGCGGCCTCGCACACGATCGAGGAGGTCGCCGAGGCCGCCGGTGACGCGGCGCGCTGGTTCCAGCTCTACTGGCCCAACGACCCGGACGTGGCCGCGAGCATCCTGGACCGGGCGCGCAAGGCCGGGTACCGGGTCCTGGTCGTCACGCTCGACACGTGGACGCTCGCGTGGCGACCGCACGACCTCGACCAGTCCTACCTGCCGTTCCTGCGGGGCGTCGGCACGGCGATCCCGTTCTCCGACCCGGCGTTCCGGGCCGGGCTCGCCGCGTCACCCGAAGAGGACCTGCCGATGGCGATCCTGCGGTGGGTGCAGCTGTTCACCGGCACCGACAAGTCGTGGGACCAGCTGTCGTTCCTGCGCGAGCACTGGGACGGGCCGATCGTGCTCAAGGGCATCCAGCACCCCGACGACGCGCGCAAGGCCGTGGACGCGGGTGTGGACGGCATCGTGGTGTCCAACCACGGCGGGCGGCAGGTGGACGGCGCGGTCGGGTCGCTGGAGGTGCTGCCGGAGATCGCGGACGCCGTCGGCGAGCAGGTCGAGGTGCTGTTCGACTCCGGCATCCGCAGCGGTTCGGACATCGTGAAGGCGCTGGCGCTCGGCGCGAAGGCGGTGCTCGTCGGCCGTCCGTTCGCCTACGGCCTGGCGCACGGCGGTCAGGTCGGCGTGCGGCACGTGCTGCGCAGCCTGCTCGCCGACTTCGACCTGACCCTCGGCCTGTCCGGGCACCGCAGCCCGGCCGAGCTCAACCGCGAGGCGCTGCGTCGGCGCTGAGCTGCCGCAACCGGTTCTGCAAGGTGGTGAAGTCGGCCGGCTGCACGGTGATCCACGGCGTGCCGTCGCCGCCGGTCGTCTTCGCCGACAGGTAGCGGCCGGTGATCGTGTCGAAGTACGTCAACGGCGCCGCGCACCGCTGCTTGCGCCCGAAGCGGTCACGTCGTGCGGCGTACAGCTGGCCGCCGCCGGTGCGTTGCTCGGCGAGCAGCTTGCGCACCTGCTGCACCTCGGTCACGTGCGCGCCGGTCGGCCGGCTGGCCTGCAGGAACGACCCGCCGTCCTCGTCCGGCCGCGGTTGGCGCGGCTTGTCGTTCAGCGCGTCGGCGGGCAGCGAGAGCACGCCGCCGCGTCCCGGCTTCGCCTCCGGCAGCGCGGACACCAGGGACTGCACCACGTCCTCGGCCCGGACGGGCTCCAGCACGAAGTGCTTGTCCGCCCGCAGCACCACGCGCAGCGCCTCGTCACCCGACTGCGCCACCAGCGCGGTGCGGGTATCGTCGTCGCCCTGGTTGAAGAACGCGTAGTACTCGACGCTCGCGTCCGCGATCAGGCGCAGCGACCGGCCGAGGTCGGCGTGCACCTGCCGACCGCGGGCCAGGCCGAGCCGTTCCAGCTCGGCCCAACCGCGACGGGCGAGGTCGGCCAGCACCGTGACGTCACCCTCGGCGAGCTGGTCCTCGTCGAAGTCGACCTGGGTCAGCAGCGCGTTGTGCAGCGTCGGCAGACCTTCGGCCTGCCAGGCGTTGTAGAGCGCGACGACCGGGATGGCCACCCTGGTGCGCAGCACGTTCCCCCCTGTTCCAGCTATTCACCGATGACCGGTGGGGCCACCATCGTGCCGTCACCGAAGATGTCCTCGGTCTCCTGGAGGTACGAGGCGGCCTTGTGCTCCTTGTCCTCTTCACCCTGACCACCGGCCGCACCGGCGCCCATGCCGCCCATGGCGCCGGCACCGGGGCCACCGCGACCACCAGCCGCGCCACCACTGGGCCCGAACCCGCCCGCGCCACCGGGCCCGAAGCCACCGCGGCCCTCACCGTGCCCCATGACGCCGGCCGCGCCGCCGGGCCCGAACCCGCCGCCCATGCCGCCGGGTCCGCCCATGCCGGGGATCCGGCCGGCACCCATGCCGCCGCCTCCACCGCCTCCACCGCCACCGCCACCGCCGCCTCCACCGCCCCCGCGGCCACCACCGGGCAGGCCGGGGTTGCCCGGCGGCGTACCCGGCACGCGGTTGCGCGGGTTGTTGGGGTTGTTCGGGTGGTTGGGGTTGCGGGGGTCGTTCGGGTTGCGCGGGTCGTACGGCAACCGGGGGTCATAGGGCAACCGCGGGTCGGACGGGAACCGCGAGTCGGGCGGCAGCGGCGGCGGCCGGTACCCGATGTCGGGCTTGGGCCCGTTGGGGTCGGGCTGCACCCACGACGGCTTGGTCGTGTTGTCGTTCGTACCGGGCGGCGTGATGTACGGCGGTTCGCTCCACGACGGCTTCGTCGTGCCCGTGTTGGTGGTGCTGCTGCTGGTGCTCGTGTTCGTGTTCGTGTTGTTGTTGGTGTTGTTCGTGTTGTTGTTGAACTCTTCCTTGACCGGCGGGGTGCGCTTTTCCTCTTTCTCGACGCTCCCGTTCATCTCGCCGGGTTCGGGGAAGTACGGCATCGAGGCGCTGGCCGAGGTCGTGGAGCTGCCGTAGCGCTCCAGTACCTGGACGTTGTGCGTGTTGACCTGCTGGCTCTGCTCGACCGCGTTGTCGTAGTCGGTGTCCCAGGGGATCACGCTGTTGTACCAGGGCTTGTCCGGCACCGGGACGGGCTCTTGCACGTTGTCCTTGGCCTCGCGGAACGCACGGCTGATCTCGCCCGTGTTGTCGCCCGCGGTCGTGGCGAGCTCGCTGGTCAAGTCCGACCAACTGGCCAACGGCGTGGTGTTTGCGCGGGCCGCGTCGCCCGCGGCTCCTTCCCACACCGCGCCGGACGCCTTGACCGCCGCGTTGATCAACTCGCTGATCTGGGAGTGGCCGGTGGAGATCCCCGTCCACGCGTCGCGGCTGGCGTCCGTGGTCTGGTCGGGACCTTTGCCCTCCTGGAACCAGCGGTAGATCTGCTCCGGGGCGACGCACATGTTGAGCAGACCCATGCCGTCGCTGTCGACATCACCGGCCATGTCCTACCCCTTCAGGTTCCCGACCACGGTTTCCGCGATCTCGCTGGACACGGAGCACGGGTCGGTGTACCCGGGCAGCTTCTTGTCGTTCACCCGGACCTGCACCGCGAAGCCGTCGCCCTCGGCCACACCGACAGCGGTCGTGCACGAGCCGTGGGCGGCATCGGTCAAGTCGGTGTTGACCGCCGGGTAGCCGGCGATCTCGGTCGGCCTGAACACCGTGAGTTCTTCCCGGTTGGCGTAGACGCCGTCGAGGCCCTTGGCCTTGTCCAGCAGCGCGACGACGAAACTCGTGCCGAGCGCGCGGTCGTCCGGGTACCACTGGCAGTTCGTGCCGGTGTGGTCCGTGCTTTCGATGCCGGCCTTGGTCACGCCGCGGGCGGAGAGTTGATCGTCCTTCAACAACGCGCAAGGGCCGTCGAACTTGGTGAGGTCCAACTCCGGGCCGCTGATGGCCGGGACCTCGCCCGCTGCCGCCGACGTCGTGGTCCCTGCCGCGGTGGTGCCAGTGGTCCCTTGCGGCGACGGGGTGCCGCCGTTCTCGGTCGTACAACCCGACGCGACCATGAGGATCGTCGCGGACAGGATTAGCAGCGTTGCTCGCCTCACGACTGAGTCCCTCCGCCGGTGAAGGCGTCGGCGGTGGCCTGATCCTGGTTCTTGTAGGTGTCCAGGGAGGCTTGGATGCTCTGGATCGTACTGTTGAGGGCGTCGATCGCCTTCGAGCTGGCCCAGCTGTAGCCGCCGGGGTCGGGTCCGGCGGTCTGTTTGATCGTCGTTGCCGCCGACTCGCTGTACGGGTCCTTGCCGGGCGGCCCGGTGAACACGGACCTCGCAGTGGTGTCGAACAGCACTTGTAGCTGGTCGCGCGCATCCGCCAAGCCGTTGATCAGCTTCTGCGCCTGCTCCGGATCGACGCTGAAGCGCGTCTGGCTCGCCACCAGCCCCGCACCCGCTGGTCCGGCGGACACAGTGTCCGCCAAGAACCCGATCTGCTTGGCACCCCCGCCGCCACCGGCGTCCAACATCGTTCGTGCTCCCCTCACGCTGAACTGCCCCGAGGTGATGATGGCACAGGGCCTCGGCCACGATGGAGCTATCGGAACGGTTACTCCTGCCGGGGGATGGACGTCCGATCCGTTCAAGACCGCGGGACCTCGGCGGGCATACCGTCGGTGGCATGATCGAAGCAGCACGTTCCTTCATCTGGCTCAACGCACGCGTCCTCGAGCAACGGCGGTTCGCGCACCTCTTCGACGACGGGCCCGGGGAGGCCGTCGCGACCGCCGTGCTGGCCTACCGCAACGACGACGGCGGCTTCGGGCACGCCCTGGAGCCCGACGGACGCGGCCCGGAGAGCCAGCCGTTGCACACCTACACCGCGTTGTCGCTGCTCGACGAGGTCGGCGTGACCGAGCACGCCGAGCGCGCGTGCGACTTCCTGACCACGATCACCCACGCGGACGGCGGCGTGCCCAACTGCCTGGACACCGGGCACGACGACCTGCGGGCGCCGTGGTGGCAGCCCTCCGGTGACAGCGACCTCCTGGTCACGGCCCTGCTGGCGGGTGTCCTGCACAAGATGGGCGTCGAGCACGCCTGGCTGGACGGCGCCACGCAGTTCTGCCGGCGGCACCTCGAAGCACTCACCAAGACCCACCCGTACGAGGCCGCCGCCTGCGTCCGCTTCCTCGACCACGTGCCCGACCGGCCGAGGGCCGAACGGGAGGCCGAGCGGCTCGGGAAGCTCGTGCGCGAGCAAGGACTGGTGGACGTCGGCGGAGGCAAGGCGCACGAGGGGTACGCGGAAGGGGAGACCCACAAGCCGCACGACTACGCGCCCACACCGGACAGCCTGGCCCGGAGGTGGTTCAGCGACGACGAGGTGAACGCCGACCTCGACGCCCTGGCGGCACAGCAGCAGGACGACGGCGGCTGGACGTTCCCCTGGGCCGCGTGGACGCCCGTGACCACCTACGAGTGGCGACCGATCGTGACCATCAAGGCGTTGCAGGCGTTGCGCGCCTACGACCGGATCAGCTGACCCAGCGGCACGCCCGCCAACTCCCGCACCTCGCGCGACAGGTGCGCCTGGTCGGCGTACCCGGTGCGGTGGGCGATGTCGGCGAACGGCACGCCCCGCCACGCCAGCTTCACCGCGCGGTCGAACCGCAGCACGCGGTGCAGCACCTTGGGCCCGTAGCCGAACGCGGCCAGGCTGCGCCGGTGCAGCTGCCGGGTGCTGAGCCCCAGCGACCAGGCCAGGTCGCCGACGCTCCCCGAGGACGACGCGATGACGCCCACCACGGGATCCGGCGGCGTCTCCCGCAACCGGGCCAGGGCGGCCGACGCCAGCACCTGGCACGGGTCCTCGGCCGCGCCGAGGGCGTCCTCCAGTCGAGCCGACGCACCCCACAGCTCCGACAGCGCAACGCGCTGGTCGCGGAGCTCCACCGCGGGCACGCCGAACGCCGAGGGCCCCACGCCGGGACCGAACCGGACGCCGAACAACGTGCCCGGCCTCGACCGCGTCACGTGCCCGACCGTGTCCGGCCCGGCCACGAACACCTCGCCCGTCCCCGACGAGTACATCAGGTCGGTGCACCCGTCCGGCACGACCAGGCCGGGCGCGGCCGACGTCGTGGTCCGGCGCCACGCGCAGACCAGACCGGGGAACGGGCGTTCCGCGTACACGTGCACAGATGGTAGTGGCGGGCCGCGCAGGAGGAGGCATGCGCGACCCGCCACGAGCCCTCACGTGCCGAAGCGGATCCAGTTCACGCTCACGTACGGCGCGGGCTGGCCGCTGGTGAACGTGATGTAGACGTCGTGCGTGCCGGTGACGCCCGAGATGTTCGCGGGCACCGTCCGCCAGCTCTGCCAGCCGCCGGTGTCGGCGATGGCGAAACTGCCGATCGGCGCCGCGGTCGGGCTGTCCAGCCGCACTTCGACCAGCCCGCTCACCCCGCCGGACGCGCCGGACGCGACCCGTGCGACGAACTGCGTCGCGGTGCGCGAGCCGAACCGGACGCCGGAGAACCGCAGCGAGTTGCCGTTGCCCAGCTGCGCCACCGCCTGCCCGCCGTCACCCGACACGATCGAACCGCCGGACCGCGACGTGGCCTGCTCGGCCTGGATGTCGCTGAACGCGTCCCACCCGCTGCCGCCGGGCTGGGTGGTGGTCGTGGTCGTGGGTTGCGTGCCGCCGCCCGCCGACCACACCGCGACGTAGTCGACGACCAACGAGTGCCCGGACTGGGTGGCCGAGGTCGGCGTGCCGAAGCCCGCCACGCCGTTGGGGAACGCGCCGCCCATGGCCAGGTTCAGCAGCAGGAAGTAGCCCGCGTGGCTGGTCATGTTGTTCCACGTGGTCGCGTCCAGCTGGGCCTGCGTGACGGTGTGGAACTGCTGCCCGTCCACGTACCAGCGCAGCGCCTTGGCGCCGTCGTCCCACTCGAACCGGTAGGTGTGGAACGCCGACTGGCACGTCGAGCCGGGGCACGCGCGGCTCGCGCCGAGGCCGTTGGTCTCGTTGCACGGCCCGCCCGGGTTCACGCCGCAGTGCAGCACGCCCCACACGGAGTTGATGCCGTTGACGTTCTCCATGATGTCGAACTCGCCGATGGCGGGCCAGTTCCAGTAGTTGCCCCGGTACGGCGAGCCGAGCGCCCAGAACGCGGGCCAGTAGCCGAGTGCGGCCTGGCCGGTGACGTTGGGCATCTGGATGCGGCCCTCGATGGCGAGCTTGCCGCCCGCGGGCGGCTTGAAGTTGGACCGCTGGGTCTCGATGCGGGCGGACGTCCAGTTGCCCGAGCCGTCGCGCAGGGCGGTGATGCGCAGGTTGCCCGAGCCGTCGAGCTTGATGTTGTTCGTGCTGTTGGTGTAGTTCTGGATCTCGCCGGTGCCCCAGTTGCCCGGACCGCCGGGGTAGCCGTGGCCGAGGTCGAAGATCCAGTTCGAGGACGACGGCAGGGTGTTCGCGGCGCCGTTGAAGTCGTCGCTCCACTGCAAGGTCCAACCCGGCGGGGTGGACGGCACCGAGGCGTTGGCCGACATCGTGGCGACGACCGCCAGCGGCACGGCGGTGATCAGGGCGGCAGCGGTCGCGAGGACGCGTCGTCGTCTGCTCGGGCTGAACTCCATGAGCGGTGACCTCCTTGTCACTGTCCTCTAGCGTTCGGCACGACAACAAATTGCCTTCCGACTCATGAGAGCGCTCTCATGAAGATCGATCAAGGGGCCGAACGGCGCAATAGCCGCTACTTCGCGTCGGCGTAGGAGTCGACCGGCACGGCTTTGAGCGGGAAGCGGACCGGTGTCGCGCCGAACACCAGCCGTGACGCCTCCTCGCCCGCCGCCGTCACCTCCGCGCACACCACCTCGGCCTGCTCCTGCGTGCAGTGCACCAGCACCTCGTCGTGCTGGAAGAACACCAGGTGCGCGCCCGGCGCCGACTGGTGCAGCCGCCGCCGCAGCACACCGAGCAACGCCGCCGTCCAGTCCGCCGCGCTGGCCTGCACCACGAAGTTGCGGGTGAACCGGCCCCAGTCCCGCGCCGCCCGCCGCGACTGCCGCACCGCGTCCTCACCGTCGTCGGCGTTGCCGGTCGTCTCGTGCCACGCGGCCGACGGCGGCGGGCTCGTGCGGCCCAGCCGGGAGCGGACCATCCGGCCCTGCTCGCCCGCCAGCGCGGCGGCCTCCACGTACCCGACGGCTTCGGGGAAACGGCGGCGCAGCACCGCCATCGCCGGACCGGCGCCACCGCCCGTGCCGCCGTACATCGCGGACAGCATGGCGAGCTTCGCCTTGCCCCGGTCGCCGTCGAACGCCTCCGCGGCCAACGTCGTGTAGAGGTCGTCGTCCGAGGAGACCTCGGTGAACTTGTGGTCGTTCGACAACGCCGCCAGCACGCGCGGCTCCAGCTGCGCCGCGTCGGCCGCGACCAGCTTCCACCCCGGATCCGCCCGCACCGCCGTGCGCAGCGTGCGCGGGATCTGCAACGCCGCGCCACCCCGCGTCGCCCACCGCCCGGACACCACGCCGCCGACCACGTAGTCCGGCCGGAACCGCCCGTCCGCCACCCAGGCGTCCAGCCACGTCCAGCCGTGCGCCACCCACAGCCGGGCAAGTTCCTTGTACTCCAGCAGCGGCTCGACGGCCGGGTGGTCGACGTCCTTGAGCACCCACGCGCGGGCCGACGGCACGTCGATGCCCTCCCGGGCGAACGCGCGCACGATGCCCGGCGGGTGGTCGGGGTTGACCTGCTTGCCGCCGAACGCCGCCGTGATCCGGTCGGCCAGCTCGGCGAGCCGGGCCGGGCGCACGCCGTTGGCCGGACGCGGTCCCAGCGTGTCCACCAGCAACTCCTCGTGCACGTCCACCCGCCACGGGAGGCCGAAGTGCGTCATCTCGGCGGCGGCCAACGCGCTGGCCGACTCGGCCGCGAACAGCAGCCGCAAGCGGTCGGCGTGCGCGAGCGTGGCGACCAGCCGCTGCTGCTCGACGTGCACCGCGATCACCGCGTCGAGCGGGTCGGCGTCGCCGGGCAGCCGCTGCTGCTCGGGTTCGAACAGGGTCGGCTGGGCGTCGCGCTTGCGCGGCCCGTGGTCCTGCGGCACCGGCAGCCCGCGCAGCCGGGCGATGGCCGCGCCGAGGCCACGCGGCTCGCCGTGCCGCCCCTGGTAGGCCAGCAGCAGGTACTCGACGTGCGCCAGGTCCTGGCACCGCTCGACGCGCACCCCGCGTGCCAGCAGGTCGGGGTAGACCTCCGCCGTCTCCGCCCACAGCCACCGGGGTCTGTGCCGGTCCTCCAGATCCGACACCGCCGCCGCCAGGTCCGCCGTCGCCACCGCGGGTCCTTCGGGCACCCCGGCATCGGAGAGCACGCGGAACCGCCCCGCGTTCCCGCCGTCCGACACCAGAGCGATGAGCATGGCTCTGATTGTGTAGGACAGCACCGACAGTGTTGGATTGCGCCGCCTCCGGCGTCGCGGGCGAGGTCGCCTGGAAGTCGGTCGTTCGCGTCCTGATTCCCGACGATCGAAGAGCGTGATCGCCGGGAATGAGGACGCGAACGACCGACGCGACCTCGCGGGGGAGGTGGTGAGTGGTCGACGCGACCTCGCGGGAGGTGGTGAGCGACCGACGCGACCTCGCGGGGGAGGTGGTGAGCGGTCGACGCGACCTCGCGGGGAGAGGAGTGGCCGGTCACCTGATCGTGGCGCGAGGCGGGGAGCAGGATGGGCCGGTGGACCGCACCCTGTCGCCCGGTGAGCTGCTGGATCCGCGGCACGAGGTGGTGCCGTTCCACGGGCGCGTGGACGAGTTGGCCGAACTGGCGCGGTGGCGGGATGGCGACGACGCGTGCTCCGTCCTCCTCCTGCACGGTCCGGCGGGCGTCGGCAAGACCCGGTTGGCGAGGCACTTCGCGGCGGGCTCGGACGTCCTGGTCGTGGACGACGCCGACCTCGTGGACCACCTCGACCCCCGACACCCCCGCGTGCTGCTGGTCGCCCGGACCACGGGCTGGTGGTGGTCCGCCCACCGGCAACGCGCCGCCGACCGCGGCTGCCACACGGCGGACCTCGCCGTCACCGCCCACCCGGACGAGCACGAGACGTCCTTCGCCACCGCCTGCGCCCACTTCGCCTACGCCCTGGGCCTCCCGATCCCGACCACGCCACCGCCGGACGTGCCGACGCTGCACGACCTGCACCTGGCCGCCCTCACCGCCGTGCACGGCTCACCCGTCGAGCCGCCACCGACCCGCGGCCGGCTCGCGGAGGACGCGCTGGCCGTCACGCTGCTGGACGACCGGATCAGCCCCCACCGCACGCCGGAAGCCCTGGAGCTCCTGCTCCGCGCCGCCGGACGCCTGCCGCACGCGCGCCGCCGCGCCGAGGAGCTGTTCACCACGCACCCGGACCTCGCGGACACCGCCACCGGCGCGACCCTGAGGATCCTCGCCGAGTGGCCCGCACCGGCCAGGGCGATCGCCCGCCGCGTCTTCGACGACCCCCGCTTCCACGGCGACCCGCTGCCCGCCATCCTCACCCGGACCCTCGCGCGGGACGCCGAGGACCGGCTCGAACGCGCCGAGCTGCACGGCCTGCTGGCCGCCCGCGCGGCCCTGGCGTCGCTGCACGAGGAAGCCCTGGCGGCGGCACGCGAGGAGGTCGCCCTCTACCGCGAACTGGCCGAAGAGGACCCGACCGAACACCGCCCCGCGCTCGCGGACGCGTTGGGGGACTTGAGCTTGCGCTGCATGGCGGTGGGTCGGCCCGAGGACGCCCTGACCGCGTCCCGGGAAGCCGTCGAGCTGTGCCGGGTCGTCGCCGCCGAGGACCACGACTGCACGCCGCAGCTCGCCGGCGCGCTCGACCGGCTGAGCAGGCGCTACGCCGCGCTCGGCCGCCGTGACGAGGCGTTGACCGCGATCGACGAGGCCGCCGACCTCTACCACGACCTCGCGCAGGCCCACCCGAAGTTGTTCCGGGTGGACCTGGCGAAGGTCACCGACCAGCGGCTCGGGCTAGCCCGTGGTGACCAGTGAGCGCAGGAAGAACGCCACGTTGGCCGGGCGCTCCGCCAGCCGCCGCATGAAGTAGCCGTACCACTGGTCGCCGTACGGCACGTAGACCCGCATGCGGTTGCCCGCGCCGGCGATGCGGCGCTGCTCGTCCGGCCGGATGCCGTAGAGCATCTGGTACTCGTAGGTGTCCGGCGACCGGTCCCCGGCCAGCTCGCCCGCGATCGCGATCAGCCGCGGGTCGTGCGAGGCGACCATCGGGTAGCCCTCGCCCGCCATCAGCACCTTCAGGCACCGCACGTACGACCGGTCGACGTCCGCCTTGTCCTGGAACGCCACCGAAGCGGGCTCCCGGTACGCGCCCTTGCACAACCGCACGCGCGACCCGGCGTGCGCCAGGTCCCGGCAGTCCTGCTCGGTCCGCTTCAGGTACGCCTGGAGCACCGCGCCGACCCACGGGAAGTCCACGCGCAGCTCGCGCAGGATGCCCAGGGTCGAGTCGGTGGTGGTGTGGTCCTCCATGTCGAGGGTGACCGTGGTGCCGACCGCGCCCGCCGCCGCGCAGATGCGGCGGGCGTTCTCCAACGCGATCTTCTCGCCGTCCACGGGCAGGAACTGGCCCACCGCGGACAGCTTCACCGACACCTCGGCCCGCTCGGTGTGCCCGGCGAGCTCCAGCTTGCGCAGCAGGTCGAGGTACGCCTCGACGGTGGCCGCGGCCTGCGCCGCGTCTCGGGTGTCCTCGCCGAGGTGGTCCAGCGTCACGTACCGGCCGTCGGCCAGCACCTCGCCGGTGGTGGCGACGGCCGCGGCCACGTCGTCGCCGGAGATGAAGCGCTGGACGACCGGCCGGGTCAGCGGCGTGCGTTCGACGAGCTCGCGGACGGCCCCGGAGCGCGAGGCGGCGAGCAGCGCGGTGCGGAGCATGATCACCCCTGGTGCGGGTAGCGGTAGGAAGTCGGAGCCGCGAACGTCTCCTTGATCGAGCGCGGGCTCACCCAGCGCAGCAGGTTGTGCACCGAGCCCGCCTTGTCGTTCGTGCCCGACGCCCGACCGCCGCCGAACGGCTGCTGGCCGACGACCGCGCCGGTCGGCTTGTCGTTGACGTAGAAGTTGCCCGCGGCGAACCGCAGCTCGTGCTGCGCGTGCACGATCGCGGCGCGGTCCTGGGCGATGATCGCGCCGGTCAGCGCGTACGGCGCGGCGCTCTCCATCTGCTTGAGCACGGTGTCGTAGTCGGAGTCCTCGAACACGTGCACCGCCAGCACCGGCCCGAAGTACTCGGTGGTGAACACCTCGTGCTCCGGGTCGGTGCCCAGCAGCACGGTCGGCCGCACGAAGAAGCCCTCGGAGTCGTCCGCCGTGCCGCCCGCCACGACCTCCAGCCGGTCGTCCGCGTGCGCGGCCTTCAGCACGCCCGACAGCTTGTCGAACGAACGCCGGTCGATCACCGCGCCCATGAAGTTCGACAGGTCCGTGACGTCGCCCATGGTCAACGACTCGACGTCGGCCAGGAAGTCGTCCTTCACCCGGTTCCACACCGAGCGCGGGACGTACGCGCGGGACGCGGCCGAGCACTTCTGGCCCTGGTACTCGAACGCGCCGCGGACCAGCGCGGTGCGCAGCACGTCCACGTCGGCCGACGGGTGCGCCAGCACGAAGTCCTTGCCGCCGGTCTCGCCCACGATCCGCGGGTACGAGCGGTAGTTCGCGATGTTCGCGCCCACCTGGCCCCACAGGTGCTGGAACGTGCGGGTGGAGCCGGTGAAGTGGATGCCCGCGAGGTCCGGGTCGGCCAACGCCACCTCGGACACGGCCAGGCCGTCACCGGGCAGCAGGTTGATCACGCCGGGCGGCATGCCGGCCTCTTCGAGCAGCCGCATGGTCAGGTGCGCGGCGAAGCTCTGCGTCGGCGACGGCTTCCACAGCACCACGTTGCCCATCAGGGCGGGCGCGGTGGGCAGGTTGCCCGCGATGGCGGTGAAGTTGAACGGCGTGATCGCGTAGACGAAGCCCTCCAGCGGGCGGTGGTCCGTGCGGTTCCACACGCCGGTGGACGACCGCGGCTGCTCGGCGAGCAGCTGTCGGCCGAAGGAGACGTTGAAGCGCCAGAAGTCGATCAGCTCGCAGGCGGCGTCGATCTCGGCCTGGATCGCGGTCTTCGACTGGCCGAGCATGGTGGCCGCGTTGAGCGTGGCCCGCCACTTGGTCGCGAGCAGGTCGGCGGCGCGCAGCAGGATCGCGGCGCGGTCGTCGTAGGACATCGCGCGCCACGCGGGCGCGGCCTGCTTCGCGGCGGCGATGGCGTCCCGGGTGTCCTGCCGGGTGGCGCCGTGCAGCGTGCCGAGGACGGCGCGGTGGTTGTGCGGCTGCACGACGTCGAAGCGCTCGCCGCCGCCGACCCGCTGCTCACCGCCGATGGTGAGGGTCAGCTCGGTGGGCTCCTTGGCCAGCTCGGCCAACTTCGCCTGCAGCTGCGCGCGCTCCGGGGTGCCGGGGGCGTAGCCGAGGACGGGCTCGTTCACCGGTGCGGGGACCGTGGTCACGGCATCCACAAGCAGCTCCTTCACCACAGGGTTGGGGTTGACCCAACGGTAGGACTTCCAACCATGCGTCCCGTTGTCCGCGCGTCTAGGCTTGGTCACCCCTCGTTGTGGAACTGGACAAAGATGAGCCTGCGGCAGGTGTTGATCGCGCTCGGCGATCCGTTGGTCGAGGTCCAGGTCGCGCCGCACGGGCTGGAGGCCGACGTCCTCGACGTGGTCATCCTCGACCCCGACGACACGCCCGACGTGCGGCCCGGCGACCTCGCGCTCGTCATCGGCGCCCGCGGTCGGGCGGCGTCGGCGCTGGTCAGGGCCGCCGGCGCCGGGGGAGCGGTGGCCGTCGCGGTCAAGGTGGACGCGCCGTCGACCGTGCTGCGGCAGGCGGCGGCGGACGCGGGCGTGGCGCTGCTGGCCGTGCGGCCCGAGGTCCGCTGGGAACACCTCGAAGCGCTCGCCCGCGGCGTCGTGCGCAACGCCCGCGTGACGGCCGACGCGGGCGCGGGCGAGGTGCTCGGCGACCTGTTCGGCCTCGCCCAGACCATCGCCTCGCTGACCGGCGGCATCGTCAGCATCGAGGACACCGCCAGCCGGGTGCTGGCCTACTCCCGCTCCACCGACGAGGTCGACGAGCTGCGCCGGCTGTCGATCCTCGGCCGCCAGGGGCCGGAGCCGTACCTCAAGATGCTCCGCGAGTGGGGCGTCTACCAGCGCCTTCGCTCCGGCGAGGAGGTCGTCCGCATCGACGAGCGCCCCGAGTTGGGCATCCGCCGCCGCATCGCGGTCGGCATCCACGCGGGCACGCAGCCGCTGGGCACGATCTGGGTGCAGGAGGGCGACGCGCCGCTGGCCGAGCAGGCCGAACGCGCCCTGCTGGGCGCGGCCCGCGTCACCGCCCTGCACCTGGTCCAGCAGCGCGAGCCCGCCGCCGCGTTCCGGGAGAACCTGCTCGCGTCCCTGCTCGACGGCCGGATGGACGCCGAGGCGATCGCCGAGCAGATCGGCGCGGACCCGGACAAGCCCGCCGCGGTCGTCGTCTTCGCGCTGCGCGGGCAGGAGCACACCGACCGCACGGAGCACGAGTTGCGCCGGGCCGAGATGACCGGCCTGATCTCCGTGCACGCCGCCGCGTACCGGCGCAGCGCGCTCGTCAGCCGGCAGAGCGGTCGCACGTACGCCCTGCTCACCGACCTGCCGCCGAAGGCGCCGCTGCTGGCGTTGACCAAGGAGATCGTGGCCGCCGCGCGCAAGCACATGGGCCTGCGGGTGCAGGGCGCGATCGGCTCCGCCGTGCCGATGGACGAGGTGATGGTCTCCCGGGACGAGGCCGACCGCGTGCTCGACGCGATGTCGCGCGACCTCGACGCCGACGTGGCGACGCTCGAGGACGTCCGGTCCCGGGTGTTGATCAGTGAAACCCTCGCGCTTTTGGCCGACCACCCGCGCATCCGGGATCCGCGACTCGCGGAGCTCGATGGGGAACTGGCCCGTTCACTTTTGGTCTACTTGGACGAATTCGGTGACGTCAAACGTGCGGCCGCGCAACTGCACGTCCACCCGAACACGCTCCGGTACCGCCTCCGACGTGCGGCGGAGGTCGGCGGATTCGATCTCGACGACCCACTGCTCCGGTTGTTCGCCCAGTTGCAACTCAGGCTGGGCTGAACCGGCGACCGGTCGCGACGTACCCTCCGGGAGTGAGCACCCAAGCCCGCGGCAGCGACTTCGCTGAATTGTCCAGGTTGGTCAAGCAGCAAGGTCTGCTGGACCGGCGCATCGGTTTCTACATCACGTTCCTGGTCGCAGTGCTGGCCGCCTTCGGCCTCACCGGGGTCGCGATGGTGCTGATCGGCGACTCTTGGTGGCAGCTCGTGCCGGCCGCCGTGCTCGCCGTCGTCTTCACCCAGATCGCGTTCCTCGGGCACGACGCGGGCCACCGGCAGGTGTTCGCGGAGCACAAGGCCAACCAGGCCATGGGCCTGCTGCTCGGCAACCTGCTGATCGGCGTCGGCTACGGCTGGTGGATGGGCAAGCACACCCGCCACCACGCCAACCCGAACCACGAGGACGAGGACCCGGACGTCGACATCGCCGTCCTCGCGTTCAGCGCCGAGCAGGCCGAGCGCAAGCGCGGCTTCTTCCGCTGGGTCGTCAAGCGCCAGGCGTACCTCTTCTTCCCGCTGCTGCTGCTCGAAGGCTTCAGCCTGCACATCATCAGCACCGCCGCCGCCGTGCGCCGGGACGTCAAGAGCTGGCGGCTGGAGATCGCGCTGCTGGCCGTGCACGTCGTGGTCTACCTGACCGCGGTGTTCCTGCTGATGTCCCCGCTGAAGGCGGTCGTGTTCATCGCGGTGCACCAGGGCCTGTTCGGCGTCTACATGGGCATCTCCTTCGCGCCCAACCACAAGGGCATGCCGGTGCTGCAGGCCGGCCACCAGCTCGACTTCCTGCGCAAGCAGGTGCTGACCTCCCGCAACGTCACCGGCGGCTGGTTCACCGACTTCCTGCTCGGCGGCCTGAACTACCAGATCGAGCACCACCTGTTCCCGAGCATGCCGCGACCGAACCTGCGCAAGGCGCAGGCCCTGGTCCGCGACTTCTGCCACCGTCAGTCGGTGTCCTACGCCGAGTGCGGCCTGTTCACGTCGTACGGGTACGTGCTGAAGTACCTGCACGAGGCGGGAGCTGAACTACGCGGTACAGGAACGCTCGCTCCAGCAGGGTCCAGGTAGTCGTCGTCACCAGGTAGACCCCGGCCGCCAGCGGCAGCACGGCGGCGATCAGCACGGTCCCGAACGGCAGGAGCCGCAGCAGCCCGGCGAACGGCGGCTGCGGCCCGCCGTTCCTCAGCGCGACCGCCGCCTGCCACCGCGACGTCGCGAACGCGACCCCGGTGAGCACGGCGAACAGCGCCAGGAACACCGGCGTGTGCGCCCAGACACCGAACCAGCTCGTGCCGAGCGGCACGCCGAGCAGCGTGCCGTCCAGCAGCGGGTTCGGCGTGGTGACCAGCCGGTACATCACCATGAAGAACGGCGCCTGCACCAGCGCGGGCAGGCAGCCGGCCAGCATCGACGTGCCGTTGGACCGGTAGAGCTCCAGGGTCTTCTCCTGGAGCTTCACCCGGTCCTTGCCGTACTTCTCGGACAGCTTGCGGACCTCGGGCGCCAACGCGGCGCGGGCTTTCTCGCCGCGCACGGCGGCACGGCTGAGCGGGTGCATGAGCAGCCGCACGACGACGGTGAAGGCGACGATGGCCAGGGCGGGCGTGGCGAACGCGGCCAGGGCTGAGCCCAGGGCGTGGAACAAGGGGGAACTCCGTCCTCAGAGCAAGGGGAACTGCGGGCCTCAGGAGCTGAGGCCCAGTCCCGGAGCTCGAGGACGGGGACGGCCCGCCGCGTCGGGGTCGCGCAGCCGCAGGAACGCGGCGCGCAGCGACTTCTCGCGGATCGACAGCGATCGCACCCACGCGGGCGCGGCCTGCACCACCGGCGTGGCGGTGAGCAGCAGCACGACGAGAGCCACGGCCGTCACGGCGGCCAGCACCTCGGTGGGCGTGCTCAGCAGGGTGAGGGCGTAGAGGGCCGGCAGGTACAGCGCCAACAGCAGCCGCAGCCTGGCCATTGCCCCACCTCCCCCTGGATCTCAGTCCACTCTACCCACGAGGGCGGGCCGCGCGGGGTGGTCGTAGCGCACCGTCACGTCGGCGTGAGGCTCGTAGGAGGTGTACGCGGGCAGCGTCCACCGCCACTCGTCGGGCAGCTGCCGTTCGAGCGCGCCCGGCGACAGCCACAGGTGCACGGTCAGCTCCGCGGGCAGCCACTTGTCCAGCAGGACGGTGCCGTCCAGCAGCAGCACGCCACCCGCGCCGAGCGTCACGTACTCGGCCCGGTGCGCCCGGTCCGCGGCCGCGTTCCACAACGCCGGCAGCACCCGCCCCGACCCGCCGGGGTCGAGCGGCTCCAGCACCTCGCGCAGCAAGCCGCCGACGTCCAGCCACGAGTCGCGGAACGAGTCGGGGTCCTCGTGCCCGTACTCCAGCCGCACGGACGCGGGCCGCAGGAAGTCCCACGCCGACACCCGCAGCACCGGGCGTCCCAGCGCGCGCAGCGGCTCCACCAGGGCGTCCGCCAGCTTGCCCGGCTCGGTCGGCACGGCGCCGTCGACCAGCACCCGTGCCCACGTCGTGCGGGGCAGCGCGTCGACACGCCCGACCAACTCGTCCACGAGGGTCTGCGGCGAGAGCGGGACGACCTTCACGGCAGCGGGTGGTCCTCCCAGCCGGCGGGCAGCACCGGGACCGGCCAGTCCGGGTCCGGCTCCCACGCGCCCCACGCCGGGTCCCACCACGTCGTGCCGGCCGTCAGCATCGCCTCGACCTCCTTGGCCGTGCGCCGGATCCCCTCGGCCTCGGCGGCGTCGTACTTGCCGTCCGCGACCATCTGCTCGAACTCGTCGCGGTCCAGCTCCTGCCAGTCGCCCTCGACCGGCACCCAGAAGTCCAGCGCGTGGTCGAGCGTGTCGAAGCCGAGCGCGGTGCGGCGGAACGGCTCCTGGAGGTTGAGGTAGAAGCCCGCGAAGCGGCGGTCGTCACCCTGCCAGTACAGGTCGACCGAGTAGGCGTCGCCGGGGCGGTGCAGCTGGAGCTTGCCGATGCCCTTCCAGCGCGTGCGGCCCAGCTCCTGCCAGTGGTGCGTGCGCGGGTGCGGGTGGAAGCCGAACTCGGTGCCCGGCGCGGTGAACACCACGAGCAGGTCGGGCCCGTCCTCGACGACCCGCGTCGGCGTCACCACCCACGGCTCGCCGTGCAGCACCTCGCGGCGCAACGCCACGTCCCCCGGCCGGAAGTACCCCATGTGATCAGGCTAATTGAGAGCCCTGCGCAACCTCGTGGCCGCCACCTCGCGGCGCGGATCGGTGCGGGGCAGCAGGCGGACCAGGCGTTCCAGCACCGTCACGTCCTCCGCGACCAGGCCGAACGCCCACAGCGCCTCGACGTCGCCGCGCTCCAGCACGCCCCGGCGCAACGCCGCCGCCAGGTCTTCCCGCTCCTCGCACACCACCGGCGCCTCCGACCGCGGCAGCAGCTCGCCCCGGTACGCCGCCGCGGCCGTGCCCACGTCACCGGCGCGCAGGGCGTCGCGCACCGCCAGGAAGTCGCCGCGCACGTCCGCCGACAGCCGGTACGGCCTGGTCAGCAGCACCCCGCCCAGCTGGGCGCGCAGCCGGTGCAGCTCGGCCCGCACGGTCGTCGGGTTGCCGCGCTCGCCGTACAGGTGCAGCGCCAACCGCTCCGCGGTCAGGCCGCGCGGGTGCAGCGCGAGCGCCGTCAGCAGCTCCGCGTGCCGCAACGACAGCGGCAGCGCCCGACCGTCCAGCGACCCCTTCGGGTCACCCAGGAACCGCAGCGACAGCACGGGTCTTCGCGTGCCCCGTCGTGGCACCCGGAGCAGATACCCCTCGTCCAACGGCTCCAGGAGCGCTTCCCGTCCATCGGCCAGCCGCACGGTCTCGCCGGTCACGTCCACCCGCGTCTCCAGCAGGCCGTGCGGTTCGGCGGCCAGCACCCGGCCGCTCGGGCTCAGCAACGCGCCGGGCTCGCCGCGCAAGCCGATCAGGTGCCGCATGTTCACCGACCGCAGCCGCTCGTCCCGGGTCGCCGACCGCGCCCGCAACTGGCCCTCGGCCAACCGGGCGGCGGCGGAGACGAGCGCGACCAGCGCCGGGTGCGTGCTGCTCACCGGCCCGCTCACGTCCACCACGCCGATCGTGCGGCCGGTGTCCGGGTCGCGCACCGGGCTCGCCGCGCACGTCCATCTGTGGTAGGTCCGCACCAGGTGCTCGGCGGAGTGCACCGTCACCGGCTTGCCCACCGCCAGCGCCGTGCCCATCGCGTTCGTGCCGATGGCGTCCTCGGCCCAGCACGCGCCTTCGGTCAGCCGCACCCGTTCGGCCAGGAAGCGCACCGGGTTCGTGCCCTCGCACCACAGGATGTTGCCGTCCGCGTCGGTGACGATCATGACGTGCTGCGCCTCGTCGGCGAAGCCCAGCAACGTCTCGCGGAGCACCGGCAGCGCCGCCGCGATCGGGTGCGCGCCGCGCCGGTCGAGGACCTCGGCCGGGTCGAGCACCACCGGCGGTTCGTGCCGGTCCGGGTCGACGCGCGCGGCCAGCGAACGCCGCCACGACTCCAGGATCAGCTGACGCGCCTCGTGCGCCCGGCCTCCGCTCAGCACCGCCTCGTGCACGTGCGCGAGCCGTCGCGGGTCCGGTTGCATGGGCGCCTCCCCGACCAGGATGACCCGCCCGCGCCGGTCGCGGCAAGCGAAACGCTGATCCGTTCGGGTGCAACGCGGTTGCAACGTCGTGCGCCCGACGCTGCTGCCCCACGACCAACGCGAGGAGGGGCGGACATGGCGAGGTACGCGGCGCCGGGCGCGCAGGGCAGCGTGGTGTCGTACCGGGACCGGTACGACCACTTCATCGGGGGCGGGTACGTGCCGCCGGCCGAGGGCGGCTACTTCGCCGACCACACCCCCGTCACCGGCGAGGTGTTCACCGAGGTGGCCCGGGGCGCGGCCGGGGACCTGGACCGGGCGTTGGACGCCGCGCACGGCGCGGCTCGCCGGTGGGGCCGCACGTCCGCCGCCGAACGGGCGAACGTGCTCAACGAGATCGCCGACCGGGTCGAGGACCACCTCGACGCCCTCGCGGTGGCCGAGACCTGGGAGACCGGCAAGCCGATCGGCGAGGCGCTGGCCGCCGACCTGCCGTCGGTGGTCGACCACTTCCGCCGCTTCGCGGCCGTGATCAGAGCCCAGGAGGGCGGCATCTCGCGGCCCGGCGAGGGCCTGACGGCCTACCACTTCCCGGAGCCGCTCGGCGTGGTCGGCCAGGTCGTGCCGTGGCACCGGCCGCTGCTCATGGCGGCGGAGAGGCTCGCGCCCGCGTTGGCGGCGGGCAACGCGGTGGTGCTCAAGCCCGCCGAGCAGACCCCCGCCTCCATCCACGTGCTCGTGGGCCTGATCGCCGACCTGCTGCCGCCCGGCGTGGTCAACGTCGTGAACGGGCTGACCCGCGGGTCGTCGGAGACCGGCAGGCACCCGCACGTCTTCTTCGCCGACGTGGCCGCGCACCGCGACGCGTTCTACGACAAGGCGTTGCGGGGCGTCACCACCTTCGCCCTCGACCAGGCGCTGGTGCAGAGCGCGGTCTACGACCGGTTCCTCGCCGACGTCACCGAGCGCACCGCGGCGATCCGGCCGGGCCACCCGCTCGACACCGCGACCACGATCGGGGCGCTGACCAGCCGTGAGCAGGTGGACGAGTTCGTGGCGCGCGTCGAGACCGCCCGGCGGGAAGGCGCCCGGCTCGTGCGCGGAGGCGAGCGCGCCGACCTGCGCGGCGAACTGGCCGGCGGGTACTACGTCACGCCGACGGTCCTGGAAGGTCGGACGGGCTTCGACGGGACCGACATCGGCGGCCCGGTCGTGTCGCTGACCAGGTTCGACGACCTCGACGACGCGGTGAAGGCGGCGAACGAGACCGCGCGCGGCGTCGGCGCGGGCGTCTGGTCCCGGGACACCGCCGTGGCCGACCGCGTCGCACGGCGGATCCAAGCGCGCCGCGTGTGGCTGAACACGGTCCGCTCCGACATCGGCGGCCCCGCCGCGATCGACCACTACCAGCAGACCAAGACCGTCCTGGTGGAGAAGCCGTGGTGAGGGAGGCGGCGCCCGGGCCGCCTCCCCCGACCGGGCACTACCTCCAGGGCACCTGCGGCGACGGGTAGTAGTTCACGCCCATCACGTCCCACCGGTCGGCCTGCGCCGCGAGCCGGACCTTGAACCGGTCCCAGTCGTGCGTCGACCACGGCGACCAGCCCAGCTCCGCGATCGCGGGCAGGCGCGGGAACGCCAGGAACTCCAGGTCCGCGGTGTTGGTGATGGTCTCGCTCCACAGCGGCGCCTCGACACCGCGCACCGCCTCGGCCGGCAGGCCCTCGATGTACGCGCCGGGGTTCCAGTCGTACGCGTCCTGCACGTCGGTGTACCCGGCCCAGCTCAACCCGAGCCGGGTGTTCGCGTCGTACTTCATGTCCAGGTACGCCTTGGTCGCGGGCGACAGCACGATCTCGCTGCCACGGGCGGCTGCCTCGACCATGTCCGGCGCGACGGTCTTCGTGCCCCAGAACTGCGGCACCGCCGACGCGGGCGGACCGGCCTTCACGAACTCGTGCCAGCCGGTCGCGGTCTTGCCGTGCTTGGCCACCAGCGGCAGCACCTTGTCCATGAACAGGTCGAAGTCCGGGTCGGTGGTGGCGTGCGCCTCGTCGCCGCCGATGTGGAGGTACTCGCCCGGCGTCAACGCGGCCAGTTCGCGCAGCACGTCGTCCACGAACCGGTAGGTGATGTCCTTGTCGATGCACAGGGAGCTGAAGCCGACCTCGATGCCGGTGTAGAGCGGCGGCGCGACGCCGTCGCAGTTCAGCTCGGGGTAGGACGAGAGCGCGGCGTTGGTGTGGCCCGGCATGTCGATCTCCGGGATCACCGTGATGTGCCGTGCGGCGGCGTAGGCCACCAGGTCCCGGTACTGCTCCTGGGTGTAGAAGCCGCCGGGGCCGCCGCCCACCTCCGTGCTGCCGCCGTGCGCGGTGAGGTTGGGCCAGCTCTTGATCTCCAGCCGCCAGCCCTGGTCGTCGGTCAGGTGCAGGTGCAGCCGGTTGACCTTGTAGAGCGCGATCTGGTCGATGTACCGCTTGACCTCGTCGACGGAGAAGAAGTGCCGGGCCACGTCGAGCATCGCGCCCCGGTGGGCGTAGCGCGGGTAGTCCAGCACCCGCCCGCCGGCCGCCGTCCACGGACCGGGCTGCCTGGTCTTCGCCTCCACCTTCGCGGGCAGGAGCTGCCGGAACGTCTGTACGCCCGCGAACAGGCCCGCCGCCGTGCGGGCCCGGATCAGCACGCCCCGCTTGGTCACGTCGAGCTGGTAGCCCTCGGTGCCGACGCGGGCGTCCGCGCCGACGAGCAGCAGCGAGATGTGCCGGCCGGACGCGCCGGGCACGACGGGCAGGCGGTAGCCGGTCGACGGGCGCAGCACGCCGGCGAGGAACTCGCCGACCTGCTTCGCGCCGGCCGAGCCGGGGTGGGTGTAGATCCTGGTGTCCGCGCTGAGCGTGAACGTCACGCCCGGCCGCGGGGTGGCAGTGACGGGAGCGGGCACGATGTGCTGCAACGGCGTCTCCGGAGCTGCTTGGGCGGGAACCGCCGCGCCCACCGCGCCCACGAACAGCAGCGCGACGAGCACTCGACCGAACCCGCGCCGTCCGGCGCCTTCTGTGGGAAGCACTGACGTCCTCCTGGTCAGCGTGGATCACCGAGCGGCGGCTCACGCCACCGTTTCAGCCCCGCCAGGAGGTGTCAAGGTCCAGACCAATTACCGCAGCTTCGGCTTGCCGAGACCACGCCACGCGGCGGGGAACCGGTCCTCCACGCGCTGCGCCGCGGCCGTCTCCAGACCGTGCAGCAGGCCGAACGTGAAGCCGTTCTCCCCGTCGAGCTGCGCCTTCGCGCCGAGCTCGCGCAGCACCGGCCGCGCCAGCACGCCGTCCTGGTGCTCGCCGAGCAGTTCCTGCACCGCCTTGACCTTCTTGCGGTACGCCTTGGCCCGCTTGCCGATCCGCGGCTCGGACACCTCCACCGCGTACCGCAGCCGTTTGGCCGCCTTGCGCGCCTCGTGCAGCTCGACGTCGTCGTGCGCGCCCTCGGCCCGCTTCGCCAGCCTGCGGTAGGTCTTGTCGACCAGGTCGGGCAGCGCCTTCGCGGCCCTGGCGTCCGCCGCCGGCGTGAACGGCGGTTCGGCGACCAGCGCGTCGACCGCGTCGAGCAGGGCGAAGTACCGCTCGCTGTCCAACGCCGCCAGGGCCGCCTCGTGCGCCGCGGCCTCCAACGGCGCGAAGTGCCGGGTGAGCTGGGCGTGCACCGGGCCGAGCACCAACTCGTCGTCGAGTCCGGCGACGTGGTCCTCGAACCGCGTGCGGAGCACTTCGAGATCACGGGCCTCGCCGAGCACTCCCGCGAGCCACTTCAGCTCGTCGGTCAGCTCACGCGTGTCGTCGCGTTCCACGATCGTGCCGAACGCCTGGAGCGCGCTGCGCATCCGCCGCGTCGCCACCCGCATCTGGTGCACGGCGTCGTCCTCGCCCCGGCGCACCCTGGGGTCCTGCTGCTTCAACGCGTCGGCCTGCTCGCGCAGGTACGCCAGCACCACGTCACCGGCGGACTTGCCCGGCGTGGTCGGCGGCGTGGTGGTGGCGATCCGGTCGGCCAGCAGGCGGCCCAGCTTCGCCGACGACGTGGACCGGGTGATGCCCGAGTCCGCCAGCCGTGCCTCGACCCGGTCCAGGAGCGCGACGTCACCGCGTTCGCCCAGCTCGACCTCGATCTCGCGCCACGAGTCGACCGGCGAGCCGTCGGTCAGGGACTGCCCGGAGACCAGGTCCTCGACCACCTCGGTGAGCAGGCGGCCCTTGTCGTCCACGAGCTGCCAGCGCTGCCGCGTGGTCTGGATGCGCGCGACGGGCGACAGCTCGTGGCCGCGCGCGTGCACCTGGACCAGCGAGCCGAGCTGCTTGGGCGGGTGCTTGGCCGCGCGGCCGGGCGGCAACCGCACCTCTTCGCGCGTGTCCACGCCCGCCGGCAGCTTCAGGTGCCAGCCCGCGTCGTCACCGCCCGTGCGGCGGCGCAACGTCAACCCGGCGCGCGCGAGCCTCAGGTCGGCGGTGTCGTAGTAGACCGCTTCCAGGCGTTGTTCCTCCGGTCCCGCCACGGCCGCCACGCCGGGCAGGCCGGTCAGGTCCGGCAGCGCGGCGCCACCGGGGGCCTCGTACTTGCGTTCCGTCTCGTGCACCGACCTCGACATGTACCAGGCATACACCGTTTGGTGCGGGTTCATGCTGGTGTCACGGTGTGTGATCGAACGTTAACCAGGCCGGGGGTTTGTGTCGGCCCGTACGCGTGGTTTTCCGGTTCCGTCCCTGGACGGGGCGTCCCGGTGCGGTTGGCTGGTTCGCGTGCCCACTGAGAAGGAACGGCTCGACGAGGTCGAGCCGACCGTCGCTGATCTCGTCGCCACCACCCAGGCGCTGACGGCCGAGCTCGGTCGGGTGAGCGCGCGCCTGCACGTGCTGGAGCGCAGGCTGTCCGGCGCCGGTTCGGGCCCGGACGAGGACCTCGACTCGACCGAGGGCATCGCCGAGACGGTGAACGCGCTGCGCGCCGCGTGGGACGCCGAGCAGGAGCTGCTGGCCGACTCCGTCCGCGCCGACCTGCAGGCCGAGGTCGCCGAGTACGAGTCGCTGGCGCAGCAGCGGGACGCCGGGCTGGCCAAGCTCTCGGCCGGCCGCATGCCGCGCTTCGAGCGCGACGCGTTGCAGCACGAGGTGCAGAACCTGGAGTGGCGGGTCAACGCGCAGGAGGCCGGCGCGCGGGCCGCCTCCCACCGGCTGGCCGCCGACCTGCTGGCCGCCGGGGAGCCGTGGCGCGCGGAGGCCGTCGTGGCGGGGGAGAAGGCGCGCCAGGAAGTCCTGGACATCGCCCGCCGCCGCCTGAACCGCGCCCTGTCCGCCGACACCCGCCTGCCACTGTGGTTCCGCGTCGGTCTGGGCGAGATCACCACCCCCGACCCGTCCCGCTGGGTCGAGGCCGCCGTCGCCCTGGTCGCCTACCGCCTCGAGTACGGCGTCGCGGACCCGATCTCACCACTGGGCGAGATCCCCTCGGCGACCTCCGGCTTCGCCGCCTGGGTCCGCCGGGCCGAGGCGCACACGGACATCGTCGACCAACTCGAATCCCTGCGCCCCTGACCACCGCGAGTTGTCCACAGCCGGCCCTTTGACGCCGCAGTCTTGTCAGTCCCTCGTGGCAGGATCAAAACCGGGGATCCTCTGGGCGGGGACCCCTGCGAAGCATTACCGCGCCCTCAGCAGGTCTTGAGCATCGCGGCCAGCGCGTCGCGCTCCGCCTCGTCCACCGTCAGCTCGTACAGCGTCTTCACCGACACCACGGCCCGCGCGTACGTGCACCAGTACGCCTCGACCGGGGGCTTCCACTTGGCCGCGTCCTGGTCGCCCTTGGACCGGTTGCTGGCCGCCGTCACCGCGATCAGCTGCAACCCGCCGAGGTCGTTGGCGAACTTCTCCCGCTGCTCGTCGGTCCACTTGTCCGCACCCGAACGCCACGCCTCGGCCAACGCCACCGTGTGGTCGATGTCGAGCTCACCCGCGTCGGTCACGACCTTGCCGTCGTAGACGCTGGTCCACGTCCCCGAGGTGATCTTGCAGCTGTCACCGGTCTGCACGTCCGCGCCCTGCCGCTGCAACACCACGTCCCGCGTGTCGCACCCGTCGCCCTGGCTGCTCCAGTGCGGGAACCGGTCGCGGCTGTAACCCGTCATCTTCCCCTCGGGCGCCAGGGTCAACGCCGCCAACTGCGCCGCCGGGTCGTCACCGGGCGATGCCGGACCGGTCGGCACCGGGGCGGTGGTTGGGGTGTTCGGCGCGAGGATGTCGGTGCCGCAGCCGGCGATGACCATGAGGAGCACCAGGACACCGCTGACCACCGCTGTCGACCGCTTGCCGCTCATGCCCCCATGATCAGCGATGATCGCGCCGAGCGGAACACCGCGGCCGAAATCGTCCGGAATAATCCCGAACCGTGCGCCGCATTCGACAGTCGTTCGACGTGCTCGTGCCGGCCTCGGTCGCGGTGCTCGTCGCGTTCATGGTCGTCGGGACGTCCACCTCCACCACCGCGATCACGGTGCCCGCCGCGCTGATCGCGGTGGTGTCCGGCGCCGCGCTGTGGTGGCGACGCCGCAATCCCGTGCCGGTCATGGGCATCGCGCTGGTCGGCGGCCTGGTCGTGCAGCTCGTCGCGCCGATGACGGTCTTCCCGCTCGCCGCGCTCGTCGCCATGGGCTCGCTGGCCGCCGCGCGTCCACCGAGGTTCTCCTTGCCCGCCTTGGCCTTGCTGCTCGGCGTGATCTCGCTGAACTTCCGCACCACGACCCCCGAGGACACCCAGTTCGTGATGGCCGTCGCCGTGGTCGTCGCCGCGGTGGGCGAAGCCGTGCGCAGTCGGCGGGTCGCGTTGGCGCAAGCGGCGCACCGCGCGGTCGGCGAGGAGCAAGCCCGCATCGCCCGGGAACTGCACGACGTCATCGCGCACGGAGTCTCGGTGATCGTGGTGCAGGCCGCGGCGGCGGACGACGTGTTCGACCAACGCCCCGACCGCGCCCGGGAGGCGTTGCGCTCGATCGACGCGACGGGCCGGGCGACTCTCGAAGAGTTGCGCAAAGTCCTCGGCGCCGTGCGGCCGGAGGAACGCCCGGGCCTGGACCGGCTGGCCGACCTCGTGGAACCGCTGCGCGCCGCCGGCCTGCACGTCGAGGTGAACCGGGAACCCGTGCCGCTGCCCGCAGGCGTGGACCTGTCGGCCTACCGGATCGTGCAGGAAGCCCTCACGAACACGCTCCGCCACGCCCGCGCCAACCGTGCGGAAGTCTTGGTGCGCAACGATTCCGGCGTGCTCGAACTGGAAGTCCGCGACGACGGTCGAGGCGGCGTGCCCGCCTTCGGGCGCGGCATCACCGGCATGCGCGAACGCGCCGCGCTCCTCGGCGGCACGGTCGACGCGGGTCCGTTGCCCGACGGCGGTTTCCGGGTGCACGCCCGCCTCCCGCTGGCGGTGACCGCGTGATCCGCGTCCTCGTCGCCGACGACCAGGCGTTGGTGCGCGGCGGTTTCCGCATGATCCTGGAAGCACGCGACGACCTCGACGTCGTCGGCGAGGCGGCGGACGGCGTCGAAGCGGTGGACCTCACCGCGTCCCTGAAGCCGGACGTCGTCCTGATGGACGTCCGGATGCCCACCGTGGACGGCCTGGAGGCGACCCGCCGCATCGTCACCTCCGGCAGTCCCGCCCGCGTCCTGGTCCTCACCACCTACGACGTGGACGACTCCGTCTACGCGGCCCTGCGCGCCGGCGCGAGCGGCTTCCTGCTCAAGGACGTGCGGCCACCGGAACTGGTCGAAGCCGTCCGCGTGATCGCGCGCGGCGACGCCCTCCTCGCGCCCTCGGTGACCCGCCGCCTGCTGGACCGCTTCGTGGACACCTTCCCGGCGCCGTCCCCCCGCGCGCTGGACGCGTTGACCAGCCGTGAGGTCGAAGTGCTCCGCCTGGTCTCACTGGCCCTCTCGAACGCCGAGATCGCCCAGCACCTCGTCCTCACCGAGGCCACGATCAAGACGCACGTGTCCGCCGTCCTGCGCAAACTGGGCCTCCGCGACCGCGTCCAAGCCGTCGTCCTGGCCTACGAAGTAGGGCTCGTCCGCCCGCGCTCGGTCTGAAGGCGGAGGCCGGACACCGTTCTCAAGCCCGATGTGCCGAGCCCGAGCCGCTCCTAGCGTTGCACCGCATGTCCCGCAACATCCGCGCCGCCTTGATCCTGTTCCTCCTCGCGCCCCTGATCGGCGAGTACGTCCTGGGCAACCTCCCGTTGTCCGAGATCGGCGCGCTCGTCGTCCTCGCGCCGATGTACGGCGGGGGAGCGCTGCTGATCCGCGAGGTCGTCCGGCGCACGGGTCGGGGCTGGCCGACCATCCTCACCCTCGGCCTCGCCTACGGCGTGCTGGAAGCCGGCCTGCTGGACCAGTCGCTGTTCAACCCGGAGTTCGAGGAGTACCGGTTCCAGGCCGTCACACCGGTCCCGGCCCTGGGTATCAGCGCGCTGAACGGCTACTCGTTCGTCGTCGGCCACGCCGTCTGGAGCATCGGCGTCCCGATCGCCCTGGTCGAATCACTGGCCTGGCGTCGGCGCGCCACACCGTGGCTCGGCCGGACCGGCTTGATCGTCCTCACGCTCGTCTTCCTCGCCGGCTGCGCCCTCGTCTTCCGGATCCTCCTCGCCCAAGAGGACTTCATGGCCACGCCGGCTCAACGCCTCGGCGCCGCCCTGGTCGTCCTGGCCCTGATCGCCGTCGCCTTCCTGATCCGACCGCGCGCCACCACCGACCGCCGCGTGCCCCGCCCGGGCCCTCTCGGCTTCAGCGCGTTCCTGGTGTCCTCGCTCTTCGTCGCCGTGCCCGAGGACTGGACCGGCTTCGGCCTCAAGATCGCCCTCACGATCCTCGCCGCCACCGCGTTGACCTGGTGGGGCCGAAGCACGGCCTGGGGCGCCGCCCACCGGTACGCGGTGGCGGCCGGCGCCCTGGTCACCTACACGTGGCTCGGCTGGATCCTCGTGGAGAAGTCTCCCGGGCCCCTCATCGCCCACGCCGTCCTGATCGTCCTCACCTGGGCTTTCCTGTTCGTCGTGCGCCAGGCTTCGCTCAGGGTCGACTCGTGAGGTACCCGCCCATGTGCGCGAAGTACTCCGTCGCGCCCAGCTCGACGCCGTCCTCCGTCCGCACTCGCTTGACCAGCAGGGCGTGGTTGCGGCCGCGACGAGCCTCCGCGCCCGCGACGATCGCGACACCGTCGCCCTCGCGGTAGAAGATCCGACCGGGCGTGCCGCCGTAGCACTCCTTGGACACCTCGGCTTCCACGATCTCCAGCCGCTTGCCCTTGTGGAACGCGAACGCGCTCGGGTACGGCGCGCACTGCGCGCGCACCAGCCGGTCCAGCTCCTCCGCACCCCACGTCCAGTCGATGCGCAAGTCCTCCTCCGCGCGCTTGTGGAAGAAGCTGGCCTTCGACCGGTCCTGCTTGGTGAAGTCCGTGCGGCCCTTGGCGATCTCGGCCAGGCCGTCCACGGTGATCGGGCCGAACAGCTCCAGCGTCTTGTGGAACAGGTCCGCCGTCGTGTCGCGCGGGCCGACGGGGACGGCGCGCTGGAGCACGATGTCGCCGGCGTCCAGCGTGTCGTCCATCATGTGCGCGGTGACGCCGACCTCCTTCTCGTCGTTGATCAGGGCCCAGATCAACGGCGAGAAGCCCGCGTAGGCGGGGAGCAGCGAGTCGTGCACGTTCAGCGTGCCGTGCTTGGGGAGGGTGAAGATGTGCGGCGGGATCCACGTGCGCCAGTTCGTGGCCACGATGACGTCCGGCTCGACTTCCTTGAGGCGCTGGAACAACTCGTCGTCGTCCGGTCGGTTGCGGATGATCGTCTCGACGCCGTGCTCGGCGGCCAGGTCCGCGACCGAGTCGCTCCAGATGCGCTCGTAGGCGTGGTCGCTCTTGGGGTGCGTGACGACCAGCACCACCTCGTGCTCGGAGTCCAGCAGTGCCTGGAGCGTGCGGTGACCCCAGGTCTGGTAGCCGAACATGACGACCCGCATGGAGCTCCTCCTTGGATAGCCTGGCCTAAGTTATCCAACCCTAACCTAAGTGCCGGTGGGCTAGCCTTTGCGGGTGATCCTTGACCTCAAGGTGGTTGGCGGGCGGGTCGTGACCATGGACCCGGCCCGGCCGGTGGCGTCGGTGATCGGTGTCTGGGCGGGGAGGGTCGTGGGCCTGGACGACGACGTCGCCGACCTGCCCGCGCGGCGCGTGGTCGACCTCGACGGCGCGGTCGTGCTGCCGGGTTTCGTGGACGCCCACAACCACCTCGCGTGGGCCGGACGTGCCGCGAGGACCCCGGACGTCTCCTCCTGCAAGACCGTCGCGGAGGTCCTGGACATCCTGCGCGACGCACCGCGCGCCTCGGGCTGGGTCGAAGCGGCGGGCTACGACCACCGCGCCCTGGACCGCCCCCTGACCTCGCGCGACCTGGACCTGATCGGGCCGCGCGTCTACGTGCAGGACCTCTCCGGCCACGCGTGCGTCGTCAGCGGCGACGTGCTCGCCGTGCTCCCCGCCTCGGCCTTGCGCGACGCCCGACGTGACGCGACCGGCAACCCGACCGGCTTCCTCGCCGAAGCCGCCCAGACCGCCGTCCGGGCACTCCGCCTGCCCTACTCACTCGACGACATCGCCGCCGACGTCGAAGCCGGCGCGAACCAGTGCCTCCGCGAAGGCATCGTGCTCGCCGCCGAAGCCGGCGTGGGCGGCGGCCTGATCGGCAGCAGCCCGCTGGAGGTCGAGGCCTACCAACGCGCCACCCTGCCCATCCGCATCCAACTGATGGTTTCCGCCGACCGCCTGGAACCGGTGGCCGCCCACGCCGACGACGGCATCCGCCGCGCCGTCCCCCTCGGCCTGCGAACGGGCCTGGGCGACGACCGCCTCTCCATCGGCCCGCTCAAGCTGTGGACCGACGGCGGCATGATGGCCCGCACGGCAGCGTTGACCCGGCCGTACGAGGGAATGGATACATCGGGCCAACTGCAGGACGACCCGGACCTCATGCGCGCGGCGATCATCGACGGCCACACAGCCGGCTGGCAACTTGCCGTCCACGCCATCGGCGACCGCGCGGTCGACTTCGCCCTCGATGCCCTCTCCGAAGCCCAAAGAACCCTTCCCCGCCCGGACGCCAGGCACCGAATCGAGCACTGCGGCCTGGTCCGCCCGGAGCAACTGGCCCGCATCGCCGAACTGGACGTCATCCCGGTGATCCAGCCGACCTTCCTGTGGGCCTACGGCGACGACTACGCCAAGATCATGGGCCCGGAACGCTCACCCTGGATGTACCGGGGCAAATCCTTCCTCGACCACGGAATCGCCCTGGCCGGCAGCTCGGACCGCCCGGTCGCCGACGGCAAACCACTGCGCGCCATCCAGTTCATGGCCGAACGAAAGTCGAAAGAGGGCAACCCCGTCGGCCCGGACGAGGCGATCACCGTCCACCAAGCGCTCGCCGCCTACACCACCGGCGCCGCCTACGCGTGCCGCCAGGAAAACGCGCTCGGCACCATCACCCCGGGCAAGCTGGCCGACTTCGCCATCCTCGAAGCCAACCCCCTGACCACCGACATCTCCAAGATCGGCGACATCGAGATCGCCGCCACCGTCATCGGCGGCGACTTCACCCACAACCCCGCCACCTTCCCCGCCTAACCCACCCAGCCCGACCGCGACGGCAAGCAAGACGGACCCGCGCCGCCCTCGTGGCCACCAACCCGACCCTCACCACAACGGCCCCGGAACCACCCCACCGAGGCCCGATTTGACATGGGTTCGGGTGCCACTGGCTGGACGAAGCCGGGCAGGCCTGGCGGGTGCTTTCCCGCCAGGCCTGCCCGGCTTTGGCCTGCCTGGGGTGCCCGTAAGAGCCCCATGTCAAATCGAGCCGGCCTCAACCCGAAGCAACCGACCCAAAACCCCGACCAGCCGACCCGAACCGCACCGGCTCGACCTACGCACTCATCCTCCAATGCACCACATACCCAGCCGCCTCCGCCGCGATCAACGCGTCCAACTTCGCCAGGTTCGTCCGCCGGGACATCCGGAACGCCCGCCCCCGCCGCGCGTCCAAAACCAACGGCACGACCTCCGGCGTCGCGCCCGGCAACGTGTCGGGCATCGCCTGCTGCAGGATCCGCAACCCGATGTTGGCCGCTTCTTGCGTCATCGGCGCTTCCTTGACGTACACCAACACCGCCGCCCGCGACCCGTCCGGCATCCGCAACCCCAGGTGCGGTCGAACCCGCAACGCCAGGTCACCCGTCCGCCACTTGGCCGCCGACGTGGGCACCCCGGTCGCCCTGGTCGACCGCAACCACGGCAGGAACCCCTCCCGCAACTCCTCGAACGCCCGGGGTTGCCCGGCCCGAGGCTGCCGATGCGCCGCCTCGACCGCCTTGTCCAACTCCGCCGCCGGGTCGGGCGAGTTGGCCGCCCGCCGCATGGCGTCCCGCATCGGGTTGTAGAACCCGGCCACCCACTGCTCGGACGACAGGTAGATGCGCCGCTGCTCGGACACGATGCTGATCCGGCCACGCTGACCGCTCATGACGTACTCGGTGAAGGACAGGGCGGTGACGCTGATCGGCTCCACGACAAGCTCCCCTCGCACGCGCTCGAACTCGTGTTCGATTCTACCGAGGGGGTCCGACAATCCGGGGCCCGCGAACGGGGTATCCGCAGGTAGCACGCGATCGGCCTAGTCTCGAAGGCAGGCACCCCCACCCCCATCCCACGACCCACCACACCACCCGACCCACACCACGCGACCGCCCACACCACGCCGACGCCTAAGCTGCCGGCCGGGGGAAGGAGCAATCCGTGGGTGAACGACCGGACATCGACCTGACCAGGCCGAGCGCGGCCCGGGTGTACGACTACTACCTCGGCGGCGCGCACAACTTCGCCGTGGACCGCGAGATGGCCGAGCAGGCGATCTCGATGTGGCCGGAACTGCCGCTGATCATGCAGGCCAACCGCGCGTTCCTGCGCCGCGCCGTCCAGTTCTGCGTGAGCCGGGGCGTGACCCAGTTCCTCGACCTCGGCTCCGGCATCCCGACCGTGGGCAACGTCCACGAGGTCGCCCGCGAAGCCGACCCCGCCGCCCGCGTGGTCTACGTCGACAACGACCCGATCGCGGTGACGTACAGCCGCACGATCCTCGGCGACGACCCGCAGACCACCGTCGTCCAGGAGGACCTCCGCCACCCGGACGAGGTGCTCGCCGACCCGGTGGTCGCCCGCACGCTCGACTTCGACCAGCCGGTCGCGGTGATGATGGTCGCGGTGCTGCACTTCGTCCAGGACGACCCGGCGAAGATCATCGCCGCCTACCGGGACGCCGTGCCGCCGGGCAGCTACCTGGTCGTCTCGCACGCCACGCACGACGGCCAGGACACCCAGGCCGACGACCACACCGACCTGTACCGACGGCGCACCGCCACGCCAATGACGATGCGCTCCAAGCCCGAGGTCGAGGCGCTGTTCGAGGGCTACGAGCTGGTCGAGCCCGGCGTCGTGCACCTCCCGCTGTGGCGTCCCGCCTCACCGGAGGACGTCGACGACCACCCGGAGCGCTTCGCCGGCCTCGCCGCCGTGGGCCGCAAACTCTGACGCCCGCGAACTCCGGCCCCCACCCCACCCTTCCCGCGAGTTCGCACCTTCGAGTGATCGAGCCCCACCGGCCATCACCGCTGTTGTAGTTTTGTGACCTGGCAGGCGCGGCTGCCACCGAGGCTCCTCCTGACCCGGCTGGAGCGGGTGCCTCCAGAGCGCGTTCGAACGAACGCGTCCCGCGTGTCCACCTCTTCCCGGGGTTCGGCGCCAGTGCGTACGCACCTGTTCGTGCGCTCGCGCGTGGTCGAACCCGGTGGCGTCGACCGGGCGGCGTCCGCGGAGGTTCCTCGTGTCGACAAGCTCCCTGGCCAAGCGCTACTGGTGCACCGGCGAGACACCGAACATGGTGCGCAGGCAACGCGGCGGCGCCCAGCCCGACTCCCTGGTGCCCAGCGCCTGCCTGCCGGGCCAACGCCGGTTCGAGGCGTCGCTCCTGGCGGCGGCCAACCGCGCGATGGCGGGCATGCGCCGCCGCGGCCACTCCCTGCGGCCGACGTCCCTGGTGAGCCGCGTGCGGCCGGACGCGAAGGTGCTCGGCCTGCGCGTCCACGACGCCGCGCTGGACCAACTCCTGACCGAAGCGCTCCCGGTCGTCGCCGGTGACCGGGTCCGCGGCGTGCCCGGCCTGCGCGCCCACCCGCGGCGCGATCACCTCGACCTGCGTTCACCCGACGGCGAAGTGCGCCTCCTCGGCGTGACACGGGAACGCTGGCGCCGGGCCGTCGCCACGGGCCTGCCGGTCGACCTGGCCCTGACCGACCACCTCGACCCGCGGGAGTCCCAACCACCCCCCGACCTGCCCGCCGACCTGATGAGCGGCGTGCTCCGCCGGCTGCCGCTGTGGCGCGGCGCCGCGTGGCTGGACGGCGTCGTCGTCGGTGACGTCCTGGAGCTGTACTGGCGAGACGGCCCGCCGAGCGAGTCGGTCGCCGCGATCCTGGCCGGTTCCACGTGCGGCATCCCCGCGTCGGCCGCCGTCCCGTACCGCTTCCGCAACGCCGTCCACGGCGTGGCCCTGTCCGCCGCCGACCCGCGAGCCGCGGCGAAGCCGGCCGAACCGGAGTGGGCCTGGGTCGGGTGGACCGCCGCCACCGCGCCCGGCCCGGCCGTGGCCGAACGCGCGGTGCGCCCCGCCGTCCACCCGCGCCCCGACCTGCCCGACCTGTGGGAGCAGCACGAGATGCGGGAGGCCTTGGCGTTGCGCGACATCACCGCCGTCTACCGGCTCCTGACGCGCCACGGCGTGCCGCGCGACCGGATCGCCGCGCTGACCGGCCAACCCGACCACGACGTCGACCGGATCCTCACCGGCGCCAAGGTCGAGTCCTACGACGCCCTGACCGACATCGCCAACGGCCTCGGCATCCCACCGGGCTACATGGGCCTGGCGCACGACGAGCAGACCGGCCCCGACCCCCGGTGCGACTGCGCGACCCTGGACGAACGCGCGAAACGCGACCGCTTCCTTGCCCACGCCGCCCTCGTGACCGTCGGGACCACCACCACCTGGGGCTGCCAAGCACCCAGCTGCCGCTCCGCCCGCCCCGTCTGACCCCACGTCGATCAGGAAGGTGCCGGCGTCGCCGAGGTCGGCTACCAGCTACAACGGGCTCGCGGATCAGCCGTCCCGGCAACCCGTTCCCCCTGCGGATCGCGCCGCATCTCCCGATGTGCGAGGCGTTATCGTGCTCACGTGCGGTTCGACGTGCTCGGTCCACTGGCCGTCTGGACGGATGCGGGCGCGCCGGTCGCGGTGCCCGGCCTGAAGGTGCGCGCGCTGTTGGCCGACCTCGTCGCGCACCGCGGCGACCTGATCCCGGCCGCGCGCCTCATCGACGACCTGTGGGGCGAGGCGCTGCCGGGCAACCCGCAGTCGGCGTTGCAGGTCAAGGTCTCCCAGCTGCGCAAGGCACTCGCGGACGCCGAGTCGGGCGCCCGCTCCCTGGTCGTGTCCCGGTCGCCGGGCTACCTGCTCGACGTGCCGCCGGGGTGCACCGACGTCGGCCGGTTCCACGCCCTGACCACGAGGGCCGCCGCGGCCGACCCGGCGGCCAGGGCGACCCTGCTGGCCGAGGCGCTGGCGCTGTGGCGCGGCCCGGCGCTGGCGGACTTCGCCGACGAGCCGTTCACCCGGCCGGTCACCGCGCGGCTCGAGGAGGACCGCCTGACGGCGCTGGAGCTGTGGGTCGAAGCGCGGCTGGAGCTGGGCGAGCACACCGGACTGGTCGCCGAACTCGAAGACCTCGTCGCCCGCTACCCGCTGCGCGAACGCCTGCGCGCCGCGCACGTGCGGGCCCTCTACGGAGCGGGCCGGCAGAGCGCTGCGCTGGCCAGCTACGGGGAACTGCGCGAGCGGCTGGCCGACGAACTGGGCCTCGATCCCAGCGCCGGGCTGACGGCGCTGCACCAGGCCGTCCTCACCCGGGACCCCGCGCTGGACGCGACGCCTCGCGCGCCACGCGGCAACCTGCCCGCCCAGCTGAGCGACCTGGTCGGCCGGGACGACGACTTGGCCGGGGTGCGGTCGGCACTCGGCTCCGCACGGCTGGTCACGCTCACCGGGCCCGGCGGCGTCGGCAAGACCCGCCTCGCGGTGGAGACGGCCACCCGGCTGACCGGCGCGTTCCCGGACGGCGTCTGGCTCGTCGAGCTGGCGCCGCTGACCGCCGCCACCCCCGAACCGCTGGTCGAGGCGGTGACCGCGGCGCTCGGGCTGCGCGACGACGTCGAGGTCGGGCAGCCGCTCGACCCGGTCGCGCGGCTCGCGGACGCGCTGCGGGCCAGGGAACTGCTGCTCGTGCTGGACAACTGCGAGCACGTCGTCGAGCCCGCCGCCGAGCTGGTGAACCGGTTGCTGCGGGCCGCCCCTCGGCTCCGGGTCCTGGCGACGAGCCAGGAGCCGCTCGGCCTCGCAGGCGAGGTCCGGCGGGACGTGGCCCCGCTCGACCGCGAGGGCGCCGTCGAGCTGTTCGTCACGCGGGCCGCCGCGGCCTCGCCCGGGTTCCGGCTCGACGACGACAACGCCGGTGACGTCGCCGTGCTGTGCAGGCGGCTCGACGGCATCCCGCTCGCGCTGGAGCTGGCCGCCAACCGGGTGCGGGCGCTCGGCGTGTCCGGCCTGGTGGAGCGGCTCGACGACCGGTTCCGGCTGCTCGCCACCGGCTACCGGGGCGCGGCCCCCCGGCAGCGGACGCTGCGGGCGATGATCGACTGGAGCTGGGACCTGCTCCCCGATCCCGAGCGCGCGGTCCTGCGCAGGCTCGCCCGCCACGGCGAGAGCGCGACGCTCGAAGCGGCCGAGGCCGTGTGCGCGGGCGGCGAGGTGACCCCGGCCGACGTCCTCGACCTCCTGACGCGGCTGGTGGACCGGTCGCTGGTGGTGCCGGTCGAGGCGCGCGGGCCGCGGTACCGGCTGCTGGAGTCGGTCGCCGCGTACTGCCTCGACCAGCCGGGTGAGCCGGGCGAGGCGGACTCGGTGCGCACGAGGCACCGCGAGTACTACCTGGCGCTGGCCGAACGGGCGGAGCCGCACCTGCGGGCGGGCGACCAGCAGCGCTGGCTGGAGCGGCTGGACCGGGAATCGGCGAACCTGCGCGCGGCGTTCGACGGCGCCGTCCGCGACGGCGACCGGGACGCGGCGCTGCGGTTGGTGACGGCGCTGGCCTGGTACTGGTGCCTGCGGGGCCGGTTCGCCGAGGCGCGCCGGTCCCTCGACGCCGCCGTGGGCTCGGGCGGGGACGGTCCGCTGGTGGCGGTGGCGCTGGCGTGGCGGACCGGGATCGCGATCCTGCAAGGCGACAGCACCGACCGGACCGCTCGGATCGCCCGGGTCGTGGAGCTGGTCGAGCGGTTCCCCGAGGGTCGGGCACGGGCGTTCTGGTTCCTCGACTACGCGCTGTCGCGCACCGGGGACGTCGCCGCGGAGGGCGACCTGGTCAACCGCGCGCTCGCCGAGTTCGAGGCGGCGGGCGACCTCTGGGGGACGGCCGCGGCGCTCGGCACCAGGGCCTGCCAGGCGCTCGCCCGCGGCGACCTCGCCACGCTCGACCGCGACGGCAGGCGGAGCGCGGCGCTGTTCGCCGAGGTGGGGGACCGGTGGGGGCAGTCGCGGGCGTCCGCCGCGCTGGCCGCGCTCGCCGAGATCCGCGGCGACTACGCCCACGCGGCGCGGTTGCACCGGGACGGGCTGCGCGCGGCCGAGCAGCTCGGGCTGTGGCCGGAGGTCGTCGACCGGCTCAACGGCCTCGGCCGGGTGGCGCTGCTGACCGGCGACTTCGCGATCGCGCGGGAGTCCCACGGGCGCGCGCTGCGGATGGCGGCCGAGCAGAACGCGAAGACCGCCGAGGTGAGCGCGGAACTGGGGCTGGCCCTGGGCGCGCGTCGCGAGGGCGACCTCGACGCCGCCGAGACGCGGCTGTGCCGCCTGCTGGAGTGGAGCCGGGGGTCGGACTTCGCCGAGGGGGTCGGGCACGCGCTCGCGGTGGCCGAGCTGGGTTTCGTCGCCGAGCTCCGCGGCGACCCGGCCGAAGCGGCGGTCCACCACCTGACCGGCCTGGGGATAGCGCGGAAGTCGGGCGACCCCCGTGCGGTGGCGCTGGCGCTGGAGGGCTTGGCGGGCGCGTTGACCCTCGACGGGCGGGCCGAGGCCGGAGCGCTCCTGCTGGGCGCGGCGACCGCGGCCCGCGCCTCGGTCGGCGCCCCGCTCCCGCCCGCCGAACGGGGCGACTACGACCGGGTGTGCGCCCGGGTCGAAGAGTCCCTCGACGCCGCCGCGCTCGCCGCGGCGCTGTCCCGCGGCGCCACCCTGACCACCCGGGAGATCGACGAGATCCTGACCCCACCAGGTTGAGGCCCACTCGGCGCACGACTGTCCACATCGGACTGAAAGCGGACCGGAAGCGGATGGTAAGCAGACCGTAGGGTCGGGGCCGGATGGTGGGCAGGACGACCGCCGAGCCGACGACGAGGAAGCCCACCGATGTCCGATAGCCACCGCCTCCGCGTAGCGGTCATCATCGGCAGCACGCGGGTCGGCCGGTTCGGGCCCACGGTCGCCGAGTGGGTCACGGCCAAGGCACGGCGCAGGCACAACCTCGACGTCGACGTCGTGGACCTCGCCGAGACGGGCCTGCCCGACCGGCTCCTCGACGAGGACACCACCCCGCCGCCCGCCGTGCGCGCCGTGGCCGGCAGGCTGGACCGCGCGGACGCGTTCGCGGTCGTCACCCCGGAGTACAACCGCAGCTTCCCGGCCCCGTTGAAGACCCTGATCGACTGGTACAGCCGGGAGTGGCAGGCCAAGCCGGTCACGATCATCTCCTACGGCCGGGACACCGGCGGCCTCAACGCCACCCGGCAGCTGCGCGAGATCTTCACCGAGTTGCACGCCACGACCGTCCGCGACACGGTGGCGCTGGCCGACTACTGGACCTACTTCAGCGCGGACGGCACGTGGCCGAAGCCGACGGCCGAGTGCCACGCGGCCGTCGACACGACCCTCGACCAGCTCGTCTGGTGGGCCGTGGCACTGCGCGACGCGCGCGCGACGGCTCCCTACCCCGCCTGATCTTCCCCATCCGAGAGAAGTCCGAGAGGAGCAAACGACGGTGAATGTCAAGGAGCCGGCTTCCGCGCAGGCGCTGGGCGGCAACGGGGGCAGGCCGACGCCCTGGGCGCAGGCGCGCGAGCGGCTGGCCGGGGTGCGGTCGTACTGGACCGTGACGAACCACCCGAGCGGTCGGTCGCACGTGAGGCCGGTGTTCGCGGTCTGGGTGGACGGCGCGCTGCACTTCACGTCGGACCTGAACGCCCGCAAGAGCCGCAACCTCGAAGCGGCGGCCCAGTGCTCGATCGCGACGTCCGATGGCGAACTGGACCTGGTGATCGAGGGCACGGCCGTCCGGGTCACCGACCACGAGCGGCTCAAGAGCGTCGCCGCCGAGTACAAGGCGAAGTACGGCTGGCCGGTGACCGTCGTCGACGGCGCGTTCACCGCCCCCTACGCGGCGCCGACCGCGGGCGACGGTCCCTTCGCCATCTACGTGGTCGAGCCGGTCACCGTGTTCGGCTTCCCGGCCATCGGCAACTTCACGCCCACCCGCTGGAACTTCTGACGACGGTGGTCGTCCGAAGGAACAGGGCTTCGGGATCGCGGTAGGAGGAGAGGTGACCGTGCGAGCCGCGGTCACCTCTCCTCCCCGTCCCGCAACGAACGCGGGCAGCCGCACGCCCGTCCGGCGCTACGCCGCTCGCCGCCCCGGAGGTCCGGCCTCCGGCTTCGCCTGCCGAAGCACGCGCAGCGCGAGCCCCGGGCGCATGAGCGCGGTCGGCGGGTCGACCAACCCGGCCACCCGGAGGAACGCCCGGGCGACGCGCGGGTCGCGGGTGGCCGCGACCTGGACCTTCGGCATGTACGAGTTGCCCATCCGCGCCTTGAGCGGACGGGGCCCGACCACGTCGGGGTAGGCGAGGTCGCCGCCCGCCGCGATGTCCCACGGCGCGTCGAGCACCTTGGCGATGTCGGCGAAGAACGCCCGCGCGTTCGGCATCGTGCCCTGCCGCAGGTGCTCGCGCAGCGTCAGCGTCTGCAGCCCGGCGGTCGTCATGCCCTGCCCGTAGACGGGGTTGAAGGTGCACACGGCGTCGCCGAGCACCAGCAGGCCCGCCGGGAACCGGGACATCCGCTCGTACCGCTTGCGGGCGTTCGCGGGGAACTGGAAGGCCACCGGGTCGTCCAGCGGCTCGGCGTCGCGCACCGCCTCGTACACCTCGGGCACGGGCAGCGACTTGGCGAAGGCGAGGAACCCTTCCGGGTCGGTGGGCGCGTGGTCGCCGAAGATCCCGGTGAGCGACAGCGCCCAGCGGTCCTCGCCGACGGTGGTGAGGAACCCGCCGCGCCGGTGGTCGGGGGTCGCGACCGGGTTGATCGACACG
Source organism: Saccharothrix luteola (assembly GCF_020859565.1). GTDB lineage: Bacteria > Actinomycetota > Actinomycetes > Mycobacteriales > Pseudonocardiaceae > Actinosynnema > Actinosynnema luteola. The sequence continues at coordinate 148,910 of NZ_JAJHUO010000004.1, read as the reverse complement.
TCGCCGCCGAAGTGGTCCGACGACAGCGCGTACCGGCGGGTGCAGTAGGCGAGGCCGATCTTCACCCGCTCCTCCTCGACCCGCGGGTAGCCCGCGGACTCGAGCCAGGCGGGGGTGCGCGAGCCGCGGCCCGTGGCGTCCACCACCAGGTCCGCGGTCACGGTCTCCGGCGTGCTGCCCTCGGCCCGCCGCTGGATCCGCGCGCCGACGACCCGGTGGCCGTCGGGTGAGAACACCGGCTCGACGACGTCGTGGCCCTCGACGAAGCGCACGTTCGGGATCGAGGCCACCCTGGTCCGCACGTGGTGCTCGAGCGTCGGCCGGTCTCCGCCCGCGACGTACAGACCGGTCTCGACCGGCGCGAGCCGCGTGCCGTTGAAGTACCAGCGCAGGTCCCGGCCCATGTCGCCCACGTTCACGCCCGCGGCGCGCACCCCGTCGGTGAAGCCGGGGAACAGCTCGTCGAGCACGATGAGGCCGCGGGCGAGCAGGCCGTGCACGTGCCTGCCCTGCGGCACCCCCCGTCGCGCTCCGGCGACGCCGACGAGCTCGTCCCGGTCCACGACCACCACTTCGGCGTACGCCTCGGAGAGCACCCGTGCGGCGAGCATGCCCGCCATGCTGCCGCCCAGGACGAGCGCGCGGTCTCCGACCTTGTTGTCCATGCGCCGTCCTCAGCTCAGGAGTTCCGCGGTGGCACCGCGAACCATCCTGTGCCGCCGCGGCAACGCCCTGCATCTCCGTCGTTGCCCTCTTGGCCCGCGGGGTGGTGCGCACTCCTGAAGAAGTTCGGGCTGCGCGACTGGGCCAGGCTGGGGGTGTCGTGTGCCAACCGGGAAGGAAGCAGCGTGACCTCCACTCGCGCAGTGGTGGTTGGAGCGGACGGCGAACCGGCGGCGCCACGTCGCCGTCACCAACAGGCAGAGGTGAGGGACACATGAAGGCAGCGGTCATCCCCGGACCGGGACTGGAGTGGGAACTGCGTGAGGTTCCCACCCCCACCCCTGGTCCCGGCCAGGTGCTGATCAAGGTGCACGCGTCGGGCATCTGCTTCAACGACGTGCTCGCCACCCAGGGCGTCCTCCCGTTCCCTGCGGTGTCCCCGGCGATCACCGGGCACGAACCGGTCGGCGAGGTCGTCGCGGTCGGGGCCGGGGTGACCTCCCGGGAGGTCGGCGACCGGGTCGGCACGACCTGGGTGCAGGCCGGTTGTGGCCGCTGCGCGTACTGCAAGCTCGACCTGCCGGTGACCGGGCAGACCGCGTTGAACTGCACCGCGCCCGTGGTCACCGGGTTCACCGTGCCGGGCGGGCACGCCGAGTACGTGGTCGCCGCCGCCGCCGCGACCGTGCTGCTGCCCGACGGTCTCGCCTACGAGCACGCCGCACCCGTGATGTGCGCCGGGTACACCGCGTGGAGCGCGTTGCGGCAGGCGGATCCGCAGCCGGGCGAGCGGGTCGCGGTGCTCGGGATCGGCGCGGTCGGGCACCTCGCCCTGCAGTTCGCCAAGGCGTGCGGTCACGACACGGTCGCCGTCACGCACTCGCCCGACAAGCACGCGTTGGCACGTGAGCTGGGAGCGGACGAGGTGGTCGGCACCGGCGCCGAGCTGGCCGAGGCGGGTGGCGCGGACGTCGTGCTGGCGGTGGGCAGCTCCTACCGGGCCGCGTCGGACAGCCTGCTCGGCCTGCGCCCGGACGGCCGCCTGGTGCTCACCGGTTTCGACAACTCGCAGGGCTTCGACCTGGCGCCGAACCCGATGCAGCCGTTCTTCACCCAGCGCCACCGCATCATCGGCTCCACCCACAACGGCCTGCCGTACCTGCGTGAGGCTTTGGACCTGGTGGCGGGCGGCGCGGTGACGCCGAAGGTCGAGGTCCACGAGCCGTCGGAGGCCGCGAAGGCGGTCAGCCGGGTGGCCGCGGGGGACGTGCGCTTCCGCGCCGTCCTCCGCTTCTGAGGGCGGGCGGGTCCGCGAAGGCGGAAAGGGTGGTGTTGGGGCGGGATCGGCCCCGGCACCACCCTTTTCGCGTCGACTGCCGGGCACAGGACGCTGGATCGACCGGTCCGCGCCGGTCAGGCGGCCGTCTCGACGCGCTGCGGCAGCGCGTCGGCGATCAGGTCGGCGGCCTTCTCGGCCACCGCGATGACCGCCGCGTTCGGGTTGCCCCGGACGACCTTCGGCATCACCGAGGCGTCCACCACGCGCAGCCCGTCCACGCCCATCACCCGCAGCTCCGCGTCGACGACCTCGCCCATGGCGCACGTCGAGGACGGGTGGAAGATCGAGTGGGTGTACAGGCGGGCGAAGTCGCGCAGGTCCGCGTCCGAGTCCGAGTCGGGCACCAGGAACGGCGTGGCGGTGTAGGGCGCCAGCGCGTCCTGGCGGGCGATGTCGAGGGCGATCCGCAGCGCCGCGACCGCGTTGTCGAGGTCGGGTTCCTCGGCGAAGTAGTTGTGCACGATCTTGGGCTTGGCCGTCGGGGCGTCCGAGGCCAGGGAGACGCTGCCCCGGCTGATCGGGCTGAGCATCGACGGGCCGTAGGACAGCGCGTGGTGCGTCGGCGTGCCGAGGCCGCTGTCGGCGAACATGACCGGCGCGCACAGGAACTCCACGTCCGGTGCGGCGAGGTCTGCCCTTGTGCGCACGAACCCGCCCGCCTCCGGCCCGTTCGAGGTCAGGGGCCCGGTGCGCTCGTTCGCGTAGAGCTCGAAGTTCTCCGGCGTGGCCGCGGCGAGCATGCTGATCGGGTGCTCGTGGGCGTAGATCAGCGGGATGAGCGCGTGGTCCTGGAGGTTCTGGCCGACCTGCGGCGAGTCGACCACCACGGGCACTCCCAGCGCGCTGAGCAGCGGCGCGGGCCCGATGCCGGAGAGCATCAGCAGTTGCGGCGAGTTGTACGCGCCGCCCGAGAGGATCACCTCGCGCTCGGCGCGGATGGTCACCTGCTCGTCGAGCCGCTCGCCGACCACGCCGGTCGCCCGGCCGTTCTCCACGAGGACCCGGTGGACGTGCAGGTTGGTCTCCACCGTGAGGTTCGGCCGCGACAGGGCCGGGTGCAGGTACGCGGTGGCCGTGCTCGCCCGGCTGCCATCGCGCTGGGTCAGCTGGAAGTAGCCGAAGCCGTCCTGGGAGTCACCGTTGAAGTCGTCGTTCGCCGGGTGGCCCGCCTCGACGGCGGCGTCGATGAACGCGGTCGACATCGCGTTGCGGGCCCGGTTGTCCGAGACCGCGAGCGGGCCGCCGACGCCGTGGTGGGCGGACGCGCCGCGCTCGTTGTCCTCGGACTTGATGAAGTAGGGCAGCAGGTCGGCGTAGCTCCAGCCGGGCTGCCCCCACCCGTCGAAGTCCTGCGGGTTGCCCCGGACGTAGATCATCGTGTTGATGGAGCTGGTCCCGCCGAGCACCCTTCCCCGGGGCAGGTAGATCCGGCGGCGGTTCAGCTGTGGTTCCTCGTGGGTGCTGTAGTCCCAGTCGAGGTTCGTGCGGAGCAGCTTGCCGAACGCGGCAGGTACTTGGATGTTGGGGGACTTGTCCGCCGGGCCGGCCTCAACCAGGCACACGGAGACACTGGGATCCTCGCTGAGCCGCGCGGCGAGGACGCATCCCGCCGACCCGGCGCCGACGATCACGTAGTCGTACATCCGCTCCTCCTTGGGTGAGCTTTCAGGATGGAGCGGGGGGTGGAACGTGACGTCTCCCCGCTTGCCGACTTTCGGGCAGAACGTCCGAAATCGTCGCAAGTCCGGAGATGCGGTCGGGTGGCCACGCGCATCACGATGGGGCCGGCTAACGGAACAGCCCGCGTGGCGCGGGCACGACCACGCGGCGGTGACCGGATGACCACGAGTGCGGCTTCCTGGGGTGACGCGGCCGAGATCCTCGCCGAAGCGGGCGTGGCCGACGACCCCGACTACTACGGCGCCTTCACCAGCCCGGCGGAGAAGGCCGTCCTGACCGTGCCGCTGCGGATCCAGGCGGCGTGGGCCGCCAACGACGCCGACGCGTTCGCCGACATCTTCACCGAGAACGGCAGCGAGCTGATCGGCGACGACCAGCTCAACGGCCGTGAGGCGATCCGCGAGTACCTGACGGCCGCCTTCGCCGGCGTGTTCAAGGGTTCTCGCGTGCGCGGCTGGGCGCTGTCGCTGCAGTTCATCGCCGACGACGTCGCCCTGCTGACCACCGGCGGCGGGGTGGTGCTCGCGGGCGCCACCGACATCGCGCCGGAGCACGAACTCCGGTCCACCTGGGTGATCCTCCGGGAGGCGCCGGGCAGGTTGCGGCTCGTCTCACACCAGAGCAGCCCGGTCAAGGGCTGACGAACGCTAGCTGCGAGGAGTTCCGATGCCCACCGACGACCACCTCTCCCTCGACCGGCCGTCACCGGCGCGCATGTACGACTACTTCCTGCACGGCGACAACAACTTCGAGATCGACCGTGCCGCCGCGGAGCAGGTGATCGCCAAGGTGGGGGAGCGCCTCACCCGCGACGTGGTGTGGGAGAACCGCAACTTCCTCGGCCGCGTGGTGCGCCACCTCGCCGAGGACTGCGGCATCACCCAGTTCATCGACGTCGGCGCGGGCCTGCCGAGCCAGGAGAACACCCACCAGGTCGCCCGCCGCGCGGTGCCCGACGCGCGGGTGGTCTACGTGGACAACGACCCGATCGTCGCCGCCCACGGGCAGACCCTGCTCTCCGCGGAGGACCGCGAGCTCACCAGGATCATCACCGCGGACCTGCGCGACCCGCAGGCGATCCTGGACCACCCGGAGACCGCCGAGGTCATCGACTTCTCGAAGCCGGTCGCGGTCCTGCTGATCGCCGTCTTCCACTTCGTGAAGGACAGCGAGCGGCCGGGTGAGCTGGTGGCGGCCTTCCGCGACCGGATGGCCCCGGGCTCCTACCTCGCGCTGTCGCACCTGAGCACTCACGACTCGCCCGCCGAGGAGCGGGCCAAGATGGAGGACAGCTACAAGAACGCCACGGCCCCGATGGTGTTCCGCGACCTCCCCGAGATCGAGAAGCTGTTCGACGGCTTCACGCTCACCGCACCGGGCCTGGTCCCCGTCGGCCGCTGGCAGCCCGGCGTCGAGCAGGGCGAATCCGTCCGCCGGATGTACGGCGGGGTGGCCCGACTGTCCTAACCGGACGAGCCGACGACAAAGGGTCCGAGGGCACGCCCCTCGGCCCTTCACGGCGTCCACCGGTCGTGATCAGACCGACCGCGCGGTATGCCTCGCGTCGAGAACGCTGGCCACCGCCACCACGCGGACCCGTTCGACGTCGTTCGGGCCGACTCGTGTGCCGAGCGGCGGCCGACGCCCTGGAAGGCCTCCGGCCGGAGAAGTTGATCACGTGGATTTGACGTGGGCCGATCTTGACCGGAGACCGGCCCCAACGTCCTCACCTGCACTGCTGCGCCCCCGGCAGGATTCGAACCTGCGACCTCGGGATTAGAAGTGCCTGTGATGTCAATCTCAAGTATGTCTACCAGCACTTTCTATGTGGAGTGGTGTCTCCCTGGTGCCCGAGTTAGCTTGGGTGCCCTGTGATTGGCTCCACGTCAGGCTCCATGACCCTGGCTCGCCCGAGACCAAGGTTGAAGATCGGATTGCTGGGCGCACACAGCTATGGAGTCGTGGCCCGAAGCGCGTCGGCATCAGGGCTGAGCAGTGTCCGGTACGAGGTCTGCCAGTCGTAGCCGTGAGTGATTCACGAGCCTAAGGATTACCGAGGGACTCTCATAGATTGACTCACAGTTGTAGCTCGTGGATCTTCGTCTGCTTGTCTCGAGGAGTTGGTTAGTGCTGTCGATCGGCACCCGGCGTCTTCTATCCAATCTGTGGCGAGTTGGTAACCCTACGTGTCTGGCTTACATGTGGCGGAGAACTGTCGGTAGGGCGAGTTAGGCTGCTCGACCAACAGGACCTGAGCGAGGTAACGATGCCCAACTCTCGCCGTAGGCGCAGACCGCCCCGGAAGCCGACGATCTGGGATAAGGTCGACCTTCGTGTGCTCGTTGACGAAAATAACGTCAAGCATGAGACGAAAAGGCAGAGAAAAGAAAGGGCCGAGGCGGAGAAGCGGCGAGTTCGTCGATGGTTTATTCTGGCAGATATTGCCGCGATCCTCTTCTGGTCCTATGTCTTGGTCCGGCTATTCGTTGTTGACGTAAACAGGCTGGTGATTGAGGCTATCGATCCAGACCTACTCGGCTTGCTTGACTACCAGATCCTATTTTATCTGGTCGTGGCTTCTCTGGTTCTGTTTTCCTTGCGTAGACGGTCGGCTTACCTATGGGCGCTCTATGTCATTGGCTTTCCTGCGGTAGTACTTGTATGGAAGATTCCTAAAGCAATCTACAAGCGCAAGAGCTGGATAGTTACAGTTGCGGCCTTGAATGCTGCTGTTGCAACGGTGCATTCGTTCAAATTTTATTTCACTCTGTACACCATCGGACTGATCTCGGTGACGCTAGTGGTCGTGTCCGGAATTCGCTCTGTCACTATCGCTGCAACTGCTGCGGTCGCATTCGTCACGGTCGTCTTGATCTATCGAATCGTGCGGTCTTCGTTCCAAAAGAACAGGTTCGTCGAAATGCATCGGTCGGAGGTGGTGAAAGGCGTCCGGGGTTTGCACTCATTTGTTGGGCTTCAGCCGGAACTTCGGGACCCTTCGATCCAAAAATTCAACAAGGCCCAACTCGAACTAATCCGAGACCGCTTGTCAATCGGACTCTTGGTGACGAAAGCCACAAGCTTCTGGGTTCACCAGCTCAGTACGTATCGGAAGACGGGGCTACCCAACTTCTTCGCTATTCTTTCGTACGTTGGACTTCTGTTCCAGGTGTTGTTCGGTGCAACCTTCGTGAATTATGGAATTGTGCGGGCATTCGATGGATCATTCCAATTCGACCAGTTCCCTTCCATTGTTGAAGTATTGCACTATACTATGAATGCGCTCGCAATCAATAGTGTGGATGGCTTGAAGCCCGTCTCGGATCTTGCTCTGATCGTTAAAATCGCTCTCGGTCTTCTTGGTCCAACGATCCTTGCAACGCTGGTGGCGTATGTAGTGTTGAATCACAAACTTACCAAGCAGGAATTGGACTTCCAGTCCATGGCAAATGACATAAACGACGCGACTAAGTCGCTTGAGCAACGTATGTCGCGTGATTATGAAGTCACGCTAGATGAGGCTTTCGTGCGCGTCGCGCAGATGGGTGGCAGCCTCTACGTTGGGATTTTGACATTCTTGATGGACCAGCTACCTAAGGAGCCAGCGGGCGAGTGATGCCGAGCTCTGACGTGATCTTTTGTCGAGTTGCTGCTTGGGATACGATCGTCTGATGACTGAGCCTTCGGACGGCCTTCGATGGAAAACTCATGGTGAACGAACCGTGTACGACAACCACTGGATACGGCTCAACCTCGTAGATGTCGAGCCGCCGGATGGCAGTCGATTCGAGCACCATGTTGTAAGGTTGCATCATGTGGCTGTGGCGCTACTGTTGAACGAGCGTGACGAGGTGCTCACGTTGTGGCGCTACCGATTCGCTGTAGATCAATGGGGATACGAACTCATCGGTGGCCTGGTAGAAAAAGGTGAAGATCCAGTAGTCACAGCTGCCCGAGAAGCTGTGGAGGAGACTGGTTGGCGGCCGATTGGTGAGCCGGAGCACATCGCTACGTTTCAGCCCTTGCCTGGCATGGTCGATGCTCCGGTGAACGCGTACATCTGGCGGAAGTCCGAGAAGGTGGGCGAGCCGACTGATGGCGAGGAAGCGGCGCGGATCGAGTGGATTCCGATTGATCGGATGTTGGAGCTGATCAAGCGCGGTGAGGTGCTTGGGTCGGGGGCGATTGTGCCGCTGTTGTTCTACTTGGCTTCACGCAACGCCGGGTCCGCCGATCTCGGGTAGTTGCAGCTTGGCTAGGCGCTGGCGTTGGCGGTCGGAGCCAATGCGGGAGGCTAGTTGGCGAGCTTTGGCCGCGTAGTTCAGTGCTCCCTTGCTGTCGCCTGCGGTGGCGTAGGCGAAGGCTAGGTCGGCGTACATGTGGAGTTGGGCGCGGATGGCGGAGTGTGGGGACGTCTCCAGTTCCCGCACTGCCGCTTCAAGGTTAGTGACGGCGTTGTGGTCGGCGAGTCGCACGAGTGCGCTGCCGCGCCATCTGGCTAGGTGTCCGTCGTTGAGCATGAGGTGTGGCAGCTCGGGGTCGATCGGGTTCGTGGGCAGAAGTGCTTGTGCCTCATCGAAGGCGCGTAGGGACTCGTCGTGGCGTCCGGCCGCTGCGAGTCCTTCTCCATGTGCTGCGGCGAGCCAGCTTCGGAGGAGGGACGGGGCACGGTTGTCGGCTACGTGGCGCGCGTACTCCAGCAGTTCGACTGCGGCGGCCGGTTCGCCGATGTCCAGGAGGATCACGGCTTGCTGTGCTGTGGCATGCGCCAGGAGGAGCGGCGAGTCGGCTTCGCGGGCGGAGACCTTGGCGTCTTCGTGGTACTGCCACGCCTGGAGTTGGGAACCTCGGTCGAGGGCGGTCCAACCGGCGAGGGTGCGGGCGTCGGTGAGGATGGCTGCCAGACGTTCGCGGAGTTGGGTGCTCACGCTGAACGTCTTGACGTTTTCCATTTGGCGGACGAGGTTGTTCAACTGGTCGAGGACGACGACGGCACCGAAGCGTGCATCCGAGGTGCGCAGGTCGTTGACTTGGCGTTGGAACAGGTCCACGGTTTCGCGGTCGATGTTGCGTGCGATGAACAACCGGTCGCGGAGTTCTTCAGCCGGTTCGTTGACGTGCTCTGGCGGGAAGCCTAATTCTTCGTTGCTTCGGCCATAGAACTCGCGGAAGAGGCGTTGATAGCCAGGATCGGTGACTTCTACACGGCCGTTTTCCCAGCGAGACAGCATGACTGACAATGCCGACTCACTGGCTACGGAGATCCCTAGGGCCTGTCCTCTGGTGAGGAAGTAGCGTACGACCTGTGCTTGGGTGCGTCCGGACTCCCTGCGGATGCCCTGTAGCCGCGTGAGCGGCGGGTGACCACGTCCCTGTCCTGCCACGTTCTCCCCCGTCCCCTGAGGCCGTGACCTGCGGATTTAACTCCACCTAACAGGTGGGGCGTTAGCCGCTGACAATTATCTCTACCCCCTGTTCGGCGGTCTGCTGTTGCCATGACAGCGACGCAGGAACCGCCGAACGACTACCGCGAATCAGTCCTTTCTTCGCGACTCGTCGTCAAGCCGGTTGGTGAGCGTCCCGAGTTGGGCGCGCAGTCCGCGAATCTCGCGGATGATGGTGTTCAGCAGCGGGATCACCGGGTTGTCGACCGGTGCCGCGGTCGCGTCTGCTTCCGGTGGGTTCTGGCCGTTGAGAACCGCTGTCAGGTGCTGTGGGTGCCAGTCGAGCGCGATCGACAGCGCTTCGAGGGTGCGCGGGTTGCGTCGGCGTTGGATTCGGCCTTGCTGGATCTCTCGAACGATCGCGAGCGAGACCCCCGACTTCTCGGCAAGTTCCCGCTGCTTCAACGCCAGCTCGGTCGCGCGGGCGTTGACTGCCTCCGCGACTGCCGACCAATCCTCTTTCACGTACGCCTCCGTGCTCCGCCCTCAGCGCCGACGTTAGCGCGCGGTTCAGACGGATTTCGGAGCTGTGGCTGAGATCAGCGGTGATTGATCGATAATCAACGCTTATGTCAGCGCTCCGAGCGGTGAAATCAGTCTTTCGGAGGCGTGACTAATGACTACGACAGGTGACCAGGGCGCTGACTCGCCCACCTTCTACACAGTGCGCGAGGCCGCGCGGATCATGCGCATCGCGCCGGCAACGTTGTACCGGGCGATCCGCGAAGACGCCTTCCCCGCGATCCGTGTTCGCACCCGGTACGTGGTGCCGGCGCGGGCGGTCGAGGAGATGGCGCGGCGGGCTGTGGACTCCGGCGGCGTAGTCGACGTGGTCGGCATGGCTGCTGAGCGCCGGACGGCCCGTGAGGCTGCTCGGCTGACCGGGGGTGCCTCGTGGTGAACCCGGAGGAGTACTTCGAGGTGATCGCGGCGGATCTCGACCGGTTCGCGGCGGTGCCGGACGAGGTGTTGTGGGAGATCGTCACGTTGGACGGGCGGTGCCTGTGGCTGGTGCCGACCGACGAGTTGCCCGAGTGGGAAGGGGAGGAGCTGCGCGACCGCGAGCTTGCGGCCCGGTTGTGCGCTGAGTGCCCGGTGCGGCGTGCGTGCTTGGAGTTGGAGTTGCGTACGGCCGGTGCCGACACGGTTGGTGTGTGGGGTGGCCTGTCCGAGGAGGAGCGGCGTGCCCTATATCCGGTGTGGCTGGCGCGGCGTGGCCGGTTGGGTGGGCCGTCGTCATGACGATCAACCTGACGGTTACGCAGGTGCTCGCCGGTGTCGGTGTGCTGCTGGCGCTGGTGATGGTGTGGCGGGCCGGCTCGCGCAAGGCGAAGGCTGCGGCCGACACTGCACGGGCCGGTGCCCGGTTGCTGTCGCTTACGGGTCGGGTGCTCGTGACGGCCGGCGTCATCGTGGGTGTGCAGTGGTTGGTGATCACGCACGGACAGGACTCCACGTTGCTGTGGGTGGTGCTCGGTCTGCCGGCGCTGTTTTCGGCGTACACGCTCACCAGGGCACTGACGGTGACTGCGGTGGATGGGCCGCGTCGTAGGAGTGATCGACGGTGAGCACACCGAAGGGTGTGGGAAGGGTGGTCGCCTTCGGGCGGCCACCCGCCGCGCCGGACGAGAACACGGCGGCAAAGCTCGCCAGGGAGGCTGCCGAAGCGGCGGAGCTGCGGGCGCACCAGGCGCGGCCGGATGTGGTCGCGTTGCGGGTCGAGCGGGTGCGGGCGCAGGTCGACCGGTTGTGCTGGGCCGGGATCGTGCTCGGTCTCGGGTTCACCATGACCAACGTCCAGCACTTCGCGGCCGGTGACGCGGCGGTGTGGTCGCTGCCGTGGTTGGCCGCGTGGCTGCTCGATCCCACGGTGTCGCTCGTGCTGTTGGCGATCCTGCGGGCGGAGCAGGTGACCGCGCGGTACCGCGTGCGCACGGGGCCGTGGGTGCGGCGGGCGAAGTGGTTCACGCTCGCTGCCACCTACGTCATGAACACGTGGGCGTCCTACGCGGCCGGTTCGTTGTCGGGGATCGTGCTGCACTCGGTCCCGCCGCTGGTGGTGTTCGTCGCGGCGGAGGCGGTCACCGACCTACGGGACAAGCTGACCGAAGCGGTGTCGGCAGCGTTCACCGAGGCTGACCAGCGCGCGCCGGCGAGCGTTCATGAACCTCGGCCGCGCACGAGCACCAGAAGCAGGCGTGCGGGCGGTCGGACGTCGTTCGGTGACTACCTGTCGACAGCACGGGCAGCGTGGACACCAGAGACCACAGTGACGCCGGCATGGGTGCGTGAGGTCACCGGGTGCTCGCGTGGGCTGTCCTCACGACTCGCTGCCGTGCTCGCCCGTGAAGTGGGCGGGAGCGGGTCATGAACGGTCGGGAGGTCGTGAGCGCTGTTCTTGAGGGCGAGTTCGTGAACGATCGACCGACCGGGAAGCCGTGGGCGCAGCGGGCGGCGGAGTGGTGGCAGCGTTCACCGCACGTGCCAGCCGTCCTGAAGTCACGTCGGCTCGTGGTGCAGGCCGTCAAGGATCTCGTGGTGGCGGTGCTGCGGTCGCCGTTCCGGATCGTCGCTGCGGTGGTACGCGGGCTGGTGGTCGCACTGCGGTGGTGGCGGTCGTGGGTCCGGGTAGCCGACTACCGGGCCGCTGCGGAGCAGTCGGACAAGTTGGCGGACAAGTTCACCGACATCCGGGCCTTGGCGTTGTTCCGGTGGAAGGTCACCGGCGCCACCCTCGGGGCCACCGGTGTGGCGGTCGCGGTGCTCGATCTCGTCTACGGGCACCGGGTGCTGTGGACCGGCGTCGGGGTGGTCGCGGTCGCGCTGGCGGTGCTCGGTCGCCGCAAGGAAGGCTCACCGGGCCGCAAACCGGTGCTGGCCGGACCACGCACGCTGACGTGGACGATGGACCCTCAGGTACTCGTCGACGCGTTCCGCGACGCGAAGCTCATCGGCAAGGACGAGAGCCTGCGGCTGGTTGAGCGCGCCACGCGGCAGGGTGACGGGTGGGCGGTCACGGTCGACCTACCCGCGACGCGCAAGGCGGCCGACGTTGTCAAGAACCGGGAGGCGCTGGCGTCGGCACTCGCGGTGGACGAGGTACAGCTCATCGTGGAGCGCGTACGAGGCAACGGCGGTCACGCGGGCAGGGTTGCGCTGTGGGTGGCCGATGAGGACCCGTACGGATCTCCTCCACTGCGGACGCCGTTGCTCAACGTGGAGCAGTGGGATGCGTGGCGGCCGGTGCCGTTCGGCCGTGACGCGCGGCAGCGACGGGTGGACTTGCCGTTGGTGTGGACGTCGTTGCTCGTGGGTGCGATTCCTAGGCAGGGCAAGACTTTCGCGGCACGGTTGGCAGCCGCGGGCTTGATCCTGGACCCGCACACACGGCTCTACGTGGCGGACTTCAAAGCCGGGAAGGACTGGTACGCGGCGGCACAGGTCGCGCACCGGTTCATGGCCGGCGACGAGCCGGCGCACGTCCTGGCGCTCGTGGACTGGCTCGTGGAACTCGTCGCCGAGGTTCAGGGCCGCTACCGCAGGATGCAGGAGCTCGACGACGAGGTGTGCCCGGAATCGAAGATCACCCCTGCCATGTCCCGTGACCCGAGCCTCGGGATGCCGGTGACCGCGATCTTCATCGACGAAGTGCAGATCCCGTTGGAGGATCGGACGCCGTTGGAGGTGCAGGAGAAGAAGCTGACCGCAGGCGAGTACGTCGGCGAGCTGCTGACGTGGCTCGCGCGCAAGGGACCGGCGGCGGGGATCGTGCTCGTGCTGGCCACTCAACGGCCCGACAGCAAGACCATCCCGAGCAACCTGCGTGCCGTCCTCGGGTCGCGGTTCGCGCTGCGGGTCATGGACTGGCGTGACAGCAACATCGTGTTGGGCGAGCAAATGAACACACGCGGCTACGACAGCAGTCGACTACTGGCCACGCATAAGGGCGTCGGCATCCTCCGACCGGACGGAGAGACCGCCGCAGGAGCCGACGTACTCGCCACCACGGTCCGCACCTACTACATGCCCAACGAAGACTGGCGAACCATCTGCGCCCGAGGACGCGCGCTCCGGGAGGCGGAGGGCACGTTGAGCGGCCACGCGGCCGGACAGGACAACCGGCCGATGCTCGACCACGCCGCCGTGGCGAAGGCAGTCGGGACGGCGGCCGAACGCACTGAACCGTCCGAGGTGCCGGAGCCTCTGGCGTCCGTCGCGGACTACCTCGGAGACGACCTCCAGCCGGGCGGTCGCGACTTCGTTCCCACGGCGGAACTCGTGGAGGCTCTCGACGTCGAGCCCACGGCGTTCGGTCGGCAGATGGCCGAGTTCGGTTGCCGACCGACCCGTGACCGGATCACCACCGACGACGGCGTGCGACAGGTGCGCGGCTACCCCGTCGCGGACATCCGCGCGGCCCTGACCGCCCTTCGAGAAGGTGCCATCGTGGATGCCGAGGTGGTCGAGGATGACGACTGACCCGTCCCACAACCCGTCCCAAGCCGGCCATCCCGTCACACCCGCCGGGGCACGTTCCAGAGGGGCTCTGAAGAGCGAAAACGTGCTCGTGTGACGTGTGGGACGGGTGACGGGCAACCCGTCCCACACGCGCGAAACGGCCGTGTGCGGCCCATCCGAGGATGGTGCGCACACGGCCGTCCCCGGCCCGGGGGGGGGGGGGGGGGGGGGGGCGGCCCCCCCCCCCCCCCCGGGCCCCCGGGGGGGGGGGGCCCCCCCCGGGGTGGGGCCCCCCCCCGCCCGTCCCGTCCCAGGGGTGTCGGGGGAGGCGTCCGACACCCCATGCCCAACCGTCAGGGCGCGGTCAACGACGGTTGGAGGTCTCCAGCGTCAACAGGCGAGCCAACACGGGCCCGGTCATCAGCCCCTCGCAGTCGGTAAGCGGCACGAGCCACCGCGTCGACTCACCCTCGACCACGGCCGGCGGCAGCGGGAGCACCCCGCCCGGAGGGAAGACCAGCTTCTCGTCCAACCCGTCCGCCGAGGACACCACGAACACAGCGGACTCGATCATCAAGCCGAGCGTCGGAACCGGAAGCAGGACCACCGGGGTTGGCGACGCGCGGAACACCTCCGACTCGACCACCCGCCGCGCCTGTTCAGGCTCGACGACCACCGCAGTCATCAGCGTCCCGAGAACGGCCAACGTCGACCGCGTGACGTTGCCGACCGTCACCGGCCACAACCGCCGAACCTCGTCAGGGTCCAGTGTCGCCATGGCCGAAGACGACAGCGCCAGCGCGTCACACTCGGAGTCCGTCACCGGATCGACATAGGTATCACCGACCCACAACGCACCCGGAACCACCGGCCACCCACGCTCGACGCACTCCAGCGCGGTCTCCAGCCCGTTACTCCCCACCCTTGCCCCCGACCCAGAAGATCCGGGGAATCGCACGACCACCGGACCGGTAGAACATCAGCGCGCTCTCCGCAGACTGGAGACCCATGCGCGTCCCGCCATGCACGCTGATCACCTCCACCCCCGTCTTGGTGGTCATCCCCCACGCCACGATCTGCAAGTCCTCCGGAGGCCCGAACGTCTCCTGCACCACCGCGAACACGCGCGGGGCCTGATCGTCCACCAGCTCCTGCACCCCGGAGACGATCTCCGGATCATCGAACAGCGAGACGGCCTCCTTGCCGTTCTCGTCATCCACCAGCGTCAGGCTCATGGCCACCTTCCCTCTCCTCCTCGCGGATCTGGCGCACCTCGTCGCGCGCCCACACCGCCGCTTGAGCGCTCTCCTGGCATTGCCGGACGTACCGCCGACCGATGGTGACGAGGTAGAGCAGAGGGATCACGAGCCACACCAGGAACAGCACGATCCCGCCGAGATCGCTCGCTAGCTCACTCCACATCACGATCATCACCACCTTGGACGATTCGCTGACTTCAGCTTCTCCAGACGGCCAGTGAAGGTAAATAACCTGCCAGTGACCTACGTTGACCTATGGGGTCGTATAGTCGTCAGCGCTGACATTGGTGGCATGGAGATCATCCGATGGAGTCAGGGCACCGGGGCACGCTGTTGAGCGAGCTGCTATACGAGCGCGGGCTGACGCCCGAGCAGTTCAGCGAACAGGCCAACCTGTTCGCGTACGAACACGGCATCGACGCGACGCTTAGCGCCCGCCACGTCCACCGCCTAGCCACGGGCCGACGCACCGACGGCCGACCGCTGGGACCGGTGAGGGCAGGGACCAAGCGACTGCTTGAGGAAATGCTCGGGGTGCCGATCGATCGGCTGTTGAAGCCGACAACGCGCACACCATCCGAAGCGCAGACGTGGTCAAGCGAGGCGTTGGAGCTTAGGGCTCGGATCACGTCCGGTCGGGCGGTCGATCAGCAGACCATCGCCCTGTTCCAGCAGAAGCTCGACCTGACCCGCGTGATCGATCGACGGCTGGGCGCGTCGGCTTTGCTTGGGGAGCTGCGGGCTCAAATCGGGCAGATGTGGAGCCTTCTGGGTGACGTCCTCGACCACCGTTCGAGGGTGGCGCTCGCGCGGGTGCTGGTGGACGCGTCGACCCTCGCCGGATGGCAGGCGCTCGACCAAGGCTTGCTCCGCGAATCCTGGGAGCACTACGACAAAGCCCGAAGCGCGGCCTGTGTCGCTGAGTCGAGTGCACTGGAGGCATACGCGTGCGCCGGCCAAGCGGTCGTGCTGCTCGACATCGGGGAGCACGAGACAGCGGTCGAGCTGACGCGGTACGCGTGCGGTGTTGCGGAACAACGCGCACCGGGACTGCTCACCTCGTGGCTGCTGGCCGGCCATGGCGAGGCGTTGGCGGCTAACGGCGACCGTGGCGGCAGCCTTCGCGCTTTCGACCACGCTGAATGGACTATGCCGACCCATTCTCGTGACTCCGACGCGACCTATCTTGTTTTCGACCGAACGCACCTCGCCCGGTGGCGGGGGAGTGCACTGGCACGACTCGGCGACCCTGAAGCCATTGACGTGCTGTCTGGTGTTCTCGACCGGATGAGCCCGGATTTCGCACGAGCGGAATCGGCTCTGCGGGTCGACCTCGTGCAGGTGCTGTCAGTTCATGGCGAAAGGCGCGCGGCTTCCGCGCATGCCGAGCGAGCACGTCTTCTCGCCGCGCAAGTCGGTTCGGTCCGCCAGCGGCAGCGGTTGGAAGCCCTAACCGGTTGACCGCTACTGGACAGTGTGCTTTGGCCGCAGTTCGACAACTTCGGCCGATTGCGTGCTGGCGTCCGAAGGATCGAGAACAATCGCTCGCTTGCCGCGACTTGCCTGCACCAAACCGGCTGCCTTGAGTTCAGCGACTGCTCGATTCGCGGTACCCGCTGACACGCCGTATCGGGTAGTCAACTCCTGCACTGTAGGAAGTGCGTCACCTGGCCGCAGCGCTCCACATGCAATAGCGCCCCGAAGGTCGGCAGCGATCTTCCGGTACGGCCCGGTGACCTTCGGTTCGAGCGTCGAGACGACCTTGCCGGTTTGATCCAACGCGATCGGAGGCGCTGGCATACGACCGGTGAGGGTGGACGCCGCGCGCTGGTCGGCTTCCGAGCGCCACGCCGAGTACACCTTGAGGGTCGTTGAGCCGCCTCCACCGTGCCCCAGACGGCCTGCGACGGTCCGGGGGTCTACGCCTGCCGCGATCAGCTCGGTCGCGCTGTAATGGCGCAGCGCGTGGAGGTTCGTCTTGACTCCGAGGCGCTGGCACATCCGCGAGTAACGCTGGGAGACGGTGTCCGGCTTGAGCGGTGTGCTGTGGTCGATAGACCGCGAGAACAACTTGCCCTTTGGCGCGAGCGCTATACCGGCTTCAGCAGCGGCGCTCTTGATCTGCTCGAAGTAGACCAGGAGCAGGTTCCAAGTCGCTTCGTCCAGCGCAATCCGCCGCTTTTGGTGATCCTTCGGGTCGGTCTCCCAAGTCTGGCCGCCCTCCTGCCCTACGGCGACTTCGACCGTCAGAACGCGCTGGGCGAAATCGACATCGGCAATCCGGACTCCGCACAGCTCGCCACGGCGGAACCCCGTCACCATCGTCAACCAGACGAGCATGCCCCAATCGAAGTCCCGGAACGCTTCGTTGACGATGAGCGCTGCCTCGTCGGCTGACGGAGGATGGGGCTTCGACTTCGGCGCTTTGGGCTGCGTCGCCACATCGAGCGGGTTGACCGTGATCCAACCCCACCGGAGCGCCAGTTTCATAGCACCGCTCAAGCACGAGTAAATCTTGCGGATCGTGGAGTCGGACAGTCCTTTGCAGGTGTGCACCTTGCACTTGTCGGTGCACTCGTGCTCGCCGGCCTTGCGGTGCTCGATGAACTTCCCTTTGCCTCCGCAGTGCTGCGAACACTGCTTGAGGGTGGCGTTGAAGGAGTCCCACGTCTCACCGTGCAGGTCCTTGCCGAGTTGCCGTTCACCGAGGAGTGGCCGGATGTGCAACCGGATGTTGCGGCGGTAGCCGATCTCGGTGCTGCGGTCGACGTTCAGGTGCTCCTCGTACCTGTCCATCAACATGTTGACGGTGGCGGTCGTGCGTGGGGCCCGGCGCTCGTCCACCTGGTTGAGCAGCTTCGTGCGTGTCCGCTCTGCGACCTTGTGGTGGTCGGGGACCTTGTGGGAGATCGTCTCCGTCAAGAAGTGCTTCTTGCCCGTCAGCGGGTCCTTGCCCGCGTAGACACGGACCTTGAGCGAGCCGCTGGGCAGGGTCAGGATCTCGCCCCGCTGGGCGGCCTTCGTCGGGGTCTTCCGAGGGCTCATAGAGCCAGTCTAGGACCGTCTGGGCTCCACATGTGGCTCCACGGGCGGGTGAACGATCGTCACATCCTGTGACCCCTGACCTGTCCATGCAGGTCAGGGGCTTGTATATCCAGCGCCCCCGGCAGGATTCGAACCTGCGACCTCGGGATTAGAAGTCCCTCGCTCTCTCCACTGAGCTACGGAGGCTGGAGGGGCTGTTGACCACGCGCTGTAGCAGCGTAGCCGCCCCACCGGACACATCGTCCGGAAGACTCGTCGCGTTTCCTTCCAGGCGTGGGAAGGTGGTTAAGATGGCCAAAAAGTGATGTGGATCACTTTGGCGGGGCCGTCGAGTCGCGCGCGACGAGGGAAACCGGCAGTCTTGTCGGCTCGCCTGGTCTGCCGCCGTCGAGCAGTCGCAGGGCCAGTTCACCCGCGTGCCTACCCTTATCGGCGAGGGGCTGACGCACCGTAGTCAACGGTGGGTCTGCGTGTTCGGCGGCGGGCACGTCGTCGAAGCCCACGACCGACACGTCGGCCGGCACGCGCAGGCCCAGGTCGCGCACCGCCTGGAGCGCGCCGAACGCCAGTTCGTCCGACGCGCACAGCAGCGCCGTCGGCCGCGGTGAGGCCGAGAGCAGGGCGCGGGCCCCCGCACGGCCCAGTTCGCGGTTGCTCCGGGTGCACTCCCACACCGGGGTGTCCGCACCCGTCACGTCGAGGTACCCGTGCAACCGGTCCCGCGTCACCCGGAACGACGTCGAAGCCAGCCGCGCGGGCGTCACCGGGCCGCTGTGCCCGTCCGGGTGCAGCGCGAACGTCACCACGCCGAACCGCCGGTGCCCCGCGCCCCACAGCGACGACGCCGCCAGCCGCGCCCCGCCGAAGTCGTCCACCTCGACCCGCGCGGTGTCCGGCAGCACGGGCTGGTCGATCACCACGAGCGGTAGCCCGCGCGCGCGCACCGCCGCCAACGCGGGAGCGTCATCGGGCAGCGAATAAGCCACCACGACGTCCGCCTGAGCCCGCGTCACGGTCTCCGGTCGCGGCCCGCCCTTGTCCCGGCCGGGCATCAACACCAGGCAGTGGTCGTGTCCGTCCACGGTCGAAGCCAGTCCGTCCAGCACGATCGACAGCGCCGCGTCGGCGAACGACGCCGACAGTCCCTGCCCCAGCATGAACCCGACGGCCGCGCTGTGCCGGGTCGCGAGGCTGCGCGCCACCGGGTCGGGCCCCGCGTACCCGATGGAGGCGGCCGTCTCCAGGATCCGCTCGCGCAACGCGGCGGACAGCTGGTCCGGCCGGTTGTAGGCGTTCGACACCGTGGCGCGCGACACGCCGACCACGCCGGCCACCGTGTCGAGCGTCGGCTTCCGAGGGCGGTCCACGTGATGAGCGTAACCAGGTAATCGGTTGGACGTTCTGAAGCGCTCTAGTTCACACTCGAACGCATGCCCACACCACGCCTCGCCGTCTTCGCGGTGTTCCTGTTCAACGGGGCGCTGTTCCTGTCCTGGGCGGCGCGCATGCCCGCGTTGGCGGCGCAGGTGGGCGCGACCGAGGCCACGCTCGGCCTCGCCCTGTTCGGCGCGAGCGTCGGCCTGGCGACGACGGCGCCGTTCGCGGCCAGGATCTGCGCACGGGTGGGCGCGCGGAAGCTGATCCTCGCCGGCGCAGCGGTCACCGTCGTGGGCGTGCCCGCCCTCACGCTCGCCGAGACGCCCTTCCAGTTGGGCCTGGTCCTGTTCGTGCTCGGCTCCTGCGGCGCGTCGCTGGACGTCGGCATGAACGTCGCCGCCGTGGCCGTCACCCGGAGCCTGGACCGGCCGCTGATGCCGCAGTTCCACGCCGGCTTCAGCGTCGGCGGCCTGGTGGGCTCGCTGGGCGCGGCAGCCGCGGCGGCCGTCGGTTGGGGCCTGACCCGTCACCTGATCGTCGTGGCGGTGATCGGCGCGGTCGCGATGGCGTGGGTGATCAGGTCAGTGCCGGACACGACCGCGGACCCCTCCGGCGAGACCGCCGGGGCGGCCGAGGGCGATCGCCCGGTCCTCAAGCGGCCGTTGCTGTGGTTGCTCGCGACGATCACGCTGTTCTCCGCCATCGCCGAGGGCGCCGCGTCGGACTGGTCGGCGCTGTTCTTCGTCAACGAACGGGGTGTGAGCGAGGCCGCCGCCGCTGCCGCGTACGCGGGGTTCTCCATCGCGATGGCCACCGCCCGCCTGTTCGGCGAGCCCGCGCAACGCCGGGTCGGCCCGTACCGGCTGCTCGCGGCGGGCGCGGTGGTGGCCGCGGCGGGGTTGGCGCTGGCCGTGCTGGTGGTGTCGCCCGCGGTCGGTTACGTCGGGTTCGCCCTCGTGGGACTGGGCCTCGCGTTCGCGTTCCCGGTGATCATGGACCTGGCCGGTGACGCGGGCAAGCGCGCCGACGGCACGGGCGGTGAGCGCGAGATCGGCCTGGTCACGACGGTCGCCTACACCGGTTTCCTGCTCGGACCGCCCGTTGTGGGCGGTATCGCGCACGCGAGCAACCTGTCGATCTCGCTGGGTTTCGTGGCGTTCGTGATCGCGCTGATGGTGCCCGCCGTCGCACTGGCACGCCGGTCGCGCGCCCGTGAGCTCACGCGATCGGGAGCCGGTTCAACGCGGCCTTGAGCAGCGGCTGCATCCCGGCCAGCATCTGCTCGGGCTCGCCGCCCGCCTGGGCCATCGCCACCAGGACGCTGCGGTTGGCGTTCACCGCCAGGGTCGCGGTGCACGCCATCTCGCCGCCGCTCAGCTCGCACAGCGTCCACGTGGAGTGCCCCTCCACGACCACCTCACGGCCCTTGGACTGCCGCGTCCGCACCTGCTCGTACTTCTGGTAGAGCGCGGCGACCACGGTCCGACCGGCCTGCGAGCCGTCGTCCAGCACGTACTGGCACGACTCCTGGATCACGTCGTCCTTGCGCGCGGGCTCCTTCTTGTACGGCCCGATGGCCTTGAGGTCGGCCGCGGTGAGCAGGGAGCACGGCTCGACGCCGACGACCGTGCGCGGCTTGGCGATCTTGGGGCCGTCCGAGGGCTCGGCCGACGTCGTGGGCGTGACCCCGGCCTGGGGCAGCGCGTCCCCGTTGATGGAGTAGCTGCACCCCGCCGACAGGAGCAACGCGAGGGCCGTCACGAGCGCCGTGCGAGAACTGGTCACGTCCGGCAACGGTAGTGGGTGTGATCTGCGCACGTCCGGCGGTTGGTGGTGGTGCGGTCGTGCCGCCTACGCTCGTCACGTGCCCACTGACGCGCCCTCCCGCACCCGGCGGACCGGTCTCATCCCGTTGTTGATCGTCGGCACGACGATAGCCGCGGTGGTCGCGGCGGCACTGCTCGTCCTCACCGGGGGTGACGCGTCCGGGCTGATCGTGGTGCGCGTGCTGACCGAGTCGGCGGCGGTGGTGACCGTCGGGTCGCTGCTGTTGGCGGCGTTCCTGGTGCCGCCGCAGGGGAGCGGCACGCTGGCCGCGGACGGTTACGCGGCCGTGCGCACGGCGGGCTGGGCGGCGTTGGTGTGGACGTTGGGCGCGGTGCTGTCGGTGCCGTTCACGGTGGCCGACGCGCTGGGGCAGCCGGTGACGGCGCTGCTGGAGCCGTCGGTGCTGTTCCAGGTGGCCGGGCTCGTGGAGCAGTCCAAGGCCTGGATGATCACGGCGGTGATCGTGGCGCTGCTGGCGTTGGGCTGCCGGCTGGTGCTGTCGTGGGGCTGGACCGTGCCGCTGTTCTTCCTGTCGGTGTTCGCCCTGATCCCGGTGGCCGTGACGGGGCACTCGTCCGGCGGCGGTTCGCACGACGTGGCCACGAACAGCCTGCTGTACCACCTGATCGGGGCGGCGTTGTGGGTCGGCGGCCTGATCGCGCTGCTGGCCCACGGTCGACGGGGCGGTGACCACCTGGGCCTGGCGACGGCGCGGTTCTCCAGGCTGGCGCTGGTCTGCTGGCTCGTGATGGCGGTGTCCGGCGTGGTCAACGCGTGGGTGCGGCTCCCGTTGAGCCAGCTGTTCGGCAGTGAGTACGGCCTGCTGGTGCTCGGCAAGACGCTCGCGCTGGTCGTCCTCGGTGTCGTGGGGTACTTCCAGCGCGAGAAGAGCGTGAAGGAAGTCGTGGCCACGGGCTCCGGGCGTTCGCTGGTGAAGCTGGCGGGCATCGAAGTGCTCTTGATGTTCCTCACGCTCGGCCTGGCCGCGGCGTTGAGCCGGACGCCTCCACCGATGGAGGGCCGCGCGCTGCCCAGCACGGTGGAGCTGCGCATCGGCTACGACCTGGCCGGCGCGCCGACGTGGTCGCGGCTGCTGTTCGACTGGCGGTTCGACCTGGTCTTCGGCGCGATCTTCATCGCCCTCGGCGTGCTCTACCTGCTGGGCGTGCGGCGGCTGCGCAAGCGCGGTGACGCGTGGCCCGTCGGCCGCACGATCGCGTGGGTCGCGGGCTGCCTGACCGTGGTGTTCGCCACGTCGTCCGGCGTGGGCCGGTACGCGCCCGCGATGTTCAGCATCCACATGGAAGCGCACATGCTGCTGTCCATGCTGGCGCCGATCCTGCTGGTGCTCGGCGGTCCGGTGACGTTGGCGATGCGTGCGCTGCCGACCGCGGGCAAGGGCAACCCGCCGGGGCCGCGGGAGTGGCTGCTGGCGTTCGTGCACTCGCCGGTGGCGAAGGTGCTGACCAACCCGTTCGTCGCGTTGGCGCTGTTCGTCGGCTCGTTCTACGGCCTGTACTTCTCCGGGCTGTTCGACGCCGCGCTGGACTACCACTGGGCGCACCTGGCGATGAACGCCCACTTCATCCTGGTCGGCTACGTCTTCTACTGGCCGGTGATCGGCATCGACCCGGCGCCGAACCGGCTGCCCCCGCTGGGGCGGCTGGGCCTGCTGTTCGCCTCGATCCCGTTCCACGCGTTCTTCGGCATCGTGCTGATGAGCTCGCAGACCGTGATCGGCGACAACTTCTACCGCTCGTTGGGCCTGCCCTGGGTGACGTCGCAGCTGGAGGACCAGCGGCTCGGCGGCGGCATCGCGTGGGCGGCGGGCGAGCTGCCGCTGATCGTGGTGATGGTGGCGTTGCTGGTGCAGTGGGCCAGGTCGGACAGCCGCGACGCCCGCCGGGCGGACCGGCGGGCGGACGCGGACGGTGACGCGGACCTGGCCGCGTACAACGCGATGCTGCGCAAGATGTCGGGCAAGGATTAGAGCGGGCGCTCGAAGCCCTTGACCGCCGCGCCCCAACCCGCCGCGGCGAGCACGGCACTCGTCACCAGCGCCCCGACCACCCCGGTCACGGGCTGGGCCAGCGCCAGCGACCGCGCCGCGTCCACCGCGAACGTCAGCGGGTTGACGTTGGCGACCGCCTGGAGCCAGCCAGGCAGGCCGCTGATCGGCACGTAGGCGCTGGAGGCGAACATCAGCGGGAACATCGCCAGGAAGCCGACGGTCTGCATCAGCTCGGCGTTGCGCAGCCACGCCGCGATGGCCAGGAAGATCCAGCCCAGACCCCACCCGACCGCGAGGGCCAACGCGAGCGCCGCGGCGGTGCCGGCCACACCGCCCGCGGGGGAGTAGCCGAACACGGCAACCGCGAACACCAGCATCAACAGTAGCTGCGCGGCCGTGCGGACGAGGTCGGACAGGCTGCGTGCGACGAGCACCGAACCCGACCGGATGGGCAGCGAGCGGAACCGGGCCAGGACGCCGTTCTTCATGTCCGTGACCAGGCCCACGCCCGCCTGCAACGCGGACTGCATGGCGGTGTTGACCAGGATCGCGGGCATCAGGAAGTCGATGTAGGCCACGCCCCGGGGGAAGCCCGGTGTGTTCGCGATGCTCGCGAAGATCTGGCTGAACAACGTGAGCATGATCAGCGGCTGGAGGACGCTGAACACGATCATGCGCGGGTCGCTGACGAGCGTGCGCAGGGACCGCTGGGTCAGCACCAGCACTTGGGTGCCGAAGTCCGTGCCACGCCAACGCGGCGCGGCGGTGAGGGTGGTCATCCGGTGGCTCCTGTTCAGGCCGCGTGCTGCGCGAGGGTGAGGTAGACGTCGTCGAGGGTCGGCTCGCCGAGGGCCAGTTCGGCGGCCTCCAGGCCGACCTCGTCCAGCGCGCGGACCACCTTGGCGATCTCGCGGGACGACGTGACGGGCGCGGTCAGCGTGTTCCCCGCCGCCACGGGCTGCATGCCGGCCCGTTCCAGGGCTCCGGTGGCCTTGGGGACGTCCGAGGCGTCCGCCAGGGTCACGGTGACCGTGCGCTGGCCGACTTGGGCCTTCAGCTCGGCGCTGGTGCCCGCGGCGACGACCTTGCCCTTCGAGAGCACCGTGATCGAGTCGGCCAGGCGGTCGGCCTCGTCCAGGTACTGGGTGGTGAGCAGGACCGTGGTGCCGTCGGTGACCAGGCCCTCCACGATCTCCCACAGGCCGAGCCTGCTGGCCGGGTCCAGACCGGTGGTCGGCTCGTCGAGGAAGATCACTTCGGGGTGGCCGACGAGGCTCGCGGCCAGGTCGAGGCGCCGCCGCATGCCGCCCGAGTAGGTGCGGGACGGCCGCCTCGCCGCGTCGGCCAGCCCGAACAGCTCCAGCAGCTCGTTGCCCCTGGCCCTGGCCTCACGCGTGGTCGCGCCGAGCAGGCGGGCGATCAGGACCAGGTTGTCCAGGCCGGAGAGCTGCTCGTCCACGGCGGCGAACTGGCCGGTGAGCCCGATCCGGCTGCGCACGTGGTGGGCTTGCGCGACCACGTCGAACCCGGCAACGGTGGCGTGTCCGGAGTCCGGCGGCAGCATCGTGGTGAGCACGTTGACCAGCGTCGTCTTGCCGGCGCCGTTGTGGCCGAGCAGTCCGAGCACGGTGCCCTTGGGCACGGCGACGCTCACCCCGTCCAGGGCCTTCTGCGCGCCGAACGCCTTGCCGACGTCGACCGCCTCGATCATCAGGTCCGTCACTGCTTCCCCCTCAGTACGCCGTGCAGGAACAGCTCCACGAGCTGGTCGGCGTCGGCGGTGGAGTCGCCGAAGCCCTCGCCGTGCATGCGGTTGGTGAACACGAGCCCGAGCAGCAGCCGTGCGGCCAGGGACGGGTCGACGCGCAGGTCGTCGTCCGGGTCGAACAGCGATGCGACGTGCTCGGTGATGCGCTGCATCTCGACCGGTGGGCCCTTGTGCTCGCGCTGCTTGTCGTGCCCGTCGTGCGGGTCGTAGCCCGAGTCGCGCAGCACGCTCATCAGCTTCCACATCCGGTCCAGGTAGCCGGAGACCGCGCTGATGGCCCAGGAGAGGCGTTCGGCGAGGGTGTTCGCCTGCCTCGCCTGCTCGATCAGCTCCAGCTCGGAGTCGGCCGCCAGCACGCTCTGCACGCACGTGCGGATGAGCTCCTGCTTGTCCTTGAACGCCCGGAAGACGGTGCCCTCCGCGATGCCGGCGGCCTTGGCGACCTGGCTGGTCGTGACGTTGGCGCCGTGCGCGAACAGCAGCGGGACGGTGGCGGCGACGATCGCCTCTCGACGGTCCTCGGTGCTCATCGCGGGCGCGCGCCGACGGCGTTGGGTGGTCTCCTCGGGCATGTGGCCAGCTTATGAGTGAGTCCTCACTCATGTCAACGAGTGAGTGCTCACTCATTTCAGTTATGCATGCTCCAGTCAGTTGTCCACAGTTCCGAAACCGCCGCTCGCCACCCGTCCCGACCACCGGCAACCTGGTCCCAGGCGATCAACCAGGAGGAGCGCGCCATGGCTTACAACGAGACCCGGGTCACCATCTGCGGCAACGTCGCCAGCCCGATCAGCCACACCAAGGTCGGCACCGGCTTCAGCCGCGCGAAGTTCCGGCTGTTCACCGCGGAGCGCGTCTGGGACCAGGAACAACGCGCCTGGGAGGACGGCGCGCGGATGTTCCTGACGGTGTCGTGCTTGCGGATGCTCGCCGACAACGCGCAGGCGTCGTTGAACAAGGGCGACCCGGTGGTGGTCACCGGCCGGTTGACGATCAGGGAGGTGGAGTTCGAGGGCAAGGCCAGGCCGCTGGTGGAGATCGAGGCCACCGCGATCGGGCCCAACCTGGCGATGTGCACGGCCACGCCGACGCGCACCCGGCTCGCGGCGGACGCCGTGGAGGCCCGCGCGGCGCCCGAGATCGCCGCGCCCCGCAAACCGGCGGAGTTGCCGCTGGTCCTCACGGGCGAGGCGGAGCGCCCGAAGGAGGTGGCCGAAGTGCCGTTCTGAGCCAAACGAGCTACAAGGGCTTCCGTCGGGCCGATCGGGGCGGA
Organism: Saccharothrix luteola; assembly: GCF_020859565.1. Classification (GTDB taxonomy): domain Bacteria; phylum Actinomycetota; class Actinomycetes; order Mycobacteriales; family Pseudonocardiaceae; genus Actinosynnema; species Actinosynnema luteola. Next base: position 122,766 of record NZ_JAJHUO010000004.1, on the reverse strand, counting down.
GAATGCGCGGGCAGTCGTCGCCGTTGCGAGCGTGGAGGAGGGAGGTCGTCGGGCCGGCGCCAGGGCCGGATCCGCACGCAGGCACCGGGGGTTGACAGCGCACCGAGTTCGCGCATCAGGTCGGAGTCGCTGGTCGCAGGGTCGCACCGGCCGGGCCCGGCGGTCGTGTAACGACTGTGGGTGACCCACGTTCGCGTTAACTCTGCGTTGTGCCCACGTCCGTTGCCGGCGTCCGAGGTTCGGGCCCGATCGGCACCGCTCTACGATCGCGGGCATGGCCGAGTACGTCTACACCATGAAGAAGGTGCGCAAGGCGCACGGGGACAAAGTCATCCTGGATGACGTCACCATCATGTTCCTCCCCGGTGCGAAGATCGGCGTTGTCGGTCCCAACGGCGCCGGTAAGTCGAGCGTGCTGAAGATCATGGCCGGCCTGGACACACCGGGCAACGGCGAGGCCTTCCTCGCGCCGGGCTACACGGTCGGCATCCTCCAGCAGGAGCCGCCTCTCAACGAGGAGAAGACCGTCCTGGGCAACGTCCAGGAGGGCCTCGGCGAGATCAAGGTGAAGCTCGACCGCTACAACGAGATCGCCGAGAAGATGGCCGTCGACTACTCCGACGAGCTGATGGAGGAGATGGGTCAACTCCAGGAAGACCTGGACCACGCGAACGCGTGGGACCTCGACTCCCAGCTGGAGCAGGCGATGGACGCCCTCCGGTGCCCGCCGCCCGACGCCGACGTCAAGACCCTCTCCGGTGGCGAGCGCCGCCGGGTCGCCCTGTGCAAGCTGCTGCTGAGCAAGCCGGACCTGCTGCTGCTCGACGAGCCCACCAACCACCTGGACGCGGAGAGCGTGCTGTGGCTGGAGCAGCACCTGGCGCAGTACGCGGGCGCGGTCCTGGCCGTCACCCACGACCGGTACTTCCTCGACAACCTCGCCGAGTGGATCCTGGAGCTCGACCGCGGCCGGGCCCACCCGTACGAGGGCAACTACTCCACCTACCTGGAGAAGAAGGCCGAGCGGCTGGCGGTCACCGGCAAGAAGGACCAGAAGCTGCAGAAGCGGCTGAAGGACGAGCTGGAGTGGGTCCGGTCGGGCGCCAAGGCCCGGCAGGCCAAGTCCAAGGCCCGCCTCGGCCGCTACGAGGAGATGGCCGCGGAGGCGGAGAAGACCCGCAAGCTCGACTTCGAGGAGATCCAGATCCCGCCGGGCCCGCGTCTGGGCAACGTCGTGGTCGAGGTGGACAAGCTGAAGAAGGGCTTCGGCGACCGGGTGCTGATCGACGGCCTGTCGTTCAGCCTGCCGCGCAACGGCATCGTCGGCGTCATCGGTCCGAACGGCGTCGGCAAGACGACGTTGTTCAAGACCATCGTGGGGCTGGAGGAGCCCGACTCGGGCGACGTCCGGATCGGCGAGACGGTCAAGCTGTCCTACGTCGACCAGAACCGCGGCGGCATCGACCCGAAGAAGAACGTGTGGGAGGTCGTCTCCGACGGCCTGGACTACATCCACGTCGGCAACGTCGAGATGCCGTCGCGGGCGTACGTCAGCGCGTTCGGCTTCAAGGGTCCGGACCAGCAGAAGCCGGCGGGCGTGCTCTCCGGCGGCGAGCGCAACCGGCTCAACCTGGCGCTGACCCTCAAGGAGGGCGGCAACCTGATCCTGCTGGACGAGCCGACGAACGACCTGGACGTCGAGACACTGGGCTCGCTGGAGAACGCCCTGGAGCAGTTCCCCGGCTGCGCCGTGGTCATCTCGCACGACCGGTGGTTCCTGGACCGCGTCGCCACGCACATCCTGGCGTGGGAGGGCACGGCCGAGAACCCGTCCAAGTGGTACTGGTTCGAGGGCAACTTCGAGGGCTACGAGAAGAACAAGGTCGAGCGCCTCGGCGCGGAGGCGGCCAGGCCGCACCGCGTCACCTACCGCAAGCTCACACGGGACTGAGAGCCGGGTACCTACATCGTGGCGGCCAGGGGCGAGGCGCAGGCGGACGTCGAGGTGAGCACGCTGGTCGTGCCCGCCTGGCGGTTGCGTTGGCGGGCACCGGAGCTTGCTCTGGTGCTGGGCGAACGCGCCGTCGCGCTCGCCTCCACCCGCCGTGACGAGGTCGACCGGTTGCGCGCGGAGGCCCTGGTGGTCTTCGCGAGCAACCGCATGGGCCGGGGCGTCCGCATCGCGGACCGGGCGTTGGACGCCCTCAAGGCGGCCGAGGCCGCGTCCGAGCGGGAAACGGCCTGGCGCCTGCGGGTCGAGTTGGCCGACAGCGCCAGGTCGGTCGGCGCGCCCCTCACGGGCTTCGCCGCCGTCCGGCCGGTGCTGGAAGCCGACGACGTCCCGCCGGGCCTGCGGGCCACGGCCCTCGTGCAGGCCGGCGAGTGCCTGGTCTCGGTCGGCCGCGGCGCGGCGCTGACCCAGGCGCTGGACGAAGCGGACCGCCTCTACCAGGCGGATCCGCTGCTGGACCACGACACGACCCTGTTGCACCGCGGCTTGCTGCGCGCGTCCGCCGCGGGCCAGCACCGCCGTTGGGGCGACCTGCAGGCGGCGGTCGCGTCGGCCCGTGACGGCCTGGCCGTGCTGGACCGGCTCAAGGAACCGGAGTCCGACAACGGCCAGGTCCGGGGCAGGCTGACGGTCGAACTCGTCTGCGCCCTGATGGACTTGAACAAGCCGGGCGAGGCGTCGGAGGTCGGCACCCCGTTGCTGGAACGCCCGGTGCGGGCTCCGTCCGCCTCCACCACCGGCTGGCTGCGACTGGCCCTGGCCACCAGGGTCCACCTGCCCGCCGGTCGCGTCGACCAGGCCCGCGACCTGCTCCGCGACGCCGCCGACAGCGCCGAGCGCCACCAGTTGGACACCCTCCTGGCGGAAAGCCTCCTGGCGCTGGCGCACGTCCACGAGGTGGCCGGCGACCTGACCGAGGCACTGGCCAACCTCCGCTCCGCCCACGCCGCCGAACGCAGGCGGGCCAGAGCGGTCTACGCCGTGCGCGCCAGACTGGCCGCCGAGTTCTCCGGCGTCCACCGCCGGCCGGCGGGCGGCCTGCACGACGAACTGGCCGCCCTGCTCCGCACCGGCACCCCGGCCGTGACGCCACCCACCACCGACCCCGACCTCGCCCCCGAGGCCAAGCAACAGCTCCGCCAGTGGCGTCCGGTCCAGATGCACCGCAACGAGGGCATCCGGGTGAAGCGCTCCCGCCGTGCGGCCGAGGACATGACGGTGGAAGGCCTCTCCGCCGCGAGGGCCCACGCCGCCGACCGCTGGCGCCTGGTCCAACCGTTCGGCGAGGCGGAAGACGACACCTCCCAACCGGGAGGCCGCCGCCGAGCCCCGGAACCGGAAACCCCACCACCACCCACCCACGGCCGCCCGGAACACGCCAGAAGCGGCCAGGCCAAGCCCACCAACACACCGCCCTCCGGCATCCCGAACCCCGGCGCCCACGCAGCCGCCGCAGCAGCGATGCCAAGTCCGGGCATCGGCAACGCCTTCATCAGCAAGCCGACCAGCACCCACCCGGGCGACCCAGGCAACCCGGGAACCGCCGGCGCCGCGCCCAACAGCCCTGGCCACCCCGTCACCTCGGACAAGGCCCCGGCCGCCGCCGACTCGGGCACCACGGGACCGAGCACGCCTGCGCCCACCGGCGGGATCGACAGCCCACCCTCTGGCATCCACGCCGGCGGCGCACCAGACGGCATCCACGCGAGCAGCTTCGGCACGGGCGCGGCCACCTCCGCCAGTGCCGCACCCGCCGGCACCCACACGCACACCGCGGGAACCGGCGATCCGACCGCAGGCCCAACCGAGTTCGACACCACCTCGGCCGGCGTTTACGGGCGCGGCGCAGGAGTTGGCGAGCAGGTGGCCGGCGGTGCGGGACTTGGTGGTGCGTCGGCCGGCATTCAGGCGCACGGCGAGGAGACCGGTGAGCCGGCGGCCGGCGCTGCCGGTCTGCTGGGCGGTGTGACGGGTGGTGCTGTGGCGGAGTCGGCTGATCAGGCTGCGACTTCGGCACACGGTGTGGGAGCTGGTGCTGTGCCGAACGTGGTTCCGGGGGCCGGCGTCGGCGGCGCGGGTGTTGGAGGTTTTCCTGGTACGTCGGGTGGCGCCGGCTCCTCGGCGGGGAGTGCCGCGGCCGATGGGCGTCAGGGTGCCGGTGAGCCCGCTGTTCGGCGGCCGGTCGGTGGTGCGGGGCTTGGCGGGGGTGGGTTCGGCATCGTGCAGCCCGAGGTCGGCGTGGAGCCTGATGCTCGTGAGAGCGGTGCCGGCGAGAGTGGTGCCGGCGAGAGTGGTGCCGGCGAGAGTGGTGCCGGCGAGAGTGGTGCCGGCGAGAGTGGTGCCGGCGAGAGTGGTGCCGGCGAGAGTGGTGCCGGCGAGAGTGGTGGTGGCGTTGCTCCTGCGGCCGGGCACGAGGGTGGCGAGCGGAGTGTGCCGGCGGCTGGGTTGATCGCTGCTGCGGGCGCTGTGCGCAGTGGGCGTCGACGGGCTGCTCGTGAGGCTGCCGAGGACGAAGGGGAGCGGTCGTCCGGTGACGCCGACCTCAGCGTGTTGGACACGCTGAAGGCCGCCGGGCTGCTCGACCCGCAGCGCGCCGGTGGACGGCGGCGTGCTCCCGACGCTGACGAGGAGGCCGTCGTTTCCGAGCCCGAGCCCGCGCGACAGCCCGAACCCGAGCAGGTGCAGTGGCGGGTGGAACCGCCGCCGCGGCTGCGTGGTGAGGCGCCGCCGCCCGTCGACATGTTCGACTCACCGACGATGGTCCAGCCCGCCGTGCGCGACGACGTGCCGCCGGTCGGGCTTGGCGCGGCCTTCGTGAAGGGGCCGCTCATCCCCACCGCCCGGGTGCCCGACCCACCCGACTACCCGTTGCCGCCCGTGCCCGACTTCGCCATGTCGTCGTCGGTGCCGGAGCAGGCCGTGCAGGCGGAGGAGGCCCAGCCGGTCTTCCCCTCGACGGACGTGGATTCGCCCGCCGAAGACCTGTCGGTGCCGGCACCGCAACCCGAGCCACAGCGCACACCACAGCCCGCGCCGCGACCCGAACCGCGACCTGAGCCACAACGAGAGCCGCGACCTGAGCCGCAGCCGGTGCCCCTGCCAGAGCCCGACCAGGTGCCCGGAGTCCCCGAGCCCGACCAGGTGCCGCCGGTCCCGGTGCCCGACCCGGTGCCGTACGACCCGTCCCCGGACACGCCGACGAGCACAACGACGACCACACCGCCGTCGGCGGAGTTCAGCCCGACCGGGTTCCTCGGCGCCGCCGACATCGAGCACGACGACGCACCCACCCACGCACCTCCACCCGCACCCGCACCCAGCGGAGCGACCGACGAGGTAACCGACGAAGCGACCGACAAGGCAGCCGGCGCGGCCGGCGGCGAAACGCCGAAAGACCCCTTCGTCACCGCCGTCGTGGTCGGCGGCAAGACGATCGACCTGCCGGCCATCGTCGTCGAACCGACACCGCCCACCCCCGGCTCACCCAGCGCCACCCGCGCCTCACGCCGCCACAAGAGCGACCTGAGCCTGGCCGAACTCCTCGCCGAGGCCCTCGTCGCCTATGAGGACGCCCGGCGCGAGGACGAAGCCGCCGGTCGCGTCGAGGTCGACGAGGACACCGTGCCGATCTCACCTGTCGGGACACCGCCGCCCGAATCCGAGAACGAGACCACCGCCCCGATCCAGCGCGTCGACCCACCGCGCCGGTTCGACACGTGGACTCTTCCCGAATCGTGAAATAAGTTGAGCTTCTAATAAGGTTTCCCGCCGGTAACAAAGCGGGAAATAGGCCATGTCACAAGTGAATTCCCAGCTTTCCGGCAAGTTGTTCGATTCAGTGCGAGGGTTGCGGCGAACGGGTTCGCGCTCGTCTGGTTAAGTGGTGCGCACACCCGGTACACAGACGTACCGCATAGCGTGGAGTCGCCTGAACATGACCTCGACTGGAGCCCCATCCCGATCCGAGCCCACCGCCCGCGACGTCGGCGCGGCGAGCTCGGCCAGTCCCGAACAGGCCCGTGACGAATTGATCGAACGTGCCGCCGCCAACGCCCCCGAGCTCGCCGACCTGATCCGCCTGTACTACCGCCACGTCCCGGCCGAGGAAGTCAACGACGACGACCCGGTCGACCTGGTGGGCGCGGTGCGCTCGAACTACCAGCTCGCCGAGACCCGGGTGCCGGGCCGTCCGGTCGTGCGGATCCTCAACCCGACCCGCGCGCACGACGGCTGGACGTGTCCGGCCACGGTGGTGCAGGTGGTCACCGACGACATGCCCTACCTGGTCGACTCGGTGGCCTCCGAGCTGACCCGCGGTGGCGTGCAGGTGCAACGGGTGGTGCACCCGATCGTCGTGGTGCGCCGTGACCTGGTCACGGGGGCGCTCCAGGAGGTCCTGCCGACCGCGGACCCGGCCGACCCGCCGGGCGACGCGCTGGCCGAGTCGTGGATGTACGTCGAGGTCGACCTGCTCACCGACCCGGACCGGGCGCGTGAGCTGGAAACCAGGCTGCACACCGTGCTCAACGACGTCCGCGAGGTCGTCGAGGACACCGACAAGATGGCCGGCATGGCGGGGCACCTGGCCGAACAGCTGGAGTCCGAACCGCCACCGCTGCCCAGCCACGAGGTGCAGGACGGCGCGAACCTGCTGCGCTGGCTGGCCGACGACCACTTCACGTTCCTCGGCTACCGCCAGTACGAGCTGGTCCGCGACGACCCGGCCACGGACGGCGAACCCGCGCTCAGGGCGGTCCTGGCGAGTGGTCTCGGGGTGCTCAGACAGGACAGCCTCGCGGCGCGCAGCCTGACGGCGGGCCCCGACGCGGGCGCCCAGGCACTGTCACCGGAACTGCTGGTCCTGACGCAGGCCAGCGCGCAGTCGAGCGTGCACCGGTCGGTGTACCCCTACTACGTCGGCGTGAAGACCTTCGACGCCGACGGCAACGTCTCCGGCGAGCACCGGTTCCTCGGCGTCTTCTCCACCACGGCCCTGCACGAGGACGTGCTGGACATCCCGGCCGTCGAACGCCGGGTCCGCGACGTCATCCACCGCGCCGGCTTCCCGCTGCACTCGTACTCGGGCCAGCGGATGCTCGAGGTGATCCAGAACTACCCGCGCACCGAGCTGTTCTCGGTCGACACGGACACGCTCTACCAGACCGTCACGGGCGTGATCGCGCTCGCCGAACGCCGCCGGCTGCGCCTGTTCCTGCGCCGCGACCCGTACGGCCGCTTCTACTCGTGCCTGGTCTACCTGCCGCGCGACCGCTACACCACGACGTCGCGGCTGGCCATGCAGGAAGTGCTGATCGACCAGCTCGGCGGCGTGAACCTGGAGTACAGCGCACGCGTCGGCGAGTCGGCGCTGGCCCGCGTGCACTTCACCGTGCACACCGACCCGAGCCGCCAGGCCGAGCCGGACGCCGCCCACATCCAGCAGCTGCTGGCCGAGGCCGTGCGGCTGTGGGACGACCGCATGGTCGAGGCGGTCATGGAGGACCACGGCGCGGCTCAGGGCGCGGAATCGTCCCCCGAAGCGGGCCAGCGGATCGCCGCGGCGTTCCCCGAGGCCTACAAGGAGGACTTCACCGCGGCCGAGGGCCTGGCGGACTTCCGGCGCATCGAGGCCCTCAAGGGCGGCGACCTGGACCTGGTGTTCTACACGCCGCGCGACGCCGAGCCGGGTGAACGGCGGTTCAAGCTGTTCCTCGTCGGCGCCCGGTTGACGCTGTCCGACGTGCTGCCGATGTTGCAGCGCATGGGCGTGGTCGTGGTGGACGAGCGCCCGTACGAACTGGTCCGCGACGACGGCGCCGAGTGCTGGATCTACGACTTCGGCCTGCGCATCGACCAGGCCACGCTGGACAAGCTGTCCAGCGAGGACTTCGAGTCGATCCGCACCCGCTTCCAGGACGCGTTCGCCGCCGCGTGGCGCGGCGAGGCCGAGGTGGACGGCTTCAACACGCTCGTGCTCAAGGCCGGCGTCACGTGGCAGCAGGCCGCGATGCTGCGCGCCTACGCCAAGTACCTGCGCCAGGCCGGCACCCCGTACAGCCAGGACTACATCGAGGACGCCGTCCTGGGGCACACCGAGGTCGCCACGGCCCTGGTGCGGCTGTTCGAGGCCCGGTTCGACCCCGCCCTGTCCGACGAACAGCGCTCCGGCCGCACCGAGCACCTGGTCGACGAGATCACCGAGATGATCGACGACGTGACCAGCCTGGACGCGGACCGCATCCTGCGCAGCCTGCTCACGCTGGTGCAGGCCACGCTGCGCACGAACTACTTCGTCCGCGACGTCGACGGCAACCCCCGCCCCTACCTGGCGGTCAAGCTGGACCCGCGCGCGATCCCGGACCTGCCCCAGCCGAGGCCCAGGTTCGAGATCTTCGTGTACTCGCCCCGCTTGGAAGGCGTGCACCTGCGCTTCGGCCCAGTGGCGCGCGGCGGTCTGCGCTGGTCCGACCGGCGTGAGGACTTCCGCACCGAGATCCTGGGCCTGGTGAAGGCGCAAGCCGTGAAGAACGCCGTGATCGTGCCGGTCGGCGCGAAGGGCGGCTTCGTGCTGAAGAAGCCGCCGGCGCCCACCGGCGACCCGGGCCAGGACCGCGAGCAGCTGCTGGCCGAGGGCATCGCCTGCTACCGCCAGTTCATCTCCGGCCTGCTCGACCTGACCGACAACCTCAACTCCGGCACGGTCCTGCCCGCGCCGCAGGTCGTCCGGCACGACGGCGACGACTCGTACCTGGTGGTCGCGGCGGACAAGGGCACGGCGTCGTTCTCCGACATCGCCAACGAGGTCTCCAAGTCCTACGGCTTCTGGCTGGGCGACGCGTTCGCGTCCGGCGGTTCCGTCGGCTACGACCACAAGGCCATGGGCATCACCGCCAAGGGCGCGTGGGAGAGCGTGAAGCGCCACTTCCGCGAACTGGGCACGGACACGCAGTCCGAGGAGTTCAGCGTCGTCGGCGTCGGCGACATGTCCGGTGACGTGTTCGGCAACGGCATGCTGCTGTCCGAGCACATCCGCCTGGTGGCCGCGTTCGACCACCGCCACATCTTCATCGACCCGAACCCGACCGCCGCCACGAGCTTCACCGAGCGCAAGCGCCTGTTCGAGCTGCCCCGCTCCTCCTGGGACGACTACGACCGCTCCCTGATCAGCGCCGGCGGCGGCGTGTGGCCGCGCACGGCCAAGTCGATCCCGGTCTCCGAGCAGGCCCGCGAAGCCCTGGGCCTGCCCGAGGGCGTGGCCAAGCTGTCGCCGCAGGAGCTGATGAAGGCGATCCTGCTCGCGCCCGTCGACCTGCTCTGGAACGGCGGCATCGGCACCTACGTCAAGGCGGGCGCCGAGTCGCACGCCGAGGTCGGGGACAAGGCCAACGACGCGATCCGCGTCAACGGCGCCGACCTGCGCGTCAAGGTCATCGGCGAGGGCGGCAACCTCGGCCTGACCCAGCGCGGTCGCATCGAGTTCGCCCGCAACGGCGGCAAGGTCAACACCGACGCGCTCGACAACTCCGCCGGTGTCGACTGCTCCGACCACGAGGTCAACATCAAGATCCTGCTCGACGAGCTGGTCCGCGACGGCAAGCTCGACCAGGACCAGCGCAACGAGCTGCTGGGCCAGATGACCGACGAGGTCGGCGAGCTGGTCCTCGCCGACAACTACTCGCAGAACTCCGTGCTCGGCGTCTCCCGCGCCCACGCCGCGCCGATGCTCTCGGTGCACGCGCGCCTGGTCGCGGACCTCGAACAACGCGGCGTCCTCGACCGCACGCTCGAAGCGCTGCCGAGCACCGCGGAGTTCAAGGCGCTGGAGAAGGCGGGCGACGGCCTCACCTCGCCCGAACTGGCCACGCTCCTGGCACACGTGAAGCTCGCGCTGAAGGAGGAGGTGCTGGCCAGCGACCTGCCGACGATCGACGTCCTCGCCCGCCGCCTGCCCGACTACTTCCCGAGCGAGCTGCGGGAGCGGTTCGCCGACGCCATCGGCAACCACCCGCTGTCCCGCGAGATCATCACGACCGTCCTGGTCAACGAGGTCGTCGACGGCGGCGGCGTGTCGTACGCGTTCCGCCTGGCCGAGGAGATCAGCGCCTCCGCCACCGACGCGGTGCGCGCCTACACCGTCGTGACCGCGATCTACGACCTGCCGTCGATCTGGCAGCAGATCCGCGCCCTGGACAACGTCGTGCCGACCGACGTCCAGGACGACATGGTGCTGGAAACGCGCCGCCTGCTGGACCGCGCGTCGCGCTGGCTGCTCACCAACCGCCCCCAGCCACTGGCGGTCGGCTCCACGATCAGCCGCTTCGCCCCCGTGGTCAGCTCCCTGGCCCCGCGCGCCATCGACCTGCTCCAAGGTCACGAGAAGGAATCCGTGATCGAGCACGTCGAGCGCCTGGTCGGCCAGGGCGTGCCCGTCGAACTGGCCCGCCGCGTCGCCGGACTGCTCTTCACCTACGGGCTGCTCGACGTCACGGAGGTCGCCGAACTCGCCGAGCGCGAGGAAGGCGAGGGCGCAACCGGCCAGGAGCGCACGCACCAGGAGACGGCCGAGGTCTACTTCGCGCTGTCGGACCACCTGGACGTCGACCGGATGCTCAGCTCGGTCTCGAACCTGGAACGCCTCAACCGCTGGCACTCGCTGGCACGCCTGGCACTGCGCGACGACTTCTACTCCTCGCTGCGCTCGATCACGATCGACGTCCTGCGCTCCGCCGATCCGGGCGACACCCCGGAGGAGAAGATCGCGACCTGGGAACAGGCCAACTCCCCGCGCCTGAGCCGCGCCCGCGCCGCCCTCGCCGAGATCAACCGGGTCAGCAAACCCGACCTGGCCACCCTCTCCGTCGCCGCCCGCCAAGTCCGCAGCATGATCCGCTGACCCCCGCCAGGGCACCGCACCCGCCGTGCCCTGGCGGCCCACCCCGTCCACTGACACGAAGTCCTTCCCCCAAACGGAAGGGCTTCGTGTCGTCCCGCCGACCTGGCGCAGCCCTACCGCGCGTGTCAAGGGGGGCGCTGTCCCACCTCTACCTGTCGGCGTTCACTGATGCCGCCCCCCTTGATACGTGTGGCAGCCCTTGTGGAGGTCGGTGGGATGACACGAAACCCGACCAACAACGGACCCGGCGCCGAACCACCCACCCCGCCGTCATCCTGCTGATCTGCCCGTCCGGCGAGGACGCTTTTCTCTTTTGCTCTTCTTCTCTTGATCCTGGCGTCGAACAGCCTTGCCCGAGCGCTCTCCAGGCCTCGCCGCCGGGGGCAATCAACTCCGGGACATGTTCCTGGACCGGGCCGGGCAGGCCCCGCACCCGGACTGGGAGACGTCACGGAATGCTTCGTCGCGAACCTGCGACAAGCCGTGGGCAACGACACGGAGCACCACTCCGGATCAACCACCCGCAGGTCGGGGAACTGACCCTCGACCGGGAACGCCTGGCCATCAGCGGAACCAAGGGCCTGATGCCCGTCGTGTACCACCCGGACCCGGCATCCGACGACGCGGGAAAACCGGCACTTCCAGCCTCCGCGGACTTGCCGACCAAACGCCCCGGCAGAACCGAGCCGAATTGGGCCGCACCGGACCGACCGTCGAAACCCTGCGCTGAGCCAGGCGGGAAAACACACCCCGCCCGGCCCAACCCGACTCAACCAACCCTCTGACTACGTCACCTATCCCGACCTGACTACGCCTAACTGCGCCACGTATCCGACAACGTCACCGGCGACGTCGCAGACCGATTCGTCCCGCTCTCCCACGTCACCGCACCACCACCGTCCTTCCGGATGTACTTGTACTGGAACGACGTCCCCGCCGGCAGCGACACCGACCCCCGCCACGTCGGATAGGTCGCCGCCGACAACGCCACCGCCGCGCCGGTGTTCCACGCACCCAACGCCGGGTGGTCGCCGACCACGAAGATGTTCTGCCCCAACGACGTCGTGGCGCTCACCGCGAACGACGTCGTCCCCGCCGGCGGGTTGCCCACCCCGGTCGCCCCGACGTGCAGCGCCAACGCCTCACCCGCGCCCAAAGTCGCGGTGAACTGCCCGTTCGACCCGACCGAAACCGCCGCGCACCCGTCCTGCTGCACGTTGCAGTACGACCCGGCCGGCAGCGACGTCTGGAACGTCCGCGTCATCGCCGCCGACTCGCGGTTGATCGCGACGAAGCCCTTGTTGCCCCGCCCGAACGCGATGGCGTCGCCGCCGTTGTCCCACCAGTTCACGACCGCCGTCCCGGCCACCGTGTTGCGGAACTGGACCATCGACGCGATCTGCGTCCACCGGTGCTGGCACTTCCACCCGGACGTGTAGCACTCCGACCCGGACGGCGGCCCGGCGTCGTGCGACGAGAACTCGTAGCCCGAGTACACGTTCGGCGACCCGTAGGGCCACGCCAGCATGAACACGTTCGCCAACGTGTAAGTCGACCCATCCTTGTACGTCAACGTCGACCCATTGCGCTCCGTGTCCCAGTTGTCCACGAACGACCGCGCCTGACCGCTCGCCAGGTAGCCCCACGCCTGCCCGAACGTGCTCAGGTACGCCAGGTTCTCGTTGTTGAAGATCCGCTTGATGTCGTAGGCGTACCGGAACTCGTCCACGTCACCCGATCCGGTGTACTCGCCGGGCTGCACGGCCTCACCGGCCCCGTAGATCACCTCGTGCACCCAGAAGACACCCGGGTTGCTCAGCCGCGACTTGATCGCGGCCAGGTCCGCCGCCGGCATGTGCTTGGCCGCGTCGATCCGGAACCCGTCGACACCCATCGCGATCAGCGAGTTCAGGTACGACGCGATCTTGCCCCGCACGTAGTCGCTGCCGGTGTTCAGGTCCGACAACCCGACCAACTCGCAGTTCTGCACGTTGTCCCGGTTGCGGTAGTCGCTGATGTGCGACCGGCACGAGTGGAAGTCCCAGTCGCTGTAGATGCCGGGGTAGTTGTACTTCGCGTACGACGAGCCGCCGGTCCCCGTGCCCGACCCGGCGCTCATGTGGTTGATCACCGCGTCCGCGATGACCTTCACGCCCGCCGCGTGGCAGGTGTTCACCATGTTCCGGAACGCGGCCTCGTCACCCAAGCGCCCCGCGATGCGGTAGCTGACCGGCTGGTACGAGGTCCACCACTGGGGCCCCTGGATGTGCTCGGTGGCCGGCGAGACCTCCACGAACCCGTAGCCGCGAGGGCCGAGCACGTTCGTGCACTCACTGGCCACCCGCGCGAACGGCCACTGGAACAGGGTCGCGGTCACGTCCTTCGCGGACGGCGGCGTTGCAAAACTTTGCGGAACCGCCAAAAGGCTGAACAGGAGTACGGCTATCGCGCCCAAGGCGCGTCGACTTGAGGAAACCACGATGTCTCCTAGCTGGCAGGGATGTGCTCTAGGTCATACCAGCTGCCAGACTTGCTGAAAACACTTGCAAAGTATTTCATTGCCCTCCGGCGGAACCGATCCGGAAGGACACCCCATGACGCAGGACTGGTGGCGCGATGCCGTCATCTACCAGGTCTACGTGCGCAGCTTCGCCGACTCGGACGGCGACGGTGTCGGTGACCTGCCCGGCATCCGCTCCCGGCTGCCCTACCTGGCCGACCTCGGCGTGGACGCCGTCTGGATCACGCCGTTCTACTCCTCCCCGATGGCCGACGGCGGCTACGACGTCGCCGACTACCGGACCGTCGACCCGCTGTTCGGCTCGAACGACGACGCCAAGGCCCTCGTCGAGGACGCGCACGCCCTCGGCATCCGCGTGATCGTCGACCTGGTCCCCAACCACACCAGCGACCGGCACGCGTGGTTCCGACAGGCCCTCGACGCCGCGCCGGGCTCCCCGGAACGTGCCCGCTACCACTTCCGCGACGGCCGCGGCGAGCAGCCGCCGAACGACTGGGAGTCCGTCTTCGGCGGCCCCGCCTGGACGCAGGTCCCGGACGGCCAGTGGTACCTCCACCTCTTCGCGCCCGAGCAGCCGGACCTGAACTGGGACCAGCCGGAGGTGCGCGACGAGTTCCTCGACGTGCTGCGCTTCTGGCTCGACCTCGGCGTGGACGGCTTCCGCATCGACGTCGCGCACGGCATGGTCAAGGCCGACGGCCTGCCCGACGTCGGCACGCCCGGCCACCTCAAGCTGCTGGGCACGGAGGCGCTGCCGTTCTTCGACCAGGACGGCGTGCACGAGATCTACCGCGACTGGCGCAAGGTGCTCGACTCCTACCCGGGCAACCGGGTCGGCGTGGCCGAGGCGTGGACGCCGAGCCCCGAGCGCACCGCCCGCTACCTGCGCTCCGACGAGCTGCACCAGGCGTTCAACTTCCACTACCTGACCGCCGAGTGGGCCGCCGCCGACCTCAAGCAGGTCATCGACGACTCGCTGGCCGCGATGAGGCCGGTCGCCGCGCCGACCACGTGGGTGCTGTCCAACCACGACGTGCAGCGGCACGTGACGCGGTACGGCAGCGTGGCGCGCGCCCGTGCCGCCGCGATGCTCATGCTCGCCCTGCCCGGCAGCGCGTACGTCTACCAGGGCGAGGAACTGGGCCTGCCCGAGGTGCTCGACCTGCCCGAGGACGTCCTCCAGGACCCGGTGTGGGAGCGGTCCGGCCACACCGACCGGGGCCGTGACGGTTGCCGCGTGCCGATCCCGTGGACGGCGGACGGCCCGTCGTTCGGCTTCGGCGACGGCGGCTCGTGGCTGCCGCAGCCCTCCACCTGGGCCGACCTCAGCGTGGCGAGCCAGCTCGGCGACCCGAACTCCGTGCTGGAGCTCTACCGCAGCGCGCTGCGCGTGCGGCGGGAGCACCCGGACCTCGGTGCGGGCTCCGAGGTGGAGTGGCTGGACGTGCCCGAAGGCGTGCTGTCGTTCCGCCGCGGCGCCTTCACGTGCGTGGTGAACTTCGGTCCTGACGTGGCACGTCTGCCCGCCGACGGCGAGGTGCTGCTCGCCTCGGGTGGTCACGCGACCGAAGACGCGGACGTCCTCGTGCCGCCGGACACGACCGTGTGGCTCTCGCGCCCGTAGAGTCACCCGGTGTGACAGCGCGGCTCAGTGACATCGCGACCCAGGCAGGCGTGAGCGAGGCGACGGTCAGCCGAGTGGTCAACGGCAAGCCAGGCGTCTCGGCCACCACCCGCCAGGCCGTGGTCGCCGCGATGGACGTGCTCGGCTACGAGCGCCCGCCCAGGCTCCGCCAGCGCAGCGCCGGGTTGATCGGGTTGATCACCCCCGAGTTGAACAACCCGATCTTCCCGGCGCTCGCGCAGGTCATAGAGCAGGTGCTGACCCGTGACGGCTACACGCCGGTGCTGTGCACGCAGACGCCCGGCGGCTCGACCGAGGACCAGCTGACCGAGATGCTGGTCGACCGGGGCGTGACCGGGATCGTCTTCGTGTCCGGCCTGCACGCCGACACGACCGCCGACAAGGACCGGTACGTCAAGCTGGCCGGCCGCGGCGTGCCGTTCGTGATGATCAACGGTTACACCGACCAGGTGTCCGCGCCGTTCGTCTCGGTGGACAACCGCGCCGCGGTCCGGTTGGCGGTCACCCACCTGGTCGAACTCGGGCACGAGATGATCGGGCTGGCCGTCGGGCCGCCGCGGTTCGTGCCCCCGCTGCGCATGGTGGAGGGCTTCACGCTCGTCCGCCCGCAGGCCTCCGACCTCGTGGAGCACTCCCTGTTCACGGTCGAGGGCGGCCAGGCCGCGGCCAACGCCCTGCTGGACCGCGGCTGCACGGCGATCGTGTGCGGCAGCGACCTGATGGCGTTCGGCGCGATCCGCGCGGCCCGCGACCGGGGCCTGAACGTGCCGCGCGACGTGTCCGTCGTCGGCTTCGACGACTCGCCGCTGATCGTGTTCGCCGACCCGCCGCTGACCACGATCCGCCAGCCGGTCGAGGCGATGGGGCAGGCCGCCGTGCACGCGTTGCTGGAGGAGATCGGCGGCACGCCCGCACCGCACGCGGAGTTCGTGTTCCAGCCGGAACTGGTGGTGCGCGGCTCGACCGGCGCGCGCCCGAGATGAACTCTCCCCAGCAGACCCTCGCGCAACGGATGCGGGCCCAACGCCTCTCGCACCCCGCCTCCGATGCCACGGACCTGCTCACCTCGATCTTCGCCCTCCAAGCGCAGGACGTCCCGGCCGCACGGCTCGCAGCGCGCGCTCGGGGCGTGAGGTCCCTCGACGGCCCTCTGGTGCGCACGTGGGCCATGCGCGGCACCCTCCACCTGCTCCACGAGGACGACCTGTGGGTCGTGAACCTCCTCGGCCCGATCTCCATCGCCGCCGGACGACGTCGCCGCGAGCAACTCGGCCTCACCGATGAGCTGTGCGAGCGCGCGCTACCCGCGCTCCGCGAAGTCCTGACCGAGCCGCTGGCACGCGCCGAACTCGTGCGCCGCCTCGCCGACGTCGGCATCGCCCTCGACCCGAAGTCCCAGGCACCCGCGCACCTGCTGGCGTTCGCCGCGAACTCCGGCGCGCTGTGCCGGGGCCTGGACGATACCTACCGCCTCCTGCGCATCGAGTGCGAACCCCGCGGCGTGGACGAGCTGTGGCGGCGCTACCGACGTGCCTACGGCCCGGCCACGCCCGACGACTTCGCCGCGTGGAGCGGCCTGCCGAAGCGGATGCTCAAAGAGCTCGAGGCGGCAGCCGACCCAGCCGACCCGACCGACCCCGCGCACCCGACCGGCACGGTCCGCATGCTCGGCCACTTCGACCCCTACCTGCTCGGCTACCGCGACCGCTCCCTCGCGCTCGACCCCGAGCACGCGCCGCTCGTGCAGACCGGCGGCGGTTTCCTCACCCCGCACGTCGTCGTGGACGGCCGCGTCGTCGCTGTCTGGCGGCGGGACGGCGCGGTCTTCACCGTGCGGCCGTTCAGCGGGCACCCCGACCGCCCGGACGTCACGGACGAGGTCGCCGACCTGGGCCGATTCCTCGACCTGGACGCGCGCTTAACCTGGGCGTAGCACGTGGATAAGGTCACTGCCACGCATCGACGAGCGGGAGGCGCGTTCAACTTGGGTGTGTTCGTCACGGGTGTGCGCCCGCGCTGGTCGGACATGGACGCCTTCGGCCACGTCAACCACGCCAACACGGTGACCCTGCTGGAAGAGGCGCGCATCGACCTGCTGTTCACCGAGGCCGCCAGGCACGGCGTGCCGGAGATGTCGCACGGCATGGTCGTCGCCCGGCTCGTGGTGGACTACCTCGCGCCGGTCGTGTTCACCGGCGGCGAGGTCGTGGTGGAGATGTCCGTGCGGGAATTGAAGTCCGCGTCCTTCACGTTGGACTACACGGTCCGCGGCGGCCGCCAGGAGGGCAGCGCCGTCGTCACGACGGCCGAGACCCTGATGGTCCCGTACAACCTGACGGCCGGACGCCCGCGCCGTCTACTCGAAGCCGAGCGCGACTTCCTCGCGGGCTGGCGTGCCGGAGGTAATGGTGCCTGAGCTGGTCCTCGCCGATCCCGCCGAGCGGGACGACCTCGGCGCGTTCGTCGCCCGTGCCGTCCGGTTGGACGGCCAAGCCGTGGTGCGGCTGCGCAACCGCCCGTCCGCCGACCTGGTCGACGCGTGGGTGGCGACCCCGTTCGACACCCTGGCCACCCGGACCGTCGCCGGCCGGATCACGCCGAACGACGTCACGGTGTCCGGCACCGACCTGCTCACCGGCCTGGCCGTGGTGCGCAGCGAGACCGTCGACCCCGGTCCGGCGCGCGACATGATGTGGCGCTCGGCGCTGCCGCCGGTGGCGGGCTGGCTCCCGGTCGACCGGCTGCCCGGCAGCGTCGTGTCGGAGCTGGCGGAGAAGGGCGTCGAGGTGGCGCGGGAGAACGCGGGCCCGCGCGGCACGCCGCCCGCCTCGCTGCTGGACCAGACCGTGATCACGGTGAGCGGTTCCGGGTTGGACGTGAAGGTGCCGATGCGGTGCCTGTTCGCGTTGTCGGGCATGGGCTTCCTGGGCGGTGACGACGTGCGCATCACGGCCACGGACTCGTGGCTGCGCATCGACGCCCGGTTCGGCGCGGTGGTCCGCCGCCGCCACTCCATGCTGCCGCTGCTGGTCTGAGGCTCACGCCGCTCGCCTGACCTGTCACTCCTCCGGGTGCTCTTCGTCGCCTCCGCCGGCTACTGTGGGCCGGTTGGCGGCGTCACGGGGGGCATGGGTGGAGTTCAAGGTTCTGGGGCCGGTCGAGGCGTGGGTGGAAGGCAGGTCGGTGGCGGTCGGGGGACCCAAGCCCAAGACCCTGCTGGCGTTGCTGGCGATCCACGCGGGCCGCGTCGTGTCGCTCGACCAGCTGGTCGACGCGATGTGGGGCGAGCAGCCGCCGGACCAGTCGCGATCGGCGATCTACACCTACGTCTCGTCGCTGCGCCGCAGCCTGGGTGACGTGCTGTCGCGCTCCGGCGGCGGGTACCTGCTGGCCGCCGACCTCGACGAGGTGGACCTGCACGTGTTCACCGCCGAGGTCACCGAGGGCCGCAAGGCGCTGGCCGAGGGCGACCTCGAACGCGCGGCGTTCCGGTTCGCGACCGCCCTCGCCGCGTGGCGCGGCACCCCGCTGGGCGGCGCGCAGGGCGCCTGGGCCGAGGGCGAGCGCTCGCGCCTGGAAGAGATGCGCCTCGCCGCGCTGGAGGACCGGTTCGACGCCGACCTCGCGATCGGGCGCGGCGAGTCGCTGGTCGCCGAGCTGAGCGCGGCCGTGGCCGAGAACCCGCTGCGGGAGCGGTTGCGCAGCCAGCTCATGCTGGCCCTGCACCACGCGGGACGGCAGGCGGACGCCCTCGCGTGCTACCAGGACGGCAGGCGGGTCCTGCTCGACGAGCTGGGCCTGGAACCGGGACCGGCGCTGCGGGCGACCCACGAGCGCATCCTGCGCGGCGACGCGGACGCGCGCACGGCGGAGCCCGCGCCCCGCGCCGCGCCGACGCCCAGCCAGCTGCCGTTCGACATCGGCGACTTCACCGGCCGGGTCGCCGAGCAGGAACGCCTGGTGGCGCGGCTGACCGCGGACACCGGCTCGGTGCGGGTGTGCGCGATCTCCGGCCAGCCCGGCGCGGGCAAGTCCACGTTGGCCGCGCACGTCGCCCACGTCGTGCGCGACCACTTCACCGACGGCCAGCTCTACGCGAACCTGCGCGGGGTGCAGGCCGTGCCCGCCGACCCGGCCGAGGTGCTGGCGGGTTTCCTGCGCGCCCTCGGCGTCGCCGATCCCGCCATCCCCGCGGACCTGGAGGAACGCGCCCAGCTCTACCGCACCCTGGTCGCCGACCGGCGGGTGCTGATCGTGCTGGACGACGCCCGCGACGAGCGCCAGATCCGCGCGCTGCTGCCCGGCGGCGCGACGTGCGCCCTGCTGGTGAGCAGCCGCGAGCGGATGAGCGCGCTCAGCGGCGCGGCCCAGCTGCACCTGCGCGTGCTGCGCGACGAGGAAGCCGTGGAGCTGCTCGACCGCGTGGTCGGCGACGACCGGGTGACCGCCGAGCCCGACGCCGCCGGCGAGATCATCCGGCTGTGCGGCAACCTGCCGCTGGCGCTGCGCATCGCGGGGGCCCGGCTCGCCGCCCGGCCGCAGTGGAAGCTGTCCCGGCTGGCCGAACGGCTGGGCGTGCAGCGGCGCGTGCTGCAGGAGCTGACCCTGGGCGACCTGGAGGTGCGGGGCAGCCTCGCGCTGAGCTACGACGGCCTGGGCGAGCGGGAGCGCACGGCGTTGCGCCGGCTCGGGCTGCTGGACGTGTCCACGTTCGGCGGCTGGCTGCTCGCGCCGCTGCTCGACTGCGGCCCGGACGAGGCCGAGGAGGTCGCGGAACGGCTCGTCGACTCGCAACTGCTCGACATCGCCGCCACCGACGACGGTTCCGCCCTGCGCTACCGCCTGCACGACCTGACCCGGGCGTTCGTCCGCGAACGCGGCGAGGCCGAAGAACCGCCGGCGGAGGCGAAGTCGGCCTGCGCGCGTGCCGCCGAGGCGTGGCTGTCGCTGGTGGAGCTGGCGGGCAGCCGGATGCCGCACGCGCACTTCGGCGGCACGCCGGTCGCGCTCGACCCCCGCTACTTCGACCGTGACGCGGCCGACGACGTGGTCGCCGACCCCGAGGGGTGGTTCGACGCCGAGCAGGCGGGCCTGGTCGGCGTCGTGGAGCGGGTGGCCGAGCTGGACCTCACCGACGTGGCCACCCGCCTGGCGGCGACGCTGTGCTCGTCCCGGTTCGCCGTGCGCAACCTGTTCGGCCAGTGGTGGCGGACGCACTCCTCGGCGCTGGAGGCGGCCCGGCGCACGGGCGACCGGGCGGGCGAGGCGCGGCTGCTGTCCGGCCTGGGCTGGCTGTGCTACGAGCAGGACCGCTTCGACGACGCCGCGCGGTACTACGAGCAAGCGCTCGACGCCTTCCGCGAGGCCGACGACGCCCTGGGCGAGGCGACGGCCCGGCTGTCGCTGAGCACCGTGATGCGCGAGCACGGCGAGCTCGACCGCGCCGCCGAGCTGCTGGACCTGGCGCTGCCCGTGCTGCGGTCCCACGGCGAACGGCGCCTGGTCGCGCAGGCCCTGCACGGCCTGGGGCGCGTGCTGACCGAGCGGGGCGAGCTGGACGGGGCGCTGGAGAACTGCGTGCGGACGCTCGAGCTCTACCGAGAGCTGGGCGACCGGCACAGCGAGGCCATCGCGCTGCGCTCGGTGGGCATCGTGCACCGGGCCGCCGGCCGCTGGGACGAGGCCGACGAGCACTGCGCCGAGGCGGTGGGCGTGCTGCGCGCCCTGGGCGACCGGCTGATGTCCGCGTACGCCGTGCAGGCGCTGGCCAAGGTCCGCATCCGACGGGGGCGCGCCGACGCCGTCCGCAGCGACCTGCTCGAGTGCCTGAGCACGTGCGGCGAGATGCAGGACGGCTTCGGCCAGGCGCTCGTGCTGCGCACCCTCGGCGAGCTGGAGCTGGCCGCCGGCCGGCCGGACATGGCCCGCCGCTACCTGGACCAGGCGCTGCACCGGTGGGGGGCACTGGCCCTGCCGGTGTGGCGGGCCAGGACGCTGCGGGACCTCTCCACCGCGTACACCGCCCTCGGCGAGCCGGCCGCCGCCGAGGGAGCTTGGACCGAGGCGTTGGCGATCTTCACCGCGCACGGCAGCCGCGAGGCGCGCGAACCGCGCCCGTCGACCCCCGCCGTGCCGCGTCGAGCGCTCTGGGAGGAGCCCGTGCGGGCGTCCTGAACGGTCTCGGAGGAGCTCGCGCGGGCGTCCTGACCAGCGACGACGAAGGGCTGGGAGCCACGTGCTCCCAGCCCTTCCGCTTGTCCGGACCGATCTCAAAACAACCTCAAAACGCGCTTTGAGCTTTCTCGCAGGACTCGGCGACAAGGTTGTGCCAACACCGGGGCACCAACCGAGAAGGAGCCGAGATGAAGGTCCTCACCAGCACCAACGCCACCCGCGTCGCCGCCGCTGCGGTCGTGGTCGGCCTGCTGACCGCGGGCCTCTCCGCGACCGGGCTCGCCACCGCCGCCCAGGCCGCCGAGCTGCCGGTCGGGTCCAGCCGCGTCGGCGTGCTGTCCACCTCCGGTGACGTGCACATCAAGGAAGGCACGCTGCACGCCTCCTGGCTCGAGAACGTGTCGACCGGGATCGAGAAGTTCGAGGTGGCGGGCGACCGCGTCGGCGTGCTGGATACCGGCGGCAGGCTGTGGGTGAAGGAGGGGAACCTCTGGGCCGGCTGGGCGCACCAGGCCGACGGGGTCGAGGACTTCCGCCTCGCCGGCCACCGCATCGGCATCGTCCGCACCGACGGCACGGCCGCGGTGAAGGAGGGCGGTCTCCAGGCCGGCTGGTCCGAACAGGCCAACGGGGTGCGGGAAGTGGAGATCACCCCCGACCGCATCGGCATCGTCGGCCACGACGGCTCGGTCAACGTCAAGGAGGGTGGCCTCGACGCCGGGTGGGTCCCGCAGATCGGCGGGGTCGCCGACCTGGAGCTGTCGGGCGACCGGGTCGGCGTGCTGCGCACCGACGGCACGGTCGCGGTGAAGGAGTCCAACCTCTGGTCCGACTGGGTCGAGCAGACCAACGGCGTCACCGACCTGGAGCTGTCCGGCAGCCACATCGGCGTCGTGCTGGCCAACGGGCTGGCCACGGTGAAGGAGGGCAACCTCTACTCGGCGTGGGTGAACCAGCTCGGTGACGCGAAGGACATCGAGATCTCGGGCGACCGCATCGGCGTGCTGCGGACCAACGGCACCGCGGTCGTGAAGGACGGCGGCGTCTACGGCCCGTGGGTCGAGCAGACCAACGGGGTCGAGCAGCTCCGCCTGGCCACGGCAGCGCCCGCTTCCGCCGCCGGCCACGTGACGATCAACGACATCACCGCCGTCTACGGCTCCGCGTACGCCACCGACACCGTCGCCGCCGGTCTGCCCGGCCTCAACGAAGTCATGGCCCAGAAGGGCATCACCACCCCGACCCGCAAGGCCGCGTTCCTGGCGACCCTCAAGCACGAGAGCGGCTTCCGCTACAACGCCGGCGAGGCGGGCAGCACCGCGCCCTACCGCGGTCGCGGCTTCATCCAGCTGACCGGGCAGTACAACTACCAGTCCGCCGGCGCGAGCCTCGGCCACGACTTCCTGAACAACCCGTCCGACGCCGCCTCGCTCCAGTGGAGCGCCAGGATCGCCGGCTGGTACTGGACGGTCGCCCGCAACATCAACGCCGCCGCCGACGCCTACGACATGGGCGCGGTCGGCCGCGCGATCGGCTACTCGTACGCGCTCGACCCCACCGAGTCGAACAACCGCTGCGCCTCCTACAAGCGGGCGCTCGCCCACTTCAACGGCGGCAGCCTGCCGGTCCCCGAGTCCGCCATCAACTGCAACCGCTGACCCTCGCCCCAACCCCGAGCACACCGAGAGGAACACCACCATGTCGATCAAGACGACCGTGCGCCGCACCGTCACCACCGCCCTCGCCGCCGCCGTCCTCGCCCCCGTCCTGACCCTGCTCGCCGCGGGCTCCGCCGTCGCCGACGCCCGCACGGACATCCGCGACCTGGCCAGAGCCAACCTGGGCAAGCAGACGTGCAGTACCAACAGCCTCGGCGGCGTCGGCTACATGGACTCCTGCCGCATGGCCCACGCCTGGTGCGCCGACTTCGCCCGCTGGGTGTGGAACAAGGCGGGCCTCCACACCGACCGCCTGACCCCCGCCGCGGGCAGCTTCTACCTCTACGGCGTCAACAACGGCACGCTGCACACCGACTCGGGCTACGTGCCGCAGATCGGCGACGCGGTGGTGCTGAACTACCAGGGCAACGGCTACGCCGACCACGTCTCCATCGTCGACGCGGTCACCGCGACCTCGATGACCACGATCAACGGCAACTCCGGCGGCAGCGGGCCCACCACCTCGTCGGTGCAGTACGCCACCGGCGGCCACCGGGTCGGCCAGTACATCGGCGGCCAGCGGATCTCCGCGTTCGTCAGCCCGGCGGGCATCGGCACGACCCCGGCCCTGGCCAAGCGCCTGGGCGTCCTCGGTGGCGGCGGCGCCGTCATCGGCAAGCAGGGCGAGCTGGACGCCGGGTGGACCCCGGTGCACGGCGGCGGCATCGTCAAGGCGAAGTTCGACGGCGACATGGTCGGCGTCGTCGACGCCGGAGGCACCCTGCACGTCAAGCAGGGCGACATGTACCAGGGATGGTTCCCCCAGATCGGCAACGTGAAGGACTTCGCGCTGGAGTCCGCGACCGGCCGCATCGGCGTGCTGCGCAACGACGGCACGGTCACCGTGAAGGAGGGCGGCCTCCAGGGCGGCTGGGTCGAGCAGTACAACGGCGTCGCGGAGCTGGCGCTGTCGGGTGACTGGATCGGCGTCGTGTCGACCAACGGCACGGTCTCGGTCAAGCAGGGCAACCTGTACGCCGGGTGGACCACCCAGGTCGGCAACGCCAAGCACCTCGAGCTGGACGCCGCGGCCGGTCGGATCGGCGTGCTGCGCAACGACGGCTCGGTCGTGGTCAAGGACGGCGGCCTGTACGGCACGAACTGGGTCGAGCAGACCAGCGGCGTGACCGACTTCGAGCTGTCGGGCGACTGGATCGGCGTGGTGTTCGCCAACGGCCTCGCGTCGGTCAAGGCGGGCGGCCTGCAGGCCGGCTGGACCAACCAGCTGTCGGGCGTCAAGGACGTCGAGCTCGACGCCGCCGCGGGCCGGCTCGGCTTCCTGCGGACCGACGGCACCCTCGCGGCCAAGGACGGCGGCCTGTACGGCACCACGTGGCACGAGGTGGCCAACGGCGTGACCACGTTCGACGTGACCAGCTACTGACCCCACCCCCGTCGAGCCCCCGACCACACCGGTCGGGGGCTCGGCGGTCGTCAGACGGGAGCCGGGCCGTGCCGATCACCAGGGCCGAGGTCTTGCGGCGCGCCGACAGCTGGGTGCGCGTGCCGTACAGCCAGACCGCGTTCCACACCAACCGCTACGGCACCTACCGCACCGACTGCTCGGGCTTCGCGTCGATGGCGTTCGGGCTGCCCGACCTGCCGCACGGCGGGCTCAACACGGTGGAGCTGGTCGCGGTGAGCACGCCGATCACCAAGGACGAGCTGCTGCCCGCCGACGTGCTCATCGACCCGGTCGGGGACCGGACGACCCGGCACGTGGTGCTGTTCGAGGCGTGGGCGAACCCGTGGCGGACCCACTACCTGGGTCGCGAGCAGTGCGGCGGTCTGGGCACGGTCCGCCGCACGCTCGTCTACCCCTACGAGGGCGGGCCGCGCGGCTACCGGCCCTACCGGCTGGACCACGTCGTCGACCAGCGCCCCTAGCTGCTCCGCGGCGCGTCGTCAGACGAGCCAGACGGCCGTGTCGGGCGGCAGCTGGTTGCCGTCCATCGGACCGCTGGCCAGCAGGATCTCACCGGGCGGCAGCGGCACCGGGCCGCCGGACGTGTTCAGCGCGCAGATCAGCCCCCCGCCCTTGCGCCGGAACGCGAAGCACCCGGGCGGCGCGCCGTACCACTCCAGCTCGTCGCCCTCGAACGCCGGCTGCGACTTCCGCAGCTCCAGCGCGTGCCGGTAGAACGACAGCATCGACTCGGGGTCTTCCAGCTGCGACTCGGCGGTCAGGCCCGCCCACTCGTTCGGCTGCGGCAGCCACGTGGTCACCGCCTCCGAGAAGCCGAACGGCGGGGTGTCGCCCTCCCACGGCAACGGCACGCGGCACCCGTCGCGACCGCGCAGGGTGCGCCCGGACCGCAGCCAGATCGGGTCCTGCAACGCCCACTCCGGCAGCTCCACGTCCGGCAGTCCGAGCTCTTCGCCGTTGTAGAGGTAGACCACGCCGGGCAGCGCCAGCTCGACCAGCGCCATCGCCCGCGCCCGCCGCGCCCCGAGGTCGCCACCGCCGTACCGGGTCACGTGCCGCGGCACGTCGTGGTTGGACAACGTCCAGGTCGCGGGCGCGCCCACCGACCGGACCGCGCCCAACCCGTGCTCGACGGCCGAGCGGACGGCGTCGGCGTCGAACGGCGCCTCCAGCAGCCGGAAGTTGAACCCGAGGTGCAGCTCGTCGGGCCGCAGGTACCGGGCGTACCGCTCGTCGTCGGCGACCCAGACCTCGCCGACGGCCATGCGGCCCGGGTACTCGTCGATGACCTTGCGGATCATCCGGTGGATCTCGTGCACCCCGTCGTTGTCGAACCGGGGGTCCAGCGCGTTGTCGTGCATGACGCCCGCGCCCAGCTCGACCCGCGGATCGATGTTCGGCAACCCGTAGGGCTTGGCCATGCCGTGCGCCACGTCGATGCGGAACCCGTCCACCCCGCGGTCCAGCCAGAACCGCAGCGTGCGCGCCAGGTCGGCGGCGACCTCGGGGTTGTCCCAGTTCAGGTCGGGCTGCTCGGGCGCGAACAGGTGCAGGTACCACTGCCCGTCGGGCACGCGCGTCCACGCGGGCCCGCCGAACTGGCTCGACCAGTTGTTCGGCGGCACGGACCCGTCGAACCCGCCGCCGTCGCGGAAGATGAACCGGTCCCGCTCGACCGAGCCCGGCCCGGCCCGCAGCGCGGCCTGGAACCACGCGTGCCGGTCGCTGGTGTGGTTGGGCACCAGGTCGATCGTGACCTTCAGGTTGTGCGCGCGCGCCTCGGTGACCAGCCGGTCGAACGCGGCCAGGTCGCCGAACAGCGGGTCGACGTCACGCGGGTCGGCCACGTCGTAGCCGTGGTCGGCCATGGGCGAGGTGAAGAACGGCGTGAGCCAGAGGGCGTCCACGCCGAGCAGTTCGAGGTAGCCGAGCCGGGAGCGGATACCGTCGAGGTCGCCCACGCCGTCACCGTTCGCGTCGGCGAAGGATCGGACGTAGACCTGGTAGAAGACGGCGTCACGCCACCAGGCGGACTCGTCGGCGATCTCTGGTTGTAGATCGGAGGATCGTCGCACGAGGAGTCATCCTGCCATTCGCGACCGACACCACGACCCCGTTCGAGTGATCAAGAATCACACCCAGGCGTTCATCATGCTGTTGGCGGCCATCTCCAGGTACGCCCAGAGCTGCTTGCGGTGTTCGGGGGAGAGGTCGACCGAGTCCACGCCGACCTTGATGCAGCGCAACCAGGCGTCCCGCTCCACGGGACCGATCACGAACGGAGCGTGACGCATCCGCAACCGAGGATGACCGCGGTTGTCCGAGTACGTGTGCGGACCGCCCCAGTACTGCATCAGGAACAGCCGGAACCGCTCCTCGGCGGGACCGAGGTCCTCTTCGGGGTACAGCGGGCGCAGGACGGGATCGGCGGCCACTTCCTCGTAGAAGACCGCGACGATCTTGTGGAACGTCTCGTACCCGCCCACTGCTTCGTAGAAGTTCTCCGGCGGAGTGGTCACGCCTCCATCCTGCCTCAGGCCCCATCCGGCAGCCCACGCCGACCCCCGCCGCGGACCTACGCCCGGCGTGGTGGACGAGGTGCGCAACGAGGTGTCCGAGGTGTCGGGCACGGTCGTGCAGGCCGGTGGCGACGTCACGGTGCACGTGGGCGGCGACCAGGGCGCCGGGTCCCTCGTGGTGACGGTGGACCGGTCGGCGATAGGAGTTGGTGGAGTTCGCCGACGAGCCGGGTCTGCTCCACGCCTGGAGTCGCCGGGTCGGCGTGGTCCTCGAGGCGCGGGGCGCGCGGGCGGTCGTGCTGAAGGGGGCTTCGGGCGGTGGTCGCGGGAGCCGTGGAGCCCGCCCGGTCCGCCGTGGACTTCGACCGCGACCCGCCGCGCTCACCGGTCGCGGTGTCGGCGGCGCGACCGCAGGTGCTCGCGCTGGACCTGGTGGTGCGCGAGCACGAGATCGACTGGCGCCTGTCTCGGGTGCGGGCCGTGGCGCCCCTGCTGATGGTGGAACAACGGGTCCGCCCGCTGGGGCGGGTGGCGGCGGTCGTGGCGCCCGGTGGGGCCCGGGAGCTGATCGCCGAGGCGGAACGCGTGATCTCCGCCCAGGAGCACTCGCGCGCGTCGGCCGAGGTGGCCTGTGCGGTCGCCCTGCTCGACTCCCAACGCCCCCGAGCGCCCGCTTGGCGAACGCGTGGCGGACCGCGCCGATCCGTGGTGGACCGCCACGGCGCGCCGCATCCTGGGCGCGACATCTCCTGCCACGAGGGAGAACACGACATGGGCGACGCCAACGAGGCGCTCCTGCGCTGGTTCCGCCAAGGAGGGTGGACGCAGCTCGAACTCGCGCGCGCCGTCGGGCGGCTCGGCCGGGCCCGGGGCTACAACGTCGCGCCGGACAGCTCGCGGGTGCGGCGGTGGCTGGAGGGCGAACGGCCGCGGCACCCGGTCCCGGAGCTGCTGGCCGCGCTGTTCGCCGACCGGACGGGCCGGCCGTGCACGCCGGCCGACCTCGGCCTGGCCACGCCGTCGCCGACCCGCGACCAGGTCTCGTGGGACCACCGGGCGCTGGTCGCCACGTTGCAGGACTTCACCAGGAGCGATCTGATGATCAAACGCAGGGACGTGCTCGGCGCGACCGCCGCCCTGGCCACGGGCGCGGTCCTGGAAGGGCGCTTGACCGGGTGGCTGGACGCGGACGACACGGCGCCGACCCCGGCACTGGGCCCGGGCCGCATCGGCACGGCGGAGATCGCCGAGATCGAGGCCGCGACCAGGACGTTCTGGGCCTGGGACGCCAAGCGCGGCGGCGGCCTGTACCGCGAGGCCGTGGTCGGGCAGCTCAAGGCGATGACCGACCTGCTCGACCACACCTACCCCGACGCGATCTCCCGCCGACTGTTCCGGTCGACCGCGGACCTCGCCAGGCTGGCCGGCTGGATGTCGCACGACGTCGGCCTCCAGGCGACCGCGCAGCAGTACTTCACGCTCGCCCTGCACTGCGCGAAACGGGCGCGCGACACCGGGCTCGGCGTCGAGGTGCTGTCCCGGATGGCGCGCCAGATGGTGCACGTGGGCAAGCCCCGCGAGGCGCTGTCCCTGGTCGCGCTGGCCAGGCGCGGCTCGGGCAGCAGGCTGGGACCGATGCCCGCGGCCATGCTCGCGACCTGCGAGTCCTGGGCGCACGCGACCCTGGGCGACATCCGGGCGGTGGACCGGGCGGTCGGCGCCGCGGAGGCGGACTTCGCGCGAGCCGACCCCGCCGAGGCGCCCGCGTGGCTGTCCTACTTCGACCGGGCCGGGCTGGAGGGCATGGCGGCGCTGTCGTACCGGACGGTGGCCGAACACCGGCCGGGCGTCGAGAAGAGGGCCGAACCGCACCTCGCCGAGGCGCTGCGCCTGCGCCGCGACTCCTACCAGCGGTCGAACCTGTTCGACGTGATCTCCCTGGTGGGCGTCCGCGTGCTGCAAGGTGAGCACGCGGAGGCGAACCGCCTGGCGGCCGACCTGCTGAGCCCGGCCGGGCGCATCAGCTCGACCAGGACGTTCGACCGCATCGAGGTCGTCCGCGACCGGGCCGTGGCCGACTCCGCCCGCTCGAAGGACGCGCGGTCGCTGGCCGACACGCTCGCCGCGGTGATCGCGGCCTGAGCGGCTGCCGGGTGGTCGGGCAGGAGCACGGCGGCTCCTGCCCGATCGCCGTCAGGTGGACTTCAGCGAGATGCCCGCCTCGTCCAGCGCGGGCATCAGCTTGGCTCTCAGGGCGCGCTGGACGGCCCACTGGCGGCCAGGCCGGACCTTCACCGTCACCCGCATGGTGATGCCCTCGGGCGTGACCTTCTCGACGCCGAGCACCTGCGGCTTGTCGATGACGTCCTTGGCCAGGAGCTCCTCGCCCGTGGCCTCCTCCACGGCCTTGGTCAGCACCTCGCTGGCCGACGCCAGGTTCGCGCCGTACCCGAGCGGCAGGTCGACGACCGCCACCGCGAAGCCCTGCGACGAGTTGCCGACCCGCAGGATCTCGCCGTTGCGGACGTACCAGACGGTGCCGTTGGTGTCCCGGATCGTGGTGATCCGCAGCGCCACCGACTCGACCGTGCCGGTCGCGGGACCGAGGTCGACCACGTCGCCGACGCCGTACTGGTCCTCCAACATCATGAACATGCCGGACAGGAAGTCCTTGACCAGGTTCTGCGCGCCGAAACCGATGGCGACGCCGAGGATGCCCGCCGAGGTGAGGATGGGCGCGGGGTTCATGCCCAGCTCGGTGAGGACCTGGATGAACGCCACCCCGAACACGATGATCGTGACGAACGACTTGAGCACCGAGCCGATGGTCTTGGCCCGCTGCTCGCGCCGTTCGGAGACCAGCGCGCCCAGCGCCTGGGGAGCGCGTTCCCGCAGCGGCTTGAGCAACTTGGGCTTGCGGCCGCCGTTGCCCCGGGTCATCCGGTCGATGAGCCGGCGGAGCACGAACCGGACCACGACCGCGATGATCAGCGTCAACGCGATCCGCAACGCGCCCTCGGCGATCTTGGGCCCGTTGGTCACCCACCACTCGACGGCGAGGGTCGACTCCACGTTGAACACCGGTGACGGCGTCGGCTCCACGTCCAGCACCTGCTCAGTCCTCCACTCTCACAACTCCAGGCCGGTCGCCCAGGCCAAGAAGGTCAACTGGTCCACGGCCAGGCCCACCGATCGGCTCACCGATCGGCCCGCGTGCCCCACCTCGGTCTCGCGGCGGAGCAGCACCGGGTGCTTGGTCGGATCACTCGACGTCGCGTGCTGCAGTGCCGCGCACATCTTCCGGGCGTGGTTCGGGTCCACGCGGCTGTCCGACTCGAAGACCGTGAACAGCACCGAAGGGTACTCAACTCCCGGCCGCACCCGGTGGTACGGGGAGTAGGCCAGCAGCCACTCCAGCTCTTCGGGCACGGCCGCCGAGCCGTACTCCTCCGCCCAGAGCCGTCCCAGCAGGAAGTTCTCGTACCGCACCATGTCCAGCAGTGGCGCTGAGCACACCACCGCCGCGTAGAGCTCCGGCCGCTGCGTCAACGCCGCCCCGACGAGCAGCCCGCCGTTCGACCCGCCCATGATCGACAACTGCTGCGGCGTGGTCCACCCGTCGCCGATCAACCGCTCGGCCGCCGCGTGGAAGTCGTCGAACACGTTCTGCTTCCGCTCCCGCATCCCCGCCCGGTGCCATTCCTCCCCCTCCTCGTCGCCGCCGCGCAACGACGCGTGCGCCCACACGCCGCCCGCCTCGACCCACGCCAACGTGGTCGCGCTGTACCCCGGCCCGCGACCCACCGCGAACCCGCCGTACCCGGTGAGCAACGTCGGCCGGGGCAGGTCCGGGTGCTGCTGACCGGACACCACGAACATTCGCACGACCGTGCCGTCGGCCGACGTGTACGAGACCTGTTGTGTGGACAACTCCGGCAGGGGCACCGTTCCGGGCGCCGCCGCCTCCAGCTCGGTCCGGCCGGTCGAGAGCGAGTACCGGTACACCGACAAGGGCGTGATGAAGTCGGACCACCCGAACCACAGCACGTCCCGGTCCGCGACGGTCAGCTCGTCGACTGTGGACAACCCGTGCAGCGACCCGGTGCCGGGCAGCGGGACCTCCCGCAGGTGCTCGCCGGTCGCGGGGGAGTGCAGGTGCAGTTCCGACACCGCGTGCCGGGTCCGCAGCAGCACCAGCGACCCGTCCAGCCACGTCACCGCGTCCAGCACCGAGTCCGGCTGCTCGCCGACCAGCTCGGTCCACTCGGTCGGGGTCGCCGGGTCGGCCACGCACACCCGGAACCGGGGCGCGTCCCGGCTGGTCCGCAGGTAGAGCCGCCCGTCCGGGGCGACCCACGCCGAGCACTGCACGTCGTCGGAGTCGCGCACGACCGGCGTCAGCTCGCCGGAGCCGTGCAGGTCGGCGATCCACACCGAGTCGCGCCGCACGGTGCCGGGCGCGCCGTTCACCACCAGCCACCGGCCGTCCTCCGACAGCGACAGCCCGTAGTAGTAGGTGTGGTCGAGCCCGTCGCCGTGCACGTTCACGTCGTCCGACGCCGGCGTGCCCACCCGGTGCCGCCACACCCGCCGGTGGAACTGCCGCTCGTCCTCGGGCACCAGTGCGGGGTCGACCCGCCGCACGTAGAAGAACTCCTCGCCACCGGGCAGCCAGCCGACCGGCGAGTACCGGCACCGGTCGATCGGACCGTCCAGCAGTTCGCCCGTGTCGACGTCCACGACGTGCAGCAACGAGTGCTCGTCACCGCCCACGGACACCTGGTACGCCAGCCGCGTGCCCTCGCGGGACGGCGACCACCGGTCGAGCGTGGTCCGCCCGGACGGGTCGAGCCGCGACACGTCCAGCAGCACCCGCTCCACGCCGTCCACCCGCACGTACAGCACCGGGTGGTCCTCGTCGGGCCCGCGGCGGGTGTAGAACGCCCGCCCGGCCCGCCACGCCGGCGTGCCGACGGAACCGGTCCGCATCAGCTCACCCAGTCGGGCGGCGAGCGCGTCCCGGCCGGGCATCGCGTCCAGCCACGACCGCGCCACCACGTCCTGCTCGTCGGACCACGCGGCCGTTCGGTGGTCCGCAGGGTCTTCGAGCCAGCGGTACGGATCGTGGACCGCGTGTCCGTGCAGGTCGTCGACGAGGTCGAGCCGCGGCGCGGTGGGGTAGGTGATCGTCGCAGGCAGCGCTGCGCGGGAGGCTTCGGTCACCTCGCCGAGCGTAGCGCGCTTGATGAAAACCATGTCCGATAGGGGTCTGTTCACCCAAGTTTCGGACTCGGCTTCGTGACACGTCACATATCACAGGTGATTTTTGGGGTCGATCTGTGGTCTGCTAGGTCTGAACCGGTGGAGGTGGTCGCGTGCCAGACCGACAACCCACCCCGATCGGCGCCCTGGTGAACGCCGGGATCGCGTCGTCGGTGCCGTCCGGCCAAAAACAGCTGGCGCTGAACACCGTGCACACTGTGGCCGACGGCCAGGGGGCCGGTCCGGCGCCCGTGGTGTTGCCCTGGGGAAGACGCAAGGTCCTGCTGCTCAACGCCACGTTCGAACCGCTCACCGCGCTGCCCCTGCGGCGCGCGGTGGTCCTCGTCGTGTGCGGGAAGGCCGAGGTCGTGCACGGTGACCCCGCCGGGGCCGTCGTCCACTCCTCGACGTCCGAGGTGGTCGTCCCGTCGGTGATCCGGCTGGCGAACTACGTGCGGGTGCCCTACCGCGGCCGGGTGCCGCTCACGCGGGCCGGGCTGATGCACCGGGACCGGTACCGCTGCGCGTACTGCGGCGGACGCGCCGAGACGATCGACCACGTGGTGCCGCGCAGCCGCGGCGGCCCCCACTCGTGGACCAACTGCGTCGCCTGCTGCGCGAAGTGCAACCACCGCAAGGCCGACAAGCTCCTCTCGGAGCTCGGCTGGCGCCTGCGCGTGGTGCCCAACGCGCCCCGCGGGCCGCACTGGCGGCTGCTGGCCGGCGTCACCGAGGCCGACCCGCTGTGGCTGCCCTACCTGGGCGAGCCCGCGGCGTAGCGCCCGCTCCTCCTCACGCCGCCAGGACGTAGTCCCGGGGGTCGTCGGTGATGCGCACGGAGCCGTCCGTGATCCGGACCGAGTCCGACGTGATCCGGACCGAGTCCGAGGTGATCCGGACCGAGCCCGCCATCGTGATGCGCACGGAGTCGGTGTCCGACCCCGTGATCCGGACTGAATCGGACTCCGACGCCGTGATGCGCACGGAGTCGTCCGTGACCGACGTGATGCGGACGGAGCCTTGGGAAGTAATCCGAACGGAGTCGTCGGAGGTGATGCGCACCGACTCGGCGAGCGTGTCCCGGGGCTGAACAGTGGTAACGCTCTGCTCCGATTGGGTGTACGACGAAAGAGTGAGGGCGGCGACCAGAACAAGGTTCATGGTGTACATGTCGTGTCCTCCGAGACTCATCGGGCGGGTATTGGACTCCGGTATCGGATGCGCAAGACCCGTACAGGTGAAAAGCTAGAAGCCGAGTGGGCCCAGGACAAGACGCCAAACCGGCCGCCATTCGCCTCCGTCCGGGGGAAGGCCATCCGGGTGTACGCACTGCGACGATCGAGCACGAGAGCTAGTGCATCCGGCACCGATGCATACCGAGGGTGACGTCGTCGCAGGTAGGACGTCAGGTAGCTCACAGGCCGCTATGCCACGTGCCAGGGCCCGTCCCCGCGACCGCCACGTGGTCGCGGCCCCGGTCGGCGTCCCACGGCGTGGTCACCGCCGTACGCGTGATCGCCGACCGCGCCCGCGGTGCCGCGTTCACAGTTGGACGGGGCCGCCGGACGCCCCGCGCACACCGCCGGACCCACACCAGTGCGGAAACGGGTGCCCTCACCCCGACCTGACCTGGACGATCGGTTACCGTAACCGGCGTGACCATCGTGGAGACCGTGCTCGTCTTCGCGCTGATCCCGCTGGCCATCTACGGCGTGATCACGCTACTGACGCTGAGGCCGAAGGCCACCCGCATTCAGCGGTACCGCCCGGGCCAGGAGTGGAACTACGCCCCCGTCTGGTGGACGGCGAACCCCGCGGGCTTGCCCGGCGGCGCGCACCAGGCCGTCCCGGCGCCGGCCGAGGGCCGCACCGCCAAGGGAGGTGCCCGTGGCAACTGGTGAGCTGACGAGGGTGGACGTCGACCCGTCGACGCTGGGGGTCGGCGCGGTCGTGACCAACAGCGGCCGGGTGTCCGCCGCGAAGATGTACGAGCCGCACGCGCCGAGCCTGCCGTTCACGCCGGTGCAGCTGTCGAGCCTGGACGAGGCGCTGACGCTGGCCAGCCGCACCACCGGGTTGGACTTCAGCGTCTACCTCGGCGAGCTGGGCGCGGACGCGCGGGCGAAGGCCGAGGAGCTGCACGCCGCCACCACGCGACCCACGCACGCCGTGCTGGTCGCCGTGTCGCCCGGTGAGCGCCGGGTGGAGGTGGTGACGGGCGAGGAGTCCCACCGCCGCATCGCCGACCGCGGCGCGAAGCTCGCGGTGATGAGCATGGTCGCGTCCTTCAAGGAGGGCGACCTGTCCGGCGGCCTGGTGAGCGGCCTGCGGATGCTGACCGACCAGGCGGGGCCGGCTCCCAAGCACGTCTGACGACCCGCACGACGAAGCGAAGGCCCCGGCGGACTCCGCCGGGGCCTTCGCGTTCACCGGGACTTGAGCGCGTCCACGAACGCCCTCAGCCGTGCCGGGCTGACACCCAGCACGGCCGAGGGGTTCTTGCTGTCCCGCACCGCGCCCAGGTGGTTCGCCACCTCGACGCAGGAGCCGCTCTCGACGCTCTTGCTGGACTTCCTCCACCGCAGGGTCATGAGACTCCCGTCGTCCGGACCTCCTTCGCGATCAGCTCGAAGGACCGTTCCGGGCTCATCGCGACGTCCAGCAACCTTGGCACGGACGCCTCGAAGCCGGCTACCGCCTCCGACTCCTGCACGAACACCGAGCTGATCGAGTTCTCCAGGTGCACGAACGAGGTCCCGTTGCACTTGAGCAGGTGGAAAGCGCCGTTCAGACCGGGGTGCCAACCAGTGGTGGAGGGCACGACCCTGAGGTCGACGTTCTCGTGTGCGCTCATCATCAGCAGGTGGTCGAACTGCTCGGCCATGACCTCGCGGCCACCGATCGTCTGCTTCAGCACCGCCTCGCCGATCAGAGCCGTGAAGCGGACCGGGTTGCGGCGGGTGAGGACGTCACGCCGCCCCATCCGCACCGCGACGCGGGTGGCGACCTCACCCTCGGGGATTCCGGCCGACTCCATGATCGAGCGGGTGTAGGAGCTGACCTGGAGCAGCCCGGGGATGAGCAG
Source organism: Saccharothrix luteola (assembly GCF_020859565.1). Taxonomy (GTDB): domain Bacteria; phylum Actinomycetota; class Actinomycetes; order Mycobacteriales; family Pseudonocardiaceae; genus Actinosynnema; species Actinosynnema luteola. The sequence continues at coordinate 87,512 of NZ_JAJHUO010000004.1, read as the reverse complement.
CGGCGACCAGCTCACCACCTCGTGGGCCATCTGCTCGACCTCCACCAGGGCGGCGAGCTGCGCTCGTCGTTCGGGCAGGTCGATCACGGCGAGGGGTGATCCGGCGGGATCTTCGGTCATCGCCAGGATTTCTTCGCGATCCCGTTCGGTGATGTCGAGCGGTTCGAGGATGCGGATGACCTCCGCTCGTGTCGGGACGCGCTGGCCGCTTTCGTTGCGCGAAAGCAACGAATGTACGACACCAATCTTCTTCGCGAGTGCGCGTTGGCTGAGCTTGTTGGCCACGCGAACGTTGCGCAAACGCGCGCCCAAAGCGATGGATTTCGAGGTGTTGCGGTTCATGGAAATGCATCCTAAAGCGGGACCACTGGTCAAGTCTCTCGCTCGAAAAGGGGATTGACCAGCTGTTGCGGGCCGGACAAGGTGTTGTGCACCAGAGCTTCCGACCAGCCCGCACACTGGTCGGACATGCGCGGCGAGTGGTGCAGCGCGCGACGGGACTTCGCAGCGCACACCACTCGCCGCGCCCTTTGCACAGTGCGCCAAGGGGGTTTCATGGAGTCCGAGGAAAAGACCGTCGCGCGGCTGAGCACGGCCCGCAGTCGGGAATTGGGTGAGGAATTGCGCCGCGTCCGGCACCGGGCCCGGATGTCGTCGGCATTCGTCGCCGACGCGCTCGGCTGGTCGTTGGGCAAGCTGTCGAAACTCGAAACCGGCACCCGCGGCACGAGCCCGTGGGAAATCGGGACGCTGCTGGGCCGGTGCGGCGCGGACAAGGCGACCCGCGACCGGGTCCTGGCGATCGCCAGCGAGGTCGACGCGGGCAACTTCCTGCGCCGGCACGACCCGTGGCCGGACACGCTCACGGCGCTGTCCGTGCACGAGCACGTGGCCAGCACGGTGACGACCTACGAGCCGCTGGTCGTGCCGAGCCTGGCGCAGACCGAGGACTACGCGTACGCGTTGACCAGGGACCGGGACCTGACGGAGGCGCGCATGACGCGGCAGGACGCGTTGCGCAGGCCGGGCGGACCGGAGACGGTGATCTACCTCCACGAGGCGGCGCTGCGGATCGTCGTCGGCGACGCGAAGGTCATGCGCGACCAGATGCTGCGCCTGACGCTGATGTGCGGCTGGCCGCGGTTCAGCCCGCGGATCATCCCGATGAGCGCGCCGTCGCACACCTACCTGCGCCACTCCGGGACCTTGCTGACGTTCTCGTCGCCGGTCAAGCCGCTGGCCTACGCGGAGACCGAGACGGCGACGGTCTTCCACGACGACCCGACCGCGATCAGCGCCTACGAGGCCAAGATGGCCCAACTGGAACGCGTGGTCCTGGGCCCGGCGCAGTCACGTGACGTGTTCGCCCGCTGGGCCGACGCCTACGACCGCGACCACCGCTCCGCGCCGGACGCGAAACGGAGCAGCGCCTGAAGCGCTGCCCCGTCCACCTCGCAGCCCGTTCACCACGCACGCGGCGGCACCGCGCACGTCACACGTCGAACCTCAGGACCGGTCGAACTCCTGGGCGGCCAGGGCGCGCACGATGCCCGCGCGGCCCTCCGACACCAGTCGGCGCAGGGCCGGCGGGCGTTCTTCGGCCAGCCACTCGTCGGCCGCCGTGACCGTCTCCTTCGAGATCGACCACGACGGGAACAGGCCGACGACCATCGACTGCGCCCGCTCGCTCGACCGGCGCTCCCACACGTCGGCCACGTCGGCGAAGTACCGCGCCACGAACGGCTGGAGCAGCGCCTTCTGGCCGGGGTGCTGGATGCCCGCGATGATCGCCTCCGACACCGCGTTCGGCAGCTCGTCGTCGTTCACCGCGCGGTCCCACGCCTCGGTCTTCGCCTCGATCGTCGGCCGCAGCGCGCGTGCCGACTCGGCCTTGCGCCGACCGGTGGCGGTGGGGTCGCGCTCCTCCTCGGCCCGGATCTCGTCCAGCCCGGCGGCGCCGTGCGCGACCAGCGCGTGCAGCAGCCGCCACCGCAGGTCGGTGTCCACGTCGAGGCCGTCGAGCACGTCCGTGCCGTCCAGCCAGCCGCGCACGACCTCCAGCGTCGCGGCGTCCAGCACCGACCCGGCCAGGGAGTTGACGAACGCCAACTGGTGGTCCGAACCGGGCTCGGCGGCGCGCGCCAGCTCCAGGACCCGCGTGGTGAACCTGCGCCAGCCCTCGTCGCGCCACGACACGTCCGCGTACGACGACAGCGCCGTCTGCGCCTGGAGCAGCAGCCGCTGCACGACGCCGACCTCGGTCTCCGAGTGCAGCCCGCCGAGCACCAGGTTCACGAAGTCGCGCGCCTTCAGCTCGGCCTCGCGCGTCATCTCCCACGCCGCCGACCAGCACAGCGTGCGCGGCAGCGGCTCGGCGATGTCGGCGATGTGGTCGATCAGCGACGCCAGCGAGTCGGCGTCCAGCCGCATCGTGCAGTAGGTGAGGTCGTCGTCGTTGACCAGCACCAGCTTGCCGCGCGGCACGCCGACCAGCTCGGGGACCTCGGTGCGCTCGCCGGACACGTCCAGCTCCACCCGGTGCGTGCGCACGAGCTTGCCGTCGGCGTCCGCGTCGTACACGCCGATCGCCAACCGGTGCGTGCGCAGCTCGCCCGCGCCCGGCCGCGCACCGCCCTGGAGCACGGCGAACTCGGTGAACCGGCCCTCGGCGTCGACCGAGTACTTGGGTCGTAGCAGGTTCAGGCCGGTGGTCTCCAGCCACTGCGCGCTCCACCACGACAGGTCGCGCCCGGACGCCTCTTCGAGCGCGTTGAGCAGGTCGGCCAGCGTCGCGTTGCCCCAGGCGTGCTTGCCGAAGTACACCCGCAGGCCGGACAGGAAGTTGTCCAGGCCGACGTAGGACACCAGCTGCTTGAGCACCGAGGCGCCCTTGGCGTAGGTGATGCCGTCGAAGTTGACCTCGACCGCCTGGAGGTCCGGGATGTCGGCGGCCACGGGGTGCGTGGACGGCAGCTGGTCCTGCCGGTACGCCCACGACTTCTCGATCTTGGCGAACGTCGTCCACGCCTGCCGGTACTCGGTCGCCTCTGCCTGCGCCAGCACCGACGCCCAGGTGGCGAACGACTCGTTCAGCCACAGGTCGTCCCACCAGCGCATGGTCACCAGGTCGCCGAACCACATGTGCGCCATCTCGTGCAGCACGGTCTCGGCACGGCGTTCGTACAGGTAGCGGGTGACGCGGCTGCGGAAGACGTAGTCCTCCAGGAACGTGACGCAGCCCGCGTTCTCCATCGCGCCCGCGTTGAACTCGGGCACGAAGCACTGGTCGTACTTGCCGAACGGGTAGGTGACCCCGAACGCCTTGTGGAAGAAGCCGAAACCCTGCTTGGTCTCGGTGAACAGCCGCTCGGCGTCCATGTGCGGCGCGAGCGACGCGCGGCAGTAGATGCCGAGCGGGATCGTCGTGTCGCCGTCGCTGAACTCGTCGCGCCACTCGGCGTAAGGACCGGCCACCAGCGCGACCAGGTACGTCGACATGGGCTTGGTGGTGGCGAAGACGTGCTTGTCCGCGCCTCCCAGGCCGTCCACAGTGGACTCGATCGCCGCGTTGGAGACGACCTTCCAGTGGTGCGGCGCGGTCACCGTGAGGTGGTAGACCGACTTGAGGTCGGGCTGGTCGAAGCAGGCGAACATGCGCTTGGCGTCCGCCGTCTCGAACTGCGAGTACAGGTACACCTCGCCGTCGACCGGGTCGACGAACCGGTGCAGGCCCTCGCCGGTGTTCATGTACCGGCAGTCGGCCTCGACGGTCAGCTCGTTGACCTCGGCCAGGTCGGGCAGGTGGACGCCGTCTTCCTCGCGGTAGGAGGAGACGTCCAGCTCGTGCCCGTTGAGCACGGCGCGGTGGACATTGGCGGCCACGATGTCGACCCACGAGGACGCGCCGGGCGTCTGGCTGCGGAAGGCAACCGTCGTGGTCGAGCGGAACGTGTCCGAGCCGGGCTTGCCGCCACCGTCGGTCAGGTCCAGCTCGATCCGGTAGGAATCGACCTCCAGCAGCGCAGCCCGCTGCTGCGCCTGGTCGCGGGTGAGGTTGGGTGCCGCCACTGGTCACCTCGTCTGCCGCCGCCACGGGACCTCGGCGCCGGCGTCGTCGGAACGGGAATGGATGTCGAGTCGGTGAACACGACAGTCGCATCCAATCACGTGGGACCCCCGGAAGTGGACTGGCGTCCGAGGGAAGACTGCGTGTGGTCGGCTGGTTGAGCACGATGGAAGCGCTGAACCCGGCGCCCGCTCACGAACAGCCACGGAGGGAACACCGCATGTCGACAGAGGGACGCACGAAGGTCGACTTCTACTTCGACCCGATCTGCCCGTTCGCGTGGATCTCGTCCCGGTGGATCCTCGAGGTGGAGAAGCAGCGCGACCTCGACCTGAACTTCCGCGTGATGAGCCTGTCCGTGCTCAACGAGGACCGGGACCTGCCCGCCGACTACCGCGACATGATGGACCGCGGCTGGGGCCCGGTGCGCGTCGCCATCGCCGCGGCCAAGCTCAAGGGCGACGGCGTGCTGCGCGACCTCTACACCGCGCTCGGCACCCGCATCCACAACGAGGGCCTGGGCAAGACGCGTGACTACGACCAGGCCATCAAGCTGGCGCTGGAGGACGTGGACCTGCCCGCGGAGCTGGCCGAGGCCGCGCACACCGACGTGCACGACGAGGAGCTGCGGGCCAGCCACCACCGCGGCATGGACCCGGTGGGCATGGACGTCGGCACGCCGACGATCCACATCGACGGCGTGGCGTTCTTCGGGCCCGTGCTCACCAAGATCCCGCGTGGCGAGGACGCGGTGAAGGTGTTCGACGGCGCGCGGGCGTTGGCGGGCTTCCCGTACTTCTTCGAGCTCAAGCGCACCCGGACCGGGGGTCTGGACTTCTCCTGACGCGTCCGGTGTGACACTCTGAGGCCAGGTTCGTCGTGGAGTGTCACACCGTTCTCGGGGAGTCCGCAGTGATCGAGGTCGTCAACCCGGCCACCGAAGAGGTCGTCGGCACGGTCCGCGCCGGCACGCCCGGTGACGTGGACGCCGCCGTGACCAGGGCGGTCGCCGCGTTCCCGGCGTGGTCGGCGACGTCGCCGGAGTCCCGGTCGGCCCTCGTGCGGGCGGTGGCGGACGCGCTGGAGGCGCGGGCCTCGGAGTTCGCCGCGACCATGACGGCGGAGATGGGCACGCCGGCCACGTTCGCGTCGCGGGTGCAGGTGCCGAACCCGGTCGGCATCGCGCGTGGCGTGGCCGACGCGGTGGACGCGGGGTACTTCGCCGCTTCGGAGATCGGGAACTCGCTCGTCCTGCGGGAGCCGGTCGGCGTGGTCGCGGCCATCACGCCGTGGAACTTCCCGTTGCAGCAGATGGTGGCCAAGGTCGTGCCGGCGTTGGCGGCGGGGAACGTGGTCGTGCTCAAGCCGAGCGAGCTGGCGCCTCTCACGGCCGACCTGCTCGCTTCGGTGCTCTACGACGTGGGTGTGCCCCAGGGCGTGTTCTCGCTGGTCCACGGCACGGGGCCGGTGGTCGGCGAGGCGTTGGTCAGTCACCCGATGGTGGACATGGTGTCCTTCACCGGTTCGACGCGGGCCGGTCGGCGGGTGTCCGCGCTGGCCGCCGAGACGGTGAAGCGGGTGGCGTTGGAGCTGGGCGGCAAGTCGGCGAACGTCGTGTTGGACGACGCCGACCTGACCCGTGCGGTGAAGATCGGCGTGGGCAACGCGTACATGAACAACGGCCAGGCGTGCAGCGCGTGGACCCGCTTGCTGGTGCCCGCGTCCCGGCACGACGAGGCGTTGGAGATCGCGGTCGCCGCCGCGTCCAAGTACGAGCCGGCCGATCCCGCTCTCCCGTCCACCCGCATGGGTCCGGCGGTGTCGGCCGCGCAGCGCGACCGCGTCGTCGGCTACATCGAGCGCGGCATCTCGGAAGGGGCGAAGCTCGCGCTGGGCGGCCCTTCCCGACCTCTCGACCGGGGCTTCTTCGTCACGCCGACCGTGTTCGGCGACGTGCGGCCGGACATGGTGATCGCTCAAGAGGAAATCTTCGGCCCTGTGCTGTCCGTGATGCCCTACGCGGACGAGGACGACGCCGTGCGCATCGCGAACTCCACCATCTACGGCCTGGGCGGCGCCGTCTTCTCCGCGGACCACTCCCGCGCGCTCTCCGTCGCCAAGCGCCTGCGCACCGGCCAGGTCGACATCAACGGCGCCGCGTTCAACACCAGCGCCCCGTTCGGCGGCTACCGCCAGTCGGGCAACGGCCGCGAATTCGGCCCCCACGGCCTCTCCGAATTCACCGAACTGAAGTCCATCCAACTCTAACCCCGCGTGTCGAACACTCGGGCCCCGCGTGTCGAACACTCAGGACCCCCGAATTCAACGCTCAGGTTCTCCAGGCGTCGGCGGTCCTCGTCGTGAGTGTTGAACTCATGGGACCTGAAGGTTCGACACGCGGGACCTGAGCGTTCGACACGCGCGGGGGTCAGGCGCGGAGGAGGCCGTTGGTCAGGCGGGGGACGGCGGTGCTCACGTTCACCTCGGAGGCCAAGGCGACGTCACCGGCGTGACCGGCGGCGATCAGCTCACGCCCCGACACGCACCCGGCCACGACGTCCTCCACCGACGCCCACGCGTAGGTCTCCGCCGCCAGAGCCGCCTCCACCGACGCCGAGCCGTAGCCCAACAGGGACGACATGACCGCGCCCGCCCCGAGCAGGTCCTCCACCGCCGGCCGCAACGGTCCGGCGTCCGCGTCGTCCGCGATGTTCACGCCCCACCGCTCACCGCCCGGAACGACGCCGATCGGCCCACCCGCCGCCAACGCCCGCGCCGCCGTCGCGACCGCACGCGCGTTCCGCAGGCACCCCACCAGCACGATCGCCCCCGTCGCCTCGGCCAACGCGCACAACGTCGCGCCGTTCGCCGAAGCCAGCTCCAACTCCGCCCCCGCCGGCACCGACACCAGCGACGACGGCCGCAACGTCCACGACGGGTCCGCCGGACGAGCGGCCGACGCACGCTTCGACCAGTGCACCGGCCGCACGGCCCCACCACGTGCCACGACGACGTCCACCGCCGTGGAGAACGACAGCACGTCCACGATCACGAGCACCGCGCACTGCTCCCCGAGCGCGGCGACCCCCTCCGGACCCCACTCCAACCGCAGCCGGGAACCCTCTTGTCCGAACACGCGGCCAAGGATGGCAGACTTGCTGACGTGCGCGTTTACCTGGGATCGGACCACGCGGGCTTCGAGCTGAAGACCCACCTCGTCAAGCACCTGACCGACGCGGGCCACGAGGTGGTCGACGTCGGACCGGCCGTCTACGACGCGGAGGACGACTACCCGCCGTTCTGCATCGAGGCGGCCCGCCGCGTCGTCGCGGACGAGGGCAGCCTGGGCATCGTCATCGGCGGCTCCGGCAACGGCGAGCAGATCGCCGCGAACAAGGTGCCCGGCGCCCGCGCCGCCCTCGCCTACAGCGTGGAGACGGCGAAGCTCGCCCGCGAGCACAACGACGCCCAGCTCATCGGCGTCGGCGGCCGGATGCACACCACCGAGGAGGCGTTCGCGATCGTCGAGGCGTTCCTGGCCACCCCGTTCTCCGGGCAGGAGCGGCACGCGCGGCGCATCGACATCCTCAGCGAGTACGAGCGCACCGGCGAGGCGCCGGCCCTGCCCTGATGCCCGAAGGTCACACGCTCCACCGCCTGGCGAAGCTGCACCAACGCCGGTACGCGGGCTCGACGGTCCGGGTGTCGAGCCCGCAGGGCAAGTTCTCCGCGTCCTCTGTGGACGGTCGGCTGTTCCGGCGCGCCGAGGCGCACGGCAAGCACCTGTTCCACGTCTACGGACCGGACGCGACCGTGCACGTCCACCTCGGCCTCTACGGCACGTTCACCGAGTCGCCGCACCCGGTGACCCAGCCGGTCGGCCAGGTGCGGATGCGGCTGTCCGGCCCCACCCACTGGACGGACCTGCGCGGCCCGAACCGGTGCGAGGTCCTCACCGACGTCGAGGTGGCCGCGCTGCGCGCCCGCCTCGGCCCGGACCCGCTGCGCCGTGACGCGAAACCGGACCTGGCCCACGCGCGCATCGCCCGGTCGCGCCAGTCCATCGCCGTGCTGCTGATGGACCAGACCGTGCTCGCGGGCGTCGGCAACGTCTACCGGGCCGAGGTGCTGTTCCGGCACGGCGTCCACCCGCTCGTGCCCGGCAACCAGGTCGACCGGGCGTTGTGGGACGACCTGTGGCTCGACCTGACCGTGCTGATGCGCGCCGGCGTGAAGGTCGGGCGCATCGACACCGTGCGGCCCGAGCACCTGCCCGAGGTCACCGGCCGGGCGCCGCGCCAGGACCGGCACGGCGGCGAGGTCTACGTCTACCGCCGCACCGGCCAACCGTGCCTGGTCTGCGGCACGCCCGTCGCCGCCGCCTCGCTGGCCGGCCGGAACCTCTACTGGTGCCCGACCTGCCAGCCCGCCTGACGCGTCAGAACCCGCCGAAGTCCCCGCCGCCGAAATCGCCGCCGCCGAAGTCACCGCCGTAGTCGCCACCGGCGTCGCCGCCGTCACCACCGTCGCCGCCGTCCTCGGCGCCGCCGGGGTCCTCGGACGCCACGGCCGCCGGCACGCCGACCATGCCCGTGAACATCGCGCTGAACAGCATCATCGACGCGAAGCCCCACGCGCCCGCCACCAGCGCGGGCTTCCACCACGGCTCGGAGTACCAGCCCTCCGGCACCGGACGACCCGCCACCACACCGCCGGGGTAGTAGTGCGGCGTGTGCGAACCCGGCCGCGGCGAGGCGACGTAGCGGTGACCCTTCACCGTGACGTCACGCTCCTCCGACACCTTGCCCGCCCGGCTCTGGCCGGTGAGGTCCGGCAGCTCGGGACCGGGGTCGAGGTCCATCGCGACGCGCGCGGCCCGCACGTAGTACAGGCCTTCCATCGCGGTCTGCGTGACCAGGCGGCACTGCTCCACCGTGCGCGCCTGCTCCATCTGCGACCCGGCCGCGGTGAACCGCTCGGACGCGTCGGCCATCGCCTGCTGCGAGGCCACGTCCGTGCCCGTCAGGTTCATCACCTGGCCGCCCAGCCGTTCCACCCAACGGCGCGCCTCGGCCTGCGCGTCCTCCAGCTCCCGGCGGCGCTTCTCGGCGGCGGAACGGGCGGCGTACCAGACCGCGCCGACCAGGACCAGCAGCACGAGCAACACGATCGTGGTGGTCATCGACCCTCCCGGTGCTTGTTGTCCGGAAAACGCCCCACGCCGGGTCGAGGTTCCCGAAACGGTCAGAACACCTCCGGGCAGTGGGGCTCCCGATCGCCCAACAGCGCATGTGACAGGGCGTTCAGCGCACCCGCGGTGACCTCACTCACCCGCTGTGCGCGCGCCAACGTCGCCAACCTCGTCCCACCTAGGTACGCGGCCCCCAACGCCTGCACGTCCAGCACGACGTCCGGGTCGTCGTCCACCCGTTGCACGGTCGCCTCGCCGTCCTTGACGGTGAACCGCCACCGGCCCGCGTTCCACGGGCAGAACTCGTCCGACAGCTCCAGCACCACGTCCACGTCGGAGAGGTAGCGGCGCAGGGGCAGCGCGCGGTCGACGTCCACGATCCGCACCCACAGCGAGTCGGACCGGCCGCGCAGCGCCAGCCGTGAGTCCTCCAGCAGGTGGACGCCCGGGTCGTCGGAGGCGGTGAAGAACTTCAGCTCGCCGACCATGTCGACGTCCAGCAGGTAGCGGTAGAGCGCCGCGTACGCCTCGTCGGTGCGTGCGGCGATCTCGCGCACGTGCAGCTCGTTGCGCGGGCCGCGCACCTGCCAGTCCGCCTTGATCCGGTAGACCGCGTAACCCTGCGGGTGCAGCACGTAGCGGTACGCGCTCAGCCCGTCGCGGTCGCGCTCGGTGTCGGCGAGGTGGTGGTCCCACGCGGCGTCCGTGCGGCTCAGCCACCCCGTCCGGGACGGCCGCAGGTCTTCGTACACGGCCTTCATGACCGGCATGGCCTCGTCGCGCGACACCTCGCGCACCCGTTCGCCGCCGGTCGCCACGCCGGGGCGGAACTTCGCGCCGTGCGGCACTTCGAGCCGGGTGAACTCGGCCGCGAGCCCGTAGCCGAACCTGGGGTAGATCGCCGCCTCCGAGGCCCACAGCGCGGCGATCGCCTCGGTGCCCTCCTCGTGCATGCCGTGCAGCTGGGCGCGCATCACGCGGGTGAGCACGCCGCGACGGCGATGGCCCGGTTTCACGCCGACCGACGTGACCGCCGCGACCGGTGTCGGGCGTGCTCCGGGCAACGTGATCTCACGGCTCTGGATACCGCCGCCGCCGATGAGCTCGTCGCCGTCGAACACGGCGTGGTGCCGGTCCGGCTCGAACAGGCCACGCCACCGTTCGAGCTGGTCCTCGACGCTGTCGGACAGGAACGCCGAGTTGACGACCCGCTGGAACTCCGGGAGGTCGTCCGCGGTGAGGGTGCGGAGGTTGAGCGCCATGGCACGTTCATACGCCGGTCGGCCGTCGTGCGCGATCCAATTCAGGGGTCGCGCTCGGGCCGTTCGTTCCGCGATGCTGCGCCGATGGATGCCCACTCGTTGGCCGGCGCGCTGCGCGTCGAAGCGGAGGCGCTGGCGGTCGCGGCAGATCTGGCACCACCCGATCGTGACGTGCCGGCGTGTCCCGGCATGACGGTCGGTGACCTCCTCGTGCACGTCGGCTCGATCCACCGGATGGTGGCGGAGTGGATCACCCGCGGCGCGCGTCCGGCGGGGTGGGAGTGCTCGCCGGGTGACGCCGACCTGGTCGACTGGTACCGGGTCGGCGCGGCGGCGCTGATCGCCGTGCTGGATCCGGAACGTGCCGCTTCACCTGCGGCGACGTGGTGCCCGTGGGACGGGACGTTGGGGTTCTGGGTGCGGCGGATGGCGCACGAGACGGCCGTGCACCGGGTCGACGCGCAGGCCGCGACCGGCTCCGCGGCGCCGTTGGAGCCGGGCTTGGCGGCGGACGGCGTCGACGAGGTGCTGCGCCTGTGGCTGGGCTGCCACCAGCCACCCGGCGCCCACACGTCAGGGCGAGCCGTGACGCTGCGTGTGCCGGGCCGGGAGTGGACCGTGGCGCTGCACGAGGGGATCGTCGACTACTGCCCACGAGCCGACCCGGCGGCCGTCGTCAGCGGCTCGGCGTCCGCGGTCGACCTGTGGTTGTGGGGGCGGGTGGGGGAGGAGCACGTGTCGGTGGAGGGGGATGTGGCGGTCGTGCGCGCGCTGCGTGCCGCCGTTGCCGCTGCTACGGGCTGAGTTCGGGGCGTGCTGGAGGCACACTGTGCGCGTGACCAAGCTGCGCGTGATCCTGAGATGCCTGGTGACCTTCGCCATCGGCGTCCTCATGGTGGTGCTGGCGATCCGCTTCGGCGAGGCGCTGTGGCGCGCTTTGACGTCCTCGTCCTGACTGGTCGCCTGCCGATCACCGCACGTGTGCCTTGACGAAGCAGAACTCGTTGCCCGCCGGGTCCAGCAGCACCTGGAAACTGCCCTGCTCGTCGGTCTGGACGCCACCCTGCGTCATCGCCCCGAGCCGAACGGCCTTCTCCGTCGCCTCGGCGATGTCATCCACGTCGACATCCAGGTGAAGCCTGTTCTTCACCGCCTTCGCCTCCGGCACGGGCTGGAACGAGATCCGCGGCCACCCGGGCGGAACGACGTGCGCCCACCCGTGCTCCCGATCGACCGGCTCCCCACCGAGCAACCCCGCCCAGAACCGCACGAGGCGTGCGGGGTCCAGGCAATCCACCACGATCTGGTCCAGGCGCATGGGTACATCATGAGGCCGGCGGAAGTGCGGGTTGTGGGAAGCAGCCCAGTTCGCGACCACTTCCCACAACCACGCGACGAGCCCGCACGTGCCAGGTGGTTGGCAACAACCCGTCAGCCGCGAGCGTAGGGGCGGACCCGCATCACCCGCCGACCCGAACCGTGCCCCAACAGCGTGAACCTCACCCACCACCACCCCCGCCGGGGCAGGCCGATTTTCCGGACTTCAGCTCATCGAGCCACTCCACAACCTGCTCAAGCCCGCGCAAGCACTCCCCACCAGGAGCCGCACGAAGATCAACCCCGTACAACCGGTCAACCTCATCCGCCCGACCGGACCGCCAAACCAAAAGACCGTCCACAAGGGACGGTCGGTGAGCGGTCCACCAGCGAGGGAGCAAGAGAGCGGGTGACGGGAATCGAACCCGCATGACCAGCTTGGAAGTGCGGCGTCAGCCCCAGCCCGCTGCGTCTGACCAGCTCTCGTCCCAGCCGCAGTTGACCGCTGTTGACCCTCGTTGACCTGGGCTAATAGCACGCTAATCGCACGCGACGTGGCGAGCGGACGTGGGCCTGGTTGTGCTCCATCGAGCAACTGCGAAGCCGTCCTGGCCTGCCGGACGGCCCCTTGCCATGTACAGAATGGCGTCAGTCAGTGCGGCCGTTCGGGTGAAGAGAACCCGTTCGAGTAGCGCACGCGCCGCCAGCGTCGATTGGACTACCAACGCTTGGTCCATGCTCCGAGGAGGCGTCATGGGTGACAACGACCGGCACGTGGTTCCCAATCCCGAGGGTGGTTGGGACGTCCGCAAGCCGGATGCCGCGCGGGCGAGCGCTCACTTCGACACGCAGGCGGAAGCCACAGCACGTGCACGAGAGATCGTCGCCAACACCGGCGGGGACGCGATCACCCACGGCCGTGATGGACGGATTCGCTCCCGGGACACCTCGCCGAAGGGGAACGACCCGAACCCGCCTCGCGACAAGCGCTGACGGAGCGATGGCAAGGCGGCGAAGCCGTCGCGGCAGTCGATCGCCGTGCCCAGCCCGACCAGGCCGGGTAACCGCGCGATCGTCCCGACTGGCGAACTGCCAAAGCCGCGACGAGCCGTGCCCGTCAGGGCAAGTGCGCCGCCATCCCAGCCACGTGCACCGACTCCGCGCACGGCCGACGGGCGGAGCGGAGCGGGAGCCCGGCGTGCCGTGATGCGGGGAGTCGGTGCCAACGTACGCCGGGCGTGCCGCGCTACTGCAGGCGGCGCGCGCCTTGATCCTGTATAGCTGAATTCGGCAACGACTGGCAGACGCAGTCATGGATGCATGGGAAACAGTATGCCGATTGTGAACCTCGGTGATGTGCGGCTCTACTATTTTTCGGTGGAAGACGACGATTTTTCGCAACTGAAAGTCAGGCTAGTAAAGCAAGATACAGGATTCAGTCACTTCTACGATGTAAAAACCGGTAGGACGGTCAAAGATTTCGTCCTTGACGACGGAAAGCAAGTTGCCACCCTGTGTCGTGTGACGTTAATTAAGAAAGATGGACGATACTCGCCGCGGATCAGGCTTTGGAAGCGCGATAAAACAAAAGTAGAACCCAATGTCGTGGCGATGGAAGTTATCGACGATGTCGTATCGACGCGCGAGGTTAAGGCGATTGTAGATACGAACGAGTGTCACGGAAACTTCTGGCGTGTGATCAACTTTTTGCAGAGCCTTTCTGTGGTCTCTCTGCCAGATAACCACTTTCGGCTTGTCGACGACGAGAGTGGTCAGCTTGCCCAACTTCTACAAGGTAAAGATAGGCGGACTGTTGTTGAGGCGGTTCGCGAGGCATTGGGTGCCCAGTTGACTGAGGCTGACATCAAGTTGCTCGCGAATCGAAAGAAGAAGCTCGAAGTATTCGGCATGCTTCTTACGGACGAACGGTTTTTTGAGGAGAAGCGCGTACGGTTCGGCAAGAACGGGAATAAGGCGGGCCCGGAAGCCGTATGGCAAAAGTTTTTTGAAGATAACACTTGGATTTTTGGTTACGGGTTGAACGTTGTTTCGTGTCAGGCTGTGAAAGATGGGAAACTTGAACAGATAACCACTGGCGCCAACCTGTTCGGTGGTGCGGGTAAGCGTATAGATGCACTGCTAAGGTCACGCGGTTTTGTTAGCAGTCTCTTGTTCTGTGAGATCAAGACGCACAAGACTCCTCTGCTTGCCGTCGAGGCGTACAGGCCGCCCGATGTGTTCCAGCCGTCTGATGAGCTTAGCGGTGGTCTGGCGCAGTTGCAGAAGACTGTAGACAAGGCCGTCAGAGATATAGGCGATGAGTTTCATCGCTTGTCGTCCCCTGATGGTACGCCGACCGGTGTAGAGGTTGCCGCATTGAAGCCGAAGCAGGTTTTGGTGATCGGAAGCTTGAAGGAGTTTGAGGCGGAGCACGGAATCAGTCGCGAGCGCGCTACGAGCTTCGAACTCTTCAGGCGCGGTGTTCTCGATACCGAAGTGGTAACCTTCGATGAGTTGTTCGAGCGAGCCCGATTTATTGTTCAAGATGTATGAGGTCCGTGTTGCTTGTGTCATGTTGCGGCTAGAGTACACCCTATGAACCTGTCCCGAACTCGCTCGCTGGCTCATGAACTGCTTGCTCACGAGCTGCCAGATCGTTGGCGTCATATCGAGGGCGTTGCGGCACGCGCAGGAAAGATTGCCCCATTGTTCTCGACCTTTGAGGCTGACTTGCTGGTGTCGGCATCGTGGCTTCACGACATTGGATACGCCCCGAAAGTGCACGCCACGGGGTTCCATGCTTTGGATGGTGCCAACTATCTTCGGCAGAAGGGTTGGCCCAAGCGGATCTGTTCCCTAGTCGCTCATCACTCTTGCGCATATCGGGAAGCTGAATTGAGGATGTATTCATCCGAGTTGGCGCAATGGGTTGACGAAAGGACGGCACTTCGAGATGCGCTTTGGTGGGCCGACATGACAACCGGGCCAGACGGGAAGCCGGTGGACGTTCGTCGCCGGATACAAGAAATTCAGGAGCGGTATGGGCCGGAGGATCTAGTGACGCTCTTTGTACGTCAGGCGGAGCCTGAGTTGGTCGCTGCGGTGGAGCGTACGGAGGCTCGGTTGCGGGACGCTGGGGTTGAGGTCAGGTGAAGTAGGGATCGGCGCGGTTGCTGAGGCCGTGGTCGATGCGTAGGCGGATTGACGGGTGGATGTCGAGATCGGGTAGGCGGTCAGGGTCTACCCAGTGGACTTCCTTGGATTCACTGCTTGTGCGCAGCTCGCCTCCGATGGGTTGAGCGCGGAAGCAGATGGAGAACTCCTGGCGGACCTCGCCGTTGTCGTAGGCGATGACGTGGTTGGGGTTGGAGTACAGGCCGACCAGGCCAGTGACTTCGACGTGGATGCCGGTTTCCTCTTCGACCTCGCGGATGACGGCTTGGGTGAGGGTTTCGCCGACGTCCTGGCCGCCGCCGGGGATGGCGTACTTGTCGTTGTCGGTGCGCCTGATCATCAGGAGGCGGCCGGTGGGGTCTTGGACGATGGCGCTGACGGCTACCCGGATGCTGTTGGGCTTCGGGGCGTTCGCGTCGTTGAGGTAGTCGGTCCGCGTCATGGTTCGACCTTGTCAGAAGGTGGCGCGCTTCGCTCCGGCCCAGACGGTCTCCAGGCTTTCGGAGTAGGTCTCGAAGAGGTCGCCCGCTGAGAGTCGGCGTAGGTGGAGGGCTGGGGCGTGGGCTCCGGGGAAGCCGTAGACGTGGGTGTTGACGATCATCTCGTCATCGAAGCGGAAGACGGAGTTGTAGAGAGTCGTCTTGTGGAGGCGGACCTCGATGCCGGGGACGTCGACCAGCGGGCGGACGAAGGCCAGGGCGTTGCGGATGCGGGCGGCGACGGTGCCCTTGCCTAGCTGCTCTTCCTCGCTGCGGCGGGCGGCTTCGCGGGCGGTGGGGTCACCGAAGAGGAGGCGGATCTTGGCGCCCTGTTCGGCCTTGAGGCGCAGCTCCTTCGCGAAGGTCGGGCGTTCGACCAGGAAGAGAGCCGCCAGGGATAGCACCTCGATGTGCTTGGTGGCGTCGTTGAGGAGTCGGTCCCAGAGGTCCGCGGGGATGTTGTTGCGGTGGGGGTAGACCTTGACCACTTCGGACTCGGCAATCTCGGCCTTGCGGTCCGCGGCTACCGCGTCAGGCCAGAGGTAGTTCTCGGTCTCGCGGACCATCGAGGCGATGGTGTGGCGGTGGCGGGGGTAGGGGACTCGGCCCTTGGTGATCCAGCGTTCGACGGTCTTGGGGTCGACGCCGGTGGCTCGGGCTACATGGTCGAGGTCCAGGCCGTTGCGGAGCAGGGCTTCTCGTAGGCGTTCGTTGGCCATGTGTACCCCCGTGGTGACGACTTGGGACGTCTTCAAGCTAGCAGGGACGTCCTTAGAAGTCCCGCTATGCGGTGCTTGCGTCCCGCTGAACAGCCGAAAGTGGTTGGTGTCAAGGTGCTGGACCAAGGGTCCAGCCGACGCTGATGACAGGAGATCGGCTGTGGCGATCAGTGGTGGGAGCAGGCTCCCGGCGACGCACGACTTCGTCTTTCCCCGTGGCGCGCTGGTGATGGGTGTTGAGCCGGTGCTCAGGTTCCAGTCGGCCGATGAGCGGGCGAGGGGGTTGCCGGTTCAGCAGGAGACGGACAAGGAGACAGGGCTGTTGGTGTGGTCGGTCCTGGTGATCGACCAGGCGGCGGAGCGCAAGACGGACGCCGTGGTGACGGTGAAGATCGCGGCTCCGCACCAGCCGGTGCCGCCGGAGGCAATTCCGGGGACGGACGTGCGGCCGGTGGTCTTCGAAGGGCTGACGGTGACGCCGTGGATCGATGACAAGGCGTGCCGGGGGAGCCACGGGGGTGAGCGGCACAGGTGTCGGGCGAAGCTCGGGTACAGCCTGCGGGCCTCGGGCATGAAGCCGGTCGTCGTCAAGTCCGCTGCCAAGGCGGCGTGACCGATGAGCAACGCCATGGTTCGACTTCACGTGACCGATGACCTGCCCATCCGGGCCTACCCGCAGACGTTCGCCGACCGGGTGGAGATTCGCTTCGGCAAGGCGTTCCCGGTCGTCCTGGTGGTCGAGAAGGACTCGATCAACCGGCTGCGCTCGGCGTTGCAGGACGGAGGGATCGCCCTGGGCGTCGAGGGGGACGAGGGGGAGTGACGTCGCTGGAGGAGTTGTGGTCGGCCGTGCAGTCGGCGGCGACGCTCCGGCAGGCTCATGACGCTCTGCTTGAGGTGGTGCCGTCACGGGAGGCCACGCGGGTGGAGTGGCGGGACTTCCACCAGCGGGCGGCCGAGGTATATCGGCGGGTCGCGGAGACTGATCGTGGGCGGCAGAGGGAGGCGCTGTTCCTCGCGGAGCAGCAGCGGGAGAAGGCGGAGAAAATCGCCCAGGCCCTCGCTGCTGATGCGGGGGCTCGCAGGCGGCGGAGGATCGAGCCGGGTGGGCCAGAGGGCACGGCGGAGTCGGTAGCTCGTGTGCCGCACCGGGTCGGTGATCCGAGGTATGCGGTGAGGCTGCGTGATGACGCGTTCACCAAGGCTGTGCGGTTGGCGGGGTTCCACTCGGACTACGCGTTGGCCAAGGCGATGGGGCTCAACCGGTCGACGGTGAAGCGTGCGCGTGACGGTGAGTTGCGGCCTGGTGCGCGGTTCATCAGCGGGGCGTTGAAGGCGCTCGCGCCGTTCGAGTTCGAGGACCTGTTCGAGGTCGAGACGAGCGAGTGACCGCGCGGGCGGTCTCGTTCGACGTGTGATCTGAATTGCTGGTTGGTGGGGTCGCGGGGAAACAGATTCGAGTCTTGGCGGGCTGAAGCTGTTTCCCTGCGACGCACCGACCGGAACTTTCGCGTGCTTTCGTTACCACACAAGGGATTCCGGTCATGTCGAGGCTATCGGTACGTGGGGTGCGCGCGTCAAGTCGACGCGGTGCTCCAACAGTGTGGAAGTTGTCCAACGGTCGCCCCTGTGGGGCGTGCAAGCGGTTCGGTGTCTATGCCCCGAACCAGCTCGTTTGTTGTGGCTGCCTGGGTTGGCTGCCGCTGATTTTCGCCCCCATTGGGCGTGTGCGATGAACGGCGGAAGGTGGGTCGACCCGGCTCCGTTCGAGGGTGTCCGGCCTCGGGTGCCGTGGTGGGTGCTCGTTCCCGGCAAGGCCAAGTGGATCGCGGCACTGTTGGCGCTGGTGTGGCTGATGGTCGTCGGGGCCGTGCGCCTGGTGCTCGTTGTCATTCGGTATCCGGTGGTCTCGCTGGTGGCGCTGTCGGCGGCCTGGTGCTGGTGGCAGTTCGGGCTCTCGCCGCTGGTGCTGGCGCTGTTGTCGCTGGTCGCCGCCCTGAGCATCTGGGCGGGCCTGGATCGGGGGTCGTTCCTGCGCCACGGCTGGTACCGGCTGGTGACCGAGTGGCGGCGGGCGACGGTCTACGTCCCGAAGTGGCGATCGGTGATGCGGCTGGCTGACCTCGCCAAGCGGGACCGTGGGCGCGAGTACCGGCCGAAGCTGCGCCGGGTCCGTTCTGAGGGCTGGCGGGATCGCGTCCGTGTGCGGATGGTGCCCGCGCAATCGCCTGAGATGTGGGAGCTGCGGCGGGATGGCCTGGCGCAACCGTTCGGCGCTCGCTCGTGTCGGGTGCGGGTGCTGTGGCCGAGGGTGATTGAGCTGGACTTCGTTCACCGTGACCCGCTGCTGCGTCCCCTGACAGTCCCGGCGCTGACGGATGCCGAGGTGGATCTCAAGCGGGTTGTCGTCGGGCGGACGGAGACCGGCAAGCCGTGGCGGCTGCGGCTGCTCGGGTCTCAGGTGCTCGTGGTCGGCGTGCCCGGTGCGGGGAAGGGCTCGGTGTTGTGGTCGTTGGTGTGGCAGCTCGCGCCAGCGATTAGGGCGGGGCTGGTGCGGCTGGTGGGGATCGACCCGAAGGGCGGGATGGAACTCGGGCAGTGCCCGGATGCCTTCGATCGCGTCGTGTACGACAACGGACCGGAAGCCGTTGTCCTGCTTGAGGAAATCGCCGCAGAGGTCAAAGAGCGAGCGACGCGGTACCGGGGCGTTCGGCGGTTGTGGGCGCGGTCAACCGGGGAGCCGTTCACGGTCCTGGTGGTTGATGAGTTGGCCGACTTGATCGCCTACCAGCCGGACAAGCAGCTCCGTGAACGAGCGGTGAGGGCTATCCAGACGATCACCTCACAGGGGCGTGCACCCGGCTACGCGGTCGTCGGCCTGGTCCAGGACCCGCGCAAGGAGGTCGTCGGGTTCAGGCACCTATTCAGTACCCGTGTGGCGCTGCGGCTGGACGAACCGCAACAGGTGGACATGGTGCTTGGCGACGGTGTCAGGCAGCGCGGGGCGGCGGCGCACGAGATCAGCGAGAGCACGCCCGGTGTCGCCTGGGTGAAGCAGGACGGGCAACGGGAGCCGGAGCGGGCTCGGGCCTTCCACGTCACCGATGCGGACCTTGTCGAGCTGAGCGTCTTCCTGGCCGATGCCGAGGTGCACGACTTCCCGACTCGGCCGGACGGCAGTGGGGAGGTCGCGGCGTGAGCGAGTACCTGACCCGCGCCGATCGGATGAAGCAGCCGGCGGCGCTGGACGTGACTCGGGCGGTCGCTGAGGAGCACGGGGTGTGCGTTCGGCCGCTGGCCAAGGAGCGGGTCGACCTGGACACCGGGCGGGTGGACATCGTGCCCGTGCCGTGCGGCTCGACCGTGGCGAGCGTGTGCCCGACGTGCGCGGAGAAGAACCGGCGGTTGCGGATGGCGCAGTGCCGTGAGGGGTGGCACCTGACCGAGGAACCCGACTTCACCCCGAACCCGCCGACCGAGGATCAGCGGGCCTTGGCGGCCTTCCGGGCCGATCTGGTCAAGGCGTACCGGGCGGCGGTCGAGGAGGGCGACGAGATCGGAGCGGAGGAGGTTCGGGAGGAAGTCGCCGGGGTTGATGAGGAGCTGCGGCAGCTCGGGGTCCGCGGGAAGCTCCCGGCTCTGGAGGTCCGGCCGCGGGCGGTGCGGAAGCGGTCGACGCGGCGGCGGCAGGATGCACCGAACCTGCCTCGGCGGCCGGTCGTCAAGCGCACGGTCGGACGGGTGTTCGGCGGCAAGTACCAGCCCTCGACGTTCCTCACGTTGACGTTGGACAGCTACGGCAAGGTGCGCAGCGACGGCACGCCGGTTGACCCGGCCTCGTACGACTACCGGCGGGCGGCTCGGGACGCGGTGCACTTCGCGGCACTGCTCGATCGGTTCGTGCAGAACTTGCGGCGGTGCGTCGGCTGGGATGTGCAGTACTTCTCGACGGTCGAGCCTCAGCGGCGGCTGGCGCCGCACTGGCACGCGGCTGTCCGGGGTTCGATTTCGCGTGCGGAGCTGCGGGCGGTCGCTGAGGCCACCTACCACCAGGTCTGGTGGCCCAACCACGACGAGATCAAGTACAGCGGCGACAACCGACCGGTGTGGGACTCGCGGGCGAAGGGGTTCGTTGACCCGGCTACCCGTGAACCCCTGCCCACCTGGGAGGAAGCCCTCGACCAGGTGGAGCATCCGGCGCACGTGGCGCGGTTCGGGGTGCAGGTGCACTCCAAGGGCATCCTCGGCGGCACGGAGGAGGCCGGGCGGCACATCGGCTACCTGACGAAGTACCTGACCAAGAGCATCGGCGAGTGCTACCAAGCCCAGACGTCCCGCCAGGAGGACCACGCTGAACGGCTCTGCGCAGAGCTGGCCGTGACGCCGTGCTCGCCGCAGTGTCCAGTCTGGCTGCTCTACGGCGTCCAGCCGCGTGGGGCTCGGCTGTCGATGGAGCCGGGCAAGTGCAAGGGCAAGGCCCACAAGCGCTCAACCCTCGGCGTCGCCGGGAGGCGGGTGCTGGTGTCGCGGAAGTGGTCGGGCAAGTCGCTCGCCGACCACAAGCACGACCGGGTCAAGTTCGTTCGGCAACTCCTGGCCGACGTCGGGATCAAGCAGGAGGAGCGACCCGCGCGGGTCGTGTGGAACAACGTCCAGCCCGGTGACCCGAACGTGCCCCCGAGACCTCACCTGCTGCTGCGGGCGGTCGCGGAGCGGCGCAGGTGGAAGGCGGAGTACACGGCGGCGCTGCTCGCGTCAGCCGGTGCGCAAGAGAGTTCGGCAACTGGCCAAGCGGCCTGATCTGGGGGGATCACCGATGCAAGAGAAAGAGCACTTCAGCGTGCCCGAAGCAGCTGAGTACATGAGCACGACCGAGCGGTTCGTCCGCCGGTTGATCGCGGAGCGGCGCATCCCGTTCCACCGGCTTGGACGGTTGATCAGGTTCAAGCGGGCTGACCTTGATGCCTTCATCGAGGCCGGTCGGGTCGAGGCGTTCGACCCCAACGCCGTTCGGCAACACCTGCGGAGGGCGTCGTGAGCGACAAGCGGCGGAGGTTCGGGCGGGTTCGCCAACTGCCTTCGGGGCGGTGGCAGGCGCGGTACCAGGGACCGGACGACAGGCAGCACACCGCGCCGATGACGTTCGAGCGCGAGAAGGATGCCGACCGGTGGCTTGCCGCCGTGGAAACGGACATTTCGCGCGACGACTGGACCAACCCGGACGCGGGCAAGATCAAACTTCGGGTCTACGCAGAGGCGTGGATCAAGGAGCGGGACCTGGCGGTGCGGACGGTCGAGCTGTACGACGGCCTGCTCCGCAACCACGTCGGGCCGAGGATCGGTGACGTGATGCTCGCCGATCTCACCCCGTCGCGGGTTCGGCGGTGGCGGAAGGAGATGCAGGACGACGGCGTGGGTGAGGTGACCGTCGCCAAGGCGTACCGGTTCCTACGGGCGGTCCTCAACACGGCGGCGGCACCGGAGGAACGGCTCCTCAAGCACAACCCGTGCACGATCAAGGGCGGCGGCCAGGAGCGGAGTCCGGAGCGGCCTACGGCGACGTTGAAGCAGGTGTTCCGGGCTGCTGATGCCATCGAGGAGCGGTATCGCCTGATGGTGTTGTTGGCGACGTTCGGCAGTCTGCGGTTCGCCGAGATGGTGGGTCTCAAGCGGCGTGACTTCTCGGTGGTCCACGATAGTGAGCGGACGTTCTGCGTGGTCCAGGTCGAGCGGCAGACTGTCCAGCCGGACTCCGGGCCGCTGTTCGAGGACGACCCCAAGGCCAAGAGCAAGCGGCCGGTCACGCTGCCGCCGTTCCTCGGCGAGGAGATCGAGGCACACCTCAGTCAGTTCGTGGACGACGACGAAGACGCCTGGGTGTTCGTCGGGCCGAAGGGCGGCCGGCCGAAGCGGAACAACTTCTGGCACATCTGGGACAAGGCGAGGAAGGCCGCGGGGATGCCGGACGTCCACCTGCACGACCTCCGGCACACCGGCAACACGCTGGCGGCGGAGACCGGGGCGACGCTCCGCGAACTCATGGATCGGATGGGCCACAGCTCCACCCGTGCCGCGTTGATCTACCTCCACGCGAGGGAGGAGCGCGGCCGGAGCATCGCGACGGGGATCGAGGCCCTGGTGAGCGCCGAGAAGGGCACGGGAAGTGAGAAGGGGCACGCGAGGGGCACGGAAGATCAGCAGAAAGCAAAAGACCGTCCACATGGGACGGTCCGCAAGAGGCCTACCAGGCATTTTAAGGGAGAGCGGGTGACGGGAATCGAACCCGCATGACCAGCTTGGAAGGCTGGGGCTCTACCATTGAGCTACACCCGCATCGCGCCTACCGGGGTGGGCGCGTGGTCAGCTTAGCCGGTCGCGATAGGCTTGGGTGGACCGGGGCGTGGCGCAGCTTGGTAGCGCACCCGCTTTGGGAGCGGGGGGTCGCAGGTTCAAATCCTGTCGCCCCGACGGTTGCCCTGGCCGGCCTCCTGGTTGGTCAGGGCTTTTCCACGACCCCGCCGGCTCAGCCGCCCAGTTCGTTGACGGCGGTGGAGATCGTGGCCGCTTGGCGTTCCAGGTCGTCGTCCGACGAGGTCTCGTCGACGCCTCGGGCCAGGAGTTCGGTTCTCGAGAGCAGGAGCATGGCTCCTCGGAAGCTGTCCGCGTCCAGGTCGTCCACTGGGATCACCTGGAGCCTGCCCTCGATCAGGACGAGGTTCGGGTCCGGCAGGTCGGACATCAGCAGCTCACGCAGGTCGCTCGCCTTGACGGTCATGGGTTCGTGCTACCCGGCACCCGCCCGGCGAAACGCGGGCCGTTCTTGAGCACACCCGCGCCCGGGTGCTCAAGAACGGCTCCCCAGTGTCATGCCGGAGTCGCCACCTGCTCGCTGACCACCTGCGCCGCCGCCGACACCAGCGCCGTCACCGACGGGTTGGTGGAGTTGTCCTGGCGCCACGCGAACTGGGTGTACACCCGGAACGGCGGGACCCAGGGCAGGCGGCGGAGCCTGCCGTCGCCCAGCTCGGCGGCGACCGTCACCTCGGGGACAAGCGAGATCCCCAGACCCGAGGCGACCGCCCGCTTGGCGGCGTCGATCGAGTCGAGCGCCAGCACCGGCGACTTCGACTCGGCTTCCTGCAGGCCCAGGGCCTGCTCGAACTGCTCGTAATAACTGGCGCCGTTCTCGGCCCGGATGAGCGTGCTCCCACGCAGCTCGTCCTCGGTGATCACCGAACGCCTGGTCAAGGCGTGGGTGGGACCGGCGACCATGACCAACGGCTCCGGGCACAGCACCGTCGTCTCCAACCCCTCGCGGGGCTCGACGGAGCCGATGAAGAAGGTGCAGTCCAGCCGCCCCTCACGCACCGCGGTCAGGTTGGCCTGGGTGTTGCGCGAGTGGAGTGAGATCTGGACGCTCGGGTAGCGCCAGCACATGTACTCGATCAGTGGTAGCAGACGGTAGTCGGTCAGACTCTGTGCGCTGCCGATGACCAGCTTGCCGTGTGGCTCGCCGTTCATCGTGATCGCTTTCCTGGCCTTGTCGGTCAGGGTGATGATGTTGCGGGCGAATGGTAAGAGCTCGACACCGGCAGAGGTCATCTGGATGCCGCGCGGAAGTCGTCGGAACAACGGCACGCCGAGGGTCTCTTCGAGTGCCTTGATCCGAGTGGTTATAGTGGGTTGTGAGCAATTCAGCGTGGCGGCTGCCTTGGTGAAACTGCCCGTTTGAACCACAGTTGTGAACGCCAAAAGCTGACGCGTCTCCATGGAGCTCCCCAACGGTGCGTGTAAGTGGTCCACGATGAGGCCTGTGCGGGACGGCATCGTGATCTCTTGTGCGTGGCGGCAGTTGACCTGGCTGCGCTTCTGCGTGCGCGTGGCCTGAGGTCGATCAACATCGCCGCGCTACCGCGAGGGGTGGGACGCGGTGGCCGGAAGGTGAGCCCGGGGCCCGTCGGACCCCGAAGTCACAGCCGGCGCCCAGTAGTGGACCTGGGATAGTGTTCGGCAGCGGCGGAATGGATCTCATCGGGTCATCGGCACCTTGTCTGGTAGGTGGTTAAAGAGCTCGATGACATTGTCTCGCTCGTTCCTGTCGGTCCCGGTTGCCGGTTGCGTCCGCTGCTGACCCCCCAGAACGTCCGGCAACGTGAATTATTGCTGGTCCAACATGCGGATCCGGGCGTCACGCTACCTGAAACCCACACTAATGGACTACGGCGGTTGGAGTCATCTCGACAAGTGAAAGTTTTCTGTCGAGCGCTACTCCAAACGGCCTCAATTCACTCTTTCTGGTGAACCTCCCCTCGCTGGCGGTTGCCGACTGTTAGTCGGCTCTACGACATACGTGTTACACGACTCCGTGCCGGCCTCGCTCGGTGATGACGCGCTCCGCCGTGGTCACGGCTCCCAGTGCCACTCGAATGGCCTAACGGATGGCTCTGTCGATCAGCCGTTGAGCCGCATAGGTGCACCCGATCCGCCCCTGGCGAGACCGCGAAAATGCGGTCTCGGGGTCTGGTCGGGGGACGTTGGCGCGCCGGGCGCGGGTGAGGCGGCGCGGCGGTCGGCGGGGCGCGCCGGGCCGGGGTTAAGAACCACTGTTGTGATTTTGGCCGCGCCGCGCGGCGCCCCGCGAGGGCGGTCCGGACGGGCGTCGGGCAGTGCCCGCGAGACGGCGCGGTCGAGTCGCCCGAACGGGCGAAATTCCACCGATGCCACGAATTCCGGCAACGTGCCGCAAAGGGATTCCCGGCGAGCGGGTATTGGCCCGACAATGGCCGGGAGGCCCCCGCGCGGCCGGTTGCGGCCCCCCGACCCGGGGTGCTAGCGCCACCACGCTGGCCGACCGCCTAGACTCAGGCGGAATCCCGGCGCGCCCAGACGCGTTCACGGGGTGTTCCGCACGTCATGCCCGTTACGAGGAGACCACGTTGAAGAGCACCGTCGAGCACCTGAGCCCGACGCGGGTCCGGATCAACGTCGAGGTGCCGTTCGACGAGCTCAAGTCGGACTTCGACCGCGCGTACCGCAAGCTGGCCAAGCAGGTCCGCATCCCCGGCTTCCGCCCCGGCAAGGCCCCCGCCCGCGTGCTGGAGAGCCGCATCGGCCGCGCGCCCGTGCTGGACGAGGTCGTCCAGGAGGCGATCCCGGCCAAGTACCTGGAGGCCGTCACCTCCGGTGAGCTGCGCACCCTCGGCCGCCCCGACTTCGAGGTGACCAAGATCGAGGACGGCGAGACGCTGGCGTTCAGCGCCGAGGTCGACGTCCGCCCCGAGATCACCGTCCCCGCCTTCGGCGAGCTGTCCGTGAGCGTCGACGACCAGGAGGTCACCGACGAGGACGTGGACACCCAGCTCGACGAGCTGCGCGCCCGCTTCGCCACCCTCACCGGCGTCAAGCGCCCGGCCGAGACCGGCGACTTCGTCGTGGTCGACCTGTCGGCGACCGTGGACGGCGAGGAGGTCGAGGAGGCCAAGACCACCGGCCTGTCCTACGAGATCGGCTCCGGCCAGCTCGTCGAGGGCATCGACGAGGCGCTGGTCGGCGCCTCCGAGGGCGAGTCCAAGAACTTCACCACGACGCTGGTCGCCGGTGACCACGCCGGCCGCGACGCCGAGGTCACCGTGGTGCTGAACTCCGTCAAGGAGCGCCAGCTCCCCGAGCTGGACGACGAGTTCGCCCAGCTGGCCAGCGAGTTCGACACGCTCGACGAGCTGAAGGCCGACCTGCGCACGCGCCTCGGCCGCGTGAAGAAGATGCAGCAGGGCGTCCAGGCCCGGGACAAGGTGCTGGAGGCGCTGCTGGCCAGCGTCGAGGTGCCGCTGCCCGAGGCCGTCGTCCAGGGCGAGGTCGAGGCGCGGGCGCACGACGCCATCCACGCCCTCGACCACGACGAGGCGCGCTTCGCCGAGTGGCTGGCCGAGCAGGGCCAGACCAAGGAGGAGTTCGACACCGAGGTGCGCGAGGCCTCCGAGCAGGCGGTCAAGACGCAGCTCGTGCTGGACGCCATCGCCGACGCCGAGCAGCTCAACGTCACCGACGCCGAGCTGACCGAGCGGATCATCTACCAGGCGCAGCGCTTCGGCATCAGCCCGGACGAGTACGTCAAGCGGGCCCAGCAGTCCGGCCAGCTCGGCGCGATCTTCGCCGACGTGCGCCGCGGCAAGGCGCTGGCCTCGGTCGTGCGCCAGGCCACCGTGACGGATTCGGCGGGCAACGCCCTCGACCTGGACGAGCTGTTCGGCGAGACGAGGTCCACTGAGGAGCCGGAACCCGCCAACGCGGAGTGAAGCCCTGAGCGAACGCGGGCGGTGTCGGGACGTCGACGCCGCCCGCCTTCGTTAAGGTCGTTGCTACGAGACTCTTTCGGCACAGTTAGTCAGTCGCAAAGATAGGCAGGCAGACGTGACGCAGCACTCTTTCCCGGAGCCCATGATGCGAGCGGCCTCGGGGATGAACCTCAACGACTCGGTCTACGAGCGTCTGCTCCGCGAGCGGATCATCGTCCTGGGGACGCAGGTCGAGGAGAACATCGCCAACCAGATCGTGGCGCAGCTCCTCCTGCTCGCCGCCGAGGACCCCGAGAAGGACATCACCTTCTACATCAACTCGCCCGGTGGCTCGGTGACCGCGGGCATGGCGATCTTCGACACGATGCAGCTGATCGAGCCGGACGTGGCGACCTACGCGATGGGCCTGGCCGCGTCGATGGGGCAGTTCCTGCTCTCCGCGGGCACGCCGGGCAAGCGGCACGCGCTGCCGCACGCCCGCATCCTCATGCACCAGCCCTCGGCGGGCGTCGGCGGCACGGCGGCCGACATCGCGATCCAGGCGGACATGCTGACCCGGACCAAGCACGAGATGGCCGAGCTGATCGCCCAGCACACGGGCCAGACGGTCGAGCGCATCATCGCCGACTCGGACCGCGACCGCTGGTTCACCGCCCAGGAAGCCTTGGAGTACGGCTTCGTGGACAAGGTGATCAGCCGCGCCAGCCAGGCGTCGACCAACTGACCGCGAGCAGAGCACCAGGAGACCTGAAGTGAGCCAGTTCCACGCGCCGCAGTCCCGGTACGTGCTCCCGTCGTTCGTCGAGCGCACCAGCTACGGCATCAAGGAGTCCAACCCGTACAACAAGCTGTTCGAGGAGCGCATCATCTTCCTCGGCGTGCAGGTGGACGACGCGTCGGCCAACGACGTGATGGCCCAGCTGCTCGTGCTGGAGTCGGAGGACCCCGACCGCGACATCCTGATGTACATCAACTCGCCGGGTGGCTCGTTCACCTCGCTGATGGCGATCTACGACACCATGCAGTTCGTCCGCCCGGACATCCAGACCTACTGCCTCGGCCAGGCGGCCTCGGCGGCGGCCGTGCTGCTCGCGGCGGGCACCCCGGGCAAGCGGCACGCGCTGCCGAACGCCCGGATCCTGATCCACCAGCCGGCCACCGAGGGCGTCTACGGGCAGGTCTCCGACCTGGAGATCCAGTCCAACGAGATCCAGCGCGTCCGCAGGCTGCTGGAGACCACGCTCGCCCGGCACACCACCCGGACCCCGGAGCAGGTGCGCCTGGACATCGAGCGCGACAAGATCCTCACCGCCGACGAGGCCAAGGAGTACGGCCTCATCGACAGCGTCCTGCCCTACCGGAAGCTCTCGGCGAAGTAGTCCCGGCGTGGCGTCCGACACGCCGAGCTGACCAGGGGTCCTGCTCGGCGAGGCGTGTCGGGGGCACGCTGGTCCTCCCGCACAGGCGGGTAGGACAGGTACCGTCGAGGGGAACGGGCGGACCCCGCACCCAGCGGGCACTCGCCACATCAGCAGTCAGGCGCACCTCACCAGGTCGTGCGCCGGAGGGGACAGAGGTCAGCGGTCATGGCACGTATCGGTGACGGCGGCGACCTGCTGAAGTGCTCTTTCTGCGGCAAGAGCCAGAAGCAGGTGAAAAAACTCATCGCCGGACCGGGTGTCTACATCTGCGATGAGTGCATCGACCTCTGCAACGAGATCATCGAGGAAGAACTCGCGGAGGCCGGTGACGTCAAGCTCGACGAGCTGCCCAAGCCCGCCGAGATCCACGAGTTCCTCGACCAGTACGTGATCGGCCAGAACGAGGCCAAGCGCACGCTCTCGGTGGCGGTCTACAACCACTACAAGCGCATCCAGGCGGGTGACCGCGGGCGTGAGGGCCGCGACGACGGCGTGGAGCTCGCCAAGTCGAACATCCTCATGCTCGGTCCCACGGGGTGCGGCAAGACCTACCTGGCCCAGACGCTCGCGAAGATGCTGAACGTGCCGTTCGCCATCGCGGACGCCACGGCGTTGACCGAGGCGGGCTACGTGGGTGAGGACGTGGAGAACATCCTCCTCAAGCTCATCCAGGCGGCGGACTACGACGTCAAGCGCGCCGAGACCGGCATCATCTACATCGACGAGGTCGACAAGATCGCTCGAAAGAGTGAAAATCCGTCGATCACGCGCGACGTGTCGGGTGAAGGTGTGCAGCAGGCGCTGCTGAAAATACTGGAGGGGACGACGGCCTCTGTGCCGCCGCAGGGTGGTCGCAAGCACCCCCACCAGGAGTTCATCCAGATCGACACCACGAACGTGCTGTTCATCGTGGCGGGCGCGTTCGCGGGCCTCGACAAGATCATCCAGGACCGGGTCGGCAAGCGCGGACTCGGCTTCGGCGCCGAGGTGCGGACCAAGGCCGAGGTCGACGCGGCGGACTACTACGCCGACTCGATGCCCGAGGACCTGATCAAGTTCGGCCTGATCCCCGAGTTCATCGGCCGGTTGCCGATGGTCGCGAGCGTCACGAACCTGGACAAGGAATCGCTCGTCCGGATCCTCACCGAGCCGAAGAACGCGCTGGTCAAGCAGTACCAGAAGCTGTTCGAGATGGACGGGGTCGAGCTGGAGTTCACCCGGACGGCGATGGAGGCGGTCGCGGACCAGGCGATCCTGCGCGGCACGGGCGCGCGCGGGTTGCGGGCGATCATGGAGGAAGTCCTGCTGCCGGTGATGTACGACATCCCGAGCCGCACGGACGTCGCCAAGGTCGTCATCACCGAGCAGACCGTGAAGGAGAACGTCAACCCGACCATCGTGGCCCGGCAGCCTTCGCGCCGGGAGCGTCGCGAGAAGTCGGCTTGAGTTGTCCCTCCCGCACACGCTGATCCTGCACGGCCTGGGTGGTTCCGGGCCCGAGCACTGGCAGAACTGGCTGGCAGGTGAACTGGCCCACCACGGTGGGTCCGTGGACCTGCCCCGGTTCAGCTCACCCGACGAGCCCGAGCTGTCGACGTGGCTGGAGGAGCTGCGGGCGCACCTCGCGGCGATGCCGGCGGGTGGGTCCGCGTCTGTGGCTGGGTCTGGGCCTGTGGCCGGTTCGGGTTCCGGGTCCGGGTCCGTCGAACGGGTGGTGGTGGCGCACTCGTTGGCGGTGTTGCTGTGGTTGCACCACGCGGCCGGTGAGTTCGATCCCGGGTTGAGGGTGGATCGCGTGCTGCTGGTGGCGCCGCCCGCGCCGGATTTCGCCGGTGAGCCGTTGATCTCCGGGTTCCTGCACCCCGTGCTGGATCCGACGGTGGTGCGGCGGGCGGCGGTGTCGACCAGGTTGGTGGTGGGTGAGGGTGACGCCTACTGCACGGTCGCGCAGGCCAAGGAGATGGCCGAGGCGTTGCGGGTTGAGGTGGACGTCATCGTGGGTGGTGGGCACCTCAACGTCGACGCGGGGTATGGCGAGTGGGGTGCGGTGTTGAAGTGGGTCCGCAGTGGGCGGGTGCCGGTTACGCCGCGTTGAGCGGTTAGCGGGTTGGGTGTTGGTTGGTTCGGGTCGGTTGGTGCGGGTTGCTTTGGGTCCTGTCCGGCTCGATTTGACATGGGGCCCTTACGGGCACCCCAGGCAGGCCAAAGCCGGGCAGGCCCGGCGGGAAAAGCGTCCGCCGGGCCTGCCCGGCTTCGTCCAGCCTATGGCACCCGAACCCATGTCAAATCGGGCCTCTGCGGGTCCGTTGTGGGTGTTTGGTTGGGCGCGGGGGGCGGGTCAGGAGGGGACGCGTTTGCCCAGGAAGCGGATGACGTCGGGGACGACTTTGCGGTAGAGGGTGTCGTTGTGGCCGCCGGGGGTGATGGAGGCGACCGACGGCTTGGCGCTGGCGATGAACTGGCGGGTGCCGGTGATGAAGGTGTCGCGGTCGCCTGCCCAGACGCCGATGGGGGCGGTGCCGAATTTGTCGACGTTCTTGAGCGGGTCGAGTGAGGACCACTGGTCGGGGCCCGTGAAGGCGTTGCGCTTGGACATCTCGGCCCAGTCGGTGAGCAGCGCTGGGGCGATGACGGCGATGGCGTTGGTCGGCTCACGGCGTTCGTGGCGCCTGCGGCCGTAGAGGAGTGCGCCGAAACCGCCCATGGAGACGCCGGTGCACGCGAACGGTGCGCCGTAGCCCCGTTCGGCGAGCCAGTGGGGGACTTCTTCGAGCAGCATGGCCATCGGGTCGTCGCCGGGGACGTTCTCGTGCCAGTAGTGGTCGCCGCCGTCCACGGCGACGAAGCCGAAGGGCGGGACCTGGCCGCGGCTGACGGCGGCCACCAGGACTTCCGACATGCCGCCCGGGGACGCGGTGCGGGCGGCGCCGTGGCGGCCGTGCAGGAGGATCGACATGGGCAGGTTCTTGGTGGGCACGCCGGCCGGTGTCATGATGAGCAGGTCGACGTCGCGGCCCCGGTAGTGGGAGTGGACGCGGTCGACCGTGACCACGGCGCGTTTAACGGCCGGCACGGGGCCCGCTACTCCCAGTGCGTGGCGCAGTGCCTCGGCCATCGGTGCGTTGCCGTGCCACGCGGCCGTGACGCCGACGGTCGCCAGGGCGGTGCCGCCCAGTGCGGTGAGCACTGTTCGCCTGCTGACCATGTGTGTCCCCCGTGCCCGATTCCCCTCACCACATCGTCATGAGCCGGGTTCGCGTTTCGTCAGATCGCCGAACGCGCCCGAAGTTCCGCGATCCGCTCCGCCGCGTAGCCGAGTCCGCGCAGCACGTGGTCGGTGTGCTCGCCGAGCGCGGGCACGGGGGCCGGGGTCCAGTGCCAGGCGGTGGAGTCGACGGGTGGGCGCAGGGCGGTGATCTCGCCGCCGGGCACCGGGATCGTGGTCTGGCGGTCGCGTGCCGTGAGCTGGGGGTGGTGGGGCAGTTCGGTGACGCCGCGGGTGAGGGCGGCGGGCACGTCGGCCTCGTCGAGGGCCTTGAGCAGGTCCGCGGTGGTCCACGGGGTGAAGTCGAGTTCGGCGTGCAGGGCAGGCCGGTTGGCCACGCGGGACGTGACGGTGGTGAAGCGGGGGTCGTCGGCCAGGTCCGGGCGGTCGAGGAGGGTGCAGAGGCGGCGCCACTGGGGGTCGTTCTGGACGGCCAGGTGGACGGTGCCGTCCGCGCACGGGAACGGGCCGTAGGGCGCGATGCTCGGGTGGTGCGCGCCGGTGCGCGGGGCGGCCTGGCCGGTGCCGGCGGCGTAGAGCATGGGCTGGTGCATCCACTCGGCCATGGCTTCGAAGAGTGAGAGCCGGAGGGTGGCGCCTTCACCGGTTCGTGAGCGGTGGAGGAGGGCGGCCAGGACGGCGGACTGGAGTTGCACGCCCGCGGCGATGTCGGCCACCGAGATGCCCGCGCGGGCGGTGACGTCGTCCTGGCCGGTGAGGTCGATGAGGCCGGTCTCGGACTGGACCAGGGCGTCGAAGGCCTTGCGGGACGCGTACGGGCCGGACTCGCCGTAGCCGGAGAGTTCGCCGATCACCAGATCGGGTTTCACTTGGCGGAGTGAGGAGGCGTCCACGCCGAGTCGCCGCGCGGCGGCCGGGGACAGGTTGCACAGGACGACGTCGGCGGTGGTGACGAGGTCGTGCAGGACCTCGCGGGCGGCCGGGTGCTTGAGGTCGAGGGCGACCGATTCCTTGCCGACGTTCGTCCAGGCGAAGTACGACGACACCGAGCCGCACGCGGTGTCGTAGTGGCGGGCGAAGTCGCCCCCGTCCGGGCGTTCGACCTTGATGACCCGCGCGCCCAGGTCGGCGAGCAGGCGGGTGGCGTAGGGCACGGCGACGGCTTGTTCGAGGCTGACGACGGTGACGCCGTCCAGCGGTCTCATGCGGTGATCCGGTCGTGGCCCGTGTAGACGTTCATCGAGTCGTCGCGCAGGAAGCCGACCAGGGTCAGGCCCTGCTCCTCGGCCAGGTCGGCGGCCAGGGAGGACGGCGCGGAGACGGCCGAGAGGATCGGGACGCCGGCCATGGCGGCCTTCTGGACGAGCTCGAACGAGGCCCGGCCGGACACCATGAGCACGGTTCCCGCCAGCGGGACCTTGTTGTTGAGCACGGCCCAGCCGAGGACCTTGTCGACGGCGTTGTGCCTGCCCACGTCCTCGCGGACGACCAGCGCCTCGCCGGTGGTGGTGAAGAGGCCGGCCGCGTGGAGGCCGCCGGTCGAGGCGAAGACCTTCTGGCGCTTGCGCAGCTCGTCCGGCAGGGCCGACAGGACGTCCACGTCGACGGTGCAGTCGTCGGCGGCGGGGGAGTGGCTGGTCTTCAACTTGACCGCGTCCAGCGCCGCCTTGCCGCAGACGCCGCAGGACGACGTGGTGTAGAAGTTGCGCTCCACGCCCGGGTCCGGTGGCGCCACGCCGTCGGCGAGGGTCAGGTCGAGCACGTTGTAGGTGTTGAGGCCGTCGGGCCCGGTGCCTTCGCAGAAGCGGGCGACCGAGATGTCCTCCAGGCCGCCGATGACGCCTTCGCTGAGCAGGAATCCGTGCGCCAGCTCCACGTCATGTCCGGGTGTGCGCATCGTCACGGTCAGTGCCTTGCCGCCTACCCGCAGTTCCAACGGCTCCTCGGCGGCCAGCGCGTCGACCCGTTTCCGGGACGTTCGTCGCGCATACGTGACCACTGGGCGACGCACGGTGACTCGCCCCATCGCGAACTCCTTCTCTTGGCTAAGTTTTTTCGCAAGCCACTCACCAGGTTACGGAGGTGTCGGGCAGTGGGTTTCCTGGACCGCTCTCGCACGATCGCCCCACCGGGCTGGAACCGCTGGTTGATCCCGCCCGCCGCGTTGTCGGTGCACCTGGCCATCGGTCAGGCCTACGCGTGGAGCGTGTTCAAGCCGCCGTTGGAGAGCTCACTGGACCTGACGGGGACGCAGAGCGCGCTGCCGTTCCAGTTGGGCATCGTGATGTTGGGGCTGTCGGCGGCGTTCGGCGGCACGCTGGTCGAGCGCAATGGGCCGCGGTGGGCCATGTTCGTGTCCGCCACCTGCTTCTCGTCGGGGTTCCTGATCTCGGCGGTGGGCGCGTGGACGCAGCAGTACTGGCTCGTGGTGGTGGGGTACGGGTTCGTCGGCGGCATCGGGTTGGGCATCGGGTACATCTCGCCGGTGTCGACGCTGATCAAGTGGTTCCCGGACCGGCCGGGGATGGCGACGGGTATCGCGATCATGGGCTTCGGCGGCGGCGCGCTGATCGCGTCGCCGTGGTCCGCGCAGATGCTGGAGTCGTTCGGGCGCGACAGCGACGGGATCGCGCAGACGTTCCTGGTGCACGGGCTCGTGTACGCGGTCTTCATGTCGGTGGGCGTGGTGTTGGTCAGGGTGCCCGCGGAGGTGGAGGAGCGGGCGGTGGTGCGTTCGGCGGTCAACGTGTCGGCGCGCAACGCCTTGCGGACGCCGCAGTTCTGGTGCCTGTGGGTGGTGCTGTGCTTCAACGTCACGGCGGGCATCGGGATCCTGGAGAAGGCGTCGCCGATGATCCGGGACTTCTTCGCCGAGACGTCCACGCCGGTGGCGGCGGGCGCGGCGGCGGGGTTCGTGGCGTTGCTGTCGCTGGCGAACATGGTCGGCCGGATCGTGTGGTCGTCGACGTCGGACCTGGTGGGGCGCAAGAACGTCTACCGGCTGTACCTGGGTGCCGGCGCGCTGACGTACCTGGTGCTGGCGTTGGCGGGCAACGCGTCGAAGCCGTTGTTCGTGGTGTGCGCGATGCTGATCCTGTCGTTCTACGGCGGCGGGTTCGCCACGATCCCGGCCTACCTGAAGGACTTGTTCGGCACGTACCAGGTCGGCGCGATCCACGGTCGGCTGCTGACCGCGTGGTCGTTGGCGGGCGTGCTGGGGCCGTTGATCGTGAACGCGATCGCGGACGGTCAGAAGGCGGCCGGGAAGTCCGGGCCCGACCTGTACACGGCGTCGCTGTTCATCATGATCGCGTTGCTGGTGGCCGGGTTCGTGGCGAACGAACTCGTGCGCCCGGTGGCGGCGAAGTACCACGAGCCGGAAGTGGAGGCGGTCCGATGAGCGGGCGGTGGTTGGTCGTGTTCGCGTGGCTGTGGGTGGGCCTGCCGCTGACCTACGGGTTGGTCGAGCTCATCCGCAAGGTGACGGCGTTGTTCACTGGTTAGAGTCGGCCGCGTGGATACCTACGACGTGGTGGTGGTCGGCGGCGGGCACAACGCGCTGGTGGCGGCCGCCTACCTGGCACGGGCGGGCCGCACGGTGCTGGTGCTGGAGAAGCTCGACCACGTCGGTGGCGCGGCGGTGAGCGAGCAGGCGTTCCCGGGCGTCCCGGCGCGGTTGTCGCGGTACTCGTACCTGGTCAGCCTGCTGCCGGACAAGATCGTGGCGGACCTGGGGCTGCGGGTGGCGCTGCGGTCGCGGTCGGCGTCGTCCTACACCCCGGCGGGCGACCTGCTGGTGGAGCGCGACCCCGGTGCGGCGACGGCGGCGTCGTTCCGGGCGTTGACCGGGTCGGACGCCGAGTGGGAGCGGTGGCGTCGGTGGTACGACGACCTGGAGGTGCTCGCCGAGGCGTTGTCGCCGACGATGCTGGAGCCGTTGTTGTCGCGGGAGCACGCGCGGCTGCGCGTGGACTCGGTGGCGCGGATGCGGCTGTGGGACCAGGTGGTGGAGCGGCCGATCGGCGAGACGTTGGAGGAGTTGTTCGCCGACGACGTGGTGCGCGGTGTCGTGGCGACGGACGGGTTGATCGGCACGCACACGTCGTTGCGCGACCTGAAGGCGAACCGGTGCTTCCTGTACCACGTGATCGGCAACGGCACGGGTGAGTGGCAGGTGCCGGTCGGCGGCATGGGCGCGGTGACCGGCGAGCTCCTGCGGGTGGCGCGCGAGGCGGGTGCGGAGATCGTGACCCGCGCCGAGGTGACGCGCGTGGACGTCGACGGTGCCACGGGCGAGGTCGAGTACGACGGGCGCACGGTGGGCGCGAAGTTCGTGCTGTCCGGCGCCGCTCCGTCCACTCTGGACCGGTTGCGCGGCAGGCAGGCGGCGACCGTCGCCGAGGGCTGCCAGGTGAAGGTGAACATGCTGCTGGAACGGCTGCCGCGGTTCCGCA
Source organism: Saccharothrix luteola (assembly GCF_020859565.1). GTDB lineage: Bacteria > Actinomycetota > Actinomycetes > Mycobacteriales > Pseudonocardiaceae > Actinosynnema > Actinosynnema luteola. The sequence goes on along the minus strand of NZ_JAJHUO010000004.1, from coordinate 51,908 downwards.
GCGGGGTGGACCCGCGGGTGGCGTTCGCCGGGACGTTGCACGTGGACGAGTCGTACGGGCAGCTGGAGGCGGCGTACCGGGAGAGCGCGGCCGGGCGGGTGCCGTCGGTGCTGCCGGCGGAGATGTACTGCCACACGTTGACCGACCCGTCGATCCTCGCGCCGGAGCTGGTGGCCAAGGGCTGGCACACGTTGACGTTGTTCGGGCTGCACACCCCGGCGGCGTTGTTCGAGCCGGACAACGACAAGCTGCGGGACGAGCTGGTCGACCGGTACCTGGCCGGGTTGAACGCCCACCTGGACGAGCCGATCGAGTCCTGCCTGGCCAAGGACGCGAACGGCGAGCCGTGCCTGGAGGCCCGCACGCCGCTCGACCTGGAGGCGGAGCTGGGGTTGCCGCGCGGCAACATCTTCCACGACGAGCTGGCCTGGCCGTTCGCGGAGAGCGAGGACGAGGTGGGCCGGTGGGGCGTGGAGACCGACGTGGCGAACCTGTTCGTCTGCGGCGCGGGCGCCCGGCGTGGCGGCGGGGTGAGCGGGATCGGCGGTCACAACGCGGCGATGGCGGTGTTGGAGCGGTGACGTCGTGAGCGACGTCCACAACGAGATCAGCGGCACGGTGTTCGGCCCGGTGCTCCAGGTCGGGCGGGTCGACTCGCTCACCGTGGTGCAGCCGGCCGCGCCGGTGACGCCGGCGGGCCTGCCGGTGGACGAGGGTTTCGTGGGCCGTGCCGCGGAGTTGGCCGTGCTGCGCGAGTTCCTGGCGCCCGGCGGCGAGCGGACCGCGTTGGCGGTGGCCGGTCTGGCCGGGGTGGGCAAGTCGGCGCTGGTGATCCGGGCCGCGCACCTGGCGGTGGGCGCCGGGTGGTTCCCCGGCGGTGTGCTGTTCGTGGACGCGCAGGGGTACAACGAGGAGCAGCGGCTGGAGGCGGACGACGCGCTGGCGTCGCTGTTGCGCGCCCTCGACGTCCCCGGCGAGGCGATCCCGGAAGGGCAGGGAGACCGGGAGGCGTTGTACCGGTCGCAGCTCGCGGCGCGCCCGCCGGTGCTGGTGGTCGTGGACAACGCGTCGTCGGCCGATCAGGTGCTGCCGCTGCGGCCCGCCGGCCAGGCGCACCGGCTGGTGCTGACCAGTCGGGACAACCTGCCCGTGCCCGGGGCGCGGCGGATCGAGCTGGACGTGTTGAGCGCGGCGGAGGCCGTGGCGGTGCTGGAGGACGCGGTCAGGTCGGTCGACCCGGCCGACGACCGGATCACCGCCGATCCGGTGGCGGCGGGGGCGTTGGCCGAGTCGTGCGGGTTCCTGCCGCTGGCGTTGCGGATCCTCGCCCACGTGGTGGCGGATCGGCGTGGCGAGGACCTGGCCCGGTTCGCCGAGACGATCACGGCTGCGCACGACCGGTTGGGTGAGCTGGCCTACGACGATTCGGTCGACGTGCGCACGGCGTTCAACGAGTCGTACGCGCGGCTGCCCGCGGACCAGGCGCGGATGTTCCGCCTCGCCGCGCTGCACCCCGGCCGCACGGTCACCGCGGCGACCGCGGCGGCGTTGGGCGGCGTGACGCTGGAGGGCGCGCGGGCGCTGCTGGTCCGATTGCGCCGTGCGCACCTGATGCAGAGCGGTGTGGTGGTCGACGAGTACCGGTTCCACGACCTGCTGCGGATCTACGCCGCCGAGCGGTGCGCGGCCGTGGACGACGAGGAGGTCCGACGAGCGGCCGAGCGCGCGCTCGTGGAGCACTACGTGTCGCACGTCAAGGGCGTGCACAGCCACCTGGACCCCGGTTCGGTGCAACGGGAGGTGTTCGCCGACCGGCCGGCGGCGCTGGCCTGGTTCGACGGCGAGCTGCACAACCTGCTGCCCGTGCTGGAGCTGGCCGCGCACCACGGGTGGCACGAGGACGTCCGGGACGTGGCCCACGCGTCCTTCCGGTACTTCGACCTCCGCCGGTCGGCGGAGTGGGTGCCCGTGGACGAGCTGGCGCTGGCGTCGGCACGGGCGCTCGGTGACCCTGCGGGAGAGGGCAGGATCCTCAACGGGCTGGGTAGCGCCCACCACCGGTCGCGGCGCTTCGACGAGGCGTTGCGCTGCTTCCAAGCCGCGTTGGAGCTGTTCCGGGACCTGGGTTCGCTGCGCGACCAGGCCCACTCGCTGAACAACATCGCCTCGACCTACGCGATGACCGGTCAGGTCGACGAGGCGATCCGCAACATGGAGCAGAGCGCCCGCGCCTACCGGGGCGCGGGCGATCCGGACGGCGAGGCGCGGTGCCTGGCCAACCTGGGCAAGGTCCACAACGACGCCGGCGAGCACGCGCGGTCGATCGGGTACTACCGGAGTGCACTGGACCTGCGTCGGAAGGTCGGTGACCGGGACGGCGAAGGTGCCTGCCTCAACGGTCTGGGGGTCGCCTGCGACGGCCTCGGCCGGTCGGAGGAGGCGGAGAGCCACTACCTGGACGCGCTCGCGGTGTACCGGGCGACGGGCGACCGGCACTCGGAGGGGCAGGTGCTGGACAACCTCGGCGGGACGTTGAGGGGTACCGGCCGCTTCGCCGAGGCGCTGCACTGCCACCGGCAGAGCCTGGCGATCTGCCGGGATATCGGTGACGTGCACGGCGAGGGGTTCGCGCTCTACAACCTGGGGCTGGCGCTTTGGTCGCTCGGCAGCACCGAGGAGGCCGTCGACCACCTGCGGCGGGCGGTCCAGCGGGCGGACGAGACCGACAACCCCGTCATCGCCGAGGCGGCCCGCGAGTCCGTTCGCCAGATCGAGGCCACGCGGACCGCGGGCCGGAAGTGGTTCAGAGGGTGGCGAAGAGGTCGTTGACCAGCTGCCGGGCCTGCTCCGCGGTCGCGCCGGACGTCACGGTGATCTCGACCGTGCCCGCGCGGGCGACGACGGCGGTCCGGACGACCTCGCCGGTGACGGCGGTGGCGCGGTAGGCCTCGTCGTGGAAGCCGGGCAGGTCGGTCACCTGACCGTGCTCCGCGCGGCCCTCGGCGAACGACGCCGGGGTCGCGCCGGTCTCGAAGCGGACCTCGGTCGTGCCCCCGTCGTACGTGCAGCGCACGACGTTGTCGGCGATCGTCTGGCGCGGGTGGTTGAGCCGCAGCTGCAACGCCGCGCCCACCACGTCCGCCGGCGCGTCCTCGCAGTTCACGCCCGCAGAGTCGGTCGCGGTCGGCGCCGGCGGTGGTTCGGTGGTCGGCGTGCTCGGCGGTGTGCTGGTGCAGGCGGCGAGCGCGAGCAGCGCCACGACGGCGACCACGGTCCTCATCACGTGGGTTGGTTCGTCCGAACGGCCGCCGGCGTTACCGGATATCGAGGAAGCTTGCTAAAGGTATCTTGCTAAAGGAACCTTGATATAGGTACCGTGGTGGCATGGCCGACGACGAGGTTGAGCTGATCCGGGATCCCAAGACGTTGCGCGCCCTCGCGCACCCGTTGCGGTGGAAGCTCATCGACGTGCTGGCGACCTACGGCGCGACGACCGCCACCCGGTGCGCCGAGCTGCTGGGCGAGAGCGTGGCCAGTTGCTCCTACCACCTGAACATGCTGGCGCAGTACGGGTTCGTGGCCGAGGTGCCGGGCAAGGGCAGGCAGAAGCCGTGGCGGCTGGTGCGGCGCGACCAGAGCTGGTCGTCCATCGGGATGGACGACGAGACGGCGCTGGCGGCGGAGGCCGCGGGCGACGCGTTCCTGGAGAAGGAGTTCTCCTCGATCCGCGAGCGCTTCCGCGGCAAGGACCGGGAACCGCTGCACTGGCGCGAGGTGACGGGGACGTTCGCCACCTTGGAGTTCCTGACCCCGGCGGAGGCCGCCGAGGTGCACGCCAAGATCGCCGAGCTCTTCAAGCCCTACGCCGACCGCGTCGAGAACGAGGAGAACCGGCCGGAGGGCGCGCGCCCGGTGCGCTTCTTCCTGGCCACCACTGTGGCGCCGCGCCGCGACTAGGGGGAGACCATGCCGCACGACGACCTGCTGCTCGCCGTGGCGATGCAGCGCATGCACGACGACCAGCACGCCGCCGAACGCCGCCGGCTCGTCGGGAGCAAGCGTTTGCGCTCCCTGTCCGGCCGTTCCGGCTCGACTGGCGGGTGGTGCGCGACCAGCGCGCGCTGGTGGCCAGCGTCGGGTTCTCCTGGCGCCGGGCCGCGGGGTGACGCCTCAGGCGTCGACCTTCTCCAGCCGCACCACGATCGACTTGGACGTCGGCGTGCCCGACACGGTGGCCGTGGAGTCAAGCGGCACCAACGAGTTCGCCTCCGGGAAGTACGCCGCCGCGCAGCCCTTCGCCGTCGGGTAGGCCACCACCCGGAACCGCTCGGCACGCCGCTCGGTCACGCCCGTCGGGTCGTCCGGCCACTCGCTGACCAGGTCGACGTGCTGCCCGTCGAGCAGGTCGAGCGCGTCGAGGTCCTCCGGGCTGACGAACACCACCCGCCGTCCGTCCTTCACACCCCGGTAGCGGTCGTCCAGGCCGTAGATCGTGGTGTTGTACTGGTCGTGGCTGCGCATGGTCTGCAGCAGCAGCCGCCCCTGCGGCACCCGCAGCACGGTGAGGTCCTCGGCCGAGAAGTGCGCCTTGCCCGACCGGGTGCCGGTGAACTCGCGGGCGTCGCGCGGCGCGTGCGGCAGCACGAAACCGTCCGGACGGCGCACCCGCGCGTTGTAGTCGTCGCAGCCCGGAACGACCCGCGCGATCCGGTCCCGGATCAGGTCGTAGTCCTTCTCGAACTCCTCCCACGGCACCGGGTGCGCCGGCCCCAGCACCGCCCGCGCCAGCCGGCACACGATCGACACCTCCGACAGCAGCCGGTCGCTCGCGGGCGCCAGCCGGCCGCGGGAGCGGTGCACCACCGACATCGAGTCCTCGACCGTGACGAACTGCTCGCCGGTGTGCTGGAGGTCGCTCTCCGTGCGCCCCAGCGTGGGCAGGATCAACGCCGTGCGGCCGTGCACCACGTGCGACCGGTTCAGCTTGGTCGACACGTGCACGGTCAGGTCCAGCTTCCGCATGGCCGCCTCGGTCACCGCCGTGTCCGGGGTGGCCGCGACGAAGTTGCCGCCGACGGCGAAGAACACCTTCGCCGCGCCGTCGCGCATGGCCCGGATCGACGCCACGGTGTCGAAACCGTGCTCGCGCGGCACGTCGATGCCGAACTCGGCCTCCAGCGCGGACAGGAACTTCTCCGGCATCTTCTCCCAGATGCCCATGGTCCGGTCGCCTTGCACGTTCGAGTGACCACGTACCGGGCACAGGCCCGCGCCCGGCTTGCCGATCATGCCGCGCAGCAGCGCCACGTTCGCGATCTCGCGGATCGTCGGCACCGAGTGCTTGTGCTGCGTCAGGCCCATGGCCCAGCAGAAGATCGTGCGCTCGGAGTCGGCGAGCATCCGGGCGAACCGCTCGACCTGGGCGCGCGGCAGGCCGGTGGCCTCGTCGACCGAGTCCCAGTCCAGCCGCCGCACGTGCTCGGCGTACTCGGCGAAACCCTCGGTGAAGCCGTCCACGAACCCGGTGTCCACCGCGTCCCACGACAGCAGCAGGTTGCCCGCCGCCTGGAACAACGCCTGGTCGCCGCCCAGCCGGATCTGCAGGAACTCGTCGGCCAGCTTCGTGCCCGAGCCGATCAGGCCGCGCACGTTCTGCGGGTTCTTGAACCGCAGCAACCCGGCCTCCGGCAGCGGGTTCACCGCCACGACCTTCGCGCCGCCGCGCTTGGCCTCCTCCAGCGCCGACAGCATCCGCGGGTGGTTCGTGCCCGGGTTCTGGCCCACCACCACGATCAGGTCCGCGCGGGCGAAGTCGTCGATGCTCACCGAGCCCTTGCCGATGCCGGTCGTCTCCGACAACGCCGCGCCGGACGACTCGTGGCACATGTTCGAGCAGTCCGGCAGGTTGTTCGTGCCGAACGAGCGCACCAGCAGCTGGTACAGGAACGCGGCCTCGTTGCTGGTGCGGCCCGACGTGTAGAACACGGCCTCGTCCGGGCTCGCCAAGCCGTTGAGGTGCGAGGCGATCAGCGAGAACGCGTCGTGCCACTCGATCGGCTCGTAGTGCGTCGCGCCCTCGCGCAGCACCACCGGCTCGGTGATCCGGCCCTGCTGCCCCAGCCAGTAGTCGGTCCTGTCGGCGAGTTCCGCGATGGGGTGCGCGGCGAAGAACTCCGGCCCGACCCGCCGCCTGGTCGCCTCCTCGGCCACCGCCTTCGCGCCGTTCTCGCAGAACTCCGCCAGCTTCCGGTGGCCCTGCGGCTCCGGCCACGCGCAGCCCGGGCAGTCGAAGCCCTCGCGCTGGTTGAGCAGCCGCAGCGTGGTCGCCGTCCGGGCCACGCCCATCTGCTCGACACCGCGCTGGAGCGACACCGCGACGCCGGGGAGGCCCGCCGCCCACCGCTTGGGTTCGCTGACGTCGAGCTGCGACTCGTCGATGTCCTGCCGGGGCGGGTTGCGGTCCATGCCCCTATTGTGCGGCTGCCGTGCCGCGACGCGAGCGGGCTCGGGGTGTACCGCCGGCGCACCCCGCGCGAGCACGCCGGCGGTCCGTCCGACCGCCGGTCGCGCCAGGACGACGCGGGACCGCTGTCACGGGCCCCAAGGGGTTGTGAACGGCCCGTGAATCCGGCGTCCTCACCTGCGCTGATACCGGTGATCACCATCAATTGTGATCGGCGCCACTGTGCCGCGAATCGTCCGATCGGGTGACCTCATTCCGGGCAGCCGTCGGCCGGTGACGACGGTGCGCCGAGATCGAAGTCCAGGCCGGGCGGCAACGACGGCTCCGCGAACGCGGGCGCCAGGTAGCCGCGCTTCGCGCTCGAACACCCGATCGAGTGCAACGAGCCCAGCGACGCGTCCGCCCACAGCCCCTCCACACCGGGACCACCCGTGCGCACCGAGTACCGCACCTGGAACCGCGTCAACGCCACCACGTCCGACGGGCCGCGCACCGCCTCCGGCCGGTCCGGCACGAACGCGTAGGCGAACGTGTAGTCCGTCCGCACCACCAACTCGCCCTCCGGCCCCACCTCGGCCGACATCCCGCCACGCGCCTTCGGCTCCACCTCCGCCAACCGCGCCCCCTTGTCCACCCGCGTCACCACCAACGCCGCCTCACCGTCGTTGCGGCCGTCGAACAACACCCGCAACGACTCCCGCAGGTCGGGCGCGAACAACCCGAAGAACGGCTCCAGGTCGTGGTCCACCACCACCCGCCGGTCCAGCCGCGCCGCGACCACCGCCTCCCGCACCCGCTCGTAGGCCGCCGCGACCTGCTCCGCCGAGTACGGGCCGACCTGCGCCGCCGCCGGCGCCACCACCCCGGCCGCGCCGTCCTCCCACGCCGCCGCCGACGTGCCCGCGAACGGTTCGTCCAGGTCGACCGGGCGCACACCCGGCACCGCGGCCGGGTCCGACCCCGACGCGACCACCGCCCACGCCAGCAGCACCGCCGCCACCGCGATCGCCGACCCGACCCAGAACCGCCGCCGCGGCCGGCGCGGCAACGACCTCAGCCGCCGCACCCTGGCCTCGCGCTCGGCCCGCTTCACGGCCTCCCGCGCCCATCCGGCGTCCCTCAGGTCGGGGTGGTCCTCGATCCGGTACTCGTCCACGTCGCCCCCCCGCTCGCCAACTCGTGCCCAAGGCGTTACCAGCAATCGACCGAGAAGTCGATACGGGACCGCCACGACGGGCTCGGCGCCCGCTAGCAGGTATCTGATTAGAAGTCGATACCCGCGCCTCCGTAGACTTCGACCGTGACTGAGACCCCCACCGCACCGCAGCGCTCCGAACTCCCGCCGGCCTGGAACCCGGCCGAGGTAGAGGCCGGGCTGTACGAGCGGTGGGTCGAGCGCGGCTACTTCACGGCCGACGCGACCAGCGACAAGCCGCCGTTCACCATCGTGCTGCCGCCGCCGAACGTCAACGGCAGCCTGCACATGGGCCACGCGCTGAACCACAGCATCATGGACGCGCTCACCCGCCGCCGCCGCATGCAGGGCTACGAGGTGCTCTGGCTGCCCGGCACCGACCACGCGGGCATCGCCACCCAGACCGCCGTCGAGCGGGCCCTCGCCGGCGAGGGCAAGTCCCGCCACGACATCGGCCGCGAGAAGTTCGTCGAACGCGTCTGGGAGTGGCGCGAGGAGGTCGGCGGCAGGATCCTCGGCCAGATGCGCCGCCTCGGCGACGGCGTCGACTGGACCCGCGTCCGCTTCACCATGGACGAGGGCCTGTCCCGCTCCGTCCAGACCATCTTCAAGAAGCTCTTCGACGACGGCCTCATCTACCGCGCCGAGCGCATCATCAACTGGTGCCCGCGCTGCCAGACCGCGCTCTCCGACATCGAGGTCGACCACTCCGAGGACGACGGCGAGCTCGTCTCCATCCGCTACGGCTCCGGCGACAACTCGATCGTGGTCGCCACCACGCGCGCCGAGACCATGCTCGGCGACACCGCCGTGGCCGTCCACCCCGAGGACGAGCGGTACCGGCACCTCATCGGCACCGAGGTCGAAGTGCCGCTGACCGGCCGTTACGTGCCCGTCGTCGCCGACGAGCACGTCGACCCCGCGTTCGGCACCGGCGCGGTCAAGGTCACCCCCGCGCACGACCCGAACGACTTCGAGATCGGCCGGCGCCACGACCTGCCCGCGCTCACCGTCATGGACGGCCGCGGCGTGATCACCGCGCACGGCCCGTTCCAGGACATGGACCGCTTCGAGGCGCGCCCCGCCGTCGTCGCCGCCCTGCGCGAACAGGGCCGGATCGTGGCCGAGAAGCGCCCCTACAAGCACTCCGTCGGCCACTGCTCGCGCTGCGACACCGTGATCGAGCCGCGCCTGTCCATGCAGTGGTGGGTCAAGGTCGCCCCGCTCGCCGAGGCGGCCTCCGCCGCCGTGCGCGACGGCCGCACCACCATCCACCCGCCGGAGCTGGCCAAGCGCTACTTCGACTGGGTCGACAACCTCAACGACTGGTGCATCTCGCGCCAGCTCTGGTGGGGCCACCGCATCCCCGTCTGGTACGGCCCGAACGACAAGGTCATGTGCGTCGGCCCGGACGAGGAGCCGCCCGGCGAGGGCTGGGTGCAGGACGAGGACGTGCTCGACACGTGGTTCTCGTCCGGCCTGTGGCCGTTCTCCACGCTCGGCTGGCCCACGCCCACCAGCGACCTGGCGAAGTTCTACCCGACCAGCGTGCTGTCGACCGGCTACGACATCCTGTTCTTCTGGGTCGTCCGGATGATGATGTTCGGCCTGTACGCGATGGACGGCAAGCAGCCGTTCGACCACGTGTTCCTGCACGGCCTCATCCGCGACCAGCACGGCAAGAAGATGTCGAAGTCGCGCGGCAACGGCATCGACCCCATCGACTGGATGGACGCCTACGGCGCCGACGCCACCCGGTTCACGCTGCTGCGCAGCGCCAACCCCGGCTCGGACATGGCGCTGGCCGACGAGTGGGCCGCCGGCTCGCGCAACTTCACCACCAAGCTGTGGAACGCCTCCCGGTTCGCGCTCAACAACGGCGCCACCGTCGACCGCCCGCTCCCGCCGCGCGAGGAGCTCACCGACGCCGACCGCTGGATCCTCGACCTGCTCGAAGGCCTCGTGACCGAGGTCGACGGCCACTTCGAGGCCTTCCAGTTCGCCAAGCTCAGCGAAGCGCTCTACCACTTCACCTGGGACGAGTTCTGCGACTGGTACCTGGAGCTGGCCAAGGTCCAGCTCGCCGAGGGCGGCGCGCGGGCCGAGGCCACCCAGTCCGTGCTCGGGCACGTGCTCGACGTCGTGCTGCGGCTGCTGCACCCGCTGACGCCGTTCATCACCGAGACGCTGTGGACCACGCTGACCGGCGGCGAGTCCCTGGTGGTCGCGGACTGGCCCAAGCCGACCGGCGTCGCGCGCGACGAGGTCGCGGCCACCCGGATCGAAGGCCTGAAGAAGCTGGTCACGGAGATCCGCCGGTTCCGCTCCGACCAGGGCCTCAAGCCCGCCCAGAAGGTCGCGGGCAAGGTGCGCGGCGCGTGCTGCGTCGACCTGCTCGACCAGGTGCCCGCCGTCCAGGCGCTGACCAGGATGACCGAGCCCGGCGACGACTTCTCGGTCAGCGCCTCGCTCGACGTCGGCCTGCCCGGCGGCACGGTCAAGGTGGAGCTGGACCTCTCCGGCACGGTCGACGTCGTGGCCGAGCGCAAGCGCCTGGCCAAGGACCTCGGCGTGGCCGAGAAGGAACGCGCCCAGTGCGAGGGCAAGCTCAACAACGCCGCGTTCCTCGACAAGGCGCCCGCCGAGGTCGTGGCCAAGATCCAGGCCAGGCTCGCGGCGGCCAACGCCGAGATCGACCGCATCCACGCCCGGCTCGAGACCCTGCCGCAGGACAACTCGTGACCGGGTTCGAGACGGGCGCGCTGGAGGAGCTGCGGCAGGTCGATTCGGAGCTGAACACCCGCTGGCCCGAGACCAAGATCGAGCCGAGCCTCGACCGGATCCGGGCGTTGGCCGACATCCTCGGCGACCCGCAGGGCACCTACCCCGTGGTGCACGTCGGCGGGACGAACGGCAAGACGTCCACGTCGCGGATGATCGACGCCCTGCTCACCCGGATCGGCCTGCGGACCGGCCGCTACACCAGCCCGCACCTGCAGCTGGCGACCGAGCGGATCAGCGTCGACGGCGCGCCCATCAGCCCCGAGCGGTACGTCGAGATCTACCGCGACGTCGAGCCGTACCTGTCGCTCGTGGACGCGCGCGGCGACGTGCCGATGAGCAAGTTCGAGGTGCTCACCGGCATGGCGTTCGCGGCGTTCGCCGACGCGCCCGTGGACGCCGCCGTGATCGAGGTCGGCATGGGCGGGTCGTGGGACGCGACGAACATCGCCGACGGCCGGGTCGCGGTGATCACGCCGATCGGGCTCGACCACGTCGAGTACCTGGGCGGCGACCTGGCCGGGATCGCGGAGGAGAAGGCCGGGATCATCAAGCCGGGCGCGGTCGCCGTGATGGCCAAGCAGGAACCCGCCGTCGAGCAGGTGCTGCTGCGGCGGTGCGCCGAGGTGGACGCCACGATCGCGCGGCTCGGGCACGAGTTCGGCGTGATCCAGCGCGACGTCGCCGTCGGTGGCCAGATGCTGCGGCTGCAAGGCCTCGCCGGCGTGTACGACGAGGTGTTCCTGCCGCTGCACGGCGCTCACCAGGCCGCCAACGCGGCGCTCGCGCTGGCTGCCGTGGAGGCGTTCTTCGGCGCCGGGCCCGACCGCCAGCTCGACGTCGAGGCCGTGCGCGAGGCGTTCGCCACCGCCACCTCGCCGGGCCGGCTGGAACGCGTCCGCACCGCGCCCACCGTGCTGGTGGACGCGGCGCACAACCCGCACGGGGCGGAGGCGCTGGCCAAGGCCCTGGACGAGGAATTCGGCTTCCGCAAGCTGGTGGCCGTGGTCGGCGTGATGCAGGAGAAGGACGCCGTCGGCATCCTCAGCGCGCTCGAACCGGTCGTCCAGGAGCTCGTCGTGACCGCCAACTCCTCGCCGCGGGCCATGGACCCCGACCTGCTCGCCGGCATCGCGATCCCGATCTTCGGCGACGACCGGTTGGTCGTCCGGCCGCACCTCGACGACGCGATCGAGGACGCCGTGCGGCTCGCCGAGGAGAGCGACGACGGCGACATCGTGTCCGGCGGCGGCGTCGTGGTGACCGGCTCGGTCGTCACGGCGGGCGAGGCGCGTGCGCTGTTCGGCAAGGAGCCCTCGTGACCTCCCCCGCCTCGCAGCCGGTGCCCGCGCCCAAGAAGGACCCGATGAAGTCCTTCCGCGGCATCATGGCGGGCACGCTGATCCTCGAGGTGATCGTCGTCGCCCTGGCCCTGCCGGTGGTGGCGAAGCTGAGCGGCGGGGTCGGCACCGGGATCGGGTACCTGGTGCTCGGGCTGATCGTCGCGCTGATCGGGACGTGCGCGCTGCTGAAGCGCCCGTGGGCCGTGTACGTGATCGCGGCGATCCACGTGGTGATGGTGGCGTCGTGGTTCGCCCTGACCGCGCTCGGCGGCATCGGTGTGGTGTTCAGCTTGGTCTGGGTGTACCTCCTGTGGCTTCGGCGTGACGTGGCCAAGCGCATGGCCGAGGGTCGGCTGCCCAGCCAGCAGCAGGGCTGAGCGGCGGTCGGGCGGTCGGGGTTCGGGCGGTCGGGGTTCGGGCTGTCGGTCGGGGTCGGCGTCGGGAGCGGGTCAGCGGTCGGCGGTCGGGGTCGGGGAGCGGGGTCCGGAGCGGTGGTCGCCGCCGGGCCGGCCGTTTTATCCGGCTAACGTGAGAAATGCGATTTGGGTTGTCCTGGGTTGCACGCTTCACCTGTCCGTGTGATTTAGCCGGTCGTGGTGCTCCGCCGTGCGCTGAACCGGTGGGCGACGGTTCCTGTTCACCCGGAATTAGGCTTCACCGATTACAAACCGGCGCATGAGCGATGGTGTGGTGAACCGGCGGACGCTGCTGCGCGCCGGTGCGATCGGTACGGCCGCGGCGCTCGTGCCCGGCGGCGTGGCGTTGGCGCGGGGTGGCGACCGGCCCGTCCTCACGCACGGCGTGCAGTCCGGTGACGTGACGTTCGACGGCGGCCTGGTGTGGACGCGGGCCGACCGGCCGTCGCGGATGCTGGTGCAGGTGTCGTCGGACCCCTCGTTCCGGCACGCTCGGACCGTGCGCGGGCCGTTGCTGACGCCGGAGACCGGCGGCACGGGCCGGGTGCGGCTGCGCGGCCTGCCGGGTGGGCGCGAGGTGCACTACCGCGTCGTCGCCGAGGACCTCGACGGCCGCACGCGCAGCGAAGCCGTCACGGGCAGCTTCCGCACCGCCCCGGTCGGCCGTGACGACGTGCGGTTCGTGTGGTCGGGTGACGTGGCCGGCCAGGGCTGGGGCAGCAACCCCGACCTGGGCGGCATGCCGATCTTCGGCGCGATGGCCGCCCGCCGTCCCGACTTCTTCATCAACAGCGGCGACACGGTGTACGCGGACGGTCCGCTGCAGCAGTCGGTGACGCTGCCCGACGGGCGGGTGTGGCGCAACCTCGTCACCCCGGAGAAGCTGAAGGTCGCCGAGACGCTGGACGAGTACCGCGGCCAGTTCGCCTACAACCTGCTCGACCCGCAGTACCGGGCGTTCGCCTCGCGGGTGCCGATGATCGTGCAGTGGGACGACCACGAGGTGACCAACAACTGGTACCCGGGCGAGATCCTGACCTCACCGGCCTACACCGAGAAGCGGGTGGACGTGCTGGCCGCACGGGCGTTCCAGGCGTTCCACGAGTGGCAGCCCATCGACCCCCGGCAGGCGGTGGACGGCCGGGTGTACCGGAAGTTCCGCCACGGCGCGCACGTCGAGGTGTTCGTGCTGGACATGCGGTCGTACAAGGACGCGAACACCTCGCCGCGCGACGGCGCCGGGGTCGTGCTGGGCGAGCGGCAGGCCCGCTGGCTGGTGGACTCCCTCGACCGCAGCCGGGCCACCTGGAAGATCATCGCGGCCGACCTGCCGATCGGCCTGACCGTGCCCGACGGCACGGACATCGAGGGCGTCGCCAACGGCCTGCCGGGCACACCGGGCGGTCGTGAGCACGAGCTGGCGTGGGTGCTGGGCGAGCTGAAGCGGCGGCGGGTGCGCAACACCGTGTGGCTGACGGCGGACGTGCACTACACGGCCGCGCACCACTACTCACCGGAGCGCGCGTCGTTCCAGGACTTCGACCCGTTCTGGGAGTTCGTGTCGGGCCCGCTGAACGCCGGTGCGTTCGGCCCGAACACCCTCGACCCGACGTTCGGCCCGGAAGCGGTGTTCGTCAACGCCCCACCGGCCGCGAACACCACCCCGTTGGACGGTTTCCAGCACTTCGGCGAGGTCGAGGTGTCGCGGGACGGCGAGCTGACCGTGTGGCTGCGCGACATCAAGGGCGCGTCGCTGTGGAGCAAAACTCTTCAGCCCCGCCGTTGACCCTCGGGTGACCCGAGACCTCACAGTGGTGGTGTGACGGACGAGCTGATGACCATCGGGCGGTTCGCCCACCTCAGCGGGCTGACCGTGCACGCGCTGCGGCACTACGACGACGTCGGGCTGCTCACGCCCGACGTCGTCGACCCGGCGTCGGGCTACCGGCGCTACCGGCGCGAGCAGGTGCGCCGCGCCCGGCTGATCCTGGCGCTGCGCTGCCTGGACCTGCCGATCGAGGAGATCCGGCGGGTGGTCGACGGCGGTGACGTGGACGAGGTGCTGACCGGCCACCGCAAGCGGCTGGAACGGCAGCGCGACGTGCTCACCGCCCGGCTCGGCGACGTCGACCGCTACCTGGAGGAGGGGATCACCGTGTCCACACCCGGCACGGGCGTGCGCCCGGTTCAGATCAAGATCACCGTGGACGACGCGGCCAAGGCCGTCGAGTTCTACCGGACCGCCTTCGACCTGCGGTACGAGGTGACCAGGCGGGCCGAGGACGACGACTACTCGTCGTTCGTGTTCGGCGAGTACGGCCAGGACGGGTTCTTCCTGGTGCACCTGCTGGAGGACCGCGCGGACACCGACCGGCTCGGCCCGAGCACGTTCGGCCTGCTCGTGCCCGACCTGGACGCCTACCACGCGCGTGCCGTCGCGGCGGGTGGCGTGGAGGTCGTCGCCCCGCGCGACTCGGTCGGCATGCCGCGCAACTCGGCGGTGAAGGACCCGTCGGGCAACTGGATCTGGCTGTACCAGGAGTGATGCAAGGGTCTGCAAGGACTTGCAGCCGTATGGGCCTTGTCCGGCCGTGGTTGTCGTGGTTTTGTGCACCACGCCCCGGTGCACCGTCGGGGCGTGGTTGCAAATTCTTGCGACAAGGAGGTCGCGATGCGTCGGGCCGTCGCCGCGCTCATCGCCCTGGCCGTTGTGCCGTTCGTGCCACCACCCACCGGCGCCGCGCCCGAAGTGGGGCAGGGGCTCGCGGTCGGCGCCGTCACCGACCTCGCGCCCGGCGCCCGGGACGGTGACCGGGCGTTGGCCAAGGACGCGCTCCGGGCCGACCTGGCCGGCGAGCGGTTCTACTTCGTGATGCCCGACCGGTTCGCCAACGGCGACCCGCGCAACGACCGCGGCGGCACGGCCGAGACCGACCGCCTCAAGAGCGGCTACGACCCCGCCGACAAGGGCTTCTACCACGGCGGCGACCTCAAGGGCCTGCGCGACAAGATCGACTACCTGGACGACATGGGCGTCACCGCGATCTGGATGACGCCGATGTTCGCCAACCGGTGGGTGCAGGGCTCCGGCGACGACGTCTCGGCCGGCTACCACGGCTACTGGACCACCGACTTCACCAGGCTCGACCCGCACTTCGGCTCGACCAACGACATGCGGCGGCTCATCCAGGACGCGCACCGCCGCGGCATCAAGGTGTTCTTCGACATCGTCGCCAACCACACCGCCGACCTGATCGACTACGCCGAGGGCGAGCACGACTACGTCAGCACCGGCGCGCAGCCCTACCTGGACGAGCAGGGCAACCCGGTCGACATCTCGGAGATCGCGGGCCGGGAGCCGTTCCCGAAGCTCACCGCGCCGTACACGCCGGTGGTCAAGGGCGAGAAGACCCCGGCCTGGCTCAACGACCCGCAGCTCTACCACAACCGCGGCGACTCGACGTTCAGCGGCGAGTCGAACGAGTACGGCGACTTCTTCGGCCTCGACGACCTGATGACCGAGCACCCGACGGTCGTCAAGGGCATGAAGCGGATCTTCACCAGCTGGATCGACACGCTGGGCATCGACGGCTACCGGGTCGACACGGTCAAGCACGTCAACATGGAGTTCTGGCAGGCCCTCGCGCCGCACGTGAAGCAGTACGCGGCGATGCGCGGCAAGAAGGACTTCTTCGTCTTCGGCGAGGTGTTCGACGCGAACCCGGCGCTCACCTCCCGTTACACCACCACCGGCCGGATGCAGGCCACGCTGGACTTCCCGTTCCAGAGCGGCGCGGCCAGGTTCCTGTCCGGCCAGGGCGCGGCCCGGCTCGGCGAGGTGCTCGTCGAGGACGACCGGTACACCGACGCGGACTCCAACGCCTCCTCGCTGCCGACGTTCCTCGGCAACCACGACATGGGCCGCATCGCGTGGATGGTCCGGGAAGGCCGGCCGGGCATCTCCGAGGCCGAGCTGCTGGACCGACTCGAACTCGGCAACGCCCTGATGTACCTGTGGCGCGGCAACCCGGTCGTCTACTACGGCGACGAGCAGGGTTTCGCGGGCGCCGGCGGCGACAAGCTGGCCCGTCAGGACATGTTCGCCTCGAAGACGCCCGAGTACGCCACCGAGGACCTGGTCGGCAGCGACCGCACCGGCGCGGTGGACAACTTCCGCACCGACCACCCGCTGTACCGGCAGCTGCGCGACCTGGCGAACTTCGTGGACCGGGACCCGGTGTGGCGTGAGGGCAACCAGGAGCTCCGGCTCGTCCAGGGCGACGTGATCGCGTTCAGCCGCACGGGCCGCACCCAGCAGGTCGAGCACGTCGTGGTGGCCAACGCCGGCACCGCGCCCACGACCGTCGAGGTGCCCGTGTCGGGCAAGGGCTACCGCCCGGTCTGGCCCGCCGCGGGGTCGCAGGTCAACGCCGCGAACGGCAAGGTCACCGTGACCGTGCCCGCGTTGTCCGCCCTGGTGCTCCGCTCGACCGGCAAGATCCCCTCCGCCGCGCCCACGCCGACGTTGGCCGTGCCGCCGACGGGCACCGTGCTGGACGACCGGGTCGAGCTGCGCGCCGACGGCGTCACCTCGCCGTACGCGCAGGCCACGTTCGCCGCACGGGTCGAGGGCGAGCGCGACTGGCAGGTGCTCGGCACCGACGACGCCGCACCGCACCGGGTGTTCGCCGACCTGGAGAGCCTGCCGGGCGCGGCCGTGGGCAAGGACGTCGAGCTGCGCGTGGTCGCCAAGGACGCCAAGGGCACGTTGGGCGCGGACGGCGCGAAGATTCGCCTGGTGGCCGCGCCGCCCGTCGAGCCGCCGACGGCCGTGACGTCGGACTGGCTGGTGGTGCACTACAACCGCCCGGCCGGCGACTACGACGGGTGGGGCCTGCACGCGTGGGGCGACGTCGAGAACGCGCCGACGTGGGACGCGCCGCTGCCGTTCGCGGGCGAGACGCCCTACGGTCGGTTCGCCTGGGTCAAGCTCAAGCCCGGGGCACGCTCGGTCGGCATCATCGCCCACCGGGGCGACGAGAAGGACACCGACGGCGACCGGTTCATCGACCCGAGCGCGACACCGCAGGTGTGGCTCGAACAGGGCCAGACCGCCGTGCACGCCAGCGAGGTCGCCGCGACCGGCCAAGCTGTCATCACGCACACCGGTGACGCCACGGGGCTCGTGGTGCGCGCGGGAGGTGTCGATCACCCGTTCAGCGGGGGAGTGGCGACCGTCCCGGCGACCGCGCCCGTCGACTTCTCCGTGGTCCGCGGCGGCACGGTCGAGGCCACCGGTCGCACGGCCGGACGTGCGTGGGTCGACGGCGACGAGGTGCACGCGAGCCTGGCCGCCGCCGAGAACCGCGCGGTGATCCACTACAACCGACCCGACGGCGACTACACCGACTGGACGCTCTACCACTGGACGGGGTCGCTGGAGCCGAGCCCGGGCTGGAACCAGTCCCGCGTGCCGGACGGGACCGACGGGTTCGGCGTGTACTGGTCCGTCGCGCTGGAGCCCGGTGCGGCCGGGCTGAGCAACATCATCCACCGCGGTGACGCGAAGGACCCGGGGCCGGACCAGTTCCTCGACGTTACGGGCACCGGTTACGAGGTCTGGTACGTCTCCGGCTCCACCAAGGCGGACGGGTCCATCTCCTACGTGCTGCCGCCGTCCGGTGGCGAGGGCGTGGACGACGACCTGACCAAGGCCAAGGCGATCTGGGTGTCGAAGGACCTGGTCGTGTGGGACGTGCCGGTGGTGCCGTCCGACGGCTACCGGCTGGAGCACGACGGCAAGGTGCTGCGGCTGGAGCCGTCGTCGGACGCCGTGCCCGATCGCTTCCCCCACCTGCGGGGCAAGCCGGTGTTCCGGGTGCGTGACGGCGAGCGGCTGGACGAGGCGTTGCGCGGCAGGCTGTCCGCCGTGCACGTCGACTCGAACGGCGGCCTGCGGCACCGCACGGGCGTGCAGATCGCCGGCGTGCTGGACGACCGGTTCGCCGCCGCCGCGTCCGCGCTGACCTACGGGCCGGCGTTCGACGGCGACCGCGTGACCGCGCGGTTGTGGGCGCCCACGGCGTCCTCGGTGAAGCTCAAGGTGTCCGACCAGCCCGGCGGCCCGACGACGACCGTGGACCTGGCGCGGGACGACGCGTCCGGCTCGTGGTCGGCGTCCGGCTCGTGGCGGGACAAGTTCTACCTGTTCGAGGTGACCGTCGCCGGGCGCACGGTGACCGTGACCGACCCGTACTCGGTGGCGTTGGCGGTGAACTCGACGCACTCGCAGTTCGCCGACCTCGGTGACGCGCGCACCATGCCCGCCGACTGGGCCGGGCACGTGGCCCGCGGCCTGGACGGCGACCCGACCGAGCACGGCATCACCGAGCTGCACGTCCGGGACTTCTCCATCGGGGACGCCACCGTGCCCGAGTCCGACCGCGGCACCTACCGCGCGTTCACGCACTCGTCGTCGGTCGGCATGACGCACCTGCGCGAGCTGGCGGCGGCGGGCCTGGACACCGTGCACCTGCTGCCGACGTTCGATATCGCCACGATCCCGGAGAAGCGTTCGGACCAGCGGCAACCGGCGTGCGACCTGGCGTCGTTGCCCGCGGATTCCTCGGCGCAGCAGGACTGCGTCTCGGCCACCGCCGGCCAGGACGGCTTCAACTGGGGCTACGACCCGTACCACTACGACGTGCCCGAGGGCTCCTACGCCACGGACGACGCGCAGACCGGGTGGGCGCGCTCCAAGCAGTACCGCGAGATGGTGAAGTCCTTGCACGACAACGGGAACCGCGTGGTGGTGGACGTGGTCTACAACCACACGGCCGCTGCCGGTGACGCGCCGACGTCCGTGCTGGACAAGGTGGTGCCGGGGTACTACCAGCGGCTCAACCTCGACGGCACCGTCGCCAACTCGACGTGCTGCGCCAACACCGCGACCGAGAACGCCATGATGGGCAAGCTCGTCGTGGACTCGGTCGTGCGCTGGGCCCGGCTGTACAAGGTGGACGGCTTCCGGTTCGACCTGATGGGGCACCACCCGAAGGCGAACGTCCTGGCCGTGCGGGCGGCGCTGGACGCGTTGACCGTCGAGCGCGACGGCGTGGACGGGCGCAGGATCCGGATCTACGGCGAGGGCTGGGACTTCGGCGAGGTCGCCGGCAACGCCCGGTTCGAGCAGGCCACCCAGGCGAACCTGGCCGGTACGGGCATCGGCACGTTCAGCGACCGGCTACGGGACGCCGTGCGCGGCGGCGGGCCGTTCGACGCCGACCCGCGCGTGCAGGGGCTGGCGTCCGGGCTCGCGGGCGACCCGAACGGCTCCCCGGCCAACGGCGACGTGACCGCGCGGCTGGCCAACTACAGCGACCTGGTGAAGCTGGGCATGGCGGGCAACATGGCGTCCTACCGGTTCCAGTCCACCGGTGGCGGGGTGATCTCGGGGCGTGACGTGACGTACAACGGTTCACCCGCCGGGTACACCGGCGCACCGGCCGACGTGATCACGTACGTGGACGCGCACGACAACGAGACCTTGTTCGACTCGCAGACGTTCAAGCTGCCCGTGAGCACGTCCATGGCGGACCGCGTGCGGATGCAGAAGGTCGCGCTGGCACCCGTCCTCCTGGGCCAGGGCCAACCGTTCATGCACGCCGGCGCGGAGTTCCTGCGCTCGAAGTCGTTGGACCGCAACAGCTACGACAGCGGCGACTGGTTCAACCGCTACGACCCGTCCCTGAAGGACAACGGCTTCGGTCGCGGCCTGCCACCGGCGGCGGACAACGAGGACAAGTGGCCCTACGCCACTCCCTTGTTGGCCAACGGTTCTCTGAAGCCCTCGTCGGCCGACATGCGTGCCGCCGTGGACAACACCCTGGAGCTCCTGCGCATCCGCAAGTCGTCGCCGCTGTTCACCCTGAACGACGCGGCACTCGTGCAGCAGAAGCTGTCGTTCCCGACCACCGAGCCGGGCATCGTCGCGGCGCTCTTGGACGACACCGCGGGCCCGGACACCGACCCGTCCCTGAACGGCCTCCTGGTGATCATCAACCCTTACCCGACCACCAAGTCCATCTCCGTGCCGGGCAACTGGCAGAACCACGCCCTGTCCACCGACAAGGCCACGTTCGCCGACGGCTCGATCACCACCCCGGCCCGCTCGGTCGTGGTCCTGACCCGCTAGTTCGGTGAGGTGGTCGGCGTCCGGGGACCCGGGCGCCGACCACCGTTCAACTGCTGAGCCACTCGAGGAAGTCGGTCTCCCCGATCATCTCGATCTCGTGGCCGCGGTCCAGCAGCTCACGGGCTTTGCGGTGCTCGCCGCTGACGCTCGTCCCCACGGCGAATCGAGCCGGGTCCGCCATCCCCACCACGAGCACGTCGGTCTTCTTGGTGACGCCCGGTCAGCCGGCTGGGCGGGTGGGTGGTGCAGCGCCGGCGGGAAACCGCCCTCGCCCTGGGCCGCACCTACCTCCGCGCCGGTTTCGGACGACCCACCGTGCCGGCGCCCGAACGGGAAGCACGCCTGGCCGACGCTTACGTCGGTCGGTGGTGATCCACGGGAATGCTCGAGCCGCGCTGCGGTCTTCCTGGTCGATCGGGAGCAGTCAACGCCGCCGGAGCCGAAATCCCCGACACCTGGCCGTCGACCCGGTGGGGCAAGTCGCTAGTGGTCGGCCAGTTCGAGACGTGATCGGACGTCCTCGGCCCGCAGGATGCGGAAACCCCGCTCCCGCGCGCCGAGCACTTTGAGGAACCCGGGACTGGTCTCCATCACGTAGGCCTCGATCGTGTCCCCGGAAGTCTCGATCCGCTCCAACGGCACCCAAGGCGTGGCGACCACCGCCGCCACCACCAACGCCACCCCGCCCACCACGTAACCGAACCGGCGCAGCACGAAGTCCATCTGCGCGTGCAACCGCCGCACCCGCTCCACGAACACCAACACCACGGTCAATGCCACCGCACCCACCGGCACCCACCACCAGTGGTACGAGAGCACGTGCGCCACCAGGAACGCGCTCAACACGGCCACCACCAACGGCGCCACCCGCGACCGCCTCCCGACCGCGTAGAACACCGTCAACGGCACCATCACCACCAACAGCACACTGCTGATCCACTTGTCCGCCATGAACGTCCCCAGGAACAAACCCGGCGCGTCCTCCAGGTCCAACGTGTGCAGCAGCGCGAACGCCGTGTGCCAGTCGTAGTGCGACACCGCGAGCAGCCGCAGCAGCACGAACATCACAGCGGCCCCGGTGAGGACGGTGCCCGGGTGTGGCTTGTCGGTGGTCACGGCCGGCACTATCGCAGCTCCGGCTACCCTTGACCGAGTTGCACAATCCCGTACGAAGGAGTACCGACCGCCGTGAGCGAGCGCACCCTGGTCCTGGTCAAGCCCGACGGCGTCAGCCGCGGCCTGGTCGGCGAGGTCATCTCCCGCATCGAGCGCAAGGGCCTGCACCTGGCCGCGCTGGAACTGCGCACCGTGGACCGCGCGACCGCCGAGCAGCACTACGCCGAGCACGACGGCAAGCCGTTCTTCGCCGACCTGGTCGAGTTCATCACCGGCGGCCCGCTGGTGGCCCTGGTGGTGGAGGGCACGCGGGCGATCGCGGCGTTCCGCCAGCTGGCCGGCGGCACCGACCCGGTCGAGAAGGCCACGCCCGGCACGATCCGCGGCGACTTCGGCCTGGAGGTCCAGTTCAACCTGGTCCACGGCTCGGACTCGCCGGAGTCGGCCGAGCGCGAGATCAAGCTCTGGTTCCCGAACCTCTGAGCTGACCCGGGGCCGCCCGCCCGCCCCCCCCCCCGGGGGGGGGGGGGGGGGGGCGCGCCGGGGGGCGCGGGCGGGG
>NZ_JAJHUO010000004.1:0-29831 GCF_020859565.1 Saccharothrix luteola | reverse complement strand
GCGCCCGCCCCCCCGCCCCCCCCCCGCCCCCCGCCCCCCCCCCCCCCGGGGGGGGCCCCCCCCCCCCCCCGCGCCAGGGTCGACCGGGCCGGCGGTCGTGCAACCAGGGCCGGACTAACCGCCGACCGAAGCACGCGCCGGAGACGAGCCGAGACCGCCCGCGGCCGAGCCGTGCAGCACGACGCCCTCGCGGTGGCCCAGCGGCAGGTACATGCGCACGTCGTCGAACCGGAAGTCGCCGACCGAGATCACGTTCGGCAGGCGGCCCCACTCGCGGAAGCCCAGGCTCTCGTACAGCTGGATCGCGCCGTGGTTGTTCCCGCGCACGCCGAGCGTCAACATCTCCAACCCGGCCGCACGGGCGTGCTCGATCACGGCGCCCAGGAGCCGCGCGCCCAGCCCGAGCCCACGCGCCGCCGGGTGAGCCGTGACCCGGCGCACCTCGGCCATGTGCTCGAACACCTCGCTCTCGGACCGCCGCCACGTCGCCGTGCCGCGCAGCACGCCGTCCACCCGTGCCACGACGAGCGCGCCGTCGGCAGGCGACGCGAGCACGCTGTCCAGCCACGCGTCGGTCTCCGCACGCCCCGGCGGTTCCCGCCAGCCGATGGCACCGCCGGCGGCCACCACGGCGTGCAGCACCTCGTGCACTTCGGACCGAAGTCGTTCGTCGGCCACGAGCGGCCAACTCAGGTCGATCTCCACGGCGCCACCCTAAAACGGTTCCGGGAATGTCGGACCTCGCCGCTAACGTGACGAACGTGACCCCCACCCTCGTCCACGCCAAGGGCCTGACCAAGCACTTCGGCTCGTTCGAAGCCGTCCGGGGCATCGACGTCGAGGTGAGCAAGGGCGAGGCGTTCGGCTTCCTCGGCCCCAACGGCGCGGGCAAGTCCTCGACCATGCGGATGGTGTCGTGCGTGTCACCGCGCACCGGTGGCGACCTGCGGGTGCTGGGCCTGGACCCGGACACCGACGGCCCGAGGATCCGCTCGCGCATCGGCGTGGTGCCGCAGCAGGACAACCTCGACACCGAGCTGACCGTCCGGCAGAACCTGCAGGTCTACGGCCGCTACTTCGGCCTGTCCCGGGCCGCGGTGCGCGAGCGCGCCGTGGAGCTGATGGAGTTCGCCCAGCTCACCGACCGCGCCGACGCCGAGGTGGAGCCGCTGTCGGGCGGCATGAAGCGGCGGCTCACCATCGCCCGCTCCCTGGTCAACGACCCCGACCTGCTGCTGCTCGACGAGCCGACCACGGGCCTGGACCCGCAGGCGCGCCACCTGCTGTGGGACCGGCTGTTCCGGCTCAAGCAGTCCGGCGTCACGCTGATCATCACCACGCACTACATGGACGAGGCCGAGCAGCTGTGCGACCGGCTGGTGGTGATGGACGGCGGTCGGATCGCGGCCGAGGGCTCGCCGTCCGAGCTGATCCGCCGCTACTCGACCAAGGAAGTGCTGGAACTGCGCTTCCCACCGGGCGAGCAGAGCGGCGACGCGGTGCGCGACCTGGCCGAACGGGTCGAGGTGCTGCCGGACCGGGTGCTGCTCTACACCTCCGACGGCGAGGCGGCGCTGGCCGCGGCGCACGCGCGGGGCGTGCGGCCCGTGTCCAGCCTGGTGCGCCGCAGCACGTTGGAGGACGTGTTCCTGCGCCTGACCGGCCGGACGTTGGTGGACTGAGATGAGCACGCACGTCGTCGGCACGTGGCGCGCCGCGCTGATCGCGGTGGAGCACCACTGGACCTGGTACCGCCGCAACTGGCGGGCCACGGTGATCACGAACTTCCTCCAGCCGGTGCTGTTCCTGCTGGCCATGGGCCTGGGCTTCGGGTCGCAGGTACGAGCGGGCGAAGCCACCGGCGGCCACCCGTACGTGGTGTTCCTCGCACCCGCGCTGCTGGTCGTCACCGCGGTGCAGAACGCCATGTTCGAGTCCTCGTGGGCGGTGTTCTCGGCGTTCAAGTGGCAGCGCACGTACGTCGCGGTGGTGTCCACCCCGATGACGCCCGCACGGGTGCTGCACGGCCAGCTGCTGTGGATCGCGCTGCGCCTGGCCGCGGGCTCCGCGGTGTTCCTCGGCATCGCGGTCGCCCTCGGCGCGATCACGAGCCCGTCGGCGCTGCTGGCCGTGCCGTTCTCGGTGCTCGCGGGCATGGCGTTCAGCGCGCCCATGGTCGCCTACACCGCGACCAGGTCGAAGCCGGACTCGTTCAACGCGGTCTTCCGCTTCGTGCTGATGCCGATGATCCTGTTCACCGGCGCGTTCTTCCCGCTCAGCCAGCTGCCCGGTTGGCTGCACCCGCTGGCCTGGCTCACCCCCACCTGGCACGGCATCGAGCTGGCCCGCGGCGCGACGTTCCGCACGCTGGGCCTGGCGCCCGCCGTCGGCCACGTCGCCTGCCTGTCCGCCATGATCGCGCTCGGCGTGGTGCTGGGCCGCCGACACTTCCACCGGAGGCTGACCGGATGACCCGCGAGACCTCGACCGGTGCGGACCGGGCCGTCCCGAGCGCGCCGTCCGCCCCGGGCCGGTCCGTCGGCCTGCGCTGGCGGATCATCCCGCCCGGCCTGTACGCGGGCCGCGCGCACGCCCTGGTCGAACGGTCCTTCCTGGTCAGCGGCCGGGCCTGGATGTCGGTCGTGTCCGGCTTCTTCGAGCCGCTGCTCTTCCTGTTCTCCCTCGGCTTCGGCCTGGGGCAGCTGGTCACCACCGTCGAGGGCCCCGGCGGGCCGATGCCGTACGCCGCGTTCGTCGCGCCCGCCCTGCTGGCGGCCTCGGCGATGAACGGCGCGGTGTTCGAGGCGACGTTCAACCTGTTCTTCAAGTTCAAGTACGCCAAGACGTACGACGCCGTGCTGGCCACCCCGCTCGGCCCGGTGGACATCGCGGTCGGCGAGGCCACGTTCTCGCTCATCCGCGGCGGCCTGTACTCGGCCGGGTTCATCGCGGTCATGCTCGGGTTCGGGCTCCTCGACTCGCCCTGGGCCGTGCTGGCGCTGCCCGCGTGCCTGCTGGTCGCGCTGGCGTTCGCGGCGGTCGGCATGGCGGCGGCGACCTACCTGCGCTCGTGGCAGGACTTCGACCTCGTGCAGCTGGCCGTGATGCCGCTGTTCCTGTTCTCGACCACGTTCTACCCGCTGTCGGTCTACCCGGGCTGGTTGCAGACCGTGGTCCAGTGGACGCCGCTCTACCACGCGATCGAGCTGATGAGGGCGCTGACCACGGGTTACGTCGGCTGGGGCGCGTTGGCGCACGTGGCGTACTTCGCGGTGATGGTGGTCATCGGGGTGGTCGTCGCCTCACGCAGGCTCGGCAAGTTGCTGTTGACCTGACCTGGTTGAACACTGGACGAACCCCGAGCACCGGAGGTCGTCGTGGACGTCATCGCACTCATCGGCCGGATCCTGTTCGTCTTCCTGTTCTTCGGCTCGGCGGTGGGCCACCTCACCCAGACCGCGGCCATGGCCGGCTACGCCGCGTCCAAGGGCGTCCCGTCGGCGAAAGCCGCCACGTTCGGCAGCGGCGTGCTCCTGGTCGTCGGCGGGTTGATGCTGCTCCTGGGCGTGTGGGCGGATCTCGGCGCGCTGCTGCTGGTGCTGTTCCTGCTGCCGACGGCGTTCCTCATGCACCCCTTCTGGAAGGAGACCGACCCGCAGGCCAAGCAGGCGGAGATGATCCAGTTCAACAAGGACGTGGCCCTCGCGGGCGGCGCGTTGATGTTCTTCGGCCTGTACGCGGGGCCGGGCACCGAACTGGGCCTCACCCTCACCGGACCGCTGTTCTGACGCGTGCGGGCACTGCCGTTACCCTGGTCGGCGTGAGTGTCGAGTCGGTCTTCCCCGCCCTGGAACCCCTGCTGCCGAGGGTGTCCAAGCCGGTGCAGTACGTCGGCGGGGAGCTCAACGCCACCCTGAAGGACTGGGACGCCGCCGCGGTGCGGTGGGCGTTGATGTACCCGGACGCCTACGAGGTAGGGCTGCCCAACCAGGGCGTCATGATCCTGTACGAGGTCCTCAACGAGCAGCCGGACGTGCTGGCCGAGCGGACCTACGCGGTGTGGCCCGACCTCGAGAAGCTGATGCGCGAGCACGGCGTGCCGCAGTTCACCGTGGACGGGCACCGGCCCGTCGGCGCGTTCGACCTGCTCGGGGTCAGCTTCGCGACCGAGCTGGGCTACACGAACCTGCTCAACGCGCTCGACCTGGCCGGCATCCCGATCCACGCCGCCGACCGCACCGAGGACCACCCCATCGTGGTGGCGGGCGGGCACGCGGCGTTCAACCCGGAGCCGATCTCGCCGTTCATCGACGCGGCCGTGCTCGGCGACGGCGAGGAAGCCGTCCTGGAGATCACCGACATCGTCCGCGCGTGGAAGGCCGAGGGCCGTCCCGGCGGTCGGGACGAGATCCTGACCAGGCTCGCCGAGACCGGCGGCGTGTACGTGCCCCGGTTCTACGACGTCGAGTACCTCCCCGACGGCCGCATCCAGCGCGTGGTGCCCAACCGCGAGCGCGTGCCGTACCGCGTGTTCAAGCGGACCACGATGGACCTCGACGCGTGGCCGTACCCGAAGCAGCCGCTGGTGCCGCTCGCGGAGAGCGTGCACGAGCGGATGAGCGTGGAGATCTTCCGCGGCTGCACGCGCGGCTGCCGGTTCTGCCAGGCGGGCATGATCACCCGCCCGGTGCGCGAGCGGTCCATCGAGGGCATCGGCGCGATGGTGCAGCGCGGCCTGGAGGCGACCGGGTTCGAGGAGGTCGGCCTGCTGTCGCTGTCCAGCGCGGACCACTCGGAGATCGCCGAGATCACCAAGGGCCTCGCCGACCGCTACGAGGGCACGAACACCAGCCTGTCGCTGCCGTCGACCCGGGTGGACGCGTTCAACATCGACCTGGCCAACGAGCTGTCCCGCAACGGCCGCCGCTCGGGCCTGACGTTCGCGCCCGAGGGCGGCAGCGAACGACTCCGCCGAGTGATCAACAAGATGGTGTCGGAGGAAGACCTGATCCGCACGGTCAGCGCGGCGTTCGGCGCGGGCTGGCGGCAGGTGAAGCTGTACTTCATGTGCGGCCTGCCCACCGAGACCGACGACGACGTGGTCCAGATCGCCGAGATGGCCAAGAACGTCATCCGCGCGGGCCGCGAGGCGTCCGGCCGCAAGGACGTCCGCTGCACGATCTCCATCGGCGGGTTCGTGCCCAAGCCGCACACGCCGTTCCAGTGGGCCGCGCAGTGCGACCCGGAGACCGTGGACAACCGGCTGCGCCTGCTGCGCGAGGCGGTGAACTCCGACCGCTCGCTCGGCCGCAACATCGGCATGCGCTACCACGACGGCAAGCCGTCGCTGATCGAAGGGCTGCTGTCGCGCGGCGACCGGCGCATCGGCCTGGTGATCGAACGGGTGTGGCGCGAGGGCGGCCGGTTCGACGGCTGGTCCGAGCACTTCTCCTACGACCGCTGGGTCGAGGCCGCCGAAGCCGTGCTGCCGCCGCTGGGCGTGGACCTGGCCTGGTTCACCACGCGTGAGCGCGAGGAGCTGGAAGTCCTGCCCTGGGACCACCTGGACTCGGGGCTGGACAAGGAATGGCTCTGGGCGGACTGGCAGGACGCGCTGGACGAGCGCGAGCAGGACGACTGCCGCTGGACGCCGTGCTTCGACTGCGGTGTGTGCCCGGCGATGGGCACCGACATCGAGGTCGGGCCGACGGGGCGGACGCTGCTGCCGATCTCGCCGGTGGGCAAGGGCTCGCCGGTGCGCAACCCGGAGTTGACGGCCCGGAGCTGACGGCCCGGCTCACGGGCCGGCTTCGGCCGCGTCGACCCGGATCGCGCGCATGGGGCACACGCGTGCCGCCGCACGCACCTGCGGCGCCTGGTCGGCGTCGGGGTTGCGCGCGTAGCGCAGCCGCCCGTCGTCCAGCACCCGGAACACGCCGGGCGCCTGCGCCTGGCACAACGCGTAGTGCCGGCACCGCCCGTGGTCGACCGCGACCCGGACACCGGTCGGCTCCTCCCGGACCGGCGGCGGCGGGTCGGCCGCGATCAGGCCGATCCGCACCAGCAGCCGCGGCGGCAGGAACCGCAGCACGGTCAGCGTGACCGCGGGCATCAGCACGGTGATGCCACCCAGCCACACCACGGCGACGTGGCCGCTCGCGGAAGCGCCCAGCCACGCGTGCATCGCGCCGAGCCACACGCCCACGTACGCGAGCCGGTGCAGGCGCAGCCACTCGCGGTAGAACACCGTGCGCTGCAACGCCGCCGTCACCGACGCGGCCACCATGAGCTCCAGCCCCACCACGCCGAGCGCGTGCCGCACCTCGCCGCCGCCGACCAGCGGCACCACGAGTTGGTAGGCCGCCAGGGAGCCGTTGTCCAGCAACAGGAACGACACCGCGTGCGCCCCGGCCATGACCACCGCGAACGTCGCCAGCACCTGGTGGGTGGCGCGCAACGCGGCCCGGCCGGTGATCCGGCGCACCCAGCCGGTGGCGGTGAGCACGCCCCAGCACGCGGCCAGGCACATCGCCACGTACGCCACCCGGCCGGACATCGTGGCGACCTGCCACACCCCGACATCGTGTTCCGAGACTGCGAGCACCACGTGCGCACCCCCTGTTAATGGCGCGGTACACCCTCTGAAGAGGAACTACGAACTCCGGGTGCGACGGTTCGACGGAACGTTCAATTAAGACGTGTGATCTACATCACAGGATCAAGCGCGCGGAGTGCCGGCGCTGATCCCGAGTTGTAGTACCTTCGCGGAAGTCTCATTCGCCCCGCCGCGCGCGAACTCCGGGAGGTTGATTGCCTCATGAATTCAGCGGGCAGTGTCGGGATGAGTGGCGAGCGGTCCGGTGAAGAACTCGTCACCACGCTGTACGAGCAGTTCAAGGGCGGGTTGTACGCCCACGTGCTCGGCCTGGTCGGCCGTGATCGGCAGTGGGCCGAGGACGTGGTCCAGGAGACGTTGATCCGTGCGTGGCAGAACGCCGAGACGCTGGTCCGCGACCCGCGGATGCTGCGCGGCTGGCTGCTCACCGTGGCCGGGAGGATCGTCATCGACGGGTGGCGCACGAGGCGGGCCAGACCTCGTGAAGTGGAGCTGACCAGCCCGGACACCGTCGAGGTGCCCGATCAGACCGAGCAGCGGCTGTCCGTCATGGTGCTCAACGACGTGATCGGCAGGCTCGGCGAGGAACACCGCGCCGCGATCTACGAGACCTACGTGCGCGGTCGCACGGTGCGTGAGGCGGCGGTGGTGCTCGGCATACCTGAGGGCACCGTGAAGTCGCGGGTCTACACCGCGATGAAGATCCTGCGCCGGGCGTTGCGGGAGTGGCACTGAAAAAGGTCGTCGCGAATCGACCGGGAGGAATTCCGGGATCGGGGCGCGCGCATTGTTCGCGAGTCCGGGTGAATCGGCTCGCGGAAGTCGGGCCTCGATTCTGGTCGAAGCCCGGCGTCGCGTCTCTACGGAGGGCACCGAAGGAAATTCCGCGACCGCCATCGCGGGCCTTCGGTACCGAAGGGAGTGGACAGGTGTCCTACCGTGGTGGTCGGCGATCCACCGCCCCGGCTGCGCCGCAGCAGATCGGAGCTCTCCGGTGACGGCATCGAACCCGACCCTGCCCGGCCGGGACCGCGAACTGCGCGCCGCCCGCTCGGCGCTGCGCGGCGCGCTCGCCGGCCGGACCACCACCCTGCTGGTCACCGGTGAGATCGGCATCGGCAAGTCGGCCCTGCTGCGCGCCATCGCCGACGACGCGCGCGACCTCGGCTTCACGGTGGCGACCGCGACCGGTGCGCGGCTGGAGAGCGACCTGCGCGGGGGCGTGATCACCAGGCTGGCGCAGGGCCTGCACGACGGCCCGGCCGAGCCGCTGGACTGGTTCCACCGCGTGGTCCTGGCCGCGCTGGGTCGAGGGCCGCTGCTGCTGGCCGTGGACGACGTCGACCTGTCCGACAGCTGGTCCCTGCGCTGCCTGGCCTTCGTGCTGCGCCGGGTCTCCGACCGGCCGCTGGCGGTCGTGCTGGCCGCCACCACGGGCCAGTCGCCGGTCGGGGAGGTGACGTTGCCGGACCTGCTGGCCGCGCACCACGAGCACGTCGAGCTGACCGGCCTGGACGTGCCGGCGGTCGCCGCGCTGGTCGGTGACGGGCCGGCGGCGGCGTGCCGCGAGGTGACCAGGGGCAACCCCAAGCTGCTGCGGGCGTTGGCCGGTCAGCTGCGGCCGGGCGCCACCGCCGCCGACGTGCACGCGCTCGGCTCGGCGGAGATCGGCGCGGCGCTGCGGGTGCGGCTGGGCCGTTACGAGGGCGCGTCGGAGGTGGTGCGCGCGGCGGCCGTGCTGGGGGAGGACGCGACTGCGGACCGGCTGGCCGCGATGGCGGACGTGGAACCCCGGCGCGCGCTGCGGCTCATCGACGGCCTGGTGCGGCTGTGCGTGTTCCGCGACGACCACGTCCTCGGCTTCGCCCACACGTACCTGCGCAACGCCGTGCTGGCCGATCTGCCCGTCGCCACCAGGGCCGCCGACCACGCGCGCGCCGCCGTGCTGCTGCGGGACGCGGGCGCGCCCGACCAGCGGATCGCCGAACACCTGCGCGGAGCGCGCGCTGTGCCGCTCCCGTGGGGCGTGGAGATCCTGCGTCGCGCGGCACGTGAGGCGACCTACGACGACCGCCTGGACGCCGCGCAGGACTACCTGGAGCGCGCGCTGGAGGAACGCCTGTCCTCCGACGAACGGCTCGCCGTGCAGCTGGAACTGGTGCACATCACGTTCCTGGTCGACCCGGCCGCGGGCATGGACCGGCTCCGGGACGCCCTGGCGCACGCCGACGACGCCCGCTCCGCCGCCGGGCAGGCCGTCACCATGCTGCTGCGGCTGTGCAGCGGACCGGAAGCCCGGCTGGCGGTGTCCATCGGCCTGCAACTGGTGTCCCGCCTCACGTCGCAGGAGCACGACGAGTCGTGGGAGCTGCGGGTCCTGGCGTACCTGGCCAGCGCGGGCAACGACGTCGGCCTCGCCCTGCGCGCCAGCATGTTCACCGACGAGCTGGAATCGGAGGTGCCGCGCTCGCCGAGGCTGCGTCAGGTCCACTCCGCGTTGCTGTCCCTCGGGCACGCGTTGCGCGGCGAGTCGGCCGAGGACGCCGTCCGGCACGCGGCCGAGGCGTTGGAGGGCGACCGGGTCGACGTGTTCGTCCAGCCGTTCGTGTTCACCGTCAGCACGTGCTTCATGGCCGACGCGCCCGACCTGTCCGAGCGGTTCCGCCGCATGATCGGCAGCGAGGCCGAGCCGCACGACTACCACCTGCGCAAGGGCACCGTCGTGTCGATGGCCCACGGCATGGACTTCCTCGCCCGCGGCGACCTGGTGCGCGCCAAGACGTTCCTCAAGTGGCAGCTGCGGCTGTTCGACGAGCTGGGCGCGGTCGCGGTGTGCCCCATGGCGATCCTGTGCGCGGCCAGGCTGGCGGAGGTGCTGGTCGACCTCGGCCGGTTCGACGAGGCACGTGACCTGCTGGCGCGCCACGGCTTCGCCGACGAGCTGCCGGAGCTGTTCCAGCACAACGTGACGCTGTTCGCGCGGGGCAGGCTCAAGCTCGCCACCGACGACCCGGCCGGCGCGCTCGCGGACCTGCTCGAGTGCGGCCGGAGGCTCACCGCGTCCAAAATAGACAGTCCGGCGGTGCTGCCGTGGCGGTCGGCGGCCGTGCGGGCGCACCTGGCGCTGGGACGCCGCGAGGCCGCCGCGCGGCTGGCCGCCGAGGACCTCTCCCGCGCCAAGCGCTGGGGCACGCCCCGGGCCATGGGCGTCGCGCTGGTCTCGGTCGGCCTCACCACCGACGACGAAGCCGCGACCCGCGCGTTGCTCAAGGCGGTGGACTACCTGACCGGGTCCGTCGCCCGCCTCCTGCACGCCGAGGCGTTGCTCGAACTGGGCGCCCGGCTGCGCCGCCGCGGCCAGGCCGAACGCGCCATCCCGCACCTGCGGCTGGCCGTCGAGCTCAGCGCCCGGTGCGAGTCCAAGCCGCTGATCCGCCGTGCCGCGGCGGAGCTGCGCGCGTGCGAGCCGGCCACCGCGCACGGCACCGCGCACGGGTTGACGAAGCAGGAGACCCGCGTCGCCGGCATGGCCGCGCAGGGCCTGACCAACCGGCAGATCGCCGAGGCCCTGTTCCTCACCCGCCGCACGGTCGAGCTGCACCTGTCCGGCGCCTACCGCAAGCTCGGCATCGCCGGTCGCGCGGACCTGGCCGGCGCGTTGCGCCGCCACCAGGACCAGTACTCGGCCTGACCTACTCCCGCACGGCGGCGAGCGCGTCGACCAGGCCGTGGCCGTAGAAGCCGTTGTACTCCGAGTGGCCCGTGCAGAACGCGTCCTGCACGCCCGTGCCGTTGAGGTCGTAGTCCGCCGGGCACGGCACCGTCTCCGCCTGCGCGTTGAGCATCTTCGACAGGTCGAGCGCGGTGGCGCCCGGGTGCGCGGACGCCAGCAGCGCCGCCACCCCGGACACGTGCGGCGCGGCCATCGACGTGCCGCACGAGTAGTCGTACCCGGCGGCCGGCACGGTCGACAGCACGCACCCGCTCCGCCCGTCGTCCGGCGCCTGCCTGCGGTCGCCGCCGGGCGCGGTCACGTCCACCGCGCCGAGCCCGTAAGAGCTGTACCCGGCCTTCACCTTGTCCGCGCCCACCGACGACACGGCGACCACGTTGCGCAGCTGCGCCGGCAGCACCAGGCACGTGTTGTCCACCGGCCGCGGCTTGACGTCCTCCGGCGCGGCGTTGGTCGGGCTCAGCGCGTCCCGGCCCGGCTTGGTCAGGTCGGCCGCCGCGTTGCCCGCCGCCGCCACCGTGAGCACGCCGCGACCGGACGCGTGCTCGACCGCCCGGCGCACCGCCTCGTAGACCACGGACTGGCCCTGCTCGTCCTGGCAGGTGAACACCCACGGGTCGATGAAGTAGCTGTTGTTGGTGATGGTCATGCCCCGCTCGGCGGCCCACATGAACCCGCACACCGCGTACTCCGGGTAGATGAACCCGGCGTCGTCCACGACCTTCACCGACGCGATCCGCACGCCGGGCGCCACCCCCGTCGTGCCGAGGCCGTCGTCGGCCGCCGCGATCGTGCCCGCCACGTGCGTGCCGTGCCCGGACGTCGTCGGCGCCCACGCGGCGGGGGACGGGTCCGCCACGCCGGACGTGCAGCCGGCCGACAGCGCCGGGTCCAGCGCGCCGACCAGGTCGGGGTGCGTCGGGTCGATGCCCGAGTCGAGCACGCCCACCACCACGTCCCGGCTGCCCGTGCTCACCGCGTGCGCCTCGGCCGCCCGGATCAGGTCCATGTCCCACTGCTCGGCCGTGCGGTCCGCCGTGCCGCCCGCCGCGCGCGCTCCGGCCGTCTCGTCGTCCTTCTTCTTCTGCCTGGCGGGCGCGCCGTCGCGCTTCGACAGGCCGTCGGCCTGCGCGCTGTACGCCCGGTCGGGGCCGATGTGCCGCCCGAACCGGGGGTCCGGCGAGACGGCCACGGCCACCGCGATCTGCGGGTAGTAGTGGGCGGTCGTGCCGCACGCGGCGGTGATCTGGGCGTCGGCCAGCGGCGCGCTGGTGCCGGGGGAGAACACGACCAGGTAGCGCAGCGTCGGACCGGGCTGGACGCAGTCGACCGCGGCGGCCTGCGTCTCGGGCCCGGCCGCGGCCGCGGTCACCGAGAAGCAGCCGGACGCGAGCAGCGCCGCGCTGACCGCGACCGCTCGGACGCGGCGGTGCAGAGGCACGGGGGACCTCCAGGCTGGACCGGGTGACGGGGGCGGACCGTCGATCGGGGTGCTGCTGCCGGACCGTAGCCAGAGCGGGCGGAGCAGACAAGCGCAACGGCGCCGAACAGGTCCAAGGTACCGTCCTCGTGGAGTAGGAGCGTGGACCGTTGGGGTGCTCACCCCGTCGCGGGCCACCCGGCACCCAAGGGGAGTAGCTCTGAGCCGCCAGCAGCAGCCCAACCCGTCGGCCGCACCTGTGCAGAAGCTCCGACTGCGCTACGCCAAACGCGGTCGGCTGCGGTTCACGTCACACCGTGACATCGCGCGCACGTTCGAGCGCGCGCTGCGTCGGGCGGGCGTGCCCATGGCGTACTCGCAGGGCTTCAGCCCTCACCCGAAGGTGTCATGGGTCGGCGCGGCGCCCACGGGCGTGGCGAGCGAGGCCGAGTACGTCGAGGTGTCCGTCGTCGACCAGGTCGACCCGGAGGCGCTGCGGACCGCCCTGGACGCCGTGCTGCCGCCCGGGCTGGACGTGCTGGAGGTCGTCCAGTCCTCCGGCGGCACGCTGCCCGAGCGGATCGAGGCCAGCGCCTGGCGGGTCGAGCTGCCCGGCGTGTCGCCCGAAGAGCTGACCGAAGCCGTGACCGCGCTGATGGCCTCGGCATCCGTCGAGGTCGAGAGGCTGACCAAGGACGGGAAGAAGATCCTGGACGTGCGGCCGGCGATCGTGTCGGCCGAGGTCGGGGCGCAGGCAGGGGCGCATTCGAGCGACGCCGGACACGATGCACGAGATTTGTCACAGCCGTGTGGGATACTCATGACGGTCGTACGGCAGACAACCCCTACCGTGAGGCCCGACGACGTGCTGAGTGCGCTCCGAGTCGTCGCCGACCTGGTTCCGCCGGTCCCCGCGAAGGCGACCCGGATGGCGCAGGGGCGGCTGGACGATGAAGGCGGCCTGGTCGACCCGCTTGCCCTGGACAGGGCGGCGGAGGTCTGACCGGGCGGTGAGTGGAGCGGCGCTGACGGCGTCGTCGAAAGTGTTATAGGACCTGCTGTGCCGCGTGCCCCACGGGTGCGCGCCACAGCGCGAGGCAAGGATTCCCGCCGCCAGCCGCGGCGGTGAGTGGACAAGAGAGGCCCCTGCGCGGCCGCGTCGGTTGGGACGCGCCCGGGGGCGGAGGAGCTGCATTGTCGAACACGGAAAAGCCTGCCGGCGCCGCCGGCGGGGGTAACGCCACACCCGCACACCCGGATCTGGCGGATCTGCCCGCCAAGCTGCGGGTGCACGCGCTGGCCAAGCTGCTCGGCGCGAGCAGCAAGGACGTGGTGGCCGCCCTCGCCGACCTCGGTGAGACGGTCAAGGGCGTGCAGTCGAGCGTGAGCCGCGATCTCGCGCTCAAGGTCGCCGAGAGCCTCCTGAACTGGGACGACATCGTCACCGGCGAGGTGGACGAGCAGACCGAGGAACCGGTGCGGGTGACCCGTGAGGTCGCGCCGCTGGTGCCGCTGTTCGCGCCGCCGTCCGCGGTGTTCCTGCCGCCGACCCCGGTGGTCGACCAGGCCCCGGCGAGCCGGGAGGACGACCTCGAGGACACCGAGGACGACACCGACGACCACGCGTCCGCCGACGACGCCGGTGACGAGGGCGAAGGCCGCCGCCGCCGCCGTCGTGGCCGTCGTGGCCGCGGTCGCGGCAAGGGCGTCGGCGAGGAGAACGGCGACGACGAGAACGGCGACGAGCAGGCCGAGGCCGCCGAAGCCGAGGCCGAGACCGCCGACGAGGCCTCCGCCGACGACGAGGGCCCCGGCAGCCGCCGCCGTCGGCGTCGCCGTCGCCGCAAGACCGGCGCCGAGGAAGAGGCCGCGCCGAGCGAGGACGACCCGCCGAACACGGTCGTCCACGTCCGCGAGCCCAGCCGCGACGCCCGTGACGACAAGGCCGACTCCGAGGCCGCGCAGAACGAGGTGCGCAGCGTCCGCGGGTCGACCCGGCTGGAGGCCAAGCGCCAGCGCCGCCGTGACGGCCGCGAGGCCGGTCGCCGCCGTGCCCCCGTGCTGTCCGAGGCCGAGTTCCTGGCCCGCCGCGAGGCCGTGGAGCGCACGATGGTGGTGCGCGAGCGCGGCGACCGCACGCAGATCGGCGTGCTGGAGGACGGCGTCCTGGTCGAGCACTTCGTGACCTCCTCGGGCAGCGGTTCGCTGGTCGGCAACGTCTACCTCGGCCGGGTGCAGAACGTGCTGCCCTCGATGGAGGCGGCGTTCATCGACATCGGCCGCGGCCGCAACGCGGTGCTGTACGCCGGTGAGGTCGACTGGGACGCGGCAGGCCTCGAGGGCAAGGCCCGCAAGATCGAGCAGGCCCTCTCGACCGGCGACAGCGTGCTGGTGCAGGTCACCAAGGACCCGGTCGGCCACAAGGGCGCCCGGCTGACCACCCAGATCAGCCTGCCCGGCCGCTTCCTGGTGTACGTGCCCGGCGGTGGCGCGACCGGCATCAGCCGCAAGCTGCCCGACAACGAGCGCAAGCGCCTCAAGGACATCCTCAAGCGCGTCGTCCCCGAGGACGCGGGCGTCATCATCCGCACCGCCTCGGAGGGCATCGCGGAGGAGGAGCTGGCCCGCGACGTCACCCGCCTGCAGGCGCAGTGGCAGGTCATCAAGGACAAGGCCGACACGCCCAAGGCCCAGGCGCCGCAGCTGCTGTACGAAGAGCCGGACCTGCTGGTGAAGGTCGTGCGCGACCTGTTCACCGAGGACTTCGCCGCGCTCGTCGTCCAGGGCTCGGACGCGTGGGAGACCATCGACGGCTACGTCCGGCACGTCGCGCCCGACCTCCAGGAACGGCTGCGCAAGCACGTGGGCAACAGCGACGCGTTCACCGAGTACCGCATCGACGAGCAGCTGCTCAAGGCGCTGGACCGCAAGGTCTGGCTGCCGTCGGGCGGCTACCTGGTCATCGACCGCACCGAGGCGATGACGGTCATCGACGTCAACACCGGCAAGTTCACCGGATCGGGTGGAAACCTCGAGGAGACGGTGACCCGGAACAACCTGGAGGCGGCCGAGGAGATCGTCCGCCAGCTCAGGTTGCGCGACATCGGCGGCATCATCGTGATCGACTTCATCGACATGGTGCTGGAGTCGAACCGCGACCTGGTGCTGCGCCGGCTGACCGAGTGCCTCGGCCGTGACCGCACCCGCCACCAGGTGGCGGAGGTGACGTCGCTGGGTCTGGTGCAGATGACGCGCAAGCGGGTCGGCACCGGCCTGCTGGAGGCGTTCTCGACGACCTGCGAGCACTGCCGCGGGCGTGGCCTGGTCGTGACGACCGAGCCGATGCACGCGCACGGCAACGGCAACGGCGGCGGTGGCCAGCAGCAACAGCAGCAGCCCTCGCAGCAGCAGGGCGGTGGCCGCAAGTCGCGCCGCGCCAAGCACGCGGAGACGCCGGAGCCCGTGGCCGAGCAGGCCGTGGAGCCGACCGAGGAGCCCGAGGCGATCGCGGAGCAGCCGACGTCGGTCGAGCCCGTGTCCGCCCTGGTGGAGGAGGAGGTCGCGTCGGAAACCCCGAAGCGCGACCGCCGCCAGCGCCGCCGGGCCCGCCGCGAGGCCGGTGCGGTCGTCAAGCACGGCGACGAGCCCGCCGCCACGGCGACGAGCCCTGCCGCGGACGCGGTGACGGCTTCCGAGCCCGCCCCGGTGGCGCCTCCGGTCGAGGCCGTGGCCGAGGTCCCGGCCGAGCCGGTCGAGGTCCCCGCCGAGCCGGCCGTCCCGGTCGCGGACGCGGTGGCGCAGGCCGTCGAGACCCCGCCCGCGCCCGTCGAGGAGCCCGTCAAGACCGGGCGGACCCGCCGGCGGGTGACCAAGCCCGCCATGGTGCCCGAGCCGGTCACCGCGCCGGTCGCGGTGGCGCCGGTGGAGGTGCCGCCCGTCACGCAGACGAGCGCCTCGCCCCCGGCCCAGGCCGCCGAGCAGTCGATCAACGGCCACGTCGAGCCGAGCGCGCCCGCGGTGACCACGCGTCGCCGCACGGCCCGCCGTGCCGCTTCGCGGCCCGCCGGCCCGCCGCTGGACGGGGTCAAGGAGAGCTGATCCACGCCTCGCCGGAACCGCTGCCCAGCCTGTCTGAGCAGCGGTTCCGGCGTGTCGGGGGCAGTAGGCCCACCCCGGTTTGACCACGCCGTCCACCGCCACGTAACCTGATACGCGGCCCGCCGTCCGGTGGGCCCTGTCGCGTGAAGCCCAGCTCGCTCGTTATCAGTGCGGCCGAGGCGCGCGCGATCCCGTCCCGTCGAGTAGCAGGAGACTTCCGTCCCGATGTACGCGATCGTCAAGACCGGCGGCAAGCAGTACAAGGTGGCTGTCGGCGACGTCATCGAGGTCGAGAAGCTCGAAGGCGAGCCGGACACCGAGATCACCTTCGCGGCGCCGCTCCTCGTTGTGGACGGCGATGACGTCACCTCCGCGGCGGACGCCCTGGCGAAGTTCTCGGTGACCGGCAAGGTCGTCGAGCAGACCAAGGGCCCCAAGATCCGCATCCACAAGTTCAAGAACAAGACCGGCTACCACA
Organism: Saccharothrix luteola; assembly: GCF_020859565.1. Taxonomy (GTDB): domain Bacteria; phylum Actinomycetota; class Actinomycetes; order Mycobacteriales; family Pseudonocardiaceae; genus Actinosynnema; species Actinosynnema luteola. Next base: position 13,486 of record NZ_JAJHUO010000004.1, on the reverse strand, counting down.
AGCGCCAGGGTCACCGCCAGAAGCTGACCCGCGTCGAGGTCACCGGCATCACCGGTAAGTGAGGATCTGACTAGCCATGGCACACAAGAAGGGCGCCTCCAGCTCCCGCAACGGCCGTGACTCCAACGCCCAGTACCTCGGCGTCAAGCGGTTCGGCGGTCAGGTCGTCAAGGCCGGTGAGATCCTGATCCGCCAGCGCGGCACCAAGTTCCACCCCGGTGTCAACGTCGGCCGCGGCAAGGACGACACGCTGTTCGCGCTGGCCCCCGGTGCGGTCGAGTTCGGCAGCAAGCGCGGTCGCAAGACCGTGAACATCGTCCCGGTCGAGGTTGCTGCTTAAGCGCCTCGGGCGACGACGGAACGACCTCCGACGAGGGGCGGGACCGGTGCATTCCGGCTCCCGCCCCTCGTTGCTTCTTTAGGAAAGGAACTCCCCGTGTCCCGCTTCGTCGACCGGGTCGTCATCCACGTCGCCGCAGGTGACGGGGGCAACGGGGTGGCGTCCGTGCACCGCGAGAAGTTCAAGCCGCTCGGTGGCCCCGACGGCGGCAACGGCGGCAAGGGCGGCGACGTCGTGCTGGTCGTGGACTCGCAGGTCCACACGCTCCTCGACTTCCACTTCCGCCCCAACGCCGCCGCCGGCAGCGGCAAGGGCGGCCAGGGCGGCAACCGCGACGGCGCGCACGGCGCGGACCTCGAACTGCGCGTGCCCGACGGCACGGTCGTCATGACGCCCGACGGCGAGGTGGTCGCGGACCTCGTCGGCGAAGGCACCCGCCTGATCGCGGCCCAGGGCGGCCGGGGCGGCCTGGGCAACGCCTCGCTGGCGTCCAAGGCCCGCAAGGCCCCGGGATTCGCCCTGCTGGGCGAGCCGGGGGAGCAGCACGACCTCGTGCTCGAGCTGAAGTCCGTCGCGGACGTCGGCCTGCTCGGCTTCCCGTCGGCGGGCAAGTCCTCGCTGATCTCGGTGCTGTCCGCGGCCAAGCCGAAGATCGCCGACTACCCGTTCACCACGCTGGTGCCGAACCTGGGCGTGATCACCGGCGGCGAGACCATCTTCACGATGGCCGACGTGCCCGGCCTGATCCCCGGCGCGTCCGAGGGCAAGGGCCTCGGCCTGGACTTCCTGCGGCACATCGAGCGCTGCGCGGTGCTGGTGCACGTCGTGGACTGCGCGACGTACGAGGCGGACCGCGACCCGCTGTCGGACATCGACGCGCTGGAGGAGGAGCTGGCGAAGTACACCCCCTCCCTGGCCGACGACCTGGCCGAACGGCCGCGCGTCGTGGTGCTGAACAAGATCGACGTCCCCGAGGCCCGTGAGCTGGCCGAGCTGGTGCGCCCGGACATCGAGGCACGCGGCCTGCCGGTGTTCGAGGTGTCCACGGCCAGCCGCGAGGGCCTGCGCGAGCTGACGTTCGCGTTGGCGCGCGTGGTCGAGGAGTACCGGTCGGCGAAGCCGAAGCAGGAGTCGACCCGGATCGTGCTGCGGCCGAGGGCCGTGGACGACCAGGGCTTCACCGTGGTGGAGGACCCGCTGACCGAGGGCGGCTTCATCGTGCGCGGCGAGCGGCCCGAGCGGTGGATCCGGCAGACGGACTTCAACAACGACGAGGCCGTCGGCTACCTCGCCGACCGGCTCGCGCGCCTCGGCGTCGAGGACGCGCTGGTCAAGATGGGCGCCGAGCCGGGCTGCCAGGTCACCATCGGCGACCTGGTGTTCGACTGGGAGCCGACGACGCCGTCGGGCATCGCCATGACCATGAGCGGCCGGGGCACGGACGCGCGGCTGGAGGTCAGCAACCGCGTCGGCGCGTCCGACCGGTTGGCCGCGAAGAAGGCCCGCCGCATCCCCGGTGAGTACGACGAGTTCGAAGAGGACGCCGACGAGTGATCGGATCGGTGGCGGCGTCGCAGGCCCGGCAGGCGGTGTCCGCGGCGTCCCGGGTCGTGGTGAAGGTCGGGTCCTCGTCGTTGACCACCGCCGCCGGCGGGCTCGACCGGGCGCGGTTGGACGCCCTGGTGGACGCGGTCGCGGCGCGGTGCGCGGCGGGCAGCCAGGTGGTGCTGGTGTCGTCGGGCGCGATCGCGGCCGGTCTCGCACCGTTGGGCGTGACGCGGCGGCCCCGTGACCTGGCCACCCAGCAGGCGGCGGCGAGCGTCGGCCAGTTGGCGTTGGCGCACGCGTACGCGAACTCGTTCGGGCGGTTCTCGTTGACCGTGGGGCAGGTGTTGCTGACCGCGGACGACGTCGTGCGGCGGTCGCACTACCGCAACGCGCAGCGCACGTTCTCCCGGCTGCTGGCCTTGGGCGCGGTGCCGGTCGTGAACGAGAACGACACGGTGGCCACCGAGGAGATCCGGTTCGGCGACAACGACCGGTTGGCCGCCCTGGTGGCGCACCTGGTCGGCGCGGACGCGTTGTTCCTGCTCTCCGACGTCGACGCGCTCTATGACGGCGATCCCCGGCAGCCGGGCGCGCGACGCGTCACCGAGGTGGCCGGCGCGTCCGACGTGGACGGTGTGCGGGCGGGTTCGGTCGGCGCGTCGGGGCTTGGCACCGGCGGCATGGCGTCGAAGCTGGCCGCGGCCAGGCTGGCGGCGTCGGCGGGCATCCCCGTGCTGCTGGCGGGTGCGGCGGACGCGTACCGGGCGTTGAGCACGGCGGACGTCGGCACGGCGTTCGCGGTGACCGGCCCGAGGCTGTCCGCCCGCCGCTTCTGGCTCGGGCACGCGGCCGACGCGACCGGCAGGCTGGTGCTGGACGACGGTGCGGTGGCCGCGGTCGTCGGCCGCCGGCGTTCGCTGCTGGCGGCGGGCATCACCGGCGTGGAGGGCGCGTTCGAGGCCGGTGACGTGGTCGAGCTGGTCGACCTGTCCGGGCACGTGGTGGCCCGCGGCGTGGTCGGTTTCGACGCCGCCGAGCTGCCCGCCCTGATCGGCCGCAAGACCGGCGACCTGCCGGCCGAGCAGCGCCGGGAGGTCGTGCACGCCGACGACCTGGTGCCGTTGCGGGCTTAGCCGCGGTCGCCCAGCCACCGGCTGGCCGCCGCCCAGATCACGTGCGGGTCGACGTCCTCGGTGTGCCAGGTGGTGGCGCGGGTGACGCCGAGTTCCCGGTACTCGCGCATGATCGCGACGTGGGCGGGCAGGCCGACGAAGCCGCGCATGCCCGCCTGGTCGCGCCACACCGACACCGAGCCGAGGCGCTTGCGCAGCGGTTCGGCCCACAGCCACAGGCCCACCGCGCCCCTCAGGCGAGGCCACTCGCGGCTGAGCGTGAAGCCCGCCCGGTAGGCGCACGGCGTGCGGCGGAGCTCGGCGAGGGTGAACTCGGTGACGCTGACGAGCGCCGGTCCCGCGAAGTCCGCCTCCGGGCCGGTGATCCACTTGCTCCTGAGCACGGCGACTCCACGCTGTTCCGCCCGACAATTCGTCCCGACTCAAGATAGTTGTAAACCGAGACGATTTGGGGTGACTACCATCACCGGCATGGTCGAGGAGGAACGGCAGGACCTCGCCGCGCTGCTGCACCGGCTCACCAAGGCGCTCGTCGCCGCGGAACTGCCGCTGCTGGAGCGGCACGGGCTGGGCATGTGGGCCTACGTGGTGCTCACCGAGCTGTCCCGGGGCGCCGCGCCGACCCAGTTGGCGTTGGCCAGGGCGGTCGACGTGGACAAGACGAAGATGGTCTCGATCATCGACGGGATGGAGGCCGAAGGGCTGGTGTCCCGGCGGCCCGATCCGGACGACCGGCGGGCGCGGATCATCGAGCCGACCGCGGAGGGGCGCGAGCGGTGGAGCGGCGCCCGTGCCGCGATCCGGCGTCTGGAGGACGACTTCCTGGCCGAGCTGCCCGCGGCCGGGCGCACCACCCTGCTGGCGGCCTTGCACGACCTGTCCGGCGAGCCGTTGACCCGGTTGACCGCGACCTCCGGAGGCGGGGGTTAACGGAGGGTCTCGCCCTTCGTCTCGGGCATCGTGAGGATCACGACGAACGCGATGGCGGCCCCGGCCGCGACGTAGGCGAAGAACGTGCTGCCCGGCAGCCACTGGATCACCAGCGGCGCGGTGCCGCCGAACAGCGCCACGGTCAGGTTGTACCAGGAGCCGATGCCGAGGGCGCGCAGCTCGGTCGGGAACAACTCGCTCATCACGGCGGGCGCGATGGACGTCATGGCCGTGTAGAGGCCGAGGCCCACGCAGAACACCAGGAGCAGGTTGCCGACACCCGGCCCGATCAGCGTGGACAGCGGCACGATCAGCACCGCCGTCGCGGCCGCCCAGGCCAGCAGCTGCGGCTTGCGACCGACCCGGTCGGACAGCGCGCCCATCGGGTACTGCAGGGCGATGAACAGGGCCGTCGCGATCGACAGGGCGAGGAACACGTCCCCGTCGTCCGCGCCCCGCTTGGTCACCGCGAACGGCGTCAGCGCGCCGAAGAACGTGTAGTAGCACAGCGTCGACAGCATGGTGAAGCCGACGAGCCGTCCGACCGCCTTGGGGTGCTCGCGCACGGTCGTCAGCAGCGGGCGCTTGAGCTGCCGGGCCTTGGCCTTGTTGTGCTCGAACTGCTCGGTCTCTTCGAGGCTGCGCCGCATCCACAGGCCCACCAGCCCCAGCACGCCGCCGATCAGGAACGGGATGCGCCAGCCGTACGACGCCAACTGGGCCTTGTCGAGCGTGCGGGCCAACCCGTACCCGAGCAGTGACGCGGTCAGCACCGCGGCGCCGGTGGAGATGTAGAAGAACGCCGAGTACCGCCCCCTCCGGTGCGGCGGCGCGATCTCCGCCAGGTACGCCGAGGCGTTGGAGACCTCGCCGCCCAGCGACAGGCCCTGCGCGATGCGGGCCAGCAGCAGGAGGCTCGGCGCCAGCCACCCCACCTGCGCGTACGTCGGCAGCACGCCGATGGCGACCGAACCACCGGCCATCAGGACGATGGTCAGCAGCATCGCCGTCCGCCGCCCGCGCAGGTCGGCGAACCGCCCGAGCAGGTACCCGCCCAGCGGGCGGAAGAAGAACGCGATCGCGTACGCCGCGAGCGTGTTGATCAGCGCGAGCTGCGGGTTGTCCTTGGGGAAGACCTGGGTGGCGAAGTAGATCGAGAACGTCGTGTAGATGGTCCAGTCGTACCACTCGATGGCGTTCCCGATGCTCGCCGCGACGAGCTTCTTGACGGGAAGCCTGTGTTGTTGCTCAACAGTTGTCTCGCTCATGACCGGCACCCCGCTTGGGTCGAACGGCTCTGCTCACATGCCCCCGTCGGGACAACGGTGATCGCGACCGCGTCGAGAGGTCGGCTAGGGCCGCGATGATCGGCGGGCGTTGATGCGGACTTGTGTCGCGTAGGGCGATCAACAGCCAGACAGCCGGCGAGCGCCCGGCGGCGAGAAACGCGGTGAGCAAGACGAATTCGGCCATGGTGCCCACCATGGCGCGGTTCACATGGTCCGAAGTGCCAGAAAAGTGACAACGTTCGCATGCGGACCTGGTACGTCGACGATGAGCCCCGCATGCCACTCGTCCGTGGCGCTTGTCGCGGGTGACCGGCAGGCGTCGTTCGCGCACCGCGTAGCCAAAGCGTCCAGTCGTACCACTCGATGGCGTTCCCGATTGACGCCGCGACGAGCTTGCGGACGGGCAGGCGGTGCTGGGGCTCGGTCTCCAGGGCAGCCATGGGTTGGACACAACCACAAAGCCGCTGAAGTCGGTAGATCCTTCACCGAATCCCGTCGTGCTCACCCCCGCGAGCCGGTCGCCGTGCGCCACTCGGTGGCCAGCAGGCCGAACAGCAGGTCGTCCGTCCACTCTCCTTTCGCCCACGTGCTCGACACCCGGTGCCCCTCCTGCCGGAACCCGAGCCTGGCCAGCAACCGCGCCGACCTCATGTTGCGGGCGTCGCACTCGGCGCCCACCCGGTGCAGCCCTCGCACCTCGAACAAGTACGCCAGCACCCGTCGCACGGCCTCCGACGCGTACCCGCGCCCCTGGTGCGCGGTCGCCAACGTGTAGCCGATGTCGGCCTGCATCCGGTTCTCGTGCAGACCCACGCCGACGTCGCCGACGAGCACCCCGCCCGCCTCGACCGCGAACTGATACCAGCCCGGGGCGGTCGGGTCGGCCGCCCCGACCTCCCGCACGAACTCCTCGGCCTGCGCCAAGGAGAACGGCGTCTCCCAGCCCTGGTACCTGGCCACGTCCGGGTCCGACCGGTACGCGGCGAACGCGGGCGCGTCGGCCGCCGTGAAAGGCCGCAGCACCAACCGTTCCGTCGTCAACCTCACCTCGTCGCCCTCACCTCCCCATCACGCCGTCACGGCCAACGCGAACGGCAGCACCGCCGAGGCCCCCGCCCGCCGCAGCAGCCGGGCGGCGACCGTCATCGTCCACCCCGTGTCCACCTGGTCGTCCACCAGCAGCACCGGACCGTCCACACCGGACAGATCCGGCACGTCGGTCTCGCGCACCAACCCCGTCAGCCGCTGCGCGCTGTTGGCCCGTCGCGCCGCCTCGCCCAGCCACACCTGCCCGAGCAGCGGCAGCCGCCCGACCGCCGAGATCCGCTGCCCGAAGCTGCCCACGAGCGCCGGCCTGGTCCGCGACCCGACCGTCACCACGCCCACCGGCCGTTCCGCCCAACTCCACGCGGACAACACCTTCACGCACGCGGCGAACACGTCGTCGGGGATCTCCTGGTCGGCCCCGGCGAACAACGACCGCAACCGGTTGCCCCAGCCGATGTCGGTCAACCGCCCCAACGCCCGCCCCGTCGCCGCGATCTCGCCCGGCGGGATCTTCCCGGACAACGACACCCCGGCCGCCGCCATCCCGGTCGGCCACATTTTGCGCGGCTCCACCTCGACGCCGGGCCGCAGCAGCCGCTCCCGCGCCGCCGACGCCGCCGCGCCCGACACCTCCGCAGACGGCCGCTGCCCCGTGCAGTTGTCGCACCGACCGCACGGCGCCGCGTGCGGGTCGTCCAACTGCCGCAACAGGAACTCCATGCGGCAGCCGTCGGTGGCCAGGTAGTCCAGCACCGCCTGCCGCTCCACCTGCCGCGCCGCCTCGATCCGCTCGTACCGCTCGGCGTCGTAGGACCACGGCTGCCCCGTCGACACCCACCCGCCGCGCACCCGCCGCACGGCGCCGTCCACGTCGAGCACCTTCAACACCACTTCCAGCCGCGTCCGGGACAGCTCGACCATCGGCTCCAGCGCCGCCGTCGACATCGCCCGGTCCGCCGGCAGCACGTCGAGCACCTGCCGCACCACGTGCTCCGGCGGGAACGCCAGCGACGCGAAGTACGCCCAGATGTCCTTGTCCTCCGGACCGGGCAGCAACAACACCTCGGCCCGCTCCACCCCACGCCCCGCGCGGCCGATCTGCTGGTAGTAGGCGATGGGGGAGGGCGGCGCGCCCAGGTGCACCACGAACCCCAGGTCGGGCTTGTCGAACCCCATGCCCAGCGCGGACGTCGCCACCAGCGCCTTGACCCGGTTCGCCAACAGGTCCTCCTCGGCCCGCTGGCGCTCGGCCGGGTCGGTGCGGCCCGAGTACGACGCCACCTCGTAGCCGCGTTCGCGCAGGAACGCCGCCACGTCGTCGGCCGCCGCCACCGTGAGCGTGTAGATGATCCCCGAGCCGGGCAGCTGCTCCAAGCGCTCGGCCAGCCACCCCAGCCTGGCCTCGGCGGTCGGTAGCCGGACCGCGGCCAGCCGCAGGCTCTCCCGGTCCAACGGCCCGCGCAGGACCAGCGCGTCCGTGCCCGCGCCCAGGCCCAGCTGGTCGGCCACGTCCCGCACCACCCGGTCGTTGGCCGTGGCCGTGGTGGCGAGCACCGGCACGCCCGCCGGCAGCTCCGTCAGCAACGTCCGCAGCCGCCGGTAGTCCGGCCGGAAGTCGTGACCCCAGTCGGAGATGCAGTGCGCCTCGTCCACCACCAGCAGCCCCGCCGCCGCGGTCAGCGACGGCAGCACCGTGTCCCGGAAGTCCGGGTTGTTCAGCCGCTCCGGCGACACCAGCAGCACGTCCACGTCACCGGACGCCACCCGGTCCTGCACGTCCTGCCACTCGTCGGTGTTCGCCGAGTTGATCGTCGCCGCGTGCACGCCCGCCCGCGCCGCCGCGCCGACCTGGTTGCGCATCAGCGCCAGCAACGGCGACACGATCACCGTCGGCCCCTCGCCCAAGGACCGCAGCAACGCCGTGGCGATGAAGTACACGGCCGACTTGCCCCACCCCGTGCGCTGCACCACCAGCGCCCGCCGCCGTTCGGACACCAGCGCGTGGATGGCCGTCCACTGGTCCTCGCGCAGCACGGCCCGAGGGCCCGCCAAAGCCCTCAGCCGTTCCTCGGCCAGTTCCCGCAACGCGCTGTCGTCCATGCGCCACACAGTGGCAGACGCCCCCGACAAGACGGACACCTGTGCGACGGTCCCGGCCGCAGCTTCACCCGATCGTGGACGGCCGTCCGATCCTCGGGAACCTCGAAGACATCCACGACCGGGTGACCGTAGGCTGGACGGCGTGACTGATGACCTGCGCGAACAGGTGCACGCCGCGGCCCGGCGCGCCCGTGTCGCCGCCAACGAGCTCGTCCTCGCCACCCGGGAGAGCAAGGACGCCGCGCTGCACGAGATGGCCACCGCGCTGCGCACCCGCGCCACCGAGGTCCTGGAGGCCAACGCCAAGGACCTCGAAGCGGGCAGGGCCGCGGGGCTGAACCAGGGCCTGCTCGACCGCCTCACGCTCACCGAAGCCCGCATCGACGGCGTGGCCGAGGGCCTGGAGACGGTGGCCGGCCTCCCGGACCCGATCGGCGAGGTGCTGCGCGGCTCGATCCTGCCGAACGGCCTCGAGCTCAAGCAGGTCCGCGTCCCGATGGGCGTGGTCGGCATGGTCTACGAAGCCCGCCCGAACGTCACCGTGGACGCGGCCGGCCTGGCGCTGAAGTCCGGCAACGCGGCCCTGCTGCGCGGCTCGTCCACCGCCGAGCACTCGAACACCGCGCTGGTCGCGATCCTGCGCGACGCGCTGGAGACCGCCGGCCTGCCCGCCGACGCCGTGCAGCTGCTGCCGTGCCACGACCGCGCCTCGGTCACCCACCTGATCACCGCGCGCGGCCTGGTCGACCTGGTCATCCCGCGCGGTGGCGCGGGCCTGATCAACGCCGTCGTGCAGCAGGCCACCGTGCCGGCCATCGAGACCGGCGTCGGCAACGTGCACGTGTACGTGGACGCGAGCGCCGACCTCGACATGGCGCAGCGCATCGTGCTCAACTCCAAGACCCGCCGCACGAGCGTGTGCAACGCGGCCGAGTCCCTGCTGGTGCACGCCGCGATCGCGGACGAGTTCGTGCCCCGCATCACCGACGCCCTCAATGCCGAGAACGTCACCATCCACGGCGACGAGCGGTTCGCCGCCGACCCCCGGGTCCTGGCCGCCACCGACGAGGACTGGGGCACCGAGTACCTGTCGCTGGACATCGCCGCCCGCGTGGTCGGCTCGATCGACGAGGCCATCGAGCACATCGCCGCGCACGGCTCCGGCCACACCGAGGCCATCGTGACGAGCGACCTCGCCGCGGCCCGCCGGTTCACCACCAGGGTCGACGCGGCGGCGGTCATGGTCAACGCCTCCACCGCGTTCACCGACGGCGGCGAGTTCGGCATGGGCGCGGAGATCGGCATCTCCACCCAGAAGCTGCACGCCCGCGGCCCGATGGGACTGGCCGAGCTGACCTCCTCCAAGTGGGTGGTCTGGGGCGAGGGGCACGTCCGGCCGAGGTCGTGAGCAGGCCCCGGGACGCCGCCGCGACCAAGGCGGCGTTGCTGGACGCCGCCACGAAGCTGTTCGGCGAGCGCGGGTTCGACCGCACCACGGTGCGTGACATCGCGAGCCTCGCGGGCGTGAACCAGGCCCTGCTGTTCCGCTATTACGGCAGCAAGGACGCCCTGTTCGCGACCGTGCTGGCCACGCAGAGCCGTGCGCTGCTGGAGGACTCGCCCGTCGAGCAGCTGCTGCGCAACGTGCTGCTGCGGATGATGGAGGAGAAGCCGAGGCGCGAGGACCACCCGTTGTACGCGGTGCTGCGGTCCTCGCACCACGACTCGGCGGCGGAGGTCGTCCGGCGGCAGTTGGGGGAGGAGTACGCGCGCGCTCTGTCGTCCCTTACGGACGCGGAGGACGCGGAGCTGCGCGCGGACCTCGTCCTGGCGTGGGTGGTGGGCATCGGTGTGCTGCGCAGCGTGTTCGGCAAACAGCCCCTCGCGGACGCGGACGCCGCCACCGTCGCGGGCCTCGTGACGCGAGCCGCCTCCGTCCTCCTGGAACACACCGAACCCGGTTGACGGTGCGTGACGACCTCCCTACTGTCCATGTAAGCGAGTGCTTACATGGGGGTAGACGATGGAGACCAGGTCCTATCCGTTCGCCGAGCTCGACCACCTCGAGATCAATCCCACCTACTTCGACCTGCAACGGGACGAGCCGGTGGCCAGGGTGCGGCTGCCCTACGGCGGCGAGGGCTGGCTGGCGACCCGCTACGAGGACGTCAAGACCGTGCTGGCGGACCCGAGGTTCAGCCGCGCGGCGGTGATGGAGCCGGGCGCCGACGTCCCGCGCACCCTGCCGACGATGCCGACCGAGACGAACATCCTGAGCATGGACCCGCCGGACCACACGCGGCTGCGCAAGCTGGTCGCGAAGGCGTTCACCGCGCGGCGCACCGAGCAGCTGCGCGAGCGCGCCCAGGAGATCGTGGACGGCCTGCTGGACGAGATGGAGGAGCAGGGCCCGCCCGCGAACCTGGTCGAGTCGCTGGCCATGCCGCTGCCCATCACGATCATCTGCGAGATGCTCGGCGTGCCGTTCGAGGACCGGAGCCAGTTCCGTGCCTGGTCGGAGGGCGCGGTGGCGATCACCGCGTTCACCCACGAAGAGATCATGGCGGCGAACCAGGCGCTGCGGGCCTACATCGCCGGGTTGATCGAGCGCAAGCGCGCCGAGCCCGCCGACGACATGCTCTCCGTGCTGATCGCCGCGCGTGACGACGAGGACCGGCTCAGCGAGGAGGAGCTGATCTCGTTCGGGGTGACGCTGCTGGTGGCGGGGCACGAGACCACCGCGAACCAGATCGGCAACTTCGTCTTCCTGCTGCTGCGCAGGCCGGAGCGGCTCGGCGAGCTGAGGGCCGACCCGTCGCTGGTGCCCGCCGCGATCGAGGAGCTGCTCCGCTTCACCGCGCTCGGCGGCTCCGCGGGCTTCCCCCGGATCGCGACCGCGGAGGTCGAGCTGTCCGGCGTGACGATCAAGCCGGGCGAGGCGGTGTTCGTCAACAACGTCACGGCGAACCGCGACCCGTCGGTGTTCTCCAACCCCCACGAGCTGGACTTCCACCGCGAGCACAACCCGCACATCATGTTCGGCCACGGCGCGCACCACTGCATCGGCGCGCCCCTGGCCCGGATGGAGCTGCAGGTTGCGATCGGCACCCTGCTCAAGCGGTTCCCGCTGCTCCGGCTGGACGGCGACGTGACGTTCAAGAAGGGCCGGCTCATCCGCGGCCCGCAGGCCCTGCCGGTGAGCTGGTGACACCGGTGGGCCAGTGGACGGTGGAAGTCGACCGCGGTGTGTGCATGGGTACGGGCATGTGCACGTCGATCGCGCCGGACCACTTCCGGTTGGACGGCGGCACGGCCACGCCGGTGAAGTCGCAGGTCGAGCCGGACGACGCGGTCGTGGACGCCGCCGAGTCGTGCCCGATGGAAGCCATCCTGGTGCGTTCGGCGGACGGCGCGGTGCTCGCGCCCCAGCCCTAGCGGGCGGTGTTCCGCAGCGCCGCCGGTGAAAGCCGTAGCGGCGTTGCGGAGCACGTCCCGCGTGCCGGGCGGGGTACCTACTGTCGGGTGCAAGTGATCACTGGCAGTGGGGGTTTGCGATGGCGGCCCGGCCCTACCCGTTCCCCGAACCCGACGACCTCGTCGTCAACGAGACCTACCTGGAGCTCCAGCGGGACGAGCCGGTGGCCCGCGTGCGCCTGCCGTACGGCCGCGAGGCCTGGCTGGTCACCCGCTACGCCGATGCCAAGGTCGTGCTGGCCGACCCGAGGTTCAGCCGCGCGCCGGTGATGGACGCCGACTACGACCCGCCGCGGACCATGCCCGAGGTGCCGGGCATCACCACCATCCTGAGCATGGACCCCCCGGAGCACACCAGGCTGCGCCGGATCCTGGCCAAGGCGTTCACCGCCCGTCGCACCGGGCAGCTGCGTGAGCGCGCCCAGCAGATCGTGGACGGCCTGCTGGACGACATGGAGGCGCAGGGGCCGCCCGCCGACCTGGTCGACGCCCTGGCCATGCCGGTGGCCATCACCCTCATCAGCGAGATGCTGGGCGTGCCGGCGCTGGACCGGGCGAAGTTCCGCGAGTGGTCGGACGCGGCGGTGGCGATCACCGCGTTCACCGTGCCCGAGATCGAGGCCGCGGCGGCGTCGCTGCGCGCGTACATCCGCGACCTGGTCGAGGACAAGCGCGAGAACCCGGCCGACGACATGCTCACCGTCCTGGTGCACGCGCACGACAACGACGACCGGCTCACCGAGGAAGAGCTGGTCTCGTTCGGCGTCACGCTGCTCATCGCGGGCCACGAGACGACCGGCAGCGAGATCGGCAACTTCGTCTACCAGCTGCTCACGCACCCGGAGAGGCTGGCGGAGCTGCGCGCCGACCCGTCCCTGCTGCCGGCCGCCGTGGAGGAGCTGCTGCGGATCACGAAGCTGTCCGGCGCGCCCGGCTTCCCCCGGATCGCCACCGCCGACGTCGAGCTGTCCGGCGTGACCGTCCGCGCCGGCGAGGCGGTGTTCGTGGACGGGCTCGTGGCCAACCGCGACCCCGCGGTGTTCCCCAACCCCCATGAGCTGGACTTCCACCGCGAGCACAACCCGCACTTCGCGTTCGGTCACGGCGTGCACCACTGCATCGGCGCGCCCTTGGCAAGGATGGAGTTGCAGGTCTCCATCTCGACCTTGCTCAATAGGTTCCCGCACCTGGAGTTGGCCGACGAGGTCGTGTTCAAGAAGGGCAGACTGGTGCGAGGCCCCGAACGACTACTGGTGAGGTGGTAGACCGATGAGCGAGTGGACGATCGAAGTCGACCGGGCCACGTGCATGGGGACGGGTATGTGCACGTCGATCGCGCCGGACCACTTCCGGTTGGACGGTGGCACGGCCACGCCGGTGAAGTCCGAGGTCGAGCCGGACGACGCGATCGTCGACGCCGCCGAGTCGTGCCCGATGGAGGCCATCCTGGTGCGTTCGTCGGACGGCACCGTGCTCGCGCCCCAGGTCTAGAAAAAAGTTCCGCCAATCGCGTCATAGCCGCCTGACGTGCGCGTTCCTCTGTCGTGCGGCCCTGATTCGGGGTGGGCCGCGCGATCCGCGGATGCGGCCCACTCCCCCAGGGCCGCGACCGGGGGACGAGTGCG